>NZ_BAAGHZ010000001.1:0-1593025 GCF_054658695.1 Dongia sp. agr-C8
CAACCTCAACTCCGGCCCGAACCCCGGCACCAACACGGTGCTCAATGCCGAGAGCTTCGACATCACCATCACCGACGACAAGGGCAACACCTCGGTCGATACCGTGAAGGTCGATGTCATCGACGACGTACCCACGGCCACGCTCGACACCAAATCCCTCAACGCCGGTGCCTCGACCAGCGGCAATGTCGAGACCAACGATGTATTCGGCGCCGACGGCAAGTCGGGCTCGGGCGTGGTCGGCGTGGCCACCGGCAGCAATACCGCTTCGCCGGTTTCCGGCAGCCTTAACACCGACATCGTCACCAGCCTCGGCACGCTGAAGCTGCAGGCCGACGGCAGCTACACCTACACCGCCAAGCCGAATGTCTCGGGCGTGGATCATTTCGTCTACACGATCCAGGACGGCGACGGCGACACGTCCACGACCACGCTCGACATCACCGTCAACAACGTGGCCCTGAAGACCGACACCCAGATCGTGACGGTCAACGAGGCGGCCCTCGACACCACCCAGGATCCGCTGGATCTCGCCGCCAGCACCAAGACCGGCTCCAACCCGTCCTCGCCGGATGAGACCAAGACCGGCAAGCTCACGCTCGACCCGGGCATCACCGCGACCGCCGGCGACTATACCGGCAGCTTCGGCAAGCTGCATGTCGATGCCGACGGCAGCTTCACCTACACCCTCACCACCAACATGAACTCGGGTGCGATCGCCGGCGCCAACACGGTATTGGATGCCGAGGTCTTCAACATCCAGATCCAGGATGCCTTCGGCAACAAGGCCACCGACACGATCAAGATCAACGTGATCGACGACGTGCCTCAGGCCTTCAACCCGGTCGACCAGAGCCTGTTGAATTCCAACCTGGGCGGCACCATCACCGGCGGGCTCGACATCGCCGGCCATACCGGCGCCGACGGCTACGGCGCGATCGTGTTCAGCGGCGGCACCGACGGTTCCAAGGCGATGCTGGCCGACGGCACCACGCCGATGCTCTACCAGACCCACAACATCCTGCTGACCGGCTTCGGCACCACCACCCTGACCGGCATCGCCGACGTTAACAACAACGGCAAGATCGACTCCGGCGAGACCACGGTCTTCACCGTCAAGCTCGACGGCGCTGCCGATCGCTACGAGTTCGATCTGCTGAAGCCGATCGACAACGGCGCCAAGATCGACTTCACCGACTTGAGCAACGCCAAGGCCGGCAACGGCAGCTGGCTCGGCGTCGGCGCCGATGCCGGCGATGCAACGACCCGGGATCTGCTCTACACCTCCAGGACCACGGGCGAGACGGTCAACAGCTCGAAGAACGACATCGGCTCCAACAACCAGTGGATCGATTTCGGCGAGGCGATCCGCATGGATTTCGTCAACGGCCTGGTCACCGACGCCGGCAGCTACAACTTCGCCAGCCACTACCAGGTCCAGGACTTCCAGTTCACCGTCGCCCAGGTCCAGGGCGGCGGGACGACCAACGTCAAGCTGTCGGCCTTTGACGTCACGACCCAGGCCAACAACACCGCCACCACGAATGCCGATTTCCTGCTCCAGACGGCGGTGATGCTCGCCGCCGGCGAGCTGGTGGTGTTCCGGGGCGGGAATGACATCACCTCGACCCTCACCATCACCTTCACCTCCGGCGTCGCCACCATCAACGGCCTGCAGGCCGGCGACGTCATCCAGATCGACGAGGCGACCGGCTTCGACCGCCTGCTGATCGAGGCGGCCGACAGCAAGGCCAACGACTTCGCGGTCACGGCCGCCAAGGTGCTGAACACCTCGACCGGCGTCGATCTCGACGCCAAGTTCGAGACCACGCTGACCGATGGCGACGGCGACACTTCGAAGGGGCAGTATATCGGCATCAACCTGCAGACCGACGACGGCCAGGCCCATACCTTCACCGGCGGCGCCGGCAACGACACCATCCACGGCGGCAGCGGCAACGACACGCTCAACGGCGCCGGCGGCAACGATTTCATCTTCGGCGATGCCGGCAACGACACCATGCTCTACGACAGCGCCGACAAGTATGACGGCGGCGCCGGCTTCGACCGGGTCCAGGTGACCAGCGGCGGCACCTCGCTGACCTACGACAGCGCCAGGTTCATCGGCATCGAGATGATCGACCTCGGCGACAGCAGCGACCGCACCGGCGCCGGCCAGAACACCCTCGCGCTGAGTGCCACCGATGTGATCGCCGCCAACGGCGGTACGACGGTCGGCACGGTCGCCGGCCACCAGATCAACTTCTTCGTCATCGGCGACACCGCCGGGCCGACCACCGCCGACCACGACAACGTGGTCATGACCGGCTTCGGCGCCAAGCTCGCCACCGGCAGCTTCGTCGATCCGATCACCAACGCCTCGCACACCTATGATGTCTACGCCACCACCGCCAACCCGGCGGTCAAGGTGGCGATCGAGCAGAATCTCGACGTCAGCTGATCCCGGGCGGAGAGCCCCTGACAGAGTGCTCCGTTCCGGTAGGGACCTCCCCTCGCCATAGGGGAGGTCCCCCTTTCCATAGGAGCCGCAAGCCTCATCCCCTGAGGTATGGATTTACGAAGATTAACGAGAATTTGCAGGTATTTTTGCGCAAACCCCGCTGACTCACATTATGGTATAAATATTAACCAACCTCTCGCCCCCACCTTCGGACTACCTCCGAATTAACCTCCCCGCCATTCGTGGTGACGGGAGCGCCGCTCCGACCACGCGGTGAAGGGAGCGCCTGCGGGCGCGGGGTGATATGGCGAACGATCTCAGCAATCCGGTCCAGGCCAACCAGGCTTCCGGCGACGGCTTCTTCGAGCACGGCGCGGAGCAGGACAGCCTGTTCGGCAGCGTCCAGCTGGCCCAGGCGACCCAGGCCTCGGCCCCCGGCCAGACCATCCAGGTGGCCGCGCCGCAGGCGGCCACCGGACCGGTGGTGATCCGGGTCGAGGTCGCCCCCGGCAGCACCGTCGAGCTCCCGCAGCCCTTCGCGGCCGATGCCGCGCTGATGGCGCGGGAAGGCGACGGCAACCTGGCGATCCGCGTCGGCGAGGTCACGGTCATCCTCCAGGGCTATGTCGACGCCAACCAGCAGGTGCCGGTCACCATCGAGGGCGCCGACAACCAGCCGATCGACATCGCGACCATCCTCGCCTCGACCGATCCCACCATCGACATCCAGACCGCCGCGGGCCCGGGCGATGCCGGCCAGGGCGGGCAGGGCGCCGACAACACGGGCGCAATCCTGTCCCAGCTCGAGGACGGCGCCGGCCTCGGCGGGTTGGACTCGGTCGGCACCCAGGACCAGACCGAGCTCGGCTATCGGACCATCGACGCCAGCATCCGCAACGACTTCGCCGACACCCTGGTGACCGCCGATACCTTCGGCTTCAGCGTCGGCGCGATCTCGGGCACCTTCGGCGAGGGCTTCCTGCGCGACCCCGCGCAGACCACCCCGATCGGCAGCTTCGAAACCTTCCTGCAGGAATACCAGGACGCGGTCGAGCATCCGGGCCAGGCGATGTATGCCGGCTGGGCCGACTTCCACGGCACCGGCGTCACCGGCGGCGATTTCCAGGAATATCTCGACCAGACCAGCAAGACCACCACGGTCGACGTCAACTTCACTGGCGAGACCGGCGATCTGGTGCTGACCGGCATCGCCGACGGCGTGCAGTCGAACCACAGCGATCTCAAGCCCGAGTTCCGCGACGACGGCCATACGATGTTCCTGCGCCGCGAGTCCGACGACGCACTGGTTGCCGTGGTCCATGTCGAGGGCCCGGACGCCGACGGCCATTTCGTGATCCAGACCTTCCTGATCAACCGTCTCGACCATCCGGGTGCCGGCGAGGGCGATGCCGGCAAGGACTCGATGGACATCGAGATCCTGTTCAAGGTCTATGACGGCCCGGCGCCGAACCCGGAGCAGCAGGAGCAGCCGCTCGAGGGCGGCGTGAGCAACGACCTTCCGCCGGAGCCCACGTCACCCTCGACCGACGGCAGCTTCAAGGCGAGCTTCAGCGACGACGTGCCGATCCTCGAGGACGTCGCCTATCATAACCAGCACGACATGAAGACGCCGGCGCGCGAAAGCGTCGTCGCCGGCGGCAGCAACACCGGCCTGATCGACGAGGATTGGATCCGCGGCGGCGCCCACGACAAGGGCGCCGACGGCAACAACAATCCCGGCGAGAACGGCGACACCGGCGGCGGCAAATGCGTCACCGGCTGCATCAACGTCAACTTCGGCGCCGACGGCGCGGCAAACAGCGACGTCAAAGGCGAGGGCGACAAGCAGGCTTTCGTGCTCGACACCACGCAGTATCAGCTCGGCCAGGCCTTCCCCTACGGCGATCACGGCCTGACCTCCGGCGGCCAGACCCTGGTCGTGCTCTCGGTCAGCGGCGACCACCTGACCGTCGGCATCGCCGATGCGAAGCAGCAGGGCCTGGTCGAGAGCGAGGTCAGCGACGAGACCCCGACCGATCCGATCCCGGGCTGCACCGTCTTCACCCTGACCCTCGACCAGGATACCGGCCACTTCAGCTTCGAGCTCAAGGGCCCGCTCGACCATGGCGATTCGATCTTCGGCGGCGAGACCGGCACCTCGGCGCTGGTGGTGGAGCAGCCCGAGAACACCATCCCGCTCGAGTTCCACGTCAGCGCCTATGACGACGACGGCGACTGGGTCGATGCGGCGATCAACATCGACGTCAACGACGACATGCCGGTCGCGCGCGACGACAGCACCACCGTCTCAGCCGGCAGCCACGACCCGATCTCCGGCAACGTGATCACCGGCGCCGGCGACATCATCCCCGCCTCCGGCCAGGACTCGGAAGGCGCCGACCATGCGCAGGTCGCCGGCGTCTTTGCCGGAACCGGTTCCGGCGGCGAGAACGACAAGGTCGGCACGGAGATCCAGGGCCAGTACGGCAAGCTCACGCTCAACGCCGACGGCAGCTATACCTATACCCGCGATGCCTATAGCGCGGGCGGCGTCGACGACGTCTTCACCTACACGCTGAAGGACGGCGACGGCGACACCAGCACCGCCACCCTCACTGTCCGCATCAACGATGCCGAGGTGGACATCCATCTGCCGGCCCGCGGCGCCGAGACCACGGTCTACGAAGCCGGTCTCCCGGCCCGCGGCGCCGAGCCCGAAGGCAGCAATGCCGCGGCGGATTCCGAGCAGACCGGCGGCACCGTCACCATCACCGCCCCGGACGGCATCAGGACCCTGGAGATCGGCGGCAGCACGCTGACGCTGGCCGAGCTCAAGGACCTCGGCGCCAACCCGCACGAGATCGAGGACGCGACCGGCAAGCTGACGCTGACCGGCTTCGACGAATCGAGCGGCGCGCTCAGCTACACCTATGTCCTCAAGGACAACACCGACGCCAACAGCACCAGCTCCGTCAGCTTCGAGATCAAGGTCACCGATGTCGATGACGAGGAAGCCACCGCGACCCTGAAGATCGACATCGTCGATGACGAGCCGACCGCGAACTGCGACACCCTCGGGCTCAACGAACCCCAACCGCCGACCACCGATGTGCAGTTCATCATCGACGTCTCCGGCAGCATGGAGAACTACCACACCGGCGTCTCCGGCTATCCGGACAACGCGATCGGCCTGGTCCGCTACTCGATCGAGCAGATGCTGAACGCGCATCCCGAGATCCAGAACGTCCAGTTCGTGCTGTTCGACGACAACGCTTCCCACAGCGTCTGGATGACCGCGGCCGACGCGCTCAACTACGTGAAGGACAGCGACAACTTCGACAACGGCGGCGGCAACACCAACTACGACAAGGCCCTGACTGAGGCGATGGGCGCCTTCGACGACGCGCGTCCGCTGCCGCAGGGCGACCAGTCCCTGGTCTACTTCTTCTCCGACGGCAACCCGAACGAGCCGCACAGCGATCCCGGCATCACCGACGAGGGCAACGGCGCCTCGCAGGTTTCGATCCAGGAATGGACCGACTTCGTCAACGCCAACGACATCACCAATGTCTTTGCCGTCGGCATCGGCAGCCTGAGCGGCAGCGAGACGGCCGACCTCAGCGCGATTTCCTATCCCGACACCGATACCGCGCCGACCGGCCAGGAGGACAACCTCCTCGGCATCAGTTCGACCGGGAATGTCGGGACGCTGCTCAGCAGCCTGAACAACGCCATGACGCCGACGGTGAGCCCGATCATCGGCAACGTGCTCGACAACGACGTGTCGGGCGCCGACGATTACGGCGCAGGCAAGCTCACCATGGTCTCGTATGACAGCATCAACTATGTCTTCAACGCGACCACCCACGAGCACACGATCGACCTCGGCGCCGGCCGCGGATCGCTGTTGATCAATGACGACGGCACCTACACCTACACGCCGCCGGCCAAGAATGCGAACGGCAAGCCGTTCTACGTCGAATACACGATCCAGGACGGCGACGGCGACGTCTCCACCGCCAAGCTGAAGATCGACATCAACACCCGCCCCGAGACCGACCTCAACGGCAACGACCAGGGCGCCGACAACAGCGCGCATTTCGTCGAGGACAGCGGTGCGGTCCAGATCTCGCCGAGCGGCACCGTCAAGGACGACGGCGACATCCACTCCATGACGGTGACGCTCGCCAACCGTCCGGACGGCGATGCCACCGAGGGGCTGAGCCTCAATGTCTTCGCCCAGCAGGCGGTCGACGACAACGGCCTGAACGTCACCTACGCCAACGGCGTGCTGACCATCTCCGGGTCGCCGGTCGCGACTTCGGTCTACCAGACCATTCTCCAGGGCATCCTCTACAACAACAGCAGCCAGGCGCCGAACGAGACCGACCGTCACATCACCGTGGTCGTGAATGACGGCACCTTCGACAGCGTCGCCCACGAGATCGATCTCTGCGTGACCTCGGTCAACGACGCGCCGGACGCGACCATCTTCCTGGACCCCTACTCGGCGAACGAGGACCAGGTGATCACGCTGTCCGGCCCCGGCAAGATGTCGATCAGCGACGCGGACTCCGGCAACGAGGACGTGACCGTCACGCTCTCGGTCAGTCAGGGCATCATCGATGTCACCAAAGGCAACAGCGGCGTCACGGTCGCCAACGACGAGACCAGCTCGGTGAAGCTCACCGGCTCGGTGGCGGAGATCAACGCGCTGCTCCACGGCACCGGCGCGGGCGGCCAGGGCAAGATCACCTATCTCAACACCAACGACTCGCCGCAGGCCCAGGTCACGCTGACCCTCAAGGTCGACGACAAGGGCGAGACCGGCGCCGGCGGCGCCAAGACCGACACCGACACCGCGACCATCAACGTCGCCAATGTCAACGACAAGCCGGTGACCGACCTCAACGGCGGCAGCTACGGCTCCGACCACGAGGTGTTCTTCAAGGAGGACAACGGCGCGATCCTGATTGCGCCCTCGGCCACCATCTCCGACGACACCGGCAAGCTGCTCTCGATGACGGTCGGCCTCGCCAGCCGCCCGGACGGCGCCCTCGAGTCGCTGTCGCTGAACTCGGCGGCGGAAACCGCGCGCAGCAACGCCGGGATCTCGATCAGCAACGTCAACGGCGTGATCACGCTCTCCAGCGCCGCGCCGGTCGATGTCGCGGTGTTCCAGGCCATCTTCCGCGGCATCGTCTATAACAACGACAGCAACAACCCGACCACCAGCGACCGCACCGTGACGGTGACGGTGACGGACGAGGGCAACCTCGTCAGCACCAGCCACACCATCTGGGTCGATGTCGACGCGACCAACGACGCGCCGACGGCCACCATCACGCCGCTCACCTACAACGCGGTCGAGCAGACCAGCCTGGTCCTCTCGGGAACCGGCCTCTCGATCGGCGACGTGGACTCCAAGAACGGCGTGATGACCTTGACGCTCAAGGTCGGCGAGGGCGAGCTCAACATCACCAAGGGTTCGACCGGCGTCTCGGTCTTCGGCAACGGCGATGACACGGTCACGATCACCGGCACCCTCACGCAGATCAACAATCTGCTGGCCGGCAGCAACGGCGGCGTCGTTTCCTACTTCAACAACGACGACACGCCGTCCAGCCAGACCACCCTCACCATGAAGATCAACGACGAGGGCTTCACCGGCGGCGGCGATCTCACCGCCACCGACACCGCGATCATCTATATCCAGGATACCAACGAGGCACCGGTCGCCCACGACGACAACGTCGTCACCAATGCCGGCTCCAACCTGTTCAACATCCCGGAATGGGCGCTGCTCTACAACGACAGCGACGCGGACAGCAGCAAGAGCAGCTTCGACCTGATCGCGGGCGCGGCCGCCGTCTTCAGTGCCAGCGGCGGCTCGGCGTCCCATACCAACGGCACCGGCGCGGAAGGCTTCGTGAGCTTCACCGACAGCGGCGGCAACGGCGGCTCCTTCGACTACAAGATGACCGACGGCGCCGGTGGCCAGGACACCGGCCATGTCACCGTCAGCCAGGACACCAACGGGACGCTGAGCGGCTCCAATGGCGACGACATCGTCGTGGTCTACGGCAACGGCGGGACCACCGTCGATGCCGCTGGCGGCAACGACATCGTGATCGGCGGTGGCGGCGACGACAAGCTGGACGGCGGATCGGGCAGCGACCTGATCTTCGGCGGCGCCGGCGACGACACCATGGTGTTCGGCAGCGGCGACAAGTACGACGGCGGCGCCGGTTTCGACCAGGTCAAGAACGCCAACGGCAACACGAATTTCTCCTACGACAAGGACTCCTACCTTGGCGTCGAGATGGTCGATATCGGCGACACCAACGACCGATCCTTCAGCCAGAACACCTTCGCGCTGAATGCCGGGGACCTGGTGGCCGGGGCGACCGGCACCTCGCTCAGCGGGCACTCGATCGCGCTCTACGTGATCGGCGACCAGAGCGGCAACTCGAGCGGCCGCGACAACGTCGATCTGACCGGCTTCAACCTGACCGCGGTCGCGACCAACGTCAGCTTCAAGGACAGCGTCACCGACACGACGCACTTCTTCAACATCTACGAGGCCGCCGGCGGCGTGAAAGTCGCGGTGGAGAACGGCCTCGACGTCTCGTAATCGGCCGGAACCAGGATCCCACGGTTCCGACCGGACCCCGGACCTCCCCCTCGCCAGGGGGAGGTCCTCTTCCTTTCAGCTACGGGTGGAAAACCGCTGCGTCACACGCTAAGTCTTCTGAAGGCGATGAAGGCGATGAAGGCGAGGCTGGCATGGCGGCGAAATCAAAGACCAAGTCCACCGGCGGCGCGATCCGCGTCGGGATCGGCGGCTGGACCTTCGAACCCTGGCGCGGCGTGTTCTATCCCAAGGATCTCTCGCAGAAGCGCGAGCTGGAATATGCCGCGAGCAAGCTCAGCTCGATCGAGATCAACGGCACCTATTATTCCACCTTCAAGCCGCCGAGCTGGATCAAATGGCGCGAGGAGACGCCGAAGGACTTCGTCTTCGCGGTCAAGGCCTCGCGCTTCTGCACCAACCGCAAGGAGCTGGCCGGGGCGGGGGAGTCGGTCACCCGCTTCATCAACCAGGGTCTGCACGAGCTTGGCGACAAGCTCGGGCCGATCAACTGGCAGTTCATGGGCACCAAGAAATTCGACGCGCAGGATTTCGGTGCCTTCCTGAAGCTGCTGCCCAAGGAAGTGAACAAGCTGCCGCTGCGCCACGCCATGGAAGTACGCAACCCGAGCTTCAACTGCGAGGAATTCTACGAACTCTGCCGCAAGCACAACGCCGCCATCGTCTATGCCCATGACGCGGATTTTCCGGAGATCGACGAAGCGACCGCCGACTTCACCTATGCCCGCCTCATGCAGAGCCAGGAAGAGGTGACCACCGGCTACCCGCCGAAGCAACTCGACGCCTGGGCAAAGCGCGCTAAGGACTGGGCCAAGCGCGGCGACGCCTTCGTCTATTTCATCTCCGGCGCCAAGGTCCGCAACCCCGCGGCCGCCCAGGCCCTGATCGAACGGGTCGCGTAAGGGCGGAATGCGCCGCGGGGTGACGATGCTGTTGTGGTTCTTCCTGATCGGCTTCGCGCTCCCGATCGGCGTCTCGGCCGCGCTCTATTACGGCGGCACCGAGGCCAAGGCGGATTGGCGCACGGCGGATCGCAGCAGCGCCGGCCTGCTCGAGCAACCGCTGCTGCATCGCGATGCGGTGATCCGCATCTATGCCGCGCGCACCGTGCGCTGGCGCGGCGTCTTCGCGGTGCATTGCTGGCTGGTCTACAAGCCGAAGGGCGCCGCTGCCTATACCCGCTACGACTACACCGCCTGGACCGAGCTCCCCGTGCGCATGAACGGCTATGCGCCGGACGGCCGCTGGTTCGGCCGCGCGCCCGAGACGGTCTATGCGCTGGACGGCGTGGCGGCGGAGCGGCTGATTCCGCAGATCGAGGACGCGATCCGCGCCTATCCTCTGCGCGAAGCCGGCGATTACCGCGCTTGGCCGGGGCCGAACTCGAACACCTTCATCCAGGCCATCCTCGATGCCGTGCCGGAGATCGACGCGACCCTGCCGGCGCTGGCGATCGGCAAGGACTATCCCTATGACGGCAAGTGGTTGCGCACGACCGCCGACGGCGCCGGCTTCCGGCTGAGTCTTTCCGGCTATGCCGGTATCACCCTGGGCTGGCGCGAGGGCCTCGCGGTCGACATCGCGGGCGCCGCGATCCGCCTCGATCTGCGGCGGCCGGCGATCGAGCTCCCCGGCCTCGGCCGCTTCGGGCTGTCACCCGCCTAGCCGCGCCAGTGCCTCACTGGCCAGCTTGCGGGTCAATTCCCCCGCCGGCATCTCGACCCCGAGCCGCGCCGCTTGGCCCGCCCACATATTGCTGAACTCGCCCGATCCCTTGGCCTCCGCGACCTTGCGCAAGGGGATGAGCGCGCCGCCGGCCAGCGGAAAGCGCGGCACGTCGGCGGAGAGCGGACCGATCTCGCGCATGATCCGGTTCGCAATCCCACGCGCCGGCCGCCCGGTGAAGAGGTTGGTCACCATGGTGTCGTCATCCGCGGCGGTCTTCAGCGCCGCGCGGTGCCAGGCGGGGATCTTCGCCTCCGGGGTGAAGAGATAGGCGGTGCCGATCTGCACCGCCGATGCGCCGAGCGCAAGAGCCGCGACGATGCCGCGCGCATCGGCGATGCCGCCGGCGGCGATCACCGGCACCTTCACCGCGTCCGCCACCTGCGGCACCAGGACGAAGGTCCCGACCTGCCGCGCCATCGCGCGCGCCGGGTCATCGCCTAGGAAGATGCCGCGATGCCCGCCCGCCTCATAGCCCATGGCGATGACGGCATCGCAGCCCTTCGCTTCCAGCCATTGCGCTTCCTTGACCGTGGTCGCCGAGCCGATCACCTTGGCGCCGGTAGCCTTCACCCGCTGGAGCAATTCCGGCTCCGGCAGGCCGAAATGGAAGCTCGCGACCTCGGGGCGGGTTTCCTCGACCCAGGCGCAGAAGGCGGCGTCGAAGGGCGTCCGCCCGCCCGGCGGCGAAGCCATATCCGGATCGAGGCCCAGCTCGTGGTAGTAATCCGCCAGCCGCGCCCGCCAGCGCCGGTCCTCCGCCGCATCGGGCTGCGGCATGCGGTGGCAGAAGAAGTTCACATTGACCGGCCGCTGGGTCGCGGCCCGCACCTGGGCGAGCGCCGCCCGGGCCCCGGCGAGGTCGTATTGCGCGCAGGGCAGGGACCCGAGCCCGCCCGCCGCGCAGACCGCGATCGCCATTTCCGGGGTCGAGGCGCCCGCCATCGGCGCCTGCAGGATCGGCAGCTCGATGTTGAAGAGATCGAGGATACGGCGGTCAGGCCAAGCGGTCATGACGAATCCTTCCGGGGCCAGAAGCAGGGCGAATGGTAGCCGCCGCAACGACTTCTGGCTCTGAAAATCGGGGTCCCGCGGCTGCTTTGCGCCGGCCGCGCATTTGATCTACAACGGGGTCCCTCGAAATTGAGCGACCTCCCCAAGCATGCTTCGCCAAGGCTATCGGGCTCCGGCCCAGCGGCTTCTGCTGATCGTCGGATTCGCCGTGGTGCTCACCATGGGGGCGATCTCGCTCATCCTGATCCGGCAGTCGCTGACGGCGACATCCGGGGTTGATCACTCGCTGACGGTGCTCAATGTCATCGCCAACCTGCGCGCCGATCTGCGCCGGGCGGAAAGCGGCCAGCGCGGCTTCCTGCTGACCGGCGAGGCCGCCTATCTCAACGACTACAACGCCACCTTGGGCCGGATCTCGCCGGCGCTGGACGTGCTCGGGAAATTGACCAGCGACAACCCGACCCAGAAAGCCACCATCGACCGCCTGCGCCCGCTGATCGAGGAGAAGCTCGGGGAACTGGCCGGGACCGTCACGCTCACGCTCCAGGGCCGCGCCGCGGAGGCGCTGGCCGCGGTCAAGACCGACCGCGGCCTCAGTCTGATGCAGGATATCGGCGAGGCCTATCGCGACGCCAACGCCGAGGAGCGTCGCCTGCTCGACGAACGGCGCAGCTCCGGTACCGCCTTCCAGGTGGCACTGATCGTCGTGAACAGCGCCGGCGTGCTGGCGATCGGCGGCCTTGCCTATGCCTCCTATCTTCTCTTCCGCCGCAGCGCCCGCGAGATCATCGAGAGCGAGCGGGCGTTGAAGGAGCTGAACGAGGGTCTGGAGGCGCGGGTCCAGGAGCGCACCGCCGAGCTGGAAGCCGCCAACCAGGAGGTGCAGCGCTTCGCCTATGTCGTGACCCACGATCTCCGCTCGCCGCTGGTGAACATCATGGGCTTCACCAGCGAGCTCGAGGTGCTGCGCGACCAGATGTTCCAGCGGCTGGAAGCACCGGCGGGTCCGAGCGACTTCACCGAAGCGCCGGCCGCACCGGACGTGGTGGATGTCGCCGTGCTGCGCAAGGATTTCGACGAGGCGATCCATTTCATCAAGACCTCGATCGGCAAGATGGACGGCTTGATCAAGGCGATCCTCACCCTGTCGCGCGCCGGCCGCCGCGAGCTTCTGATCCAGCGCATCGATCTCAACGACGTGCTGCAGGTGATCGCGGCGGATGTCGAGCACCGTCTGCGCGAGGCCGGGGCGGAGCTCGTGGTCGGCCGGCTGCCGGCGGTCCGCAGCGACCGCATGGCGCTCGAGCAGATCCTCTCCAACCTGGTCGACAACGCGCTGAAATACCTGCGCGACGGCGTTCCGGGCCGGATCGAGGTCAGGGCCGAGGAGACGCCGCGCGAGTTCCGGATCAGCGTGATCGACAACGGCCGCGGTATTGCGCCGGCCGACCGCGAGCGGGTGTTCGACCTGTTCCGCCGTGCCGGCGCCCAGGACAAGCCGGGCGAGGGCATCGGCCTTGCGCATTCGCGTGGACTCGCGCGCCGTATCGGCGGCACGATCCAGCTCGAAGAGGCGCCCGGCGGCGGCTCGGTCTTCACCTTGGTGCTTTCGAAATTGTGGATGGCGCGCCAGCCGGTCGCGCAGGGAGGGATGGCAGCATGAGCAAGCAGGAACCGCTGACGATCATCATGATCGAGGACGACGAGGGCCATGCGACCCTGATCGAGCGCAACATCCGCCGCGCCGGCGTCAGCAACGAGATCGTCAAGTTCGCCTCGGGCCAGCCGGCGCTGGACTACCTGATCGGCGGCGGCGGCAAGCCGGGCGTGAAGAACGGCAAGCCCTACATGGTGCTGCTCGATCTCAACCTGCCCGACATGTCTGGCGTCGACATCCTGAAGAAGCTGAAGGAAACGCCGAAGACGGAGCGGATCCCGGTGATCGTCCTCACCACCACCGACGACAAGAACGAGATCCAGCGCTGCTACGACCTCGGCGCCAACGTCTATGTGACCAAGCCGGTCAATTACGAGAACTTCGCCAACGCGATCCGCCAGCTCGGCCTGTTCTTCTCGGTCGTGCAGGTGCCAGAGCTTTGAAATCGGAACGCTGATGTCTCGATCGATGCCGCGCGTCCTCTACATCGACGACGACCAGGGCCTCTGCCTCGTCGTCAAGCGCGACCTGGAGCGCAACGGCTATTCCATGGACATGGCGCATGACGGCGTCTCCGGCCTTGCACGGATCGTGGCGGAGCATTACGACGCGATCATCCTCGACCACCACATGCCGGGCCGCGACGGGCTTTCGATCCTGGGCGAGATCGCCAAGCTCGACGACCCGCCGCCGGTGGTCTACGTGACCGGCGAGGCCGAGGGCAAGGTCGCGGTGGCGGCCTTGAAGGCCGGCGCCGAGGAATACGTGATCAAGGAGGCGAGCGCCGACTTCCTGCCGCTGCTCCGCGCCGGGGTCGCCGGCGCGATCGCGCAGCGCGAGATCCGCCGCGCCCATGCCGCCGCGGAAGCCGAGGTCCGCGAGGCGCGCGACCGCTTCGAGAATCTCGCCAAGGAACGCGAGGTGCTGATCCGCGAGATCAACCACCGCATCGGCAACAGCCTCCAGTTGGTGAATGCCTTCCTGCGCCTGCAGGCGGGGGCCGCCTCGCAGCCGGAGACCAAGACCGCGCTCTCCAACGCCCAGGTCCGGGTGAATGCGATCGGCCACGTGCATCGCCAGCTCTATACCGGCAGCGACGTGCGCGAGATCGACCTCGGGCGCTATCTCGAGGACCTGGTGATCGACCTCCGGAAGGCGCTCGGCACCGAGACCGGCGCGCATCTCTCGGTCGCGGCCGAGGCGATTCTCACCACCACCGACCGCGCCGTCTCGATCGGCATGATGGTGACCGAGCTGGTCTTGAACGCTGCCAAATACGCCTATCCCCCGGGCCAGCACGGCCCGGTCCGCGTGATCTGCCGCGCCACGGCCGGCGGCGGGGTGGAGCTGGTCGTCGAGGACGACGGGGTTGGGATGGATGCGGCTGCGCCGGCCAAGGGCGGGGGGCTGGGCCAGAAGATCGTCGGCATGATGAGCACCAAGCTCAAGGCGGAAATCAGCCGGGACCCGGCGCATAAGGGCGTGCGGACGGTGATCCGGATTCCGGAAGCCCCGCCGGCCTGAAGTTTTCTCGCCCGGCCTGTCGAAATCGCCGGCTTCCGCCCGTCACGCTTTTGTCGGAGCATCCTGCCCGGCTTGAGCCAAGGGAGCGAGGAATCATGAAATACATGCTGTTGATCTATGTGGACGAGGCCAAGGGCGCGCAGATCCGCAAGCAGGTCGGCGACGCCGAGATGTCGGCGCCCTATATCGCCTATACCGAGGCGCTGCAGAAGGCCGGCGTCATCGTCGGCGGCGATCGGCTGCAGCCGACCGGGACCGCCACCACGGTCCGGGTCAGCGACGGCAAGACCCAGGTGCTGAACGGCCCCTATGCCGAGACCCGCGAGCAGCTCGCCGGCTATTACATGATCGACGTGCCGGACCTCGATCAGGCGCTGTCCTGGGCGGCCCGCTGCCCGGGCGCCGCGCATGGCACGGTCGAGGTCCGCCCGCTCTGGACCATGGCGCGTGACCCCAGGGCTTCCTGAGGGACGGGATCGCGATGCGCGCGCCGTCGCGGAAGCGGCGGCGCGCCGCAGCTACGGCAAGCTCGTCGCCTTCCTCGCCGCGCAAAGCCGCGACCTGGCCGCGGCCGAAGACGCCCTGGCGGAGGCCTTTGCCAGCGCGCTCGCCGACTGGCCGCGAAACGGCGTGCCGGACAATCCCGAAGCCTGGCTGCTCACTGCCGCGCGGCGCCGCGCGATAGACGCGGTGCGCCGCAAGCAGAGCGCCGCGCTGGGTGAAGCACACCTCACGCTGATGGCGGAAGAGCTGGAGGAAGCCGCCGCCAACCCCGCGGCAATCCCCGACCGCCGCCTGGCGCTCATGTTCGCCTGCGCCCATCCGGCGATCGAGCCTTCGATCCGCGCGCCGCTGATCCTGCAATGCGTGCTCGGCTTCGACGCGGTGGCGATCGGTTCGGCCTTTCTGGTGGCGCCGGCGACCATGGGCCAGCGCCTGGTCCGCGCCAAGACCAAGATCCGCGCCGCCGGCATTCCGTTTCGCATCCCCGAGCGCGAGGAACTGGCGCGGCGCCTGGAGGCCGTGCTGGACGCGCTCTACGCGGTCTTCGGCGAAGGCTGGTCCGGCATGGACCTTAAGCGTCGCGACCTCTCCGGCGAGGCGGTCTGGCTCGGCCGCCTGGTGGTCGAGCTGCTGCCCGGCCAGGCGGAAGCCCTGGGCCTGCTGGCGCTGATGCTGCATGCCGATGCCCGCCGTGACGCACGCCGGGATACGCAAGGCAACTTCGTGCCGCTGACCGAGCAGGAGATGCGGCTGTGGAACCACGCCACCATCACCGACGCCGATGCCCTGCTCACCCGCGCGAAGCAGCTCGGCGAGATCGGCCGCTATCAGTTGGAAGCCGCGGTGCAATCGGCCCATGCCGCCCGCCGCCATCTCGGCCATTCCGACTGGCCGGCCATCGTCATGCTTTATGACGGGCTGCTGGCGCTCACTGCCTCGCCGGTGGTCGCGGTCAACCGCGCCGTGGCCTTGGCGGAAGTGCAGGGCGCCGCCGCCGGCCTCGCCGCGCTCGATGCGATCGCCGCCGACAGGCGCATCGCCGAGTACCAGCCCTATTGGGCGGCGCGGGCGGCGCTGCTGTCGCGGCTCGGCGACCGCGAGGGCGCGGACAATGCCTATGCGCTGGCAATCGGCCTCGAGACTGATCCGGCCTTGCGCGCCTTCCTGCAGAAGCAGCGCGCCGCACTCGGCGCCGGCTAGAGGCTGGCGATCTCCTGGATCAACTTCTGCCTGAGCGCCCGGGCGAAGTCGGCGCGGGTCTGCGCCGGGATCACGAAGGCCGCGAAGCCGCCGATCACCGTCTGCTCATAGACCTCGACCAGCCAGGGCCGGCCGCCGGGGCCGAGCCGGTCGTCCTGCAGGATTGCGAGTGCGTTGATCGTGATTCCCAGCTTGACCGCCATGTCGCGGGCGAGCGTCGCGGAGACGCGGCTTCGCATATCGGGATTGTCGCCGGAAACGTCGATCACCTTGCGGGTCGGCGTGCAGGGACAGGCATAGATCGCATCGGTCGCGCGCACGATGCCGTCGCCGATCGCATTGTAGCTCTGCATCACGCGCGGCGCCGATCGCACCGCATCGGCGAAGGCGCCGGCACTGGCTTCATCGCCGACGATATGCCAGTCGACCGCCTGCACGGCGCCGGCCGGCGTGCCCCATTCCACCAGCGCGATGGCGATCCGGCCATGCCGCCCGCCCTTGATCGCGCCGAGCACTTCGGCGTCGTTGACGGCGCCCGCGATGCCGTCGCGCTGCAGCGCGAACTCCTCGGTATCGATGCTGCCCGAGGCATCGACCACCAGGACCAGGGCGACATCGACCGGCGGCTTATCCTGCGCGGAAGCCACACCGCAGAGGACCAGACCGCACGCCGCCAAGAACAATCTCAGTGCACGCATCGCATCCTCCGCATAAGCGAGGCCGTCAGTCTAACGCGCCCCGCAGATCACCGGCGTCTGATCGGCGGGGCGCACGGCCGATCGCATCAACCCGGGGCTGTGATGCCCGATTGGGCGGCGCCGGCACGCCGCGATTGGCCGCCGGCCGGTGGCGGGCTTGCCCCGGTTGTTCAGCTGCTTAAAATGCCTAAAACTAGTTTTAAATCAATAGATTACCGAAGAGCGGGAAAGCCGGGCCGGCCCCCGTTGCGCCTGTGCTAAAATGCCTAGCAAGGTTGCATGAGGGACGCGGGCAAGGGATGGCCGGCAAATCCGAGGAGATCGCTGGGCTGCCCGCCGACGCCAGGCCCGCGGAACGGCATTTGCCGAAGCTGGGCGATCTGCGCCACGGCATCGCGCTCCGCCTGCTGGTGTTCGTGCTGCTGTTCAGCTCGGCGGTCACCCTGGTCCTGACCGCGGTCCAGCTTTATCTCGACTACCGCTTCGACGTCGGCGCGATCGAGCAGCGCCTGGCCGAGGTCGAGCGCGGCTATATCAGCAGCCTCGCCGAGGGCCTTTGGCAACTCGACCGGCGGCAACTCGAGCTGCAGCTGAGCGGCATCGCCAGCCTGCCCGAGGTGAGCTATGCCGCGGTGGTCGAATCCGGCAACGGCGGCAGCCCGCTGGCGGTCGCGATCGGCACCGAGGGCGCAGGCTCGGTGCTGCGCCGGGAGATCCCGATCGTCTATGACGACAAGGGCGGCCGGCAGGTGATCGGCCGCTTCGTGGTCGAGGCCAGCCTCGCCGGCGTCTATCAGCGGCTGATCGAGAGCGCGCTGGTGATCCTGATCAGCCAGGGGGCCAAGACCTTCCTGGTCTCGGCCTTTATCGTTTTCGTGTTCTACCGGCTCGTCGGCCGGCACCTCTTCCAGATCGCCCGCGCCGTCGCCGGCTACAATCCCGGGCATCCCGCGGCGCCGCTCATGCTCAATCGCGCGCGGCGCAAGGAGGCCGACGAGCTGGATCGCGTCGTCTCGGCGTTCAACGACCTCAGCGCCAGCCTGCAGCGCTCCTATGGCGAACTGCAGCAGGCCAATGCCGACCTGAAGCGCGATGTCGCCGCCCGCGTCGCGGCCGAGGCGGCGCTGCGCGAGAGCGAGGAGCGCTTTCACGATTATGCGGTTGCGGCCTCCGACTGGTTCTGGGAGACCGGGCCCGACCATCGCATCACCTATCTGTCGCCGAGCGTCGGCCAGCACGGCTTCGATGCCGGCGCCTTCCTCGGCCGCCCGCGCTGGGAGAAGGCGGTGGATCGCGAGGCGGAGGCGGAGAAGTGGCGCGAGCACGGCGCCCTGCTGGAGCGGCATGAGCCGTTCCGCGGCCTGACCTACCGCATCCGCCGCCCGGATGGAACGATGGTCTATGCCGAGACCAGCGGCCGGCCGGTGTTCGACGCGGCCGGGGTGTTCAAGGGCTATCGCGGCATCGCCCGCGATGTGACCGCCATCGTCGATGCCGAGAACGCCTTGCGCGAAGCGCGCGACCAGGCGGAGCAGGCGAGCCGGGCGAAGAGCCTGTTCCTCGCCAACATGAGCCACGAGCTGCGCACGCCCTTGAACGCGATCATCGGCTTGTCCGAGATGATCGACAGCCAGATCCTCGGTCCCGACCATCCGAAGTATCGGGAATACGCCGCCGACATCCGCACCAGCGGGAAGCACCTGTTGCGCATCATCAACGAAGTGCTGGACATTGCCAAGATCGAGGCCGGCAAGTTCGTGCTCGAGGAGAGCGAGGTCGATCTCGGGGCGCTGGCCGAGGAGGCCGCGCGGATCCTGGCGCTCGAGGTCGAGAAGGCGGAGCTGACGCTGACCACGCGCGTGCCGCCGGACCTGCCGCGGGTGCGGGTCGATGCCGGCGCGATCCGCCGCATCCTGTTCAACCTGCTCTCCAACGCGCTCAAGTTCACGCCGCCCCAGGGCGCGGTCCTGCTGTCGACCGCCGAGCTCGAGCAGGGGATCGAAATCGTCGTCAGCGACACCGGCATCGGCATCGCGAAGGGGGACCTGCCGAAGCTGATGCAGCCCTTCACCCAGGTAGAGGGCGCCTATCAGCGGCGCTATCGCGGCACCGGACTGGGGCTCGCGATCGTCCGGGCCCTGGTCGAGCTGCATGGCGGGACGATGACGCTCGAAAGCGATCCCGGCCGCGGCACAAGGGTCAAGGTGCTGCTGCCGGAGAGCCGCATCCTGCGGCCGGGACCCTAGGGGTCAGGCCCCGATTATCCGGTAAGTCCGTCGCGGCGCAGCGGCACCACGCGGCCGGTCGCCACGTTGGGCAGCGGCACCAGCACCGGCTTGGCGCGGCGCGGCGCTTTTACCGGCTTGGCGCCATAGAGCTGCTTGGTCGCCTCGATGATGACGGCGCCGGCGAGGCCGGCGAACCAGTTGTTGGCGAAACGCTCCCAGCCCGGCGCCCCGGAGAGCCAGGCGCGCGACCGGAGCGGCATGAAGTGGAGCGCGCGCGCGGTCTGCAGCGGCGTGAAGGAGGTGCTGCGCAGCAGCCGGGAGAGCTGGCCCGCCGAATAGGATTGCCCGAAGCCGAAGGGTGTCCGCTCGGTCAATGACCAGACGCTGCGCCGGCTCGGCACCACCACCATCAGCCGCCCGCCGCCGGAGAGCACGCGCCAGGCCTCGCGCAGCATGTCGCCGGGATGCTCGGAGGATTCCAGCGCGTGGACCATCAGCACCCGGTCGATCGAGAAATCCTGGAATGGCAGCTCGGTCTCGTCGGCGAAGGTGACGAGGTTGCGCTGGCCCACCGGCCAGTGGATGACGCCTTGCCCGGCCGGCATCAGCGCCAGCACCCGTTCCGCCTCGTTGATGAAGGGCGCGAGATAGGGGGTCGCGAAACCGAGGCCGAGCAGCGACTGGCCGGTCACATCCGGCCAGAGCGCACGAATCCGCGCCTGCAGCAGCCGGCGGGTCACCGCGCCGAGCGGCGTCTGGTAGAAGTCATGCAGATCGACGACGTCCTGCCACATGGCGTTGATTATGCCACAACCGCTGCTAAGGTCAGCGGCCGATTTCTGCCAGGATTACAGGGAGTTCAGCATGCCGGCCCCGCTCCAGATCACGCTCGTCCCGATGCTCAAGGACAACTACGCCTATCTCATCCATGACGCCGCGAGCGGGGCGACGGCGATCCTCGATCCTTCCGAGGCGGCGCCCGGCCTGAAGGCCGCGGCGAAACGGGGCTGGACCTTGACGCATGTGCTGGACACCCATCATCACAACGATCATTGCGGCGGTAATCTCGGCATCAAGCAGGCGACCGGCGCCAAGGTGGTCGGCCCGGCCTACGACCGCGAGCGCATTCCCGGCATCGACCTCGCGGTCGATGAGAAATCCGGCTTCGACTTCGCCGGGCATCACGCGCAGGTGCTGTTCATCCCCGGCCATACCAAGGGCCATATCGCCTTTCACTTCCCGGATTCCCAGGCGGTGTTCTGCGGCGACACCTTGTTCTCGATCGGCTGCGGCCGGATGTTCGAGGGGACTTCCGACGTCATGTGGCCGTCGCTGCTGAAGCTGCGCGCGCTGCCGGACGACACCCGGATCTATTGCGGCCATGAATACACCGAGGCCAACATCCGCTTCGCGCTCGCCGCCGATCCCGACAACGCGGCGCTGAAGCAGCGCGCGGCGGCGGCGAAGCAGCTCCGCGCCGCGGGCCGGCCGACCATTCCCGCCGTCCTTGGCGACGAGAAGAAGTCGAATCCCTTCCTGCGCGCCGACGCGCCGGAACTGAAGGCCCGGTTCGGCGGCCAGGACAAGCCCGACCACGAGATCTTCGGCGCCATCCGCGCCGCCAAGGACCGTTTCTAGCATTGATTCGTCATGGCCGGGCTCGACCCGGCCATCTCCATCCGGCGCGAGATTGCCGGATCAAGCCCGGCAATGACGAATATTGAGTAGGACGCTTAAGGAGAGATGCGATGATGAAGCTATGCCACAGCAGCACCAGCCCCTTCGTGCGCAAGGTGCTGGTGACCGCGATCGAGACCGGCCAGGACGGCGAGATCGAGCGGGTGAAGACCAACACCGCCGACCCGGCGCTGGGGGCCACCAACCCGCTGAACAAGATTCCGGCCCTCACCCTGGAAGACGGCACGGTGCTGATCGATTCCGCGGTGATCTGCGAGTTCCTCGACAGCCGCAAGGGCGGCAAGCTGTTCCCGAAGGACGCGACGCGCTGGCCGACCTTGAGCCGCATGGCGCTCTGCGACGGCATCCTCGACGCGGCGATCCTGCGGCTCTATGAATCGCGGCGCCCGGAGACCCTGCGCTCGATCGACTGGGACAGCAAGCAGAAGACCAAGGTCGACCAGGCCCTGGACGCGCTGGAAAAGGATGCCGGAAGCTTCGGCGACAAGATCGACATCGGCACGTTGACCGTCGCGATCATGCTCGACTATCTCGACTTCCGCTTCGCGCATGAAGCCTGGCGCGACGGGCATCCCAATCTCGCCAAGTGGCACAAGGCGATCTCGGCACGGCCTTCGCTGAAGGCAACGATGCCGTTCGAATAGACCAGTCTAGATTTTGATAATGTTCATCAGATTCGTTGTGAGCGAGATCGATCCCGATTCCGGAGTACGGCAAGGGCTGTATCATGCCGTTGCTCGGCTAAGGGAATCCCCAGACATATCGCCAGCGGATTGCGATCTTCTCGATGAAGTCAACGAGTGGTTCAACAAGAACCTGGAGAAACCGACCCAACTATCAATCTCGCGCAGACCGCATGGCAAGGCACAAGCCATAAGCTGGTTCAAGGCATCAGCCGTTGCGCATATCCAACGGATGCATCAGTTCGCGAGCGTGTTGAAGTCGTACGATATCGCCGTGGAGATGATAACATCCCGCCGGCCGGGCTATATCGTCTATGAGGATGAGTTTCAGATCGCTGCTTATCCTTTCAAAGACACAGCAACCTGATTGAGACGCTATTTGGCTGCCTTCGCCCGCCGCGCCTCATAGGCCTGCAGGTGGCAATAGGCGATGCGCAGCAGGTGCGCGTCGAGGCCGGCGTCTCGCGCGCGGTGGTACATGTCGCCGATGATGTGTTCGCCTTCGATCGGGCCGCCGGCTTCCATGTCGCGCAGCATCGAGGCGGTGAAGCCGGAATTGCGGTCGAACAGCAGGCTGCGCACGTTCTTAAGATAGTCTTCCGAGGGCGGATACTCGGCCTCGGTGGCGACGGCGGCGGTCTCCTCCAGGAGCTCCGCCATCAGATCGGGCCCGCCCTTGGTCGCCATGATCTCGCCGACCGAGGCGCGCATCAAGGTGGTCATGCCGGCGAGCGTCGCCAGCATCACCCATTTGTCCCAGAGATTCTGGTCGATCGGATCGGCGCGCTTGCTGGCGAAGCTCGCCTTGGTGGTCACGGCCAGCAGGTCGTCCAGCACCGGATCGACTTCCAGGCGGTTGGGCTGGTCGGCGAAGGCGCCGAACACCATCCGCGCCATCGGGTTCAGATGCTCGATTTCGCCGAAGGCGTTGATCGTGGTCGAGCATTGGCAGATGCCGCCGACCACGCGGCCGTGGCCGAGCCGCTCGCGCAAGAAATCGTTATGCGCCATGCCGTTCATGATCGGCAACGCCAGCGCCCCGGCATCGACATGCGGCTCGATGGCCTCGAGGGCGGAGTCGAGGTCATAGGCCTTGCAGGTCACCAGCACGATGTCGAATTTCCGCGCGGCCTCGCCGGCAAGGATGGTCTGGACCTGAAGCTGGGCATTGCCGACCGGGCTCTTGATGACCAGGCCGTTTTCCCGAATGCGGTTCTGGCGTTCCGGCCGCAGCAGGAAGGTGACGTCGGCGCCGGCCTCGACCAGCCGCCCGCCGAAATACCCGCCGGTCCCGCCGGCGCCGAGGATCAGGATGCGCATGCCTCTCTCCACTGCTTTGCGCCGGCCATTATGGCAGCCGGTCAAAGCACCGGGCCAGAAAATCCAGCGTCGCACGCACCAGCGGCGCGCGGCGGAGGTCCTGGTGCACCGCCAGCCAGACCTCGCGGCTCAGGTTCTTGCCGCCGCTCTCGAGCCGGCGCAGGCCGGGTTCGGATTCGCCGAAGAACCGCGGCAAGGCGGCAATGCCGATGCCGGCCTTCGCCGCCTCGCGCTGCACCTCGAGATCGCTGGCGCGCAGCACGACGGGGCGCCCCTGGGCAAAGTGCCGCAGCCAGATCTGCTGCGGCGCCTGGTCCATCGGATCGTCATAGGCGATGAAGGCATAGTCCGCCGGCGCGATGGCATCGAGATAGGCCGGCGCGGCGTAGAGCGCGAAACCCAGCCGGCCGATGCGGCGGGTGACCAGGCTCTTCTCCTGCGGACGAATGAGGCGCACGGCTATATCCGCCTCGCGGCGCGACAGCGAGGCGCTGCGCTTCTCGCCGATCAGCTTCAGGCTGATGCCCGGATGCGCCGCATAGAGCGCCGACAAACGGGGTGCGATCAGCGCGGCGGCGATGGTCGGCGGCGTGCTGACCGTGACCGAGCCTTGGAGGCCGGTCTGCGCGCCTTTCGCGGCGCGGTCGAGCTCGAAGGCGGCCGCTTCCATGCGCTGCGCGATCGCGGCGATCCGGCGGCCCTCGGCGGTCAGCGCATAGGACCGGGCCCGCCGATCGACCAGCTTCAGCCCGAGGGCGGCTTCCAGGGCGGCGACCCGGCGGGCCACGGTCGCATGGTCGACCGCAAGTCGGCGCGCCGCGGCGGACAGCGAGCCTTCGCGGGCCAGGGCAGCGAAATGGCGCAGGTCCTGCCAGTCGGTCGGAGTATCGCGCATGGGCGTTTTCGCACAATCGAGGTGGGAGCTTGCGGAATTTCGCATAGTCGGCGCCGGCCGCACAATCGCGACGTGAACCTGTTTGGAGGCAAGCGATGCCCTTGGTGATGCAGATCCGGAAGCCGGGCGACGCCGCGGCGCTCGAGCCGGCGGAGATCACGCTGCCGGAGCCGGGTCCGGGCGAGATCCGGATCCGCCACAGCGCGATCGGCGTGAACTTCGTCGATACCTATCACCGGCGCGGCCTCTATCCGTTGCCGGCCCTGCCGGCGGTGCTCGGCGTCGAGGCCGCGGGGATCGTCGAAGCGGTCGGCCGGGATGTCGACAGGCTCGCGGTCGGCATGCGTGTCGCCTATGCCGGTGCGCCGATCGGCGCCTATGCCGCGGCGCGGATCCTGCCCGCCTGGCGGGCGGTGCCGCTGCCGGATTCGGTTCCGGACGACGTCGCCGCGGTGGCGCTGGCCCGCGGTGTGACTGCGGAGATGCTGATGGGAACGGTCTATCCGGTCGGGCGCGGCACCACGGTGCTGGTGCATGCGGCGGCCGGCGGGCTCGGCAGCCTGCTGGTGGCCTGGGCCAAGCGCCGCGGCGCCGCGGTGATCGGCACGGTGAGCAGCACGGCGAAGGCCGAGATTGCCCGCGCCGCCGGCGCGGATGAGGTCGTCACCGGCCGCGCGGCGGATTTCGTCGCCGCGGCCAAGGCGTGGACCGATGGGCGCGGCGTCGATGTGGCCTATGACGGGATCGGCGGCACGACGCTGGCGAAGACATTCGGCGCGGTGCGGCCGCTCGGCACCGTCGCCAGCATCGGCCAGGCCGGCGGTGCCATTCCGCCGCTCGCCATCGAGACGATCGGTCCCCGCAATCTCGCCCGGCCGAGCGTCATGCTCTACATGAACGACCGCGAGAACTATCGGCGCGGCACCGAAGCGGTGCTGGCCAGCCTCAGGGACGGGCTTCTGCCCAGGCTCGGCACGCGCTATGCGTTGCGCGACGCCGCACGGGCCCATGCCGACATGGAGGCGGGTCGCACCACCGGCGCGCCGCTGCTCATTCCCTAGGAATCTTGCGCCTCAGAGCTTGTCCCGGAGCACGTACCACAGCATCGCCAGCACCAGCAGCGGGTGGCGGAGCAGGGTGCCGCCGGGGAAGGTCCGGTGCTCGATCTGGGAGAAGACGTCGAAGCGCTCGGCGGTGCCGGCCATGGCCTCGGCGATCAGCTTGCCGGCGATGCCGGTGATCGCGACCCCCATGCCGGAATAGCCCTGCGCGTAATAGACCCGGCCGACCCTTCCCAAATGCGGCAGCCGATGCATGGTGATCGCCAGCATCCCGCCCCAGCCGTAGTCGATGCGCTGGCCCGCGAGCTGCGGGAACACCTGCAGCATGTAGGGTTGCACGAAACCGGCGATGTCGGCGGGCTCTTGCGTGTTGTAGCGCTCGCCGCCACCGAACAGCAGGCGGTTGTCGGCGGTGACGCGGTAGTAGCTGACCACGAACTTGGTGTCGCAGGCGCAGGAGCCGCTGGGGATCAGCGCCCGCGCCTCGTCTTCGGGCAGCGGCTCGGTGGTGATCACGAAATTGGCGATCGGCATGATCTTGCCGGCGATCCTCGGCTCCAGCGCGCCCAGATAGGCATTGCAGCCGAGCACGGCGTAATCCGCCTCGATCCGGCCGGCCTCGGTGGTGACCGTGATCCTGGCGCCGTCATCGTCGATCTTCGTCGCCGCCGTGTGCTCGAACATCTGCACGCCGGCGTCCTCAGCCGCCTTGGCAAGGCCCAGCGCATAGTTCAGCGGGTGCAGATGCCCGCCGCCGCTGTCCTTGATGCCGCCGTGATAGATCTCGCTGGCGATCTCGGATCGGATGGCGTTGCGGTCGAGCAGCTTCGCCTTGGTGTAGTTCATCTCGCGCTCGAAGCAGGCGATCTCCTCTTCCATCCAGGCGAGGTCGCCGGGCTTCGAAGCGAGCAGCATGTTGCCGTGCCGCAAGTCGCAGGAGATGCCGTGCTTCTCCACCCGCTCCCAGATGATGCTGCGCGCCTCCTCGGCGAGATCGAACAGCGCCTTGCCGCGCGCCTTGCCGAAACGCGCGATCAGTTCCTGCGGCGACTTGCGCAGGCCGGTGTTGATCTGCCCGCCGTTCCGCCCCGAGGCGCCCCAGCCGATCCGGTTGGCCTCGATCAGCGCCACCTTGAACCCGCGCTCGGCGAGATTGAGCGCGGCCGAAAGCCCGGTGAGCCCG
This sequence comes from Dongia sp. agr-C8, assembly GCF_054658695.1. Taxonomy (NCBI): domain Bacteria; kingdom Pseudomonadati; phylum Pseudomonadota; class Alphaproteobacteria; order Rhodospirillales; family Dongiaceae; genus Dongia; species Dongia sp. agr-C8. The sequence goes on from NZ_BAAGHZ010000001.1 coordinate 26,504, forward strand.
CCGCCGACCACGCAGACATCGGCCCGGATCGATTCCGTCAGCCGCGGCCAGGTGCCATGCGGATTCGCGGTCGCGGCGTAATAGGAGCTTTTCGGGTGCTCTTGGTTGGAGAACATGATGCCTGCCTTGGATGCGCGGCAGCATAGAGACAGGTTTGATGGGTCTCAAGCAGCGTCAAGGCCCTCACCCAACCTCTCCCTTCGGGAGAGGGGCTCACCGAGTATGAAGGCCAGTGCACCAGCGTCCCCTCGCCCGTAGGGAGAGGGACAGGGTGAGGGCCTTGACGCTGCGTGAGGCGTCTCAGGGCTCAGCACACCCCATCCAGCAGCCGGTAATGTGCCGCCCGCGCCACCGCCTGCACGCGGTTGCGCGCACCCAGCTTCCGCGTCGCCGATTTGAGATGCAGCATCACCGTCGCCGGCGAGCGATCGAGCTGGTAGGCGATCTGCTTCGCGGTCATGCCCTTGGCGCAGAGCTTCAGGCATTCGCGCTCGCGCGGGGAGAGGCGCACGTGGCGCGACGGCATCGCGTCCGGATCGAAGGTCTCCAGCGCCGCGTTGTGGAAGGCATAGCCGGCGAGCGCGATCTCGCTGATCTGCCGCCGCGCATCCTTCTCGAAGCCGGGCTCGGGATCGACCCGGATCGCGTTGAAGGTGGCGAGCCCGCCTTGCGCGAGGCGCATCGGCACGGTGACGCCGATGGTCATCCGGGTGTCGCGGCAATAATGGATCACCGGCTGGTGGCGGTCGGTCACCACCGCGGCCAGCGCATTCTCCGCCGGGTTGCCGTCGACCTTGTTGCAGGACCACATGAAGGGCGCGTTGGCCTTGATCGCCAGCTCCTGCATCGGGTCGATCTGGCAGAAGCCGCCCTTGGTCCAGAGCTCCGGCATCTCGGCGTCGATGTTGCGGATCTCGAGCAGGCTGGGGCTGATGAGGTCGCCCTCCGGCGTCATCGGCACCGGCGTGTAGTCGTAGCCCAGGGCGGTGAAGCCGAGATCCTGGAGGGCGGCGATCATCGCGTCGAGCCGCGGGCCCAGCCCTGCGACGCTCGACAGCCGATCCTCCAACCCTTCCAGCCAGCGCGACATGATGACAGTAACTTTACTGCCCCTGCTCGACCTGCCGCAACACCCGGTGCAGCACGCCCTCGTGAATGCCCATTTCCTCGAGATGGATAACGGTGTTCTTCAGGTAGTCCACGTTGCTGCCGGTCTTGCCGATGGCGCGGCGGATGCGGCGGGCGATCTCGGCGATCTCCAGCTTGCCCGCATATTGCGGGTGGCCGCGGTCGGCGACATAGGCGAGGGCGGTCTCGATCCGGTCGTTCTCCAGCCGGACTTTCAACCAGCGCGGCTCATAGACGCCGGTCACCATCTCGCGGGCATGCAGCCCGTCGGCGACCGCTTGCGCATGTTCCGGCTTCACCCGGAACATCCGGCCGTGGCACATGCCGCCGCGGTCGAGGCCGAGCACCAGGCCGGGATTTTCCCGCGTGCCGCGATAATGGGTGGATTGGATGCAAAAGGCGCGGTGATAGCCGTGCAGGGCGGCCGGGACGATATCGATATAGGGGAAGTCCGGCCGCCACATCAGCGAGCCATAGCCGAACACCCGGAGCTCGGCGCCGGGCTCGAGCTTCACCCTGCGGCTTTCGATCAGGTCCTGGTCGATGAGGCCGAGTTCGTCCTCATCTATCGGGCTTTCAGTCGGCATCGCCTTCCAAGAGGAAGCCGGTGACGGCCTCGTTGAAGGGTTGCGGCTTCTCGACATTGCAGAGGTGATAGCCGCCCTCAATCACGGTGAGGCGCGCGCCCTGGATCCGGTCGCGCAGCGCGCTGACCGCGGCGACCGGCGCGCCGGGATCCTTCTCGCCGGCGATGCAGAGCACCGGCAGGCGCAAGGTCTCCAGCTTCTCGCCGGGAATATCCATCCGCTTGATCGCCAGCGCCGCGCCGATATAGCCGGCGGGCGGCGTCGCGCGGATGAGGTCGGCGATCCACTTTATCGTCTCCGGCTCCGCGGCGCGGAATTCCGGCGACAGCCAGCGCGCCAGCGTGCCCTCGACCTGGGATTCCACGCCGTCCTTGGCGATGGCGGCGACACGATCGTCCCACATCTTCTGTTGATCGGCATTGGGCTTGCCGGTCCCCGTGCAGGCGAGCACCAGGCGATCCAGCATCTTGGTATGCCGCAGCGCCAGCACCTGGCCGATCATGCTGCCGATCGAAAGCCCGACGAAATGGAAGCGGCCGTGTCCCAGCTTCGCCGCCAGTGCGGCGACATCGTCGGCCATCTGCTCCAGCGTATAGCCGCGGGTCAGGTCCTCGCCGGTCGCGTCGGTGCCGCCATGCCCGCGCATGTCATAGGAGAGCACGCGGAAATGCTGGGTCAGCGCCGGCAGCTGCTCGCGCCACATCGCGCCGCTCACCGAGAGCGCATGCGAAAGCACGACCAGCGGCCGGTCCTCCGGCCCATCGAGGCGATAGTGGAAGTTGGTGTGATCGAGCCTGACGCTGGGCATGGGCTTAAACGGGATAGACCCGACGGGTGATGGCTGGTGAAACGCGAAACATAGCAGGTGACGGGACCGTTTACTCGCCCTTGCCGGAGGCCTTGGTCAGCGCCTCGATCTGCCGCTGCAGGGCCAGCATCTGGCTCTTCAGATCGGTAATCTCGTTGGCCGAGGGCGCATCGGCCGGCTTCTCGCCGCCACCTGCCGGCGCGGCGCCGGGCGCGCCCGGCATGCCCATGCCGCCCTTGAACGGATTCCACATCCGCATCGCCTGCTCGAAGAAGGCCATGTTCTGCTTCGACATCTCCTCGAAGCGCTCCATCGGGAACATGCCGCCGAAGCTGTCCTTCATATAGGCGCGCATCTGCTCCTGGTTCTTGCCGAAGCTCTCCATGCTCTGCTCGAGATAGCGCGGCACCAAAAATTGCAGGTTGTCGCCGTAGAGGCTGATCAACTGGCGCAGGAAGTTGATGGGCAGCATGTTCTGCCCCTTGGACTCTTCCTCGACGATGATCTGGGTCAGCACCGAGCGGGTGATGTCCTCGCCGGTCTTGGCATCCTCGACGGTGAACTCGGTGCCGTTCCGGACCATCTGTGCGAGATAGTCCAGGGTCACATACGAGCTGGTGGCGGTGTTGTAGAGCCGGCGATTCGCGTATTTCTTGATCCGGACCGGCGACTGCCCGTTCTTGCCTTCGCCCTTGCCGCCTTCCGGCCCTTCCGGTTTCCTGCCTTCGCTGTCGGCCATGTTCTTTGTGCCCTTTTAACCAACCCCCTGGATGCAACGCAGCATAGCAGGATTAACCCCCCATTTGGCAATGCGGTCGCTGCGATGCGGAAACCCCATCTTTCGCAGTGCGGCCCCATCTTTCGCACTGCGAAAAGGCTGTTATAGTTTCGCCCCATGGCAGAAGACGGCAAGAAAACCGGCCCTGAAGCGGCCCCCCAGGCTCCAAGGGAAGCCTCCGTGGAGGACCTCGCGAAGCGGCTGATGGATCTCTGGCAGGAGCAGATGGCGGCGATCGCCGCCGATCCCGACCTGATGCGCCAGATGGCCCAGATGATGGCGGCCTCGCCTTTCCCGGCGATGATGCAGGGCATCATGCAGGGGATCCTGGCGGCCAGCGCGAAGCCGGGCGCGCAGAACCCTTATGAATGGTGGAAGGCTGATGCACCGAAGTCATCCGCTGAGACTAGGCCCCCGGCCGCTGCCCCAGCATCTCAGCCTGGCGGCGGCGACTTGGCTGAACTCCGGCGCAATCTTGCCGGCCTTGAGGCTCGGCTCGCAGAACTGGGCGGCAACGGAGCGGGAGAGCGAGCGGGAAAATCCGCCGCCAGCCAGCCCAAGCCCAAGCGACCCGCGCGAAAACCTCAGAAGCCGGTGGCGGGACCTGCTGGCGGAGGTGGAGCGGGCGGAGCCGGTGGCGCTGGCGGGGGCGCTGCAGGCTGAAGGCCTGCGCCGCTTCGACCGGCTCCTCTCCGGCGTCGAGAAATACCGCCACGCCCCGAAGAGCCGCAACGTCGCGGAAGCGCCGGTGCTCTGGCGCGAAGGCACCACCAAGCTGCTCGACTACCGCACCGGACGAGACGCAAGAGCGCCGCGCCTGCTGGTGATCCCCTCGCTGGTCAACCGCTACTACATCCTCGACCTCGAGCCGGACGCGAGCTTCCTGCGCTGGAGCGCGGCGCAAGGCTTCGCGCCCTTCGTGATGGACTGGGGCTCGCCCGGGCCTGAGGAACGCGGCTTCGATTTCACCGACTATGTCGCGGGGCGGCTGGAGAGCGCGCTCGAAGTGGTGCGGCGCGAGCCGGGCGGGCCGATCTTCGCCATCGGCTATTGCATGGGCGGCAACCTGGCGCTGGCGCTCTCTCTCCGGCGCCAGGCCGAGATCGCCGGGTTGATCCTGCTGGCCACCCCCTGGGACTTCCACGCCGAGGCCAAGGAGCATTCGCTGATGCTGGCCGAGATCGGCCGCGGTCTCGAGCCGGTGCTGCAGCTCTTCGGCGAGCTGCCGGTCGATATCCTGCAATGCTTCTTCAGCGGCTTCGATCCGTTCCAGGTGCTGCGCAAATTCCAGAACTTCGCCGCCGCCGATCCGGAGAGTGCCGGCGCGAAGAAATTCGTCGCCTTGGAGGATTGGCTGAACGACGGCATGGCGGTCTCCGCCGCGGTCGCCCGCGAATGCCTGACCGGCTGGTACGGCGAGAACACCCCGGCGCGCGGCGAATGGAAGATCGCCGGCGAACCGGTCCTGCCGCAGCGGTTTGAGCAGCCGGCCCTCTGCCTGATCCCCGCCGGCGACCGCATCGTCCCGCCGAAGAGCGCGCTGGCACTGGCCGACGCGCTGCCCAAGGCCGAACGCATGCTCCCCAGCGCCGGCCACATCGGCATGATGGCCGGCGGCAAGGCGAAGCCGCTGGTCTGGGAGCCGATGCAGGCGTGGATCGAAAGGATCTGGTTATGAGAAGCTTATCTGCCACCGCCATTGCGGTCATTCTTCTTCAGTTGCTCTGTGTGCCGGCACTCGCGCAGACAGTCACTGGTGCATTGCCATCGGAGACCACTGCGGCACGAAAAGAGATCCAGAAAGGCATGGCCGCAGTCTTCACCAATACCAAAGATGAAGCTTTTCCTGGTGCCACAAAAGCTGACATCGGCCGTGCGAAGGCATGCGCCGTGCAGGCGCTCATGGCAGATATGCCAGATGACGTCGCAGAGGAACTCGTTGTGCAGTTGAGAGACACTTCAGTCCGCGATGACGAATTCTTCCTGCATTGGCTAATGCCCGGAGAAAAAGATGTCGCGCGTCGAAATCAAATCGACGCACGGGCAGGGGAGATTTGCCCAGAGCTTTTGCAGCCTCAGTAGCGCAACAACCAATGGCTTTGAGCGGGGACCCCGATGAGCCATTGCGCTGACAGCCATGCCCGACGAAGTCTTCTCTGCATACTCCCGAATTCAGATGATGCATCGAAAGCGACGTGGCGCGCCGATTGTGGTATGATCGGTGCCTGCCTTCCGAATTGTCCGCCGGAGCTCCAGCGCAGGCGGAAGCGCACAGTGCGAAGGCGGATGCTGTTTGAGATTGTGAATGTCCAATGGATAGCCGTGGCGCGGGCCGCTGGCGCGTCGGCAACGCAGACGGGACGCAGACACGGACAATTCTAGCGCCGATTCCACATGACCCGGCGCTCCCGGCGAGGTCCGCATGGTGCCGCGTGACCGGGTATAGAGAAATGTTGTGGGCCCAGTGCCTTACCGCAGCGGCAACCCGGACAGGACCCGGACAGAAAAGGAATTGCACGCAGATTCACCCGCGAAGCGGCGCGATCCGGCGATGGCTGCGTGGCGCTGCGTGAACGGGTGGGTGGAAGTAGGGGATGTCAGTGCCTTAGTCTGTCCCCAACGCAGACAGGACGCAGACAGGGAAAATTTTCGGCGCAAATTCAGCATAGCCCGGCGCGCGTATCGGCGAATTTTGCATGGCTCTGCCGGTGCTGCGGACGAAGGCCGCGTCCTTGCATTGACCCAGCATGGACGGAAGGTGGCATCGCCCTCGCCGAGCGGATGAACGGCTGCAGGGGCCGAAGCGCATCACGCTCCGGCCCCTTCACCGTCAGCCGTTCACCACCACTTCCTGCCCGACCGTGATCGGGCTGCTGGTGTGCAGGGTGGCGACGACGTGCTCGAAGCCGTTGGCCGCATTGCCGTCGGCATCGACCCCAACGATGACGTTGCCGAAGCCGTCGTCGGTCAGAGAGACCTTGCCCTCGCGGTCGCCGGCGGCGATGCCGAGGCTGTCGAACAGCTGCGTGAGATCCAGCCGGTCCTCGCCGGTGAAGCCCTCGATCAGGTCATGGCCGTCGAGCATGCCGGTGACGACGAAGGTGTCGGCGCCGTCGCCGCCGCCCATAACGTCGTCGCCGATCCCGCCGGTGATGACGTCGTCGCCCTGGCCGCCGTCGATCGTGTCGGCGCCTTCGCCGCCTTTGAGGATGTCATGGCCGTCGCCGCCGAAGATCAGGTCGCCGTCCTGGGTGCCGGTGATCGCGTCGTTGCCGGCGCCGCCGTCCAGGGTCATGTGCGGGTTGCCGGACTGCACGCCGGAGGCGTCGATCACGTCGTTGCCCTCGCCGCCGTTGACCCGGATCTCGTCGTCCAGCTCGCCGTGGCTGACGGTGACCTGGGCGGGGAGACCGGTCATGGTCACCACGCCGTTGGCCGAGGCGATGGTCATGTGATCGTTGCCGGCGGTGCCGTCCACGGTCACGGTGTCGAGCGCGCCGTCGCCGTCGCCGGTGAAGGCCGAGAGGTCGATCGCGACCTGCTTCACCGCCGTGCCGCTCAGGTCGTGGACATGGATGTTGTCCGCGCCGCCGAGCGCCCGGAACTCGATCCGCTCCATGCTGTTGAGATGCATGTCGATGGCGGCGACATTGCGCGTCAGCTCGGCATGGCTGCCGTCGGCCAGGATGTTGATCTCCTCGCCGATGTTGCTGCCGTTGAAGCGCAGCGTGTCGAAGCCGGCCTGGCCGTCCACCGAGTCGCTGCCGTCGCCCGGATCCCAATTGAAGACGTCGTTGCCGGCGCCCATCAGGGCGACGTCGTTGCCCTGGTTGCCGTCGATCACGTCGTCGCCGGATCCGCTGAAGATGGTGTCGGCGCCGTTGCCGCCGGTGAAGTGCAGCGAGGTGGCGAGGCCGCTCGCCATGATCACCTGGCCCGGCACGTTGCCGAAGCTGCTGATGACGTTCAGCACGTCCGACGAGTCGACGTTGTCGAGGGTGATGGTCTGGAAGGTGTTCTGGTTGGTGATGAGGATCTGGTTGCACTTGCTCTCGATCAGCATCACTTCGCCGACGCCGTTCTGGACGGTGACGGTCTCCCCCGGCGATCCGGCGCCGAGATCGACCATCACCTTGTCGATGGCCGTGCTGCTGAGATCGCCGATCAGGATGCTGTCCTTGCCGGCCCCGCCCATGACCTTGACCTGCTCCATGCCGGAGACATCGAGCGTGGAACCGTCGCTGCCCGTGACCGTGAGCTTGCCGCCGACACTGGCGAAGACCTGGATCTGGTCATCGCCGCCGCTGCCGTTCAGGGTGAGGCTGTCGAACCCGGCCCCGCCGTCGATGACGTCCTTGCCGCCGCCGATCGACCAGGTGACCGTGTCATTGCCCTCACCGCCGAGCAGGGTATCCGCGCCGGCGCCGCCGAAGATCAGGTCGTTGCCGGCGCCGCCGTCCAGGGTCAGCGCCATGGCGCCGTCCTTCAGCGCCGAGGCATCCAGCGTGTCGTTGCCGTCGAGCGCCCTCACGACCAGGACGTCGCTTGCCTCGGCATTGGCGATGGTGATGGTCTCGGCTGCGCTGGCGACGGTGATCAGGCCGTCGGTACCCTGGGTCAGCTTGATCACGTCCTTGGCGTTGCTGAAATCGACGCTCACCGTGTCGACCGCGCCGTCGCCGCCGCCGGTCGAGCCGCCGAGATCGAGCGCCAGTTGCTTCACCCCGGTGCCGGTCAAATCGCCGATGGTGATCACGTCGGCACCGCCCAGCGCCCTGAACTCGATCCGCTCCATGGCTTCGAGGTCCATCGCGATGCTGGCGACATTGCGGGTGAACTGGACATGGCTGCCGTCGGCGGCGATGCCGATCTGCTCGGCGATGTTGGCGCCGTTGAACGCCAGGGTGTCGAAGCCGGCCTGGCCGTTGACCTTGTCGCTGCCGTCGCCGGGGTTCCAGACGAAGCGGTCGTTGCCGGCGCCCAGCAGCACGGTGTCGCTGCCCTGGCCGCCGTTGACGAGGTCGTTGCCGGCGCTGCCGGTGATCGTGTCGTTGCCCGCGCCGCCGTTCAAAGTCAACTGCAACCGGTTGGCCGCGAGCTGGCTGGCGTCGATGACGTCGTCGCCTTGGTTCGCATTGATGGTGAGGAAGTCGTCCTTGCCGGCATGGCTGACGCTGATCTCCGCCGCCAGCCCGCTGACCAGGATGTTGCCGCCGGCGGAAGCGAGCTTGATCGCATCGGCGCCGATCGTGCCGCTGATGCCGAGCTGGTCCGCGTCGCTGTCGCTGCCGAGATCGACGGCGACGGCGCTGAGCCCGGTTCCGGTCAAGTCACCGATCACGATGTTGTCAGCGCCGGCCGCGGTGCGCAGCTCCAGCTTCTCGACCTCGTTCATGTCGAGCGTCACGCTGTCGAGACTGTCGGTCAGCCCGATCCGCCCGCCGTTGGCGAAGACCTGGATGGTTTCGCCGGCATCCGCGCCGTTGAAGCGGACGGTATCGGTGCCGCTCTCGCCTTCGATCGTGTCGTTGCCGTCGCCGCTGTTCCAGGTGAACTTGTCGTCGCCGCCGCCGAGGAAGGCCACGTCGTTGCCATGGCCGCCGGTCACCGTGTCGTTGCCTTCGCCGCCGCGTAGCACGTCGTCGCCCTCGCCGCCGCGGAGGACGTCGTTGCCGCTGCCGCCGTCGAGGACCAGCTTCAGCGCCGCCGCCGGCAGGCCGCTGGCATCCAGCGTGTCGTTGCCGTCGAGGCCGCTCACCACCAGCGTGTCGCCGGCTTCGGCATTGGCCAGCGTCACGGTCGCGCGCAAGCCGGTCACCGAGACCTCGCTGCCCGATGCCGCGACGTGCACGCTGTTGTGGACAGCGCCGCCATTGACCGCCACGACATCGGCCGCGCCGTCGCCGCCGCCGGCAAAGCCGCCGAGGTCGATCGCGACCTGCCGCAGCGCGCTGCCGGTCATGTCGCCCACCCAGATCGTGTCGGCGCCGCCCAGAGTGCGGAGCTCCATGCGCTCGACGCTTTCGGTGTCCATGGTGATCGCCGCGACGTTGCGGGTGAGGACGGCATGGCTGCCCTCGGCCCGGATCTCCATGAGCTCGGCGATGTTGGCGCCGTTGAAGGCGAGGGTGTCGAAGCCGGACTGGCCGTTGACGATGTCGCTGCCGTCGCCGGGATTCCAGACGAAGCGGTCATCGCCGCGGCCCATCAGCGCGATGTCGTTGCCGCGGCCGCCGGTGATGATGTCGTCATCCCTGGTGCCGGTGAGGGTCTCGGGATCGTTGGTGCCGTTGATGATCGCCATGTTTCGCTGTCCTTCACAGTGGAGCGGGGTTCGCTTCGAGGCCGACAGCAGGCGCAGGCCGCGCGTGATCCGCCTGTAACGCCCGTCACAGGACGCGATACTTACGCGGCGAGAGAAGGTGAGTATGTCCTTATGGTGTCCGCAGGAGGCGACTTGCGCCACGCAACGTGTGACGCTCCACGCGCCGAGCAGGGCGAATGCGCCATGCCGGCGATGCGGATCGGCAGCGGAAGCGCCGAATCGCGACTTCCGGAAGATCGCGCTAGCGGTTGCCCTTGCGGGCCAGGAAGCGGGACATCCGGGCCAGCCCCTGCTCCAGCACCTCGGTGCCGCAGGCATAGCCCATCCGCACCGTGCCTTCGAGGTCGAAGGCGCTGCCGGGGCAGAGCATGACGCCTTCCTCTTCCAGCAGCCGGAGGCAGAAGTCGCGCGACGACATCGGCAGGTCGTAGGTGAGCAGCGCCGTGGTGCCGGATTTCGGCTTCACCCAGGCCATCCGCTTCTCGCCCGCCATCCACTTCGAGAGGATGGCGAGGTTGTCGCGGGTGATGCGATGGGCGCGGGCGAGGATCTTGTCGCGGTGCTCCAGCGCCAGCGCCGCCAGATGATCGTCGATGCGGCCGACGCTGATCGTGTTGTAGTCGCGGTGGATCATCGCCGCCTCCAGCACTTCGCGCGGCGCCACGATCCAGCCCAGGCGCAGGCCGGCCAGCGAATAGGCCTTGGACATGCCGGCGGTGCTGATGCCCTTCTCGTAGAGATCGGCCATCGAGGCGCTGTAGCCGTCGCCCACTTGATCGGTGCCGCGGTAGACCTCGTCGCAGAGGATCCAGGCGCCGACTTGGCGCGCCAGGCCGGCGACCGCTTCCAGCATCGCCCGGTCCATCAGCGCGCCGGTCGGGTTGTTGGGATTGTTGATGGCGATCAGCTTGGTGGTCGGCCGCAGCATCGCCTTCAATGCCGCGGGGTCGGGCAGGTAGCCCTGCTCAGGCTTGAGATGCAAGAGCTCGACCTCGGCGCCGAGGCTTTCCGGGATCGAGTAATGCTGCTGGTAGGTCGGCACCACGGCGATCACATGGTCGCCGCGGCTGACCAGCGCCTGGTGCACCAGGGCGTTGGCCCCGATCGTGCCGTGGCAGACCAGGACATTGTCGCGCGCCTGCTTCGCGTAGAGCGAGGCGATGGCGTCGCGCAGCCGCGGGCTGCCTTCGATGTCGCCATAGCCGAGCCGCATCGGCAGCAGTTCGTCGAGCAGGCTCTGGCGCTTCCCCGCCATGTCGAGCAGTTCGCCGAGCGTGATGGAATCGACGCAGGTCTCGGCCAGATTGAGTTCGCACCGGGTCTCGAACTCGTTCATCCACATCTCGACGCCGAACGGCTTGATCTCCACGGACGCACCCCTGCTGGACCCTTGCGGTCCAGCCTGTCTAGCCGAAGAGCCGTGCGGTGGCGATGCCGATTTATCGGCTGGCGCGGACCGGGTTCTGCGTGTTCTGGCCGGTGGCGGACGCCGCTTCCAGCCAGTTCAGGGCGTTATCGACCAGGCCGATGCCGATGCCGGCGCTCTTGCCCGCGGCAGGTTGCGCCGCCTGTTGCGCGGCGGCGGCCGGCATGCGCTGGGCCGGCACCGGCCGGGCGGTGCGGTAATTGCTGACTGCGTCGGCATGGACGTAGGCAGTGGTGCCCGCGCGCGTCGCGACCTGCCACCAGGCGCCGTCCTTGGAACGGGCGACCGCGCGGAGCTCGGCATTGGCCGGCAGCTTGGCGAGGATCGCCGCGTCCTTGCTCGGCTCGGCGCGCAGGCGCGAGCCTGGCTTGGCGAACAGGCTGCGGGTCTGCGTCACGAAATCCGGGGCGGCGGCGGCCTCGGCCTGGCGCAGCACTGCCGGCGCGGCGGGTTCGGGATGCGCGGCTGCAACCTCGACCGGCGCCGGTTCCGCCGCCGCAACGAGATCATCCTTGGCCCGATCGCCGGCCGGCGGAATGAAATAGAAGGACTTCACCAGCGAGGAGGAATCCCAGGGCGTCTGCCGCTCGTCGGTGGCGGCGAGCACCCGCTCGCGCACACGCTGGAACACTTCCGCCAGATCGAGGCCGGGGAGCTCCATCGAGGCCGCGAGCGCCTCGGCGAAGGGGCTGTGGTCGCCGTCGCCATCGACCGCGACCTCGCCCGGCGCCGTCGAATAGCTGATGAAGGTGCCCTTGGGCTTGCTGCGGATCTCGGCAAAGCCCTGCGAGGGCGCCACCGAGCGGAAGTCTCGGGCCAGCGGGTTGTTGCGGCAGGCATCCAGGATCACGATGTTCACCCGGCTGCCGCCATAGGCCATCTGCTTCAAGACCAGGTCGGCGGAGACGCCGTTGATCTCGACATCGACCTCGCGCGAGATGTCCGCATCGGTCGGCACCAGGAAATTCTGGCCGTCGAGCTGCAGCCCGTGGCCGGCATAGTAGAACAGCCCGACCGCGTTGGGCCCGGCCTCGGCCAGGCGGTCGCCGAATGCGACGATCGCGCGCTGCATCGGCTTCTGCGCGGCATTGGTGACCAGGATGACCTCAAAGCCCAGCTTCTCGAGCGTGCTGCCGATCAGCGCGGCATCCTTGGCCGGATTGGCGAGCTTGATCGCGTCGGCATAGTCCGCATTGCCGATGACCAGGGCGATGCGCGGCTCACGCGGGACGAAAGGCGGCGGCGGTGCCGGCCTGGCCGCGGCCGGATCGGCGGCGGCCAGGAACAGCAGCCCGGCGAAGACAATGGAAGCGAAGCGCGCGATGGTGTGCATGACCGACCCCAAAATCTGATGGGATCAGGATTCCGAAATGCATTCGCCTTGACCACTTCGGGTATTCGAGAAGAACTCGACTAGAATTTTATCGATCGCTGATCGCGGGTCCGTCGCGGGGCGTATTTAATTGAAATCGCACGCGGATTTCATTCCGCTCCGAGCTGGTTCTTGCATTTCGGACCTGCCCCAACTCCCGATTCAACCGACCGCTTCACGCGCGTGTGAGTCAGGCGAAGATGCTTTGATCGAAGTGCTCGACCCGGGGGAAGGGATCATAGAAGTGGTGCAGCAGCGCGCGCCATTTCTCATAGCGCGCCGACTGGCGGAAGCCGACCGTGTGATCCTCCAATCTCTCCCACTCGACCAGCAGCAGATAGCGGTTCGGCGTTTCGATCGAGCGCCGCACCGCGATCGACCGGAATCCGGGCGTCGCCGCGATCAGCGGCCGCGCTTCCCGCATCGCGGCTTCGAAGGCCGCTTCCTCGCCGGGCTTCACCTCGAGCAACGCGGATTCCAGGATCATCAGATCACCACCTTGCCCGGCTCCGGGGCGAGGTCGCCGGGGATGACGGCAACCATCAGCTGCTCGACCCGGCCGTCGCGTCCCAGCGGCAGGATCAGGGTCTCCTCGTCGAAGCTCTTGGTGTCGAAGGCGCCGTGCTTGCGATAGGCGTAGGGGCGCTGCCGGTCGACCACGCGGTCGTAGCTGGCGGCGACGAAGTCGATGTAGTCAGGCAGCCCGAGCTCGTCGAGATACCGGCCGGTATAGTCCATACCGGAGAGCATGGCGAGGATCGAGCCGTCGAGCTTGAACCGGTAGCGCCGCGGCGTCGGCTCCACCTCGACCAGAGTCACATAGCCGAGGATGAAGCGGAAATCGAGCGGATCGACTGCGCTGCGTGCCGGCATTACGCCCTCCCCGCAGCGGCCGCGCCAATAGTCGTGAAGCCGTTTCAGGCGCGGATCGTGCAAGTCATCCAGGCAGTCGGCAGGCAGGATCGCATCGGTCACCGGCCGCATTCTCCTCGGCGCTGGGATCGGCTCGGTCGCCGGGGATCGATCGGCGGCGGGACCGTCCTGCCCATCACTCCGGTCCCGGCTGGCATTGTCAAGTCATGCCATCGGCCGCGGCGACGCGAGCGGTGCGGCGGCGAGTGCCGCCAGCGTCGCCAGCCAGATCTGGGTCAGCAGCGCAAAGAGGCGCGTGAGGTGATAGGCCGGGCCTATCCAGTCCTTGCCATAGATCAGCGCGGCGCCGTTGCGCGACCAGATGCAGAATGCCCAGCTCAGGAACAGCAGCGCGATGAAGCCGAGGCAAAGGCGCGGCCCGGTACCTCCGCCCGTGAGCCGCGGCACCTCCGCCAAGCTTCCATCCCAGCCGGCGGCGGTGAGGGCGGTCAAGGGCGCGAAGCGCACATAGACATAGAGCGCACCGACCAGCCCGAGGATGATCGTCAGCGGTGCCCGGGCCCGCGGCAGGCCGTCCGCGTCGATCACGGGAAACCGGTTGAGCCACAGGTTCTGCGTATAGAGCGCATTCGACAGGGCGAACAGGACGAAGCCGACCACCGCCCAGGCTCCGAAGACGACGAGATATTGCGGCATCCGGCGCAGGCTCGCCTTCAGCCAGGCATCTACCGGTTCCCGGAAGCCGGTCGCGACCGCGCGCTGCCAGGCGCAGAGCCAGAAGGCCAGGGTCAATAGGCTGAGCGCCCAGATGAGGCCGTCGGTCGCCGTCATCCATTGCGTGACCTGATCGAAGTTCCGCAAGGCGGGCACGGTCATGGTGACCAGGCTCAGCGGCTCGATGAGGTGGGCGTAAAACCCCCCATGCAGCAGATAGCCGCCGGCGTAGAGAATGAGGAAGGGCAGGCCGGCAAGGCCGCAGCGCCCGGCGCGGCGGACGGGCAGGGTCACGGCCTGCAGCGTCCAGTGCGCGATGTGCGGCGACGGCTTGGTCGCGGGTGGTGCCGCTATGTCCGTCATGGATGATCCCCCGAAACGCAAACCATCGCCGCATTGATGCGCCCAAAGGTGGAGATTTTATGACCATCTCGACTGTCTCGCGACGGTTTGCCGCTTGCGGCAGGACCGGATTCTTTTTAGGGTCGATTCCAAGGCCTAGAAGTTTCAATTATAGGCCGCTTTCCACCAGCCCCCCGAGGAGTAAAGCGCCATGGCCCAGAATGGACAGGACGTCGTCATCACTTCCGCCGCGCGGACCGCGGTCGGCGCCTTTGCCGGGGCCTTGTCCAAGCTGCCGGCCCACGAGCTCGGCAAGGCGGCGATCGTCGAGGTGCTGAAGCGCGCGAAGATCGCCCCGGGCGAGGTCTCGGAAGTGATCCTCGGCCAGATCCTCGCCGCCGGCGAGGGCCAGAACCCGGCCCGCCAGGCGGCGATCGGCGCCGGCATTCCCTTCGAGAAGACGGCCTACGGCATCAACCAGCTCTGCGGCTCGGGGCTTCGCGCGGTGGCCTTGGGCTTCCAGGCGATCCGCAACGGCGATTCCGAGATCGTGGTCGCCGGCGGCCAGGAAAGCATGAGCATGGCGCCGCACTGCATGCACTTGCGCAACGGCACCAAGATGGGCAATGCCCAGATGATCGACACCATGATCACCGACGGGCTCTGGGATGCCTTCAACGGCTATCACATGGGCAACACCGCCGAGAACGTTGCGAAGGCGTTCCAGATCACCCGTGAGCAGCAGGACCAGTTCGCGGCGGCCTCGCAGCAGAAGGCGGAGGCGGCGCAGAAGGCCGGCAAGTTCAAGGACGAGATCGTTCCGATCGTGGTCAAGGACCGCAAGGGCGACATCACCATCGACAGCGACGAATACCCGAAGCACGGCACCACGGTCGACACTTTGGCCAAACTGCGCCCGGCCTTCCTGAAGGAGGGCGGCACGGTGACCGCGGGCAACGCCTCGGGCATCAACGACGGCGCCGCGGCGGTGACCCTGATGTCGGCGGAGCTGGCGGCCAAGCGCGGATTGACGCCGCTGGCCCGCATCGCCTCCTGGGCGACCGCCGGTGTCGATCCGGCGATCATGGGCACCGGCCCGATCCCGGCCTCGCGCCTCGCCTTGCAGAAGGCCGGCTGGAAGATCGACGACCTCGACCTCGTGGAGGCCAACGAGGCCTTCGCGGCCCAGGCCTGTGCGGTCAACAAGGACATGGCCTGGGATCCGGCCAAGGTGAACGTCAACGGGGGCGCCATCGCCATCGGTCACCCGATCGGCGCCTCGGGCGCCCGGGTGCTCGTGACCCTGCTGCACGAGATGCAGAAGCGGAACGCGAAGAAAGGCCTCGCCACGCTCTGCATCGGCGGCGGCATGGGCATCGCGCTGACCGTGGAGCGCTGACACAACACGCGGCCCACACTCGGTTGTCACGAATGTCCGCATTCGCGGACGGTGCCCGGGGACCTCTGAGTTTGGAGCGGCGGAAAGAAACTCAGGGATGGCCGGGCCAAGCCCGGCCATGACGAACAGGAAACAGGGGAGGAAACATGGCACGGGTGGCAGTGGTGACCGGGGGAACCCGCGGCATCGGTGAGGCGATCTCGGTCGCGCTGAAGAACGCCGGCTACAAGGTCGCGGCGACCTATGCCGGCAACGACGCGGCCGCCAAGGCCTTTCACGACAAGACCGGAATCGACGTCTTCAAATTCGACGTCGCCGACTTCAAGTCCTGCGAGAAGGGTGTCGGCGAGATCACCGCGAAGCTCGGCCCGATCGATGTCCTGGTGAACAATGCCGGCATCACCCGCGATGGGACGATCGTGAAGATGACGCCCGAGCAGTGGGAGCAGGTCATCCACACCAACCTCACCTCGTGCTTCAACATGTGCCGGCTGGTGATCGAATCCATGCGCGCCCGCGGCTTCGGTCGGATCGTCAACATCGGCTCGATCAACGGCCAGGCCGGGCAATACGGTCAGGTGAACTATGCCGCGGCCAAGTCCGGCATCCACGGCTTCACCAAGGCGCTGGCGCAGGAAGGCGCCGCCAAGGGCATCACCGTCAACGCCATCGCGCCCGGCTATATCAATACCGACATGGTGCGCGCGGTGCCGCAACCGGTGCTCGAGAAGATTGTTGCCAAGATACCGGTCGGCCGCCTCGGCGAGGCCTCGGAGATCGCGCGCGGCGTCCTGTTCCTGGTCGCCGACGACGCGGGCTTCGTGACGGGCTCGACGCTCTCGATCAATGGCGGCCAGCACATGTATTGAGCGGGAGTTTGCGATGGCCGATACCGTGATGGCGACCTTCCAGGTGAAGGCGGGCATGGTGGATCGGCTCTCGCTCCTCCTCGACAAGCACTACGCCACCATCACGCGGCTCGGCTTCGGCGGCGGGCCGAAACCGGTGCGCGTCGTGCTGGAGCAACCGACAGGGCCCGTGCTCTACGAGATCTTCGACTGGATGGACGGCGCCATCCCGAAGGCGGCCGAGAATCTCGAGGTCAAGGCGCATTGGGGCGAGATTGAGGCCTGCTGCGAGGCCCGCGGCGGCAAACCGGCGCTCGACTTCCCGCATGTGAAGCGCCTCTCCGCCTGACACGCATTCAAGCGACCCGCACAAACCAAGGAGTATTTCCCGTGGCCCTGATGCCGTTCATCGAGGAAGCTGATGCCTCGCCGGAAGTAAAAGCCGTCTACGAGGACATCAAGGCGACCCGCAAGGTCGACTGGATCAACAATTTCTGGAAAGTGCTGGCCAACGATCCGGCGACCTTGAAGCGGACCTGGGAAGACCTGAAGCAGATCATGGGCCCGGGCAGGCTCGACCCGGTCGTGAAGGAGATGCTCTATCTCGCCGTCAGCATGACCAACTCCTGCGACTACTGCATCGTCAGCCACACCGCGGCGGCGCGCAAGGCCGGCATGGACGACGCGATGCTGGCCGAGCTGGTCTCGATTGTCGGCATGGCCAACGCCACCAACCGCATGGTCGCCGCCTATCGCACCGAGCCCGACGAGCGCCTGGTCAAGGCCGCGGCCGGCGGGAAGAAGAATTAGGCTGGTAGCCCCCAGGATTTGTTTCTTCGTCCTTTGTTAACCGATCGGACCCAGACTAACGGTCCGAAAGGTGAGACGCGCGATGGCGAAGAAGGAAACCGAGAAGGCCCCCGATAAGGGCGACGAGACGGAGGCCGAGGCTGAAGAAGCCCTGGTGGCGAGCGAGCTCGACGAGCGCACCCATGCCGAGATGCTGATGCTCTACCACGAGGCGGTGAAGACCAGCCGCTTCGGCAAGGCCCAGCAATGGCGCGCGATGGCGATCGGCGTGGTCTCGATCTTCGCGCTGGGCGTGCTCGGTGCCCATGTCTCCGAGGACGACTTCCTGTTCCGGCTGGTGCAGTTCCTCGCCGTGGTGATCGGACTCGCCGCGGTCTATCTGATCGTCTTCTATCAGTTCTGGCAGAACACCGAGCGCGAGAAGCTGGTGCGCATCATGTCGCGCCTCTCCAATCTCTCGCGCTCCATCCGCGGCATGTCGTCGGGCCGCGAGGCCAGCCTCCGCCGCTTCATGGTGCTGGGGTTCATGATCCTGGTGATCCTCGGCGCCGTCGCGCTGATGATCGCCTACCTGCAGCAGCTGCCGCGCTGACGCCGCCTACTTGCCGCTGCCGGCGGTGTCCTGGGTGTCGCGCGTCAGGTAATAGGCGAGCAGGATCGGGCCGAAGGTGATCACCATGACCATGACCGCCGCGACATTGGTCACCGGGCGGTTATGCGGCCGCGACAGCTCCTTCAGGATGAAGATCGGCAGGGTGTTCTGGTTGCCGGCGGTGAAGGTCGTGACGATGATCTCGTCGAAGGAGAGGGCGAAGGCCAGCATGCCGCCCGCCAGCAAGGCGGTTGCCAGGTTGGGCAGCACCACGTAGCGGAAGGTCTGGAAGCTGTTGGCGCCCAAGTCCATCGAGGCCTCGACCAAGGCCGGCGATGAGCGCCGCAGCCGCGCGATCACGTTGTTGTAGACCACCACGACGCAGAAGGTGGCGTGGCCGAGCACCAGGGTCCAGAAGCTGAACGGCATGTCGGCGAGGTCGAAGGCCGCGCGCAGCGACATGCCGGTCACGATGCCGGGAAGGGCGATCGGCAGCAGGATCAGCAGGGTCACGGTCTCCTTGCCGAAGAAGCGGAACCGGTACATGGCCGCCGCCGCCAGCGTGCCGAGGATGAGCGCGATCGCCATCGAGATGAACGCGACCCGGAGCGACAGGCCGAGCGCGTCCCAGAGATCGTCGCGCGCGAAGGCGACGCCGAACCATTTGGTGGTCAGGTCGGGCGGCGGAAAGCTGTAGGACCGGTCGTCGGTGGTGAAGCAATAGAAGATGATGAACAGGATCGGCACGTTCAGGAACAGGACCCCGAACCAGGCCGCCGCGGTCAGGCCCCAGCCCGGCCTGGTCTTGCCCGTATCAGAGCGCATCGAAGGCTCCCAGGCGTTTGGCGGCGGAAAGATAGAGCGCCATGATGACGATCGGCACCACGGCAAAGGCGGCCGCCAGCGGCAGGTTCGACGCCGTGCCCTGGTACTGATAGACCAGCTGGCCGATGAAGGGCCGCGACGAGCCGACCATGTTCGGGATGATGTAATCGCCGAGGGTCAGCGAGAAGGTGAAGATCGAGCCGGCGGCGACGCCGGGAATCGAGAGCGGCAGGATCACCCGGCGGAAGGTATCGCGCGGATGGGCGCCGAGGTCGCTGGAGGCCTCGATCAGCGAGCGCGGCACGCGTTCCAGCGCCGCCTGGATCGGCAGCACCATATAGGGCAGCCAGATATAGACGAAGACGATGGTGGTGCCGATCATCGAGGTGCCGAGCGAGGCACCGCCGATATCCGGCGTCGCCAGCACCCAGTCGAGCGGGCCCTGCAGGCCGAGATGCGCCAGCAGCCAGGTCACCGCGCCTTCCTTGGCCAGGATCAGCTTCCAGGCATAGACCCGGACCAGGTAGTTCGACCAGAGCGGCAGCATGACCGCGATATAGAACACCGCCTTGGCCCGCGGCCCGGCGTAGCGCGCCATGTAGTAGGCGAGGGGGAAGGCAATCGCGGCGCAGATCAAGGTCACCGTCACCGCCGTCAGGGCGGTCCGGCGAATGACGCTGATGCTGGTGTCGTTGAACAGGCCGGCATAGGTCGCGAGCGTCGGCGAGTAGACCACCTTGCCGGTGAAGTCATCGACCGAGAAGAAGCTCTGCACCAGCAGCGAGAACAGCGAGCCCAGATAGATGATGCCGAGCCAGAGCAGCGGCGGCAGCAGCAGCAGGAGCAGCAGCAGCCGCGGCCGCACGTAGAGCGCGGTGGAAAGGCGGTGCAGCAGCGAAGGCTGCCCGGCGGCAGCGGTCGTGGAGGCAGGCAAGATCAGATCCCCGGAGTTCGGTCCCGCGCTATTGAGCGCGGGCCGGCTCCGGGGGTCAAGCCGTTATCGGCTCAGCTGTTGCGGCCGTCGCCCATCGCCAGCCACCAGGCGCAGTCGGGGCCGAGCTCGGCCAGCGCCTTGGCTTCGTAGGCTTCGACCTCCTCGGCGGAGAGCGCGTCGCGCCAGCGGCCGTTGGTGCCCTTGTTGACGAAGGTCTGGGCGCCGCCCTGCCACAGCACGCCGCCGAGCGGCGCCACCTTCTCGGCATGGGCCTTCATGTAGTCGAAGCTGCAATGATGCACGATCTTCGGGAACGTGGCCTCGTCGATCTCGATGTCCAGGAAGTCGGCGATCCGGCGGATCGCGCCCGGCAGGTCGCGTTTCATGTCGCTGAAATGCATCAGCAGCACGTTGGGCAGATGGCGGATCGCCCACCAGGAGCGGATGTTCTCCCAGAACGGCCAGTAGGGCTCGCCGTCATTCTCGAACCAGCGGGTGAAGAAGGCATGCGGGTCGTTGGCGCCGCGCTCCAGCCGCGGCCCGTGGCGGCCCGGGCAGTCGTTGAAGGCGGCGAAGAAGGCGTCGGTCGCATTGATGTGGTGGTTAAACAGGCTCCAGATCGCATCGCGCCCGTCGCGGCCGATGTAGATGTATTTGGCCTTCGGCGAGAACACCAGGGCATCGACCGGCAGATGGGTCTTCAGCACCCGGCGGTGCTGCTGCAGCTCCAGCCCGTCGATCGCCGCCTTCGGCATGATGCGGAGATCGACCCAGGGCGAGATGGCCGGTACGTCGATACCCTCGGCGCCGTTGAAGATCAGCTGCGCCACGATCTGCTGGGTCCAGGTGGTCCCGGACTTGCCGTAGGTCGCGACGATCACGTCGTCGTCGCGGAACTTGAAACTGTTCCAGACCGTCGAATCCATGTGGTGGTTGTGCATCTCCCGGCGCTTCACGGGCCAAGTGATCGGCGTCATCAAATTCATCGCTGCCCTCGAATTGAGATTTCCGCGTCCCACCACGGCTGGGCGCTTCAATCCCTCTTCTTCGCACTGCGGGCAAGTCTGGATGCAGCGGGGTGAGACGGGCGTCACACGGGCAGGCGCCCGTGGCGGCTTTATCGATAGCGGCGCTCAGTCGACCGTGGCTGCCTGGGTCGCGGAGGCGGCGGAAAGCAGCGTGCCCAGGTCTTCCTTGGCCATCGGCTTGCCGAGCAGGTAGCCCTGCACCAGGTCGCAGTTCTCCTGCTGAAGCAGGTTGAGCTGGGCCGCCGATTCGACTCCCTCGGCGGTCACCTTGATGCGCAGCGACTTGCCGAGCGCGATGACGGCGCGGATGATCGACATCGAATCCGCGTTCTTCTCCATCTGCGAGACGAAGGAGCGGTCGATCTTGATCTTGTCGAACGGGAAGCGCTGCAGGTAACTCAGGCTCGAATAGCCGGTGCCGAAATCGTCCAGCGAGATGCGAACGCCCGCATCCTTGAGCACCATCAGCGTGGCGAGCACGCGGTCCGGATCGTCGATCAGCAGGCTCTCGGTCACTTCGAGCTCGAGCCGTTCCGCCGGGAGACCGGTCTCCTTCAGCACCGCCAGAATCTCCTTCGCGAGATCGGCATGGCGGAACTGGGCCGGCGAGAGGTTGACGGCCACCAGCTTGTCGCTCGGCCAGGTGGCGGCATCGGTGCAGGCGCGGCGCATCACCCAGGCGCCCAAGGGCATGATCAGGCCGCATTCCTCGGCCAGGGGGATGAACTGCACCGGCGAGATCGGGCCGCGTTCGGGATGGGTCCAGCGCAGCAGCGCCTCGAAGCCGACGATCTTGCCGCCGCCGCAATCGGCCAGCGGCTGATAGTGGACGCGAAGCTGCTCTTCCGCCAGCGCCTGCCTCAGGTCGCGCTCCAGCAGCCGGCGCTCCTGCAAGCGCACGTCCATCTCCGCCTCGAAGAAGCGGAAGGTGCCGCGGCCGGCTTCCTTGGCGCGATAGAGCGCGGTGTCGGCGGCGCGCACCAGGTCGTCGCCCTCCTCGCCGTCGCCGGGATGCAGCGCGATGCCGATCGAGGTGCCGATCATGGTCTGCTGGCCGCCGAGATCGAACGGCTTGCCGATCGCCTTCACCATGCGCTCGGCCATGATGCCGGGGCCGTCGGGATGGGCGACGCCGACCTGGATGACCGCGAACTCGTCGCCGCCGAGGCGCGCCGCGGTATCCTCGGTCCGGATGCTGTCGCCGAGGCGCTTGGCCACCTGGCGCAGCAGCTCGTCGCCGGCGGCATGGCCGCCGAGATCGTTCACATGCTTGAAGCGGTCGAGGTCGAGGCAGAGCACCGCGACCGTGGTCCCGTCGCGCTTGCTGCGCGCCAGCACCTGGGTCAGGCGGTCCATGAACATGCGCCGGTTCGGCAGGCCGGTCAGCGCGTCGTGATGCGCCATGTGGCGGATCCGCTCCTCCGCCTCCTTGCGCTCGCGGATGTCGCGCACCGCGAGCACCTGGGTCTCCTGGCCGCTGTCGCCTTCGGTCTGGATCTTGCGGGTCAGGATCTCGGCCGGAATCAGCGTGCCGTCGGCGTGTTTCAGTTCGATCTCGCAGGCCGCCTCGATGCCGTCGGTGATCGACTTGCGTAGCATCGGCCGGCTGGTGTCGGCGACGCAATCCATCACGTCGCGGCCGACCAGCGCCTCCTGCGACACGCCCATGAGTTCGGACATCGAGCGGTTGGTATCGACGATGCGGCCGCCCTGGTGCATCAGGATGCCTTCGAAGGTCGCTTCGGTGAGCTGGCGGAAGCGCCGCTCGCTGGCGGCGATGCGCTCCGCCTCCTTGGCCGAGCGGCTGACCAGGTGCTCGTCGAGGATCGAGCCCGCGAGGCTGAAGCAGAGCACCATCAACGTGACGGCGGTGACCGCGATCGCCAGCGCGATCGGCGAGATCGCCTGTTCCGGCACCGGAACGCTGGGGTCGGGTGTGATCGAGGCGCCGGCCATCGCGGTGAAATGCAGGCCGCAGATGGCCAAGGTCAGCAGGATCGCGGCGGAGAGGCGATGGGTGGTGTCGAACTTCCTGAGCCCGATCACCGCGGCGATCCCGCCGCCGAGGATGCCGATCAGCAGCGAGGCGACGACATAGCTCTGGTCGTAGTGGACGACGCCGGGCACGGTGAGCGCGGCCATGCCGACATAATGCATCGCCCCGATCCCGGCGCCGATGATGGCGCCGCCCAGCAACGGCATGCCGATCCGGCGCATCATCGAGACCGCGAGGCCCAGCCCGGAGATCAGCATCGCGATCACGATCGAGAGCAGCGTGGGGCCGAGCGTGTAGCCGGCCGGCATGTTCGGCTGGAACGCGATCATGGCGATGAAATGCGTCGCCCAGACGCCGCTGCCGGTG
The DNA here is from genome assembly GCF_054658695.1 of Dongia sp. agr-C8. Lineage (NCBI taxonomy): Bacteria > Pseudomonadati > Pseudomonadota > Alphaproteobacteria > Rhodospirillales > Dongiaceae > Dongia > Dongia sp. agr-C8. Next base: position 49,655 of record NZ_BAAGHZ010000001.1, read on the forward strand.
GCGAAGGCGCCGGCGCCGATCCACCAGACCCGCGCCTTGGGCCCGGATTCGATCGCGCGGCCGATCAGGCTGAAGGCGGTATAGGCCGCCAGGAAGCAGATGAACCCCGCGACGATCACCAACCGGAGGTCGTGCTGCTGGGTGATGCAGTTATAGACTTGGAGCATTCCGGACGGCTCCTCCGCCGACTCCCCTCGGCCCACGGTGCTGGCGGCCCTCAGATCCACCGAGTCCGAAGGGGTCAAAATCCTTGCCCCTCAACCCGATAGCTGAAATCGCCCCCGATCTAAGCCGCGAACCATTATAGGATGGTTAATCCCGGCGGCCTAGCGGCATCGCTCACACGCGAAGTGGGGTTTTCGAGAAAGGCGGCGGTCGCGTCAGGACTGAAAGCGCATCAGGTGCCGGGCATCCCACCACAGCCGGACGGCATCGCCCTGGGCCGGGGAGAAATGCGCATCGCGATTCTGCAGCAGCACGGTCAGTTCGCCGCCGCCCTCCAGCGCCACCAGGTAGCGGGTGCTCGCGCCGAGATAGAGAATGCCGGAAACCACTCCGGTGACGGTCTGCGCTTCGGCCGGCGCCGCGGTGCCGGCGCTTTCGAGATGGATCTTCTCCGGCCGCACCGATACCGGTGTGGCGGATCCGGTCAGCCGTTCGGCCAGCGCGCCGCCGACCAGGTTGGAAATGCCGACGAAGCCGGCGACGAAGGCGGTCTTCGGATGCTCGTAGAGCTCGGTCGGCGCGGCCATCTGCTCGATCTTGCCGTGGTTGAACACCGCGACCCGGTCGCTCATGGAGAGCGCCTCGCCCTGGTCGTGCGTCACGTAGATGAAGGTGATGCCGACCCGGCGCTGGATGGCTTTCAATTCGACCTGCATCTGCTCGCGGAGCTTCAGGTCGAGGGCACCCAGCGGCTCGTCGAGCAGCAGCACGCTCGGCCGGTTCACCAGCGCGCGCGCCAGCGCCACGCGCTGGCGCTGGCCGCCGGACAGCTGCGACGGCTTGCGTCCGCCGAAACCGGAGAGCGCCACCATCGCCAGCATCTCCTCGGCGCGCTGCACCCGTTCCGCCTTCGGCACTTTGCGGATCATCAACCCGTAGCCGACATTCTCCAGCACCGTCATGTGCGGGAACAGCGCGTAGTCCTGGAACACCGTGTTGACGTCGCGGTCATAGGGCGGGATGCCGGTGACATCCTGGCCGTGGATCGAGACCGTGCCGCTGGTCGGCTGCTCGAAGCCGGCGATCAGCCGCAGGCAGGTGGTCTTGCCGGAGCCGCTGGGCCCCAGCATGGCGAAGAACTCGCCGTCCTTGATCTCGAAGCTGACGTCGTCAACCGCCTTCACCGCGCCGTAGTGGCGCGACACGTTGCGGAACGAGACCGCTACGGATTGACCGTTCGCCATGATCGATTCTCAGCTTCCCCAAAAGAGACGGGCGGGCCCGTTCGTCCCCTGGGCCCGCCCGCGCAACATCATATCAGATCACTGGCCGCTTTGGATTCCATTGAAGGCTTCGGTCCAGGCCTTGTAGTCGACGCAGGTCCGGCCGCCGCCGCAATCCTTGATCGGCGTCTTCCAGAAGTGGAGCTTGTCGAAGAGATCGGCGCCGTTCGCCGCGCAGCCGCCATCGCCCAGCAGTTCCTGGCCCTTGCAGGCCGCCGGTACCGCCGGGACGCTGCCGAACCAGGCCGCGACGTCGGCCTGCGTCTTCGGCTTCAGCGAATGCTCGAGCCAGAGATAGGAACAATTGGGATGCGGCGCGTTGGCCGCCATCATGGTCGTGTCCGACCAGCCGGTGGCGCCTTCCTCCGGGACCGTGCCGGCGACTTTGATCTTCGCGTCCTTGTCGCCCGAGAGCAGGTTCACCTGCAGCGGCCAGGAGGTCGCGGCGACGATGCCCTCGTTCTTGAAGTCGTCCATCTGCGCCGTGTAGTCGGTCCAATACTTGGCGACCAGCTGGCGCTGTCCCTTCAGCAGATCGACGGCGGCCGCGAACTGCTTCTCATCGAGATAGTAGGGATCGGTGATGCCGAGTTCGGGATTGTGCTTCATGAGATAGAGCGCTGCATCGGCGATGTAGATCGGGCCGCCATAGGCCTCGACCCGGCCCTTGTTGGACTTGCCGTCGTCGAGGGTCATCTCCTTGAAGACGACGTCCCAGGATTTCGGCGCTTCCTTGAAGGCCGCGGTGTTGTACATCAGCACATTCGGCCCCCATTGCCAGGAGGTGCCGTAATGCTTGCCGTCGACCGTGTGCCAGGGCGCATTCTGCAGCCGCGGGTCGATGGTCGAATAGCCGGGCAGCAGCGCGGTGTTGATCTCCTGCACCGTGCCGCCGCGAATGAGCCGCATGGTGGCGTCGCCCGAAGCCGTCAGAAGGTCGTAGCCGCCGCCGTTCATCAGCGTGACCATCTCATCCGAGCTGGCGGCGATCTTCACCGTCACCTTGCAGCCGGTTTCCTTCTCGAAATTGGTGACCCAGTCATAGGCCTTGTCGCTTTCGCCGCGCTCGATGTAGCCCGGCCAGGCCACGATCGCGACCTCGCCTTCGCCGGGTCCGACCTTCTGCAGCATATCGGCCCCAGCGGTGTAGGGCTGTGCGAACGCGGCACCCACCGCGATGCCGGCGGCCGTCATCAATGCAAGCCTGGTGAAACGAGACATTTCCCTCTCCCCGTCCAAGTTGTTATGGGCAGCCTCAAGCTGCGCCGGGATAGAAGCCGCCGCGACGTTCTCACTGCGTTCGCGTGCGACGCTTCGGGGCAAACGGTAGCCCGCCGCGCCCGGCTTTGAACAGGGGGTTTTGAAAGCTTCTTTGCCCGGCGCGGGCTTAGCCCGGCCCCACTCAATCCGGCCGGGGCATGAAGAAGCTCTTGAACGAGGTTTCGATGGTTTCGCGGGCGATGTCTCGCGTGATGAACACGATGCGCGAATGCCGGTCGGAATCCGGCCAGGCGGGCAGCGCGATCGGCGGATGGAACAGGTGCTGCACGCCGTGGATCGCAATCGGTGAATCCTCGCCGGCGACGTTCAGGATGCCCTTCAAGCGCAGCAGGTTCTCGCCATGGCCGGTGATCAGCATCTCGATCCATTCGACGAAGACCGACCAGTCCAGCGGCTGGTCCCAGTCCAGCGCGAAGGCCGCGATCCGCGAATCGTGGCGATTGACATCATGCGGGTCCTGGCCGTGACCGTGTCCGTGATCATGGTCGTGCCCATGATGATCGGCTCCGTGATGATCTCCTGAATAGGCCTCGGCCTTCAGCCAGCGCCGCACGTCGAGGCTCTTGGTCTCGGGATTGTAGAGCCCGGCATTCAGGAGCTCCGCGGCATCGATCCGGCCATCCTGGATCGGGCGGATCGGTGCGGCCGGGTTGAGCTTCCTGAGCCGCTCCTGCAAAGCTGCGACTTTAGCACCTTGGGCGAGGTCGCTCTTGGTCAGCAGCAGCCGGTCGGCGACCGCGGCCTGCTTCACCGATTCCATCTGCTTGTCCAGCTGGTCCATGCCGTTGACGGCATCGACCGTGGTGATGACGCCGTCCAGCCGATAGCATTCGGAGACCAGCGGATCCTGCATCAGCGTGTGGAGCACGGGTGCTGGATCGGCGAGCCCGGTGGTCTCGATGACGACGCGCTTGAACTGCGGGATCGCACCCTTGCGCCGGCGCAGGAACAGGCTGCGCAAGGTGTCCACCAGGTCGCCGCGGATGGTGCAGCAGAGGCAGCCGCTCGACAGCACCACCGTGTCGTCGCTGGAGTTCTCCACCAGCAGATGGTCGAGCCCGACCTCGCCGAACTCGTTGATGACGACCGCGGTATCGGCCATGGCCGGCTGCGGCAGCAAATGCTTGAGGAGCGTGGTCTTGCCGGAGCCCAGGAAACCGGTGATGACGGAAACCGGAATCCGCTCTTGTGACGGCGCGTCGCTCATGCTCCGGCTTCCATTCGCTTCAACCCATGCAATGCGTAGAGCGCCGCGCTCAGCAGCAGCACGGCGCCACCCTGATGCGCGACCGCCAGCGGCAGCGGCACGATGAGGATCAGCGTGCTGATGCCGAGTCCGACCTGCAGGATCAACGCCAGCAGCAACAACGCCATGCGGCCGCGGATGAGATCGGGCACATCGCTCCGCCAGGCGCGCCAGACCAGGGCGAGCAGGGTCAGGGTCACCAGAGCCGCGCCGATGCGGTGCAGGAACTGCGCGCCGCCCGGGTTCTCGGTGACATTCGCCCACCAGGGCGAGAGCGCGAAGACGTCGGGCGCCACCAGATCGCCGTTCATCAGCGGGAAGTCGGTATAGACGAGGCCGCCATGCAGCCCGGCCACCAGCCCGCCGAGGGTGAGCTCGATTGCGACCAGGACCAGCAGCAGGATCGCGTGGCGCTTGAGCGGCCGCGCGGTCGCGGGGCCGCCGCCGATCGCCCGCGGCTGCAAAAGATCCAAAGCCGCCCAGAGGATCAGCGCGTAGATGACCAGCGCCATGCCGAGATGCAGCACCAGGCGATACTGGCTGACCGAATCCCGATCCTCGAAGCCGCTTGCCACCATGTACCAGCCGATCCCGCCCTGCAGCGCACCCAGCAGGAAGATCGCGCCCAGCTTCGGCGCCATGTTTGGACGCCCGGGGGCTTTGCGCAAATAGCCTTTCGCCAGGAACCACAGGAACGGCAGGAAGAAGACGACGCCGATCAGCCGGCCCCAGAGCCGGTGGCTCCACTCCCACCAGAAGATGCCCTGGAACTCGGCGAGGCTCATGCCGTGGTTCACGTTCTTGTATTGCGAAATCTCGCGATAGAGCGCGAAAACGCGCTCCCACTCCGCCGTGCTCATCGGTGGCAGGGCGCCCATCAACGGCTTCCATTCCATGATGGAGAGCCCGCTGCCCGAGAGCCGCGTGATGCCGCCCAGGAGCACCATCACGAAGATCATGGCGGCGCAGGCGAGCAGCCAGAGGCCGACGGCGCGGTCATGGCCGTCGCGCGGCGTCGCGTCGGATTGAGCCAGTCTCGGCGAGGTGAAAGCCTGGGTCATTGCGGCAGGAAGATAGCCGGATTCCGCTGGATTGCCACCGGCAAACCCGCGACCAAAAGCCTCGTTGCGGCCTAGCTCTCGAAGCTCGGATCGATGCGGTGGACCTTGCGCAGCAGGGCGCGGAAGATGTTCTCGCTGACGCTGTTCGGGCCGAAATTGTCGGCGTCCTTCTGGCAGCGCTTCCGGACCTCGTCGGAAATGAGGTTGTCCGGGCCGGCCATGGCTTCCGCCGCCAGCTGCACCTCGGCCGCGCGCTGGAAGCGCCACATGTTCCAGAACGCCTCGCCGATCGAGCGCCCGACGGTGAGGACGCCGTGGTTGCGCATGATCAGCACGGTGTTCTTGGTGCCGAGGCTGGCGAGGATGCGCTCCTTCTCGCCTTCGTAGAGCGAGAGGCCCTCGAAGTCGTGATAGCCGATGCGCCCGACGAACTGCGAGGCGTAGATCGAATTGAGATTGAGCCCGTTGGCCTTCATCGAGACCGCCTGTGCCGCGGTCGTGTGTGTGTGGGCGATGCAGATCGCATCCTCGCGCCCGGCATGGACGGCGCTGTGGATCACGAAGCCCGCCGGGTTCACCGGCCAGTCCGAATGTCCCACGACCTTGCCCTGAAGATCGATCTTCACCAGGTTCGAGGCGGTGACCTCGTCATAGGTGAGGCCGTAGGGGTTGATCAGGAAATGATGCTCCGGTCCCGGCACGCGGACCGTGATGTGGTTCATGATCGTCTCGCTCCAGCCGAGATGCTCGAAAATCCGGTAGCAGCCGGCGAGATCGACGCGCAGCTGCCATTCTTCGGCGCTGATCCCGGAGTTCTGGGGCGCGGGGGTCTGGACGTTCATGGGCCTGTCCTCGAACTGAAGTTTCGAGCGATTCCCGCATATCGCCCGCGGGGATGCAACTCGCCAATAGCCCGTCATGCGCGGGCTTGACCCGCGCATCTTTCTCCGCGCTGGCGCCAGATCGCCGGCCCCGTCCGCGAATGCGGACATTCGTCCGCTGGCTCCGGCGATGACGGACTGGGGCGTTCAGGGCTTGCGGCGGTACTTGTCGGGCAGCAACGACTCGACCGGGCGGCGGTGGATGCCTTCGCCGCCGTCCAGCAATACCGCGGCGCCCGGCGCGAAGTCGTTCAGCATCTCGCGGCAGATGCCGCAGGGCGAGACCAGCTGAGGCTCGCGGTGCTGTTCCCTGGGTCGCGGGTGGCGCACCGAGACGATGGCATCGATCTCCTTCTCGCCGGCGCTCATCGCCTGGCCCAAGGCGACGGCTTCGGCGCAGACCGAGGCGCGGCCGACATAGGTGTCGAGATGGATGCCGGTGTAGATCCGGCCGCTCTTGCCGCGGACGGCGGCGGCGATGTGGTGCCGGTTCTCGAGATAGCGGGTCTTGATGAGCTCGACCGCGGCGTCGATCAGCGCATGATCGGCGGCGGAGACGCCGGGCTTGGTCATGCCGCGCCCTGGCTCGATCCGCGCGTCGTTCCTTCGGCGATCTCGATCAGGCCGTCGAGATCGCGGATCGTGATCGCGTTGTTGTGCTCGATCCGGATATGGCCGGAGGATTTCAGCTTGGTGAACTGGCGCGAGACCGTCTCCAGCGACAGCCCGAGATAGTCGGCGATCTCGCTGCGGTTCATCGGCAGGTCGATCGCCCCCCCTCCGCTTCCATTGGCGGCGACGCCCCGGGCCTTCGCCTTCTGGGTCAGCAGCAGCAGGAAGGTGGCGAGCCGCTCCTGCGCCGTCTTCCGCCCCAGCAGGAGCATCCATTCCCGGGCGAGATCGAGGTCCTCATTGGCGAGGGTCAGCAGCCGGCGCTCGAGATTGGGCATCTCGCGGATCAGCCGCTGGATGGCCGGAAAAGGGAACAGGCAGAGCTCCACCTTGGTCAGCGCCTCGGCGAAGCCATGCGTCGTCTCCTGGGTCGGCGAGCCGACGAAGTCGCCGGGAAACAGGAAGCCGACGATCTGCTGCCGGCCGTCGGCCAGCAGCTTGAAGCATTTGATGGTGCCCTGGACCACGGTCCCGACCAGGGTCGTGGGCTCGTCCGCGGCGAACAAGGTGCTGCCCGGCTCGAAGACCTTGGTGACGGCGATGCCGCGCAGCCGCTCGAGCTCGGGGGCGGAGAGAGCGGTGCAGACCGCGATTTCGCGGACCGCGCATTGCGCGCATTCGTCCGGCACCGCCGCGCTCTCGTGGCGGGGGCAGGTATTGCCGACGACCAGCTTCATCCAAGGCTCCTGGGAGGTGCGCCCCGCATTTCAACCAAGCCTTTCATCGTCCGGTCTGCCGGGTCGAGTCAAGGCGATGGACCTGCGGCAAATCTACCGAAAGGGTCCTACCATTTCTTGAAGATGAAGTAGGCGGCGGCACAAAGGAAAGCAAATCCGACTAGGTGATTCCACTTAATGGACTCGCCCAGGTAGAGCCAGGAGAAGATCGCGAACACCACGAGGGTCACGATCTCCTGGAGGGTCTTCAGCTGCGCCGGCGAGTAGATCGCGCTCCCATAGCGGTTGGCCGGAACCGCGAAGCAATACTCGACGAAGGCGATCCCCCAGCTGACCAGGACCACGGTCCAGAGCGGCACTTCCTTGAATTTCAGGTGGCCGTACCAGGCGAAGGTCATGAACACATTGGAGCACAGCAGCAGCGCGACCGGCGTCAGCGGCGCGGAAAGGGCATTGGCGAACATGGGGAGGGATCCAGGGAGCGTTGCAACGGGTCTGCGGGTTGGCGATTACCATGTTCCCGCCACGCCGGGCAGGGGCCGCGGCGTCGGGGCACCCATGCTGAAACGCACGGGTGCCCGCGAACCGTCGGACGAACCGGGATTTTCGGAGCCGGGGCCGCCTGGAACTGGCGGCGCCGGGCCGTCCGTCAGGCGTAGGCGACCTCGGTCATCATGCCGGTCGCCATGTGATAGAGGTTGTGGCAGTGGAACAACCAGCGGCCGGGATTGTCGGCGTCGAAGGCCAGGGTCACGCTGCCGTTCACCGGCACCAGCACGGTGTCTCTGACCGCACCCGACAGCGGCTTTCCGTTCAGCGCCGTGACCTGGAAGTGATGGCCGTGAAGATGCATCGGATGCGCCATCATGCTCTGGTTCACGAGCTCCACGGCGACGCGCTGGCCGGCCGTGACCGCGAGCGGCACGTGATCCCGCCAGGTCCGACCGTCGAACGACCACTGATATGGCATCATGCCGCCGGTGAGGTTGAGGCGATGCGTGACATCGATCGGCTTTTCGGCGAGCGGTGACGCCGCGGCCAGCCGCGCCTCCAGCGCATTGTCGATCGGCGCCGCCGCCTGGCCGGCCTGGTCGGCGAGCTTGGCGATCGCCGCGCCCGGGGTCGCCAGGATGAAGCCGGTGCGCGCCGAGTCGCCCTCGCGCTGCGCCAGGATCGGGAAGGCGCCGCTCTCCGGCAACGCGATCAGCAGGTCCAGGCGCTGGCCTTGCGCCATCGGGAAGCGGCGGCCTTCGAGCGGCTGCACCGGATTGCCGTCGGCGGCGATCACCGTGCCGCTGAGCGCGCCGAGATCGATCCAGAAGGCGGTCGACGTGGCGCCGTTGATCAGCCGTAGATGCACCCGGCCGGCGCGTTCGACCCGGATCACTTCCGGATCGGCCAGCGTGCGGTCATTGGCGAGGAAGGCGTCGTAGGCGACGTCGTTGAGATCCATGCCGGCCATGCCGCCGCTCATGTTCATGGCGCCATGGTCCATCTGGCCCATGTCCATGCCCGGCATGCTGGACATGCTGCCGTGGTCCATGCCGGGCATGCCGCCTGCTCCGCCGGTCAGGTCGGCGAGGATCTCGCCCGGATCGCGGAAGCTGAAGTCGTGCAGCAGCACGGTCACCTCCTGCGCATCGCGCCGGCGGTCTTCTTCCGTGCGCACGACCAGCGGCGCCGCCATCAGGCTTTGCTCCTGCAGCCCGTGGTGCGAATGCATCCAGTGGGTGCCGCTGCGCGGCGCGAAATCGTAGGCCTGGCGCGCGCCAGCCGCGATCGGCTGCACATAGCCGGTATCGGTGACGCCGTCCTGGTCCGGGCTCGGTGTCTGGCCGTGCCAATGCACGATCAGCGCCTCGTCGATCTCGTTGACGAGCGCGAGATTGAAGCGCTCACCCGGATCGAGCGCGATACCCGACCGGCCGTCCGGGCCGATCAGGCCGAAGACCGAGGCGGCCTTGCCGTTGACCTCGATGGTCCGGCGCACGGCGCGGAGCGTCCGCGCCGTTTCGGCGCGCGCGGGAAATCCCGCCAGGCCGATGCCGGCGGCCAGGGTGGCGCCCAGGGTTGCCGTCGACACCAGAAAACGGCGTCGCGAAAAATTCTGATTCATGAGTTTCATCCAACCAAATGCCTAAGGGTCCGCGCTTGCTCTGGCGCGGATCGGATCGTGCGGTGTGGTTCGCTACGGTTTCAGGCGAGCGGCTTGGGCGGATGGGGCAGCGGGGCGGCGGTGATGCTCGCCGGCTGCAGCAGGGTGTGGAAATCATAGCCCCGCATTTCCGACGCCGCCGGCGCGGTCACGCCGGATGGTGCCACGGGCAGCGCCAGGGTCATGGCACAGACATTGACCGTGCAACAGAGGTCGACGCCGGGAAGATGCCGGACCGGTGCCGGGGCGTGGCGGCCCTGGTTGCAGTCCATGGCGGCATGTTTCTGAGCGGGCGCGGGAGGCGTCATGGCGAAAGAGGCCGGCGCCGCCGCGCCGATCAGGCCGGCGAGCAGGGCAAGGAGCGCGAGGCAGCGCGCCAATTTTCCTAGCAGACGTGACACCAAAGCGCGTCCAGGCAGCCGAAATCCGCCTAGATATGGGCGCTCATCGACGGAAAGGCAAATAGCGATCGCGGGGTGCGCTGCTCGAGCGCAGCCCGTGCTCAGGCCGCCGGCTCCTCGGGTGTCTCCATGTTGGCGGTGACCACCCGGTTCCGGCCGCTGTTCTTGGCCTGGTAGAGCATCCGGTCGGCGAGGTCGAGCAGCTCGTTGGCGCCGACATTGCGGCTCGGCCGGGCCGAGGCCAGGCCGACGCTCAAGGACAGGAACTGCCAGCCGCGGGAATGCTCGTGCGGGATGGCGAGGCGGCGCACCGCGAGCAGCAGGCGGTCGGCCACCAGGGCCGCTTCATTGGCGCCGGTATCCGGCAGCAGGATGACGAACTCCTCGCCGCCGTAGCGCGCGACCAGGTCGGCCGGGCGCAGCGCGGCGCCGGTCAGTGCCTTGGCGACCCGGCGCAAGGCCTCGTCGCCCGCCAGATGTCCGTAGGCGTCGTTGAACTGCTTGAAGTCGTCGACATCGGTCATCAGCAGGGAGAGCGGCGTCTTGCGCCGGATGGCGCTGCGCCACTCCTTCTCCAGGGCCTCGCCGAAGGCCCGGCGGTTGGCGAGCCCGGTCAGGCCGTCGACCGCGGAGAGGCGCCGCAGCTGGTCACGCTGGCGCTTCAGATCGATGTGGTTGCGCACCCGGGCCTTGAGGATCGGCGTGCTCAGGGGTTTGGTGATGTAGTCGATCGCGCCGAGCTCCAGGCCCTTCGCTTCTTCGCGCTCCTCGTCCATCGCGGTCACGAAGACGACAGGTATCTCGCGGGTGACGGGGTCGGCCTTCAGCTGGCGGCAAAATTCATAGCCATCGACGCCGGGCATGCGGATGTCGAGCAGGATCAGGTCCGGCTCCTCGGCGAGCGCGATCTTCATGCCGGTACCGGCCTCGGAGGCCGTCAGCACGCGGTGCTCGCCGCCCAGCATGGTCTTGATCAACTCGAGCGTGTTGGCGGTGTCATCCACCACCAGGACCGTGCTCGACTGTTGCGCAACAATGTTCATCAAGGCGTCGACTCGACTGCCCCCGCTCGCGTTGTCGGGCGAGGCTACCGGATCGGCCCCCCCGGAACAACGCCGAAGGACGGGCCGCCGAGGCCCGCACCCGCCCGCGACGATCGTCATCCCGGAAAATCGGACTTTCGACCGATGCTTTAGGAAAAATACCCGCGTATTCAGAGCGAACTTCGCCAGTATTCTCGGTGCGATTACTGGCGCGCTTCGCTTCGGAATCCCCGAGTAGTAACAGTGCTTTAACAGGTTTACCCGATATTTACCCGCATTCGATATAAACTTAGCAATTCTTCTTTACTAATTATTCAGCAATGCTCATGCATATCAATACATCAGCATGTGGGCGCTGCCGTCGGATTTACTTGTGGACACAGGAAGGACGCTTATCCTCTGTGACGTGGGCCGAGGCGATCTGGAGACGGGAACGTCGCCCCCGACCGACAAAGCGAGACCGCATGGTGCGGGTCGCTGCTTTACGAGGAGAGACCGATGAAGCGCATGAAAAAGTTCTTCAAGTCGGATCTTGGCGCGACCGCCATCGAATATGGTCTGATCGCCGCCCTGATCTCTGTTGTGATCATCGCTGCCCTGCAGCTGACCGGCAACAGCCTGAAGACGGTGTTCAGCAATGTCGGCGGCACGCTGAGCTCGGCGGCCAACTGACGGCGTCCGCTGCGGCAGGTTCGCAGCGGCTGAACAGGGCGGCCCTCCTCCGGGAGGGCCGCCTTTTTTCGTGGCGCCGCTTCTGCTTTCGGGAGCCGCCGCCCGGGCGCGGACGCCTCGCTCAGGCGTTCACTTTCTCCGGCTTGAACTCGATGACCTTGGCCTGGTTGCGGCCGGCGGTCTTGGCCGCGTAGAGCGCGTCGCCGGCCAGCTTGAACAGGCCGGCGCGATCGTTGTCGCGATGCGGGAAGCAGGAGGCGACGCCGATGCTGATGGTCACGATCGGCGCGGCATCGGAATGCGCATGCGGCAGCGCCAGGGCCCGCACCGCGGCCAGCAAACGATCGGTCACCACCTGCGAGCCCTTGGCATCGGTGTCCGGCATCAGCCCGACGAACTCCTCGCCGCCGTAGCGCGCGATCACGTCACCGGGGCGCATCATGGATTTCGCCAGCGCCTGGGCCACCATCTTCAGGCAATCGTCGCCGGCGAGATAGCCATAGGCGTCGTTATAGGCCCGCAGGTGGTCGATGTCGGCCAACAGCAGCGTCAGCGGCGCCTGGTGGCGCGCGGCGCGGCGCCATTCCTTGTCGAAATCCTCTTCGAAGCTGCGGCGGTTGGCGACGCCGGTCAGGCCGTCGATGGAGGAGAGTCGGCGCAGGAAATCGCGCTGCTTCTTCAGCTCCAGCTGGTTGCGCACGCGCGCCAGCACGATCGGCGGGGAGACCGGCTTGGCGAGGTAATCGACCGCGCCCATGGCCAGGCCCTTGGCCTCCTGGCGCTCCTGGTCCATCGCGGTGACGAACATCACCGGGATGTCCTTGGTGAAGGGGTTGGCCTTCAGCCGGTCGCAGATTTCATAGCCGTCCATCCCCGGCATCATGATGTCGAGGATGATGAGATCGGGCTCTTCGGAAGCGGCGAGGTTGAGAGCGTCGGGTCCGTTGGTCGCGGTGACCACGTTGTAGACCTCGCGCAGGACCACGTTGAGGATCGCGAGGTTGGTGGGCGAATCGTCGACCACCAAGATCAGTTCCTTTTCCCTGGTCATGCCGAGTGATGCTCTCCCGAACCCCGTTCCGCCCGGGACTTGTATCATCTTCCGGACCGATGCGAAACCGCAGAGCCGCGGAACCAACCGCACCGCGCCGGCGCCGGATATCGACCATATCCTCGTGCCGTGATGGCTTCGCCAAGCCCGGGCGTCCGCCGCCCGGTCCGCGATCGGTCGACCTGATATGGGCTTCTAATTCTGCCCGGATCTTGTTTCGCCGGAGCTCGTCTTGCCGCGTCCTTGCGGGGCGCTGCCGTGGCGCGATGCCGAGTCTTCACGCGGCCTGCGGCTGCGGTTCCCGGGAGGCGCGCGGAACCCGATCTTCGGCGCGGCGCGTTCCTAGGATTTCTTGCGCGCAAGCTTGCGGGGGGCGTTCCGATCCCGATCGGAACGGACCATCGCGGGTGGCGCCGGAAGTACCGATGATGCCGCTCCGGCCGGGTTGGGCTCGATCGCTCCCGCCGGCCGCCGCTGCGCCCTCTGCTTGGGACCGGGGCCGGCGCCAGGGCCTCGCTGTGGGCGCCATGGCGCCGATTCAATCCATGCCGTGAAACCGGGGGGTTAACGTGCTGACTTGCGGCGCACGGTTAAAACCGGTATCTATTCTATGGATAATCTTCCGCGGGTGGGGCCAGAATCGCCGGGTTCCTGCCAAGCGGTTTTTTGCGTGCTATTGGCGGCGAACAGAGGAAGAGACATCGATGTCGAAGATTCGCAAATTCTTCAAATCCGATCTCGGCGCCACCGCGATCGAATACGGTCTGATCGCCGCCTTGATCTCCGTCGTCATCATCGCCGCGCTGCAGTTGACCGGAAACAGCCTGAAGTCCGTGTTCAGCAACGTCGGGAGCACGCTGAGCTCCGCGGCAAACTAATTGTCACGTGTCTAAGCCGCTCGACGGCGCGGCCGGGCCCGTGCGTAACGGGTTCGGTCGCGCCGAGACCGGCGCCACGGCGATCGAATACGCGCTGATCGCCGCCCTCGTCAGTGTTTTCATCGTGACCTCGGTCGCGCTGACGGGAAACGGGCTGACGTCGGTCTACAACGTTCTGAACGCCGCCATGGTCGGGGTTTTCGGCAATTGACGCCGGCGGGCACCCGCGAAGTCTCGGCCCTCTCATGTTTATCCCCAGTCGATTGGATCCGCGCAAGTCGACCAGAAGCGCCGTCAGGTGCGGCGCCGTCTGGTGGAGCGCCGTCCGATGACCTTCAATCTCGCGCTGGTCCTGGAGCTGGGCTTCCTGCTCGCCATGCTGGTCGCGGCGGTCCGCGACCTGGCGGCCTGGTCGCTGCCCAACTGGCTGACCATCAGCGTCGCGCTCGGCTATTTCGCCTGGGCCTGGGCCAGCGGCGCGAGCTGGAGCGCCGTGGGCTTGGCGCTGGCGGCAGGCGCGCTGGTGCTGGCCGCGGGCTATCTGCTTTTCACGATCAACCTCTGGGGCGCCGGGGACGGCAAGATGGCTGCGGCGGTGGCGCTTTGGATCGGCCTCGGCTTCAACGTCGAACTGTTTCGCTTCTTCCTGGTGGTCTCGCTGGCCGGCGGAGTGCTGGCGATCGCCGCCTTGGCGATCCATTTCGCCACCGGCCAGCCCCAGCTGCCGCCCGGCGATGATGCCGGCCGCGAAGCCGCCCGGCGCAACCCGCTGAAGGCCAAGGCGCGCTATGGCGCGGCGATTGCGATCGGCGGCTTGGATTTCTGGCTGTGGCACAGTCAGGCCGGTTTGCTCGCGCGCGGCCTCATCGGGCTGAGCTAAGCCCGATTTCCTATGAAATTCCCGCCTGCCCAAAGGGTTAACGCTTTGGCCGGCCGGCGCCGGCGCCGCGCGCGCCAACCCCAGCACAACCGCCAATTCCCCCGTTAGCCATCCGCCAATATGGTTAACGCGCGCGAACAACGAGAGCTAGGCCGTTGATTTGGGATACTGAATTGCAATCAAGCCCCTAGCTTATTTGCTAACAATCCGCGATACTGCGCGCAGCGTGGCTCGGATCGGGGGTGATTCGGGGCGTCGCCTTGGGCCATGCATGGAGGGGATTGACTATGCGGCCAATTGTTATCGTCTTGATCGTCCTTGCTCTGGGGACAGCGGCTATTGCCGCCTTTCTGGTGAGCCAGTTTCTGGCATCACAGACGCCAGCACCGACGACTCAGGCGGTGCAGACCGGCACCCAGAATGTGCTGGTGGCGGCGCGCGACATGATGCCGGGGACGGTCCTGACGCCGGACGACATCCGCTGGGAACCCTGGCCTGAGACCTTGATCGACGAGCGCTTCATCGTGCAGCCGGCCCAGGTCGAGAACCAGGCTCCGGCCGCCGACCCGCAGCAGGAATTCGTCGACCGGATTGCCCGCCGCTCGATCATGGCCGGCGAGCCGATGAGCCGCGAAATGGTGATCAAGCAGGGCGACAAGAGCGTCACTGCCGCCAATCTCGCGCCCGGCATGCGCGCCATGACCATCAACGTGTCGCCCAACCAGGGCGTCGCCGGCCTTATTTTGCCGAACGACCATGTCGATCTCTTGATGGACGTTTCGGTGCGGGAGATCGTCGGCCTCGCCGGCTGGAAGGACGTGGTGCTGAAGTACGGCACCGAAACCATCATGCGTGACGTGCGGGTCGTGGCCATCAACCAGAAGCTCGCGCATGACCCCAAGGAAGGCGTGGCGGAGCCCGGCAACCTGGTGACGCTCGAGGTCACGCCGGACCAGGCCGAGCGCATCCTGGTGGCCCAGCAGGTCGGCACCGTGAGCCTGACCTTGCGCAGCATGGTGCCGGGGCTCAACGACAAGGATAAGGGCCAGACTTTCACCATGGACGTGCGGGCCTCGCGGGCGCTCTCCTCGCTGGTCGCCCTCGACCTTGAGGAGGACGAGGAAGCCTTGCCGAAGACCGCGGCCGAGGCGGTCAAGATGGCGAAGGAGCGGGCCAAGCGCAGAACCGATGTCAAAATCAATCGGGGTGGCTCGATCGCCGTCCAGAAGTTCGGTCAATAAGATGCACAAGCATATTCTCGCCGCCATCGTCCTCGCGGTCGTCCCTGCGATCCTGGGCGTGATCCCGGGCGGTTCGGGGGCCTTCGCGCAAACCGTGGTGACGACGCCTTCCGGCCAGGCGGCGCCGGGCCCGTTCCAGGAACTGGTGAAGTCGCTGACCGGCACCCCCAACGAGGTGGTGCCGCTGACCTTGAACAAGACGCTCGAGTTGAAGCTGCCGAACGCGGTCCGCGACGTGATCGTCGGCAGCCCGGCGATCGCCGACGTCGTGGTGCGCTCGCCGACCCAGCTGTTCCTGGTCGGCAAGGCGATCGGCGACACCAACGTCTTCCTGCTCGACGCCGAGGGCAAGATCATCGAGCGGTTCGAGGTCAACGTTCACGCCGACACCGATTCCGTGAAGAATACCCTGTCCAGCCTGCTGCCGGGCGAGCCGATCGAGGTGACCGGCGCCGGCAATTCCATCGTCCTCTCCGGCACGGTGAGCTCGGACGGCGTCGTCACGCGGGCGCAGGAAGTGGCGCGGCGCTTCGTCGATGAGGATGCGAAGATCGTCAACATGCTGCGGGTCGCCAACGAGCAGCAGGTGATGCTGCGGGTGCGCGTCTCCGAAGTCAGCAAGACCGCGATCAAGCAGCTCGGCATCGACTGGAATTTGAGCAACATCGCGCTCGGCGATGGCGTCATCAACGCGGTGCTGCCCGGCGCCACCGCGATCACCACGCCGGCCACGATCGCGGGCGCGGCGACCAATCTCGGTCCGATCGGCTCGCTGGACGTGACGCTCAGCATGCTGGAGCAGCAGAACCTGGCGAAGAACCTGGCCGAGCCGAACCTGGTGACCGTCTCCGGCGAGGTTGCGAACATCCTGGTCGGCGGCGAGACGCCGATCCCGACCGCGCAGGACAACAACTCGATCACCGTCGAGTTCAAGCCGTTCGGCGTGGCGCTCTCCTTCCTGCCGGTGGTGCTGGATTCCGGGCGCATCAGCCTCAAGGTGGGCACCGAGGTCAGCGCCCTCGACACCACCAACCAGGTGACGCTCTGCGCCGGCTGCTCGCCGGTCAGCGGCTTGAAGGTGCGGCGCGCGAACAGCGTGGTCGAGCTGCCGAGCGGCGGCAGCCTCATGCTGGGCGGCCTGCTGTCGAACGACATCACCACCGGCCTGCAAGGCATCCCCGGCGCGATGAACCTGCCGGTCCTCGGCCAGCTGTTCCGCTCCAACCAGTTCATCCACAACGAGACCGAACTGGTCATCACCGTGACCGCCCTGTTGGTGAAGCCGGTGCAGCCCAAGCTGCTCTCGGTGCCGACCGACGGCTTCGCGCCGGCCAGCGATCTCGACAACTACTTCCTCGGCCACCTGCAGAACATCTACGTCAAGCAGCCTGTGCCGACCGGCCACAACGCCCCGGCGTTGCAGGGGCCGATTGGCTATATCATTCAGTGAGGGAAGCGAAGATGGCAGCTTCACGATTGCTGATCCCGTCTGCGCTGCTGCTGGCAGCGCTGCTCGGCGCGTGCAACGCGCCGGACCTCGCATCCTACGACCCGCACGTCAAGTTCGGGGCGGACGTGGTGCAGAAAACGGCGGTTCTGTTCCTCGAGCCTTCCGCCAACGGCGCGGTGCAGAACGAGGATCGCCCGCGCCTGGCCGAGTTCGGCAAGGACTTCCGCGACCGTAATGCCGGCCCGATCGGCATCGCCATAGGCGCCACCTCGCCGGCCGACCCGGCGGCCGTCGCCTTCGCCGGTCATATCCGCGATGCATTTGCCGCGCAGGGCATCCCGGCCTCGGCCGTCAATGTGACGCTGCATCCGGAATGGAGCTCGGGCGCCGCGCATCGCGCGACCGTCATGTTTCCGATCTACGTGGCCGAAGTGCCGGATTGCGGCATGACCAACGAATATGCGGAAATCAACTTCTACAATCAGAATTGGGGCAACCTCGGCTGCTCGACCGAGCGCAACGTGGCGCTGATGGCGGTCAATCCGCTCGATCTGCAGCAGATGCAGCCGCCGTCTGGCCGCTGGGGCCAGCGCAGCTACGACGTTGTGACCAAATACGCGTCCGGACAAGTCATCGCGAGCCCGATCGAAGCCGAGCCGAGCTCAACGACGACAGGCGCCCAGTAAAGGAATAGGAGTGCCCGCGTGATTCATCGCTTCAACATCGAAGCGTTTCCGCTGAGCCGGGAGACCGAGGCGGCGCTCGAAGGCCTGCGCGCCGAACGCGAGTTCTCGAAGGTGAAGCTCGCCATCCTGTTCGGCGGCTTGCCGCGGGCAGTGAAGCATTACGCCGACAACCCGAGCCCGCGCGTCATCATCGTCGAGGATCCGAGCGGCATCGACCAGCTCATGAAGAACCTCGAGCAGATGGCCGAGGTCGTGGAGCCCGGTCGCAAGGTCATCGTCATCGGCTCGATCAACGACGTTCAGGTCTATCGGCGCCTGGTCAGCCAGGGCATCGCCGAATACCTGGTCGGCCCGGTCTCGACCCAGGAGATCGTCGAGGCGGTCGTGGAATCGATCCGCGACCCATCGCAGAAGGAGCAGGGACGGCTGATCTCGTTCATCGGCGCCCGCGGCGGCGTCGGCAGCACGACGGTCGCCTGCAACGCCGCCTGGGCCCTGGCCGACACCGCCAAGTCCGAGACCATCCTGGTCGATCTCGACCTCAACTTCGGCACCGCGGCGCTTTCCCTGAATCTCGATCCGAAGCAGGCCGCGGGCGACGCGCTGATCGACACCGAGCGGCTGGACGCGACCCTGGTCGAGCGCTTTCTGATGGAGCATGACGAGCATCTCAGCGTCATCTCGACGCAGGGCACGCTCAAAGAGCTCTATCGGCCGACCTCGGAGAGCGTCGAGCGCTTGATCGACATCACGCGGCAGATGGCCTCGACCGTCGTGGTCGATTTGCCGCGGCAATGGACCGACTGGGTCTCCAACCTGCTGGTTCTCTCCGACGAGGTGGTGATCACCGCGGCGCCGGATCTGAGCAACCTCCGGGACGCCAAGATGCTGGTCGATTGGATGCGCAGCCGCCGCGGCGAGCAGGCCAACGTGCGCCTGGTCCTGAACAAGCTCGACGCCGGCAAGAAGACCCAGCTCTCGGTGAAGGATTTCCAGGAATCCCTGCGCCTGGTCCCGGTCGGCGTGTTCTCCTGGGAGCCGCAGATCTTCGGCCAGCTTTCGAATAACGGTCAGGTTTTCGGAGAAGGCGCGCGGTCCCACAAGGCCGCCGCGACCTTCCGGCAAATCGCGACGACCTTGGGCGCCCGGCAATCCACCGCCGCGCGGGCGCCCAGTGGCGACCACTCCCTGCTCGGCTGGCTGAAGAAGAAGCCGAAAAAGCAGGCGAGTTGACAGTCGGCGCTTCCGGCCCGAAGCTTGAGCCAAAATGGCTTTTTGAAGCGAGGAGCCTGAACAGGAATGTTCGGCAAGCGTAACAATCCACCGGCCACCGGCGGCAGCCGCGCGCCGGCCGTCGCGGAAGCGCCGGCAGCACCGGCTCCAACCCCGGCACCGCGTCCGCCGGCAGGCGGCGTCGGCGGCCGCGGCGGCGAGCTTGATTCCCGTCTGGCGGAAATCAAGCTCAACGTGTTCAACGATCTGATGGCGACCGTCGATCTCGGCGAGTTCGCCAAGCTCGATCACAAGTCGGTGCGCGACGCGATCAGCGAGATCGTCTCCGAAATCATCAACATGCGGAACCTGACGCTGTCGGCTGCCGAGCAGCAGATGGTGATCACGGAGATCTGCAACGACGTCCTCGGCCTCGGGCCTTTGGAGCCGCTGCTGGCGCGCGACGACATCGCCGACATCATGGTGAACGGCGCCGACAAGGTCTACATCGAGACCAACGGCAAGATCGAGCTCACCGACATCCGGTTCCGAGACAACCAGCAGCTGATGAACATCTGTCAGCGCATCGTCTCGGCGGTCGGCCGGCGCGTCGATGAAGCCAGTCCGATCTGCGACGCGCGTTTGGCCGACGGCTCCCGCGTCAACGTGATCGCGCCGCCGCTCGCGATCGACGGGCCCGCGCTCACCATCCGAAAATTCCGCCGCGACCGCCTGACGCTCGACAAGCTGGTGAAGTTCGGCTCGATCACCCCGGCCGGCGGCCGGCTGCTCGAGATCATCGGCCATTGCCGGATCAACACCATCGTCTCCGGCGGCACCGGCTCGGGCAAGACCACGCTTCTGAACTGCCTCACCAACTACATCGACCGCACCGAGCGGGTCATCACCTGCGAGGACGCCGCCGAGCTCCAGCTGCAGCAGCCGCATGTGGTGCGCTTGGAAACCCGCCCGCCCAACCTCGAGGGCGTCGGCCAGGTCTCCATGCGCGATCTGGTCAGGAACTGCCTGCGTATGCGTCCCGAGCGGATCATCGTCGGCGAGGTCCGCGGACCCGAGGCCTTCGACCTGCTGCAGGCGATGAACACCGGCCATGACGGCTCGATGGGCACCATCCACGCCAACAATCCCCGCGAATGCGTCTCGCGTATGGAGAACATGATCGCGATGGGCGGCTATAACCTGCCGGCCAAGACCGTGCGCGAGCACATCGCGGGTGCCATCCAGGTGGTGGTCCAGGCAGCGCGCCTGCGCGACGGCTCGCGCAAGATCACCCATGTCTCGGAAGTGATGGGCATGGAAGGCGAGGTCGTGACCCTGCAGGATCTCTTCGTCTACGAGATCACCGGCGAGGACGCGCAGGGCCGCATCACCGGCCGCCACCGCTTCACGGGCCTCCGACCCGGCTTCTGGGATCGCGTCCGCTATTTCGGCAAGGAGCGCGATCTGGCCGAGGCGATGGAGGCCGGCAGTGCCTAACCTCGCCGCGAATCCCCAGCTCCTGATCTACGGGATTGCGGGGCTGGCGGCGGTGGCCATGCTCCTGCTCGGTTTCGGCATCTATGCCGCCGTCACGGCGCCGCAGGCGCGTCTGAAGCGCCGCATCAGCAGCGTCGTCGGCGATCCCCTGCCGGTGCTGGCCATTCCCGGAACCGGCCGCAAGGACGTGAACGCGGCCGGCAAGCGCAAGAAGCAGATCCAGGAGCGGCTGAAGCACGCCGAGGAGGCGCGCCAGAAGCGCCGCGGCTCGCGGCTCCGCGAGATGCTGGTCTTCGCCGGCCTCAAGATCTCGCCGCAGCAATTCATCATCTATGCGCTGGCCGGCGGCGCGATCCTCATGGGTCTCGCCTATATTTTCGGTGTGCCGCCGATCCTGCTGCCGGCCGTCGGGTTGATCGCCTTTCTCGGCATTCCGAAATTCGTTCTCAGCTTCCTGATCAAGCGGCGCCTGAAGAAATTCATCGCCGCTTTTCCCGATGCGATCGACATCATCGTCCGTGGCGTGCGTTCGGGTCTGACGGTCGGCGAGTGCCTGGCGATCATCGCGCAGGAATCGCCCGATCCGGTCGGTCCGGAATTCCGCCTGGTGAACGAGGCGATCAAGCTGGGCCAGCCGATGGCCGACGCGCTGCAGCGCATGAGCGATCGCCTGCCCAGCCCGGAGTTCCGCTACTTCACGATCGTGCTCGGTACCCAGCAGACCACCGGCGGCAACCTGGCCGAGACCCTGGCGAAGCTCTCCGACGTGTTGCGCCAGCGCAAGAAGATGAAGGACAAGGTGCAGGCCATGTCGAGCGAGGCCAAGGCCTCCGCCGGCATCATCGGCTCGCTGCCGCTGTTCGTCATGGGCGCGCTGACGTTTCTGGCGCCGGACTACGTGGCGCTGCTCTTCACCACCGAAACCGGCAACTTCCTGCTGGCGATCTGCGTCGTGGTCATGGGCACCGGCGTGATGGTGATGCGCAAGATGATCAATTTCGACATGTAGCGACCTGACGGGCGCTGCGTCGCACGGAGGCCTAGGATGCATATCTTCGACGACTGGGAATTCGGGTTCGATCTTGCGACCGTGATCATCTGCGTCGCCTTCATCGCCGCCTTCGCGTCGGTGATGGCGGTGGCGTCGATCTTCCTGCAGAACGACAAGTTCGCCGCCCGCCGCAAGGCCGTCGCCTTCAAGCGCGACGAGCTGCAGATCCAGCAGCGCGAAGGGTATAGCAACCGTCGCCGGCTCCAGCCGACGCGCTCGGAAAGCGCGATGCGCGGGGTCATCAAGCAGCTCCGGCTCGAGGACATGCTGGAGCAGAAGGACCTGAAGCGCCGCCTGATCCAGGGCGGATACCGCACCACCTCGGCGCCGGTCACCTTCACCTTCGTGCGGCTGGCCATGCCGATCGGCCTTGGGCTGCTGGCCTTCTTCTACAGCCTGTCGCTGTTCCCCGATTGGACCTGGCAGGGCAAGCTGATGGCCGCGGGCGTCGGCATCGGCTTCGGCTACCTGCTGCCGAAGCTCTTCCTCACCAACGCCGTGCAGAAGCGGCAGAAGACCCTGACCCGCGCCCTGCCGGACGCGCTCGACCTTATGGTGATCTGCGTCGAGTCCGGCATGTCGATCGAGGCCGCCTTCAACAAGGTCTCCGAGGAAATGGCGGAAACCGCGCCGCTGATGGCCGAGGAGATGGGGCTGACGGCGGCGGAACTCGCCTATCTCGGCGACCGCCGCAGCGCCTATGAGAATCTCGCGGAACGCACCGGCCTTGCGACCTTCCGCTCGCTGACCACCACGCTGCTGCAGTCGGAGAAATACGGCACGCCGATCGCGACCGGCCTGCGCGTGATCGCGCAGGAAAATCGCGACGCGCGCCTCAACGCCGCGGAGAAGAAGGCGGCGGCGCTGCCGGCGCAGCTCACCGTGCCGATGATCATCTTCTTCCTGCCGGTGCTGTTCATCGTGATCGCCGGACCCGCCGGAATCCAGGTCGCCGAGCTGATGAAGTAAGGCGCGCGCGGCGCCGGCTCGTGCCGCTATTGGACGCTTGACCCGCCCGGCGGCGGTGCCGACGCAGCGGCCTTGGCCGCGTTGGAGATCATCCGGAAATAGGCGTTGTTGTTGTCGGCGACGTCGGGCGGCAGATCCTTGCGCGCGAGCCGCTCGGCCGCGTCGGGATCGCCTTTCAGCGCCATCAGCAAGGCCAGGTTCTGCCGGGTCTGCGCCGAGGCGGTCGGCTGGTCGACGGCCTGCTCCAGCGTGGCGACGGCGCCGTCGAGATCGCCGCTCGACGCCTGCGACAGCGCGAGATTGTTGAGCACGGTCGGGTTGCTGGGCGAGGCAATCAGCGCCTGGGCATAGACGTCCCGCGCATCCGCGTAATTGCCCTGATAGTCATAGGCGACGCCCAGCGTGGAGAGGATCTCCCAGTCGTTCGGCGCCTGCTCCTTCGCCTCGAGCAAGGTGGGCAGCGCCAGATTATCCTGGTCGGCGGCGAGATAGGCCTTGCCGAGCTCGGTCAGCAGCGGGGGCGTCCGGCCCTGCTTGGCGATCAGCCGGCTGATCACGGCGATCGAACCCTGCGCCTGGCCGGCGAAACGCATGTTCCGCGCGAGGTTCAGGGCCAGTTCATGGTCGTCGGGGTTCTGCGCGAGCAGACCCTGGTAGATGCCGACGGCCTCGCTGTAGTTGTAGTTCGCCTCCGCCTGCTGCGCCGCGCGGAGCTGGGCGCCCTGCAGCGCGGTCGCGTCCGGCTTCACCTCGGTCGGCACCGGGGTACAAGCCGCGAGCAGCAGCCCGGCCGCAACCGTTGCCAGCAAGGCCCTGCGCCGGCCCTTCGGGCCCAATCGCCGTGTCGTCCCGACCATAGGGCAGTCTCCCCCGTGGTGGGTCTGCCGACTCCCGGACCAGCTCCGGGCCCCGAGGCAGGCCGCAACCAATTGATCATCTTATACATTTTCCACGGGAACGCAGCAAGCGGCATCCGCTGGCGGCGGCGTCCCCCGCAATCTGCATTGCCGCGGGCCCGCTTCTCGACTAGGATTAACAATTACCGGTTAAGGGTTGAGTCCGTTGTCGAACGGACGCGACCGGTGTGGAGGGGAAAATGCGCCGTCTGTTCGTTCTGGTGCCGATGCTGGCGGCATTGCTCATGGCCAGCGCCGCGATGGCGGATGGGCTCAATATCAACTGGCGCGAGGCGCGGGTGGTCAAGCTCGCCAAGCCGGCCTCCAGCATCATCGTCGGCGATCCGACCGTGGCCGACGTGACCCTGGACACGCCCACCACCGTCATCGTGTTCGGCAAGACACCCGGCGAGACCAACATCCTCGTCCTCAGCGGCGATCAGGAACTGCTCCTGGATTGGCCGGTGGTGGTGTCGCCGGTCTCGGCCCGCCATGTCAGCGTGCTCAACGCGATCGGCAGCACCGAGGCCCCGACCGAGGTGCTTTACGCCTGCGGCACCGAACGCTGCTCGCGCGTCCTCTCGCCCACCGATGTCCAGTTCAACGCCTCGGCCAGCAGCACCACCAGCAGCGACACCGACGCCAGCAAGTCGGCCTCGTCGTCCGAGAACAGCTACAGCTACGGCGTCGATCTGAACCAGAACGTCAACAAGACCACCACCGAGACCCAACAGTAGCCCTGGTCCCGGTGTGAGCCTTGGCTCGCGACGCCCGGAATCTGTCCGGCCGCATACCCGGGTGTTGGCCTGGGGTATTAATTCGAGCTAAATCAACGCTTTAACTCAGCGGGCCCCGATTGTCTAACGGGCGCTTCGCCCGTATCATGGCGCGGTGGGGCGAAAGAGGATCGGACCATGTCGATACGTTATGTTGCGTCTGGACTGAAGACCCGCCTGGCCGCCTTGGCCGCCCGGAACCGGGACTCCTACCGCCGCTACCTGCGCGGCGAGAGCGGCGCCATCGCGATCTATTTCGGCCTCTCCTGCCTCGTCTTCATCGGCGTGGCCGGTCTCGCGGTCGATGCCGCGCGCGGCTACCTGGTGAAGGCGCGGCTCTCCGAGGCGATCGACGCCGCGGCCTTGGCCGGCGGCAAGGCGCTGCAGACCGCCGGCGATCCCCTGAACAACAAGGTGAAGGCCGACGCGCTCGCCTTCTTCAACGCCAACTTCCCGAACGGCGCGATGGGCGCCAATGTGGTGACGCCGGTCATCAACGTCACCAACAACAACACCCTGGTCACCGTCTCGTCGAGCGCCACGATCCCGACCACTTTGATGAGCGTGCTCGGCTTCCAGCAGATGACCATGGCCGCCGCCGGCACGGTGGCGCGCGCCCAGAGCGGCCTCGACGTGGTGTTCTCCTTCGACGTCTCCGGCTCGATGGGTTCGCCGATGTCGAAGATCAACGCGCTGAAGAGCAACGCGACGGCGCTGGTCGATTCGCTCTATAAGCCGTTCACCACCGGCGGCCAGACCCAGATCGTCACCGTCGCCGGCGAAGACTATTCGCTGCTGAACATCGGCGTGGTGCCCTGGAGCTCCAAGGTGAACGTGTTCACCTATCCGAACACGACACCCGGCACCGTCACCGGCCCGACCGGCTCGACCTACACCCACCCGATGGGCGGCCGGAAGTATCCAGCCCTTGTTTCGCCTTTCGCCCTGACCTCCACCCGGCCGGGCGTCTACACGGCGGCGAATTCGGAAGTCCCGCTGCTGCTCAACCCCAGCTCCGGCACCGAGGTGCCGGGCGGCTGGCGCGGCTGCGTCTACGCCCGCTATTGGGAAGACGGGCTCGAGAGCACCGATGCCGACACCACGCTCGGCCCGACGGCGGCCTGGCCCGGCTGGGAGCCGATCCCGACCAACGAGGGCGAGGACTACAGCTCCTTCCGCGACTGCTACGCCGCTTATTGGAACCAGAACTCCGATGCCAGCGTCCCCGGGCCCGATCTCCCGGTGCCCAATCCCGGCTGGTGGGTGCCGCCGTTCGGCGCACGCCCCTTTGGCAGCTGCGCCGATTGCCCGGCCGTCGGCATCCTGCCGCTGCAGACCACGGCTGCGACGGTCAAGACCATGATCAACAGCCTGACGCCGGGTGGTGCCACCGACGCGCCGCAGGGCCTGTTCTGGGCCTGGGAAGTTCTGATGCCGGGCACGCCCTTCGACGAAGCCAAGGTCAGCCCGCCGTTCCAGCGCGCCCAGGCGATTGTGTTCATGACCGACGGCCAGAACTGGGGCAGCAACGGCGATGCCTATCACGGCTGGTTCGGCGATGGGACCGGCGCCGGCACCACGACCAGCAAGGGCAACATCACGATGCCCGACGGCACCAGCGTGAAGAACAACCTCGACAACCGCCTGCTGCAGCTGGCGGCGAAGATCAAGGGCACCAACCCGCTCGATCCCTCGGCGGTGAAGATCTACGTGATCCAGTACGTGGAGCCGAACGAGGATCTGAAGACCCTGCTGAAGGCGGTCGCGACCCAGCCGCAGGCGCCCTATTACTACTTCGCGCCCGACACCGCGTCGCTGGCCACTGTCTTCGACCAGATCGCCGCCAGCCTCTCCGCCCTGCGCATCGTCAAGTAGCGCATCGCCGGCCGAGAACTGAAAACGCCCGCCGAGCCGGTCAGGCTTGGCGGGCGTCGCCTTTTCGCCGGCTTGCGTTACCGCCTGCTCAGCATTGGGTGGCGGGGGGCGTGCAGGTGAGCGGCGGCGGGGTCATCAGGTTCTTGTTGCGCGGCCGCGTATAGGAAACCCGGTAAAGGGTCGAGCCCGAGTAGATCAGCGTCGAGAAGATCGGCTGATAGGTGAAGTAGACCTCGGCGGCGAGCACTTCCTCATTGGATCCCGGGCGGAGATCGACCGGCAGGCTGGTGCCGCTGGTGATCTTGCTGGCGGGCCCGGTGCCGCCGTTGTTCCGCTGCCAGGTCAGCGCGAGGCCGGCGCCGCCCGGGTTGTTGATCGAGCTGACATAGATCTTGCCGTTGGTCTCGACGTTATATGGCTGCATCATGACCTTGCCGGCGGCGAAGATATCGGTGAGCTGGTTCTTCTGCAGCGGCTCGTCCGCCTGGGCCACCAGGTCGGCGACGCCGGAAGCGGTGCGGGAGATCTTCTGCACGATCAGCACGTAGCGCGGCACCTCGAAGCAGCCGAGCAGGATCAGCAGCACGACCGGCAGCACCAGGGCGAACTCGATCGCGGTGACGCCCCGCTCGTCCTGCAGGAACCCTTCGCCGGCGACGCAGCGGCGCAACCGGGCCGGCAGTGCTTTCGAGAGGAAGCGGTTCTTCAGTCGCATGCTCAGCTCTTGCAGAAGCTGCTGCCGGAGAGGTTGGGCTCGTTCTTGACCACGATGCTGGAGCTCATCGGGATCATGTAGCGACCGGGTCTGCCCGGATCCGGCTGGCCGAGCCACTGGCCGATGATCGGGGTCAGGATCTTCCACTGGTAGCTCACGGTGTAGACCACGATGTTCCCGGCCGCACCCACGCCAGTGCCCGAACTGCCGGCCACGTCCCGGACCTTGTTGCAATTCGTGTCGGAGAAGGGCTCGCCGCTGTCGTATTGGCCGTTGCCGTTGAGGTCGCTGTATTGCTCGCCGTCCTTGACCGCGCTGAAGCTGCTGAAGACCTGGGTGGTGATCGTCGCCGTGTTGAGGTCGATCAGGTCGAGCGTGTTCTCGTTGAGGATGTAGCCGATCGTCATCAGCCGCGGGTCGTTACCGACCTTGAAGGCGGTCGGCACCTTGGCCTGCTGTGCCGCATCGAGCGTCTCGCCGGTCTGCGAGGTGATGCCGTAGCGCGAGGCTTCCTTGAGGCCGCCTTCCAGGGTCACCAGGCTGGCCATGCACAGGCTGATCTCCATGATCCCGAAGGTGATCATCAGGACGATCGGGAAGATGAAGGCGAACTCGATGATGGTCGCGCCCTCGCTCTGGCGGGCGAAGCGCCGGAACCTGGCTTGAGAGAAATGGCCGTTCATGGACCCTTACCCGCGGCGGACGAAGCCGGACCGTTAACCTGCTTAATCTATGGCTCGGGCGGCTTAAAGTCCAGTTAGCACCCTGAATCTCCTAGCAAAAACGCCAAAGCTTGCACCGGTATGTGATCTGGGTCGCCGCAGCGGGACCCCCGGTTCAAGCCTGCCGGATCAGGCCCGGGCGGTCTCCTGCCATTTGCCATTGTCGCCCTGCTGGAAATAGACCACGGCATGGCCGGCTTCCTTGCAGGCCTTCCACTCGGTCCGGGCGGCGGCGACCGCCGCCGCGTCATGGCCGTCGAACAGCGCGCAGACCAGCTTGAAATCGCCGATCCGGGGGTGCCGGGCGCCGTCGGAAAGGATCAGCACCGCGGCGCCGTTGGGGTTCTCGGCCGCGTCGCCGGCGGTGGTCAGGTAGATCGGCTGGCGGGCCGCTTCGCCGTCCCGGGCGGTGCCGTGGGGCAGGAAGGAATCCGGCTTGTAGGTCCAGAGCAGGGCCGCCAGCGCCTCCACCCGCTCGGTCGAGCCGGCCAGCACCAGGACGCGCTCGGCCCGCTGATGGCAGCGCTCGAGGATGACCGGCAGGACCTCCTCGAGCCGCGCCCGTTGCAGGTGATAGAAGCGGACCTCGGTCACTTATCCTCATAGTGGTCGGCGACCAGCCGATCCAAGAGCCGCACACCGTAAGCGGTCGCGCCCTTCGGCACGGTCGGCGTGTCCTTGTCCGACCAGGCCATGCCGGCGATGTCGAGATGCGCCCAGGGCGTGCCCTTCTGGATGAAGCGCTGCAGGAACTGCGCCGCCGTGATGCTGCCGCCGTAGCGCCCGCCGATATTCTTCATGTCGGCGGCGGGGCTGTCGATCAGCTTGTCGTAGGCCGGCGCCAGCGGCATGCGCCACAGCAACTCGCCGGTATCCTTGCCGGCCTGCGTCAGCCGGTCGGAGAAGGTGTCGTCGTTGCAGAACAGGCCCGCGTGCACCTGGCCCAGCGCCACCATGATGGCGCCGGTCAGGGTCGCGAGATCGACGATCGCCACCGGCTTGAACTGTTCCTGGGTGTACCAGAGCGCGTCCGCAAGGACGAGCCGCCCTTCGGCATCGGTGTTCAACACCTCGATGGTCTGGCCCGACATCGAGGTGACGATGTCGCCCGGCCGCTGCGCGGTGCCCGACGGCATGTTCTCGACCAGGCCGACCACGCCGACCGCGTTGACCTTGGCCTTGCGCGCGGCCAGCGCCCGCATCAAGCCGATCACCACGCCCGATCCCGCCATGTCCCACTTCATGTCTTCCATGCCGGCGGCCGGCTTGATCGAGATGCCGCCGGTGTCGAAGGTGACGCCCTTGCCGACGAAGGCGATCGGCTT
The DNA here is from genome assembly GCF_054658695.1 of Dongia sp. agr-C8. NCBI lineage: Bacteria > Pseudomonadati > Pseudomonadota > Alphaproteobacteria > Rhodospirillales > Dongiaceae > Dongia > Dongia sp. agr-C8. Next base: position 78,416 of record NZ_BAAGHZ010000001.1, read on the forward strand.
GGCCTTGGCGTCGTCGGCGCCGTTCCAGCGCATCACCACCAGCTTCGATTCCCGCTCGCTGCCCTGGCCGACGCCGAGCAAGGCGCCCATGCCGAGCTTCTTCATCTCCGGCACGCCCAGCACCTTCACCTCGACATCGACTTCCGTGAGCGTCTTTGCCTGCTGCGCCAGCGTTTCCGGATAGATCACGTTGGCCGGCTCGGAGACCAGGTCGCGGGTCAGGAAGATGCCTTCGCCGATCTTCTCCAGCGGGTCATAGGCCTTCTTCGCGGCATGCGCTTCCGCGGTGCCGATGGTGAGCTTCTTCAGGCTCGGCTTGTGCTCCGGCTTCTCCTTGGTCTTGTACTTGTCGAACCGGTAGCTCCGCAGCTGCGCGCCAAAGGCGATGTTGGCGGCGATCTCGGCCTCGGAGAGCGGCGCGCCGGGGATCGCCTCGATCAGTACCGTCGCTTCCTTCTCGCCGGCGGCGTTGAAGGCGGCGACCAGCCGGCCACCGATCGCCTGCGCGGCCAGGGCGTCCAGCTTCTGCGCGGTGCCGAGGCCGATCAGCAGCACGCGGTTGACCGCGACGCCCGCCGGCGCCAGCAGGGTCAGGTGGTCCTCGGTGCCGCCCTTGAACCGGCTGGCGCCGATCGCCCGGTTGACCGCGCCCTTTGTCAGCTTCTCGACTTGCGCGGCATGGGATCCGAGCTTGCGGCCGTCCATGACGCCAACGGCCAAACTGCCGGTCTCCGGCAATTCCGGCTTCGCGAATGCGATTTTCATGCTTTCCTCGGCGATTGCGACCGGTGATCTCCGGCCCGTCCATTTGAAATCGGCTCAAGAGTTAGCATGGCGAGGCCGCCTCGCCAACCGGGAAGCGCGCGCGGCGACGACTCGCAAGTCCATGAAATCAGTGGACGAATGGACTTAACGTGCTAGTTTACCGGCCAATGAGCGCGGCCGGAATCCGGCCCTTCGAGGCCGCCGGCGAAACGGGGGAAAGCCCGGGGCGAGTCCAAGGGCTGTCGGCCGCCTGAATAAGACCATGAGGGGATCTTCGGGGTGGCGGCGTGAGGCGGCTCAAGCCTTCCAGCGGGTTTGCAGCGAGCGGGCAACCGACGGGTACGCCTGCGCAGGCGCGGCGCGTGCACCGGCTGCGCCGCTTTCTGCTCGGCGCCACCGTGCTGTTCTGCGTCTGGCATATGACACTCGGTGCGGCGCAGGCGAGCGACAGCCCGGTCGACTTGATCGCCGACGAGGCAGGCTACGACCAGCAACTCGGCGTCTACGTCGCGCGCGGCCATGTCGAGATGGCGCAGGACGACCGCGTCGTCATGGCCGACACCATCACCTACAACGAGCGCTCGAAGACGATCAGCGCCTCGGGCAATGTGACCTTGCTGCTGCCGAGCGGCGACACCGTCTTCGCCAACTACGTCGATCTCTCCGACGACTTCCAGAACGGCGTGATCAGGAGCTTCCGCGCGCTGCTCAGGGACAAGTCGCGCCTCGCCGCCTATTCGGCGCAGCGCGTGGGCGGCACCAAGCAGATCCTGAACAAGGCGGTCTACACGCCCTGCCTTCCGTGCAAGACCGACCCCACGCGCCAGCCGGTCTGGCAGATCAAGGCCGACCAGGTGGTGCGCGACGAAGCGGCACAGACCATCACCTATCACGGCGCCTGGATGGAAATGTGGGGCGTGCCGGTGTTCTACACGCCGTTCTTCCAGCATCCGGACGTGGAGGTGAAGCGGCAGAGCGGCCTCCTGAACCCGGGCTTCTCGGTCTCGTCCGGCCGTTCCGGCGTTCAGGTGCGGCAGCCCTATTTCATCACGCTCGGCGACGACAAGGACGTGACCATCACGCCGATCGCCCGCGTCACGGGCGAACCCGACCCGGCGGGCGGCGTGCTCCTGGGCGAGTACCGGCAGCGCGTGCCCAACGGCGTATTCACCCTGGCGGCTTCCGGCACCTACGAAGCCGAGCCGGAGGATGACGACGAGGACAACCGCAAGCTTCGCGGCCATGTCGCCGGCCAGGGCCTGTTCGACTTGAGCCGCGACTGGCGCTGGGGCTTCAATTTCAAGAACGCCACCGACCGGGATTATCTGCGGCAGTACCATCTGGGCTCGCGCCGCTGGCTCGAGGACACGCTGTGGAGCGAGGGCTTCTTCGGCCGCAGCTATTTCGAGGCGCGCGGCTACGGCTGGCAGACCACCGACGACAGCCTGCGCGACGACACCGCGCCGATCATCGCGCCGCTCTTGAACTACAACTTCACCAGCGAGCCCGGTGCCGGCGGCGGCTACTGGGGCCTCGACGTCGGCATGATGAACCTGGTGCGACGCGAGGGCCGCGACTCTTTTCGCGTCTCGATGCATCCCAGCTGGAACCTGCCCTATACCAGCTCTTGGGGCGACGTCTGGGAGCTCAACCTGTCGGTCGCCGCGGATCTCTACGCCACCAACCGCACCGATCCTCAGAGCGACAACTTCGACGCCTCGGAGGACACGCCGACTTTCGACGGCGTCACCGGCCGCGTCTTCCCGCAGGGCAGCCTGAAATGGCGCTATCCCTTCGTGAAGCCGGGCGAGACCTTCACCCAGGTGCTGCAGCCGATCGTGCAGCTGGTGATGTCGCCCGACTGCTGCAACACCGGCAAGATCCCGAACGAGGACAGCCGCGCCTTCGAATGGGACGACACCAAGGTGTTTTCGGCCGACCGCTTCACCGGCCTCGACCGCGTCGATTCCGGCTCGCGCGTCAACTATGGCTTCGACTGGAGCGCCTATAACAACAGCGGCGGCCGCGCCGAGGTCTTCCTCGGCCAGAGCTACCAGTTCATCCGCAGCCACGACGAGCCGGAGAACAGCGGTATCCGCAGCGACCTCACCGACCTGGTCGGCCGGGTCGCGCTGCAGCCGAACGAGCTCCTGAACGCAACCTATCGCTTCCGCTTCAACGTCGAGGACGCGAAGATGAAGCGGCAGGAAGTCAGCCTCACCGCCGGTCCACAGGAATTCTACGGCTCGGTCAACTACATCCATCTTTCCGACAACGACGACTTCGGCAGCCGCGAGCAGATCTATGGTTCGCTGAACACGAAATTCCTCGACTATTGGTCGGCCTCGGCCGGCGCCAGCTACGACCTGGTCGGTAAGGAGATCAACGGCCTCTACGGCGGCTTCGGCTATAATGACGAATGCTTCGGCTTCAACCTCAACGCCCAATACAGCCCGGACGGCGACACCGACATCTCGTCGGGCAAATTCGCCGCTTTCGTGACCTTCACCTTCAAGAATCTCGGCGACATCGGGGCTTCCTTCTGACGATGTCTCGCCCGATCAGCATATCTTGGGCGGCGGCGCCGGATTCGGTCGGGATCAGCCGGCGGATTGCGTTATCGTGACGGACTTGGTTGACTGGTCTAGAACCCGAGGGGCGGCGGGTCGTCGACCGGGGCGTCGGCCTGGGCATCGACCGGGAGTGGGTTGGATTGGAGATCGGATTGTTCGCTAGCTTGCAATCGCGGAACGGAATGCCGGGCGTCCGCCGGATGGCTTGGCCGCGCTGCCTCGCCATGCTCTTCCTCGTCCTGGCTGTCGCGGTCGGCGCCCGAACCGCCCTGGCGCAGGACGAGCTGAAGATCGCCGCGGTCATCAACGACGACGTGATCACCCAGCTCGACGTGGTCGCGCGGCTGCGCGCCGCGATGCTCTCGGCTCGGCTGCAGGATACGCCGGAGACGCGGCAGCAACTCCTGCCCAACGTCATGCGTTCGCTGATCGACGATCATCTCAAGGTGCAGGAGGCGCGGGCGCAGGGCGTCACCGTGGGCGACGGCGAGATCAACGGCCGCATCGCCAGCCTGGCGAGCCGCAACAATATGTCGCGCGAGGAGTTCGAGAGCTACCTCAACGGCAACGGCATCCTGATCTCCGCGCTGATCGACCAGATGCGTGCCGACATCGCCTGGAGCCGCCTGGTGCAGCGCAAGCTGCGCTCCACCATCCGCATCACCGACGCCGAGATCAACGAGGCGCTGGCGCGGGCCAAGGCCGGGCAGGGCAAGGCCGAGTATCGCATCTCGCAGATCTTCCAGGCGGTCGATGCGCCGAAGGATGCACCCGCCGTGCAGCAGTCGGTGCAGCGCCTGCTGGACCAGCTGAACAGCGGCGCCGACTTCGCCTCGCTGGCGACGGAGTTTTCGCAGGACACCAGCGCCTCCGACGGCGGCGACATCGGCTGGCGCCGACCCGACCAGGTCGATCCCGCGATCGCCGCCCAGCTGACGCCGCTCGGCAGCGGCGACGACGTGCGCGGCAAGGTGCTGGGGCCGATCCAGGGCACCGGCGGCTACTACCTGATCCGGATCGAGGACGTCCGGACCGGCAGCGAATCGGTGGTGGCGCCGGGCTCGGTCCATATGGTGCGGCTGGTCTGGCCGCTGACCCCGAACGCCTCCGAGCGCGAGGTGAAGGCGGCGCAGGAGCAGGCCGATGTCTTCTCCAAGAAGGAGGCGCATAGCTGCGAGGAGTTCGAGCGCCTGGCGCAGGACGCGCGGCCGGCGGTGTTCCAGGATATGGGCCGGCCGCAGGTCGATGACATGCCGGCGGAAATCCGCAACATGGTGATGACGCAGCCGGTCGGCGAGCCGACCAGCGCCATCCGCGGCGATGCCGGCGTCGCGATCTTCGTGGTTTGCGACCGCGGCGATACCAACGGCCAGGTGTCGCGCGTCGCGATCGCCGACCGGCTTGCCTCCGAGCGGCTCGAGACCCTCGCCCGCGGATATCTCAGCGATCTCCGCCGCGCGGCCTATATCGACATCCGCCTATGAGCAACGAGACCACGGAACTGCTGGCCAAGGATGGCCTGCCGCCGCTGCGCGAGGTCTTGCGCCGGCACGGCATCGAGGCCAAGCGCGCGCTCGGCCAGAACTTCCTGTTCGATCTCAACCTGACGCAGAAGATCGCCCGCAGTGCGGGCAAGATCGACGAAGGCACGGTGATCGAGGTCGGCCCCGGTCCCGGTGGTCTGACCCGCGCCCTCTTGATGGAGGGGGCCCGGAAGGTGATCGCGATCGAGCGCGATGCCCGTGCGCTTCCCGCGCTGGCCGACGTCGCCGCGCGCTATCCCGGCCGCCTCGAGGTGGTGGAGGGCGACGCCCTCAAGGTCGATGCCGCCAAGCTCGGCGAGGCGCCGCGCCGCATCGTCGCCAACCTCCCTTACAACGTGGCGACGCCGCTGCTGCTGAACTGGCTGGAGCAGGCGGAAGCTTTCGCCTCGCTGACTTTGATGTTCCAGAAGGAAGTCGCCGACCGCCTGACCGCGACGCCGCGCAGCAAGGATTATGGCCGGCTCTCGATCGTGACCCAGTGGCGCTGCACGGCGAAGCAGCTGTTCGACATCCCGCCGCGCGCCTTCATCCCGCCGCCGAAGGTGACCTCGACCGTGGTGCAGCTGATCCCGCACCCGCAGCCGCTCTACCCCGCCGACCCCCGCGACCTCGAAGCCGTCGCCGAAGCCGGCTTCGGCCAGCGCCGCAAGATGCTGCGCCAGTCGCTGAAGACCCTGCCGGTCGAAGCCAACGCGCTGCTCGACCGCGCCAACATCCGCGACACCGCCCGCGCGGAAGAACTCAGCATCGAAGAATTCTGCCAGCTCGCCCGCGCCTTCGGCGAAATGCGCCGCAGGGGGCGGAGCGGCTAGGGCCGACCCCCAGCCGAAGAAGTCCCCTCCCCCAAGATCGGGGGAGGGTTAGGGAGGGGGTTGATGCAGCCGGGATGCCGGCAGAGCAATGATCGGCGAAAGATCCAGTGGGCGTCATTTCATGCTATCCTGCGTCCATCGGTTGCATGGGACAATTCATGCGCGTCCTCCCTTTCTACCTGGTCCTGAATTTCGTTGCTGTCTGCAGTTCTGCTCTGCATGCGGACGAGAGCGTGGGCCGCTTCCTCGGCTTGGGTTACGACGATCCGAGTGGCGACAGTCCCTATGGGCCGCTGACGTGGCGCGGCGAAAGGCTGTGGGTCGAAACCAACGAGGGCCAAAGGCTCGTCGATCCCGCCACCGCCGACGTTCTGTATCAGCAAGCTGGGCAGCTGAGGTTGAGCCTCTACGCCTGTACCGGCGAAGGCGCCGCCACGGTGTTTTGGTTCGACGACTTTCAGAGCAATCGGATTGTCTGGCGGTCGATGGACGGTCGAGAGAGCGGAGAGCTGCGTGGTTTTGCGCGGAGCGACGATACCGGCTGGCCCATGATCGATATCGGAACGAAACAACTCGTCAGTCTAGTGGAAACCGGAATCGACTCACGGCGCCCGGCCTGCCCGCAGGACTATCAGCAGTCGCTGTTCCGAAAGGCCAGATTGGCGCCCTCGTCGACGATGACGTGCTGAACGGATTCAAGGTGCTGGCGCCCGGCCTCATCGAGGTGGACTCATATCGCGGCGGCATCGACACGGCGATAATCCTTCGCGTCGAAGTGCGCGGTAGCTCGGCAGAGGTCAACCGAAGTTGGGCTTTGGAGGATCTATTGGAAGAGCTCCTCTTGTCGCCGATCGTTGGCGTCTATAACTGGCCAAGGTTAGCGCCGGACGGCAGCCTGTCCTTTACGCTCGTGAAGCGGCACGAGGGGAGTGTGGTGAAGGACATCCAGAGTTGCATGGTCAACAACCTCGACAGCGGCGAACCGAACGCAAGGTGCGAATCTGAAACCTCAGTTGTTGATGTGGAAGCCATGCAACATCCGGAGCGAACTCGCTGTGGGACCTGCTATGGCGCGGGAACCTCGCCGTCTGGTCGCTGGAGCGCCTGGATGAAGGAAGTGGCCATCGACAACGATAATGATGTCGGAACTGTCGAGCTCTACCTTGCCCCCACCGCCGACCTGCTGAAGCCCTGATCGCAGCGAATTCCGGCGCGAGGAATTTCACTTGCATACTCCCGAATTCAGAAGATTCGCAGGACCAGCCGCGCCGTTTGTGGTATGATAGCTGCCTGCCCTCCGAAGCGCACAACGCGTAGGCGGGCGCTGTTTGAAATGGTCCATCGCTCAGCATTGACCCGGCATGACTGCGCTGGTTCTACTGGATCGATCGCTGCATTGACCGAGCATGTACGGATCGCGCGGGCTCGGCAGATCGCTCTGCATTGACCGAGCATGTACGGATCGCGCGGGCTCGGCAGATCGCTCTGCATTGACCGAGCATGTACGGATCGCGCGGGCTCGGCAGATCGCTCTGCATTGACCCAGCATGTACGGAATGCCGATCCAGCACCCGCGCTGCTGCGCCGCAACGCAGACCGGACGCAGACAGAGCAAAAAAATCGGGCGCCGGTCGGACGAGCGAAATGCTTTCCGCTCAAGAGGTTGAGCCGATCTTCCGGATCGAAGCCGTTGCGTGTCGGCGCGGCGGCGGCGGTGCCGCAGCACCGCCGCCCCGTCTGCTTAAGCCGTCTGCTATTGCCGGACCAGCGGCTTGTACTTGATCCGGTGCGGCTGGTCCGCGTCCGAGCCCAGGCGCTTGTGCCGGTCGACCTCGTAGTCCTGGTAATTGCCTTCGAACCATTCCACATGGCTGTCGCCTTCGAAGGCCAGCATATGGGTGGCGATGCGGTCGAGGAACCAGCGGTCGTGGCTGATCACCACGACGCAGCCGGCGAACTCGGTGAGAGCTTCTTCCAGAGCGCGCAAGGTGTCGACGTCGAGGTCGTTGGTCGGCTCGTCGAGCAGCAGGACGTTGGCGCCGGACTTCAGCATCTTGGCGAGATGCACGCGGTTCCTTTCGCCGCCGGAGAGCTGGCCGACCTTCTTCTGCTGGTCGGTGCCCTTGAAGTTGAAGCCGGCGACATAAGCCCGGCTCGGCATCTTGCGCTTGCCGAGCTCGATTTCCTCATGGCCGTCGGAGATCTCCTCCCAGACGGTCTTGTCGGCGCGCAGGCTGTCGCGCGACTGGTCGATATAGCCGAGCTTCACCGTGTCGCCGACCTTGAACGTGCCGCTGTCCGGCTTCTCGCTGCCGGTGATCATGCGGAAGAGCGTGGTCTTTCCGGCGCCGTTCGGGCCGATCACGCCGACGATGCCGCCCGGCGGCAGCTTGAAGGAGAGATCCTCGATCAGCAGCTTGTCGCCGAAGCCCTTGGTGAGATGCTGCGCCTCGATGACGAGATCGCCGAGGCGCGGGCCGGCCGGGATGTAGATCTGCGCCTGCTCGACGCCCTTCTCGTTCTGCTGGGCGAGCAGCGCTTCATAGGCGTTAATGCGCGCCTTGGACTTCGCCTGCCGCGCCTTGGCGCCCTGGCGGATCCATTCCAGCTCGCGGCTGAGGGTGCGCTGGCGCGAGCTCTCGCTCTTCTCCTCGATCTCCTCGCGCTTGGCCTTCTGCTCCAGCCAGCCGGAGTAGTTGCCTTCGTAGGGAATGCCGCGGCCGCGATCCAATTCCAGGATCCAGCCCGCGGCATTGTCCAGGAAGTAGCGGTCGTGGGTCACCGCCACCACGGTGCCGGTGTATTCCTGCAGGAACTGCTCCAGCCAGGCGACCGATTCGGCGTCCAGGTGGTTGGTCGGCTCGTCCAGGAGCAGCATGTCGGGATGGGAGAGCAGCAGCCGGCAGAGCGCGACACGGCGCCGCTCACCGCCCGAGAGCTTGGTCACGTCGGCATCGCCCGGCGGGCAGCGGAGCGCGTCCATCGCGATCTCGACCTTGCGGGTCACGTCCCAGGCATCGGCCGCGTCGATCTTCTCCTGCAGCTCGGCCTGGCGCGCGAGCAGGGTGTCGAAATCCGCGTCCTCCTCGCCCATGGCGTTGGAGACTTCCTCGAACTCCTTCAGCAGCGCCGCGGTCTCGCCGACGCCTTCCATCACGTTGCCGAGCACGTCCTTCTCGGGATCGAGCCGCGGCTCCTGTTCCAGGTAGCCGACCGAGACGCCTTCGGCGGCCCAGGCCTCGCCGTTGAAGTCCTTCTCGACCCCGGCCATGATCTTGAGCAGGGTCGATTTGCCGGATCCATTGTGACCCAGCACGCCGATCTTGGCGCCGGGCAGGAAGCTGAGCCAGATGTCTTCCAGGACCTTCTTGCCGCCGGGATAGGTCTTGCCCAGACCCTTCATGACATAGATGTACTGATAGGCGGCCATTCCGCGCGCTCCCAAGATGCAAATTGCAGGATTTGCGCGGTCTTTTAGACCATCGGGCGCGAAAGCAAAAGCCCCGGCGCGGGCTGCGGCTTCAGGCCAGTTTTTCCAGGAAATCCGCCGCGGTCTCGAGCACGGTGCCGGTTCGCTCGCGATAGGGCGCGTGGCCGCAATCGGCGAGCTCCAGCCGCCGGGTCGCGGGCACGACCCGCGCGATCCGGTCGAGCTGCCCCAGGCTGAAATAGGGATCGTCCTTGCCTTGGATCAACAGGGTCGGCGCGCTCACCCGCGGCAGCAGGTCCTCGATGCTCCAGCCGGCGAAAGCCGGATCCAGCCAGGTCTCGGCCCAGTGGGCGAAGACCCGGTCGGGATCGCGGTGATGGCGCGCGAGCTTGGCCCGGAGCGCGCCACTCGCATAGGCGTCGCGCACCGCGACGATCGCCGCCGTCGTCTGCGGCTCGACCGTGACATGCGGCGCTTCGAGGATCAGGCTGGCGACGCGTTCCGGTGCGGTCGCCGCCGCGATCAGCGCAATGGCGGCGCCGTCGCTGTGCCCATAGAGATGCGCGCGCTCCAGCCCGAGCGCATCGAGCAGCAGCGGAATGCGCGCCGCTTCCCGCTGCAGGTAGTCGCGGCCGGGAGGGGCGGGCAGTGGATCGGACTGGCCGAAGCCCTGCCGCGACCAGGCGATGACCGGCCGCCCGGTCCGCGCGGCCAGCCGCTCGGGAAAATCGCGCCAGGTCGTGGCGGCGCCCAGCGCCTCATGCAGCAGCAGGATCGGCGTTCCCGTACCCGGCCACCGACGGAGATCCAGATTGATGGAGTCGATTGGGACGCGTTCGCTCATCGCCAAGACGTGCCGCAGCACGCCCGGGCTGGCAAGGGGCCCGTCAGATGCGGGCGTTGCTGCCCAGCGCGCGCGCCACGTCCTTGGCTACCGGCCCGACCTTCCGGACCGCGGCCTTCACTTCCCAGTGGGTCACGCCGAGCTTCGCCGACCAGTCTTTCAGCGCGTATTCTTCGTTGACGTCGATGCGATCCGCGCCGCTCGCTTCCCAGCTGCGCTGAATGGTCCCGGCAGTCGTCTTCTCTTCCGCCATCGTGTTCAACTCCTCGACTTGCCCCCCATTAAGCGCGGTCGGCTGGAATTGTTCCCGCAAGCGCGAGAAGCGCGGAAATCCTGGTGGCAGAAAGGGTTATCCGGCGGCTTACCGGGGGCTGTCGCTGCCCTGCTTGCGGGCGCGCTTGGCCGCGTACATGGCCTGGTCGGCTTTGTCGATCAGGGCGGCCGCGTCGGTGCCGTCGTCGGGGAAGACTGCGACGCCAAGGCTGGCGCCGAGCTTGAGCTCCTGGTCCTCGAAGCGGAGCGGGGCGTCGATCTCGGCGCTGATGCGGCTGGCCTGGAGCTCGACGCCGGCGCGGCTCTTCACGTCCGGCAGCACGACGCCGAACTCGTCGCCGCCCAGCCGCGCCACGGTGTCGCTTTCCCGGCACATGCGGCGCAGGCGCACGGCGAGTTCGCGGATTGCGGCGTCGCCGGCGCGGTGGCCGAACCGGTCGTTGATCGGCTTCAGCCCGTCCATGTCGAGATTGACGACGCCGAGCGGGCTTGCGTTGCGCGCCGCCAGCAGCAGGCCCTGGCGCAGCCGGTCGAATAACATCGCGCGGTTGTAGATGCCGGTCAGCGGATCGTGAGTCGCGCGGTAATAGAGATCGTTGAAGTCGGACGCCTTGTAGATGGCCGCGCCGATCAACCCGGTCATCAGTTCCAGCACCTTCCGGTCCCGCGCCGCGAAGGCCTCGGGTGCTCGCGCGGCGATCTTCAGGACGCCGATCGTGCGGCCGGAATAGACCAGCGGGGCCACCATCATGGAACGCAGCCCGACGCGCCGGCAGGCCTCGCGATCGACCCGGTTGTCGCCCTCGCTGTCCCGGCATTCCAGGATCTCGCCGCTCTGGACGCAGAAACCGGAGAGGCTGCCCTGGCGCTGCAGCCGCAGGCCGAGCTGCCCTTCGGCCATGCCCGAGGCGGCGCGATAGACCATCTCGTCGCCCTCAGCCATCTCGACGATCGCGCCCTCGGCGCGGGTCAGGCCCCGGATCCGGTCGACCACCAGGGTCAGCATGGCGCCGAGGTCCATGCCGAGCTTCGCGATGTCGTTCTGTGCCTGGATGATCCCCATCAGGTCGTCCGACTGGAGACCTGCCGCTTCCGCGCTCATGCCGCCCCCTATCACCAACATCGATGCACTGCCGTATCGCGCTACGAGATGCAGGTTCCGCCGCCTAGGATCGGATTCAAGGGTTGATTTATGCTGAACGCGTTACGGTTAAGCAGCGAAGGAGGGATTCTACCGCTGTGCGTTCCCGGCAAAGAAAAGCCCCCGTCCACGCGGGACGGGGGCTTGAGATACGCCTCGGCTGGCCGAGGAACCGAGGGGACTGGCCCCCGGTCGGCCAGGCGCCTACCAGACGTCGATCTTGTGGTCCTTGGTTTCGTGGATGAAGATGAAGCCGATCACGGCGGTCATTGCGGCGACCACGATCGGGTACCAGAGGCCGTAATAGATGTCGCCGCTGGCCGCCACCATCGCGAAGCTGACCGTCGGCAGGAAGCCGCCGAACCAGCCGTTGCCGATGTGATAGGGCAGCGACATCGAGGTGTAGCGGATCCGGGTCGGGAACAGCTCCACCAGCATCGCGGCGATCGGTCCGTAGACCATGGTCACCAGGATGACCAGCACCACCAGGATCAGCAGCACCATGACGTAGTTGATCTGCGCCGGGTCCGCCTTCGCCGGATAGCCCGCCGCAGTGACCGCGTCGGTCATCGCCTTGGTGAAGGCCTCGGTCTGCGCCTTCATGTCTTCCGGCGACAGACCGTGGCCCTCGAAGCCGGGGATCACGGTATCGCCGACCTTGACCTGCGCGACGGTTCCGGCCGGCGCGGCCTCGTTCTCGTAGTTCACCGCGGCTTTCGCCAGGAAGCTCTTGGCGATGTCGCAGGAGGTCAGGAACTTCGCCGTGCCCACCGGATTGAACTGGAACGAGCAGCGGGCCGGATCCGCCACCACCGTCACCGGCGCCGAGGCCTGCGCGGCATAAAGCGCAGGGTTGGCATAGTAGGCCAGGCCCTTGAACAGCGGGAAGTAGGCGAAGACCGCGATCGCGCAGCCGGCCAGGATGATCCGCTTGCGGCCGATCTTGTCGGAGAGCGCGCCGAACACGATGAAGAACGGCGTGCCGATCAGCAGCGATCCGGCGATCAGCAGGTTCGCCGTCGTCGCATCGACCTTCAGGGTCTGGGTCAGGAAGAACAGCGCGTAGAACTGACCCGTGTACCAGACCACGGCTTGGCCGGCGGTGAGACCGAGCAGCGCCAGGATCACGATCTTCAGGTTCGGCCAGCGCAGGAAGGATTCGGTCAGCGGCGCCTTGGAGCCCTTGCCCTCTTCCTTCATCCGCTTATAGACGGGGCTCTCGTTCAGCTTCAGGCGGATGTAGACCGAGATACCCAGCAGCAGGATCGAAATCAGGAACGGAATGCGCCAGCCCCAGTCGCCGAAGGCTTCCTCGCCCAGGGCCAAGCGGCAGGCCAGGATCACCAGCAGCGACAGGAAAAGGCCGAGCGTCGCCGTGGTCTGGATCCAGCTGGTCATCAGGCCGCGCTTCCCGGCCGGCGCATGTTCGGCGACATAAGTCGCGGCACCGCCATACTCGCCGCCGAGCGCCAGGCCCTGCAGCAGTCGGAGCGCGATCAGGATCACCGGCGCCGCGATGCCGATCGAGGCATAGCTCGGCAGCAGGCCGACCACGAAGGTCGAGAGGCCCATGATGGTGATGGTGATGAGGAAGGTGTATTTGCGGCCGACCAGGTCGCCGACCCGGCCGAACACCAGCGCGCCGAACGGCCGGACCGCGAAGCCCGCGGCGAAGGCCATCAAGGCGAAGATGAAGCCCGCGGTCGGGTTCACGCCGGAGAAGAACTGCTTGCTGATGATCGCTGCCAGCGATCCGTAGAGGTAGAAGTCATACCATTCGAACACCGTGCCGAGCGACGATGCGAACACGACTGTGCGCATTTCGCCTTTCTCGCTGCCGGCACTGGCGGAACTGGCGTAAGCGGTCATAGCCTGGTCTCCCCAAAGATGTTTCATCCCACCGGCGTCCCTGGTTCTTCTTTCGGCGCGCGGAAAGGCGCATTCCGAGGCCGGACGCCATGTTTTTTGATAGTCCGCGGCCCCGCAAATGGAACCCTAGACATTGGTCGTAGCCTTGCTCCGCCCGATGGACAGGCCCTTAAGCCTATGCGTTAATTGGTGGAAATGGCCCTCAGCCACGTCATACTCGCGCTCTCGCTGGTCTATCTCGGCCTGCTGTTCGCGGTCGCGCATTTCGGCGAGCGCCATGCCCTGCGCTGGTCGCGCGGCCGACTCGGGCCGATCATCTATTCGCTGTCGCTGGCGATCTATTGCACCTCCTGGACTTTCTACGGATCGGTCGGCCGCGCGGTCACCAGCGGCTACGATTTCGCGCTGATCTATGTCGGCCCCGCCGTGGTGATGATCGCGGCGCTGCCGCTGATGCGCCGCATCGTGGCGGTGGCCAAGCGCCAGAACGTGACCTCGATCGCCGACTTCCTCGGCGCCCGCTACGGCCGCAGCCGCGGCGTCGCCGTGCTCGCGACCTTGATCGCCGTCATGGGTGCGATGCCGTATCTCGCGCTGCAGCTCCAGGCGGTCTCCTTCAGCTTCGCGGCCCTTTCCGGCAATGCGGATGGGACCGGGCCGATCGGTGCCGGCACGCCGGCCTGGCTCGACACCGCCTTCATCGTCGCGCTGATGATGGCAGCCTTCACCATCCTCTTCGGCGTGCGCCATGTGCAGGCCAGCGAGCAGCACCGCGGCATGATGCTGGCGATCGGCTTCGAATCCCTGATCAAGCTTTTCGCCTTCCTCGCCGCCGGCATCTACATCGTCTGGCACATGTTCGACGGCCCGGCGGACCTGGTGGCGCAGTCGCAGGCGATCTCCGGTGCCGGCAAGCTTGCGACCTCCGGCTTCAACGCCAACTGGCTGGCCATAACGCTGCTCTCCGGCTTCGCTTTCCTCTGCCTCGACCGCCAGTTCCACGCCGCGGTGGTGGAGCACGATCACCCGGCGAGCCTCTCGACAGCCCGCTGGCTGTTCCCGCTCTACCTGCTGCTGATCAACGCCTTCGTGGTCCCGATCGCCATGGCCGGGCAGGTGCTGTTCGGCGCCAGCGGCATCCCGGACACCTACGTGCTCTCGCTGCCCTTGAGCGACGGCGCCAATTGGCTCGCGACCTTCGTCTTCATCGGCGGCCTTTCGGCGGCGACCAGCATGGTCGCGGTGGCCTGCATGGCCTTGAGCGGCATGGTCGGCAACGAGCTGGTGATGCCTTTCCTGCTGCGCGGCCGGCATCAGGATGCCGATCTCGGTCGTCTCGCGCTGCTGGTCCGCCGCATCGCGGTGGTGGTGATCCTGCTCGCTGCCTATGCCTTCTACAAGACCATCGCCGGCCTGCTGCCGCTGGCCACCATCGGTCTGGTTTCTTTCTGCGCGGTCGCCAATCTGGCACCCGCCTTGATTCTCGGCCTCTACTGGCGCGGTACCCATCGGCACGGCGTGATCCTCGGCCTGTTCGGCGGCTTCGTGGTCTGGCTCTGGGCGATCCTCTGGCCGACCATGCAGCCGGGCGAAGCTGCACCCCTGCCGCCCTGGGGCGTGCTCGGCTGGTTCGACCCAATGCCCCGCGGCTTCGTGCTCAGCCTCCTGGTCAACGTGGCGCTGCTGATTCTGGGCTCGCTGCTGGCGCGCCAGACCGCGCGCGACAAGCAGCAGGCCGCCGCCTTCATCGACGAGGCGACGCCAAAGACACGGGCGCAGCACACCGCCCCCAAGGACGAGTTGCACCAGCTCCGCGAACTCGCCGCTCGCTTCATCGGCCCCGAGCGGGCGGAGGAAGCCTTTCACGGCTTGAATCTCTCGGGCGCCGCCGCGGCCGAGTTCACCGAGCGCCTGCTCTCCGGCACCATCGGTGCTGCTTCGGCGCGCGTCGTGGTCACCATGTCACGGCGCAAGGGTGCCTGGCTCCCCGGCTGGCTGCCGGGCTCCGTGCGCGAGATGCTGAACGAGGCGACTGCGGCGATCCGCTACAACGCCGACGTGCTGCGCAAGACCCTCGACCATATGGGCCTCGGCATCGCGGTCTTCGACCCGACCGGCAAGCTCGAGGTCTGGAACGAGCGCTTCGCCATGCTGACCGGGTTGGATCGCGCGACCCTCGCCGCCGGCATCGATGTCGCGACTCTCTCTCGGGCAGCGCCCGCGCTCGCCGCCGTGGCGCCACCGGAGCCGAAGCCGGTCAGCGAAATCCGCCTGGCGAGCGGCGCCGTCACCGAGCTCCGCGTCGATCCTTTGTCCGGCGGCGGCATCGTCGTCACCGCCAACGACGTGACCGAGCGCGTGCGCACCGCGGAGGCCCTGCGCGACAGCGAGCGGCGGATCCGCATCATCACCGACAACGTGCCGGTGCTGATCGCCTATGTCGATCGCGACCAGCGCTATCGCTTCACCAACCGGCCCTATCAGGCCGCCTTGCGTCTCCGCCCGCACGAGGCGGAAGGCCAGCGCGTTGCCGACGTGCTGGGACCCATCCGCTACGGCCGCCTGAAGCCGCATATCGACCAGGTGCTGAACGGCCGGCCGCAGAATTTCGAGATCGACTTCCCGACCAACGACGCGAAGATCGAGGTGGCGCAGGGCAGCTACATCCCGCATTTCGATGAGCGCGGGCAGGTCGTCGGCTTCTTCCTGCTCTATGTCGACACCACCGAGCGGCGCCGCGCCGAGACGGTGCTCCGGACCCTGAACGAATCGCTGGAGAAGCGCGTGGTCGAGCGCACGGCCGAGCTCGAGACCGCCCGCGCCCGCGCCGAGGATGCTAATATCGGCAAGACCCGCTTCATCGCCGCCGCCAGCCACGACCTGCTGCAGCCGCTGCATGCGGTGCGCCTGTTCGTCGCGGCGCTGTCAGAGCGCTATCGCGACGAAGAGCTGGTGCGCAAGGTCGATCTGGGCCTGGGCGCGGTCGAGGCCTTGCTCGACGCCCTGCTCGACATCGCCAAGCTCGATGCCGGCGCGATCAAGCCGGAGAAGCGGCCGGTCCCGATCGGCCCGCTGCTGCAATCGCTGACCGAGGCCTTCGCGCCCGTGGCCAAACGCAACGGCATCGAGCTCCGGCTGGTCGGCAGCGCCGCCTGGGTCGATACCGACGTAGCGCTGCTCCGCCGCGTGCTGCAGAACTATCTCTCCAACGCGATCCGCTACGGCCGCAGCGGGGGCCCACGCCCGCGCGTGCTGCTCGGTTGCCGGCGCCGCGGCGGCTCATTGCTGATCGAGGTCTGCGACAACGGCCCCGGCATCCCCGAGGATCAGCAGGCGACCATCTTCCAGGAGTTCACGCGCCTGCGCCCGACCGACGACGCCGGCGAGCGCGGCCTCGGGCTGGGCTTGGCGATTGCCGACCGCATCGCCCGGATGCTCGGCCATGACCAGCATCTGCGCTCGACCGAGGGCAAGGGCGCTGCCTTCGGCATCGAGGTGCCGCTGGCCCTCTCCGAGACCCGCGCCCGTTTGGCCGCACCGTCGGAGGAGACGCGCGCCGATGCCTTGAGTCGCGCGCCCTTCGTCGCCTGCATCGACGACCGCGTGCAGGTGCTGGAAGGCATGACCGCTCTGCTCGAAAGCTGGGGCTGCACCACGGCCACGGCGCATGACGCCGACCAGCTCCTGGCCAAGCTCGTCGGCGCCGAGCGTCCCGACCTGCTGCTGATCGACCTCCACCTGGGCGACGACCGCCCCGATGGCATCCAGGAGCTGACCAAGCTTCGCACCGCCTGGGGTCCCGGCGTGCCCGTCGCGCTGATCACCGCCGACCGCGACCCTTCGGTCGCCGCGCGGGCGCGCGCGTTGGGCCTGGACGTGCTGCTGAAGCCGGTGAAACCGGCGAAACTGCGTGCCCTGCTGGCGCACTTGAACGTGAAGTCGGTTGCCTGACACACGTCAACCGCGGGCTTGACCCGCGGTTCTCGTGCCGAATGAAGCTCGGATCGAGATGCCCGGACCCGTCCGCGAATGCGGACATTCGTCCGCTAGGCCCGGGCATGACGCGGTTGGAGAGTCACTCCTCGGCTGCAACCACCGCCTTCTGCACCGGCTCCAGCGACAGCCGTTGCGCGGCGATCACCGCCTGGGTGCGCGAGGTGGCGCCCAGCTTCCTGAGGATCTCGGTGACATGCGCCTTCACCGTGGGCTCGGTGATCTGCATCTCGTAGGCGATCAGTTTGTTCGGCTTGCCCTCGGCCATCAGCAGCAGCACGCGGTGCTGCTGCGGCGTGAGCCTTGCGGCCTTGGTGGCGATATCGCGATCGTTGGCGGCCAAGGCCTGGTCGCTGGCTTCGGGCGGCAGCCAGATGACGCCGTCGAGGATCGCGCGGATCACTTCCAGGAACCGCTCGGCCGGCGCCAGCTTCGGGATGAAGCCGGCGGCACCCATCTCGATGGTCTGGCGCATCGCCGCGGGATTCGTGGTCGCCGAGACGATCGCGATCGGGATGGTGGGAAAGGCACCGCGCAGCGCCGCAAGACCCGACAACCCCTGCATCCCCGGCATATCGAGATCGAGGATCAGGAGGTCGGTCTCCGGCGCCGCGCCGAGCGCCGCCTGCGCCTCGGCGAAGCTGCCGGCGAAGGTGATCGCGGGCGCACCGAAGGCGCTGCGCAACGCCGAGGCCAGCGCATCCCGCACCATCGGATGATCGTCGGCGATGACGAATGACAGTCCGGCACCGACCTGCGTCGGGTCCACGTGGTTCTCCCCTCCCTGGTTGGCCCAAGCTTACACATCCGGGCCCCTTGCGGAAATGATAACCGGCGATTTTGCGCTGCGGCGTGAACCGGTTAGAGGCGGGATGCGACCAAGGCCCGGGGCTGATAGACTACCCGAATCACGCAACGGTCGAGCAGTTAGCCCTTGCTTCAGAACAGTCCCGGCGAAACCAAGTTGGAAGCCGAGGAGCTCCGCCTCGCCGCGGAGCTCTCGCGGTCCTTCGCCTCTTCGGACAACGTCGAGGCGACGGTTCGGCTTGCGCTGGGCAACGTGATGCAGCTCCTGAAAGTGGAGGCGGGCAGCCTGTTCCTGGTGGACGAGGCCAAGGGCGACCTGGTCTGCCGCGCCAGTCTCGGCCCCAACAGCATCGAGGGCCTGCGCGTGCCTGCCGGCCACGGCATCGTCGGCCGTTCGGTGATGGAAGACCGCATCGAGGCGGTCGAGGACGTCTCGCGCGACGCCGGCTTCTTCGCCAATGCCGATGCGACCTCCGGCTTCGTCACCCGCTCGATCCTTTGCGCGCCGATGAAGGTCGGCAAGAGGGCGATCGGCGCGGTCGAGGTCCTGAACAAGCAGAACGGCCAGCCCTTCGACCTGCGCGATCGCGACATGCTGCAGGTCATGGGCAATGCCGCCGCGCTCGCCATCATGAATGCGCGCCTCGCCGACCAGCTGGTCGAGCAGGAGCGCATCAAGCGCGAGCTGGAACTGGCCTCGGAAATCCAGCGCAGCCTGTTGCCGCCGGCCGACCCCGATCTGCCGATCCAGGGCATCAACCGCCCGATCCGCGAGGTCTCCGGCGACTTCTACGACTATTTCAGCCTGCCGGACGGCGTCATCGCCTTCTGCCTCGGCGACGTCTCGGGCAAGGGCATGAACGCCGCGCTGCTGATGGCCAAGACCGCGGCCTTGTTCCGCTGCCTGGGGAAGACCATCCGCGCGCCGGCGCGCCTGCTCTCGATCCTCAACCGCGAGATCTGCGAGACCACCAGCCGCGGCATGTTCGTGACCATGCTGGCCGGTCTCTATGATCCGGCTAGCGGCTTCCTGCGCTTCGCCAATGCCGGCCACCTGCCGCCGATCTTGCGCAAGCCACATGCCGGGTTCCGCAGCTTCGAGGCCGCGGCGCCGCCGCTCGGGATCCTGCGCGACGTCGCATTTCCCGAGGAGGAAGTGCGGCTCGACAAGGAGATGTTCCTGGTCTTCTCCGATGGCGTCACCGAGTACCGCTACGGCGACCAGGAGGAGCTCGGCCCCGAGGGCGTCGATATGCTGCTGAACCTCTCCGAAGGCCGGCCGCTGCACGAGCGCCTTGAAGGCATCCTCAAGGAGCTGAACAGCGGTGGCTGGCGCGCCAAGGACGATATCACTCTGCTGGCGATCGACGATTCCCTGGCCGGCCAGATCTGGCGCCGGGTCCCCTCGATCGCGAGTGCCGAGAGCCGCTCCGATTTCATGTTCGGCCTGACCATCCCGGCGGAAGCCGACCGGCTGAAGCTCATGCGCCCGGTCCTGGCGGCGGCCGGCAAGGCCGCGGGCTTCTCCGACGACGAGGTGGCGGACCTGGAGCTGGCGGCCAGCGAGGCGGCAGAGAACATCATTCTACACGCTTATGGTGAGGGCCAGCGCGGCGATATCACACTGGCGGTGCACCGGCTGGAAGACGGCTTGATGTTGAGAATCAGGGATTTCGCCCCGAAGGTCGATCAGGCTAAAATAAAGCCGCGGCCGCTGGACGAGGTCCGGCCGGGGGGCCTTGGCACGCATTTCATCCGCGCGGTGATGGACGACGCCAATTTCATTCCCCTGCCGGACGGCGAGGGGAATCTGTTGGAATTGGTCAAGCGCCGGAAGAAGGATTGAGATGGCAGTCGCCGGCATCACCGAAAGCGAAGGACGCCTGATCGTTGCCCTGGAAGGCGAGATCGACCTGGAGCAGGCCGGGGCGGTGCGCCGTGCCCTGCTGGACGCCCTGAAGAAGGGCCGCACCGTGCTCGTCGACCTTTCCCAGGTGACCTATATCGACTCCTCCGGCATTGCCAGCCTGGTCGAAGGCCTGCAGGTCGCGAAGAAGCAGAAGAGCGACCTTGCGCTGGTCGCGGTCAGCCAGCGGGTGCGCCGGGTGCTGGAGCTTGCCCGGCTCGACAAGGTGTTCCAGATCCACACCGATCTCGCTGCGGCGACCGCCGCGAATGCGGGTTCGTCCGGCCATTGACGCTGAATTGTCATGAACGTCGCAATCCGGGGCTTTGAAGAAATCGGCCGGCGCTCCGCCGGCTTTTTCGACCAGATCGGCTACGGCGCGACGCTGTTTGCTGAATCGCTCTACTGGCTGCTGGTCGGCTGGCGCCGGCGCCAGCCGGTGCGGATCCGGATGATCTTCCACGAGATGCAGCAGATCGGCGTCGCTGCCCTGCCGATTGCGACCCTGCTCTCCGGTACGATCGGCCTCATGCTGGCGATCCAGTCGCTGTACTCCCTGGGACTGTTCGGCGCCGAAGCCTATGCCTATATCGGCATCGCACTCTCGGTGGCCCGCGAGTTCTCGCCGCTGATCATGGCGATCCTGGTCGCCGGCCGGTCCGGTTCGGCGATCGCGGCGCGGCTCGCCACCATGACCATCAACCAGGAAGTCGACGCGCTGCAGGTGATGGGCATCAATCCGGTGCGCTACCTGGTTTCGCCGGTGGTGGTGGCGCTCGCGCTGATGCTGCCCTGCCTCGCGATGTGGGCCAACCTGGTCTCGGAGTTCACCGCCGGCTTCTATGTCTCCGCGGCGCTCAACTCCTCGCTCGGCGCCTTCGTCAACGATTCGCTCACCGTGCTGAAGACCGGCGACATCTGGCACGGGATCGGCAAGGCGACCCTGTTCGGCGTGCTGATCGCCCTGGTCGCCGTGGTCAACGGCTCCAGCGTCTCCGGCGGCGCCGAGGGCGTCGGCAAGGTCACCACCATGTCGGTCGTGCAGTCGATCTGCATGATCGTGGTGGCCGACATGCTGTTCGCCTATATCGCGACGCGGTGACGGCATGGAATCCGCGGACCAGACCCAGCACCAGATCGACGCGCTGCACCACATCGCGGCCCTGCGCGCGGAATCGACCGCGCATCGCCCGACCGAGGCCGAGCTGATGGCGCGGCCGAAAGTGGTCGAGGTCAATCATCTCGACTTCTCCTTCGGCGCGCGCCAGGTGCTCTACGACATCAACCTCGACGTCCGGGCCGGCGAGATCATGGTGATCATGGGCGGCTCCGGCTCCGGCAAGACCACCTTGCTCCGGCACCTGGTCGGCCTGATGCCGCCGCAGCCGGGCAGGGTCAAGCTGCTCGACAAGGATATGGGATCGCTGAAACCGAACCAGCTCCTGGATCTGAAGCGCAAGATCGGCGTCGCCTTCCAGTTCGGCGCCCTGTTCAGCTCGATGACCGTCGCCGAGAACGTGAAGCTGCCGTTGCGCGAGCTGACCCGGCTCGAAGAGAAGACCATGGACATCATGGCGAACATGAAGCTCGAGGTGGTGAACCTCTCGGGCTTCGGTGCGCTGATGCCTTCGGCGCTTTCGGGCGGCATGGTCAAGCGGGCCTCGATCGCGCGTGCCATCGTCATGGACCCGAAGCTCCTGTTCCTGGACGAGCCTTCGTCGGGCCTCGATCCGGTGGTCTCCTCGGCGCTGGACGATCTCATCCTGAAGCTGCGCGAGGCGATGGACATCTCGGTGGTGGTGGTCAGCCATGACATCGACAGCGCCTTCAAGATCGCCGACCGGATCACCGTCCTGGATCAGGGCCATATCCTGGCGAGCGCCCGGGTCGAGGAGATCCGCAGCTCGACCAACGAGCGGGTGCAGAACCTCTTGAACCGTCGCTCGGTTGAGAAGGAAGTCGACCCGGCGGAATATTTGCGGCGCCTGACGGGTGATTAGCGGACCGGCGACTGAGGCAAGAGAGTAGGGGAACAGGGGATCGATGCGGAACTATTCCATCAGTTATGTGACGGTCGGCGTCTTCGTGACGGCGATGATCGTCGCATTGATCGTGACCCTGACCCTGATCGCGGGGCAGACCGGGCCGCGCGACCATTACCGGGTCCTGTTCGACAACGTGACCGACCTCAAATACGGCACCGTCGTGCGCTACGAGGGCTTCCCGATCGGCACCGTAGATAAGATCGTGCCGACCTACGAGAACGGCAAGTATCGCTTCGGCGTGATGATCGGCGTGCAGAAGGACTGGAAGTTCCCGGCCGATTCCAAGGCCGGCATCCGCGCTTCCAGCTTCCTTGCCGCCAAGACCATCGACATCTCGGGCGGCAAGTCGGACGACCTGATCGCGGTCGGCGGCGACATCCCCGGCACCGGCGCCGGCGACATGTTCGCGCTGATGTCCGGGTTGGCCGGCCGGGTCGGCGCGCTGCTCGACAGCGGCGTGGTTCCGCTGATCGAACAGCTGAAGACCTCGATCAAGACGCTGACCGAGACCGCCAACAGCCAGATCGGCGGCGTCGGCGGCGACGTGCGCGGCCTCATCGCCAATGCCAGCGGCCATCTCGACACGATCTCGGCCAACGTCACCGAGTTGACCACCAGCATGCAGGTCAGCGTCGATCAGCTGCAGAAGGTCCTCTCCGACGGCAACGTCAAGCAGGTCGACCAGATCCTGGCCAATCTCGACAAAGCCAGCCTCAACGCCGACAAGACCCTGGCGCAGTTGAACCGGCTCTCGCTGGAGGTCAACGGCGTCGCGGAATCGATCCACGCCATGGTCGATCGCAATTCCAAGAATGTCGACAAATCGACGGCGGACCTCGAATACATCCTGCGCACGGTCTCGGCGAATATCGACGCGATCACCAACAACCTCGAAGGAACCACGCGGAACATGAACGAGTTCAGCCGCCTGATCCGGCAGAATCCGGGCCTGCTGATTTCCGGCGGCAGCCCCGAGGCCGACAAGGGCCTGACGCCCGTGCCGAATGGAGGGCAGTGAGATGGGGCGCTTCCTGAAGCTCCTGCCGCTTGCCGCCATCGCCCTGGTCGTGGCCTGCGCGGCGCCGACCGTGCCGAAGGAGCAGTATTTCCGCCTGGTCGCCACGCCCGCGACCGAGAAGCTGGCGCATCCCTTCGCCGGCATTGTCGAAGCGGCGCCGCTCGGCGCCGACGGCGTCACCGGCGAGCGCCCGCTGCTCTACACCGCGAACGGCGGGACCAAGCTGGAACAGCGCAACTATGCCTATTGGACCGAGCTCCCGACCGCGATGATCCGCGACCAGCTGGTCGCCTACTTGCGCTCGGCCGGCGCGGCGGATCAGGTGGTCCCGTCGGAGCTCCGCATCGGCGCCAACTATCGCATCCAAGGCGACATCAAGCGCCTGGAGCAATCCGCCGGCGACAAGAACGACAGCGGCATCATCGAGCTGGAGCTCTCGGTGATCGACCAGAGCACCGACCAGCTGATCATGAGCAAGATTTACCGCGCCGAGACCCCCTCGGCCGACCATTCGATCGACGGTGCGGTCGCGGCCTTGAACGCCGGCCTGCAGGACGTGCTGAAGCGCTTCGCCGCGGATATCGACGTCCGGTAGTCTCGGATAGCGCGCGCCCCGGATCTTCAGCCGCGGTCGCGATGCTCGGGATCCGGCCCCGGGGCAACAGCCGGTAACCCCCTGGCGAATCGGCTGAATGCCGGGGCGCACACCCCCTATGTCAATGTTTTCTTTGCATTCCCTGTGCTTGGCCGCTATCTGTTGGGCCGCCCGCGCGCTGCCGGAAATAGAGTAGAGCTAGACCCTGGACCATGGCCGAACACGACGACCAGCTTGCCGCCCTCCGGCGCCAGATCGACAGTGTCGATACCCAGCTGCACGACCTGCTGATGCAGCGGACCGAGCTCGCCGTGCAGGTGGGCGAGGTGAAGGCCAAGGCGCAGCCGATCGGCCGCACGCCCAGCGAAGGTGCCAAGTTCGTGCGCCCGGCCCGCGAGGCGAAGATCCTGCGCCGGCTGATCGCGCGGCACAAAGGCAAGCTGCCGAAGGCGGTGATGGTGCGGATGTGGCGCGAGATGATCTCGGCCCTGCTGCAAGTCGAGGGCCCCTTCGTCGTCGCGGTCTACAACCCGCCGGAGGAGCCGGGCTATTGGGATATCGCCCGCGACCATTACGGCTGCCGGGTGCCGATCCTCGGCTTCGACCGCTTGAACCACGCGATCTCCGCGGTGCTGGACGGGCAGGCGACGGTGGCCGTCCTGCCGCTGCCGCATGAGGGCGACCGCGATCCCTGGTGGCGCCGTATCGCCGTCAAGCAGCCGAGGGTGCCGCATGTGATCGCGCGCCTGCCGTTCGGCGATCCCGGCAACCAGCGCGGCCGCGGGCTGCAGGCCTTGGTCATCGGCACCACGCCGAACGAGCCGACCGACCACGACCGCGGCCTGCTGGTGGCCGAGACCCGCGAGCCGGTCAGCCGCAGCGCCATGCGCGACGCGCTCAACACCGCGAAGCTCACCCCCGTCTTCATCCAGGCCTTTCAGGAGCTGGGCGGTCCGGATCAACAGGTGGTCGAGGTCGAAGGCTTCCTGGCGCCGGACGACGCGCGCCTCTCCGCCCTGGCCAAGGCGCTGGGTCCTGAATCCCGCGTCATCGCGATCGGCGGCTATGCCGTGCCGCTGACCGCCGCGGAGCTGGCCGGCGAGCCCGCGAAGACGCCCGAGCCCGCGAAGGCAGCCGAGCCGCCGAAAGTAGAGTCCGGGCCGGAAGCGACGTCGGGAGATGCGGCATGAGCCTCACCGTCCGTCCCGGCATCCTCGACATCGCGGCCTATGTTCCGGGCGAGCACGCGCTCCCCGGCGACGGCCCGGTCTACAAGATGTCCTCCAACGAGAGCCCGCTCGGTGCCAGCCCGGCGGCGATCGCCGCCTATCGAGAACTTGCCAGCGAGCTGCACCGCTATCCCGACGGCGGCGCCACCGCGCTGCGCGAAGCCTTGGCCGCGACCATCGATGCCGATCCCACGCAGATCGTCTGCGGTGCCGGTTCGGACGAGATCCTGCAGCTCCTGACCCGCGCCTATGCCGGGCCTGGCGACGAGGTGCTTTATTCGCAGCACGGCTTCCTGGTCTATCCGATCGCGGCCCAGTCGGTCGGCGCCAAGCCGGTCGCCGCGCCGGAGAAGAATCTCAAGACCGACGTCGATGCGCTGCTGGCCCATGTCACGCCGCGCACCAAGATCTGCTTCGTCGCCGAGCCGAACAACCCGACCGGCTCCTATATCGGCGCCGCCGAGCTGAAGCGGCTGCGCGACGGCCTGCCGGAGCAGGTGCTGCTGGTGGTCGATGCGGCCTACGCGGAGTTTGTCGACAAGCCCGACTACTGCGACGGCACCGATCTGGTGAAGTCGCATGACAACGTGGTCATGAGCCGCACTTTTTCGAAGATCCACGGCCTTGCGGCTCTGCGCCTCGGCTGGGCCTTCTGCCCGCCCGCGGTCGCCGATGTGCTGAACCGCATCCGCGGCCCGTTCAACACGCCGGCGCCGGCGCTGGCCGCGGGCGTTGCCGCATTGGCCGATACCGGGCATGCCGCCAAGGCCAAGGCGCATAACGATCACTGGCTGCCCTGGCTCAGCGCCCGGGTGAACGAGATCGGGCTGAAGGCGCATCCTTCCGTCTGCAACTTCCTGCTGGTGCAGTTCCCGAAGGATCCCAAACTCTCAGCCGACGCCGCCAACGAGTTCCTGAAGTCGCGCCGCATTATCGTGCGCAAGATGGGCGCCTACAGCCTGCCGGATTGCCTCCGCATCACCATCGCCGAGGAACCGGCGGTGAAGGCCTGCGCCCAGGCGTTGGCCGATTTCGTCAACCGGGCGGCCACGCAATGAGCCATCTCTTCGATCGTGTCGCGATCATCGGCATCGGCCTGATCGGCTCCTCCTTCGCCCGCGGGTTGAAGCTGAAGGGCCTGGCGCGCGAGATCGCGATCCACGACGCCAGCGCCGATGCCATGCGCGACGCCAAGGCGCTGGAGCTCGGCCACCACTACTGCGCCAGCGCCGGCGAGGCGGTGGCCAACGCCGACCTGGTCGTGCTGGCGGTGCCGCTCGGCGCCTATGCCGACCTCGCGCCGATGGTGGCGCCGAACCTGAAGAAGGGCGCCATCCTCTCCGACGTCGGCTCGGTGAAACAGGCGGTGATCCGCGACCTCGGGCCGTCGCTGCCCGAGGGCGTGCATTTCATCCCCGGCCACCCGCTCGCCGGCACCGAGCATTCCGGCCCGAAATCCGGATTCGCGGAGCTGTTCCACGGCCGCTGGTGCGTGCTGACGCCGCCGCCCGGCACCGATGAAGACGCGATCACGCGGCTGAAGGCGCTCTGGGTCGGGCTGGGCAGCCAGGTCGAGATCATGGCCGCCGGGCATCATGACCAGGTGCTGGCGATCACCTCGCACCTGCCGCATCTGATCGCCTACACGATCGTCGATACCGCGACCTTCCTCGAGGACGAGACCAAGCAGGAAGTGATCAAGTTCTCGGCGACCGGCTTCCGCGACTTCACCCGCATCGCCGCTTCGGACCCGATCATGTGGCGCGACATCTTCCTGAACAACCGCGAGGCGGTGCTGGAGATGCTCGGCCGCTTCACCGAGGACCTGACCGCCTTGCAGCGCGCGATCCGCTGGGGCGAGGGCGAGAAGCTGCAGGAAGTGTTCACTCGCACCCGCGCCATCCGCCGCGGCATCATCGACGCGAAGCAGGCGTGAGTGGTGGGACCGGCCGCCGCATGGACATTGCGGCAGTTTGACCTTATCTGACCGGGGATCGACACAGGATGACCGCCATGAAATCGGCCGCTCTCGCTGACGATTCCGCAAGCCTTCCGGCCTGTGCCGACATGAAGGAAGTCCGCGCCGCGATCGACGCGATCGACCGGCGCATGGTGGCCCTGATCGCCGAGCGGCTGCACTACATCGACGAGGCGGCGCGGATCAAAGCCGAGCGCGACACGGTTCGCGACGACGCGCGGGTGGCCGACGTGCTCGCCAAGGTGCGGGCCGAGGCGCAGCGCTTGGGCTGCGACCCCGAAGTCGTCGTCGCGGCCTATAAGGCGTTGGTCGAGGCCTCGATCGCGCACGAGTTCACCGCCTTCGACGCAAAGTCTTGACTTCTCGTCATGCCCGGACTTGATCCGGGCATCTGTCTCCAATCGGCGCGAGATGCGCGGCCGTCCGCGAAGGCGGATATGCTTCCGCTGTGCCCGCGCATGGCGATGGAATGGCCAAGCGCCGCTAGGGGTTTAGCGTAAAATTCTCTTGCGGGGCGGGGCGATTTCCCGTAACGGGACCCCTTCTGTCTTTCTTAGAAGAGGTGGGGGATGACCGCCAAGTTCCCGTACAAGGGCCGCATTCTCATGATCGGCTACGGCTCCGTCGGCCGTTGCACGATGCCGCTCCTGGAGCGCCATTTCGACATGCCGATGAGCCGGATCACGGTGGTTGATGCGGTCGACAATTCCGCCGACGCCGCGCGCTTCATCGCCCAGGGCTTGAACTACGTGGTCAACCCGCTGTTCGACCACAACCTGGCGAAGACGCTGGCGAAGTATGTCGGCAAGGGCGATCTCATCCTCAATCTCTCGGTCGAGGTCTCCTCGCTCGCCCTCATCGAATGGTGCGCGAAGGCGGGCGTGCTCTACCTCGACACCTGCATCGAGCCCTGGGCCGGCTATTACGACAACGCCAAGATCCCGGAGGAGGAGCGCACCAACTATTTCCTGCGCCACTCCGCGCTCGAGCTCGGCAAGAAGTTCAAGAAGGGCAGCCCCTCAGCACTGCTGACCCACGGCGCCAACCCGGGCCTGATCTCGCATTTCATCAAGCAGGCACTGCTCGACGTGGCACGGTTCCGTGGCCTCGACGCCAAGAAGCCGACCACGCGCGAGGGCTGGGCCAAGCTGATGCAGAGCTGCGGCGTGAAGGTGATCCATGTCGCCGAGCATGACCTGCAGGTCTCCGCCGTGCCGAAGCGGCCGAACGAGTTCGTCAACACCTGGTCGATCCCCGGTTTCGTCGGCGAGGGCTGCCAGCCCGCCGAATTGGGTTGGGGCACCCATGAGAAGAAGCTTCCGGAGAATGCCGTCGAGCACAAGGTTGGCTGCAAGGCGGGCATTTTCCTGCGCCAGCCCGGCTGCATCACCGAGATGCGCTCCTGGACGCCGCATGGCGGGCCGATGATCGCCTATCTCATCACCCACGGCGAATCGATCAGCACGGCGGACTATTTCACCGTCACCGAGAAGGGCAAGCCGGTCTATCGCCCGACCGTGCATTACGCCTATCACCCGTGCAACGACGCGGTGCTGTCGGTGCGTGAGTTCCAGATGAAGAATTTCAAGATGCAGGACGACGTGCGCCTGCTGGGCGAGGAGATCGAGGACGGAATCGACGAGCTGGGCTGCCTGCTGATGGGCGATTTCGGCGCCTATTGGTACGGCTCGCAGCTCTCGATCCACGAGGCGCGCCGGGTCATGGGGCCGGAGTTCAACGCGACCTCGCCGCAGATCGCCTCTCCGGTCCTGGCCGGCGCCATGTGGCTGATCCAGAACCCGGACCGTGGCGTGGTCGAGCCCGAGGACATCGACCACGACTACATCATGGAGGTCTGCCGGCCCTATCTCGGGCCGGTGGTCGGCTGCTGGTCGGACTGGACGCCCTTGAAGGACCGCGACGTGCTCTTCCCCGAGCCCAATCTCGACCGCAAGGATCCCTGGCAGTTCGAGAACTTCCGCGTCCGGCGCTGAGGACTAGGCCGGCGGCGCGGCGGGCTTTGCCAGCGCGACCGCCTGCTGTGCCGCCGCCGCGACGCTGCCGCCCTCGGCGACCCGGACGGTCGGCGAGGCGAAGCGGATGCCGTTCTCGTCGAACGCAGTCTTGATCTGCGCCAGCGCCTTGCGGCGGATGGTGAACTGCTCGTTCGGCTTGGTCATCATCTTCATGCGGATCTGGATGCCGTAATCGCCGAACTGCTCGACGCCCTGCATCTTCAATGGCTCGAGGATGTGCGGCTTGAAATCGGGCTCGGCGGCCAGGTCCTTGCCGATCTGCTTGATCAGCTTCTTCGCTTTCGCCAGATCGCTGTCATACGTGATGGTGACGGTAAGCTTGTCGATCACCCAGTCGCGGCTCATGTTCTGCACCGCGCCGAGCTCGCCGAAGGGTACGGTGTAGAGCGGCCCGCGGTGGTGCCGGAGTTTCACCGAGCGCAAGGAGAAGGATTCCACCGTGCCCTTGTAGCTGCCGCTCTGGATGTACTCACCGACCCGGAACGCGTCGTCCAGCAGGTAGAACACGCCGGAAATGATGTCCTTGACCAGGGTCTGCGCGCCGAAGCCGATCGCGACACCGGCGACGCCGGCGCCGGCCAGCAGGGGCCCGATCTGCACGCCCATCGAAGAGAGCACCATCAGGCCGGCCATGGTGAACAGCATGACGAACAGAACGTTCCTGAGGATAGGCAGCAGCGTCCGCAGCCGCGAGCGCTTGGCCGCGGCCGGCAGCGTGTCGCCCGGGCCTTCGTTGATCTTGTAGTCGATCAGCGCGCGGGTGATGCGCCAGGCGATGTCCGCGGCGAGAAACAGGATGATCGCGCTGACGCCGCCGCGCAGCAGCCTCGTCCCAAGCGTGTCGTTGGCGGTCAGGCTGGTAAGGTCGAAGTGCCAGGCATGGGCCAACAGCAGCACCGTGGCGATGACGAGGCCGGCGCGCAAGCCGCGCTCGGCCAGCACGCGATAGGCGGTCGCGGCTTGCGACTCCCTGGTTGCGGCATCCGCGGGCGGCATCAGGCTTGTGACCGCGCTGTGGGAAACCCGGATCGCGAATGGCAACGCGCAGGCGACGACTGCGAGCCAGAACACCGCCATCAACCCGGCCGCCCAGAGCAGCCAGAGCAGCAGGCCATAGGCCGAAAGCAACAGGCTGATGGCGCGCCGCCGTGCGTCCTGGGTTTCCGGCCGCCGCCAGACCGCTTCGAGCCAGAGCGCCAGCAGCACCAGGCCGAGCAAATAGGCGATCAGCTGCCGCCCCGACAGGGAGAAGCCCAAATGCGTGAGCAGCGTCGCCGTCACCCAGCCGAAGGCGAACCAGCCGACCATGATCGCGAGGCGGCGCGACCAGTGGTGGGCGGCGGCGCTGTCGATCGGCAGCAGGCGCTGTGGCGGATCGTCCGGTGCTGTGAAGAAGCGGCAGAGCAGCAGCGCCGCCCGCGCCAGGACAAAGACGAAGAGATAGCCCGCGAGGCTTTGCCGCATCATGGGCGGGAGGTCGATCAGCGCAAAGATCACGAAGCTGCCGAGCGCGAAAGCCAGCAGCTGCGCGACCGCCACGGCGAGCCGCAGGCCGGCGGACTTGAGCCGCGTCCCGGCCCGGATCTGGCCCTCGATCCAGGGCGTGATCCCGAGGGCGCGGGACTTGAGCAGCGCCTCCGCCACCAAGCCGATCGTCACGGAAAGCACGACCAGGATCAGCACTTGCCAGAACCGGCTGCCCTCCATCTCGCCGCGGAAGGTCGCGACGGCGGCGGCAAACTGGTCGGGCAGGGTCGGCCAGGCCTGGACGAGGCCGGTCAGGTGCTGGTGGAAGGCGGCGATGCGCCCGGCCAAATATCCGGAAGGCGAAGCCATGGGGCTGTCCGCGGCAGCTTCGGCTTGCTTCGCCGTGGCGGCGGTGCCTTGGGACTGCAGCCAGGCCTTGACCCCGGGATCCTCGAGCAGGCGCAGCAACTCGCGGATTTGGGGCTGCGCCGGTTCCGGCGCCTGGGTCTGGGCGGCAAGAGGTGTCAGGGCCGACAGGGTCAGCAACAGCCCGAAGACCGCAATCGAGATCCGCAGCATTGCCACCCCGCTCGCACCAGACCGGATGCGCCGGCTGCATCCTCGCCTGATCCGGGCGGCGTCACGATGCATTTACTGTAAGCTACGCCGGTCGGAAGCGAATCTTCGTGCTGTCCTATGCACTTAGGGGTGGTTTCTGGGAAGTTGCAGACCGCCCGGCCTTTGACTATGGTGCGGCCCGCCGAACCGACCCCATCCGGTCCGTTCCGCGCATCCCAGGCATTGGGGCGTAGCCAAGCGGTAAGGCAGCGGGTTTTGGTCCCGCCATCCCAGGTTCGAATCCTGGCGCCCCAGCCAGCCCAGTTCTTCCTCCGCAAGACAAAGCGAAGCAACCGCAGGCGCCGCTCGGGCGTTCTGAAGCGACGTCTTGTCACTTGTCGGCGGTTAGGAACTTCCGGACACTGATCAAAACAGGGATGGAGGCTCGTATGTTCAAGGTCTTCAAACTCGAGATCGGCGGCGACCAGACGCTGCTTTCCGGCAGTGTCCCCAGCAAGGCGGAGGCGATCACCCTGGCGGAAGCCGAGATCGCGCCCTTCGAATATCGCGGCTACAACGACGAGCACGGCTTCTTCTGGGGCCGCAACGACGACGACCAGAAGCACGTCCGGGTCTGGCTGGAGCGCTGACCGCCGAACTCCGCAGCCGACGATGCGTGGGTTCCTCGAGGTCTAGCCGTGTCGGGGGTGCATCGCCCGGCCTTTGTGCTAGGGTCCGGCGCATATGACGACTTCCGCCGATTTCGAGATCTTCCTGGTGACCGCGCCGGGCCTGGAAACTGCGCTCGCCGCCGAGGCGCGCGAGAAGCGTTTTCGCGACCCCAGGATCATCAAGGGCGGCGTCACCGTGCAGGGCGGCTGGCCCGAGGTCTGGCGCGCGAACCTGGAACTGCGCGGCGCCGCCCGCGTGCTGGCGCGGATTGCCGAGTTTCGCGCGATGCATGTGGCCCAGCTCGACAAGCGATCGCGCAAAGTCGCCTGGGGTGAGATCCTGCGCGCCGACCAGCCGTTCTGGGTCGAGGCGTCCTGCAAGGCCTCGCGCATCTATCACCAGGGCGCCGCGGCTCAGCGCGTGACCAAGGCGATCCAGGACACGCTCGGCGCTCAGGTCTCCGAAGATGCCGAGGTCGTGGTCAAGGTGCGGATCGACGACGACCTCTGCACCATCAGTGTCGATACCTCGGGCGAGTCGCTGCACAAGCGCGGCCACAAGGAAGCCGTTGCCAAGGCACCGATGCGCGAGAATCTGGCGGCCCTGTTCCTGCGGCAATGCGGCTTCGACGGCGCGGAGCCGCTGGTCGACCCGATGTGCGGCTCCGGCACATTCGTCATCGAAGCGGCGGAGATCGCGGCTGGATTGAAACCTGGCCGGTCGCGGCGCTTTGCCTTCGAGCAGTTGAAAACTTTCGATTCCGTTGCCTGGAATCGGCTGCGTGCCGGCAAGCCCGTGGCGCTCCCTGAAGGCGTCAAGTTCCATGGCAGCGACCGCGACGCGGGCGCGGTGGCGATGAGCCGGGCCAATGCCGAACGCGCCGGCGTCGCGTCACTGACCCAATTCAAGCAGCAGGCGATCAGCGACCTGACGCCGCCGGAAGGCAAGCCGGGCCTGGTGATCGCCAACCCGCCCTACGGCGCGCGGATCGGCGATCGCAAGCAACTAACCGCGCTTTATCGCGCGCTCGGCCAGGTTCTGCTCGCCAGATTCAGCGGCTGGCGGGTCGGCATCATCACCAACGAGGTGCCGCTGGCCGAGGCAACCGGCCTGCCGTTCCGGCCGCCGGGCGATCCGGTGTCGCATGGCGGCATCCGGGTGCGCCTGTTCCAGACGCCGCCGCTCCTCTAGTAGCGCTTGGCCTCGCCGACCGTCTTGCCCGAGGGCGCGTTGTCGCGCACGCAGGCCAAGGCCGCATCGCGCAGCAGGGCGACATCGACCGCCAGCGGCACCATCTTGTAGCCGGCGGCGAAGAGCTCCTTCGGCGTCGCGCCGGCGCTGGGCACCGTGCCCATGATGCGGCCGGACTTCTTGATCGCGGCCTCGGCCTCGGCGACCAGCTTGCGCACGTCGGGATGGTCGAGCTGCTCCAGCCGGCCGATCGAGCCGCCGAGGTCATTGACGCCGATGAAGGCGACATCGACGCCCTCGACGGCGGCGATCTCCGCGGCGTGTTTCACTGCGGACTGGGATTCGATCTGCAGGATCAGCAGCAGGTTGTCGTTGGCGCGGTGGATGTAGTCCTTCACCTTGCCGTAGGAGGAGGCGCGCACCACCGGCGCGGCATAGCCCCGGGCGCCCTGGGGCGGGTAGCGGCAGGCGCGGACGGCTGCGCGGGCCTCATCGGCGGTTTCGATCTGCGGGATCATCAGGCTGTCGGCGCCGACTTCCAGGATCCGCTTCAGGAAGATGGGATCGTTCGAGGGCACGCGGATGACCGCGGTCATGTCGGTCAACTGCGCCGCGCGGATCATCTCGGTGGCGGTCGCGATATCGCCCTGGCCGTGCTCCAGGTCGATCACCACGAAGTCGAAGCCGGCATGGCCGAGGATCTCGACGACGGTGGAACTGCCGGTATCGACCCAGCAGCCGAACACGGACTCGCCCTGGGCGAGCCGCCGCTTCAAGACATTTTCGCGATACATGAAATTCCGCCGGAGGAGGTTACGACTCCGGGAGTTCTAGCACCTAACGCGCCTTGGCGGCGAGCCAGAGCCGGTGGCCGTTGCGGAACCAGACCGCGATCAGGCCGAGGAGCAGGGCGCAGGCGAAGACCCCGAGGGTGCTGCCGGAGGGGCCGGCCGCTTCGCCGTCGCGCCACTGGCGCAACAGCAAGCCGGTCAGCGAGCCCAAAGTCACCATGATGACCAGGGTGCCGAGGGCCCAGAGCCGGAAATGGTGGCGGAAGTCGCTCATGGGGCGAACTTATAGGGTGATTCCTAACAATCCGGAAATTCAGGAAAAGCCCTTATTCGGTAACAAAAAACGCATTGGCTTAGGGGTTTTCGGCCGATTAGCCTCTGCCGCCAAGGACCAAAAAGGCCGTTTTCACCAACTCCTTAGGATCGATCCATGAAGTCTCAAGCCCGTGTAGTCGTGATCGGCGGCGGTGTCGTCGGCTGTTCCGTGCTCTACCACCTGACCAAGGCGGGGTGGAAGGACGTGGTCCTGGTCGAGCGCGACCGGCTGACTTCGGGCTCGACCTGGCATGCCGCCGGCGGCTTTCATACGCTCAACGGCGACCCCAATGTCGCCAAACTGCAGGGCTACACGATCGGACTCTATAACGAGTTGGAGAAGATCTCCGGCGAGAGCTGCGGGCTGCACCGGTCGGGCGGTCTCATTCTGGCGGAGACACCGGAGCGGCTGGAATGGCTGAAGATGGCCCATGCCCGCGCCCGCTATCTCGGCCTCGAGACCGAGATGCTGACCATGGCGGAAGCGAAGAAGATGCATCCCATGCTGGAGGAGCAATACTTCGTCGGCGCCATGCTGGACGCCGCCGACGGCAACCTCGATCCCAACGGCACCACCAACGCCTATGCCAAGTCGGCGAAGATCGCCGGCGCCGAGATCTACCAGGGCACCCGCGTGAAGGATCTCCAGGCCCGCAAGGACGGGAGCTGGGACGTCATCACCGACCAAGGCAACATCCATGCAGAGCATGTCGTCAATTGCGGCGGTCTCTGGGCCCGAGAGGTCGGCCGCATGGTCGGCCTGGAGCTCCCCGTGCTCGCCATGGAGCATATGTACCTCGTCACCGAGGACATGCAGGAGGTGATCTCCTACAACAAGGAGCGCGGCCACGAGCTGCCGCATATCATCGACTTCAAGTCCGAGATCTACATGCGCCAGGAGCGCCAGGGCATGGTGCTCGGCACCTATGAGCAGGCCTGCGTGCCCTGGCAGCCGCGCGAAACGCCCTGGACCTTCGGCCAGGAGCTGCTGCAGCCGGATCTCGACCGGATCGCGCCCAATCTCGAGCTCGGCTACAAGCATTTCCCGGCGCTGGAGAATGCCGGCATCAAGCGCGTCATCAACGGCCCCTTCACCTTCTCGCCCGACGGCAACCCGCTGGTCGGCCCGGTGCAGGGCCTGAGGAACTTCTGGTGCGCCTGCGCGGTCATGGCGGGCTTCAGCCAGGGCGGCGGCGTCGGCCTCGCGCTCTCGCAATGGATGGTGAACGGCGATCCCGGCTTCGACGTCTGGGCGATGGATGTCGCCCGCTTCGGCGAATGGGCGACCCGCAGCTACACCAATGAGAAGGTGCGCGAGAACTACGCCCGCCGCTTCTCGGTCCGCTTCCCGAACGAGGAGCTGCCCGCGGCACGTCCGCAGCAGACCACGGCGCTCTACGACACGATGCTCGCGCAAGGCGCGGTCATGGGTGATTCCTGGGGTTTGGAAACCCCGCTCTGGTTCGCGCCGAAGGGGGTGGAGCCCAAGGACATCGTCTCCTTCCACCGCTCCAACGACTTCAAGCATGTGAAGGCAGAGGTGCTCGGCACGCGCAACGGCGTCGGCGTCACCGAAATCGCCAACTTCGCCAAGTACCGCTTCGAGGGCCCGGGCGCCGAGAGCTTCCTCTCGCGCCTGATGACCAACAAGATGCCGCGCACCGGGCGCATCATCCTCACCCCGATGCTGAACCCGGGCGGCAAGCTGATCGGCGACTTCACCATTGCGAAAGCGGCCGACGAGAAGTTCTACATGTGGGGCTCCAGCCAGGCGCAGAAATATCACATGCGCTGGTTCGAGCAGCATTTGCCGGCCGACGGCTCGGTCAGGGTCCACCGCTACGACATGGGCCTGGTCGGCCTCTCGGTCGCCGGGCCGAAGTCGCGCGACGTGCTGCAGGCGATGACCGACGAGGACGTCTCCAACGCCGCCTTCAAGTTCATGGACCACCGGTCGATGGATATCGGCAACGTCCCGGCGCTGATCAACCGCGTCACTTATACCGGCGACCTCGGCTACGAAATCTGGGTGGCGCCGGAATATCAGCGGCGGCTCTACCAGGCGATCATGAAGGCCGGCAAGCCGCATGGCATCGTCAATTTCGGCATGCGGGCGCTGCTGTCGATGCGCCTGGAGAAGAACTTCCCGACCTGGTATCGCGAGCTGCGGCCGATCTATGGCGTGTTCGAGGCCGGGCTCGACCGCTTCATCGACCTTAGCAAGAACGATTTCATCGGCCGCGAGGCCGCGACCGAGGAGAAGCGCAACGGCGGCAAACTGCGCCGGGTCTCGATGATCGTGGACGCCGGCGATTGCGACGTGCTCGGCGACGAGCCGATCTGGCACCAGGGCAAGGTGGTCGGCTGGGTCACCTCCGGCGGCTACGCGCATTATGTCGACAAGTCGATGGCGCAAGGATATGTGCCGAAGGAGCTTGCCGGCGAAACCGGGCAGGGCGCCTTCGAGATCGAGATCATCGGCGAGAATCGCAAGGCCACCATCATCATCGACCCGCCGTTCGACCCCGAGGGGAAGAGGATGCGGTCGTAGCAACAGTCGCAGAGAAATCGACATCCCCGGGCTTGACCCGGGGATCTCTCTCCACGCGGCACCAGATGGCCGGGTCAAGCCCGGCCATGACGAGACAGGAGGAGGCGGCGTCATGACCTCGATAAACAATCTCATCGGCACCTGGCGTGTCGTCTCCTTCACGCGCTTCAACAAGGATGGCGTCGCCGGCCAGCCGCTCGGCGCCGAGCCGACCGGCTATGCGGTGTTCGATGCGACCGGGCATGCCTTCATTCAGCTCGGCCGCAGCCCGAACGACGGGGGCTTTCCCGACGAGATCGCGAAATCGCTGATGTGCTATTTCGGCCCCTATTCAGTCAGCGGCGACAAGGTCAGCGTGACGGTCGAGTCCAGCAACATGGCCGACTATCTCGGCAGCGTGCAGGAGCGGAAGTTCGAGGTCGCCGGCGACACGATGACCATCGGTACGCCCGGCAAGTATCAGGCGAAGCTCAGTCGGGTGCTTTGATCTTCCCGCCGACACGGACGCCCCGCCGCTATTCTCTCACCGGAAGTATCTGACTCCACGAGAGTCTGGGCGGTCGTCTGCGTCGGTCCGAGGCCGTGTTTTGTCTGCGTCCGGTCTGCGATGCAGTGCAGCATAAACGCCCAGTGATCGGCGGCGGGTCGGAATCCGTCCATGCACTGTACATGCAAGCCCGCAAAGAGCTTCGCCGCAGCTGGCCGGCGATTCACACACTATTATATATGGATTGAGCCCGAAAGCCAAGCCCCAACGCCGGCCATCAGCGCGTCACTTGAATTCGAGCGCGGCGTCCTCGAGCCATTCCCAGACATCCAGCGCGAAGGTCCGCATCGCGTAGAGCTCGAAGCGCCGCGGCGCGGTGCAGTGGAGCAGAACCGGCGTGTGATGCAGGCCGGTCATCGCGAACCTGCCCGGCGTGAAGACGCTCTCGTGCAGGTCGGTCGGAATGCCCTTCCTGAGCACGTCGCGCGCGGCGCGGCCTTCGATCGAGATCCGGGTGCGGCTGGAGGAGAGCGGGGTGACGACGGCACTCCCCGCCAGCTTCGCCGCGAGAGCGTCGTTGGCGGGGCCCACGAACCAGAAGCTCTGCGGACCGGTGCGGAAGATGGTGCGGCCGTTGCTCTCGATCGCCTGATCGTTGGCTTGCGGCAGGGCGCCGGCGATCGCGGCAACATCCGCTTCGAAACCGCCGAACCCCGCGACCTGGGTGAGGGTGAAGTCGCGCACCTCGCCAAGCGTCAGAGCCGCCCAGGCGAAGGGATGCGCGGTGGCGAGCGCGGATCGCTTCTCAAGCATGGAGGCGCTTCCCTTCGGGGTCGATGAAATGCGGGCTGACGATCCGCGCGCGTGTCAGCTCATTCTTCAAGGGGAAGGCACAGACGATTTCTTCCCCGATATGCTTCTGGCCGCCGTTGTACAGCGCCAGCGCGATGGTCTTCTGCAATTCCACCGACCAGGTGACCGAGGTGATGTAGCCGCGGCCATGGCCCTTGATCTCGTCATCCTTGGCGAAGAGGATCGCGCCGCCGCGCAGCCGCTTTTCCGGCTCCAAGAGCTCGAGGCCGACCAGGCTCCAGCGCTCCGGCGCCTGGTAGAGCGGGCGCTGCCGGAGTTCCTTGCCGATATAGGGCTTCTCCTTGGCCGCCATCTTGCCGAGGCCGAGGTCGTCCAGCGTGTTGCGATGGTCGAGCTCGAGGCCGGCGACATGGCCCTTCTCGATGCGCAGGCTGGCCAGCGCCTCGAGGCCGTAAGGCTTCAGCCCGAGCGGCGCGCCGGTCTTCAGGAAATGCTCCCAGAGCGCGATGGCGAAATCCGCCGGCAGGTGCACCTCATAGGCCAGCTCGCCGGAGAAGGAGAGGCGCAGCAAACGGATTGGTGCGCCTTCGAAGCTGAAGTCGAGGCAGCCCATGTAGGGCAGCTTCGCGTCCGAGACATCGACGCCAGGGAAGGCGCGCTCGAGGGCGGCCCGCGATTTCGGCCCGGAGATCGCCATGCCGGCCCATTCGTCTGTCAGCGAGGCGACATGGACCTTCAAGTCGGTCCATTGGGTCTGCAGCAGGTATTCGAGCCAGGACATGACCTCGCCGGCCTGGGCCGTGGTCGTGGTCATGTAGAACTGGGTCTCGGAGATGCGCGTGGTGGTGCCGTCGTCGAGCACCACGCCGTCGTCGTTCAGCATCACGCCGTAGCGCGCCTTGCCGACGGGGAGCTTGGCGAAGCCGTTGACATAGACGCGGTTGAGGAACTCGGCGGCATCCGGTCCCTGCACGTCGATCTTGCCGAGGGTGGAGACGTCGGAGATGCCGACGCCGCGCCGCACCAGCTCCATCTCCTTGACGTAAGCCGTCTCCGGCGTATCGCCGGCCCAGGTGTAATACCAGGCGCGCTTCCACAAGCCCGCATCGATGAACACGCCGCCATTGGCCGCGTGCCAGTCGTGCAGCGGCGAGCGCCGGGTCGGGCGGAAATGGCCGCCGATGGTGCGGCCGGCGATGGCACCCAGGGAGACGCCGGTATAGGGCGGGCGGAAGGTGGTGGTGCCGGCCCGCTCCAGCGGCAGGCCGCGGAGTTCCGCCATCTCGGCCAGCGCGATGATGTTCGAGGTCTTGCCCTGGTCGGTGCCCATGCCGAGCGTGGTGTAGCGCTTCAGATGCTCTACCGAGTGATAGCCTTCCTGATGCGCGTTCTTGATGTCCTTGGCCGTCACGTCGTTCTGGAAATCGACGAAGGCCTTGCCCTTCCGTTTGGGTGGCATCCAGGTCGGTACGATCGCGTAGGGGCGGTCTTCACCGGCCGCTGCGGGCAGCATATGCGGCGCAATGCCGGCGGCCTTGGCGCCGGCTTCCATGCCTTCTCGGATCGCGGCGTTGAGGCCGAAGGTGCCGAGGACCGCGCCAGCGCCAAAATGACTGGGTGCAAAGCCGCCCGGCACGAAGCCGACGACGCCCGCGTCATAGCGCGGCTTGATTCCGTTATGGCTGGTCAGATGCACGACCGGCGACCAGCCGCCGGAGACGCCGACCACGTCGCAGGTGACGGTGCGCTCTTCCGCGCCTTGCAGCACGGCATGCAGGGTGCCTTTGCCCTTCACATCGACCACCGAAGTACCGGCCAGGATCTCGATGTCCTTGCGGCGCATGAGATCGGCGGCGACGGTCGCTCGGCTGTCGGCGACGATGACCTCGATGCCCTGGGCTGCGAGGTCGAAGGCGGCGGCATAGGCGGTGTCGTTGTTGGTCGCGATCACGGCGCGACCCGCGGGCGCGACGCCGAAGCGGTTCAGATAGGTGCGCACGGCGGAGGCCAGCATGACGCCCGGCCGATCGTTGTTGGCGAAGACCAGCGGCCGCTCGATGGCGCCGGTGGCAAAGACGATCGCCTTGGCCTGCAGCATGGTCAGCACCTGCCGCGCCTGGCCCTTGGCGGGATCGGGCTGCCGGTGATCGCGGCGCTCGACCAGCACGACCAGGTTGTCGTCATAGAGGCCGATGGCACTGGTATGCGTCAGCGCGCGGATGTTCGCGACCTGCTCAATCTCGGCAAGGCGTGCGCTCAGCCATTCCGCCTGCGCGGGATCGGACAGCAACCCGCCGCCGAGTGCGGAATCCTGCTCGACCAGCACCACGCGCGCACCGTCGCGGGCGGCGCTCAACGCCGCGGCGATTCCGGCGGCGCCCGAGCCGATCACCAGCACTTCGCAGAAATCGAAGCGGGTCTCGTAGCGGTCCGGATCGGCGGCTTCGGTCGCCGCACCCAGACCGGCGGCGCGGCGGATGAAGGGTTCGTAGAACATCCAGGCGCCCTTGGTCGGGCCCATGAAGGTCTTGTAGTAGAAGCCCGACTGGAAGAGCGGAGCCGCCAATTGGTTGACCGCCATGACGTCGAGCTCGACCGAGGGCCATGCATTTTGGGTCCGCGCCGTCAGCCCCTCGGTGAGATCGACCACGGTGCCGGGGATGTTGGCTTCGGTGCGCGCGCCGTCATGCAAGGTGAAGAGCGCGTTGGGCTCCTCGACGCCGGCGGACATGATGCCGCGCGGGCGGTGATACTTGAAGCTGCGGCCGAGCAGGGTGACGTCGTTCGCCAGCAGCGCCGAGCCGAGCGTGTCGCCCGCGAAGCCCTGGTAGGACTTGCCGTCGAGCGTGAAGCCGACCGGCTGGGTGCGGTCGATGCGTCCGCCGCCCAATAATTTGTCGGGGGGGAGGCGCCGGAAGGTCACTTGGCCTCTCCCACTTCATTCGTCGCGGTGTTTCGCGAGAGCGTGAACCAGCGCCGGCAGCCGAGCACATGCTGCCAGTATTCCCGGTGCGGGCCCTTCGGGTTGTCGAACAGGAAATAGTAATCGTGCCAGGCCTTGAGATCGCCGCTGCCGTGTTTCGGGCGCTGCTTCGAGGCGTCGCCGCCGTAGCGGAACTCCGAATAGTCGCGCAAGCCGCAATGGGGGCAGGGGAGTCTCATTGCTTATAAGTCCAGTTGCCGATGCCGAACTCGTCGAGCTCATTGCCCTGCTCGAAGCGGTCGAGGCTGAAGTCGCGGTTCAGCTCATGCGGCTCGTCATGGGCGATGGTGTGGGCAAAGGTCCAGCCGGAGGCCGGCGTCGCCTTGAAGCCCTGGTAGCACCAGCCGCCGTTGAGATAGAGATTCTTGACCGGCGTCTTGCAGATGAACGGGCTGCCGTCCGGGGTCATGTCCTGGATGCCGCCCCAATGCCGCAGCAGGCGAACCCTTGAGGCGAATGGCATGAGCGAGACGGCGCATTCGGCGACGTCGCGGATCTTCGCGAACTGGCCGCGCTGGGTATAGGTGTTGAAGCCGTCGATATGCCCGCCGAAGACCAGGCCGCCCTTGTCCGATTGCGAAAGATAGAACAGCTCGGCGCCCCAGGAGACGACGTGATGCACGATCGGTTTGATCGGCTCGGTCACGAAGGCTTGCAGAATATGACTCTCGACCGGCAGCCTGAGCCCGGCCATTTTCGCCACATGCGAGGTATGGCCGGCGACGGCGATCGCGACCTTGCCCGCATGGATGCGGCCGCGCGAGGTCTCGACCCCGGTCACTTGGCCGTTCTCGATCGAAAAGCCGGTGACTTCGCAATTCTCGATGATGTCGACGCCGGCCATATCGGCGGAGCGGGCATAGCCCCAGGCCACCGCATCGTGCCGCGCGGTGCCGGCGCGCGGCTGGTGGATCGCGCCGCAGATCGGCCAGCGCGCCTCCTTCGAATAGTCGAGATAGGGGAGGAGCTTCATCACCTCGCCGCGGTCGAGGAGCTCGGCGTCGATGCCGTTCAACCGCATGATGTTGCCGCGGCGGGCGAAGACATCCATCTGCACCGGGCTGATCGCCAGCACGACCTGGCCGCGCTGCGAGACCATGCAGTTGAAGTTGAGGTCGTGGCTGAGGCCCTCCCAGAGCTTCAGCGAATGCTCGAAAAAGCCGGTATTGGCGCCCATCATGTAGTTGGAGCGGATGATGGTGGTGTTCCGCCCGACATTGCCGGAGCCGATATAGGAACGCTCCAGGATCGCGACATTGCGGATGCCGTGATTCTTGGCGAGGTAATGGGCGGTCGCGAGGCCATGCCCGCCGCCGCCGACGATCACGACATCGTAGCTGCGTTTCGGCTCGGGCGAACGCCAGGCGCGCGGCCAGGGCAGGTCGGGATCGAGCGCGTGACGGAGGAGGGAAAAGGCGGAATACCTGGACACGGACCGGAAGGTATCAGACCGAAACGGTCGCAAACAACAGGCGCCGCGTGGTATTGTCGCGCGCGTTCATTCCTTTTTTTCATGCACCTTTTGAAACCTCCTGGCTGAATGTCCCATCGCGCGCTGATCGTTGCCCTGGTTGTCCCATTGGCCGTCCTGATGACGGCTTTCCAGAATCCCGTCCTGGCCCAGCAGAAGCTGGTCAAGCTCTATGCCTGGAACGGCTACCTGAGCCCGACCGTGCTCGAGTCGTTCTCGCGCGCGACCGGGACCAAGACGATGGTCGAGACCTATGAGACCCCGAGCGAGGCGGCGACCAAGCTGGCCGGCGGCAATACCGGCTATGACATCGTCGTCTTGAAGGCCGTGCCGCAGCTTTCCCAGGCGATCCAGGCGGGCAAGTTCCAGCCGCTGGATGCCGCCCGGCTGCCGGCGCTGGCCGGGCAGGACCCGGCCCTGACCAAGCTCCTCAGCAGCGCGGATTTTCCGACCGCTTCCGCCGGGATCTACCTCTGGGGCACCATCGGCCTGGCGTTCCGCACCGACCTGGTCAAGAAGCGGGCGGAGGACGCGCCGCTCAATTCCTATGCGTTGCTGTTCGATCCGCGCTTCGCCAAGAAGCTGCAGGGCTGCGGCATCGGACTGATCGACGACCCGATGGTGGTGTTGCCGATGGCCTTGCGCTACCTCGGCCTCGATCCCAACAAGGCCACGGAGCCGGAATGGGAGCGCGCCGCCGCGGTGGTGCAGAAGATCCGTCCCTATGTGCGGACCCTGGATTCGGCCAACCTGGTGAGCGGCCTCACGGCCAAGAAGCTCTGCCTCGCCACCGAATGGAACGGCGACGCCGTGCAGGCGGCCAACAAGCTCAAAGCCTCCGAGCCCGCGCCGAAAGCCGGCCAGGTGCCGGCGGTCATCGACTATGTGGTGCCACGGGAGGGCGGACTGGCCTTCATCGACGCCTTCGCCATCCCCAAGGATGCGCCGCATCCCGACGCCGCCTATGCCTTCCTCAACCACCTGCTGCAGCCGAAGATGATCGCCACCACGGCCGGCGAGATGGGCTACGCCAATGCCCAACCGGGCAGCTATGGTGCGGTCTATGCGCCGCTGGCGGCGGATGCGCGGATCTTTCCGACCGACGCGGTGAAGGCGAAGCTCACCCTGGTGAAGCCGCTGGCGCCCGAGCTGCAGCTGCTGGTCGATCAGCTCTGGGCGCAGATCAAGGCCGGCAGCCAGTAGGCCGCTGCTGCATATCCCGTTGCGATAGCGCCCAACTCGCCCTTGGTCTAGAATTCCCCAGGTGACCGAGGGAGTGACGGACACTGGTTGCCTTGCGGGAAAAGAGCACCGAAGCCGCCGAGCCGCGTCGCGGGATCGGCAGCCTGGTGCCGCGCCTGCTGCGGGGGCGTTCGGGGATCGGGCTTCGCCTGCTGGCCGTCGTGGTGCTGTTCAGCTCGGCCGTCACCCTGGTGCTGACCTCGATCGAGTTCTACCTGGATTACCGGCGCGGGGTCGACGCGGTCGACGCGCGCCTGGATGAGATCGGTGCGGGCTATACCGGCGCGTTGGCCGAGGGGCTCTGGAACGTCGACGCGCGCCAGATCCAGGCCGAGCTCGACGGCATCCTGCGCCTGCCCACCATCACCCATGCCGAGGTATCCGAGAGCGGCGTCGCCGCCTCTCCCCTGCGGATCGAGGCCGGACAGCGCGATTCCGGCGATGTGAAGACGCGCGAGTTTCCCATCATCTATCAGGTCGGCGGCACGCCGCGCCAGATCGGCACGCTGACCGTCGAAGCCAGCCTCAGCGACGTCCGCCAGGAG
The DNA here is from genome assembly GCF_054658695.1 of Dongia sp. agr-C8. Lineage (NCBI taxonomy): Bacteria > Pseudomonadati > Pseudomonadota > Alphaproteobacteria > Rhodospirillales > Dongiaceae > Dongia > Dongia sp. agr-C8. The sequence goes on from NZ_BAAGHZ010000001.1 coordinate 122,360, forward strand.
CTCATTCAGCGGCTGCTGGTGGTCGGCGTCGCCCAGGGCGCCAAGACCTTCATCGTCTCGGCGTTCATCCTGTTCATCGTGCATCAGCTGATCACCCGGCACCTGCAACGGATCGCCGCCTTCCTGCGTGGCTTGCGCGTCGACCATCCGCTGCAGACACTGCGGCTGCAGCGTGCCGCGCCGCCGGTGCCGGACGAGCTCGACGAAGTGACCCAGGCGATCAACACGGCCTCGGCCGATCTCGGCGCGGCCTACGAGGAGCTGCGCAAGGCCAACGCGCAGCTGAAGTCGGACATCGCCGCGCGGCGAGCCGCCGAGGACGCGCTCCAGGTCAGCGAGCAGCGCATGCGCGACTATGCCGAGACCGCCTATGACTGGTTCTGGGAAACCGATGTCGAGCACCGCTTCAGCGTGGTTCCCGCCGCGCTGTCGGATTGGGGGATCAATCCGGCCGCGCGGATCGGCAAGGGCCGGTGGGACTTCGCCACCGACATCGAGGAAGAGCCGGAGAAATGGCGGCAGCATTTTGAGATCCTGAAGGCACGCAAGCCCTTCCGCGATTTCCGCTACCGGACAAAGCGCGCCGACGGCACGGATGTCTGGGTGACCACCAGCGGCAAGCCGATCTTCGACGCGGAGGGCAAGTTTCTCGGCTATCGCGGCGTCAGCAGCGACATCACGCCGACGGTGCGGGCCGAGGCGGCTTTGCGCCGAGCCCAGGCGGCGCAGCTCTCGCTGCAGGCGCAGAAGATAGAAGCCGAGGAGGAGCGCCTGCGCCTGCTGCAGCGGATGATCGCCGCCCAGGAGCAGGAGCGGCTCAGGATCACCCGCGATCTCCACGACCAGACCGGCCAGGACCTGACCGGGCTTTCGCTCGGCTTGAAGAGCCTGGAGCCGGTGCTTGCCGACGAGCGCGGCCATGCGACCTTGCGCTGGCTGCAGGCGCTGACCGCGCAGATCGGCAGCAACCTGCACCGCACCGCCTGGGAACTGCGCCCGACCGCGCTCAACGACCTCGGGCTGCTGCGGGCGCTGGAGACCTATACCGGCGACTGGAGCGAGCGGTTCGGCATCCGGGTCGACTACCATGCCGGCGACCTCACCCGCCGCTTTGCCGATGACGTCGAGACCACGGTCTATCGCATCGTGCAGGAAAGCCTGACCAACGTGCTGCGCCACGCCGCGGCCAGCACGGTCAGCCTGGTGCTGGAACTGCATGACGGCACGCTGCAGGTGATCATCGAGGATGACGGCCGCGGCTTCGACGTCGAAGCGGTGGCGGCCCAGGGGCGGCTCGGCCTGCCGGGGATCGCCGAGCGGCTGGCCGTCGTCGGCGGCACGCTGTCGATCGACAGCAGCCCCGGCGCCGGCACGACGCTCTACATCCGCATCCCGGTGGCCGAATCGGCCTGAACGGCGCGCCGGGAAATCCCTTACAGCCGCGCAAGGTTTCGCCCGTCTATCGCTTGGCGGCGGCCGCTCCTTATCCTCATACCAAGATCCGTCGAGACGATAGACGCCGCGTGCCGGAGCCGGCGCCGCAAGCCCCCACCGACGGGAGGATGAAGACTTTGACCGCCTTCAACGGCAGCTAGCATGGCCAAGATCCGCGTCGTCCTGGCGGATGATCACCCGGTCGTTCTCGCCGGCATGAAAGCGCTGATCGATGCTTCCCCCGATATCGAGGTAGCCGGCGAGTCGAACAACGGGGCTGCGGCCTTGCAGGTGCTGAATGCCAAGGCGCCGGACATCGCGATCATCGACATCTCGATGCCGGAGATGGGCGGCATCACGCTCGCCAACCGGATCGCGCAGGATCATGCGGCGACCAAGGTGCTGGTGCTGACCGCCCAGGAGGACCGCGCCTATGTGCAGCAGCTGCTGAGCGCCGGCGCCCGCGGTTACGTGCTGAAGCGCTCGGCCGCCGACGAGCTCATCCGCGCGATCCGCACGGTCCATGCGGGCGGCGTCTACATCGACCCCGCGATCGCCGACAAGATGCTCGCCAAGAGGAACGCCGCCGAACCCGCCGCGCAGGGCATCGTGCTCAGCGAGCGCGAGGAGGAGGTGCTGAAGCTCGCGGCCCGGGGTTGGACCAACCGCGAGGCCGCCGAGAAGCTCGGTATCAGCGTGAAGACGGTCGAGACCTACAAGGCGCGCGCGGCCGAGAAACTCGACCTGCGGACCCGCGCCGAGGTCGTCCGCTACGGCAAGAGCCGCGGCTGGCTCGACGAAGCCTAGAGCCCAAACTCAAAACACGCCCTCTCCATCTTTGGTCGGTCGACCCTCCTCCTTTGGTCGGAGCGATTCGCGGCCCGAGGCGCGGTCGCGTGCCGTCTCGGGTATCGGCAGTTGTGGCGTGCCAGGATTTCACGGGCAGGCTTCCGGGTATTCTCCGTCTGGCTGGCCTGGGTATGCCCGCCTAACCTCGATGGTATCGATCAGGCTGCAGAGTGCCCGAGGTCTAACTTCGTTGCGATGCCGGTTGGCCCGCCATGATGGCGGAGACGATGGATGCCCAGAGATGCACGACACATTCCTTCCAAGGCGCAGCCGGATTCCGGCGCGCACGACCTCGCCGGGCAACGGCATGTCCGCCGCCGCTTCCTGGACCCAGGTCATGCACGCGTCCATGCGCAATGCCGGGCTGCCTGATCCCATGACCGAGGTTTTCACGCGCCAGCAGAAGGATCTGAAGCACGCCCTCGACCGCGCCGAGTTCGCCGAGCGGATCAAGTCGAACTTCCTCGCCCACATGTCGCATGAATTCCGCACGCCGCTGAACGCCATCATCGGCTTCTCGGCGCTGATCCGGAGCGGCGGCGCCGTGGACCCGCAGCGGGTGAAGGAATATGCCGGCGCGATCGAGCTCGCCGGACACCAGCTCTGCACCATGCTGAGCGGGATCCTCGAGCTCGCGGCGTTGGACACCGAGCAGGTCGCGCTGGCCGAGGACGTCATCGATCTCAACGCCATGCTCGGCTGCTGCATCGAGAATATCCGGCGCCAGGCCGCCGGCGCGGTCTCGGTCTCGGCCGATATCCCGGCGGACCTGCCGCGGCTGCGCGGCGACCGTCGCCGGATGCGGCAGGTCTTCGACCAGATCCTCTCCAACGCGGTCAAGTTCACGCCGACCGAGGGCGCGGTCCGCGTCTCGGTCGATTTCACCACGCATCTGGTGATCACGATCGCCGATACCGGGATCGGCATGGCGCCGGCGGAACTGGACAGGGCCATGAAGGCGTTCGAGTGCGTCGATGGCTTGCGGGCGCGCCTGCATGGCGGGGCCGGGATCGGGCTGCCGCTGGCCGCCCGCCTGGTCGAGCTGCATGACGGCGCGCTGTCGGTCGAAACGGCGCCCGGCCTCGGCACCAAGGTCTTGATCGCGCTGCCGATGGAGCGGCTGCTGCCGGCGGACCAGGACGGCGCATCGCGGGAGCCTTGAACCGGCCGCTTGGGCCTTTGGCCTAGGATTGCCTTCGGCTGCGGCTCCGATGTTAAATGAGCCGAGGCAGCTCGGGGCGGGACAACAACATGCCGAGGATCCGCGTCGCTCTGGCGGATGATCACCCGGTGGTTCTCGCGGGGGTGAAGGCGCTCATCCAGGCGGCGCCGGAAATGGAGCTGGTCGGCGAGGCCGCCGACGGCCATGCCGCCCTGGCGCTGATCCTGGAAGCGAAGCCGGATGTGGTCGTCATGGACATCTCGATGCCGGGCCTCTCCGGCCTCGACCTGGTGCAGCGCGTCGGCGGCGAGCGCGACGCGGCCAAGATCCTGGTCCTCACCGTTCACGAGGACCGCGCCTATGTGCAGAAGGTGTTGAGCGCGGGCGCCCGCGGCTATCTCCTGAAGCGCTCCGCCGCCGAGGAAATGGTGCGGGCGATCCGCGCGGTCCATGGCGGCGGGCTCTATGTCGATCCCGTGATCGCCGGCAAGTTCGTCCAGGCCGATGCCGGCCGGGGTGCAGCGGGCGAAGGCCTCGCCCTCAGCGAGCGGGAGGAGGCGGTGCTGAAGCTCGCCGCCCAGGGCCACACCAACAAGGAGGCCGCGGCCCGCCTGGGCTTGAGCATCAAGACCGTCGAAAGCTACAAGTCGCGCGCGATGGAGAAGCTCGGCCTGAAGACCCGCGCCGAGATCGTCCGCTACGGCCTCGCCCGCGACTGGCTGGGCGAGGCCTAGATCCCGCCCGCTCACTCCACCCTGGTTACTCTATGCGAGTCAGCGGCCCGTAGGTCTCCGGCCGGCGGTCGCGGAAGAACTGCCAGGTGTTCCTGACCTCGCGGATCAGGTCCCAGTTCATGTCATGGACGATGAGCTCGTCCTTGTCCCTGCTGGCAATGGCCTCGATCTGGCCCCGCGGGTTGACGAAATAGCTCTGGCCGTAGAACTCGCCGATATTCCAGGGCGCTTCCTTGCCCACCCGGTTGACCGCGCCGATATAGCAGCCGTTGGCCACCGCCGAAGCCGGCTGCTCCAGCTTCCAGAGATGCTCGGACAATCCCGCGACCGTGGCCGAGGGATTGACGATGTATTCGGCGCCGTTCAGGGCCAGCGCGCGCCAGCCTTCGGGGAAATGCCGGTCGTAGCAGATATAGACGCCGAGCTTGCAGTAGCGGGTCTTGTAGACCGGGTATTCGGTGTTGCCCGGCTTGAAGAAGAACTTCTCCCAGAAGCCGGCGACCTGCGGGATATGGGTCTTGCGGGTCTTGCCGAGGTAGGCACCGTCGGCGTCGATCACCGCGGCGGTGTTGTAATAGACGCCGGTCATCGCCTCCTCGTAGATCGGCACCACGATCACCATCTGGTGTTTCCGGGCGAGCTCCTGCATCAGCCGGGTGGTCGGGCCGTCGGGGATCGCCTCGGCGGCGGCATACCATTTGGCATCCTGGCTCGGGCAGAAATAGGGCTGGGTGAAGACCTCCTGGAAGCAGAGCACCTGCACGCCCTTTTTGCCCGCTTGCTCGATCAGCGGCAGATGCGCGTCCAGCATCGCCTTGCGGATCTCCTCCGGCGATTGGTCGGTGGAGGCCTTGAGGCTCATCTGGATGAGCCCGCCGCGGACGGTGGTCATGATCTCCCTCCCCATTGGAAATGGCGGCAAGCTTGGCCCGATCGGGCGGTTGCGGCAAGTGCAGTGCTGGCCCCGCCCATAGGCCGGACCTGGGGCGCGGGCTTGCGGCGGCCCGTTTCGACGCCCATCTAACCGTCATGCCCTACGATTCATTTGAACATGTCGGGTCCCGCCCTGATGAGGAACTGGACCCCTATTCGGCCCGGGTTTCCAGGACCTTCGAGACGGTCGGGCCCGCGGTCGTGCATATCCTCGCCCATCCCGGAGAGAAGAGCCGGGGCGGCACCGGCTCCGGCGTGCTGTTCGCGCCGGACGGCTATCTGCTGACCAATTCCCATGTGGTGAGCGGGGCGGCGAAGCTGTCCGGGAGCCTGACCGACGGGCGGCAGTTCGACGCCCAGCTGATCGGCGACGATCCGGCGACCGATCTCGCCGTCCTGCGGCTGCAGGGTGCCGGCCTGCCGCATGCCAGCTTCGGCAGCTCCGGCCGGCTCAAGGTCGGGCAACTGGTGATCGCGATCGGCAATCCGCTGGGCTTCCAGGCGACGGTCACCGCCGGCATCGTCAGCGCCCTCGGCCGGACGCTGCGGAGCCCGAGCGGGCGGCTGATCGAAAGCGTGATCCAGACCGACGCGCCTTTGAACCCCGGCAATTCCGGCGGCGCGCTGGCCGACGGCAACGGCCGGGTGGTCGGCATCAACACGGCGATGATCGGCCGCGCGCAAGGCCTGTGCTTCGCGATCGGCATCGACACCGCGATTGACGTGACCACGCGGCTGATGAAGGACGGCCGGGTGCGCCGCAGTCGGTTGGGCTTGAGCGCGCAGACCATCATGCTGGATGCGCGGCTGGCGCGACGCCTGCGCCGCGCCGAGGGCTCGGGCGTGCAGATTCTGGAAGTGCAATCCGGCGGCCCGGCGGCGGAAGCGGGCCTCAGCAAGGGCGACGTCATTCTCGATTTCGCCGGCAGCCCGGTCTTCACGGTGGATGACCTGCACCGGCTGCTGACCGCCGAGATCGCCGGCCGCTCGACGCCGCTCACGGCGATTCACGGCGCGGAGATCCGGACCGTCGCGCTGAAACCGGTACTCGACGCTTAGCGCAACGCGCTGTTCGCTCCGAGAATTTTCGGAGATTGGGCGGCCAATTTTCTGTCTCGCAAACCGGAACAATGCCGGATGGCCTTCATTTGGTTAAGAGCGGCGGACAACGTCGCTTGTCAGAACCCGAGTGAAGGAGAGTTGGATGGCGCAGACAGGAGGACGTGGTTTCGCCTCGATGGATGAAGACAAGCAACGCGCAATCGCAGCGAAGGGCGGCCATGAGAGCGGCGGCAACTTCCGCAACGATCCGCAGCGCGCAGCCGCAGCCGGCCACAAGGGCGGCCAAGTGAGCGGCGGCAACTTCAAGTTCAACCGCGAGCGGGCTGCCGAAGCCGGCCGGAAGGGTGGCCTGCGCTAGCGCAGCCGACGAGGTTCCACGCCGACCACCACCATCATCAGAGGAGGCGTGATCAGCGGAAGCGGAGAGGCCCATCCTCTCCGCTTTCTGCTTTCTGTCGTCTACTTCCCGGCGCCGGCGGTCAGGCCCTTGATGATGTAGCGCTCGAGCACGATGCCGATCACCACCAGCGGCGCGATCGCCGAGGTGGCGAGGGCCGCCATCGCCCACCAGCTGATGCCTTGCGATCCGGTCTGGCTGGCGACCATGACCGGCAGGGTCTTGGCATTGGTGCCGGTCAGCAGGGCGGCGAAGAAATATTCGTTCCAGCAGAGGATCAGCGAGAGGATGAAGGCCGCGACCATGCCGGGGAGCGCGATCGGCATCACGATCCGGAAGAACACGCCCCAGACCGAGAGGCCGTCGACCTGCGCCGCCTCGTCGAGCTCGACCGGGATGGTGTCGAACTGGTCGCGCATGATCCAGATGACGATCGGCAGCACCGTCAATGTATAGAGCAGGATGATGCCGATCCTTGTGTCGAGCAGCGCCAGCTCTTTGTAGAGAACGAGGAAGGGCAGGGCGAGCACGACCGGCGGCAGGATCAGCTGGGAGAGGAAGAAGAAGGAGATGTCCTTGTTCCGCATCCAGAGAAATTTGTACTGGAAGCGGGAGAGGCCGTAGGCGGCCAGCGAGCCGATCAGCACCGCCAGCAGCGAGGCGCCGACCGAGGCGAAGATGCTGTTCAGGAAGCGGCCGAGGAATTCGTCGCGCACGGTCGAGACCTGGTTGATCGTGTCCGGCGAGAGGCCGAGCGAGCGCCAGCCGATCCAGGCCGGCTGGAAATCGACGAAGGGCACGATGTTGCCCTGGGTCACGTCGCGCGCGGTCTTGAAGGTCGTGGTGATGGTCCAATAGACCGGGAACAGCGAGACGAAGGCCCAGAAGATGAGCGCGGCATAGATGCCGAAGCGTCCCAGCAGGCGCTTGTTGCGCTGGGCCGGCGTCTCGGCGGCGCCTTGGTAAGTCATCTCCGCGGCGGTCATCACGTCACCTTCTTCATGTGCTTGCTGACGAAGTTCAGCAGCAAGGTGACGAAGATGATGATCAGCACCAGGTAGAACATCGCCAGCATGGTGCCGTAGCCCACGTTCGAGCGGTCGCGGTACTGTCGGAAGATGTAGCTGGAGACGGTGTCGGTGGCGCCGCCGGGGCCGCCATAGGTCATGTTGATGACGATGTCGGCGAGTTTCAGCTTGAAGATGATCCTCAAGATCACCGCGGTCGCCGATACCGGGAGCATCAGCGGGAAGGTGATCTTCCAGAACGACTGCCAGGGCGTCGCGCCATCGACCCTTGCTGCTTCCTGCACGTCCTTCGGCATCGCCTGCAGGCCGGCCAGCAGCAGGATCATGATGAAGGGGATCGAGACCCAGGCATCCAGCGCCTCGATGCTGAAGCTCGCGGCCCAGCCCGAGCCGAAGAAGTTGGGCTGGCTCCAGCCGAGTTCCTTCGCGAGCCGGGCGAGCGGGCCGAAGCGGACCTCCATCAGCGACTTGCCCACCATCCAGGAGACGGCGACCGGGCTCAGCATGAAGGGGATCAGGAAGGCGACGCGCCAGAACTTGCGGGCGCGGATCTCGGCGTTCAGCAGCAGCGCCAAGCCGAAGGCGATCGCATACTCGACGAACACCATGATCACGTAGAAGACCATGTTGCCGAGCGCCTTCCAGTAGAAGGCGTCGTGGAACAGCTCGACCAGGTTGTCGATGCCGTTGAAGCGCCGGCCCTCGAAAGAGGAGAGGTTCCAGTCGGTGAAGGCGATGTAGAGGCCGAAGAAGGTCGGGAAGATCACCACCGCGACGGTGTAGAGCGCCGCCGGCAGCACGAACAGCGCGCGCTGCCCGGCCTCGCCTCGGATCATCACCTGCGCTGCCCCGAGCGCGATCGCCCAGACGATGTAGGCGTAGAGGGTGGGGCGCCAGGTCTCGAACTGCAGCGGGCCGCTGCCGGCGGCGTCCAGCGCCTGCAGCAGCACTACAAGGCCGAGGAGCAGCGTCGCGCCCCAGATCAGCGCGCGGCCGGCGGCCTTGCGCCCGGGCGCGATCGGATCGGTGAAGGTTTCGGCGCTCGCCATCAAGAAAGTCTCACGAGAACTGGAGGCATATCGTCATGCCCGGGCTTGACCCGGGCATCTGGTTCCGCCTGGCGCTAGATTGCCGGGTCAAGCCCGGCAATGACGACATAATTGACTCTAGATAAACGATCGGCCGGTGACGCCGCAAGCGCCACCGGCCGATACGATCCCTCTATCGACAAGGAAGACAGCGAACTACATGCCAAGCGAGGCCTTGTAGAGCGCCACCTGCTTGTCCCGGCCGATCTGGTCGGTGATCTTCTCCCAGGCCGCCGCGATGTTGTCGGCGCCCTGCTGGACCGGCACCTGGCCGGCGAAGATCTTCTGCAGCTCGTCCTCGGCGACGTTGTAGTACTGGAAGATGCCGGGGATGCGCGGCTCGATCGCGGCATTCGGGTGGTTGTAGGAGTCTCTCTCCGAGTTGAGGTAGCTGGTGATGAAGCCCTCGTCGTAGCCGGCCGCCATCCATTCCTGAACGTTGAAGTGGCTCTTGCGGTAGGGCTGGAAGCCGGAGGGATAGGCCGCGCACCAGAGCGACAGGTCCTTGCCGCCGAGATGGGCCGCCGCCGACCAGGCTGCCTTCTGCTTCTTGGAATCGCTGTCCACACGCGCCATCACATACACGCCCCAGCCGATATAGGCCATGTTGGGCGCGTAGTTCGGGCCGCTGGCGAGCTTGTCCCACTGGCCGGTCTTGGCGTTGTAAACGTCGTCCGAACCGGGCAGGATCGAGAAGCCGACCACGTCGCCGATGACCGAGGAGTCGCTGGTCTTGGCATTGGAACCGACATCGCCCCACCAGGAGACCATGCCGCCGACGCCGGCCAGGAACTGCTGGAAGGCGGTGGTGCCGGGATCGGCGTTGATCTGGTCGGCGGGCTCGAACGGCAGTACGTCCACGACGTCCTGGATCGCGCGGACCCAGGCCGGGTTGTTGATTCGGGGCTTCATCGTATCGACGTCGAACAGCCAGGCCTTGTCCTCCGGGTGCTTGGCATAGGCCGTGGCGCGCGAGCCGAGGAAGTAGAAGCCGTAGCCACCCCAGCCCTTGCAGGGATCGAGGTAGCCGAAGGCATCCTGGCCGCCGACCTGCTTGCCCTTGAGGAACTTGGTGACCGCCTGGACTTGCTGCCAGGTCTTGGGCACGCCCCATTCGCCCTGGCCGCCGCTCTCCTTCCACTGCTTCGCGAGATCGGCGTCGCTGAAATAGTCGGTGCGGTAGTTGAAGTTGTGGCAGTCGCCGTCGCAGGAGATGCGATAGGTCTTGCCGTCCCAGGTGCCGACCGGGGCCTTCAGGTAATCGACATAGTCGTCCATGTCGATCTGCTGCTTGACCCAGTCCGGCATCACCGAAGCGAGACCCTTGCCGCAGACATCGCCCTCGAACGGCGCGCCCATCTCGATGATGTCGAAATCGATCGTTCCGGTCGCAACCGACTGGAGGAGACGGGGGCTATAATCGGCCTGCGCGAGATCGATCCAGGTGATCTTGGCGCCAGTATAGGCCTCCCAGGGCTTCAGGAAGCCGCGATAGAGGAAGTTATGCTGGTTCTGGTTGTTCAGGCCCATGAACGTGAGCTCGACGCCCTTGAACTCGCCTTCCTTGACCGACTCCTTGGTGGCGCCCAGGCACATCTCGCCGACCTTCTGCCAATCGGCATCCGTGGGCGAGCCCTTGCCGACGCCGGGAATCTTCAGGAGATCGGCGCGGAAGTCGGCGCGCGCATCCTTCGGGAATCCACCGAGCGTGGTGGCGCCGGCGGCCAGCGCGGTCGCCCCGGCCATGCCCTTCAGCACCTGCCGGCGGCTCGCCTGCATGGCGAGTTCATAGATATGGCTTTTCATCGACGTCATCCTCCCCGGAAGAAATTCTGTTTTCGTGTTCCGCAGATCGCCGAGCTTTTTGGGCGCCCAGTCTTTATCGCGGGTCGAGACCACAAACGGAAATCGAGCGCTTCGGTCGAAACGCTCTGGTTATTCGCGATCCAGCCCTTTTTGGCCCATAAAATCGGTTTAAGCGGCCGTAGGAGTATTGAAGCAGTTGCGCAGAGTGTCAATAAACTCTCTATTCATCGGCAAAGAACATGGGCGTCTAACGCAGTTGCGAAATGAACCAATTGGGAGGAGGCCGGTGGGTCGGTTCCGGATAGACTTCGGCCCAGCGGTCGGGTAGTTCAGGTTTCAAATCAATCGATAGCGTATGGGGAGCGAGAATGGCCCAGGTAACCATCCGAGACGTGCGCAAGACCTTCGGCGCCGTCGATGTGATCCACGGCGTGGACCTCGACATCGCCGACGGCGAGTTCGTCGTGCTGGTCGGTCCCTCGGGCTGCGGCAAGTCCACGCTGCTCAGGATGATCGCCGGCCTCGAGACCATCAGCGCCGGAACGATCCAGATCGGCGACCGGGTGGTCAATCACCTGCCGCCGGCGCAGCGCGACATCGCGATGGTGTTCCAGAATTATGCGCTCTATCCGCATATGACGGTGGCCGACAACATGGCCTTCGCGCTGAAGCTCCGGAAGACCGACCAGAAGACGGTCGACGACCGGGTGCAGAAGGCGGCCGAGATCCTGGGGTTGAAGCCATATCTTAGCCGCTATCCGCGCCAGCTTTCCGGCGGCCAGCGCCAGCGCGTCGCCATGGGCCGCGCCATCGTGCGCGACCCGCAGGTGTTCCTGTTCGACGAGCCGCTCTCCAACCTCGATGCGAAGCTGCGGGTGCAGATGCGCACCGAGATCAAGGAGCTGCACCAGCGGCTGAAGACCACCACCATCTTCGTGACCCACGACCAGATCGAGGCCATGACCATGGCCGACCGGATCGTGGTCATGCATGACGGCATCATCGAGCAGATCGGCACGCCGCTGGAGCTCTATGACAGCCCGCGCAATCTGTTCGTCGCCGGCTTCATCGGTTCGCCGGCGATGAACTTCCTGAAAGGCGCGGCCAAGGGCGACGGCTCGGTCGAGGTCGGCGGCACACGCCTGCCGGTGGCGGGCAAGCACACGGTCGCCGACGGCCAGCCGGTGGTCTACGGCATCCGCCCGGAGCACCTCGAGCTCGCGCAGGACGGCTTCCCGGCAAAGGTGGCCGTGGTCGAGCCGACCGGCTCGGAGACCATGGTGGTCGTGCGCGTGGGCGAGGAGGAAGTGGTCGCCCTGTTCCGTGAGCGCCATCAATTCGCGCCCGGCCAGACCGTGCATCTCCGGCCGCGGGTCGAGCAGGTGCATCTGTTCGACAGCCAGTCGGGGCAAAGGGTCTAGCGCCTTTAGATGAAACAACGAGTGTGCGGGTGCGGCCAACTCGATCCAGCCAACGAAGACCAAAGGGGAGTCTGATGCTGAAGGGGATCCATCCGCTGTTGAACGCGGACGTGCTTTATGCGCTGCGTGCCATGGGCCATGGCGACTATCTGGTCCTGTCCGACACCAACTTTCCGTCGGACTCGATCGCGCGCCAAACCACGCTCGGCACGCTGCTGCGCATGGATAACTGCACCTCCGCAGAGGCTGCCGCCGCGGTGCTCTCCGTGATGCCGCTCGACAGCTTCATCGACGATGCGGCCGGCCGCATGGAAGTCGTGGGTAAGCCGAAGGAGATCCCGGCGGTGCAGAAGGAAGTGCAGAAGGCGATCGACGCCGCCGAAGGCAAGTCCTGGCCGCTGGTCGGCATCGAGCGTTTCGCCTTCTATGAGAAGGCCAAGAGCGCCTATTGCGTGATCCAGACCGGCGAGCGCCGCTTCTACGGCTGCTTCATCCTGACCAAGGGTGTGATCTCGCCGGACGTGAAGTACTAGCGCGCGACCATGTCCGGCAATTCCATCGTTATCCTCGGCGTCTTCGTCGCCGACACCGCCTATCGCGCGCCGCGGGCGCCGCGCATGGGCGAGACCATCCTCGGGACCAGCTTCGCGCTGGGGCCGGGCGGCAAGGGCTCGAACCAGGCGGTTGCGGCGGCCAAGGCCGGCGGCAACGTCACCTTCATCACCAAGCTCGGCAAGGATCCCTTCGCCGACATGGCGCTCGCCACCTGGAAGGCGGCGGGGGTGAAGCCGGCGGTGACGCAGATGAGCGACAGCTACACCGGTGCGGCCTATATCTTCATCGAGGAATCAACCGGCAACAACGCGATCATCGTCTGCCCGGGTGCAGCGACCACGATCGGCGCCGCCGACATGGACGCGCGGCGAGACCTGATCGCCTCGGCCAAGGTCTTCGTGACCCAGCTGGAGCAGCCGATGCCGGCCGCGGTCCGGGCGTTGGAGATCGCCCGCGGCGGCGGCGCGATCACGATCCTCAACCCGGCGCCAGCCGCACCGCTCGAGGACAAGGTCTTCGCCTTGTGCGACTACGTGACCCCGAACGAGACCGAGACCGAGGAGCTGACCGGCATCAAAGTCAACTCCGAGGACAGCGCCCGCAGGGCCGCCGATGCCCTGTTGAAGAAGGGCGCCAAGGCCGCGATCATCACGCTCGGTGAAATGGGCGCGCTCTACCACACCACGGCCAAGTCGGAGCTGGTGCCGGCGTTCAAGGTAGCGCCGGTGGTCGAGACCACAGGCGCCGGCGATGCCTTCAACGGCGGCTTCGCGGCGGCCCTGGCCCGCGGCATGGAGCCGCTCCAGGCCGTGCGCTTCGGCTGCGCCACGGCGGGAATCTCGGTCACCCGGCCCGGCACGGCGCCCTCGATGCCGACCCTCGCCGAGGTCGAGCTGGTGCTGAAGACGAAATAGCGCCTCAGGCCACCAAGCTCAGGCCATCAGGGTTGCGGTGAACAGTTCCTGCATCGAGGCCCAGCTCGCCTTGTCGGCGGCCTCGGAATAGCGCATCACCGGGTTGTTGCGCCGGTCGGCCTCGATGTTGGTGAAGCTGTGCACCACGCCGCCGTAGAGATGCATCTGCCAGTCGACTCCGCCATTGCGCATCTCCTCCTCGAAGGCGTTGCGCTCCTCCGGCTTGATGAGGGGATCGTCGGCGCCGATGCAGACCAGGATCCGGCCGCGATAGGCCTTGGCATCACTCTTCGGCGCCGTGGTCGAAAGCCCGCTGTGGAAGCCGACCACCGCCATGAGGTCGGCGCCGGAACGCGCCAGCTCCAGCGACATGGTTCCGCCGAAGCAGAAGCCGATCGAGGCCGTGCGGTCTTCCAGCACTTCCTCGCGCGCCTTCAGCATCTTCAAGGCGGCGAGGCCGCGCGCCCGCATCCGCTTGGTGTCGGCATAGAGCGGCTTCAGGAGGCCTAGCGCCTCGCCGAGATCCTCCACCAGCCGGCCAGCGCCATGGATATCGCAGGCGAGCGCCGCATAGCCGAGCTTCGCCAGGCCTTCGGCGCGATGCCGGGCATGATCGCCGAGCCCGAAGGCTTCGGGGAAGACCAGCACGCCCGGTTTCGGCTCGGTGCCGGCCTCGACGAAGAGCTCGCTCTTGAAATGGAGGCCGTCAGCCTCGTAGGTCACGGTCTCGGTTCGCATCGTCTCTCTCCAGCAGGATCCATCAGTCGCGCAATTCCGGCGGCAGCTCGACCGGGCGCCAGGCATGGCCGTTGCGCTCGAGCAGTTCGTCGGCGGCGGCCGGTCCCTGGCTGCCGGAAGGGTAGGTCGCGATCGGCCCTTCATCCGCGGCCCAGGCGTCGAGCAGAGGCTGCACGATTCGCCAGGCCTGCTCCACGGTATCGGCGCGCATGAACAGCGTCGGATCGCCGATCATCACGTCATAGAGCAGGGTCTCGTAGCCGACATTGGGCTCGCGCGGAAACCAGTCGTTGTAGTGGAAATCCATCTTCACCGCGGCGAGCTCGACCACCGGGCCGGGGCGCTTCACCTCGAACTGCAGCGAGATGCCTTCGTCCGGCTGGATCCGCAGCACCAGCCAGTTCGGCCGGAGCCCGCAATGCGGCATGTCGACGAAGGGCGCGGCCGGCGCCTGCTTGAAGCGGATCGCAATCTCGGTCTTGCGGTCGGAGAGATGCTTGCCGGTGCGGATGTAGAAGGGCACGCCGGCCCAGCGCCAGTTATCGACCTCGAGCTGCATGGCGACATAGGTCTCGACCTTGGAATCGGGCGCGACGTCCGGTTCCTTGCGGTAGGCGACCGCCGTCTCGCCGTTGACCTTGCCGCCGGAATACTGGCCGCGCACGGCATGCTCCGGCGTCACCGGGCGGATCGCGGCGAGCACCTCGGTCTTCTTGTTGCGGATCGAGGCGGCGTCGAAGCGCGCCGGCGGCTCCATGGCGACCAGGGACAGCAGCGACAGCACATGGTTCGGCATCATGTCCCGCAAGGCACCCGTCGCTTCGTAGAACTTGCCGCGCTTCTCGACGCCGACCGTCTCCGCCGCGGTGATCTGCACGTGGTCGACCCGGTCGCGGTTCCAGATCGGCTCGAACAGCCCGTTGGCGAAGCGGAAGGCCATGATGTTCTGCACCGTCTCCTTGCCGAGATAGTGGTCGATGCGGAAGACCTGGTTCTCCTTCAGGGTCTGCAGGATGTGGTCGTTGAGCGCGCGCGCCGAATCGACGCTGTTGCCGAATGGCTTCTCGATGACCACCCGGCGCCAGTAGCGCTTGCCCTCACCCTCGAGATTCTGGATCGTCAGCCCCGCTTCGCCCAGCCGCTCGACGATGGTCGCGAAGAAGCGGTCGGCAACCGCGAGGTAGAAGATCGCGTTGCCCTTGGTGCCGTGCTGCGCCTCGACCTCATTCAAGGCGACGCCTATCTTGTCGTAGAGCGCCGGGTCCTTGAGGTCGCCGCGCAGATACTGCATCTTCGCCGCCAGCCGTTCCCACGCCGCGTCATCGATCTCGCCGATCCGCGGATGCGCCGCCTTCAAGCCGGCATGGAGGTCGTTGCGCCAGCTCTCGGTCGAGCGGTCGGCGGTGCCGAGGCCGATCAGCGCGAAATTCTCCGGCAGCAGCCTGGTCTGCGCGAGATTGTAGAGTGCCGGCATCAGCAGGCGGTGCGTGAGGTCGCCGCCGGCGCCGAAGATCACCATGGCGCAGGGGTCGGCGGGATCGGGGACGCGGCGCGGCGGCGCATCGACCCGGGCGGTCGGCTTCTTGTGCATCTCGTTCATGCGGCGCGCCTATTTCTTCGGCCGTTCGAGATGCCCGCCGAAGCCGAAGCGCATCGCCGAGAGCAGCTTCTCGCCGAAGGTATGCTCCTGGCGCGAGCGGAAGCGGGCGAACAGCGAAGCCGCCAGCACCTCGGCCGGCACCGCTTCCTCGATCGCCGCCTCGATGGTCCAGCGGCCCTCGCCGGAATCCTGGACGAAGCCGGAGAAGCCGTCGAGCGCCGGGTCCTTCAGCAAGGCCGCGGCACTCAGGTCCAGCAGCCATGAAGTGACTACGCTGCCGCGCCGCCAGACCTCGGAAATGTCGGCGAGGTTCAGCTCCATCCGCTCGGCCTCGGGCAGGTCCTTGGAGTTCTTGTTGCGCAAGATGTCGAAGCCCTCGGCGAAGGCCTGCATCATCCCGTATTCGATGCCGTTGTGGATCATCTTCACGAAATGCCCCGCGCCCGCAGGACCGGCATGGATATAGCCGCGCTCAGCCTGGCTGGGCTCGCCTTCGCGGCCGAGCGTGCGCGGCACCTCGCCGATGCCGGGGGCCAGCGCCGACCAGATCGGGTCGAGATGCTGCACCACGTCCTTCTCGCCGCCGATCATCATGCAATAGCCGCGTTCCAGGCCCCAGACGCCGCCGGATGTGCCGCAGTCGATGTAGCGGATGCCTTTCTCGGCCAGCGCCTTCGCGCGGCGGAGATCGTCTTTGTAATAGGAATTGCCGCCGTCGATGATGATGTCGCCGGGTTGCATCAGTGCGGCGAGGCGGTTGACGGTGTCCTCGGTGATCTGGCCGGCCGGCAGCATGACCCAGACCGCGCGCGGCTTCTGCCTCAGGCCCTTGACCAGGGCTTCGAGCGAATCCGTGCCGACGGCGCCTTCCTTGGCCAGCGCGTCGCGGGTTTCCGTCTTGGTGTCGAACACCACGCATTGGTGTCCGGCGCGCATCAGGCGGCGGGCGATGTTGCCGCCCATATTGCCGAGGCCGATCAAGCCGAGTTCCATGGATGATCCTCATTGCAGGGGAAGCCCGCACGTTAGCCCGATGCGATCGGCGCTGGCAATTTTCCCGCCGCGCCCTAAGCTGTCGGCCCACCGCAAATCCCTCAGGAACAAAAGATGACAGCCTCGGTCGTGATCAGCGCCCCCGCCTTGTTCGGCACGCACCAGAACAAGCTGGGGGAAAGCCCTGTTTGGGACGCGGATAAGGGCCGGCTGCTCTGGTGCGACATCACCGAGGGCCTCATTCTCGCCGCCGATCCGAAAGGTGCGGTCACCGAGCGCTGGAGCTTTCCCGGCAAAGTCGGATCTTTCGGAATCTGCGCCAGCGGGCGGCTGGTGGTCGGCGTGGCGCGCGCCGTCTATTTCTTCAACACGGCCGACGGGAAGCTCACGCCGCTGGTCGCGCTCGACCATGAGCCGGCGGTCAATCGCCTGAACGACGGCAAGATTGGGCCCGACGGCGCCTATTGGGTCGGCACCATGGACGACCGGCCGGTGCGCGAGGCACAGGGCACGCTCTATCGCATCACCGCCGACGGCAAGGCCGAGATCAAGCTGAGCGGCATGACCGTGCCCAACGGCCTCGCCTGGGGCCCGGGCGGCACGGTGATGTATCACTCGGATTCGCGCGGCCGCTGGATCGATGCCTATGACTTCGCGCCGGCGACCGGCGCCTGGTCGAACCGCCGCCGCATCGTCGCCGAGATCGCCGAGGAAGCCGGCCGCCCGGATGGCGGCGCCTGCGACGTCGAAGGCTGCTACTGGAGCGCCGGCGTCTCCGCCGGCCTGCTCAATCGCTTCAGCCCCGAAGGGAAGCTGCTCGAGACCGTGACGCTGCCGTTCCCGGCCGCGACCATGCCCTGCTTCGGCGGCGAGGACATGAAGACCATGTTCGTCACCAGCCACGCCGACGGCAACGCGGCGTCGCACCCGCAATCCGGCCGCCTCGCCGTGCTGCGCCTGGCGGTCGCCGGCGTGCCGGTCGGCAAGTTCGCCGACCGCTAGGATCTAGCGGAAGCGCCAGACCCGGGTCGTGGTCCGGGAATTGGCGGGGCGAATGACCCAATGACCGAGGTTGGCGACAGCGGGTGCCGTTGCCAGTCCCGTCGCGGGCCGGACCTGCGACAGGTAATGCACCTCCAGCCCCGATTTGGAGGCTTTGAGGCGCTTGATGATCCGCATGGAATGCTCCGTGAACGGGTCGCCGGGATCGGCGGCCGCCCCTAAAGCTGGGATGTCGCACCCGCAGGATTCAAGGTGGTTCAGGAAGCTGACCTGTAAAGACGGCGTGAGGATCGCGGCCTCCAGCTCGCTAGTCCTCG
Source organism: Dongia sp. agr-C8 (assembly GCF_054658695.1). Lineage (NCBI taxonomy): Bacteria > Pseudomonadati > Pseudomonadota > Alphaproteobacteria > Rhodospirillales > Dongiaceae > Dongia > Dongia sp. agr-C8. Next base: position 140,393 of record NZ_BAAGHZ010000001.1, read on the forward strand.
TCGGTCGCGATCTGCTCCAGCAGCCTGGCCTTGCCCCGGGCGCGCAGATAAAGCGGCACCACGACCGCGGCGGCGGCGAGGAGCCAGAGCAGGATCGCGATCCAGGAATGGAACAGGGCCAGCCAGTCGCCCTGGCTGATCTGCAAGGCCTGGCGCAGGCTCTTCTCCGCCATCGGCCCGAGGATCAGGCCGACCACCACCGGCGCGATCGGATAATGGAAGCGGCGGAGCACATAGCCGAGAATGCCGAAGGCCAACAGCAGGCCGAGCCCGAAGGAGACCGGGACAGGCCCGAGCATCGCCGTCGAGCCATCGGCGCCGATCGTGCCCAGGGTCGCGAACAGCAGGATGCCGGCATAGAGCCAGGGCTGCGGGATGGTGAGCAGCTTCACCCAGAGCCCGATCAGCGGCAGGTTCAGGACCAGCAGCATCAGGTTCGCGACCAGCAGGCTGGCGATCAGGCCCCAGACCAGCGGCGCGTTGGTGGCGAAGAGCAGGGGCCCCGGCTGCAGCCCGAATTGCTGGAAGCCCGCCAGCATGATCGCCGCCGTCGCCGTCGTCGGCAGGCCGAGCGTCAGCAGCGGCACCAGGGTGCCGGCGGCGGAAGCGTTGTTGGCGGCCTCCGGCCCGGCCACGCCTTCGATGGCACCCTTGCCGAATTCCTGCGGGTCCTTGGCGAAATGCTTCTCGACCGAATAGGAGAGGAAGCTCGAGACATCGGCGCCGCCGGCGGGCATGGCGCCGATCGGAAAGCCGATCGCGGTGCCGCGCAGCCAGGACTTCCAGGACCGCTTCCAGTCCGAGCGATTCATCCAGACCGAGCCCTTGATCGCCTCGATCTTGCCGTCGCTCATGCGGTGCTGCGCCACCACCGCCAGCGCCTCGCCGACCGCGAACAGGGCCACCGCGAGCGTGGTTACCGAGATCCCGTCGAGCAGGTTCGGCAGGCCCATGCTGAGCCGCGCCTGGCCGGTGAGCTGGTCGATGCCGATCAGCCCGAGCGTCAAGCCGATCACCAGCGAGGTGAGACCGCGCAAGGTGGATTCGCCGAATGCCGCCGAGACGGTCATGAAGGCCAGCAGCATCAGCGCGAAATATTCCGACGGCCCGAACTTGAGGGCGAACTGCACCACCGAGGGCGCGATGAAGGCGAGTCCCAGCGTCGCCAGCAATCCGGCGATGAAGGATCCGATCGCCGCGGTTGCCAGCGCCGGCCCGCCGCGGCCCTGCTTGGCCATCTGGTTGCCGTCGATCGCGGTGATGATCGAGGCGCTCTCGCCCGGCGTGTTCAAGAGGATCGAGGTGGTCGAGCCGCCATACATGCCGCCGTAGTAGATGCCGGCGAACATGATCAGCGAACCCGCCGGATCGAGCTTGTAGGTCACGGGGAGCAGCAGCGCCACGGTCAGCGCCGGGCCGATCCCCGGCAGCACGCCGACCGCGGTGCCGAGCGTGACGCCGATCAGCGCGAACAGCAGATGCGACGGCTGGAACGCGGTCTGCAATCCCTGCCACAGCAGCTCGAAGGTCTCCATCAGAACAGCTTCTCGAGCGGGCCGGCGGGAAGCGTCAGCTGCAGTCCCTTGGCGAAAATGAACCAGACCACGAAGGAGAGGACGATGCCGATCGGGATCGTCATCCAGAGCGGACCGCGGCCGAAGCCGCGTGCCGCTGCCGCGAACAGCAGCCCGGTCGCGATCGAGAAGCCGACGGTCTTCATGGTCAGCAGTTGCACCGCCAGCCCGCCGACCAGCCAGAGCATCGGCGGGATGTCCTGCTTCTGCCGCTTCGGGAACGTGCCGCGGATTCCCGCGACCGCGGTGCACACACCCAACACCGCCAGCGCGCCCGCCATGATGAAGGGCACCGCCCGGGCGCCCACCGGGGAATAGCCCATCGTGGTCGGCTGATGCAGGGTCGCCCAGCCGACCGCTGCGCCGGCCAGCACCAGGATCGCCGCGATGACGAGGACCGCCCGGTCGGGTCCCGACCGGGCGGTCTCCTTGCTATCCGCGCTCACTTGACGAGGCCGATGTCCTTCAGGATCGCGCCGGTCGCCTCGACATCCTTCTTCAGCTGCGCCGAGAAGGCATCGCCGGCGAGATAGGTGTTGGCCCAGCCCTTGTCGGCCAAGGTCTTCTGCCAGGCCGGCGAGTTCACCATCTTCTCAATATCCGCGGTGATCGCCGCCTTCTGCTCGGCGCTGATGCCGGGCGCCGCCGCGACCATGCGCCAGTTCTGGATCGAGACATCGACGCCGGATTCCTTGAAGGTCGGGGCGTCGATACCGGCGACCCGCTCGTCCGAGGAGATGCCGATCAGCCGCAGCGCCCCCGCCTTGATCTGCTCGGCGAACTCGCCGTAGCCGGAGATGCCGACGGTGACCTGGTTGCCGAGGATCGCCGCCAGCGCTTCGCCGCCGCCGGAGAAGGCGACGTAGTTGACCTTGGTCGGATCGACGCCGACGGCTTTGGCGATCAGGCCCGCGGTGATGTGGTCGGTGCCACCGGCCGAGCCGCCGCCCCAGGAGACCGAGCCGGGATCGGCCTTCAGCTTCTCGACCAGGCCATTCATGTCCTTGATCTCGGAAGCGGCCGGCACGACGATGGCCTCATACTCGCCGGTCAAACGCGCGATCGGCGTGACCTGGTCGAGGGTCACCGGCGAATTGTTGGTGAGGATCGCGCCCACCATCACGTAGCCGCCGACGATCAGCTGCGAAGGATCGCCGCTGGTCTGGTTGACGAATTGCGCGAGGCCGATCGTGCCGCCGGCGCCGGGAACGTTGGTCACCTGCACGCTGGGCGAGATGCCGCCGTCCTGCAACGCCGCCTGCATGGCGCGGGCGGTCTGGTCCCAGCCGCCGCCCGGCGCCGCCGGGGCCATGATCTTGTAGTCTTCAGCCTGCGCCGGCAGGGCGAAAGCGGCGGCCAGTAGAGCTGCAGCGAAGAAATTTCTCACGAAGCTCCTCCCAAAATGACGCCCGCCGTCATCGCGGCAGGTCTGATTGCACGGACGGCGACCCGTCACGCTGTCAGCATTTTGTCAACTCGCGGATGGGGTCGCAAGGCTTTGGGGCCGTGCGGCAGCCGACGGAAACTCCGACTTTCGTCGGTGTCGTCAGGCCTTCTCCGCGCTGAGCACGGTTTGCGGCAGTCGCTCGCCGCGCGCGAGCCAGACTCCCGCCAGGCAGAGCAGCAGGCCGGCCCAGGTGTAGAGCGACATCGGCTCGCCGAACATCGCCCAGGCCCAGACCAGGGTCACCGGCGGGGTCAGGTAGATCAGGCTGCTGGTCCGCACTGTCCCTGAGCGCATCAGGCAGAGATAGTAGAAGCCATAGCCGCCCAAGGTGGAGAACAGGATCGCCCAGCCGACCGCGCCGGCGAAATGCCAGCTCGGCTCCGGCCAGAATACGCCCTGGTACAGCGCCACCGGCACGAACAGCACCGCCGTCACCGTGGTCTGCATGGCCAGCGCGGGGCCGAGATCCGAACCGTCCCACTTCGCCTTGGCGATGAGGGTGGTGACGACCATCGCCGCCATCGAGGCGAAGCTGCAGAGATAGCCGAGCAGCTGGTCGCTCCCCGTGAGGCCACCGACCGAGAACAACACGCCGACGAAGCCGATGGCGAGGCCGATCCACTGGATCCTGATGACGCGTTCGCCGAGCAGCGGCCCGGCCAGCACCGCGGCGGCCAGCGGCTGCAGCGCGGAGATGAGCGCGCCGGTTCCGGCGGGGAGGCCGAGGTTGATCGCCTGGATGCCGAGCCCGACGCAGGCGAACATGCCGATCACGCCAAGCAGGCTGTGCAGCGCGACCCAGCGCCAGGTGACGCCGCGGCTAAACGCGGCAATGAGGAACGGCGAGAACAGCAGCGCCACGCCGACGAAGCGCCAGAGCAGCACCCGCACGATCGATCCGGTATCCGCGGCGATGATCGCGCCGACATAGCCGGAGCTCCAGGCCAGGATCAGCCCGATCTGGAACACCAGCAAGGGAACGCGTGAAAACGGCATCGCGGACTTCAAGGCGCAAAAAAGGAGAGCGACCGCGCCAGGAGCCGATCGCTCTCCCAAGAGGTTGAGCAGCTGCAAGACTGCGATGCCGCGCCGGCGACTTCAAACGAATCCTTTTTGCAGGTGCCATGAATGCGATTTGGGCTCGAAGGCGCCGCTCTTCTGCGCCGCAAGCATTGCTGCTAGGTTCAGCCGCGCGGCAAAACGGTGAGAGCATGAGTCGGCCGATACGGGGATTTGGCGCGCTGCCTTCTTTCGCGGCGGCGGCGCGCTGGCAGAGCTTCACGGCGGCGGCCGACGAGCTCGGCGTGACGCAGGCGGCGGTCAGCCACCAGATCCGCGAGCTCGAGGAGCAGCTCGGCGTGAAGCTGTTCCACCGCACCGCCCGCGCGGTCCGGCTCACCGCCTCGGGCGAGATCCTGAAGAAGGCGGTCGATGGCGCCTTAGAGGACATCGCCGAGGCGATGGCCCAGCTGAAGCCCACCAAGCCGAGCCTCCGGGTCAGCGTCGCGCCGTCCTTCGCCTCGAAATGGCTGGTGCCGCGGCTCGATCGCTTCCTCGCCCAGGTGCCGGAGATCGACGTCTTCATCGACGTCCAGAACCGGATCGTCGAGCTCTCGGGCCGCGAGCACCATGTCGCAATCCAGTTCGGCGTCGGCACCTTTCCGGACTATCAGGTCGACCGGCTGGGCGACGAATATATCGTGCCGGTCTGCAGCCCGGCCTTGCTGCAGGGCGTGCGCCGCAAGCCCGACCCGCGCGAGCTGCTGCGCCACACCCTGCTGGAGGTGGATTGGCATTCCCAGGGCGCCAACTGGCCGAACTGGGAGACCTGGCTCGACGCCGCGAACCTCAAAGGCGTGCGGCGCGGACGCACCGTGCGCTTCGTCCATTCCGCGCTGGCGATCCAGGCGGCGATCGAGGGCCAGGGCATCGCGCTCGGCGATTCCACCCTGATCGGCGACGACCTCGCGGCCGGGCGCCTGATCAAGCCGTTCGACCTGGTGCTGCGCGGGCCGAAGCAGTTCGCCTATTTCCTGGTGAGCCGCCGCGGCCTCGCCAAGGGCTCGATCGAGGCGCAGTTCCGCGACTGGCTGCTGCGCGAGATCGCCGCGCCGCCCGCGGTCAAGCGCGGGCCTGGTTCCCGGTCGCGGAAACCGCGGCGATGATCTCTGCCTCTGGTCAGGACGCCGGCGGCACCTATCTATGTCGGCAACCACCCGACGCCATTTCGCCAAGGAGTCCCCGCGTGACCGCACACCGCCTGTCTTTCCTATTCGCCATCCTCGGCATGGCCCTGCTGATGGGTGCCGGTTCGGCCGCTGCGCAGGAGCGGATCGGCGCGACTTCGACCACCTTCCGCTGGGTCGGGCCGAACGACAAGGTGGTGGTGGACCGCTATGACGATCCCAAGGTGGAGAATGCCGCCTGCTACATCAGCCGCGCCGAGACCGGCGGCATCAGCGGGGCGGTGGGCCTGGCCGAGGACCCGAGCCGCTTCTCGATCGCCTGCCGCGCGGTCGGGCCGCTCAGGATCATCGGCAAGATCGACGAGAGCGAGGACGGCGAGGTGGTGTTCTCCGAGCGCACCTCGGCGGTCTTCAAGTCGCTGCAGGTGACGCGCTTCCACGACAGGACCAAGAACGTCCTGGTCTATCTCGTCACCTCGACCAAGATCGTCGAAGGCTCGCCCTTCAACTCGATCTCGGTGGTGCCGCTCAATCAGTAGCGCGCAAGGGTGCCGCTTCGAGGCAGCGGTCGATGGTGTCGACCAGATAGGCGGCGCTGAACGGCTTCTCAATCGTCGCACTGGCGCCGAGTTTCGCCGCCTGCGCCAGCACGTCGAAGCCGGCGCGACCGCCGGAGATGGCGATGATCGGCAGGTCGGAATTCCGGGCGCGAACCTGCTCGATCAGGGCAAAGCCGTCGCCGCCGCCGGCAAAGAAGATGTCGGTGACGATGATGTCGGGCCGGGATTCGGAGAAAGCGCGCAGCGCCGCATCGACGCTCTCGACCGGCTCCACCGTGTAGCCGGATGCGCCGAGGTAACGGACCATCACGCTCATGATGGCCTTGTCATCCTCGACGAACAGCACGCGCGGATTTGGGTCGGGTCTCGGATTCATTGATGCGTAAAGGCTCCACGACTTTCGCCACTATAGAGGAGGGGGCGGAAGCCGTGGAACCGCTTTTCGGCGGCCGTCGCGGACCTACTGCGCGGCCTGGGTCTTTTTCCGCTCGGGCAGCTTCCAGTCGGGGCGGATGAAGTGGCAGGTATAGCCGCTGGGATAGCGCTCCAGGTAGTCCTGGTGCTCGGGCTCGGCTTCCCAGAACGGTCCCACCGGGGCCACCTCGGTCACCACCTTGCCCGGCCAGAGGCCCGAGGCGTTGACGTCGGCTATGGTATCGTCGGCGACCTGCTTCTGCTCCGGGCTGGTGTAGTAGATCGCCGAGCGGTAGCTGGTGCCGCGGTCATTGCCCTGGCGGTTGAGCGTGGTCGGGTCATGGATCTGGAAGAAGAATTCCAGCAGCCGCCGGAAGCTGGTCTTCGCCGGATCAAAGACGATCTCGATCGCCTCGGCATGGCTGCCGTGGTTGCGGTAGGTGGCATTGGGCACGTCGCCGCCGGTATAGCCGACCCGCGTGCCGATGATACCCTCCTGGCGGCGGATGAGATCCTGCATGCCCCAGAAGCAGCCGCCGGCCAGAACCGCGCGTTCAGTCTTTCCAAGGTTGGTCATCGCACTTCCTCCACCTGGTTGAGATAGGCCCCGTAGCCCTCCGCCTCCATCCGGTCGCGATGGATGAAGCGCAGCGAAGCCGAATTGATGCAGTAGCGCAAGCCGCCGCGATCCCTAGGCCCGTCGTTGAAGACATGGCCAAGATGGCTGTCGCCGTGCTTGGAGCGCACCTCGGTTCGCACCATGCCATGGGTGGTGTCGCTGAGCTCCTGCACATTGGCCGGCTCGATCGGCTTGGTGAAGCTCGGCCAGCCGCAATGGGAATCGAACTTGTCCGCCGAGGCGAACAGCGGCTCGCCCGAGACGATATCCACATAGATTCCGGGTTCTTTATTGTGCAGCAGCGGTCCGGTCCCGGGATATTCGGTTCCGCTCTGCTGGGTCACCCGGTACTGCTCCGGGGTCAGTTTCGCAACGGCTTCCGCCGTCTTCCGGTATTCGGGCATGGATGGCTCCGAGGCTTGGGGTTCGCAAGATCATATGGCGCGCAGCCGGCCGGGGCGCAATGACCGATAGGTAGTACGCCGGGGACAAAGAAAGGTTACAGCGCGCCGTCCTAGTGCAGCTTCGGCGCCCGCATCATCTTCGCCCGGTCCACCGATTTCAGCGTGACGTCGAAGGTTACGCCGCGGCTCTTCAGGGTCAGCGGCACGTCCACCCCGGCGGTGCCCAGGGCCCAGAGCTTGTGGTAGAGCTCGAACAGGGTCGTCACCGCCTCACCCTTGACCGCGAGGATGACGTCGCCGACCTTGAGCTCGGCCTTGTCGGCGGGGCCTTTCGACGCCAGGCCGGCGACCACCACGTTGCCGTCGATCTCCGTCGCGTAGAGCCCGAGCCAGGGCCGGGCCGGTTTGTTGACGCGGCCATAGGCCGTCAAATCCGGCAGCGCCGGCTTCAGGAGGTCGATCGGCACCATCATGTTGAGATGGCGGGCCTTGCTGTTTGCGGCGCTGCTTTCGACCTGCAGCGAGCCGATGCCGATCAGGTCGCCCTGCTCCGAGATCAGCGCGGTGCCGCCCCAATTGGGGTGGGCGGGCGCCACGAAGAAGGCTTCGTCCAATGCGTATTCCCAATAGCCGGCGAAGGGCTCGCGGGCGATCAGGTTGCCGGCCAGCGAATGCGCGCGGCCGCCGGCGCCGCCGGTGACGACGCGGCTGCCGAGCTCGGTCGTTGCGGAGCTGCCGAGCTTGAGCGCCGGCAGGTCGAGCCGGCCGAGCGGCTGCACCAGGCCGAAGCCGGTCTCGTAATCGACGCCGAGCACATGGCCCTCGATCGCACTGCCGCCGTTGCGGTGGATCCAGACCGTCTCGGCCTCCATGACCAGGTAGCCGATGGTCAGGACCAGCCCGTTCTCGATCACGACGCCGTTGCCGGCGCGCTCGGTGCCGAGCGGCTCCGCCGTGAAGGCGTTGGCCGGCACCAGGGAATGCAGGCCGACCACCGCGTTGAGCGTGCGGTCGAGATCGAAAGCGTAGTCCGCGGGCTGCGGCTGCGCCGCGGCCGGGATCTTGTCTTCAGTGAGTGCCATGAACCCATGCCATATTGAAGCGGACGCCGGCAGCATATCACGTTGCCGGCGTCAAAATATGGTCAGCGGGCGGCGCGGCGGCAAGAGCCCGATGATTGCGGGCCGGGCGCGGTGGCTGAGATCACTGCCCCGCCATCACCAGCACCGGCTGCTCGCGCCAACGTTCGGGGTAGAGCCGCTCAAGGTCGCGGACCTTCGGCAGGTCGTTGATCACGATATAGGGCTGGTTCGGGTGCAGGGTCAGGTAGTCCTGGTGATAATCCTCGGCCGGATAGAAGGCCTTGCCTTCCTCGATCGTGGTGACGATGTCGTTGCCGAAGACCTTCGCCTCGTTCAGTTGCTTGATATAGGCCGCCGCGACCCTCGCCTGCTCGGGGCTGGCCGGGAAGATGGTCGAGCGGTATTGCGGCCCCATATCCGGACCCTGGTAGTTCAACTGCGTCGGGTCATGCGCCACCGAGAAGTAGATCTGCAGCAGGGCGCCATAGCTGATCTGGTGCGGGTCGTAGGTCACCTGCACCGATTCCGCATGGCCGGTCTCGCCGCTGCCCACCATCGCGTATTGCGCCGTCTCCGCGGCGCCGCCGGCATAGCCGGAGACCGCCCTGGTGACGCCTGCGACATGCTGGAACACACCCTGCACGCCCCAGAAGCAGCCACCCGCGAAGACCGCGGTCTCGGTCGCGACCGGCGACGCGCTGGCATCCACGTCGATGAGCGGCGCAGGTATCACCTTCGCTTCCTCGGCGCTGGATGGCGTCCCCTTCAGGCCGAGGGCCGCGGCGGCGATCGCGCCTGTCAGGAGCAGCACGGCGCCGGTCTGCGGCAGCAGCTTCTTCCAATGGGTCATCGTCGTTCTCCTAGGCGGCTGTCGGCGTGAAGGTCATAGCGACACCGTTCATGCAGTAGCGCAAGCCGGTCGGCGGCGGCCCGTCGTCGAAGACATGGCCGAGATGGCCGCCGCATTGCGCGCAGTGGACCGCGGTCCGCACCATCATGAAGCTGGTGTCGCTGGTTTCCCCGACCGCATGGTCGAGCGGCTTCCAGAAACTCGGCCAGCCGGTGCCGCTGTCGAACTTGGTCTCCGAGGCGAAGAGCTCGAGGCCGCAGCCGGCGCAGCCAAAGACGCCCTGGCGATGCTCCTCCAGCAGCGGGCTGGTGAAGGGCCGCTCGGTGCCCTCCTGGCGCAGCACGGCGTATTGCTCGGCGCTCAGCCGCGCCCGCCATTCGGCGTCGCTGTGCATGACCGCGAAGATCTCCTCGGCCTGCGGTGCGCCGGGCCGCAGGAAACGGTGCGCCGCCAGGGCCGCCGCGCCAAACACGCCGCCCGTCAGAAGCCATCGCCGGCTGAGCATGGGGAATTCTCCGATCCGTTTGGTGTCGCAGACAATTCGATCTTCGAGCGCACTTGGTTTCGCCTGCAGCGGCCCGTGCATCGGAGGCCGCGCCATTTGGAACCGTCGGGCTCTAACCACATGTTTCCGAAGGCGTGCCGGCGTTACCCGACCAATGCGCCGATTGATTTCATGGCGATGTCGAATCTCCCCATCACGCCAATGTGTTCGGTAGTTCGCGCCGCGCTTGGCAAGATACCTGTCTTCAGGGAATTTGTGGGAGTGCCGAGGATGAAGCAGACCATCATCGACCTCTATGACCGCTACACCCATGGTCATATCAGCCGCCGCAGCTTTCTCGATCGCTTGGCCGTGCTCGCCGGCGGCACGGCTGCGGCCTCCGCCATACTGCCGCTGCTGCAGAACAACTACGCGCTGGCGGAGACCGTCCCGGAGAGCGACAGCCGGATCAAGACCGAGACCGTCACCACCGCCGGCATCAGCACCTATGTCGCGAAACCCGCGACTGGCGACAAGTTCCCGACCGTGGTGGTGATCCACGAGAACCGCGGCCTCAACCCACATATCAAGGACGTGACCCGCCGGCTCGCCACCGAAGGCTATCTCGCGGTCGGCGTCGATATGCTGACTCCGCTGGGCGGCACCCCGGCGGACGAAGAGAAGGCGCGCGAGCTGATCGGCCAGCTGAAGCCCGAGGACGTCGCCGCGCAGTTGACTGCCGTGGTCGCCGCGGTGCGGGCCCGCCCGGATTCCAACGGCAAGGTCGGCGCGGTCGGCTTCTGCTGGGGTGGCGCGGCGACGAACAATCTCGCGGTCGCCGACCCGACACTCAACGCCGCCGTCGCCTATTACGGCCGCCAGCCGAGCGACGACAAGGCCGCGGCGATCCAGGCGCCGCTGCTGCTGCATTATGCCGGCATCGACGAGAACGTGAACAAGGGCATCGCGGGCTATGAAGCGGCGCTGAAGGCCAACGGCAAGAGCTTCGAGCTGCATATGTATGAAGGCGCCAACCACGCCTTCAACAACGACACCAACGAAGCCCGCTACAACAAAGACGCAGCCGACCTCGCCTGGGGCAGGACGTTGGCGTTCTTGAAGAAGAACCTGGGGTAGAAGGTTCGGCGAGAGACCCGCGGGTCAAGCCCGCGGGTGACGAATCTATCCAACTTCGTCATGCCCGGGCTTGGCCCGGGCATCTTTCCTCGGAGGCACCTCAAGCCCGCTTGCGCTGCGCCGTCTTCTTCGCCGCCGCCTTGGGCGCAGCCTTCTTGGCCGCGGCCTTGCCGCCGCCCTTCTCGGCGGCGACGCTGGCCTTCAGGGCTTCGAACAGGTTGACCACGTTGGAGGGCCGCTCGACCTCGGTGGGCGCGGTTATCTTCTTGCCCTTCATCTTGGCTTCGACCATGTCGCGGAGCGCGGCCTGGTAGCGGTCCTCGAACATCTTCAGGTCGAACTCACCCTCCATCCGCTCGACCAGGGTCTCGGCCAGGGCGAGGTTCTGCTTGTCGACCTTCACGTCCTTGATGTCGTCGAAGATTTCTTCCGGCAGGCGCACCTCGTCCGGATCGTGCAAGGTCACCAGCATGAAGCCCTTGCCGCGCGGCTGCACCATCACGGGATGCTCGCGCCGCGCCAGGACCAGGCGGCCGATCCCGACCACTTCCTTGGCTTTCAGTGCCTCACGAATGGTCGCGAAGATGTCGAGGCCGCTCTTGTCGTCCGGCTCGACGATGTACGGATTCTCCAGGAACAGCGGATCGACGTCGGCCGCCGGCACCACGCGCTCGATGGTGATGATCTCGGAGCTCTCGATCTTCAGCGCCTCGATCTCCTCGGGCTCGACCTTGACGTATTTACCCTTCTCGAACTCGTAGCCCATGATGGTCTCGTCGCGCTCGACCACCTTGCCGGTCTCGGCATCGATCATCTGCTGTCTGAGGCGGTTGCCGGTCTTCTTGTTCAGCTTGTGGAAGCGGATGTTCGAACTGCTGGTGGTGGCCGGCGTCAACCGCACCGGGCAGCTCACCAGAGCGAGACGCAAGTGCCCCCGCCACGTCGGTCTCAGCGCCATCGTTATCTCCCTCGACTCTTCTTCATGCGTTCCAGCGCGGTCTGCAGCGGCTTGGCACTCTTCGCATAGTCGCTCCAGGCCCTCGACTTCTTCAAGGCGGTCCAGGCCGTCTCGATCGTGTATTTCTTCGGGTCGAGCCCGGCCTTCACCTGCGGCCAATTGAGCGGCATCGCGACGGTCGCCCCCTCGCGCGCCCGGGTCGAGAGCGGTGCGACCGCGGTCGACATCCGGTCATTGCGCAGATAGTCCAGGAAGATCCGGCCCTTCCGCTTCGCCTTTGCCATGTTGACCACGTACTTGTCCGGTGCGTCGGCGGCGATCCGCTCGCAGAGCTCGCGGCAGAAGTCCTTCGCCTCCGGCCAGGTGACCTTGGTCTTGCCGGGCGCCAGGGGCACCACGACATGGAGGCCCTTGCCGCCGGTGGTCTTGCAGAAGGGCACCAGGCCCAGGGCCTCCAGCCATTCCTTGAACACCTTGGTCGCGGCGATGACCTCGGCGAAGTCGACATCCGGCCCCGGATCGAGGTCGAAGACCAGCCGCCCCGGCCGGTCCGGCTGGTCGGGCAGGCAGTTCCAGGGATGCAGCTCCAGCCCGCCGATCTGGGCTGCGGCGACCAGGCCCTCGACCCGGTTGATGACGACATAGGGCTTCCGGTCGCCGGAAACCTTCATCTCATCGATCAGTTTCGATTGGCCCATCATGGAATGGCGCTGAAAGAACTGCTCCTTCTTATAGCCGTCCGGCGCCCGGACGATGGAGCAGGGGATGCCCTTGATATGCGGCAGCAGCCAGGCGCCGACCTCCTCATAATAATGAGCCAGGTCCAGCTTGGTGACGCCAGGCCACATCTCCTTGTTCGGATTGCTGATCTTGACGCCCATGACTTCCGGCTTGCCGCTGGCCTTCCCGGTGGTTCTCTTGGACGTCGAACGGGGCTGGGGCATTTCGACATCCACCTCCTCGGGGTCGGCGGGTTTTTCGGCTTTGACTTCTACCGCGGGCTTGTCGGTCCGGAGGTCCTTAAAGGCGGCCTGGCGGACCATGCCGTCGGCGGTCCAGTTGGCGAACTCGATCTCGGCCACCAGCTCCGGCTTCACCCAGTTGATGCCGCTGGCATAGCGCGGCGCATTGGGCCCGGTGAACGGGCTCTGGTCGGTCTTCAGAGCCCGGATCTTCGGCAGGACGCGCTTTACCTTTGCGGCGCTGTAGCCGGTCCCCACTTTCCCGACATAGACCAGCTTGCCGCCCTTGCGGACACCGACCAGCAGCGAGCGGAGATGGGTCTGGTCGCCCCACCAGGCGCCGATCACCACCTCATGCCCGGGCCGCGCCTTGGATTTCACCCAGCCATGGCCGCGGCCGCCGCGATAGGGCGCGTTGGCGCGCTTCGAGATCAGCCCCTCGAGGCCCAGCTTCACGACCTGGTCCCAGACCGCCTTGCCATTACCCTCGACGTGATCGACATACTTGATGACGCCCGCGGCAGCGCCCTTCAATCCGGCCATTTCGTCCTTCAGCCGTGCCTTGCGTTCGAGCTGGCTCTCCTTGCGCAGGTCTTCACCGGCGATGAACAGGGCATCGAAGGCGAAGAAGATCAGCCGATCGGTCTTGCCGTCCGACAGCGCGGCCTGCAGCGCGGAGAAATTCGAAGCGCCACTCTCCTCGAGGGCACAGACCTCGCCGTCATAGATGCCGTCGCGCAAGCCCGCGGCCGCGGCTTCGGCGATTTCCGGAAACTTGTCGGTCCAGTCGAGGCCCTTGCGGGTGCGCAGCCGCGCCTCGCCGTCCTCGACCCGAAGCTGCATGCGATAGCCGTCGAACTTCAACTCGTGGATCCAGCCCTCGCCGCCCGGCGGATGGTCGATCACCTGCGCCAGCTGCGGCTCGACGAAATCCGGCATAGCTCCCGCTCGCCGCTTCGGCGCCGCCTTCGCGATCTTCTTCCTGAGCGCCTTCTCTTCCTTCTGATGCGAGCTGTCCCAGACCGCGGCGGCGGTGATCTTCAAGGCCTGGGTCTTCTTCAGCATGAAGGGCTTGGGCGCCTTGCCCTTGCCGGCGGCGATCTGCTCCAGCTTGCGGCCGGAGGCGATCGACTTGTCCAGCGCCAGCAGCTTCTCGGCGCCGCCTTCCTTGGCGTATTTGTCGCGGTGCTTGATCAAGAGCCAATTGGTGCGCTTGCCGCCGGTCCGGTCGAACTTCATCCGCACCAGCACCCAGGAGCCTTTCAGCCGCTCGCCGTCGAGCGTGAACTTGAAGTCGCCCTTCTTGATCATTTCTTCTGGCGACTTGTCGCCTTCCGGCGCCCAATAGCCGCGGTCCCAGAGCTGGACCGTGCCGCCGCCATACTGGCCCTTGGGGATAATCCCTTCGAAATCGCCGTATTCCAGCGGGTGGTCCTCGGTCTCGACCGCGAGGCGCTTGTCGGCCGGATCGTTGGAAGGCCCGCGGGTCACCGCCCAGGACTTGAAGACCCCGTCCAGCTCCAGCCGGAAGTCATAGTGCAGTCGGGTCGCGGCATGCTTCTGGATCACGTAGCGCAGCCGGTTCGACTTCGCGACCAGGCCCTCCGAGCCGCTCGGCTCGGCGGTTTTTTCGAAGTCCCGCATCTCGCGGTATTTCGTGAGCTTTTTCTGGGCCATGGACCGGATTTTGCGCGTTTCGAACCGAAATCAACCGGCTAAGGAAGCCTCGGTTGCCGCGACTTGTCCACAGGCCCCGGTCCAGGCCTTGGCCGAACCATTGCGAATGGGGCGCAGTTTCATGGAGCCACAATAGGTTGGGCTCTTGTGCTTAAGGTCCGGGAAGGTTTAGATCGGGACCGTTCCAAGGGAGTGGGAATGAAAAAATGAGATATGAGCGTCCGACCACGTTGCAGGCCGCATCGCAGCTGCTTGCCAAAGAAAAGGGCTCGGCCTACGTGCTGGCCGGCGGCACCGACCTCTTGGTCCGCCTCCGCACCGGCTTCATCGAGCCGGACCTGATCGTCGATATCAAGCGCATCGCCAGCACCAGGACCATCGCGAAGACCGCGACCGGCTTCAAGATCGGCGCGGCGGTGACCGGCGCCGAGCTGGGCGAGAATGCCGCCCTGAAGAAGGCCTGGCCCGGCGTGGTCGAGGCGGCGAACCTGATCGGCTCCAAGCAGGTCCAGGGCCGCTGCACCATGACCGGCAATCTCTGCAATGCCTCGCCGGCCGCCGACAGCGTCCCGGCCCTGGTCGCCGCGGCTGCCAAGGTGGTGATCGCCGGCCCGAAGGGCAAGCGGACGATCCCCGTCGAGCAGGTGCCGGTCGGACCCGGCAAGACCTCGCTGAAGAAGGGCGAGATCATCGAATCGATCCTGCTCCCGAAGCGGCCGCCGAAGTCCGGCGACGCCTATCTCCGCTTCATCCCCCGCACCGAGATGGACATCGCGGTGGTCGGCGTCGGGGTGAGCCTCACGTTGGATGCCAAGGGCGTGGTCAAGGCCGCGCGCGTGTCGCTCGGCGCGGTGGCGCCGACCGTGCTCCTGGTGCCGGAAGCCGCCAAGGCGATCATCGGCACGAAATTGGACGCCAAGGCGTTGGACGCGCTGGCCGCGGCCTGCTCGGCGGCCTGCAAGCCGATCGACGACAAGCGCGGCACCAAGGACTATCGCATCAAGGTGGCCGGCGTGCTGGCGAAGCGCGCGGCCAAGATCGCGCAGCAACGCGCGGGAGGGAAGTAAGAATGTCTGCCGTCAAAGTCTCCACCACGATCAACGGCGATCCCGTCGATTATGTCTGCGAGCCGGATGAGACCCTGCTCGACGTGCTGCGCAACCGCTTGGGCCTGACCGGCGCCAAGGAAGGCTGCAGCACCGGCGATTGCGGCGCCTGCAGCGTCACCATCGACGGTCGCCTGACCTGCTCCTGCCTGGTGCTCGGCGCCGAGGCCGACGGCCACAAGATCGATACGATCGAAGGCATGGCGCAGGGCGACAAGCTGCATCCCTTGCAGAAGAAGTTCATCGAGCATGCGGCACTCCAGTGCGGCATCTGCACGCCAGGCTTCCTGGTCGCCGCGAAGTCGCTGCTCGACCACAACCCGAAACCGACCGAGACCGAAGTCCGTTTCGCCCTGGCCGGCAATCTCTGCCGCTGCACGGGCTATGACAAGATCGTGCGCGCCGTGATGGATACGGCCGCCGAAATGCGGAGGGCCTGAACATGCCGCTCGATCACGCTGAATCCCAGACCCGCAAGTACAAAGTCGTCGGCACGCGGCCGAACCGGCCGGACGGTGTCGACAAGGTCACCGGCCGCGCCAAGTTCGGTGCCGATGCCGTGGCTCCGGGCATGCTGGTCGGGCGCATCCTGCGCTCGCCGCATGCTCATGCCAGGATCAAGAGCATCGACGCCTCCAAGGCGCTGAAGCTCGCCGGTGTCAAAGCCGTCGTCACCGCCGCCGACCTGCCGGACAAGACCGACGGCGACGCGATGCTCTATGACGTGCTGGTCAACGTCATGGCGCGCGAGAAGGCGCTCTACGAGGGCCATGCGGTCGCCGCGGTCGCCGCGACCAGCGCCTCGATCGCCAAGCAGGCGCTGAAGCTCATCAAGGTCGACTACGAGGTGCTGCCGCACGTCACCGACGTCGATGAGGCGATGAAGCCCAATGCGCCGCTGCTCTATCCGAAGATGATCACCGACGGCATGGATCCGAAGCCGAAGAAGCCCTCCAACATCGTGCGCCGCTACGAGTTCGGCCATGGCGATGTCGAGGCCGGCTTCAAGAAGGCCGACATCATCCTCGAGCGCAGCTTCAAGACCGAGGCGACGCATCAGGGCTATATCGAGCCGCATGCCTGCCTGGCCAATGTCGGTCCCGACGGCCAGGGCGAGCTCTGGGTCTGCACCCAGGGCCATTTCATGGTGCGTGACACCTGTGCGCGCCTGCTCGGCATGGACTTCTCCAAGCTGCGCGTCACCGCCTCCGAGATCGGCGGCGGCTTCGGCGGCAAGACCACGGTCTTCATCGAGCCGATCGCACTGGCGCTGTCACGCAAGGCGAACCGGCCGGTCAAGGTGGTGATGAGCCGCGAGGAAGTCTTCAAGGCCACCGGCCCCACCTCCAGCTCGTCGATCGACGTGAAGATCGGCTGCACCAAGGACGGCCGCATCGTGGCCGGCGACGCCACGCTCCGCTACCAGGGCGGTGCCTTCGCCGGCTCGCCGGTGGAGTTCGGCGCGATGACCGCCTTCGCGCAATACGATCTCGAAAACGTCCGCGCGGTCGGTTTCGACGTGGTCTGCAACCGGCCGAAGCAGGCGGCGTATCGGGCACCCGGTGCGCCGATGGCCAATTTCGCGGTCGAGAGCGTGATCGAGGAGCTGGCGCATAAGGTGGGCATGGAGCCGATCGACTTCCGCATCAAGAATGCGGCGCGCGAAGGCACCCATTCCTCCTACGGCCCGACCTATGGCCCGATCGGATTGCTGGCGACCTTGCAGAAGGCCCGCGAGCATCCGCATTTCAAGGCGCCCTTGGGCAAGAACCAGGGACGCGGCATGGCCTGCGGCTTCTGGTTCAACTTCGGCGGCCAGTCCTGCGTCACCATGAACATCGGTGTCGACGGGACCGTGGGCGTGACGGTGGGCTCGCCGGACATCGGCGGCTCGCGCGCGTCGATGTGCCTGATGACCGCGGAAGAGCTCGGCATTCCTTATGACAAGGTGCGCGCGGTGGTCGCCGACACCGGCACGCTCGGCTACAACGACGTGACCGACGGCAGCCGCACCACCTTCGCCACGGGCATGGCCTGCATCCTGGCCGCGCGCGACGCGATCAAGAAGCTCTGCGCCCGCGCGGCGCAGATCTGGGGCATCCCGGAGGACGCGGTCACCTGGGAGAACGGGCATGCGAAGCCCGCCGGCGGCAATGCCGGCAACTTCCCACCGATGTCCTTGAAGGAGATCGCGGCCCAGGCGCCCTCCACGGGCGGCCCGATCGCCGGCCACCACGAGTACAGCGCCGATGGTGCGGGCGTCAGCTTCGCCACGCATATCTGCGACAGCGAAGTCGATCCCGAGACCGGCTTCACCAAGATCCTGCGCTACACCGTGCTGCAGGACGCGGGCAAGGCGGTGCATCCCTCCTACGTCGAAGGCCAGTTCCAGGGCGGTGCCGTGCAGGGCATCGGCTGGGCCCTGAACGAGGAATATATCTACGGCAAGGACGGGCGGTTGCAGAATGCGGGTTTCCTCGACTACCGCATCCCGGTCTGTTCGGACCTGCCGATGATCGACACCGTCATCCTGGAAATCCCGAACCCAGGCCATCCCTATGGCGTCCGCGGCGTCGGCGAGACCTCGATCGTCCCGCCGCTCGCCGCCGTCGCCAACTCGGTCTCGGCCGCGGTCGGGGTGCGGATGTGCGAAACGCCGATCTCTCCGCCGAAGCTGCTCGCGGCTCTGGAGAAGCAGGCGGCGATGAAGAAGGCGGCGGAGTAACTGCCGAGTGGCCAAGGTCATCGTCTGGAGCTCGCTGAAACCCCATACGGGCGGCGAATCCAACCTCGAGATCGAGGCCACGAATGTGAAGGACCTGCTGGCCCGGCTAGGCGAGACCTATCCGGGCCTGCAGCCCCAATTGAAGCGCGGCGTCTCGGTCTCGGTCGACGGCATCATCTTCCGCGACGGCTGGCTCACCCCCTTGAAACCCGACAGCGAAGTCATCCTGCTGCCGAAGATGCAAGGCGGCTGACCCGCGCTACTTCGTCACGCAAGCCGGTCTTGGGGCCAGAGCCCACTTCTCGAAATCCCGGAGCGTCTGGTCCAGCACAGCGGCTTGCATTGTCGCGCTATGGGTCGTGGCCGCGGATATTTCGGCGGCCTCGACCCGGCCGAGCAGCCACTTCAAGTCGTTCCGTATCGAAGTCCCGACACCTCTCATCTCGCGTGCCAGCGGGCGGCCCTCGCGCAGCCTGATCTCCAGAGCGGCCTGTTTCGCCGCCTTATCGGCCTCATCCTTCGCCTTGGCGAGATCGGACCGCGCCGGGGCAGTCGCGATCGCCCATTCCACAGCCCGGTCGTGGCACTGCGCAAGTTGGTCCATGGCCATCTGAAGACGTGCTGCGGCCTTGAGGAAGAAGGCGTCGGAATACGCATCCCCTGGCGGCCAGCGACCGATGTGGCCGAGTTGATCCATGAAGTCACGCAGCGTGTCTCCAACCGACATCATCACCGGTTCGATCGCGCCGAGGGGGTCGTCGGGATCGTCCGCAACGTTGCGCTCGCCCTGGTTCATAGCGTCGCGCAGGCGGTCGACCTTCAGGAACGCCTTCACCAACTGATCGAGCCCTGGATCCTTGGCTATCTTCACCGAGGCGCTGAGTTCCTGCATCCCCGCGCCCAGGCTGCAGTCGGCGTGATAGGCGATTGCGTCCTTGACCGCCATCTCGATCGAATACTCCTCGCCGCCTTGGGGCTGCCGTTTCTGCAGGATCCCCTCGTAGTCGGTCTGGCGCCGGGACTGGATCCCTTCGAACACGATCGCCAGGAGCTGCGCATGCAGGTAATCCTGGTTGAATTCAGCACGCAGTCCGCTCGTGCTTGCGACGATGCCGGTTAGGCTCTGCGGCGCGCCGCCGGAAAGCAGCTCGCCTGCGTCCGTCGGGGCGAGCGCGCCGGCATTGAACTCGCGTGACGCCATCTGTTGCTGATACTCGAGACAAAGCTGGTTGGAAGCGCCGATCAGGCGTTCTTGGATCTGGTCACGCGCCGCCGCTTGCGCCTCGGGCGGCTTACCGTCGCTGATCGCGTGATATCGCTGGAAAGCCAAGTCGATCCGCTGCCCCTCGTCGAGCGTCGTGCCGTTCGCGCTGAACAATGGAGTGGTCCCGGCCGGATCGAGGAGGGCGACCAGATCAATCGGTTTGAACTCGGATTGAAACGGATGTGTCGCGGGCTCCTTCGACCAGGAGGAGCAGCCCGAGATGAGGGCGGAGAGGCTTGCTGCCGCCGGATATGCCGAAAATCGCACCGTGGACATACCGCCCTCCTTCAAGCTGTTCGACAACCGTAGGTTATGGTTGCGGAGGATGCAATGAGGTCGAAGTCCGCGCGTTGCGGGTCGGTATTGGGGAATCTAGGCGAGCGGATCGACCGAGCGGGTCAGCGCGCGCTCTTCGGCATCGAACACATGCACATGCTGCTCCGGGAGGCCGAGCGAGACGACATCGCCCCGCTTCAGCCGGGTCGCTCCGTCGGTGCGCATGACGATTGGCTCTTTCGTCTCGGCGCTATCGAGGTAGAGCAAGGTCGAATCGCCGAAGCGTTCGACATTGAGGATGCCGGCGGGGAGCGCGTCGCCGAACGTCACATGCTCCGGCCGAATGCCGAGGGTCACGGCATCGCCGGTCCTGACCCCGTCAGCGCAGACCGACGCGGCGACGCGCAGGCCGGATCCCGTTTCTGCAACCAAGCGATCGAAGAAGACCTCGACCACGCGCGCGGCAATGAAATTCATCCGCGGCGCGCCGATGAATCCGGCGACGAACAGCGTCTTCGGATGATGATAGAGCTCCATCGGCGGGCCGACCTGGGCGAGGCTGCCCTCGCGGGCGATCCGCTCGCCGCTGTTCAAGAGCACGATCTTGTCGGCGAGCGTCATGGCCTCGACCTGGTCATGGGTCACGTAAATCATGCTGCGGCCGGTATCCTGGTGCAGCCTGGCGATCTGCAACCGGGTATGCACCCGCAAGGCCGCGTCCAGGTTGGAGAGCGGCTCGTCGAACAGGAAGACCTGCGGATCGCGCAGCATGGCCCGGCCGATGGCGACGCGCTGGCGCTGGCCGCCGGAGAGCGCGCGCGGGTGCCGATCCAGCAGCGCGTCCAGCTCCAGGTCCTTGGCGACCGCCAGCACCTTGGCATCGCGCTCCGCTTTCGCCGCGCCGCGGACCTTGAGGCCGAAGCCGAGATTCTCCGCAACGGTCATATGCGGGAACAGCGCATAGGTCTGGAACACCAGGGCGGCGCCGCGCCTGGCCGGCGGGATGTCGTTGGCGCGCCGGCCGCCGATCCGGATCTCGCCCGCGGTGATGCTCTCGAGCCCGGCGACCATGCGGAGCAAGGTGGACTTGCCGCAGCCGGACGGGCCGACGAAGACGCAGAACTCGCCCTCCGCGATGGTCAGCGAGACGTCGCGCACCACCGGCCCCTGGCCGAAGTCCTTCGCCACCTTGTCGAACACGATCTCAGCCATGCAGCACCATGCCGGCGAGCGAATCGTTGGGCTCGATGTCGGCGAGGCTGCGCGCCATGAAATAGGTGTGCCGCGGCAGGTCGGGGGACGCCACGTGGTGAAAACCGAGCTTGTGATAGAAGGCCTGGCCGCCGGCGTTGCTGGGGGCGACGGAAAGGTGCAGGCCCTCGGCGCCGCGCGCGGCCATGCGGGCCATCAGGAACTGCATCATGCGGCGGCCGAAGCCGTGGCCGCGGGCCTCCGGCAGCAGGTCGATATGGGCATGGGCCGGAAAGGCGTGCAGCGCCGGCGGGTAGATGAAATCGGGCACGTGGATCAACCGCCGCACCCAGTCGCTGTCATGCCAGCTGGCGAGATCGTTGCCCGGGTTGCGCACGGCGTTGCGCAAGGGCTTCAGCCACTCTTCCTCGCAGCGCGCGTTGAAACCGGGTGTGTCCAGCGTCCCCAGCAGATAGCCGACGAATCCCGAGGGTCCCTCGAGGGTGAAGGCGAGATCCGGCTCCAGGACCACATAGGGGCCGACGTAATACTTGCCGAGCAGGGTCGGGTCGTCGTGGAGCTTCGTGCCGTCCTTGCCGGAATCTCCGGTCTTCAGGCAGACCGCGTAGAGGCCCGGCAGGTCGGCGCGCCGCGCCGGGCGCAGGCGATAGGCGTTGCGGCCGGTCCGCATGGTCGATTCAGAGGGCATGATTGAGATTGCCGTCGCGATCGCGGGGCAGCAAGGCTTGCAGCTCGGCCGCGAGGCCTTGGCGATAGGTGTTGGGCAGGCGGCCCGCTTCCGGGAAGGCGCTGTTCGCCGCCGGGCCGCTCGCCAGCCAGGCGAGATATTGCGTGAGGGTGTGCAGTTCCTCCCGCACTTCCCAGAGATGCGGCTGGAAGGTGTAGAAGAGGTCGCGGTTCTCGAGCTCGGTCATGCGGTCGAACAAGGACACGACGCGATCGTGATAGGCGCTGATCCGCGCCTGCCCTTCGCGCCAGGCGCGGGTTTCGGTGTTGGGCCATGCCTCGGTCAGCAGCGCACGGGCGGTCGCGACGATGGCCTCGGATTGCGGCCCGGCGCGAAACGGCTGATAGAGCAGGTCGATCAGCAGCGCCACTTCCTCCAGCTTCAGCGTCTCGCCGCCGGGGCTGTAGGCCAGGCGAAACCGATCCTGCCAGGCGCGCGCCGCGGCATCGGTTGCCGTGTTCTCCTCGTAGGCCGCGTCCTTGAGGAAAGCGCCGGTCGTGTGCACCGGCACGAAGTTGGCCTCGAGCTCGTTGTTCGGGTTGGTGATGAAGCCGGCGATCTCGTCGCGGATCGCCGACTCGCGCCCGCCCAGCGGCCCGGCATGGGTGCGGCGGATGTCGTAGTCGTTGGCGTGGAAGTTCTCCCAGATCACCGGCTTGCGGCGCAGCACCTTGGCCAGGCTGCGCAGCGAATCGGCGGTGATCCCCGGCGAGATGATCTCCGGCCCGGTCCAGCAGATGTCGATCTTTTTGCAGAGTTCGGCGCCGAGGGTCTGGAGGTAGGGCGACCGCTCGGGATCGCCGCCGGCCATCCGGCCGCAATACTCGGTCGGGCAGAAGAACAGCCGGGTGCCGTTTCTGGCGCAGAGATAGGCCCAGGCGGCGTTGGCGATGTGGCATTGCGCCGACGCAAACGAGGGAAACTGTGCCGCATCTTCCGGCCGGAGCTGGCTGGGGATGTCGTCGTAGAGCAAAGCGAAATGGGTGAGGCCGAGGGCGATGAACTGGTCGAGACGCCGCAGCAGATGCGCGAGCTCGGCAGGATCGCTGTAGGTGATGTCGAGGCAGGGCGCCAGCGCCGCCATCATGGTGAGGCCGCGTGCCTTGGTCGCTTCGACCAGGCGGGCGAGGGCGGCCATCTCGGCATCGGTATAGGGCTCGCGCCAGCGGGCGCGCAGCTTCACGTCGTCCTTCGGCGCATAGACATAGAGGTTCATGCCCGCAGCCTTGATCCAGTCCATCATCTCGATGCGCTGGGCCTCGCTCCAGGGGCGGCCGTAGAAGCCTTCGATGACGCCGCTGATCATGCCTATTCGGCTCTCGCTGCGGTGAGGCCGCGGATCACATGCCGCTGGCTGACGAAGTAGAAGATCATGATCGGAACCGTGGTGATGGTGAGGGCGGCGAAGACCAGGGCATAGTTGGTGGAATGGAATCCGCTGAAGCGCACGATGCCGGCGGGCAGGGTGCGGCTCGCATCGTCGCTGATGAACAGCAGCGCGAACATCAGCTCGTTCCAGATGTTGATGGTGTTGAGGATGGCGGTGGTGATCACCGCCGGCTTCACCATCGGCAAGATGACGGACCAGAAAACCTGGAAGGCGTTGGCGCCCTCCAGCCGGGCCGCTTCTTCCATCTCCCGCTTCACAGTCTTGAAGTAGCCGGTCATCAGATAGAGCGTGATCGAAAGCGCCCAGGCGGCATTGGCGAAGATCAGCGCCCAGAGCGTGTTCAGGAGTCCCATGTCGCGGAGCTGGGTGAAGAGCGCGATCGCGACCGCCGGGGGCGGCAGGAGCAGGCCGATCAGGAAGACGCGGTAGAGTGCGCGGCGGCCCGGGAACTCCAGCCGCGCGAAGGCATAGGCGGCCAGCGTTGCGGCACAGGCGCAGAGCGCAACCGCGCCGACGGTGACGATGATGCTGTTCAGATAGAGGCCGCCGAGCCCGCCGTCTTCCCAAGCCTTGGCGAGATTCTCCCATTGCCAGGTCTCGGGAAGCGCATAGGGCTTGCGGAAGATCTCGCGGTTGGTCTTCAGCGCGGAATAGGTCATCCAGACCGCTGGAAAGCACATGCCGGCGACGACGACGGCGCCGATGCCGAACTGCAGCCATTCCTGGGGTCTGCGCGGTGGTCGGGACGCTTTCATTCAGTCGTCATTGCCGGGCTTGACCCGGCAATCTCGCGCGCCACGGAGCCAGATGCCCGGGCCAAGCCCGGGCATGACGATCTAAGTTTGCGGGATGCCTTAATACTCGACCGCATGGCTCCGCTCGGCAAACCGCAGATAGAGGAGGGAGACCAGGGAGACCACCACGGTCAGGATCACCGTCAAGGCGATGCCATAGCCGAGCTGGTCGCTGTCGAAGCCCATCTTCACGATCCAGGTGACCGGCACCTCGGTCGCGTTGTAGGGCTGGCCGTTGGTCATGGTGAAGAAGAGGTCGAATCCGGCGAAGCCGCCGGTGACCGCCAGCAGCACGCAGATCAGCACATTCTGCTTCAAGAGCGGCAGGGTGATGCCGAAGAACTGGCGGATCGGCCCGGCGCCTTCCAGGGTCGCGGCCTCGTAGAGGCTGCGCGGGATGCGGCGAAGGGCGGCGAAGAACAGGATCATGTAGAAGCCGGCGAACTTCCAGCCCGAGACCAGCATCACGCAAACAAGGGCGGTGGCCGGCTGCGACAGCCAGGGCTGCGCGAGATCGCCGAGGCCCATGCCCTTCAGCATCGCGTTGACGAGGCCGGTGCGGTAGTCGAAGACGAAGGTCCAGAGCACGCCCGCCGCCGACATCGACAGCACAACCGGCGAGAAGAACAGCCCGCGCAACAGCGCGAAGCCCGGCCGGTCGCTGTTCAGCAGCACCGCCATGATCAGGCCGAAGCTCACCTCGAAGACCAGGGTGCCGAGGATGTAGAGCGTCACATGGAGGTAGGAGGCGAGGTGGATGTCGTCCTGGAAGGCGCGGGCGAAGTTCGCGAATCCGACCCAGCGCGGGGTGCCGATTCCGTCCCAATCGGTCAGCGAATAGTAGAGCGACGAGGCGAGCGGCAGCAGCACGAAGATCGCATAAAGCGTGAGCGCCGGGATCACGAAGAGGATATTCGCGATCCCGGCGCCCTCCCCCGGTCTTCCCCCACCGAGTCCGTCCTTTTGCGCGGCCACTCCTGCCACGATTACTTCATCGCCTTCACATGCTCGTCGAGCCAGATGAGCGCGTCCTTGGGCGACTTCTCGCCCCCGGCCACATAGGCGGCCGCCTGGTAATAGGATTCCGCCACGGCGACCGGATAGGTCGTGTCCGGCGGCGGCACCAGGCTGCCGGCAGAGGCCAGCATGTCGGCCATCTGCTTGGTCTTGTCATCGAGCTTGGCCTGCTCCATGGCGCCCTTGACCGAGCTGAAGCTGCCGGCCTCGGCCCATTTCACCTGGTTCTCGAGCTGGGTGAAGAACTTCAGGAAGGCGATCGCCTCCTTGGGATGCGCGCTCTTGGCATGGACCGCGAAGCCGGTGGCGGTGCCGATCACGCTGTCCTTGGTCGGGTTGGCGGGATCGATCAGCGGCGTGTTGAAGGCGCCGTAGTCGAAGTCCTTCTCCGCCATCTCGTTGGCCGACGGCACCAGCCAGGAGCCGATCGGATGCATGGCGGCGGCTTCCTGGAAGAAGGTGCTCATGGCCGGATCGGCGCCCAATCCGGCGATGTCCTTGTTGAAGGCGCCGGCCTTGCGCAAGTCGTCGATCAGGGTCAGCGCCTTCTCGAAGCCCGGCTGGCTGAACGGCTCTTTCAGCTCGAAAGCCGCGGTGTAATGCGCCGGCTCGACCACGCGCGAGGCGATATGCGAGGCCCAGTTGCCGAGCGGCCAGAGCTCCTGGTTGCCGACCACGATCGGCGTCTCGCCTTTCTCGGCGAGGGTCTTCACCACCGCCATGAACTCGTCCCAGGTCGCCGGCGCCTTCACGCCGTCCGCGGCGAAGATCTTCTTGTTGAACCAGATGACGTTGGTGACATCGAGGGTCATCGGCACCAGATAGGCCTTGCCCTCGTAGAGCATGCCCATCGACGGCGACCAGACCGAGGGCAGGAACGTGTCCTTCCAGCCGCCTTCGTTCAGCTCGGCGGTGATATCCTTGGCGAAGCCTTCCTTGGCGTCGCGCTGCATCGGGAAGCCGGCCCATTGGAAATAGATGTCGGGCGGAGAGTCGCTCTTCAGCTGGGTGATCAGGCCGGTGTCGGAATACTGGTCGTCGTCGAACACGACCTGCTTCACCTTGATCTCCGGATTGGCCTTCTCGAAATCGGCGATGATCCCGTCCAGCACCTCCTTCTGGGTGCCGCCGGTGATCGAATGGGTGATGCGGATCTCGACCGGTTCCGCGAAAGCTGCAGACGCATAGGCCACGGCCGCGATGAGGCCGCCCAGCAATCCTGTCCGCAAGACCATGACCCAGCCTCCTTGCCGTTCCGGTATCTGAAATTGGTATGTTTTGGGTATGGTATTGGAGTTTTCGCGGCCCGTCCAGCCGCTAAAATGCGGCAATTTCACACATGACCGAAATCATACCACGGTTGCGCCAGAGGGTCCGTCCGCTTATGCTCGGCGCCCTGGGAGTTATGAAGAATCGCATGAGTCTGGTCACCGAATTGCGCCAGCGTCTCCATCGCCAGCGCGGGCCCCTCGGCCTGCGGCTGACCAATGCGCTCACCTCGGCGATCGAGGACGACCTGATCGCGGCCGGCGAGGCGCTGCCGCCGGAACGCGAGCTGGCCGAGGACCTCGGCGTCTCGCGCTCCACTTTGCGGCAATGCCTGGAACAACTGGCCGAGAGCGGATTCATCGAGACGCGACGCGGCGCCGGGCATTTCGTGGCCCGGCGGATCCTGAAGCCCGTGACGCGCCTCACCGGCTTCACCGACGACATGGTGAGCCGCGGCATTCAGCCGGTCTCGAGGATCCTCGAGAAGACCATCATGCCGGTGCCGCCGGACACCGCCTTCCGCACCGCCTTGCCCTTGGGCACGCCGGTCTTCCTGCTGGTGCGCCTCAGGCTCGCCGGCGACGAGATCCTGGCCTATGAGCGCTCGATCGTGCCGGTGACCTCGGTCGGCGAGGATTATGACGGCACGGGCTCGCTCTACGGCCGGATGGACAAGCATGGCGGCCGGCCGAAGCGGATCCTGCAGAGCATGCGCGCGGTCGAGGCAGGGCCGGAGATTGCCGACCATCTGAAGGTGAAGCCAAGTACTGCGGTGCTGATGATCCGCCGCATCGGCTATGGCAGCCACGGCGTCGCGGTCGAGGACGCGATCTCCTGGTATCGCGGCGACCGCTACGACTATGTCGCGGAGATCAACGGCTGATGAGCCTGATCGAGACCTATCGCGACAAGGTGGTGGGCGTGCTCGACCGGCTGGTGGTCGAGCAGCGCGGCGCACTTGAGACTGCCCAGGCCTGGGTTGCGGAAACGCTGCGCGCCGACGGCCTGGTCTACGCCACCGGGAGCGGCCACTCGCATCTGATCGCCGCCGAGGTGTTCTACCGCGCCGGCGGCATCGCGCCGCTGCAGGCGATCTTCGACCCGCCGCTGATGCTGCACGAGGGCGCCCAGCGCTCGACCCAGCTGGAGCGGATCGAGGGCTATGCAGCCAGCGTGCTGGCCGCCTATCACATTGGCCCGAAGGACATCCTCTTCATCATCTCCAATTCCGGCCGCAATGCCTTTCCGGTGGAAGCGGCCCTCTATGCCAAGTCGCGCGGCACCCGGACCGTCGCGATCACCTCGATGGACCATGCCGGCAAGGTCACCTCCCGCCACAGCAGCGGCCGCAGCCTGCATGACGTCGCCGATCTGGTGATCGACAACACGGTGGCGCAGGGCGATGCCAGCCTGGAGATCGCCGGCACCGATCTCCGCATGGGCCCGCTCTCGACCATCGCCGGCGCCTTCATCATGAACGTGATCATGGCGGGCGCGGTCGAGCAGCTGGCGGCGCAAGGCGTCGCGGTCGATGTCTACAAGAGCGCCAATCTCGACAACGGCGACAGCGGCGCCGGCGCGATCGTCGAACGCTGGCGCGGCCGCATCAAGGGACTCTAGCGCCCGCGCTCCCGTCCTGAACTGCAATGCCGCTTGACGCGACGAAGCGACAGGCGTACATGATCGCCCTCCCGCAGCGGTTGCGGGTGAAGATTCAGAACCGAGAGAGAAGAGAATGCTGTTCGCGCAACTTCATGCAGAGCCAAGGATGGCGCCGGCGAAAGCCGCGACCGTCGACGCTCGCATTTTGCGCGCGCCGCGGCTGGAGAATCCCGCGATGGCGGGCTTGGAGGGTGCGATGACGCGCTAGAGCGTCGCCGCATAAGGGTCCATCTGGACCCCGCCGAGCTCCGCAGCAAGCGGAGACTCAGGCGGGGTTTTTTATTGCCTGAAACGCAACCTTGGATAGCAAGGTTGCGAAGGAAAGCGCTCGGCCTTCGCACCGCCGCGCGTGGAGCCGCGCCCGGCCCGTCACCCTCAGGACGGGCCGGGTGGGGACGTCGAGATGACGGGGTGTAGCTCAGTCAGGACGAGAGCGCCCGGTTCGGATCCGGGAGGTCCGCCAATGGACCACGGGGTTCAAGTCCTAGCACCCCGACCAAAGTGGAAGCGATGGAGGAGAAGATGAGACGGAAAGAGCGAGCGGTTCCACTCGAACCGATGAGCAAGCGCCGGAGGGGGTTTTAACTCCGAGACGCACGTCAAACGCGGGGACCGGATCGTCCACGGCGACAAGGAGCTCATGGAGAAGCTCGGCCGCAACGATCCTTGCCCCTGCGGCTCCGGCCGCCGGTTTCAAGGCCTGCTGCCTGAAATCGCGCCGGTTTCATCGAACGTGACTATTATGTCCGGTAAGTGTTCCCGGAAGGAGGGGACCATGTCTGCCCAGTACGACTACCTGAAGACCGACGGCAAGCCGATCAAGGCTTGGACCAAGGGCGTGCTGATCGAGGATGCGGCCCGGCGCCAGGTCGAGAATGTGGCGCGGCTGCCGTTCATCTATAAGCACGTTGCGGTGATGCCCGACGTCCATTTCGGGCGCGGCGCCACGGTCGGCAGCGTGATTCCGACCAAGGGTGCCATCATCCCGGCCGCGGTCGGGGTCGATATCGGCTGCGGCATGTGCGCGGTGAAGACCAGCCTCACCAGCCATGACCTGCCGGAGACGTTGAAGCCGTTGCGCTCCGCCATCGAGAAGGCGGTGCCGGTCGGGTTCGGCGACTATGGCGACCATGTGCCGAAGGCGTCGGAGAAGGCCTGGTTCCAGCGGCTGAAGCAGCGCTACGACCTGCTGCAGCAGAAGTACCCGGCGGTCTCCACCAAGAACAGCCCGGCGCGCCAGCTCGGCACGCTCGGCGGCGGCAACCATTTCATCGAGGTCTGCCTCGACGAGACGGATGCCGTCTGGGTGATGCTGCATTCCGGTTCGCGCGGCGTCGGGAACCGGATCGGCCAGCACTTCATCGCCGCGGCCAAGGCCGAGATGGAGCGGCTGTTCATCTCGCTGCCGGATCGCGACCTCGCGTATCTGGCGGAGGGGTCGGTCCTGTTCGCGGACTATGTCGATGCGGTTTCCTGGGCGCAGGGCTATGCGCACCTGAACCGCGCCGTCATGCTGGAGCGGGTCCTGGAGGTGATGAAGGCGTCGTTCAAGGACTTCGCCACCAGCGATGTCGCGGTGAACTGCCATCACAACTACATCGCCCAGGAGGTCCATTTCGGCGACAAGGTCTGGGTGACGCGCAAGGGTGCGGTCTCGGCGCAGTCCGGCGAGCTCGGGATCATCCCGGGCTCGATGGGGGCGAAGAGCTTCATCGTGCGCGGCAAGGGCAACGCCGAGAGCTTCTGCTCCTGCTCGCATGGGGCGGGACGGAAGATGTCGCGGGGCGCGGCCAAGGAACACTTTTCCCTGGCCGACCACGCGGAGGCCACCGCGCATGTCGAGTGCCGGAAGGACACCGGCGTCATCGACGAGACGCCGGGCGCCTACAAGGACATCGACGCCGTGATGGCGGCGCAGAGCGACCTGGTCGAGATCGTCGCCACGCTCCGCCAGGTGGTCTGCGTGAAGGGGTGAGACGGCGGCCGGTCCGGGAGACCCGGGCCGGCTGCCTCGCCTGCCGACGAACCGAGGAAACTGCCATGAACGCGATCAACATCATTGCGCCTTACCGTCATCTCGGCATGTGGGTGTTCGACGATCCCAAGGTCGGTTTGGTGCAGGAGCCGTTCGTCTCCGGCGCCGACACCATGATCGATCGCGTCGTCGCCGACCTCCCCGATGCGGCGCATGGCTTCTTGCTGGTTTTTTCCGCCGGTCCGTTTCCGGGATATCAGTTGAAGCTGGACTGGCGCCGCGCCGAAAGCGACGGCAACTGGTACCATGCGCCGGCCCTCGACCTGGAGGGTTGGCTTTGCCCGGCGCTGTTTCGCTATTTCGAGGCGGCGCCGCCGGAAATCTATGTGCAAGTGCGGCCGCGCTGACGGCGGCGGCGTGGAGGCGATCCAGCACCGTCCGGATCTGCGCGCCAAGTCCCTGAAACTCCGAGAGGATTCTATGATCGATTACATCGATCATAATGGCCACTTTTATCCATTTTACCAATGTTGAAATAATTCTATTTTGCATCTGCGAGGGCGCTTTGCCTTCGAACCTGCCTTCATTTCAAACCCTAGGGAAATTGCCAAATGTCTCTTGTGAATACCAAGGTTAAGCCGTTCAAGGCGCAGGCTTTCAAGAACGGGAAGTTCGTCGAAGTGACCGAAGCGAGCCTCGCCGGCAAGTGGGCCGTGTTCTTCTTCTATCCGGCCGATTTTACCTTCGTCTGCCCGACCGAACTCGGCGACGTGGCCGATCATTATGCCGAGCTGCAGAAGATGGGCGTCGAGGTCTACTCGGTCTCGACCGATACCCATTTCACCCACAAGGCCTGGCATGACGCGTCGGACACGATCGCCAAGGTCCAGTACTACATGATCGGCGACCCGACCCATGAGATCAGCACCAATTTCGAGGTGCTGCGTCCGGGCCAGGGCCTCGCCGACCGCGCGACCTTCATCATCGACCCGCAGGGCGTGATCCAGACCGTGGAAGTCACCGCCGAAGGCATCGGCCGCGATGCCAGCGACCTGCTCCGCAAGATCAAGGCCGCGCAGTATGTCGCGGCGCATCCGGGCGAGGTCTGCCCGGCGAAGTGGAAGGAAGGCGCCAAGACCCTGGCCCCCTCCCTCGAACTGGTCGGCAAGATCTAAGCCGCCTGCCTGGAACCGGCCTTCCCCTTCGCGGGGAAGGCCGCGTGCCTGAACGCCAAGAACCAAGAAAACTGATCGCCGGAGAAGACAGATGCTCGACGACACGATGAAGACGCAGCTGAAGGGCTACCTGGAGCGCGTGACGCGCCCGATCGAGATCGCCGCGCACGTCGATGGCGGCGAAAATTCGCGCGAGATGATGGCGCTGCTCAACGACATCGTCCCGCTCTCCGACAAGATCACCTTGACCGAGCATCGCGCCGCCGACAACGAGCGTGCGCCGTCCTTCTCGCTCTCGAGCCCGGGTCAGGCGATCCATCTTACTTTCGCCGGCCTGCCGATGGGCCATGAATTCACCTCGCTGGTGCTGGCGCTGCTGCAGGTCGGCGGCTATCCGCCGAAGGTCGAGCAGGCGCTGATCGAGCAGATCAAAGGGCTCGACGGCGACTTCACCTTCGAGACCTATTTCTCGCAGTCCTGCCAGAACTGCCCGGACGTGGTGCAGGCATTGAACCTGATGGCGGTGCTCAATCCCAATATCAAGCACGTCGCCATCGACGGCGCGCTGTTCCAGGGCGAGGTCGAATCCCGCCAGGTCATGTCGGTGCCGACCGTCTATCTGAACGGCGAGGTGTTCGGCCAGGGCCGGATGGATGCCGAGCAGATCGTCGCCAAGCTCGATACCGGCGCCAACGACCGCGCGGCCGAGCGCATCAAGACCATGGCGGCCTTCGACGTGCTGGTGGTCGGCGGCGGTCCGGCCGGCGCCGCGGCGGCGGTCTATGCCGCGCGCAAGGGCATCCGCACCGGCGTCGCCGCCGAGCGTTTCGGCGGCCAGGTGCTCGACACGATGGGGATCGAGAACTTCATCTCCGTGCCCTATACCGAAGGCCCGAAGCTGGCCGCGGCACTCGAGCAGCATGTGAAGGGCTATGACGTCGAGGTGATGAATCTTCAGCGTGCGGTAAATCTCGTTCCGGGTGACCTGGTCGAAGTGCAGCTCGCCAACGGCGCGTCGCTGCACTCCAAGACCGTGATCCTCTCGACCGGCGCCCGCTGGCGGCAGATGGGCGTGCCGGGCGAGGAGGCTTATCGCAACAAGGGCGTCGCCTATTGCCCGCATTGCGACGGCCCGCTGTTCAAGGGCAAGCGCGTGGCGGTGATCGGCGGCGGCAATTCCGGCGTCGAGGCGGCGATCGACCTCGCCGGCATCGTCGCCCATGTGACCTTGATCGAGTTCGACGCCAAGCTCCGGGCCGACGACGTCCTGCAGCGCAAATTGCGCAGCCTGCCCAACGTCACCGTCATCGTCTCGGCGAAGACCACCGAGGTGCTGGGCGACGGCCAGAAGGTGACCGGGTTGGTCTACGAAGACCGGGCCGGCGGCGAGGTGCACAGAATCGCGCTCGAAGGCATCTTCGTGCAGATCGGCCTGCTGCCCAACACCGAATGGCTGAAAGGCATCGTGGATCTCTCGCCGCGCGGCGAGATCGTCGTCGACGACCGCGGCCAGACCTCGGTGCCGGGCGTGTTCGCCGCGGGTGACTGCACGACGGTGCCCTATAAGCAGATCGTCATCGCCATGGGCCAGGGCTCGACCGCGGCGCTCGCCGCCTTCGATCACCTGATCCGCAGTTCGGCCCCGGCGGAAAGGGCCGAAGCCAAGGTGGCCTGAAGAACGCCGGGGCGCAACGCGCGTCCCGGCGTCCTCCTTTCCCCTTCGCGCGTCTTCCGCTATGACCCTGCCCGGGCATGACTGAAGCGAGCGCGATTCCTATGACGACGGTTCCGACCACCAGCGAAATTGCCGCGACGATCGAAGGCCGCTTGGGCGTGATCGTCCTCGACCGGCCGAAAGCGCTGAACGCACTCACCCTCGGAATGGTCCAGGCGCTGGAGATCGTGCTGAACGACTGGGCGGAAGACCCGGCGGTGGATGCGGTCCTGATCCGGAGCAGTTCGGAACGTGCCTTCTGCTCCGGCGGCGACGTCCGCGCGATCGGCATTCTGCCCGATCCCGCGGCCCGCGAGGCCCTGGGCCGCGCCTTCTTCGCGACCGAATATCGCGTCAACCACCGCATCAATACTTTCCCGAAGCCGTTCATCGCGCTTCTGAGCGGCGTCGCCATGGGCGGCGGTCTCGGCCTCTCGGTGCACGGCTCGCACCGCGTCGCCAGCGAGACCCTGCGCATGGCGATGCCGGAGACCGTGCTCGGCCTCTTTCCCGACGTGGGCGGCGCCTGGTTCCTCAACCGCTGCCCCGGCGCGATCGGCCGCTATCTCGCCTTGACGGGCCAGCATATCGGCACCGCCGATGCGCTCGCCGCCGGCCTCGCCACGCATCATGTCCCGGCGGCGGCGTTCGACGCGCTGATCGCGGCCCTGGTCGCGGCGCCGAGCCTCGACCCTGCGGCGGTCGATGCCGTCATCGCCGCGCATCAAGCCGAGGCCGGCACGGGTGCGCTGGCCGCGCGCCAGGCGGAGATCGACCGGCTGTTCTCCGGCGCGGACCTCGATGCCGTGATCGCTGCCGTCGACCAAGCCGCATCCGGCGCGGACTGGATCGCCGAGGCGCAGGCCGTGCTGCACCACGCCTCGCCGACCAGCCTGCGCGCCACCTGGCGCCGCATGGTCGATGCGCGCGGCCAGGACATCGCGCGCGTCCTCACTGACGACTACCGCATGGCGGTGCGAATCGTCGCCGGCCACGATTTCCCCGAGGGCGTGCGCGCGATCTTCGTGGACAAGGACCGCAACCCGCATTGGCGCCCGGCGACCCTGGAGGCGGTGACGGCGGCCGAGATCGACGCGCTGCTGGCGCCGCTACCCGGCGGCGAGCTCGCGCTCAGCTGAGTTCTGCGATCACCTGGTCGGTGGTGCGCTGGCGGCAATAGCCTTTGATCGCGCGGATCGAGAAGTCGTGGCGCTCCTGGGTGTAGGTTGCGCAGGCGTCGGTCACTTGCGTGACGAGATAGCCGAGGTCGCAGGCGTCGCGAATGGCACTCTCGACGCATTGGTCGGTGACGATCCCGCTGAGGATCAGCTGCTTCACCCCGAGATTGCGCAGGATATAGTCGATATGGGTGGAGACGAAGACGCTGCTCGAGGTCTTCGGCAGCCAGATCTCGTCGCCCTGCGGCGCCAGTTCGTCGATC
The DNA here is from genome assembly GCF_054658695.1 of Dongia sp. agr-C8. Lineage (NCBI taxonomy): Bacteria > Pseudomonadati > Pseudomonadota > Alphaproteobacteria > Rhodospirillales > Dongiaceae > Dongia > Dongia sp. agr-C8. The sequence goes on from NZ_BAAGHZ010000001.1 coordinate 174,494, forward strand.
ACCTTGCCGTCCCAGGAGCCTTTCGGCACGTGGAAGCCGGTGATCTTATAGTCGAGGCTGCGGTCGCGGCCGTCCAGGGTCAGGCTCTCGATCGTGGTATACATGACCTCGACCCGGGCCTTGCGCGCCGCGGCTTGCAGGCGCTGCATGTTGGGAACGACCCGGGTTTCGAGCTGCCGGAAATACCAGCCGCATTTCTTCTCGAACTCCTCTTTCGACATCTCCTTGAACTCGGCGCCGTTGCGCTTGGCGGCGAAATTCTGGACGTCGATGAAGAGCAAAGCCGCCTGCTTGGCGACGATCGGGACTTCGCGGGAGAGGGATTCGGCGGTCATGGTCACGCTCACGTGTTCAATGGATAGATGCGGCGCGCATTCTCATACGCGACCAGCCGGACCAACTCCTCCGCGTCCTTCAGGGAGCAGAAGTCCTCGCGCAGCCAGCGGTCGAGCACCTGCTGCAGGCCGCGGCGGAACAGCAAGGCGCCGAGATAATAGAGCTCGCTCAGGCCGAAGGCGTCGCTGCTGTAGAGGAATTTCGAGAACTTGCCCATCTCCAGGGCCTCGCCCAGGATGTCGCGCGACATCGGCGCGGCGTAATTCAGGATCACGCCGACGTCGTAATAGACGTTCTGGAAGACTTCCGAGAGCCAGGCCGCCTCGCGCTGGAACGGGTAGTTGTGGAGGAGCGTGATCGGCACTTCCCACTTCTCCATGGCGGCGATGAAGTCGGTGAAATGCGTCGGGTCGCAGGCATGCATGTAGACGTCGGGATCGCCGAAGCCGACATGGACCTGCATCGGGAATTTGCGCTGCCGGCAGAGCTCGCCGCCGAGCCAGAGCCCATGCCGCACGATGGTGGGGTCTTCCAGCCGCCACTTCCCGGCGAAGGAAGCGGCCGCGAACCAGCGGTCGGCGGCACTCACGACCTCCGCGGCGGACGGTGCGGTCTGGTCGATCTTGAAAGTGCAGCGATAGGCGACGATGGTCTTCAACCCGACTGCGCCCTGCGCGCGCTCGGCCAGGCGATCGGCGAAGGCCTGCGGGAAGGCAGCACCGGAGCCGCAGCTCTGCGCGACTTCCTCGGCGACCGCTTCGATCCGCACCACTTCATGCGCCGGGCGGCCGGCGGATTCCGCCATGCCGGGAACGTCCAATATCTCGCTGCTCCTGAGGCCGGTATCGACCAGCAGCGAGTCCAACCCGCTGGCGCGCAGGAAGCGCCGGTTGACCTCCGTCGCGCCGAGCGCCTGGCGGCGCTCGACATAGGCTTCGGCCGGGCAGGAAGGTTCCAGATCCAGCACCGGCGCGCAGAAGCGGCGGATCGCGAGGCCGAGCGGTTTCTGGAACTCGGTCGTTCCCGGCGCCGGCGGGCGATAGCTTTCCGAGAACAGCGCCTGGAAGCGCTTGAAGTCGAGATCCGCCGGCGAGACGCCGTGGCAGTGGTGGTCGATCAGCGGCGTGGCGACAGCCCCCGCCAAGGCGTCAGTATGCGTCATGATAGCGCCTGCAAATTTCTGCGGGATCGACGCCGGAGAACATCTCGATCTCCTTGCGTTTCACCAAGGTGTAGGACTCGTACATCACCGGCGGCAGCCAGGCCTTGGCAACCGGATCGGCCTCGAGCGCGTCCAGCGCTTCCGCGAGGCTCGAGGGCAGCGGCACGACGCCGAGTGCCGCGCGTTCCGCGTCGGTGAGCTCTGCCGGGTCCTTGTCCAAGGCGGCGGGGAGCGGCAGCTTCGCGCGGATGCCTTCGAGCCCGGCGCGGACCAGACCGCCGATCACCATATAAGGACTGGCGGTACCGTCGGGTGCCCGGAGCTCCATGTTGAAGGCGCGGCCTCGTCTCTTCGGATCGCGCTCGGGCGAGGGGCAGATGCGGACCGCGGCCTCGCGGTTCTGGATGCCGAAGCTGGCATAGCCGCAGCTCCAATGATGCGGCCCGAGCCGGTAATAGGAGACCGGGCTCGGCGCCACCAGGGCGCAGAGCGCCGGCATATGCTTCACCACGCCGGCGATGAAATGCTGCGCTGCTTGTGAGGCGCCGCCGATGCCGTTGGGATCATAGGCGGCGTTGTTGCCCTGGCTGTCCAGGAAGCTGAAATGCACATGCGCGCCGTTGCCGACGGCATTGGGCGCCGGCTTCGGCGTGAAGCTGGCGCGATAGCCGCGCCGGCGCGCGGCCTCGCGGATCACCTCGCGGGTGATGATGGCCCGGTCGCCGGCCTGTGCGCCGACCCCCGGCGCACAGGAGACTTCGAACTGGCGCGAGCCATATTCCGGCTCGACGGTCTCGACGCCGCTGTCGGCCTGTTGCAGCGCATGGGTCAGCTCCTTCACGAAGGGCGCCACCATGCGCACCGCTTCGAGCGAGAAGGGAGTCATCTCCGGCAGGCTGGGTCCGCTCAGCAGGAATTCATGCTCGAAGGAGGCGATGAACTTGAGGCCGGTCTCGCGCTCGAAATCGGCCAGCGCCTTCAGCATGAAGCCGCGGGTGCAGCAATCCCAGTTGCTGCCGTCGGACATCTTCGAATCGCAGAGGAAGAAGTGGAAGGCGGGCGCATCGTCCCAGATGTCGATCCGCGTCTCGGTGTCCTTGACCGGGGTCTGGCGCACTTCCAGCATCGGGCCCCAGGGATTGGGCGCGATGTCGTCGAACGGCGTCAGCGCCTGGCCGGCGACCGCCCAGCCGAGGCCGTATTCCATGCGCTTGGCGACGTCGGTCGCCGGCACGCCCCGGCAGCGCGTCACGCCGACATAGTCGCTCCAGGCCAGATAGACGACCTCGCCTTCACCCATGCTTCCCCCGGCGGTGCCAATTCTCCCGGCCGCATGATTGCCGAACGGGGGATTCAATCAAAGCAGAATCCTGTAAGCTCCCCGAACCAATTGCAGCCGATCCGAGGATTCCAAGCGCATCATGTCTCATCCTGCCTCCGCCCCGGTGCCGTTTCCGCCCTTCGTCGCCAAGCCGGGCGATTACAACCGCGGCCTGGTCGTGATCTGCGACCATGCCAGCTTCGCAATCCCGCCCGAGCTCAAGGGGCTCGGCCTTTCCGCCGCGGATCTCAAACGCCACATCGCCTGGGATATCGGCGCGGCCGAGGTGGCGATCATCCTGGCGGCGCGGTTCCGGCTGCCGGCGGTATTCGGCGGCGTCTCGCGGCTGGTGATCGACTGCAACCGCGATCCGGCCGACAAGGCCTCGATCCCCGCCAAGGTCGACGGCACGCCGATCCCGGGGAACGCGAACCTCAAGCTCTGGGACCGGGCCGAACGGATGTCGCGCTGGTTCCAGCCCTACCACAACGCGGTCGAGGAGATGATGACCGCGGCGCTGGCGAGCGCGAAGGACCCGGTCCTGCTCTCGGTGCATTCGATGACGCCGCAGCTCAACGGCGAAGCAAGGCCCTGGCCGATCGCGCTCTCGTCGCATGAGGACCGGCGGCTCACGACCCCGATGCTCGCGGCTTTGCGGAGACGCACCGAGCTGCCGATCGGCGACAACCAGCCCTATGCGCTCGATCCGGCGGAGGATTACAGCGTCCCGCACCACGCCATGCGTCGCGGGCTGCGGCACCTGCAGGTCGAGTTCCGCCAGGACCTGATCGCCGAAACCCCCGGCGCGGTGCAATGGGCGAAGGTGTTCGGCGACGCCCTGGGCGAGGTGCTGGGGCTTTAGGCCGCGAACCTGTCGGGGCGGCTCTCTTCAGCGGCCCGGAAAGGCCAGGATCTGTGCCGGCGGACGCGGCGCCGGCAGCGCCGGCAGGAGGTCCTCCGCGGTCACCGTGATCCGCATTCCCGGCAAGGTCAGCGTCAACGCCGGCGTGGCACCGGAGCGCAGCGCCTCGAGTTCCGCCGAGGCGAGCTGGAGCGCATCGCCTTGGCCCGGCAGGTCGGTCAGCGCAAGGACACCATTGCCCTGCAGCGTCGCGGTCATCGGCATGCAGGCGGTGCGGCGGATTTCGAGCTCGCCGCGGCGCCAGCTCTCCCGGGCCGGGGCAATCCACTCGACCAGGCCGTAGATCTCGACGCCGAGCGCAGCGCGCTGCGGCTGCTGGGCGCGATGCGCCGCCAGGCTGGCGACGCCGAGCGGCAGGGCTTGAGCGGCGGCCAGCTTCGGCGCGGCTTTCTTGGCCGGGCTCTTCTTGGCCGTCGACTTCTTCGCGGTTCGCTTTTGGGGGAGTCGTGCGCGGGTAGCGTGCATCGGTTCCCGTCTCTCCTCGAGTCTCTCAGGCGCGGACGGGAAGCGAGTTGGGCGCCGCGCCGCGCACCATCTCGCAATCGCTATATGCGGCCATGCTTCCCGCGCTGCAAGAGTTTTTTTGCCACTGCAGCGTCCTCAAGTGTGCGTGATCGCACAAACTTGCATTGCGCGTTTCGCCGCCGCGGAATGTGGCGATAAAGCGGCGATCGCCCAGGCTCGGGAACCCAGGCGCATAGCCCCGGTTGACATCTGGCATCGGCCGCGGCGAAGCGGGGCGTGCTCGCGACGCGGACATGGTCGTTGCATGTCCATCGCGGCTTCGTGAGCGCCGGGGCTGATCTCCATCCTCGGAACAGTTTCAACCGGCGAGCCTTGTTCCAACAGCGCGGCCTCCTGGGGCGAGCCCTCTGCGGCGGGTTCCGGGAGCAAGCCCCGAGTGTTTGTCTGGGGCGCCGCAACGCCATAAAGGAGACAGGAAATGATGAAGCGCCTGTTAATGACGACCGCAGCGGCATCGCTTCTGGCGATCGGCGCGAGCGCCTATGCGCAGGACAATACCGGCGCCGCGGGCCAGAGCCAGCAGCCGCCGGTGGTCACGCCGCCGGCCTCCAACGAGAGCGGCGCCACCACCGACATGAACAACCCGGCTTCGTCGCCGGCCGCCGACCCGGCAGCTCCAGCGCCGGCGGCTGAAGCCGCTCCGGCCAACCCGCCGCCCAGCGACGCGGTGATTTCGGCCCAGAGCGACGGCGAGGTCACTGCCGACCAGATCATCGGCATGACCGTCTACAACGCCGAGGGTGAGAAGGTCGGCACCGTGCACGACATCCTGCTCGACAAGGAGGGAAAGGCGACCGGCGTCGTTCTCTCGGTCGGCGGCGTGCTCGGCGTCGGCGCCAAGTCGGTCGGCTTGACGTGGAAGGAAATCGACGTGAAGCCGGACCAGCAGCAGGTCCAGATCTCCTACACCAAGGACCAGCTGGAGGCGGCTCCGGACTTCAAGACCACGGGGCAGATCAACTCCGAGATGAATGCCCAGCAGCCGGCTGCGGCCCCGGCGCCGACTCCGGCCCCAGCCCCAGCCCCCGCGGGCGGCAACTCGACCAACCCGTAAACGCAGTAAGCAAAGACCGGCGGCGAGGTGACTCGCCGCCGGTTTTTCTTGGCGTCCGCCAATCGGCTAGGCGGCGCGCACCACCTCAATGAAGCGGCTGAGTTCGCCGCGCAGCAGCTCGGCCTGGTGCGACAGCTCCTCGGCGGAGCCGAGCACCTGGCTGGCCGCGGCCCCGGTGTCGTTGGCGGCCTGGCTGACGCTGACGATGTTCTCGGTCACCTCCGACGTGCCCTGAGCCGCCTGCTGGACGTTGCGGGCGATCTCTCTCGTCGCGGCGGTCTGCTCCTCGACCGCGGCGGCGATGGTGCCGGAGATGGTGCTGATCGAGCGGATGGTCTCGCCGATGCCGCTGATGGCGGCCACCGAATGCTGGGTGGCGTTCTGGACCGCGGCGATCTGGGTGCTGATCTCCTCGGTCGCCTTGCCGGTCTGGGTGGCGAGCGTCTTGACCTCCGAGGCGACCACGGCGAAGCCTTTGCCGGCCTCGCCGGCCCGGGCCGCCTCGATCGTCGCGTTGAGGGCGAGGAGGTTGGTCTGGCTGGCGATCTCCTCAATCAGGCGCACCACGTCGCCGATCTTCTGGGCGGCGCTGGCCAGCCCCGACACCTGGCTGTTGGTGGTTTCGGCCTGGTTGACTGCCTTCGCGGCGACGTCGTTGGACTGGGTGATCTGGCGGGAGATCTCATCGACCGACAGCGACAGCTCCTCTGCCGCGGCGGCCACGGTCTGGACGCTGGTCGCCGCCTCGTTCGAAGCCGAGGCGACCGCTTGAGCCTGCTTGTTGGTTTCCTCGGCGGTCGAGGACATGGACTGGGCGGAGCCGCGAAGCTCGGTTGCCGCCGACGCCACCGTCTTCACGATGCCGCCGACCGCCGCCTCGAACTGGTCGGCGAGGCGCGCCATGTCGGCCTTGCGCTGGGCAGCGGCTTCCGCCTTTTGCCGCTCCTGCTCCAGGCGCAGGCGCTCGGCCTCGACCATGCTGTCCTTGAAGACCCGGACCGCCTGAGACATTTCGCCGATCTCGTCCCGGCGCTCGGTGCCGGGGATCTCGGTACTCATGTCGCCGCGCGAGAGCCGGCCCATCGCGGCGGTCATGGCCTTCACAGGCCGGACGATCGCGCGGGCGAGCAGAAGGGCGATCGCCAGGCCGAGCACGATGGCGATGCCGCTCAGAATCATCGAATGCAGCGCGCCGGCGGCCCCGCGGGCGTCGAAGACGACGTCGCTTTGCTGGGCGTCGGCGATCTGGAGATCGCGGAATTTCTGCATGGCGGCGGCGAAGGCGGCGGCCTGCTCGTCGATCTTGCCGTCGAGGTCGCGCATTTCCGGGGTCAGCTCGGCCGTGGCCTTCAGCTTCGGCAGCATTTCGTCTTCGAAGGTGGTGACCAGCTCGTCGTGCGCGGTCTTGGCCTCGGCCATGGCCGCTTTCTCCGCCTCGGTGTTGGCCGTGGCGCCGACGCGCGCGAGATCCTGGGCCGCCTCCGCCTTTTTGTCGGCCCAGTCCTTGGCCGTCTGGTCGAGGGCCCGGTTGATCTCGGCATCGGCGATGATCTGGTACATCTCCGCGCCCAAAGCCGCCGCTTCCGTGGCCTCGACCGCCTTCTGATAGCTGGTCGCGCCCTCGTCCTGCATGCCGCGCATGTCGTCGATGGTCCACAGGGCCGTGCCCGCCAGCAGGAGAATGAGCGCGATGTTGGCGATGGATCCGCCGGAGAGCTTCGCGGAAATGGTGAGGTTCATGATCGGTCCCTTCTTCGTAGGCTGTAAAACCTACGGGCAAGACGTTTGACTTAGGTTAATTTCCCCCGGAGACCGGCCATGAGATTTCCGCTCTCATCCTTGAGATTGATTCGGGCCTGTAACCAGAAATTTCGGGGCTTCCGGATGGCATAAGCGCCCGGAAATTCCTATTTGTTAACCAGTCGCGGTGCAGATTCCCCGGAAGGGAGCGGTCTTGGCGGGACCGGCGGCGTTCGTGTCGCGCTCGGCCAAGTGCCGGAACGAAGGCGTCGGTTAGACTGGCTGCGACGCCCTTTGATAAATTTCATTTATCAAGCGATCGATGGGAGAATCTTGACCGCAAGCCTTTGCAGGTTCACGATTTTTCCCCGGAACACGGGAGTATCGGACGGATGACCACTGCCGGTCAGAGCGACGCCAAACTGGCCCCCAAAAGTTCAACATGGGATGCCGCCGAGGCCCGCCAGATTATCGAAACCTATCGCGGCCTCGACGGCGCCCTGATGCCGATCCTGCACGCCTTGCAGGAGCGGTTCGGCTATGTCGATGACGCCGCGGTGCCCGACCTTTCCGAGATGCTCAATCTGAGCCGCGCCGAAGTGCATGGCGTCATCACCTTCTACCACGACTTCCGCCGCACCCCGCCGGCCCGGCATGCGCTGCATATCTGCAGAGCGGAGGCCTGCCAGTCGGTGGGCGCCCGCGCGCTGGAAGCCCATGTGAAGAAGAAGCTGGGCGTCGACTACCACCATCAGACTCCCGACGGCCGCTGGTCGCTGGGTGCCATCTACTGCCTCGGCAACTGTGCGTGTGGTCCCTCGGCGCTGATCGACGGCGAGACCGTCGGCCGCCTCACGCCGGAGAAGCTCGACGCGCTGATGCGCGAGGCCGAAGCCGGTCGCCGGGAGGCCGCGGAATGAGCGCCGTGAAGGTCTATGTCCCGGGCGATTCCTCTGCCGTCGCCGTCGGCGCCAACCGGGTCGCCCAGGCGATCGAGCGCCTCGCCCGCGAGAAGAATCGCGAGATCGAGATCGTGCGCAACGGCTCGCGCGGCCTTTATTGGCTGGAGCCGATGGTCGAGGTGGCGACGCCGCAAGGCCGCATCGCCTATGGCCCGGTTTCTCCCGGCGACCTCGCCGGCCTGTTCGACGCCGATTTCCTGAGCGGCGGCGCACACGGTCTCTGCCTCGGCCGGCCCGAAGAGATCCCGTTCCTGAAGAACCAGGAGCGGCTGATGTTCGCCCGCTGCGGCATCACCGACCCGCTCTCGATCGAGGAATACCGCGCCAACAACGGCTATCGCGGTCTCGCCAAGGCGCTGCAGATGCAGCGCGCCGAGATCGTCGCCGAAGTGACGGAATCGGGCCTGCGCGGCCGCGGCGGGGCCGGCTTCCCGACCGGCATCAAGTGGAACACCGTCCTCAAGGCCGAGGCGGACCGGAAATACATCGTCTGCAACGCCGACGAGGGCGACAGCGGCACCTTCGCCGACCGCATGATCATGGAAGGCGATCCCTTCCTGCTGATCGAAGGCATGACCATCGCCGGCGTCGCCACCGGCGCGACCAAGGGCTTCATCTACATCCGCTCGGAATATCCCGACGCCTTCCGCCAGATGGGCCGGGCGATCGAGATCGCGCGCAATGCCGGCTATCTCGGCCCGAACGTGCTGGGTTCCGGCAAGGCCTTCGACCTCGAGACGCGGCTGGGCGCCGGCGCCTATATCTGCGGCGAGGAGACCTCGCTGCTGGAGAGCCTGGAAGGCAAGCGGGGCGTGATCCGCCCGAAGCCGCCGCTCCCGGCGCTCAAAGGCCTGTTCGGCAAGCCGACCGTCATCAACAACGTGCTCTCCTTCACCTCCGTGCCCGTCATCATCGACGACGGCGCCGCCTTCTATAAGAATTACGGCATGGGCCGCTCGCGCGGCACCCAGCCGTTCCAGCTCGCCGGCAACATCCGCCAGGGCGGCCTGGTCGAGAAGGCCTTCGGCGTCACGTTGAAGGAGCTGGTCTATGACTTCGGCGGCGGCACCCTGAGCGGCCGTCCGGTTCGCGCGGTCCAGGTCGGCGGCCCCTTGGGCGCCTATCTCCGCGGCGACCAGCTCGACATCCCGATGGACTACGAAGCCTTCGCCGCGGTGAAGGCGATGCTCGGCCACGGCGGCTTGGTCGTGTTCGACGACAGCGTGGACATGGCCCAGCAGGCGCGCTTCGCCATGGAATTCTGCGCCGTCGAATCCTGCGGCAAGTGCACGCCCTGCCGCATCGGCTCGACCCGCGGCGTCGAGGTGATCGACCGGATCATCGCCGGCTCCAACCGCGAGAAGAACCTGCAGCTGCTCGACGACCTCTGCGAGACCATGGTCGACGGCTCGCTGTGTGCGCTGGGCGGCCTGACACCGTTCCCGGTGCAAAGCGCCATCCGCAACTTCCCCGAAGATTTCGACAAACCCAGCCGCAAGGCCGCCGCCGAGTAAAGCGGTCGAGGCAAGGAAAGCCCCCATGAACGCACCCGTCGCCAACCCGATCATCGCTCCCGAGCCTCTCACGCTCATCAAGGAGCCGGATTACGGCACGCCCGAGCGAGTCTCCGAGAAGACGGTGACGCTGGAGATCGACGGCATCGTGGTCTCGGTGCCGGAAGGCACTTCGGTGATGCGCGCCGCCGCCGAGATGGGCTTCCAGATCCCGAAGCTCTGCGCTACCGATTCGATCGAGCCGTTCGGCTCCTGCCGTCTCTGCCTGGTGGAGATCGAAGGTCGCCGCGGGACCCCGGCCTCCTGCACCACGCCGGCCGAGAACGGCATGAAGGTGAAGACCCAGACGCCGAAGCTCGCCAAGCTCCGTCGCAACGTCATGGAGCTCTATATCTCCGACCATCCGCTCGACTGCCTGACCTGCGCCGCGAATGGAGATTGCGAGCTGCAGGACATGGCGGGCGCGGTGGGCCTGCGCGAAGTCCGCTATGGCTATGAGGGCGCGAACCATCTGGATGCGGTGAAGGACGAAACCAACCCCTATTTCACCTTCGATCCCTCGAAATGCATCGTCTGCTCGCGTTGTGTGCGGGCCTGCGAGGAAGTGCAGGGCACTTTCGCGCTGACCATCGACGGCCGCGGCTTCGCCAGCCATGTGGCGGCGAGCCAGGACGAGGATTTCCTCGCCTCCGAATGCGTCTCCTGCGGCGCCTGCGTCCAGGCCTGCCCGACCGCAACCCTGATCGAGAAGAGCGTCATTGAGGCCGGTCAGCCGGAGCACAGCGTCGTTACCACCTGTGCCTATTGCGGCGTCGGCTGCTCCTTCAAGGCCGAGATGCGCGGCACCGAGGTGGTGCGCATGATGCCCTACAAGGACGGTGGCGCGAACCACGGCCATTCCTGCGTCAAGGGCCGCTTCGCCTGGGGCTATGCCACCCACAAGGATCGCATCACCAAGCCGATGATCCGCGCCAAGATCACCGATCCCTGGCAGGAAGTCTCCTGGGAGCAGGCGATCAGCCACGCCGCCTCCGAGTTCAAGCGCATCCAGGCGAAATACGGCCGCGGTGCGGTGGGCGGCATCACCTCGTCGCGCTGCACCAACGAAGAGACCTACCTGGTCCAGAAGCTGGTCCGCGCCGCCTTCGGCAACAACAACGTCGATACCTGCGCCCGGGTCTGCCATTCGCCGACCGGCTACGGCCTCGGCACCACGCTCGGCACCTCGGCCGGCACCCAGACCTTCGACAGCGTCATGGAAGCCGACGTCATCCTGGTCATGGGCGCCAACCCGACCGACGCGCATCCGGTGTTCGGCAGCCGCATGAAGAAGCGGATCCGACAAGGTGCCCGCCTGATCGTCATCGATCCGCGCCGCATCGACCTGGTGAAGGACGCCCATGTCGAGGCCGACTACCACCTGGCGCTCCGTCCCGGCACCAATGTCGCCATCGTCAATGCGCTGGCGCATGTGATCGCGACCGAGGGCCTGATCAACGAGGCCTATGTGAAGGAGCGCTGCGAGCCGGCCGACTTCGAGCTCTGGCGCGCCTTCGTCTCGGAAGAGCGCAACTCGCCGGAAGCGACCGAGCATCTGACCGGCGTGCCGGCGGCCGACGTGCGCGCCGCGGCGCGGCTCTATGCCACCGGCGGCAACGCGGCGATCTACTACGGCCTCGGCGTCACCGAGCACAGCCAGGGCTCGACCGCCGTGATCGGCATCGCCAACCTCGCCATGGCGACCGGCAATATCGGCCGCATGGGCGTCGGCGTGAACCCGCTCAGGGGCCAGAACAACGTGCAGGGCTCCTGCGACATGGGCTCCTTCCCGCACGAATTCTCCGGCTACCGCCACGTCTCCAACGACGCGGTCCGGGAGAGCTTCGAATCGCTCTGGGGCGTGAAGCTCGAGAGCGAGCCGGGTTTGCGCATTCCCAACATGCTCGACGCCGCGATCGACGGCAGCTTCAAGGGCATCTACATCCAGGGTGAGGACATCGCCCAGTCCGACCCGGACATCAAGCACGTGACCGGCGGCCTCGAGGCGATGGAATGCGTCGTCGTGCAGGACCTGTTCCTGAACGAGACCGCGAACTTCGCGCACGTGTTCCTGCCGGGCACCACCTTCCTGGAGAAAGACGGCACCTTCACCAATGCCGAGCGCCGCATCAACCTGGTGCGCAAGGCCACCCCGCCGGTGCCGGGCTATGCCGACTGGGAAGTGACCATGCTGCTCAGCAACGCGCTGGGCTATCCGATGAACTACAAGCACCCCTCTGAGATCATGGACGAGATCGCGGCGATGACCCCGACCTTCAAGAACGTCTCGTTCAAGAAGATCGAGGAGATGGGCTCGGTGCAGTGGCCCTGCAACGACGCGGCGCCCGACGGCACGCCGATCATGCATATCGGCAAGTTCGTGCGCGGCAAGGGCCGCTTCGTGCTGACCGAATACGTGCCGACCGACGAGAAGAGCACGGCGAAATTCCCGCTGCTCTTGACCACCGGCCGCATCCTCTCGCAGTACAACGTCGGCGCCCAGACCCGGCGCACCGGCAACATCGCCTGGCATGACGAAGACGTGCTGGAGATCCACCCGCACGACGCCGAGCAGCGCGGCATCCATGACGGCGACATCGTCTCCGTGATGAGCCGCGCCGGCGAGACCGCGCTGGCGGCGCTGATCTCCGACCGCATGCAGCCGGGCGTGGTCTACACCACCTTCCACCATTTCGGCAGCGGCGTGAACGTGGTCACCACCGATTTCTCCGACTGGGCCACCAATTGCCCGGAATACAAGGTGACCGCGGTCGAGGTGCGTCCGACCAACCGTCCGTCCGAGTGGCAGCTGAAATACGCCAAGCTGCGCGACGACACCCGCCAGATCGCGGGCAAGACCGCGGCGGAATGACCGCCGCTCAGTCATTGAAGCGCGGGCCTCTGGAAACAAGCGCGACCGCTTCGCCTTCCCCTTGTGGGGAGAGCGAGGCGGCGAAGCTGCAAAAGCCGATTGCGGAAGCCGGCTATCAGTTGCTGCGCCGCGACGGCACCAGCGAAGCCCATGACGAGCCGGTGGCCGAGGAAGTCCCGGTCGCCATGGTCTACAACGGGTTGAGCCATGTCGTCATGATGGCGAGCCCGACCGACCTCGAGGATTTCGCGCTCGGCTTCTCGCTGACCGAGGGGATCATCGAATCCAAATCCGAGTTCGGCGGCTGCGAGATCGCGCGGGCCGGCGAGGGCATCGAGGCCAGGATCGAGATCAGTTCCCGCGCCTTCTTCCGCCTGAAGGAGCACCGTCGCGCGCTGCAGGGCCGAACGGGCTGCGGCCTTTGTGGCGTCGAGAGCCTGGACCAGGCGCTGCGTGACCTGCCGAAATTGAGTTCCGAGCTCCGTGTCAACCCGCAGGCGGTCCACCGCGCGCTCGACGCGCTGCCCGCCCTGCAGGGACTGAACCGCATCACCCATGCGCTGCACGCCGCCGCCTTCTGCGCGCCGGACGGCAGGATCGTCGGCGTGCGCGAGGATGTCGGCCGGCACAACGCCTTTGACAAGCTGATCGGCGCGCTGGCCAAGGACGGCGTCGATTGCGGCCAGGGATTTGCCATCATTACCAGCCGCTGCTCCTTCGAGATGGCGCAGAAGGCGATCTCCGCGGGCATCCCGGTGCTGGCCGCGGTCTCCGCGCCGACCCATCTTGCCATCAGGCTCGCCCGGCGCTACGACCTCACGCTGCTGGCGCTCGCGCGTGCGGACAGCATGAAGCTCTTCGCCGGCACTCGCCGGATCCAACCCTGAACCGACGGTCAGAAAAATGAAATCCACCGGCGAGAAGCTGGTCTACATGGCCAATCAGATCGGCGACTTCTTCAAGAGCTATCCGCACGACCAGGCGGTGAAGGGGATCAAGGAGCATATCGAGAAGTTCTGGGATCCCCGGATGCTGCACCAGATCTACGCGATTATGAAGCAGCCGGATCACGGCTTGAAGCCGAACTCCCTCGAGGCGCTCAAGATCCTGGAGGAGGAAGAGACGCACGCCCATTCCGACGTGGAAGCAAGCGGCTGACTTCCAGCGGCTACTCCGCCGCCTGCTTCTTGGCACTGAACTGATCGTAAGCCTCGACCGCCTGGGCCGCGTACATCACGCTCGGACCGGCGCCCATGTAGACCGCCATGCCCATCGTCTCCATCACTTCGTCGCGCGTGGCGCCCTGCTTGAGCGCGGCCTCGGCGTGGAAGGCGACGCAACCGTCGCAGCGGATCGCGACCGCGATGCCGAGCGCGATCAGCTCCTTGGTCTTGGTGTCGAGTGCCTTCGGTTCCAGCGCCGCCTTGGCCAGGGCCGAGAAGGCCTTCATCGGCTCGGGCGCGCCGGCCCGAAGCTCGCGGATCGCCTGCGAGAGGTCGGTCGTCATCTTCGGCCAGTCGTGATTCATGATCGGGCTCCTGCCGTGCGCGGGATCAGCGGAAGGCCTGGCCGGGCTTCACCCCCAGTGCCTTGAAGATCTTCGCCGCCGGGCAGAAGCCGGTGAAGCCGGCCTGCAGCATGTTGGCGCCGACGAAGGCGGTCAGCCAGAACCAGTAAGGACTCACCCAGAGGCCGAGGGCGAGGCTCGCCAGCACCATCACGCCGGCGAAAGAGAGGACGGCATTGTCGATCTTCATGTCTAAGCTCCTTATTACTCGGCGGGTTCTTTCAGTTTGCGGATCTTCAGCGTGTCGAGCAGGAAACGCTCGTAGAACGGATCGCTCTCGCCGCGACGGATCTTCCGGAGAAAGTATTTCTCGAAGCCGACCTTGGCGAGATGCACCCAGTCGCCCTTGGCCGACCAGTTGAGGTTGCGGGGCGGGATCTGCGGCTGGGCCACGAACACCACGCCGCCGTCGCCGAAGTCGGCGAGGCAGAAGGCGTTCCAGGTGGCCTGGGACTTCGGTTCGGTGCCGCGCAGCAGGGCGCCGATGTTGTGCGCCGTCGCGGTCACCATGGATTCGATCATGAACCCGGTCTTCGGCACGCCAACCGGGACCGGCGTCGGCCCGATCGGCGGGATGGCGACGCAGACGCCGATCGAGAAGATGTTGCGGAAGGTCGGGTTGCGCTGGTGCTTGTCCACCAGGATGAAGCCGCGCGGGTTGGTGAGATTCTCAATGCCGCGCACCGCCTCGACGCCGCGGAAGGCGGGCAGCATCATGGAATAGGCGAAGGGCAGTTCGTGGGTCTTCTTGAGCGCGCCGTCTTCGCCGAGCTCCTCGACCGTCATCTTGCCCTCGGCGACTTCCTTCACCTTGGCGTTGGTGACCCACTTGATGTGCCGTTCGCGGAACTCGCTCTCCAGCAGCCCCTTGGTGTCGCCGACCCCGTCGAGCCCGAGATGGCCGATATAGGGTTCCGAGGTGACGAAGGTCATCGGCACGCGGTCGCGCAGCTTCCGCTTCCGGAGCTCGGTTTCCAGGATCAGGATGAACTCATAGGCCGGCCCGAAGCAGGAGGCACCTTGTACCGCGCCGACCACGATCGGCCCGGGATTGGCGGCGAGCTTGTCGAAGGCTGCCTTGGCAGCGACCGCGTGGTCGACATGGCAGACCGACTGGGTGAAGCCCTTGGGGCCGAGGCCGGGGATCTCGTCGAAGGCGAGCTCGGGGCCGGTCGCGATGATGAGATAGTCGTAGGCGACCGATTGGCCGTCCATCAGCTCGACGCGGTTCTCGGCGGGATGCACCTTCTTCGCGCCGGTGCCGAGATAACGGATCTTCTTCTTCGCCATCACCTCGGGAAGCGCGACCTCGATCGACTCGCGGTCGCGCCAGCCGACCGCGACCCAGGGGTTCGAGGGCACGAAGTGATAGGTGTCGCCTTGGCCGATCAGGGTCAGGTGATCCTCCTTCCGGAGCTTGGCATTCATCTCGAAGGCCATCAGCGTTCCGCTGAGGCCGGCTCCGAGCACTACGATCTCCGCCATGGCATTCCCTCCAGGGATTTCCGGCGGCTTCTCGGCCGCCTTTGATTTCTCGCAACGATGCGACGCGCGGACCTTGCGATCCTCGGCGCCGCCGCCACCGGCCGCCTTGACCCTGCGCAAAACCGCGCAGGACGCTTTCGGCTCTTGACGATATATACGTATTATCGTAGATACGCAAATATGAAAGTAGATATCGAAACGATGCGAAATGCCGCAGGGGCGGCCAGCGAGCTCCTGAAGGCGCTGGCCAACCCGCACCGGCTGATGATCGTCTGTCAGTTGATCGAGGGCCCGCGCTCGGTCGGCCAGCTGGCGGAGTTCCTGGGCATCCGCGATTCGACGGTATCCCAGCACCTGGCGCTGCTACGGCGCGACGGCCTGCTCTCCGCGACCCGGGACGGCCAGACCATCTGGTACGCGATCAGCAGCCCGGAGGCCAAGGCGCTGCTGGAAACCTTGTATCGGCTCTATTGCGCCCCTTCGCCGCTCTGCGCGCCGGAAGGGAAACCGACCCCGAAGACCAAGAGGAGCACCCGGAAATGAGCAAGATCCACGACCTCACCCCGGTCGAAGTCGCAGCCCGCATGAAGATCGGCGGCGTCGAGGTGATCGATGTGCGCGAGCCCGGCGAGTATGCTGCCGAGCGCATCCACGGCGCGCTGCTGTTTCCGCTGTCGAGCTTCGACCCGCACGCCTTGCCGAAGAATGTCGATCTCATCTTCCAATGCGGCACCGGCAAGCGCTCGGCCATGGCGGTCGCGCGCTGCCAGGCCGCTGGCCTGAAGCACACCGCGCACCTCGCCGGCGGCCTGCAGGCCTGGAAGGCCGAGGGCCTGCCGACCATCAGCATCGACCCCGCGACCGGCAAGCCGCGGGAGAAATAGAGGCATCCGATGCGTCCGCTCCACATCGCCGCGCTGACCGCCTTTGCGCTCGCGCTCGGCTTCGCCGGCCGCGCCTTCGCGGCCGAGACCTTCACGGTCCAGCCGGTGACGTTGACGGACGAGAAGGCGGTCTTCGCCACGGTCGAAAGCGTCAACGTCGTGCCGGCGCGCGCCCGGATCGGCGGCACCATCGCCGAGCTGACCGTGAAACAGGGCGACCGGGTCGAGCGCGGCCAGGTGATCGGCAGCGTCGGCGACGAGAAGCTGGTCTTGCAGCTGCGCGCGCTCGATGCGCAGATCGCCGGGCTGAAGGCGCAGCTCGCCCAGGCCCAGATCGATCTCGAGCGGGCACAGCGGATCTACAAGACGGGTGCGATTCCGAAGCAGCAACTCGACCAGGCGCAGACCAACGTCGATGTGGCCAGCAACAGCCTCAAGGCCCAGACCGGCCAGCGGGCGGTGGTCGAGCAGCAGCTCGCCGAGGGCCAGGTTCTGGCGCCCTCCGCGGGGCGCGTGCTGACCGTCCCGGTGACGGCGGGCAGCGTCATCCTGGCGGGCGAGCCGCTCGCCACCATCGCCGAGCAGGATTTCGTGCTGCGGATCCGCGTGCCGGAGCGCCATGCGCGCTTCCTCAAGGCCGGCGATCCGATCCGCCTGGACGGCGAGGCGACCGGCCTGGCGCAGACCGACCGGGGCACGATCAGCCTGGTCTATCCCGAGATCGAGGACGGGCGCGTGGTCGCCGACGCCAAGGTCCAGGGCCTCAGCGACTATTTCGTCGGCGAACGTATCCGCGTCTGGGTCTCCGGCGGCGAGCGCCGGACCTTCGTCGTGCCGGCGGCCTTCATCGTCACCCGCTTCGGCACGGACTACGTGACCCTGCAGCAGGCGGACGGCAAGACCATCGACGTGCCGGTGCAGCGCGGCCGCGAAACGGCACTGCCCGACCTGCCGCAGGGCGTCGAGATTCTCTCCGGCATCGCCGCGGGTGACGTGCTGGTGCAGCCGTGAAGCTCGGGTTTTCCGGCCTGCTCACCCGGGCCTCGATCCGCTCGCCGCTGACGCCGCTCTTCCTGCTGGCCGCGCTGGCGGCCGGACTGATCGCGCTGCTCACCATCCCGCGCGAGGAGGAGCCGCAGATCAGCGTGCCGATGGTCGATATCCTGGTTCAGGCGGACGGTCTCAAGGGCCCGGACGCGGTCGAGCTCGTCACCAAGCCACTGGAAGAGATCGTCAAGAGCATCAACGGCGTCGAGCATGTCTACAGCCAGACGGTCGACGACCGGGTGATGGTGACGGCGCGCTTCCTGGTTGGCACCAGCGAGGATGACGCGATCCTCCGGGTGCATGAGAAGATCCGCGCCAACTACGACAAGATCCCGAACGGAATCCCTGAGCCGCTGATCGTCGGCCACGGCATCAACGACGTCGCGATCGTCGTGCTGACGCTGGCGCCGAAGGCCGAAGCGGCGGCGCGCTGGACCGCCAAGGACCTCTACGAGGTCGCCGACCAGCTGCGCGCCGAGCTCGTCAAGACCGACAATGTCGGCCTCACCTATATCGTCGGCGGCGATGCGCAGCAGATCCGGGTCGAGCCCGATCCCGAGAAGCTGGCGCTCTACGGCGTCACCCTGCAGCAGCTGATCGCCAAGGTGCAGGGCGCCAACCGCTCGTTCCTCGCGGGCGGGGTGCGCGAGGCGGGTACCACCTTCTCGGTCGCTGCCGGGCAGACCCTCGGCGGCGTGCCGGATATCGGCCTGCTGCTGGTCACCACCCGCGACGGCCGCCCGGTCTATGTGCGCGATCTCGCCGCCGTGGTGGTGGGGCCGAGCCCGCAGGAGCATCGGGTCTGGAACCTTGCGCCCGGCGCCAAGACTGCCGACGGGAGCTGGGCGCCGGTGCCGGCGGTCAGCCTCGCGATCGCCAAGCGCGCCGGCGCCAATGCGGTCGTGGTGGCACGCGACATCGTGGCCCGGGCCGAGACCCTGCAGGGCCGGCTGATCCCGGCCGACCTCCAGGTCGAGGTCACGCGCGACTACGGCAAGACCGCCGACGACAAGGCGAACGAACTGCTGTTCCACCTCGGGCTGGCCACGGTCTCGATCGTGGTGCTGATCGCACTCGCCATCGGCTGGCGGGAGGCGCTGGTGACGCTGATCGTCATCCCGACCACCATCCTACTGACTTTGTTCGCCGCCAACCTCATGGGCTACACCATCAACCGGGTGAGCCTGTTCGCCCTGATCTTCTCGATCGGCATCCTGGTCGATGACGCGATCGTCGTGGTCGAGAACATCGCCCGGCATTGGGCGATGGGCGATGGGCGGACCCGCCTGCAAGCCGCGATCGAGGCGGTGGCCGAGGTCGGCAACCCAACCATCGTCGCGACCTTGACGGTGATCGCCGCACTGCTGCCGATGCTGTTCGTCTCCGGCCTGATGGGCCCCTACATGGCGCCGATCCCGGCCAATGCCTCGGCGGCCATGCTGTTCTCCTTCGTGGTCGCCATGGTGGTGGCGCCCTGGCTGATGCTGAACCTGGCCCCGCACAAGGCGGCCAACGCGGCCGCCGCCAATACCAACCACCATCACGCCGTCGGCCGCCTCGGAAACCTCTATCTCAAGGTGGCGCGGCCGATCGTGCGCTCGCGCGCCACCGCCTGGGCCTTCCTGCTCTCGGTCGGGTTTGCGACCATCGCGGTCTGCGTGCTGTTCGCCACCAAGGACGTGACGGTGAAGCTGCTGCCCTTCGACAACAAGTCGGAGCTCTCGGTGGTGCTCGACCTGCCGGAAGGCGCCAGCCTTGAGGATACCGAGCGCCTGCTGCTGCAGGCCGCGCGCATCGTCGAGACCACGCCGGAGCTGCGCTCGATCCAGGCCTATGCCGGCACGGCGGCGCCGTTCAACTTCAACGGCCTGGTGCGGCACAGCTATTCTCGCCGCCTGCCCGAGCAAGGCGAGCTGCAGATCAACCTCGCCGACAAGGCAGAGCGCGACCGCACCAGCCATGCGATCGCCCTCGACATCCGCAAACAGCTCCAGGCGCTGCAGCTTCCTGCCGGCACCGCGCTCAAGGTGGTCGAGGTGCCGCCGGGACCGCCGGTGCTGGCGACGCTGCTGGCCGAGGTCTACGGGCCCGACGCCGCGACCCGCCGCGCGGTGATGGCCAAGCTGAAAGCTATCTTCGCCTCGGTCCCCTACATCGTCGATATCGACGATTCGGTCGGCGCGCCCCGGCCGCGGCTGCGGATCGCCATCGACCAGGACCAGCTCGAATTCTTCGGGGTCGAGCAGAGCGACGTATACGACACGATCCACGCGCTGCTGGGCGGCGTCACGGTCGGCTACTCGCACCGCGGCGAGGGCCGCAACCCGATCGAGATCGCGGTGCGCCTGCCGAAGCGCGCGCTCGCCTGGGACGCGCAGCTCGCCTCGACGCCGGTCCCCGCCAATGCGCAGCCCGGCAACAAGGCGGTGGTGGAACTGGGCGACGTGGTGCATGTGACAGAGGAGCAGGGGTCGCCCGCCATCTTCCGCCGCGACGGCCATTTCGCCGACATGGTGCAGGCCGAGCTCGCCGGCCAGTTCGAAGCGCCGATCTACGGCATGCTCGCGGTCAACCAGCTGGTCGATGAGGCCGACTGGGGCGACCTGCCGAAGCCGACGATCTCGATTCATGGTCAGCCGCTCGATGAATCGAAGCCGAGCCTGCTCTGGGACGGCGAATGGGAGATCACCTACGTGACCTTCCGCGACATGGGGGCCGCGTTCGGCGTCGCCATCCTCGGCATCTACATCCTGGTCGTGGCGCAGTTCAGGAGCTTCCGCCTGCCGCTGGTGATCCTGACGCCGATCCCGCTGACCCTGATCGGCATCCTGCTCGGCCACTGGCTGCTGGGTGCCGCCTTCACCGCGACCTCGATGATCGGTTTCATCGCCTTGGCCGGCATCATCGTCCGCAACTCGATCCTGCTGGTCGATTTCATCCGGCACGGCGCCGGGGCCGGCAAGACCCTGCGCGAGGTTATCCTCGAAGCCGGGGCGGTGCGCTTCAAGCCGATCCTGTTGACGGCGCTGGCGGCGATGATCGGCGCCGCGACGATCCTGCTCGACCCGATCTTCCAGGGCCTGGCGATCTCGCTGCTGTTCGGCCTCGCCTCATCGACCCTGCTGACCGTCCTGGTGATCCCGGCGATCTACGTCGTGCTGCGCGACGCCGACCAGCCGCTGGCGAAGCCGGCCGAGCCGGCCTAGCAGGGCAGCAGCACGCGGGTGCCGTGGATCTGGCAGAACCAGGCATCGCCCGGCCGGACGATCTGCATGTACTGCGCGACGGTCTTGAAGTCCTGCACCAGGCCGGCCTTGGCATCGGCGCTCAACCGGTCGCCGATATTCTGCTCGAGATTGGCCGCAAGTTGGGTGATCTGCACGGCGGTCGCGTCGGCGGCAGCGCGGTGCGCGGAGTCCCGCGCCATGGTCACCCCATTGGGATCATTCAGGGCGGCGCGGACTTCGGCCACCTTGGCCTTGTCCTGGTCGGGCGCCGACGAGGGCGGGGCGATATTTGTCGTGGCCGAGATCAGTTCGTTGAAATCGGCGACCAGCTCGGCGGCCGGGTCGGCCTTGGCCAGCGCCCGATCCAGCTCCGGCAGCCCTTGCGCCAGCGCGCCCTGACCGATTATCAGCGCGGCGATCGCCGCCACGCCCAGCAGTATCCGCTTCTGCATCAAATCCTCCATCACGATCGCCGGCCGTTAAGATTTCGCCCGCGCTGCAGTGTAGAACACCGAAGCGGGCCATTGGATGCGCCTTATCCGCTCACCCGCACCAGAACCGCGGAAGCGTCGTCGCTGCGCTTGTAGCGCGGGAACTGCAGCCCCTTGGGGTCGATGTCGCGCTCGATGCGGCGGATCTCGGCCAGCAGCGGCCCGAGCCCGTCCCGTTCCGCCCGCTCCATCAGCGCTGCCGCGCTGTGCAGCGCGTAATTGTCCACGATATCCGCGAATCCGTCGCTGCAAAGCAGGCCGAGCACAGGCATCCGCACCGCGGGCAACTCGATCCGGACATGGTCGCCGGCTTCCGGGTGGATGCCGAGGGTCCAGACCCCGCCTTCGGTGTTGTGCCTTGCCCGCGAGGCACGGAGCGCGGCGAGCGTCTCGGCGTCGCGAAAGCCCTCGCCCCCGGCATCGAGACCGCCGAGCCGGTTGAGCGCCATCCGCGCGCTGCTCTGCTCGCCGGAGCGGCCGGCGCGCAACCCGCTGTGCCGGGTGAGCATTCCGGCGCCGTCGCGCAGGAACAAGGTGCAGTCGCCCAGGCCCGCGCTCTCCAACCCAGCTTCGGTCAGGCGCAGCGACTGGAAACTGGCGCTCGGGTGGCGATAACGTTCGACATTCGGTTCGGCCGCGGCGAAGAATCGCGCGCGTGCCGCGGCGCTGAGATCGCGCACGACATCCCGCAGCGAACGATCCGGTGCCAGCTCAGCCGCCAGGCGCTGACGCGCCCATTCGGCGATCCAGGCGGCGTCGCTGGCCGGCGGCGCGATGACGGGATCGCCCAGCATCGTGGCGCCGTCGATCACGTAGGCGGCGGTTTCATTCCAACCGATGCGGTCTTCGTTCTCGCCGCCGGGCTTGGCCGGATCGCTCAGCGAGTCGAGGACTTCGAGCCGCACCGGGCTAGCGCTTCAGCTTCCCGGCGACCTTGCGGTTGCGCATCAGGCAGATCATGTCGACGGCGATATGGGCGGCGGCCAGCGCCGTAATCTCGGCATGGTCGAAGGGCGGCGAGACCTCGACCACGTCCATGCCGCAGATGTCGAGATCGCCGAAGCCGCGCAGGATCGCCAGCGCCTGAGCGCTGGAGAGGCCGCCGGAGACCGGCGTACCGGTGCCGGGCGCGAAAGCCGGATCCAGGCAGTCGATGTCGAAGGTGAGATAGGCGGTATGCTCGCCGACCACCCGCATCACCTCCTCGATCACCGCCTTGGTGCCGTGCTCGTGCACCCATTGGGCGTCGAGGATGCGGATCCCCATGAAATCGTCGTTCCAGGTGCGGATGCCGATCTGCACCGAGCGCTTGGGATCGATCAGCCCTTCCTTCACCGCCTTGTAGAACATGGTGCCGTGGTTGAGCGTGCCCGGGCTGTCATCCGCCCAGGTGTCGCAATGGGCGTCGAAATGGATGAGCGAGAGCGGCTTGCCGAACTTCTCGACATGCGCCTTGAGCAGCGGATAGGTGATGAAGTGATCGCCGCCGAGGGTCAGCATGCGGGCGCCGCTGGCGAGGATCTTGCGCGCATGGTTGGTGATCGCGTCGGGAATGGTCAGCGGGTTGTGCACGTCGAGGAAGCAGTCGCCGTAATCGCTGACCGCGAGATCCTGGAACGGATCGAAGCCCCAGGGATAGGGGAAGAGCGAGGCGACTTCGGCCGAGGCGGCGCGGATGCCGTTCGGCCCGAGGCGCGCGCCCGGCCGGTCGGTGACGGCGAGGTCGAAAGGCACGCCGCTCACCACCAGGTCGGCGCCGGAGAGGTCCTTGGTGAAGCTGCGGCGCATGAAGGAGAGCACGCCGCCGAAGGTCATCTCGTAGTTGGAGCCCAGCAGGCCCTTGCGCTGGATGGCGCCGTCGCCCTGGAAATCGTTGCTCATGGTCCCTCGATCCTTAAGGCAGCCCGGAACCCCCGGGACGATCGAGGCCGGATGCTATAGTTTCGCCGCGTCTTTTGCCATGGATTCGACGGATCGATGAAACTCCGGACCCGCATCGCCGGCAGCATCCTGATCGCGCTGCTGATTCTGATCGGCAGCGCGATTGTGACGATTCGCCTGCTGGCGCCGCCGGCCAGCCCCGACTTCGTCGACTTCACCGAGCTGAAACGCAGCCCCACCGGCAGCGACGCGCTCGCCTGCGCACCGGGCCTTTGCTCCACGAAGGTCGACCTCGTGCTGGCGCCGGTACCGCTCTCCGCCGCCGCGCTCGTCGAAAGAATCAAGGCGCTGCCGCGCCTCGAGCCGCGCACGGAAATCGTCGCCGCGGACGACGCGTCGCTCCGCTATGTGCTGGAGCAGCGCTCGGCCGTATTCAACTTCGCCGACACGATCAACATCGCGCTGCAGCCGCTCGATGCCAGCCACACGGCGCTCGTCCTCTACAGCCGCGCGCCGCAGGGGTCGGGCGATGTCCATATGAAGCGGGTGCAGCGCTGGCTCGACCGGCTCGGCGTCGCCGCCGTCGGCTAGCCGGCGGAAATTGAGCGGAAGGGGACGTTCCGTCTCATTCAGTGGCCTCTCGGCCGTTCTCTATCACCAGTTGTTAACAATCTTGGCGGAGACTCGGGTTCGACGCCATCCTGTGGCCACAACGCCCGAGTAAACGACGTCGAGCCATGGCCGACCGTCCCTATCACGATTTCGAACGCGCCGAACAAGCACAGAGCGAGAAGGCCCGGAAGCTGTTCGAGTATTGGCAGCGGCTGAAGCGCAACGGCCGGCCCGCGCCGCGCACCGCCTTCGATCCGACCGAAGTGCCGGCGCTGCTCTCTTCGCTGCTGCTCGGCGACATCGAGGCCGATCCGTTCCGGGTGTTCTTCCGGCTGGTCGGCACCAAGGTCGCCGCCTTCTCGCGGCTGGATTTCTCCGGCCGCTATCTCGACGCCCTGGACTACAAGGGGCGCGATTCGATCGAATGGCTGGAATGCTATCGCCGCATCCATGCAACGCAGAACGGCATCATCGGCTTCAACCGGGTGACCTGGCCGGACGAGGCGCCGATGGAATACGAGTTCGCGCTGCTGCCGCTCGAGCGCGACGGCGATCCTGCCGGCAGTTTCATTGCCATCGAAGTCTATGACTCGCTCGATCCGAACCTGATCGAGGACATGCCGGAAGTCCGGGTCTTTCCGAAGGGTTGAGTTCTATTCCGGCCGCGCGTCGGGTTCCGCCACGCGCTCCAGCAGGTCGCGGGCGAAGGCTTCGCAGCCCCGCTCGAACTCGCGCAGCCCGGCAAGCCCGACGATCTCGTGGAAGGCGGAGAAGCTCGACATGTCCTTCTGCAGGCTGGCCGTCTCGCCGGTCGCCTTCAGCGCGCCGTAGAATTTCGCCAGCGCATGGGCGATCACATAGGTCGCGGCGACCGGGAAGGCGACCACGGCATAGCCGATCTCCTGCAGGGCTTCGGCCGAGAGCAGGGGCGTCTTGCCGCCCTCGACGTTGTTCGCCATGCAGGGGGCCGGGACCTCGGAGCAGACCCGCGACATCTCATCGACGGTCAGCGGGGCCTCGACGAAGATGAGATCGGCGCCGGCCTCGCGGTAGATCTGCGCCCGCTCGATCGCGGCCTCGAGTCCCTCGGTCGCGCGGGCATCGGTGCGGGCCATGATGACAAGATCGTGATCCGTCCGGGCGTCCAGTGCCGCTTTCAGTTTCGCCACCATCTCGGCGACCGGAATGACGCGTTTCCCATCCATATGGCCGCAGCGTTTCGGCGCCACCTGGTCCTCGATGAACAGCGCGGCAACCCCGGCGCGTTCGAAGGCGCGCACCGTCCGGGCCACATTGATCGCATTGCCGTAGCCGGTATCGGCATCGGCCAGGATCGGCAGCCGGGTCGCATCGCCGAGTCGCGCGTACATCTCCGCCATCTCGGTCATGGAAAGCTGGGCGATGTCCGGCGCCCCCAGGAGACTTGCCGTCGCCGCATAGCCGCCGCAGGTCACGGCCGAAAAACCGGCGGCCTCCGCCAGCCGGGCGGAGAGCGCGTCATGGACGCCCGGCAGGACCAGAATCTCGTCGGCTTCGACCAGCTGCCGAAACAGGGTGGTGCGGCGCATGGGGACCTCGCTCGGGCGTTCCTTTAACGGATATCCCCAAGGATAACCCAGCGGCGCGCCCGACCGCGATGGAACGTCTTCGGGCTTGGTCCGTTAATGGATTGCCCCGGGATTGGGGTTGGGGGTGACGAAGGGCTTAGTTGCGTTGCGCAGCGAAATCCTGTTGAATTGTGGTATCGCTTGGCTCTCGGCCCCCCACCCGGCGAGGTCATTTGGGGAACATCCATAAAAGAGGCACAAAAATGCTGAAATCGAGCTTTATCGCCCTGTCCGCGGCTGGAATGCTGACCGGCGTCACCCTCGGCATGAGCGGACCCGCGATGGCCCAGGACATGGCGGCCACCTGGACCAAGTACCAGGAAGCGGTGCGCGTCGCGGAGCTCTGCCGCTACATGAAGCATGACGCGTCGCAGTGGGCGAAGATGGGCCCCTATATCGACGCCAAGGTCAATCATGAGATCGGCGGCGGCCAGCGCCTGACCTTGATCGAAGAGGCGAAGAGCGGCGCCTGGAAGGCCGCGCGCGTGAAGGGCTGCGAGAGCGACGATGCCAAGACCCTGCTCTCGCTCTATGACGCGGAGCTCGCGCCGCTGGCGAAGTAGTCGCTTTCGCGACGCCAGACCGATTGATTTGAGCGCCGGTCCCGGCAACGGGGCCGGCGCTGCCTTTTGGGGAGCAGCATGCGGCTTTTCGCCGGCGCCGGACTCGGCATCCTTTGCACCATTTCAACGGCCATGGCGGCGTCGATGACCAACGACATGGATCTGGTCTACGGCCGCTATCAGATGGCGATCTATGCCGCCCAACTTTGCCGCGGCGTTCCCGACAACGACGCGGTCTGGCGCAGGTGGGGGAGCTATCTGGACGCCAAGACCAACCACGAACTCGGCGCCGGCGAGCGCCTCTCGCTGATCGAGGGCGTGAAACGCGACGTCACCTACCTGGTGCGGCGCCAGGGCTGCGACAGCCCCTCGGTGAAGGACCTGCTGGCCCTCTACGACGCGGAGCTGGCGGGGTTGGTGAAGTCGCTCGTTGAGCCTTGAGACCGATCAGAGAGCGGCGCTACCGCCCCTCGCGCTTCCAGGCCAGCAGCACCGCGCCGAGCGAGAGCAGCAGCGCCGCCCAGGCCGGGATCAGCGGCGACTGGTCGATGCCGGTCACCACGTAATCCTGGTTCTGCTTCAACCCGAACCAGCCGCGGCCCGCCCGCTCGGACTTGGCCGAGACCTGGCGCAAGGTCGGCCAGCCGGCCGCCTCGTAGACCTGCACGCCGCCGCCGGTCGCGGAGATGAGCTGCGCCATCGGCTCGGCGCTGGCGCGCGGGTCGCGGTATTCCAGCGAGTTGAGCGCACCTGACGCCGCGAACGCCTCCTTCTGGCCGTCGGTCACGCGGTAAAGGCCCTGGTCCGGCGCCGGCATCTCGGCGGTGGCCTTGCCATGGCCGATATCGCCGAGCTTCAGCTTGGTCACCTTGCCGTCGGGCGCGGTGGCGTCGACCGTCGCCGGCTGGGCGCCGAGGCTGCGGCGCTGCACTTCCAGCTTGCCGTCGATCACGGTGGCGCGGAGATCCTCTTCCTCGAGATCCGGTTCCTGCATCAGCCAGTGGCCGATGCGGCGAATGAGCTCGGCCTGCGGCCCGCCGCCCTCGAAGCCCTTGGACCAGAGCCAGAGCTGGTCGGAGAAGAGCTCGGCGACCCGGCCCTTGCCGATCCGGTCCAGGACCAGCAGCGGCAGACCGTCGGCGCCGTTCATCAGCGTGTTGCCGCCGCGGGTGGTCGCCACGATCTGGCGGAACCAGCGGCCCCATTTCTGCTGGTCGGAGTCATTCTTGATGAGGTCGGCGGTCACCGGATGGCGCTTGCCGAGCTCGGTCAGGCTCGGTTTGTAGCCGCGGGTGATGATATCGCCGGTCGGCGCCGCCGAGAAGATCTCCTGCAGCGGCGTACGGTAGAGGCTGAACTGGCCGGCCGAGCTGGGACCGGCGGATTCCAGCACCGCGCCGCCGTTCTTCACGTAGTCGACGATGTGGAAGAAATACTCTTCCGGCAGGATCCCCAGATGCTGGAACCGGTCGAAGATGATCAGGTCGAACTGCTTCAGCTTGGTGTCGAACAGCTCGTCGATCGGGAAGGAGATCAGCGCCAGCTCGTTGATCGGCGTCGCATCCTGCTTGTTGGGCGGCCGCAGGATGGTGAAGTGGATGAGATCGACCGACGGATCCGACTTCAGGAGATTCCGCCAGACCCGCTCGCCGGGATAAGGCTCGCCGGAGATCAGCAGCACCTTCAGCCGGTCGCGCACGCCGTTGACCGAGAGCACGGCGGTGTTGTTGGCCTTGGTGATCTCCTGCGGTCCGTCTTCCGCGGTGATCTCGAACACGGTCTGTCCGCCATGCTCGAGCGGGAGCTGCAGGGTCTGCTCCTGGCCGACCGGCACCGAGACCGGCGGCAGCGCCTGGCCGTCGCGGCGGATCGTGACCTGCGCCGTGCCGCCGCCGTCGCTGCCGAGATCGTCGACCGTGAACTTCATCTCGACCGGCTTGCCCACCAGGCCGAAGCTCGGCGCCTCGGTCAGCATCAGGCGGCGGTCGCCCCGCTTCGGATCGCCGGTCATCAGCAGGTGGATCGGCGCGTCGAAGCCGAGCGCCGCCTTGGCGCCCCCCTGGCCATTGGCGTCGTCGGCGGCGATGGCGGGCAGGTCATGCACCTGGCCGTCGCTGATGGTGATGACGCCGGCCAGGCGGCGCAGCGGCACGTCGGCCAGGCCGCGCTGCAGCACGCCCATCAGCTCGGTACCCTTCTCGGCGGTATCCGGGCCGCCGCCGCCTTCGATCACCCGCACCTCGAGATCGGGCAGCAGGGCCAGCTGGCGCTTCACCTCGTTGAGCGCGTCGTTGGTCTCGCGGGCGCGATTGCCGAGATTCTGGCTGGGCGAGCGGTCGACCAGCACGACCGCGATATCCTTCTGGTAGTTGCGCTGCTCCTCGACCAGCGACGGGTCGAGCAGGGCGAAGACCAGCAGCAGGCCGGCGACCACGCGCCACGTGGTGCCGCGCGCACGGCGCGCCAGCGCGAACAGGATCAGCCCGCCGTAGAGCACGCCCAGCGCGATCAGCAGCGCCCAGGGCAGGATCGGGTTGAGCGCGATCGAATAGGCGCCGATGGTGATCAGGTCGTTCATCGGCGCACCATCATTGTCCGAGGCGCTCCAGAATCGCCGGCACGTGGACCTGGTCCGACTTGTAGTTGCCGGTCATCGCATACATCACGATGTTGACGCCGAAGCGGTAGGCCATCTCGCGCTGCCGCTCGCCGCCAGGCGTCACCGCATAGAGCGGCTGGCCGTAATCGTCGATCGCCCAGGCGCTGGCGTAGTCGTTGCTGCCGACCACCACGGTGGAGACGCCGTCGTTGATCCGACTGTTGCCGGATTCGACCCAGAGCGAGCCGCCGATCCAGCGGCCGGGGAAATCCTTCAGGAGATAGAAGGCGCGGGTCAGCACATGATCGGCCGGAACCGGCACCAGCGGCGGAATGTCCATGCCCTGGGTCAGCTCCTGCAGGCGCATCGCGCCCGGCCCCATGCTGCCGGCGAGGCCCGAGACGTTCTGGTCGGCGGTGTCGAAGAAGATCAGCCCGCCGCCCGCCAGATACTTGTTCAGCCGGTCGATGGCTGCCGGCGATGGCTGGCGCTGGCTGCCGCTGATCGGCCAGTAGAGCAGCGGATAGAAGGTGAGGTCGTCGGTCTCGAGGTCCACGCCGACCGGGTCGCCGACATCGGCCGAGGTTCGCTGCAGCAGCACCTCGGTCAAGCCCTTCAACCCGGCGCGGCTGGTGGCATCGACCTCGGGCGCGCCGGTGCGTACGTAGGCGAGATGCGCGGCATCGGTCGCCGCTATGATCTGCTCGTCGCTCTCCTGGGGCTGCGCCTGGACGTCGGGCGCGGCGGCGAGCATGACCGCGAGCAGAACGGCGGCGGCGCCGGCGGCACCGCGCAGGCTCGGCCGCAGCAGCAGGCCGCGCAAGGCCAGCGCGATCAGCAGGTCGCCAATCAGCAGCAGGAAAGCGGCGGCCAGCAGCCAGGGCTTGAAGTCGATGGTATGCGCGCGCGTGAGCGGCTGCGCGGCGATGCCGAGCGGCTTCAGGGCCTTCACCGCGCCGCTCAGGTTGAACGCGAGCCGCGCCTTGCGCTCGCCGTAGAAGCCCGGCGGATGCTGCGGCCCGATCTTGGCATTGTTGAGATCCTTGCCCGAGATCGGCAGCACGCCTGCCGGCACGCCGGCGAGGCGGCCGAAGCCGTCCAGCAGCGCGACCGGCGGTAGCGGCTTCTGCGCATCGACATCGGCGGCGGGAGCGCCGGCGGCAAGATCGACCAGCCGGTCCAGCATCTGCACGAACAGGCCCGAAAGCGCGAGGTCCGACCATTCCGCATTGGCGCTGACATGGAAGAGGACGAGATAGCCTTGCCCGGTCTTGGCACCGGTCACCAGCGGCGTGCCGTCGGCAAGACGCGCCCAGGTCTTGGAGCCGAGATCGATCGCCGGCTCGGCCAGGACCTGGCGCTGGACATGGATGTCCTTGGGCACCGCGAGGCCGGCGAAGGGCGAGCTCGACGGGAAGTCATCCAGCGTCGTCGGTTGCGACCAGGAGAGCGCGCCGCCCAGGATCCGGTCGCCTTGCCGCAGCCGCGCCGGGACCAGGGTGTCGTCCGGCGTGGAAGAGAGGCGCTCGCCCGCGAAGCGTACCAGCATGCCGCCGCGCTCGACCCATTTCTGCAGGCTGGCGCGGTTCTCCGGCGAGAGCGCGGTCTGGTCGGGCAGGATGATCATCGAGATCGGCTGCGCTGTCAGCGTCGCGAGATCGCCGATCCGGACCTCGTTGTTCGGGGCGAGGGCGCGCTGGATGTAATAGAGCTCGCCCAGCAGCGGCTGGCTGCCGAGCGTCGCGTTGTCGGTGACGACGCCGATCGGCTTGCGCCCGCCGGCATCGTCGAGCAGGGCGACCGACCCCGCCGACTGCCCGCCTTCCAGCGTGAGCTGGCTGGCGCGGCTCCGCAGCTCGATCGGCAGATCGACATTGGCCGACGCCACGAGGTCGGGCGCCTTGAAGTCCACCGTCACCAAACCCAGGCTGTGGTTCTCGCGGTCGAGCACGCGGACATTGACCCGCTGCGGTGCGCCCGCGACCGTGCGCATGGCGCGCAAGGTGATGCCCTGCGGGCGGAGCTCCGGTTCCTGCAACAGGATCGGCACCGCGCCCGGTCCGTCATCCATCACCTGCACCTGGCCGCGCTGTGCCAAACCGTCCTGCAGCGCGCGGTCGTTCGCCGGATTCGCATCGGCGAGCCCGTCGCTCAGCCAGATGGTGTTGAGGTCCTTGGCGAAATCGGCCGCCTTCAGCAGCTCGAGCGCCTTGGCGCGATCGACCGGCCAGGGCGAGGGCTGCAATGCCGCCAATTGTGCCGCGGCCTGATCCGCCGAGAGCAGCGAGATCGGGCGCAGCTGGCCGTTGGGCTGCGGCGCGGTGGTGAGCAGAATGACGCCGCGGTTCTCGCGCTCGGCCTCGGCGATCAGCTCCTGACCGAAGGCCTGG
This sequence comes from Dongia sp. agr-C8, assembly GCF_054658695.1. Lineage (NCBI taxonomy): Bacteria > Pseudomonadati > Pseudomonadota > Alphaproteobacteria > Rhodospirillales > Dongiaceae > Dongia > Dongia sp. agr-C8. The sequence goes on from NZ_BAAGHZ010000001.1 coordinate 205,294, forward strand.
CGCTCGCCCCAGCCCGGGCCCGAGGCCCAGCCGTCGTCCAGCACCAGCATGAGCGGGCCCGAGCGCGGGAAGGGTTGTGCCGCGTTCCACAGCGGATGCGAGAGGCCGACGATCAGCAGCGCCGCGATCGCGAGGCGCAGCAGGATCAGCCACCAGGGCGTCCGGTGCGGCGTCTCTTCCTTCGGCAGCAGGCCGAAGAGGAGTCGAATGGCGGGGAAGGCGATACGCTTCGGCGCCGGTGGCGTGAGGCGCAGCAGCCACCACAGCACCGGCAAGGCGGCGAGCCCGACCAGCAGCCAGGGCGAGACGAAGGCGAGGCCGCCCAAGCCTAACATGACAGAGACCCCAGCATGCCCGTCATGCCCGGAACCTCTTATCGGCCGCGAGCCATTGATAGAGCGCCAGCAAGGCCGGTGCGCCGGGCGCATCGGTCACGTGAGTCGAGAAGCTCCACCCCGCATGGCGCGCCAGGGTGCGCAGCGCTTCGCGATGCGCGTCGAGCTTGTTCAGATACTGGTCGCGGATCGACTCGACCCGGCTCATCAGCAGTTCGCCTTCGCGTTCCAGACCCTTGAACCGCACCCGGCCGAGGAAGGGCATCGCGACTTCGGCGGGGTCAAGCACCTGCAGCAGATGGCCGCGCACGTCGCGCGCGGCGAAACGCTCGATCAGCGCTCGGAATTCCTCGATCGGCTGCAGGAAGTCGCTGATCATCACCGCATGCGCATGCGCGGGCAGGAGCACCGGCGGCGGCAGGCTGCGCTCGCTTTCGGCATTGTCCTGCGCCACTTGGCTGCGGTGCTGCAGCCGGTCGGCGAGGCGCTCGGCGACGGCGCGGCCGGAGATCGGCGGCTCGGGATCGCCGAGCAGCGCGACGCGTTCTCCCGCGCGCGCCAGCACATTCGAGAGCGCCAGCAACAGCACCAGGGAACGCTCGGCCTTGGTCGGCAGGTCCTTCTTGCTGGCATAGTCCATCGAGGGCGAGAGATCGCACCAGAGATAGACCGTCTGCGCCGCCGACCATTCCATTTGCCGGAGATAGATCTTGTCGGACTTGGCAGACTGGCGCCAATCGAGCTGCTTCAGCTCGTCGCCCGGATAATAGGGGCGGTGCTGCCAGAAGACATCGCCGCTGCCGACCCGGCGCCGCCCGTGCACGCCTTGCGTGACGGTAGCGGCGATGCGCTCGGCCGCGATCAAGAGCGGCGGCAGGCGGCCGGCGATTGCCGCTGATTCCGCCTTTGCCCGATCTGCCGTGATCGCCACTGACATTCCTTTGAAACCGAAGCCCCGATCAGCCGAGCAGGCCGACGAGCTTGTCGATGACCGCCGCCAGCGTCACGCCTTCGGCGCGCGCGCTGTAGGTGAGGGCGATGCGATGCCGCAGCACCGGATGCGCCAGCGCCACCACGTCGTCGATCGACGGGCTGAGGCGCCCCTGCAGCAGCGCGCGGGCGCGGGTCGCCAGCATCAGCGCCTGGCCGGCGCGCGGTCCCGGACCCCAGGCGAGATGCTTGGTGACGTCGGCCAGCTCGCCTTCGCCGGAACGGCCGGCACGCACCATCTTCAGAATCGCGTCCAGCACCTTGTCGCCGACGGGGATGCGCCGCACGATGCGCTGCGCCTTCATGAGCTCGTCGCCGTTCATCACCGCCTGCGGCTCCTGGTCCGCAGACCCGGTGGTGACGATCAGCATCTGCCGCTCGGCCGCGAGCGCTGGATAGTCGACGTCGATCTGCAGCAGGAAGCGGTCGAGCTGCGCCTCGGGCAGGGGATAGGTGCCTTCCTGTTCCAGCGGGTTCTGCGTCGCCAGCACATGGAAGGGCTGCGGCAGCTGGTGGGTCTGCCCGGCGACCGAGACCCGGTGCTCCTGCATCGCCTGCAGCAGCGCCGACTGGGTGCGCGGGCTGGCGCGGTTGATTTCGTCCGCCATCAGCAATTGGCAGAACACCGGGCCGGGGATGAAGCGGAAGGAACGGCGGCCGGATTCGCCCTCTTCGAGCACTTCCGAGCCGATGATGTCGGCCGGCATGAGGTCCGGCGTGCACTGCACCCGGCGGGTGTCGAGGCCGAGCACGCGGCCCAGGCAATCGACCAGCTTGGTCTTGGCCAGGCCGGGGACGCCGATCAAGAGGACATGGCCGCCGGCCAGGATCGAGATCAGCGATTGCTCGACGGTCTGCTCCTGTCCGAATATGACCTGGCCGATGTTGCGGCGCACCGCCTCCAGGCGTTTGTGGATCTGCTCCATTTCGCCGGCGAGGTCGGGGCTGGGCTGGGCTCCGGCTGCGGGTGATAACGGGGTCGCGCCGATGCTATTCTCCGTGATCGCCACCTGGGACATCCTTGGCTGTTGAAGCTTTGATAATGCAGCGTAATCCTACATCCGGCGGCCTGTCCATTTGGTTGTGCCCGAGGGCCTTGTGGGCCCCGCACACGGATGGGCCGGCTGACGGCGGCCGTTCCACCAACGCAGCCGATTTCTCCCAGTTGCCGAGCTGTGGGGACTTCGACATGCGAATCGCAAGCGACGGGACCTGGTTCTATCGGGGCTCGCCGATCGGACGGAAACCGCTGGTGAAGCTATTCTCCACGGTATTGCGGCGGGAAAATGGCGAGTTCTGGCTGGTGACGCCGGTCGAGCGCGGCCGCATCCTGGTGGACGACGCACCCTTCGTCGCCGTCGAGGTCGATGCCGTGGGCGAGGGGCCGGAGCGGCGTCTCACCTTTCGCACCAATGTCGATGACATTGTGACAGCCGACGAGTCGCATCCGATTCGTGTCGATCACGATCCGGCGAGCGGCGCGCCGCGGCCCTATATTACGGTGCGCAATGGGCTGGAGGCACGGATCCTGCGCCCGGTCTATTATCACCTGGTCGAATTGGGGGAATTCCGGACCGGCGACGGCGCCGAGCAGCTCGGCGTCTGGAGCTGCGGTCGCTTCTTCCCGCTGGGGCGGATCGACGCCTAATATCCGACATGCAACGCAGCGAAGTGATCCAACGCCTCGGGCAGGCGGCGCCCGGCATCCGTTCCGCACCCGGTACCACGCCGCCGGCGCCGCGCGTCTTCGACGTGGCGGCGCAGGCGCAACGCGGCGACCATGATCTCAATCCCGGCATGCACCCGGAACGCGCCCTGACCGCGGCCGCGGTTCTCGTTCCTTTGATCGACCGGGCAGACGGCCTCACCGTGCTGCTGACCAAGCGCACCGATCACCTCCACGACCATGCCGGCCAGGTCAGCTTTCCCGGCGGCCGAGTCGATCCCGAGGACCGCGATGCCGCCGCCGCCGCCTTGCGCGAGGCGAAGGAAGAGGTCGGGCTCGACCCGCAGCGCGTAGACCTGGTTGGGAGACTCGACACCTATGTGACCCGCACCGGCTTCGAGGTCATCCCTTGGGTCGGCCTGGTGATGCCGCCCATCGCCCTGGTGCCCGATCCCTTCGAGGTCGCCGAGGTCTTCGAGGTGCCGCTGGGCTTCTTCCTCGACGCCGGCAACCGCCGCACCGAGAGCCGGGTCTGGCAAGGGAAGGAGCGTTTCTTCTACGTCTATCCCTGGCCTGGCTATTACATCTGGGGCGCCACCGCCGGGATGCTCTCCAATCTCGCCGAGGTCCTGCGCGCGTCATGACCGCGACCCTCGGCACCTTCCCGCAGGACTGGATGACGGCCGGCCCGGCGCACAAGGTCTACCAGGCGCTGGAGCGCGCGGGCGGCGCCCCGCGTTTCGTCGGCGGCTGCGTGCGCGACGGCTTGCTCGGGCGCAAGATCCGCGACATCGACATCGCGACGCCGCTGGAACCGGCCGCCGTCATGAAGGCCGCCGAGGCCGCCGGCTTGAAACACGCGCCGACCGGGATCGACCACGGCACGGTGACGGTGATCGCCGACCATGTCGGCATCGAGGTGACGACACTCCGCCGCGACGTCGAGACCTTCGGCCGCCATGCGACGGTCGCCTTCACCGACGACTGGCGCGCGGACGCGGCGCGCCGCGATCTCACCATGAACGCGCTCTCGGCTGACGCCGGCGGCCAAGTCTACGACTATTTCGATGGGCTGGCCGATATGAAGGCCGGCCGGGTGCGCTTCGTTGGCTCAGCCGAGGACCGGATGCGCGAGGATTACTTGCGCATCCTGCGCTATTTCCGCTTCCACGCCGATTATGCGAGCGGCGGCTTCGATCCGCCGGCGCTCGCCGCCGCGCGCGCGCTGAAGGCCGAGTTGAAATCGCTTTCCGGCGAACGCCTCCGCCAGGAGACCTTGAAGCTGCTGGTGGCGCGGCGCGGGGTCGAGACCTGGCGCGCCATGCTCTCCGAGGGGATCGTCGCGGCCTTCCTGCCGCAAGCGACCACGATCGACCGCCTGGCCAAGGTCGCGGTGCTCGAATCCCGTCTGAAAATCCCGCAGGATCCGGTGCGCCGGCTGGCGGCGCTCACCGTGACCGGCGCCGGGCCCGCCGCCGCCGAGACCCTGAAGCTCTCCAATGCCGACCGTGACCGCGTCGTCGCGATCAGCGCCGCGCGCCCCGAATTCGCCATGGGCGATGCGCACCTGGTGCGGCGAGAGATCTACGGCCTCGGCAACGCGCTGGCGCTCGACCTGCTGCTCACCGATTGGGCCGAGCCGGAAGTCGATGCGCAGCGCGCCTTCGAAATCGTCCGCGACTGGCCGCGCCCGGAACTGCCGGTCAAGGGCCGCGACGTCTCGGCCCTCGGCGTGCCGAAGGGACCGGAGATCGGCCGCCTGCTGAAGGACCTGGAAGACTGGTGGATCGCCGGCGACTTCGCCGCCGATCGCGCGCAATGCATCGCGGAATTGAAGCGCCGCATCGGGGGAAAGAAATGAAACGGCTTTGGGCGTTGGCCCTGCTCCTTCTGCCGCAAGCGGCACTGGCGGATGACGGGGTGCTCGCGCGGGTGCCGGAAGCGCAGCGTCTCATCAAAGAGGTCGTGTTGGACCCGGCGATCCAGAAGATCACCATCGTCACCGCCAGGGACCTCGCCCGCGAGCCGAAGCTCCCGGCCGACGAGGCGAAGTACCGGAAGTTCTACGAGGAGGCCGGCGTCTACATGGCCTATCCGCTCGACGTGAAGCTGAAGGCCGACCAGGGCTTTCAGGTCCTGCGCTGCGATTCCGGCGGCAGCAACGATCCGCAATGCGTGTTCTCGGCCTTGCAAGACCCCGAGAAAGAAGGGGTGGCAATCCCAGGACTGCTCTTCGTGATCCCGGGCGACGGCTGCGTTTACAGCAGCGGCCATACCAACAACATGTTCTCCGCCCGCGCCCTGCACTGCCTGAAGGACGGCAAGCTGCAGCCGGTCGCACAGCCCTTCGCCTATGCCGGCTTCCAGTCCAAGGCGCTGCGCTCGCTGACGCTCTATGCGGACAAAGAGAAATCGGGCATCGTCACCACGATTGCGCCCGGCGGTTTCGTCGAGGTGGTGCTGCAGGACGGTGATTTCTTCCTCCTGCGCGACGGCTTCGGCCTCACCGGCTGGGCGGCGCTGGAGCAGGGCCAGCAGGCGACCGATATCGAGGGCTTCTTCTACAACGGCGATTGAAGGGGACAGGCGTGGCAGACGATCTCTTGGGCGAACTCGAGAAGAAGATTCTCTGGCTCGCCGCCTGGACCATCCACAACGCCAACCATATCCGCGAGAACGCGGATGGGATGAAGGTCGGCGGGCACCAGGCCTCCTCGGCCTCGCTCGCGACCATCATGGCGGCGCTCTACTTCGAGGTGCTGCGGCCGGAGGACCGGGTCGCGGTGAAGCCACATGCCTCGCCGATCTTCCACGCGATCCAGTATCTCCTCGGCAAGCAGACCCGCGAGAAGCTCGAGCAGTTCCGCGGCTACAAGGGCGCGCAGAGCTATCCCTCGCGCACCAAGGATACCGACGACGTCGATTTCTCCACCGGCTCGGTGGGTCTCGGCGTCGCGCAGACTCTCTTCTCCTCGATCGTGCAGGACTATGTGAAGGCCAAGGGCTGGGCGAAGGGCCGCCGCGAGGGCCGCATGATCGCGCTGGTCGGCGATGCCGAGCTCGACGAGGGCAATATCTTCGAAGCCCTGCTCGAAGGCTGGAAGCAGGGCCTGCGGAACACCTGGTGGATCGTCGATTACAATCGCCAATCCCTCGACGCCAACGTGCGCGAGGGTCTCTGGCAGCGCTTCGAGGAGATCTTCAAGACCTTCGGCTGGGACGTCGTTATCCTCAAATATGGCACGCTGCTCGAAGCCGCTTTCCAGGAGCCCGGCGGCGAGCGCCTGCGCGAATGGATCGACCGCTGCCCGAACCAGCTCTATTCGGCACTCACCTTCCAGGGCGGCGCCGGCTGGCGCAAACGCCTGGAGGACGAGCTCGGCGACCAGGGCGAGGTCACGCGCCTGATCGCCAAACGCTCCGACGCGGAGCTCGCGGCTTTGATGACCAATCTCGCCGGTCATGACCGGCCGAGCCTGCTCAGAGCCTTCGCCGAAGCCTCCAAGCATGATCGACCGACCTGCTTCATCGCCTACACCATCAAGGGCTTCGGCCTGCCGCTCGCGGGCCACAAGGACAACCATTCGGGCCTGATGACTCCGGCGCAGATGGAGAACTTCCGCACCGCCATGAACGTGCGCGAAGGCCATGAATGGGATCGCTTCGAAGGCCTCACCGCCTCGCATGCGGTGTTGCAGGCCTATCTCGACCGCACGCCCTTCGCGCAAGGCGGCGACCGCCGGCTCAGCAGCGCCGCCGTGCCGGTGCCGGAATTCGCCATCGCCGCGCAGCCTGTCACATCGACGCAAATGGGCTTCGGCCAGATCCTGAACGAGATCGGCCGCGAGGAGACGCCGCTCAGCCAGCGGATCGTCACCACCGCGCCGGACGTGACCGTCTCGACCAATCTCGGTCCCTGGGTCAACCGCCGCGGCTTGTTCGCCCGCGCCAACATGGCCGACACCTTCCGCGAGGAGCGCATCGCCTCGGCGCAGAAATGGGAGTTCGGGCCCTCGGGCCAGCATCTCGAGCTCGGCATCGCAGAGATGAATCTCTTCATCATGCTCTCGGCGCTCGGGCTCTCGCATTCGATCAACGGCGAGCGCTTGATCCCGATCGGCACGCTCTACGATCCCTTCATCAGCCGTGGCCTCGATGCCTTGAACTACGCCTGCTATCAGGATGCGCGCTTCATCCTGGTGGCGACACCGTCGGGCGTTACCTTGGCGCCCGAAGGCGGCGCGCATCAGTCGATCGGAACGCCGCTGATCGGCCTGGCGCAGGATGGCCTGGCGGCGTTCGAGCCGGCCTTCGTCGACGAGCTCGCGGTGATCATGAAATGGGCCTTCGCCTATATCCAGCGCGGCGGCGAGGGCGATCCCGACGAGCGCAACTGGCTGCGCGACGAGACCGGCGGCTCGGTCTATCTGCGCCTTTCAACCCGCCAGATCGAGCAGCCGACCCGGGCGATGACGCCCGACCTCGAGCGCGCGATCATCGATGGCGGCTATTGGCTGCGCGAGCCGGGGCCGAATTGCAGCGCGGTCATCGCCTATACCGGCGCGGTCGCACCGGAGGCGATCGAGGCAGTCGGGCGGATGGGCGAAGCCTGGCGCGACATCGGACTCCTGGCCGTGACATCGGCCGACCGTCTCAATGCCGGCTGGTCGGCCGCAGTGCGCGCGCGCCAGCGCGGGTTGCGCCACGCCGAATCGCATATCGAGCGCCTGCTGAAGGGCGTGCCCTCATACGCGGCCTTCGTCACCGTGATGGACGGGCATCCGGCGACGCTGTCCTGGCTCGGCGGCGTCTACGGCCATCGCGTGCATCCGCTGGGCGTCGAGCATTTCGGCCAGACCGGTACGGTCGCCGATCTCTATCGGCATTTCGGCATCGATTCGGGTTCGATCCGAAGCGCCGCCGAGCGGATTTCCAGCGACCAGAGGCTGCACTTCAAGCTCGTCCGGTGACCGATGCGGCAAAATCGCCGCAAAACTTCCTAAAATGCAAACGCTCACACTGAGGTGTGAACAAGCCTATCGGGGAAGCGGAGTCAAGTCCCCCAATTCGCTTCTGGTGTAAGCCCCGCGCGCTTTAAATTGACCTCTGTCAGGGGCGCGATCGATCCATCGATAAGGCGCTCTCATCTAAGGGTGAGTGGTGCGCCGCCCGCATACGGCCGCCGGTTTCAGCTGGAGGCTTTCGCATGGACAACGATCTGATTTTCGAGACCGAGACGAGCGATATGTTGGCCGGCTCGGCCACCGGCGACACACAGATCGCAGCCGTCCCATCCAGCGGGACGCCCTATGCCGATGCCCTGGTGCGCCCGTTCGACGCTGCCCAGGTGGTGATCCCCCAGGGCGAAAACATCGTCCGCATACCGGTGGCGCCGGGCGAGGTGGTGCAACTCCCGTTCCCCGCCGACGCGCAGTTCCTGGCGCGGATCGACAACGGCAACCTCGCGATCAAGGTCGGTGACGTCACCGTCATCCTGCAGGGCTATGTCGAAGCCGCCGGCCAGGCCGCGCCGGTGATCGAGGCCGCCAACGGCCAAACGCTCGACATCGCGACCATCCTCGCCTCGACCGACCCCAACATCGACATCCAGACCGCGGCCGGTCCGGCTGCCGGCCCGCAGGGGCAGGGCGCCGACAACACCGGCGGGTTCTTCTCGCTATTCGGTCCGGGCGGCGGGCTCGGCGGGTTCCAGGGCGCCGGCGCCCAGGACGGCACCGATGGCCTCGGCGGCGGCACCGTCGACCAGACCGGCACGCTGTTCAAGCTGTTCGGCCTCGCGCCGCTCAATGTCGCGCCGCTGACGAGCGACGACGCCTACAGCACCGACGAGGATGTGAAGCTCACCGTTCCCGCCGGCACCGGCGTCCTGAGCAACGACACCGATCCGGACGGCGACCCGCTGACGGTCACCGCCTTCACCCAGGGGGCGCATGGCAGCGTCGTGGTCAATCCCGACGGCAGCTTCACCTACACCCCGGACAAGGACTACAACGGCCCCGACAGCTTCACCTACGACGCCAGCGACGGCAAAGGCGGCACCACCACCGCGACCGTCAGCATCACCGTCAACCCGGTGAACGACGACCCGGTTGCGAACAACGACAGCTACCTCGCGATCAAGGATATGCCGCTGGTGGTGACCGCTGCCAACGGCGTCCTCAAGAACGACACCGACGTGGATGGCGACGCGCTGACGGCGTCGAAGGTCACGGATCCGGCCCATGGCACGGTGACCGTCAATGCCGACGGCAGCTTCACCTACACGCCGAATGCCGGCTACTTCGGCAAGGACTCCTTCACCTACGAGGCGGATGACGGCAACGGCGGCACCAGCACGGCGACGGTGAATCTCTATGTCGACGCCCTGCCGGAATGGACCACCGGCTTCTTCAAGACCAACTTCAACGAGGATACCCCGAACCACGGGGCGGAGCTGAACTGGGTCATCGCCGATCCCGATGACACCAAGTTCACGATCACGGTGGACCCGGACACGCTGCCGGATGGCGTGAGCTACGACCCGGTCCTCAAGAAGCTGCAGTTCGACACCGTCGGCAAGTACGACTATCTCTCGCCCGGCGAGATGGCGAGCTTCACCATCAAGTTCACCATCACCGACGAGCACGGCGGCACCAGCGGCAAGGACGTGGTCCTGGAGATCACCGGCAAGGCCGACGCGGTGGATGCGGTCAACGACGTCGTGCTCACCAATGTCGGCGAGAACGGGGCCTTCACCATTCCGGAATGGGCGGTGCTCGCCAACGACAAGGATGCCAGCACCGAGGACGTCTCGGACGCCACCAGCGGCACCGGATACTCGACGCTCACCCATGTCTTCGGCGCGGGCCAGGATGGCACCATCGAATTCAAGGACAATGCCACCCTCGGCGGCAGCTTCGACTACACCGTTACCGACGGCAGCAAGGCGACGGCCACAGTCAACAACCAGGACGGCGGCGATCTCACCGGCACCACGGCCCATGAGATCATCGTCAGCGGCGGCGCCGGCGACAAGATCGACGGCAAGGGCGGCAAGGACCTGATCTTCGGCGGCGACGGCGACGACACCGTGATCTACCACAACGGCGACGTCGTGCAGGGCGGCGGCGATTCGATCGCCAAGAGCAACGACCTCGCCACCGCCGCCACCCGCGGCGACGTCTTCGCCAGCGATCACAACGTCAACTTCGTCACCACCAACCTCACGCATTTCGACGGCATCGAGACCATCTCGACGGCGGCCGCCGACGGCGGCGCGGGCGCGCAAAAGGTGACCATCGGCGCGTCGCAGGTGAATGCGCTCTCCGACCACACGATCACGCCGGGCGGCCTGTTCACCAGCGAGAAGGATGCGGTTCGCATCGACGGCGACGCCGTGGACCAGCTCTATCTCTCGATCAGCAAGGACGGCGGTAGCTGGACTGATACCGGCGTCGACGTGAACGGTTATCACGTCTTCGCCCACGAGACGACCGGCGGCGACCCGACCACGACCGACGCCTATGTCATGGTCCAGGCCGCCAATGTCGCCAACGTCCACCTGAACCAGGACGCGCCGTAAGGCCGGCGACCTCGACGGCTTGCATCATCCCCGCGCCGCGAGGCGCGGGGATTTTGTTTACGGCCAGATCACTTCCGGCGGCAGGGACATCAAGATCGCTTCCGTATTGCCGCCGGTCTTCAGCCCGAACAAAGTGCCGCGGTCGTAGATCAGGTTGAACTCGACATAGCGGCCGCGCTTGATCAGCAACGCGTGGCGTTGCTCCGGCGTCCAAGGCTGCTGCATGTGCCGGCGCACGATCTTCGGATAGGCCGCGAGGAAGGCCTCGCCGACCGCCTTGGTGAGGCCGAGATCGGCCTGCCAAAATCCGGTGTTGAGGTTGTCGTAGAAGATGCCGCCGACCCCGCGCGGCTCGTCGCGATGCGGCAGGTAGAAATATTCGTCGCACCATTTCTTGAAGCGCGGATAGTCGCCCGCCGGGCTGGCTTCGCAGGCGCCTTTGAGCGCGGCGTGGAATGCGGCCGTGTCTTCCGCATCGGGAAAGGTCGGCGTCAAATCCGCGCCGCCGCCGAACCAGGCGGTCGAGGTCACGATATGCCGCGTGTTCATATGCACCGCCGGCACCAGCGGCGAATGCATATGCGCGACCAGGCTGATGCCGCTCGCCCAGAACTTCCCATCGCCCGAAGCACCGGGGATCGACTTGCGGAACTCCGGGCTGAAGGTGCCGTGCACGGTCGAGATGTTGACGCCCACTTTCTCGAACACGCGGCCGCGCATGATCGACATCTCGCCGCCGCCGCCTTCGCCCGCTTCCGGGTCGGGTCGCGTCCATTGCTTGCGCTCGAATCGCCCGGCCGGGCGATCGCTACCCGTCAGCTCGTCTTCCAGCCTTTCGAACTCTTTGCAGATGCCGTCGCGCAGGGCCCGAAACCAGCCCGCCGCCTGTTCGCGGTGATCGCCCGGATATTCGCTCATGATGCCCTGCGCGCCGTCTTAGTTTCGCGGAGTTGCCGCATCGCCTCGCCGGCCACGATCGCCGCCGCCATGGCGACGTTGAGGCTGCGCAAGCCCGGCCGCATCGGGATGACCAGCCGCGCATCGGCCGCCGCGGCCACCTCGGCCGGCACGCCGCTGCTCTCCCGCCCGACCAGCAGCGTGTCCTCGGGGCCGAAGGCGAAATCGGTATAGGCGCGCTCGCCCTTGGTGGTCAGCAGCACCAGCCTTCCGCTCGCATCGTTTCGCGACTCGAGATAGCTCTCCCAGGACGGGTGTCGGGCGATCTCCACCTGGTCGATATAGTCCATGCCCGCCCGTCGCATCCGCTTGTCGTCGAAGACGAAGCCGGCCGGCAGGATGACATCGACGCTGAGGCCGAAACAGGCGGCCAGCCGCAACATGGCGCCGGTGTTCTGCGGGATATCCGGCTGGTAGAGGGCAAGCCGCATGGGGGGTCCTTGTTGGGGCGGTTCGGGGCGCGATACCCCCTGGAAGTGGGAGAATGCCGCGCTTTGCAACCCGTCGGATTTCCTTTATACCCATGCCCGGGATCGGCGGGGAAGCGACCGGTTCCGCCTGCCTGAGTGGTTGATATTGCTAGCGATTTCTGCGGCGCTTTGTCGCAAATCCCGCGGCCATCCGGCGGTCGGACCGATGTTATAACCCTTCCAGATCTTTGGGTTTTTTGCAGGCCCGCACCGGTCGGCGTTTCGCCGTCATCGGCGATGCGGGTTCGGGACGAGGGCAGTGCATATGGCGGATCACGCGCAATCGGCGCAGGGCGCGGGTGGGACGCGCCGCGACTTCCTTTATCTGATGTCGGCATCGGCCGCGGCCTTCGGTGGCCTCGCGGTCGCCTGGCCCTTCATCAGCAGCTTGAACCCGTCGGGCGACGTGCTGGCCCTGTCCTCGATCGAGGTCGATATCTCCGGCGTCCAGGTCGGGCAGGCGATCACCGTCAAGTGGCGCGGCAAGCCGGTCTTCATCCGCCACCGCACCCCGGAGGAGATCGCCGCCGCGAAGAAGGACGACCCCGAGGTCGATCCCGCCAACCCGAAGACCATCCTTTCCAACCCGGCCGGCCTCAAGGATCCGCAGACCGACGCCAGCCGTGTCCAGAAGCCGGAATGGCTGATCCTGGTCGGCGTTTGCACCCACTTGGGCTGCGTGCCGCTGGGGCAGAAGGCGTCGGACCCGCGCGGCGAATACGGCGGCTGGTACTGCCCCTGCCACGGCTCGCAATACGACACGTCGGGCCGCATCCGGAAGGGCCCAGCGCCCCTCGACCTCGAAGTGCCGCTCTACGCTTTCACCAACGACACCAACGTGAAGATCGGCTGAGGGGACAGCGAACATGGCCGCCGTTTTCAAGAACCCCGTCATTCGCTGGATCGACCATCGCCTGCCGGTCTTCTCCTACCTGCAGCACGAGGCGAACGACTATCCGACCCCGAAGAACCTGAGCTATTGGTGGAATTTCGGCTCGATCGCCGGCTTCATGCTGATGGTCATGATCGCGACCGGCATCTTCCTCGCGATGCAATACACGCCGCACGTCGACCATGCCTTCAACTCGGTCGAGCGCATCATGCGCGACGTCAATTATGGATGGATGCTGCGCTATCTCCATATGAACGGCGCCTCGATGTTCTTCATCGCGGTCTATATCCACATCTTCCGCGGCATCTACTACGGATCCTACAAGGCGCCGCGCGAGCTGCTCTGGATCATCGGCGTGCTGATCCTGCTGCTCATGATGGCGACCGCCTTCATGGGCTATGTGCTGCCCTGGGGCCAGATGAGCTTCTGGGGCGCCACCGTCATCACCAACCTGTTCTCGGCGATACCGGTGGTCGGCGACAGCATCGTGACCCTGCTCTGGGGCGGCTTCGCGGTCGACAACCCGACCCTGAACCGCTTCTTCTCGCTGCACTATCTGCTGCCCTTCGTGATCCTGGGCGTAGTGGTGGTGCACGTGCTCGCGCTGCACCGCTTCGGCTCGAACAACCCGACCGGCATCGACATGAAGGGCCCGCAGGACTCGATCCCGTTCCACCCGTATTACACGGTGAAGGACATGTACGGGCTCGGCGTCTTCATGCTGTTCTATGCCTTCTGGGTGTTCTACGCGCCGATGGCGCTGGGCGACCCCGACAACTTCATCCCGGCGAATCCGCTCTCGACCCCGCAGCATATCGTCCCGGAATGGTACTTCCTGCCGTTCTACGCGATCCTGCGCTCGATCCCGGACAAGCTCACCGGCGTGCTCGCCATGGGCGCCTCGATCGCGGTGCTGTTCGTCCTGCCCTGGCTCGACCGCTCGCCGGTGCGCTCGGGCGCCTATCGGCCGGCCTTCAAGCGCTTCTTCTGGACCCTGGTCTTCGTCTGCGCGATCCTGATGTTCTGCGGCAAGTACGCGCCGGCGAACTTCTGGCGGCCGCTGGAGTTCACCATCGTGACGCCGGAAATCCAGGCGGCAGAGGGGCAGGTCGAATCGGTCGAGGCGCTCTGGCCGGTCAGCTTCGCGGGCGGCCACTTCGGCATCCAGATCATTTTCCTGGGACAGATCGCGACCGTCTACTATTTCGCCTTTTTCCTGGTGATCCTGCCGCTGCTCTCGATCTTCGAGCGCACGAAGCCGCTGCCGCTGTCGATCAGCCAGGCGGTACTGGAGGGCAAGAGCGAAGGCGCGTTGCAGCAACCGGCTGCGGCGAAGGGGAAGGCGTAAGATCATGAAGAAGCGTTCGATCCTTCTGAACGGCATGGCCGTCGTCGCGGCGGTGGTTGCCGTCCTCTTCATCGCCGCCTCGCCGCACGAGGAAATTGAGGTCGAGAAGGGGAACTGGTCGTTCCAGGGCTTCTTCGGCAAGTTCGACCAGGCGCAGTTGAAGCGCGGCTTCCAGGTCTACAAGGACGTCTGCTCGGCCTGCCACTCGATGAACCTGCTCGCCTATCGCAACCTTGAGACCATCGGGTTCTCCGAGGACGAGGTGAAGGAGATCGCGGCCTCGGTGCAGGTGATGGACGGGCCGAACGACGCCGGCGAGATGTTCGAGCGGCCGGGCAAGCCGTCGGATGCCTTCAAGGCGCCGTTCCCCAACGAGCAGGCCGCGCGTGCCGCCAACAACGGCGCGCTGCCGCCCGACCTCTCGCTGATCGCCCGCTCGCGCGCCGGCAAGGGCTTCCTCGGCTATGAGGGCGCCGACTACATCCATGGCATCCTGACGGGCTACAAGGAGCCGCCCGCCGACTTCAAGCTGCAGGAAGGGATGAACTATAACGAGGGCTTCATCGGCCATCAGATCGCGATGCCGCAGCCGATCTCCGACGGCGCCGTGACCTATGCCGACGGCGCGCCGAACGATCTCGAGCACCTGTCCGAAGACGTCGCCGTCTTCCTCACCTGGGCCGGAGAGCCGAACCTGGAATCGCGGCATCTCACGGGCCTGAAGGCGGTGCTGTTCCTGGTCGTGTTCACGCTGCTGTTCTACGCGGCCAAGCGGAAGATCTGGTCGAGAATCCACTGACCGGCCGGCGTTGCCCGTGCCATTGTTCCAGCCGCCCCCGATGCCGGACTGCTTCGGGGGCGGTTTCTTTTTGGGGGAAGCATGAAGTTCGATCATGCCGCTGACGTCATCACCGGCATCGATCACACGCTGGTCGGCGTGCGCGACCTCGAGGCGGCGCGCGGCGCCTGGGAAACGCTCGGTTTCACCTGCACCCCGCGCGGCCGCCATATCGGCTGGGGCACCGGCAACTACTGCATCATGCTGGAGAGCGGCTATATCGAACTCCTGGGGGTGGTCGATCCCAGCCAGTTCCTAAACAACCTGGACGGCTTCCTGAAGAAGCGCGAAGGCTTGATGGGCGTTGCCTTCGGTACCGACAACCCGCGCGAATGCGCCGAGGCGCTGAAAGACTCGGGCGTCGTCTTCGAAGGGCCGAAGGGCTTGAAGCGCAAGCTGGAGCTGCCCGAGGGCGAGGTGCTGCCGGAATTCGAGCTGCTCTATCTCGACCGCGAGACGACGCCCGGCCTCAACGCCTTCATCACCCATCATTTGACGCCGGGCCTGATCCGCCGTCCCGAATGGCTGCGCCATGCCAACCGCGCGCGGCGGCTGATCTCGGTCACGGTGGTGACCGAGGACCCGGTCCGCACCGTGATCGGCTACCTGCCGCTGTTCGGTCCCGACCGGATCCAGGTCTCCGACGCGATGACCGTGGTCGATACCGGTGCCGGCGCTTTGCGCTTCGTGACCCCGAAGTCGCTGCGCACGCTCTACGACGCGCTGCTGCCGCTGCCCGAGCATGATACGCCTTGGGTCGCCGCGATGAAGATCGAGGTCGCCGACAAGGCCCGCTGCCGCGATTTCCTCAAGGACCGCCACGTGCCGGTGGAGAAGACCGGCAAGGGCTGCCTGGTTCCGCCCGAAGTCGCCAACGGCTGCATCATCGAGTTCGTGCAGTTGTGAGCGACCACTACAACCAGCCGGAGCTCGCCGCCCTCTACGACGACGAGAATGTCTGGGACGCGAGCTCCGACTTCTACCGCGACCTCGCCTTGCGCAGCGGCGCGAAGACCTTGCTGGATCTCGGCTGCGGCACCGGCCTGCTGACCCGCGGCATCCTGCAGGCGATCGGCGGCAGCGGCGTCGGCGTGGATCCGGCGACTCCCATGCTGGACGTCGCCCGCCGCAAGACCCGCGACGAGCGGGTGGAATGGCGGGAGGGCGACGCACGCAGCGTCCGCCTCGACCGCAAATTCGACCTGGTCATCATGACCGGGAATGCCTTCCAGGCCTTTCTCAGCGATGCCGACCAGGTCGCCTTGTTCCGCACCGCCGCCGCGCATCTCGCGCCGGGCGGCCGGTTCGCCTTCGAGAGCCGCAACCCGGCGAAGCGGGAATGGTTGGAATGGGGACCGGACCAGTCTTTCCGTGTACAGGAGACCGTCGCATACGGCCCGGTCGAGATCTGGAACGACGCCCGCATGAATCCCGATCGCATCCTCGATGTCGAGGAGCATTACCGCATCCTCTCAAGCGGCAAGCGTCTGCGTTCGGATTTCCGGCTGCGCTTCTCTTCGACGGAGGAGATCTGGGACGCCATGATGCCGGCCGCCCTCGCGGTCGAGCATTGCTACGGCGACTACGCCTGCCAGCCCTTCACCCCGGACGCGCGCGAGATCGTCATCGTCGCGCGGCTGCCGTAGCGGCTAGTCCCACCAGAAGTACCACCAATCGCTCGCCATCAGCGCCGCGGCCAGGGCGGAAAGGTCGCCGGCACCCTGTTCCACCAGATCGTTGCAGTAGAGATACTGGCCCTGCGCGAGCGCCAGCGCTTCCTCGCGGCTCTTCGGCGGGCGGGCGCCGCGCAGGTTCAGCGTATCGAAGCTCATGCCGACCAGCTCGACACCGTAACAATCCCGCCACTGCCGGAACGCGGCGACGTGGAATTCCGGCGGCGGGCAGGCGTTCCAGGCGCCCCAGTTGAGATAGGCCGGGATCTCGGTCCAGTCCGAGGTCGGGATCAAGGCGATCGATACCACCGGCAGCGGTGCGCGGAGATCGGTCGCGACCGACAGCCCGGGCATTTCCGGCGCTTCCGCGGGCCATTTGCCGAGCGGGGCCACGGGCTCCCGATAGACCGTGTCCGGCGTGAGCTCGATCGTTGGTTTCTTCTTCTTGGCTTCCGCGATGGCGGCCATCGCCTTGTGCCACTGCGCCTCGTTATAGGCGCGCAGGTCCTCGGGAAAGCGAATGCCGGCGGCTGCCGACAGGATCTCCTGGGCCGGGCGCGGTCCCGGCCATGCTTCCGTCGCCGGCTCGAGCATTTGCATCATCGTGACGATCGAATCTTCGTCGCCGATGACGACCGGGGTCCCTTTGCCGGACCGCTTCAGCTCTTCCCAGCGGGCTTCGGCCTCAGCCCCGGGGCATTCGACCCGCGGATAAGGAAAACTCGCCAGAGCCAGTCGTCGCCATTCCTCGGCGCGGCGCTTCAATTCTTCTGGCGACGGCAATGCATTGTCTCCCGTGGCGCGATCAATCCGGTACCCCGCGGCGGCGATCGCGGCAAGGCCGGTGAGCAGCATTTCCCGTCGTCGCATGCAGAACGCCGCTGAAGGTTGCCAGGTGCCAGGGTATGCGGGAAGCGCGGCCCTGAACAAGCGCCGGAGGATGAAGCCTAGATTGGGTCGAACTGCGAGACCGAAGAGCTCGTGATCCGGCAGCGCGATCCGGCGATGACCTTCTCGACCGCAGCCTGGACCTCGCGCACCGTCTCGTCCTCGACGGCGTCATTGGCTTTATGCACCGCGATGAAGAGTTCCTGGCCGTAAGTTGACATGCGCACATCGACCGGCTGCGGGCCGTACCAGAACGAAGCGGGAGCCTTGTTCGGGACTCGGATGTTGAGCACCAGGCCCTCGGCGTCCTCGTGGAACGGCTGCACCGGCCGGCCGACCAGCCGCGAGATTCCCTCGGCATCGCGCCGCAACTCGGCGCGCAATTCGGCATCGGTCATCGGCGGACAGGCGATGTGGTTCTGCACGCTGTAGACATTGCCGAGCACGCTGCAGCCGCCCAGCAGGCCGGCGCCCAGCGCCAGGGGAATCATCGCTCTGCGCATCGCACCACGGATGAAGGAGAGGCTGCAGCCGGACGAACCTCGATTATGCTGCGGGCGCCGCGCCCGGTCTAGGCGAGCGCCGGGACCGCGGCGGCGAGAATCGTCGCGGCGAAGCCGATATTCATCGCCCGTTCGACCCGCGGCGGCAGGCTGGCGCGATGCAGCAGCGCGCCCAGCAGCACCCAGGCGATATCGACGACCAGAATCACGCCGACGATCAGCGCCCACTTCAGCACGGCGTCCGCCGCAGTCCCGCCGCCGACCAAAGTGGTCGAAGCCATCAGCGAGGCGAAGGCGAGATAGGCCTTGGGGTTGGTGATGCCCAGCAAGAACCCGCCCAGGGGTGAGGGCGAGACGGCGGCTTCGCCCGCCGCCGCGACCGGCGCCGAGCCGATCTTCCAGGCGAGCCAGATAAGATAAAGCACCGCCGCGACCGTCGCCGCCTTCAGCAGCACCGGGAAGGCGGCCAGCAGCGAGAACAGCCCGGCGGCGCTGATCCCCGCGGCCAAGGCGAGCCCCACTTGCAGCCCGGCGTAATAGCGCAGCCCCGCGCGCAAGCCTCCGCCGCGTGTCACCGCGAGCAAGGCCGCGATGCCGGGGCCCGGCGAGCCCAACAAAGCCACCGCCGCCACCAGGAAAAGACCGATCGCCGTCCAGTTCATCGCAGCTCCCCGTTCGATGCCGGGGGTTGAATAGCCTCGCGATCTCCATTAGAAAAACGAATTGTTCTGAATGATCCTATTATGGGTCTTAATATGGAAGCCTTGCGCGACATCGACGTGCGGCTGCTCCGCGCCTTTGTGGCGGTCGCGGATACCGGACGCATGACCACCGCCGCCCGAGTGGTGAACCTCAGCCAGGGTGCGGTCAGCCAGCAGATCAAGCGGCTGGAGACATTGTTCGACTGCCTGCTGTTCCGCCGCGACGCGGATCTCATGCGCTTGACCCGCGAGGGCGAGCGGCTGATGGTGCGGGCGCAGCGCCTGATCGCGCTCAACGACGAGATCGTCAACGAGATGCGCGCGGCGGAATTCTCCGGCGAGGTACGGCTCGGTGTGCCGCATGACCTCGTCGCCATGCTGATGCCGCCGATCCTGCGCGTCTTCCGCCAGGCCCATCCCAACGTGCTGGTGACCCTGGTCAGCGACACCAGCAAGAGCCTGGCCGCCCAGCTGCTCGACGGCGCGATCGATCTCACCCTGCTCACGGAATCGAAGCTCGGCGCCCGCGATCACCGCCTGCTGACCGACCGACTGGTCTGGGTCGGCGCCAAGGGCGGCGATGCGCAGAGCCGGCGCCCCCTGCCGGTGGCGCTCGGCAACGAGACCTGCGCCTTCCGTGCCTCGGCGGTGCAGGCCTTGACCAAGGCCGGGATCGAATGGCGGGCGATCTGCCAGGTGGGCAGCCTCGAGCCGGTCTTCGCCACGCTGGAAGCCGACATGGCGATCGCGGCTTTCTTGTCGCGTACCGTGCCGGAGCGGCTCGACGTGATTGACGATGGCAGCTTGCCGAAGCTCTCGCAGCACCTGATCAGCCTGCGAACGTCACCGAGCGGCATGAGCCCGGTCGCGCAGGAATTGGCGCGCCACATCCGAGAAGGCTTCGAGCGGCGGTATGCGTAGCTTCCAAGCTCGTCATGCCCGGGCCCCGTCCGCGAATGCGGACATGCGCTCCCGTGGACCCGGGCATCTGTCTCCGGGAAGTGCTCGAAGCGACCGCACGAGACCCGCGGATCAAGTCCGCGGGTGACGGTGCTGAAAATCAGACGTTGAACCTGAAATTGAAGATGTCGCCGTCCTGCACGACGTATTCCTTGCCCTCGGCCCGCATCTTGCCGGCTTCCTTGGCGGCGGTCTCGCCGCCGCAGGCGATGAAATCCTCGTAGGCGATGGTCTCGGCGCGGATGAAGCCGCGCTCGAAATCGGTGTGGATGACGCCGGCCGCTTCCGGCGCCTTCGCCCCGCGCCGCACGGTCCAGGCATGCGCCTCCTTCGGACCGACGGTGAAGAAGGTGATGAGGTCGAGGAGCTGGTAGCCGGCACGGATGACGCGGCTGAGGCCTGTCTCCTTGAGGCCGAGGGTCGAGAGGAACTCCGCCTGTTCCGCGGCATCGGTCAGCTGCGCCACTTCGGCCTCGATCGCGGCGGAGATCACCACGGTCGGTGCGCCCTGCGCCTTGGCCCAGGTGGCGACCTTCTCGGAAAGCGCATTGCCGGTCGCGGCCGCGCCCTCATCGACGTTGCAGGCATAGAGCACCGGCTTGCCGGTCAGCAGCTGCATCTGCTTCAGGACCGGCCGCTGCTCGGGGGTCAGGTTGGGGATGATGCTGCGGGCGGGCTTGCCGGCGCGCAAGGCTTCCAGCGCCGGCGTCATGACGTCGAGCAGCGCCTTCGCTTCCTTGTCGCCGCCCTTGGCCTTCTTGGCGGCGGCGTCCGCGCGCTTCTCCAGGCCTTCGAGGTCGGCCAGCATCAGCTCGGTCTCGACCGTCTCGGCGTCGCGGATGGGATCGACCGAACCTTCGACATGCGTGACCTCGCCCTCGAAGCAGCGCAGCACATGCACGATGGCATCGACCTCGCGGATGTTGGCGAGGAACTGGTTGCCGAGGCCTTCGCCCTTGGAGGCGCCGCGCACCAGGCCGGCGATATCGACGAATTCCAGCTGGGTGGCGATGATCTTCGCCGACTTCGCCGCCACGGCGAGCTTGTCCAGCCGCTCATCGGGCACCGCGACCCGCCCGACATTGGGCTCGATGGTGCAGAAGGGGTAATTCGCGGCCTGGGCGGCGGCGGTCGAGGTGAGCGCGTTGAACAGGGTCGACTTGCCGACATTCGGCAGGCCGACGATGCCGCAGTTGAAACCCATCGTCGTGAAGTCCCGGGAAAGCTTGAACAAATGCGCGGAACGCCGGGATCAAGCGACCCGCCGCGCGCCGCGCGGTGATGACAGAAAGCGGCCGCTCTGTCCAGGCGCGGCAAACCGGCGCCGTCCGGAACAAAACGGGGCCGCTAGGCTTCGGCCTTGGGATCCGCAGGGTTCTTCTTAGGGGGTGGCGGGTTGACGGCCAGGTTGACCTTGTTCATGAAGCGGCCGTCATCGCCGGCGATCATCAGCGGGATCGCCTCCGCGACGGCATCGAGCATCGCCTGGACCGTGGCTTGCTCTTCCTTGAAGAAGTCCATCAACACGTAGGACTTCACCAGCTCCTTCTGGCCGGGGTGATCGACCCCCATCCGGACCCGCCAGTAATCCGCGCCGATATGCGCGTCGATCGAGCGGATGCCGTTATGCCCGCCGGCGCCGCCACCGCGCTTCACCCGCACCTTGCCGAGCGGGAGATCGATCTCGTCATAGAGGACGATGATGTCCGCGGGTTGCAGCTTGTAGAAGGTCATGGCGGCCTGCACCGCGCGGCCGGAATCGTTCATGAAGGTCTGCGGGGCGAGCGCCAGGACCTTCTCGCCGTCGATCGTGCCCTCGGCGGTGAGTCCGTGGAAGCGCTCGCGGATCGCGGAAAAAGAATGGCGGCGGACAATCGAGTCCACCGCCATGAAACCGATATTGTGGCGGTTGCCGGCGTAGCGCGGGCCAGGATTGCCCAGGCCGACCAGCAACCGCATGCAATACTACTTCTTCGCAGCCGGGGCCTTCGCGGCCGGAGCCGCAGCCTTGCCGCCGGCAGCACCCGCGGCCGGAGCCGCAGCGCCGGCAGCCGGAGCCGCGCCACCCGCGGCCGGAGCCGCAGCACCGGCAGCCGGAGCCGCGGCAGCCGCAGCGGCCTTTTCCGCCGCTTCCTGCTGCTCGGCCTTGAGGCCGGTCGGGGCGCCGATCGAAACCACCGTGAAGTCGCGTTCACGCACGGCCAGCTGCGCATTCTCCGGCAGCTTCACCGCGTGGATGTGGATCGAGCCGCCGATCTCGAGGCCGGTCAGATCGACCTCGATCGCCTGCGGGATCGCTTCCGGCGAGCAGATGAACTCGATTTCGTGGCGCACGATGTTCAGCACGCCGCCGCGCTTGATGCCCGGGCTGGCGGCTTCGTTGCGCACCACCACCGGCACGTTGACATGCACCTTGGTGTCCTTGCCGATGCGCTGGAAGTCCACATGCAGGGTGCGATCCGTGACGGGATCAAACTGCACGTCGCGCGGCAGCACGCGATGCTTGGTGCCCTTCACGTCGACGTCGAGCAGGGTCGCGTAAAAGGTTTTCTTGTGGATGTGGCGGTCGATCTCCTTCGGGTCCAACGAGATCAGCGTCGGCTCCTTCTTGTCGCCATAGATGACGGCGGGGACACGACCGTTACGACGGGATTCACGGGCGGCCCCCTTTCCGGCGCGGTCGCGGAGTTCCGCGGTCACGCTTTCGATTGCTGCGGCCATGAGTTTCTCCTTCAGGCTTCGCAATACCCCCACGCGAACCATTCGCGTGAAGACCGGTGGCCTCCAGGGGTGCCGACCGGATTTTCAATCCCACCAAACTCTGTACTCTTCCTTTAATCGGCACGTGGGGTTGGTGGGGCGGCCACGTGCCGATTATTCAAATAACTGCGCGCGAATTTCTAATCAAAAAGCGAGCTGACCGATTTCTCGCCGCTGATCCGGGACATCGCCTCGGCCAGCAGCGGCGCGATCGAAAGCTGGCGCACGGTCTGCGAGACGCGCACCGCCTCGGTCGCCTGGATGCTGTCGGTGATCACCAGGCTCTGCAGCGGCGAGGCCGAGACGCGGGCCACCGCGCCGCCGGAGAGCACGCCATGCGTGGTGTAGGCGGAAACCGACTCGGCGCCGGCTTCCTTCAATGCGACCGCGGCATTGCAGAGCGTGCCGGCGGAATCGACGATGTCATCGACCAGGATGCACCGGGTGCCGGCGACTTCGCCGATGATGTGCATGACTTCGGAGACGCCGGCGCGCTCGCGGCGCTTGTCGATGATGGCGAGATCGGCGTCGAGCCTTTTCGCGATCGCGCGGGCGCGCACCACGCCGCCGACATCGGGGCTCACGATGGTCAGGTTGTTGCCCGGGAAGCGCTCCTTGATGTCCTTGATCAGGACCGGCGCGGCAAACAGGTTGTCGGTCGGGATGTCGAAGAAGCCCTGGATCTGCCCGGCATGGAGATCGACGGTCAGCACGCGATCCGCACCGGCAGTGGTGATGAGATTGGCGACCAGCTTGGCCGAGATCGGCGTGCGCGGGCCGGACTTCCGGTCCTGGCGGGCATAGCCGTAATAGGGAACGACCGCGGTGATGCGGCGGGCGGAGCTGCGCTTCAGCGCGTCGAGGATGACCAGCAGCTCCATCAGGTTGTCGTTGGTCGGGAAGGAGGTCGGCTGCACGACGAACATGTCCTCGCCGCGCACGTTCTCCTGGATCTCCACGAAGACTTCCATGTCGGAGAAGCGCCGGATGCTGGCATTCACCAGCGGCAAGTTCAGATAGGCAGAGATCGCCTCGGCCAGAGGCCGATTGCTGTTGCCCGTCAGGATCTTCATCTCTGCCTCTAGTGCGCGCGCCGAACCCGCATTTCGCTTTCCCGCAGCGGCGGCTCAAGAGCCGGCCGGTGGGCGTCAAACCCGTAGATTCCGCAGGGGCGAAAAGCGCGCGGAATTTAACAGCGGCATGACGGCCGGGCAAGGGTGAAGAATCCAGGCCGTTCGAGATGTATCTATTTGGAAATATTAAATAAAGTTGAACCCATGCATCAGCGGACGACGAGCCCTGTGGATCGTTTCGACAGAACCTCGGCCGCGCCCTCCGTCACCAGCACGGTCTGGCCGGAGGTCATGGCGAGGCCGGCTTCGCTGTCGAAGATGATCAGGTGGATGAAATAGACCTGCCCCGGCGCCGCGGGTTCGGGGTTGCCGTGGTAGAACATCGGCCAATCCATCCAGTTCGGCGCATAGACGGCGCCCAGGCTGTAGCCGGTCGCATTCATCCGGTGCTTGGCATAGCCGGCGGCGTCCAGCACGCGGGCATGGGCGTCGAACACCTCGCCGATCGGGCGGCCGGGCTTCAGCGCCGCCTTGCAGGCTTCCAGCGCATCGACCGCGACCTTGTGCATCTCGACCTGGCGCGCCGGCGGCTTGCCGATCGGGATCGTGCGCATCAGGCAGGAATGGTAGTGGCGATAGACGCCGGCGAATTCCAGCGTCAGCTGGTCCTGTTTCTCCAGCCTGCGCCGGCCGGTCTTGTAGCGGCAGAGCAGGGCGTCGTTGCCCGAGCCGATGATGAACTCGTTGGCCGGATCATCGCCGCCGCCGCGGATGATCGCCGACTGCATGGCCGCGAGGATGTCGCCCTCGTCGGCGCCGGGTGCTGCGATCCGATGCGCCTCGTCGAGCGCCAGATCGCAGAGCTCGGCTGCCTTGCGCACATAGGCGATCTCGGCCGGGCTCTTCACCAGGCGCTGGCGGCTGACCAGGTCCGAGGCATCGATCAAGGTCGCGAAGCCGTCGAACGCCGCCTGCAGCCGCATACCGTTGCGCGCGGTCAGGCCATAGGCCTCCCATTCGACGCCGAGCTGCTTGCCGCTGCAGCCGAAGCTCTTGAGGATTTCGCGGAGCTCGGTGGCCGGGCTCGCCTCCGGTCCATCGACCCAGATGCGGATGTCCTGGATATCCGAGGTGTGCTGCGCCTGCCGGAGATCGGGGGCGCGGGTCAGCAGCATCACCCGGCCGTCGGCGCCGAGATAGAGGCACTGGAAAAAGACATAGCCGAAGGTGTCGTAGCCGGTCAGGTAGTACATGCTCTCCTGCCGGAACATCAGCAGCCCGTCGAGGCCGCGCTTCTGCAGCGCCGCGATCGAGGCCGCGCGGCGCCTGCTGAGTTCTTCCTTGCTGAAATGCAGGGCCATGATTCAAACCAATCCGATGAGGGAGATCTGCCGGCCGTAATCCGGCTCTTTGGCCAGCGTGGTGCGGCGATAGCTGAAGAAGTCGTCAGCCTCGGCGCAGGTGTCGTGGCCGGCGCGGGCGACGCTCTCGAGGCCGAGCCCCCGCAGCTCCTGTTCGACGAAGCCGACCAGGTCGAACATGAAATGCCGGCAGCGCGCCGAGGTGGTGAAGAAGCGCGCATTGCCACGATCGCGGTCGATGAAAGCTTGCGGAAATTCCGGCCCGACCTCGTAGGATTTCTGCGCGATCGCCGGGCCGATGCCGGCCTGGATCCGCGCGCGCACGGCGCCGAGGCGCTCCATTGCGGCGATGGTCTCCTGCAGCACGCCGCCGATGGCGCCCTTCCAGCCGGCATGCGCGGCGCCGATCACGCCCGCTTCCGGATCGGCGAACAGCACCGGCACGCAGTCGGCGGTCAGGATGCCGAGGCTCTTGCCCCGCGTCTTCGTGACCAGCCCGTCCACCTGCGGGCGCTGCGTCTCGTCCCAAGCCTCGTCCACGACCGCGACCTTGGCGCTGTGCACCTGGTAGGCGGTGGAGAGCGAGTCCGGCGCGAGTCCGGCGTTGCGCAGGGCCCGCGCGCGGTTCTCGACCACCGCGGCCTGGTCGTCCTTGGAGCCGAGGCCGCAATTCAGCGAGGCATAGAGCCCGTCGCTGACACCGCCGCGCCGGGTGAGGAAGCCATGGCGAATGCCGCGCAGGCCCTTGAGGTTGGGAAGCTCGATCATAATCCCGCCGGTTGCGGTGCGTCTGGCGAGGTCAGAGCCAGCACTTTGAAGAGACTGCCCATTCCATCCGCACCGATCAAGCGCTCGAGCGCCGCATCGATCTCCGCGCATTCCGCGGCGTCGCTCTTGGCCTTCAGCGTCTGGGTGCGCAAGCCGATGCCGAGTTCCTGCAGGAAGTCGCCCTGCGTCTTCGGGCCATGGGTTGCGGCGCCCGCCTCGCGCGCGACCGCGGCCAAAGCGGCGAAGTCGACATGCGCGGTCAGGTCGGCGCAGCCCGGATCGATCAGGGGATCGTGGTAGCGATGCTGCTTCAAGGCCTGCAGCGAATCGCCGAGCCCGCTCTGCATCGGGCCGTAGTCGATGATCAGGGCGGCGCCGGGGTTGCGCGCGAAGCGGCGGCCGAGGGCGGCGGCGAGGCGCAGGCCCGCGGGCGAGATCTCGGCGATTTCGCCCAGCGTCGCCTTGCCGTGCTCCGGGCGCAGCAGGATCCGCTCCGAACCGGGATTGGCCTCGCCGAAGACGAAAACCTCGTCCTTCAGCGTGACGACGCGCTCCTGCCAGCCGGCCCTGGTCATGACGAACTGATGGATCGGCAGGGCGTCCCAGAACTCGTTGGCGACCAGGATCATCGGGCCGGGCGGCAGCGTGTCGAAGCTCTTGTGCCATTGCGGCCGGTAACCCTGCAGCGCCGCTTTCTGCGCGGCGATCAGCGTGGCGTTGATCTCGACCAGGTGCAGGTCGGCGGCGGCGAGGAAGTCGGGCGCAACCCGCGCGGCCCGCAGCGCATCGGCCATCAGGGTGCCGCGGCCGGGGCCGAGCTCGGCCAGGATGAAGGGCGAGGGCTTGCCCATCCGCGACCATAGATCGACGCACCAGAGGCCGATCATCTCGCCGAACATCTGGCTGACTTCCGGCGCGGTGGTGAAATCGCCGCGGCTGCCCAACGGGTCGCGCTCGGCATAGTAGGCGCCCAGCGACAGCTCCATGAACTCGGCGACCGTGACATGGCCCCGCGCGGCGATGCGCCGGCGCAGCTCGTGCGCGATGACGTTTCCGGTGACCGCCTGCGTCACCGGCCGGGAGTCGGTTGGGGCGGGCTGGCCGCGGGGCGCGGCGCAACCGGCTTCGCGCGCCAGACCAGATAGACGCCGAGGAGGAACATCGGCAGGCTCAGCCATTGGCCCCAGGTGATCGCGGTCGAGAGCGCCACTTCCGGCTCGCGGAACTGCTCGCCGACAATGCGCGCGATCGAATAGCCGATCAGAAAGGCGCCGGAGAGGGTACCGATCTTGGTACGGACAGTCTCGCGCCGCGCCAGCAGGAACATCGCGATGAACAGCAGCACGCCTTCGAATGCCGCTTCGTAGAGCTGGCTCGGGTGACGCGGCAGCGGGCCGGCGCCGGGGAAGATGATGCCCCAGGGCACGTCGGTGGTGCGGCCCCAGAGCTCGCCGTTGATGAAGTTGGCGATGCGGCCGAGCAAGAGGCCGATCGGCGTCGCCGCGGCGATCGGGTCGGCGACGGCGAAGAACGGCAGCTTCTTCGACCGGGCATAGAGGAACATGGCGAGGATCACGCCGATGAGGCCGCCATGGAAGGCCATGCCGCCCTTCCAGATCTGGAAGATCTCCAACGGATGGGCGAAGTAGTAGCGCGGCTCCCAGAGCAGCACCTGGCCGAATCGCCCGCCGAGGATGATGCCGATGGTGCACCAGGTCACCAGGTCGTCGCAGTTGTCGCGGGAGAGCAGGCGCGGCGGCTTCGACACCAGCCAGAGCACGTAGCGCCAGGCCAGCACGATGCCGGCGATATAGGCGAGGGCGTACCAGCGGATCTCCAGCGGGCCGATCGCGATGGCGACCGGATCGAAATTCGGAAAGTTCATCTGCGCTTCGATCTCTGCTTGGTGACCGCGGCGGCCGGGTTGGCTAATCTCGTTGTCGGCGTTATATCGGGCGGAAGGAACCGGAGCAAGTTTGGCTCGCTTTCGTTCTCTTGCAGAGAGGCTTAGAGATGCAGACCGACAATCGATTGCTGGACGACATGGCGAAGGCGGCGAGCGGCGCCCTGGGTTCGCTGGCGGGCCTGCGTCATGAAATCGAAATGCGGGTACAGCAGCAGCTGGAGCGGCTGCTCGGCCGGATGAACCTGGTCAGCCGGGAAGAGTTCGAGACCATGAAATCCGTGGCCCAGGCCGCCCGCGAGCAGCAGATCAAGCTGGAGCGCCGCTTGGCCGAGATCGAGGGCCGGCTCGGCATCGCCGCCGCGCCGTCATCCGTGACGGCGGAAGCTGCCCCGGAACCCGGCGTCACAGCGCCGCAGGACGACCTCGCCAAGCCGGACTGAGCCCGCCTCAAAGCGTCATCCGTGGGCTTGACCCGCGGATCTCGGGCCGAGTTCGCGCGGTTGCACTTTCGCATCCAGTATGGTACATATGTACCAAGATAGCAGATGGCGGACATGGACATCGAGCGGGTTCAAACCGGGGTCAGGATCGAGAAGCGGCTGCTGAAGGTGCTGAAGGCCCTGGCGGAGCTGAAGGATCTCTCCTTGGGCGACCTGCTCGAGGGCGTCTGCCTGCATGCCCTCGACGGCAAGGTGCCGTTCGAGAAGGAGACCTTGAAGCAGATCAAGGAGCTGAAGCGGATCTACGGCCTGAGCCTCACCGCCGCAGACAGCCACACGCTCAAGGAAATCGGCGATGCCCGATAGAATCCTAGACGATGATGACTTCCTCGAGGCCTTCAGCACCGGCGCCTTGCCGCTCGGCGACTTCGATCACCGGGCCCATGTGCGCGCCGGCTATCTCTATGTCACGCGGCATGGGCTGGGCCTGGCGATCGCGCGGTTCGGCCAGGACCTCCGGGCCTTCGCCGCGGCGCATGACAAGAACGGCCTCTACCACGAGACCATCACCGTCGCCTTCCTGGCCCTGATCAACGAGCGGATCGCCCTCGGCGGCGATCGCGGCTGGGATGGCTTCGCCGCCGCCAATCCCGATCTCTTCCAGAAGGACAGCCTCGCGCCCTTCTATGCCCCGGAAGAGCTCGCCTCAGCCGACGCCCGCCGCGTCTTCAAGCTGCCGCGGCGGCACGTCGCCTAGACGGCGGTGAAGCCGTTATCGACGAAGAGCTGGGCGCCGTTGACGAAGCTCGCCTCGTCGCTCAGCAGAAACAGCGCGGCGCTCGCCACTTCCTCCGGCTCGCACATCCGGCCTTGCTGCGCCTTCAGCGCCGCTTCCGAGGCGTCGACGCCATATTTCGTCAGCGCGTCCACTTCCCGCATGCCATGCGGCGTCTTGATGAAGCCGGGGCAGACCGCGTTGCAGCGGATCCCCTGGTCGCGATACTCGACCGCGATCGCGCGGGCGAACATGTGCACGGCACCCTTGGTGGTGTCGTAGAGCACCTCCATCGGCGTCGCCGCGACGGCGGAGATCGACGAGGTGCAGACGATGGCGCCCTTGCCGGCGGCAAGCATCCCCGGCAGCACCGCCTGGGTCATCAGGAACATCGAGCGCACGTTGACGTTCATCAGCCAGTCGTATTCCGCCTCGGTGGTTTCTAGGAAGGGCTTCACCACGATCGAGCCCGCATGGTTGAAGAGCACGCTGGGCGGGCCGAAGGCTTCCGTCGCCTTGGCGACCGCGGCCTTGACCGCATCGGCTTTGCTCACATCGGCCTCGGCGAAGACTGCCGCGCCGCCGCCGGCGCGGATCTCGGTGGCCAGCTTCTCGCCGAGCTCGGCCTGGCGATCGACGATCGCGACCTTGGCGCCCTCGGCCGCGAACAGCCGCGCCGCCGCCGCGCCGCAGCCGCTGGCGCCGCCTGAGATCAAGGTGCTTCGTCCGGCGAGGCGCTTGCCGCTCATGGGCTTTCTCCGAGCTTGTCCGAAAAAATCCGCCGGCCGGCGAAGGGGTGCCGGCCGGCGGAGTCGCAGTGAAGGTCAGACCTTGGTGGTTTCGCCGACGGCACTTTCGGCGGCGCGGATCGCGGCCTCGCGCTTGGCGATCTCCTCGCCGATCGGCGGGCCCTGGAAGCGGCGGCGTTCGAAGCCGAACCAGACCAGCGCGGTCAGCAGCAGGAAGCCGAGGGTGATCCACAGCGCCTTGTCGTTCGGCGGCTGGATGCCGGCGATGAAGATCAGCACCATGGAGATGATCGAGAGCACGGCGAAGAAGCGGTACCAGTTGCCGATGTCCCAGGGCCCCATCTGGGTCCAGGTCTTCCTGTAGGCGATCAGGCCGAGCGTGATCGGCACGGTGAAGGAGAGGAACAGGAAGATCACCGTCACCGAGACGATCGTGGTGTAGAGCGAGGTATAGGCGGTGAACAACACGGCGAGCGCGGCGCCGGTCCAGATCGCCGCCACCGGCGTGCGGTATTTCGGGCTCACCGTCTTCAGGTAGCCGGACCCCGGCAGGCCGCCGTCGCGGGCGAAGGCGAAGATCATCCGCGAGACCGAGGTGACGGTCGCCAGCCCGCAGAGATATTGCGCCACCAGGATGACGACATAGAGCGCCAGCTTCAGCCCCGCCGGCAAAGTGACACTCATGGTCCAGAAGAACACATTCCAGCCCTGGCCCGCGGCCTCGTCCATGTTCGGGATGGCGATCACCACCGCGATCAGGAACAGCCAGCCGAACACGCCGGACCACCAGACCGAGCCGACCATCGCCCGCGGCACGTTATGCGCGGCCTTGACCGTCTCCTCCGAAGTATGAGCCGAGGCGTCGTAGCCCGTGATGGTGTAGATCGGCAGCAACAGGCCCAGCAGGAACAGGAAGCCGGTGCTGTCGGTCTGCGGCCAGACCCCGCCGCCGGCATCGCCGCTGTAGTTGCTGAAGGTCCAGAGCCGGCTGAAGTCGTAGCTTGGCGCGAAGGCGAAGAGTGCGACGGCGAGCGCGATCGAGCCGAAGAAGATCAGATAGCCGCTGAAATCGGTGAGGATGCTGGTCAGCCGGATGCCGAGATGGTTGATCAGCGCCTGGCTCGCCGTGATGACGATCATGAAGGTCAGCTGCTCGGTATAGGTCATCTCGAGGCCGAGCATCGGGCCGAAGGCGCCGTAGAAGAAGGTCCAGGTGCCGACGTTGATCGCGCCGAGCACGGTCACCAGCCCCAGGAGGTTGAGCCAGGCGGTCAGCCAGCCGGAGCCGCGGTTGCCGAGGATCGAGCCCCAGTGATAGAGGCCGCCGGCGGTCGGGTAGGCGGAGGAGATCTGCGCCAGGGCGACCGCGAACACGCCGGAGATGAAGACGCCCAGCGGCCAGCCGAGGCCGATCGCGGCGCCGCCGACGCCGGAGATTCCCTGGCCCAAGGAATTGATACCGCCCGACAGGATGCAGATGATCGAGAAGCTGATCGCGAAGTTGGAAAACCGACTCATGCGGCGTTCCAATTCCTGTGCGTAACCCATGGAATGGAGGACCTTCACGTCCTCGCGCTTGTCGCTCTCGGTATAGCCGGCGCCGCCGGTCGGTTGCGTCGTCATCTTGCCCCCACTGTCGCATGGGCGAATCTGCTCAGGATTCGCCTCTGGAATAACCCTGTGGGGCGACGTTGCGGCGGGTGTCATCGACTGGCAATATCCCAAAGGGGCTACCCGCGAGGGGGATACCGCCCAAAGGGATATCGAATGACGGCCGCTCTTGCCGGGATCGTCGATCCCGCCGCGCTTTCCGAACGGGTCGCCGGCTGGCAGAGCCATGCCGCGGCGATCATCGACGCGATCGACGACCCGAAGCTCCCCGAAATTCTCGACCGCAGCCTCGAGCGCCTGGTGCCCTACGATATCTCCGTCGTGTTCGCCTATCCGGACGAGGCCGAGCCGCTCTATCTGCATGACGGGTTTCGCGGCCACGCGCCGGGGGCGGCGCTCGACGCCTATCTGAAGGGCGCCTATCTGCTGGACCCCTTCTTCACCGCCTGCGTGAAACGGGTCCCGCCGGGCCTCTACCGGATGCGCGACCTCGCCCCCGACCATTTCTTCGAGGGCGAATACTTCAATTCCTGGGAGGTGCA
The DNA here is from genome assembly GCF_054658695.1 of Dongia sp. agr-C8. NCBI lineage: Bacteria > Pseudomonadati > Pseudomonadota > Alphaproteobacteria > Rhodospirillales > Dongiaceae > Dongia > Dongia sp. agr-C8. The sequence continues at coordinate 237,082 of NZ_BAAGHZ010000001.1, forward strand.
TCCCTGCATCTCGATGGAATCCGGATCTCTGGCCGAGGAGATCGGCTTCATGGCCCCGCTCCCCGACGGCTTCATGGCGACCTATTCCTTGATGCGCAGCAACGGCAACCGGCCGTTCAGCGACGACGAGATCGCGGTCCTGAAGATGGTGGAGCCGGTGGTCCGGGCGGCGATGACCCGGCATTGGCGGCACCTCCGCCACCGGCCGGAGGCGGGAAGGGCGCCGGCCTGGTCGACGCGGGGTCAACTGATGGAACTCGCCTTCGAGCGCTTCGGCCAGGCGGTGCTTTCGCCCCGGGAGCAGATGGTGGTGCAGCTGATCCTGCGCGGCCATTCGGCCCATTCGATCGCCCGCAGCCTGGAAATCGCCGAGGGCACGGTGAAGAATCACCGCAAGAGCATCTACGCCAAGCTCGGCATTTCCAGCCAGCAGGAGCTGTTCTCGCAGTTCATCCGCTCGATGCTCCAGTAGGAGTCGACGCCGCGTCGACGCGGAACAAAACAGAATCAAGCGGAGTCGACGCCGCCGAAGCGTCACATGAGCGCGTCGTCGTAACGTCTAAAACCCGCGCCAAATCTCGCTCTTGTTAAATTGTCTTAAAAGGACTCTTGCGTGGGAGTCTTTTATTTGCGACTCTAAATCTGGTGGGAAGTCACAAAATTACCATCAAATCCTGGGGTCGAGCGCCCCACCAGCGCCGATTCCCCGGTGGCCGACGCATGGAGGGCGCTTAGATGACTGCCACGCTCCGAACCGAGTCGACCCCGATCCCGACATCCAATCCCCTCGACGTCATGGAAGAGCTCGTCAGCGCCAATGAATGGCGTTACGACCGCTCGAATGACGAGGAGATGATCGTCGAGATCGCCGGTCAATGGTGCGAATACCGGATGTTCTTCGTCTGGCAAGCCGATCTCGGCGCCATGTATTTCTCCAGCCTGTTCGACCTCAAAGTCCCGGCCAACAAGAAACGCGAAGCCGCCGAGCTCTTGTCGATGATCAACGAGCGGCTCTGGCTCGGCCATTTCGATCTCTGCTCGGAAGAGAGCGCGCCGATGTTCCGTCACACCATCCTGCTGCGCGGGACCGGTGGCGTCGCGGTCGAGCAGCTCGAGGACCTGATGGAGGCGGCACTCTGCGAGTGCGAGCGCTACTATCCGGCCTTCCAGTTCGTGATCTGGGGTGGCAAGCGCCCGGAAGAGGCGATGCAGGCGGCGATGCTGGAGACTGTCGGCGAAGCCTGATAGCTTCTCTGCATGACGGATGCTCAGCGGCAAGACCGCGGTAAACCATTGGGCTTGCCGGGACCTCTGGTCCTGGTCGGTTGCGGCAAGATGGGCGGCGCCTTGCTGCGCGGCTGGCTGGCGCGTGGCGCTGATGCGAGGCTGGTCACCGCGATCGACATCAACCCGGTCGGCCTCGACGACGTCCGGGCACAGGGCGTCACCATCCTCACCAGGGCGGCGGATCTGCCGGCCGGGTTGAAGCCGGCCTTGCTGCTCCTGGCGGTGAAGCCGCAATTCATGGACGACGCGCTGCCCGATTATCGGAAATTTGTCGGGCCGGATGCCACCTTCCTCTCGATCGCGGCCGGCAAGACCCTCGCCTATTTCAAGGACCGGCTGGGGACGGAGGCGGAGATCGTGCGCTCGATGCCGAACACGCCGGCGGCGGTCGGGCGCGGGGTCAGCGTGATCTACCGCGATCCCCAGGTCCGCGCCGAGCGGATGGCGCTCTGCGGCGAATTGCTGAAAGCTGTCGGCACGGTCGAATGGGTCGACCGCGAGGACCTGTTGAACGCGGTGACGGCGCTTTCGGGCGGCGGGCCGGCCTACACCTTCCTGCTGATCGAATGCCTGGCCGAGGCCGGCCGCGAAGCAGGACTCCCGGCCGAGATGGCGATGCGCCTCGCCCGCGAGACCGTCTCGGGCTCGGGCGAGCTGGCGCGGCTCTCGGAAGAGAGTGCGGCGCAGCTGCGCATCAACGTAACCAGCCCGAAGGGCACCACGCTGGAAGCCTTGAACGTTCTGATGGCGCCGGACGGCCTGCAGCCCCTGATGACCAAGGCGATCGCCGCGGCGACCCGGCGCTCCCGTGAACTCGCGCAATAATCCTCATGGACAGTGTCGATCGCGTCCGCCAAGCGCTGGCCGAGCTGGGGCTCGCCACCGAGATCAAGGAATTCTCCGCCTCGACCCGGACCTCGGCCGATGCCGCGGCGGCGATCGGCTGCTCGGTCGCGCAGATCGCGAAGTCGCTGGTGTTCCGCGCCAAGCCTTCCGGCCGCGCCATCCTGGTGATGGCGAGCGGCGCCAACCGCGTCGATGAGAAGAAGCTGGCCGCGGCACTCGGCGAATCCATCGGCAAGGCCGATGCCGAGTTCGTCCGGGCGGAGACCGGCTTTGCCATCGGCGGCGTCTCGCCGGTGGGCCACGGCATCCGGCTGAAGACCTTCATCGACGAAGACCTGATGGCCTTGTCGGAGATCTGGGCGGCCGCCGGTTCGCCGCATTCCGTCTTTAGGCTGACACCGCATGACCTGCAGCGGGTCACGCAGGGCCAAATTCTCGCCTTGAAGGCCTGATAAGCCGCTCCCGGCCTTGATGCAGAACAAGCGCGGGGCCATAGTTTCTACAAGGCATATCGATTCACGCTTGGGAGGCTCGGACATGGCGAAACGGGCTGGAGCGAAGAAGGCGGCGCGAAAGTCGGCACCGCCGAGGAGATCCGCCGGACCCGCGCGCGCCGCCGGCGGCGACTCCGCGGCGGCCTTGCGGCGGGCGCTGCTGAAATTGGTCGAGACCCAGGGCTGGATCGACCTCTCCTTCGCCGAGATCGCCGAGCAGGCCGGCGTGCCGATCGCCGAGGCGCATCGGGTCTATCCCAGCAAGACCGCGGTGCTGCTCGGGCTGACGCGCGCGATCGACGAGCGGATCCTGACCAGCCTCGACAGCGATCCGCTGGAAGGCACGCCGAAGGACCGGCTGTTCGACATCATCATGCGGCGCTTCGACATCCTGAAAGGCGACCGCGAAGCCTATCGCCGGCTGATGCGGCAATTGCCGGCAACGCCCGACAGCTTCGCCGCCTTGCTCTGCCAGCTTCGCCGCTCGCTCGCGCTCACCCTGGAAGCGGCGGGGATCAGCGCCAGCGGCCTGAAAGGCGCGCTGCGGTTGAAAGGTCTGCTCGCGATCTATCTCGCCGGCCTGCGCGCCTTCGCGCAGGACGAGAGCGAGGACCTTGCGAAGACCATGGCCGAGATTGACAAGCGCCTCGGCCAGGCGGAGCGGCTCTCCGGCATGCTCCATCGCCGGCGCCAGGGCGACCCCGCGGCGGCGTAGCAACGACCCGGCGCGGCGGCCCGGGCTCACACGCAAGCGACTCTGCGCTGCCGGAACGGTCTTCGCCGGTCATCGTTGATTCGTCGGCACTGGCTTGCTGACGAGGTCAGAGATGGACTGGAACCGGGAAGAAGAGATCTGCAAGCGCGCGACCAGGATCTGGGAAGACGCGGGCAAGCCCGAGGGACGAGACCGGGCACATTGGGCGCAGGCTGCGCGCGAGGTGGACGCGGCCCGCAACCCCGTGGGCAACGGTCAAGGCGATGCCCAGGCCGACGACCCGAAAAACGAGATGAACTCTCCCGACGGAAGCGCCAAGGGCGATCGCCGTCGCTAGTCCGCCGGCCACCGGGCTGACGATTCGACTCGGTGCCGCCTCCTGTCGTGGCAAAGCCGCCGCAGCTTGACTAAGCTCGGTGGGACCACCCCCGGACTCGCCCGAACCGGGGTCCAGCCCAGAACAGGAGCATTTCCTTGAGCATCGGCCTCATTGCCCTTCTCGACGATGTGGCGAGCATCGCCAAGGCCGCGGCGGCGTCGTTGGACGACATCGCCGGACAGGCGGCCAAGGCGGGAACCAAGGCGGCGGGCGTCGTGATCGACGACACCGCGGTCACGCCGCGCTATCTGACGAATTTCGCCGCCTCGCGCGAGCTGCCGGTCGTCGGCAAGATCGCTCTCGGTTCGCTCAAGAACAAGCTGCTCTTCCTGCTGCCGGCCGCGCTGGCGCTGACCTTGCTCCTCCCGCAGGCCATCATGCCCCTGCTGATGCTGGGCGCGCTCTACCTCTGCTACGAAGGGGCGGAGAAGGTCTACGAATCCCTGTTCCCGCACGCCGCCCACGAGCACGAGGCCGCCTTGGAGTCGATCGCGGACGACGCGCAATCCTTCGAGGACCAGAAGGTCGCGAGCGCCATCAAGACCGACTTCATCCTCTCGGCCGAAATCATGACCATCACGCTCGGCGCCGTTCCGGACGCCGGGTTTTGGACGCAGGCGACGGTGCTGGCCGTCGTCGGCGTCGCGATCACGGTCGCGGTCTACGGCGTGGTCGCCATCATCGTGAAGGCCGACGACGTGGGTCTCGCGCTGGCGCAGGTCCGAGGCCCGCTCGGCGCACCGGTGAGAGTGTTCGGTCGCGCCCTGGTCCGGTTCATGCCGCATTTCCTGCGCCTGCTCGGCATCCTCGGCACCGCGGCGATGATCTGGGTCGGCGGCGGAATCCTGCTGCATGGCCTCGAGGCCTATGGCTGGTCATGGCCGAGCCACCTGCTGCACGATGCCGGCGCCGCCGCCGCCGCGCAAGCGATCCCTGCGATCGGCGCCTTCCTCGCCTGGCTGGTCCAGGCCGCTGGCGCCGGCGTCATCGGCCTCTGCATCGGCTTATTCGCGATCCCGATCATGAGCCACTTCCTCTCCCCGCTATGGCGGACCCTGAAGGCACGCTTGCGCCGCTTGCGCGGGAAGAGTTAGCGCCACCCGTCGTGTTTCAGCCCGTGGATTTGCCAGTGCAGCAAGCCCCATCGTATACGCTACCGACATGGCCAAGATCGAAGTCAAGCTGATGTCGCCGCAGCCCGAAAGCCTGGAATCTTACAATCCTCGCTTGGCGCGGCTCCTCGACTACTGGATCAGGAAATGCGACGGACGGCCCATGCCGTCGCGTGCCGATATCGAACCGCTGGAGATGCGCGAATGGCTTGGCAATCTTCTGCTGGCGGAGTTCTTCGGCGGGGTCGAGCATTATCGGGTTCGGCTTGACGGTTCGAACCTCATTGGCTACGGCGGAAAAGACCGCACCGGCAAAGGCTCGGAGGTTTTGACTTCCGCCGAAGAACGCAATTTGATCGTCACCCAATACAAGCCGGTGCTCGACACGGCGCAGCCGGCCTATTTCGAGACCCAGTTTCTCAACAGCGAAGGTCGCTTTCTTCGCGAGCAAAAGCTTCTGCTGCCGCTATCCGATGACGGCAGCTTGGTAAACATGGTGCTGGCGGGTATCTACTACAGGAACCTCCGCGCGTGATACGCAGGGCGATGGAAAACCGATGACAGCGGATTCAGACGAAGAATATCCCCTCGGCTTCAACGCCGGCCGCGCCTGGGCTGAGGCCTCGGATGACCAGGGGGCCGTCGAAAACGTCGAGACCTTCACTTACGACGCCGGAGTCTCCTTCGAGGAATTGCTGGCGCTCTACAAGCGCTGCATCGACCCCGAGGGCATTCTCGTGGAAGACGATATCCTCGACGGCTTCGAGGCCGATGGCCGCATGCTGACCAGCGAATACCTCTTCGGCTTCATCGACGGCGTGCAGGCCGCGATCAAGGCAGCGAAGGGGCTGTCGTAGCGCCAAGCTGCATGGGCATGACGCGCCGGCTGCGACCCCGCCGAGCGAGCGGGGCGTTTAAACGGCACAGCGGTGCGCCGGAGGGCGCGTCACTGCACCCTCCGGATCCCGATCGCAAAGACCGAGATCCTCGCGGGATCGGGCGTATTGAAGTCGTGCGAGCGCGCCGTCCATCCATTGGCCGTGGGATAGGAGTCGGTCATGAGGCTGCCCGCCTGCGTGGTGCCGATCGCCAGTGCGCCGCCGCCGATGACGCTGTAACCCGCCGGCAATACCGCGGTGGCCTCCGCGCCGGCTGCGGGCGCTGGTGAATTGGCAATCACCTGGACGATGTCGAACTGAGCGCCGCTCTGTGTCTGCGGCACCATCCCGATCACGTAAGCAGTGACCGTCGCCGGATCGGAGACCTCGTGGTCCTTGCTGGCCGCGAACCAGGTGTTCTTCGGATTTCCGTCGTTGGGATAGCTGGCGATCAGGATGTTTCCCGCGCCGTTATAGGCGACCTTGGCGCCGCCGCCGGTCACCACGAATGGCGGCGGCAGGATCGGCGAGATGGCGGCGGGGTGCGGGGCGACCGCGCTGGTCATCGACATCGTGGAAATCGCCAACAGTCCATCCGGGTCATAGATGCCGATCGCATAGACCTCCAGTGTCGCGATACTCGGAATGAGGTGGTCCTTCGCGACGCCATTCCAGCACTGGCCTTCGGGATAGCTCGCAGTCAGGAAATTCTGCCCAGCGGCCGTGGCGACACGGGCGCCGCCGCCCAGCAAGCGATAGCCCTGCGGCACGCAGACTTGCGCGGCCGGATGCTGGGCCGGCTGAGACGTCGCCTGGAACGTCTTCACCGTGCCGAACTGATCGGCTGCAGGCGTTGGAGCGTTGGCGACGGCCGTCTGGATGCCGGCGAACAGGTCTTGAGCGGGCTGCGGGGTCCAGGCGGTTGCGAACGCGCCGGGAGTCTGAACCGCCTGGCCGCTTGGCGTGATGAATTCGTTCGCGGGGTTGCCGTCGAAATTGCCGCAGAGGCCGTGGACCTTGCCGCTTGCGCTCGGCGGCAGGGAAATCGACACATTGGCGGCCCAGCCCTCAGTTGTCTTCGAGTTGTGCACGATCTTGACGATGCTTCCATCGCTCGCCGTGATATCGGCGCGTCCGCCAATGCTGGCGTTCGGTTGCTTCGCGCTCGCAGTCACTGCCGCTGAATCGCCGGAGACCTGCTTCAATCCGTTGGTATCGAACACATAGACCGTTTGGCCGAAACGCATTGCGATCCCGGCAACCGCGGCCGCCTCTGCACTGGAGATGTAAGGTGCGGTTCGCACCTGGATCGACAAGTCATCCGATTCCACCAGGCTGAAGGTTCCGAAGCTGCGCGCGATATCGAACTTAAGATTGTCGAAGGTCACCGTATGCCCCAGCCCATTCAGCTGGCAGACGCGCGGTTGATCGGGCGCTTGAGGCGCAGCGGGAATGGGAGTGGGAGTCGCAGCAGCGGGCGCAGAGGGTGTATTGATGACCGGCAAGGCGGCGGCGACTGCCGGAAGGACGCCGGCGAAAAGGTCTTGGGCAGGTTGCGGGGCCCAGGCGGTTGCCAAGGCGCTGGGGTCCTGGACCGCCTGTCCGGTCGGTGTGGCGAAGTCGTTGGCGGGAACCGCGTCGAAATTGCCGCAGAGGCCGCGGACCTTGCCGCTTGCTTCCGGTGGAAGCGAAACAACCAGGTTGATGGCCCATCCCTGGTTGGTCTTGGAGTTGTGCGCGAGATTGACCTTGCTGCCGTCAGTCGTTGTGATCTTCGCGCTTCCCGCCACGTCGTAGGTTGAAGCCTTTCCGGACGCACTGATGCCCGCGGCATCACCGGACACCTGCTTCAATCCGTTGGTGTCGAAGAGGTAGACGGTCTGCCCGAACCGCATGGCGACCTTAGCTACGGCGGCGGCCTGCGCATTGAGAACCGAAGGTGCGGTGCTCACCTGGATCGACAGGGCATCGGATTCGATCAGGCTGAATGTTCCGAAGCTGCGGGTGATATCGTAAGCCTTATTGTCGAAAGTCACCATGTGACCCAACCCGGCGAGCTGGCATACTCGCGCTGTCTGTGCGTGGGCAACGCCAGCGGAACCGGCGCATGCAAGCAGCACAGCGGTGATCAAGCGGAACGCTTTCATTGTCTTTCCCCCCATGCCGAGCTGCTGCGCCGTGCGCGCATCGTGGCAGCATCGTTATGACCTAAGGCCCCCTGCGATGACCTCTGCCATCGATACGCGAGCAGTCTGCGCTATCGCCGGCGCGCGGTAAAGCAATCGCGGCGCTTTGCTGCTTATTCTGCAGTCAGACGCGGGGCGTGGAGGAAGCAGCCATACCAGGATGTGCGCCCCACTGCTGATTGAGCGATCGGGAGCCCGGCCCTGTTTGCCATCCCCGAACGCGACAAAGCGCAATCCCCCATCGTCGGGGATCGAATTGAACACATGCCTAGACCAGGGCTTGCATGTCATGCAGCGGCGAAACTGAATTCACCGCGATCGAAGATCGCCCCTCTTGTTTGCGCGCTTCCTACCTGCTGACGGCTTCCAGCGCCTTCGTTGCGCGGGCGATCTCTGGATCGCACGTTTCATTCGGCCCTCTTCCCGGGAGGATATCCTCTAACCGGACAGATCGTGGGCTACTTCCTACACCAGATAGATCGTGGGTCACCTCCATGCTGCTTGCGCCGATGTTTGTGAGAGCGCGCAAAATGCACTATAATCTTTTTCGCAACGGCTGATCGGAAGACGGCCGCTTGCGCCGGTGAATTTCCATTTCTTGCCTCCAAATTGGTGCGGAACCTTTACAGGGCCTTTACGCCAGCCGGATACAGCCGGCCGCGGCCGCGCGGGAGATAATGCTGCAATAGCTTGGAGTTGGCGGGGCTTTCGCCGCGGGAGCGTAAAGGTGCGACGGAATCGCTCCAAGCGGCTCCGGCCATCGCGCTTCATGCGACGGCGCTGTTTGACATCGCGAGCTCACTGCTGGGCCGCAGGCACGACCAGCCCGTGCGGCGCGGCTTGTCGCGCGATCGATGCTCTGCCGCCCCGAATCGCGCGACGCCGCGTTTTATTGCACACGCTGGGGTGCGATGCGATGATATTGCCGAAGAAACACAGTGATTCGGCAGTGGAATTGGGTCGTTGGCGTCAATCGCGCTTCAGGATGTCTCCAAGAATTACGGCAAGGTCGCTGCCCTCGCGGAGGTGACGCTGCAGGTCGATGACGGCGCGTTCATGGTTGTCCTGGCACCTTCGGGCGCCGGCAAGTCGACTCTGCTGCGCCTGATCGCCGGCCTGGAGAGTCCGAGCAGCGGCGAGGTCTTCATCGGCGATCAGATGGTCAACGACGTCGCGCCGAAGGATCGCAACCTGGCGATCGTCTTCCAGTCCTACGCGCTCTATCCGCATCTCTCGGTCGGACAGAACCTCGCCTTCGGCCTGAAGATGCACAAGGCGCCGCGCGCGGAGATCGAGAAGCGGGTGCGCCGGATCGCCGAGATGCTCGACCTCGCCCAGCATCTCGACCGGAACCCCGCGCGTCTCTCGGGCGGCGAGCAGCAGCGCGTCGCCCTCGGCCGGGCGCTGGTGCGCGATCCGGTCGCCTTCTTGTTCGACGAGCCACTGGCCAGCCTCGATCCGCAGTTCCGCAACGAGATGCGCCTCGAGCTGGTGAAGCTTCACCGCAGCCTGGGGCGCACCATGGTCTATGCGACTCATGACCAGGTGGAGGCCATGACCATGGGCGAGCGGATCTGCATCTTGCGCAAAGGCCGGGTCGAGCAGGTCGGCACGCCGCTGGAACTCTACCGCAGCCCGGTCAACGTCTTCGTCGCCGGGCAGCTCGCCAGCCCGGCGATGAATCTCGTGCCCTGCCATATCATGACCGCCGACGGGACCAAGCGCGAGGACGGCGCGCTGTTCGTCGAGGCGGGCCATGTGCGCCTGCGCGTGCCGACGCCCTACACCCCGGCCTATCGCACCTATAATGCGCAGGAGGCGATCTTCGGCCTGCGGCCCGAGGATGTGCATGCGGAGCCCAGCGATCCCGGCTGGCAGGCGATCGACGTCGAGGTGGTGGCGCTGGAGACCCGCGGCGCCGAGGTGGTGTTGATCGCCGCCATCCCCGGATTGGAGGGCTTCGATTTCGCCGCGCGGCTCGGACGCCATTACCGCGCGCCGATCGGCAGCATGCAGCGGCTCTATCTCGATCTCGCGCAGATGCATCTGTTCGACCCGCGCACCACCATGGCGGTGCCGCGGGATATGTAAGAGGTCCGGAGTGATCATGGATATCGTGCGGATCCTGCGATGAAGCGGCGCGGCAACCTCATCGCTCATGCGGTGCTGACGGCCTGCGCGCTGTGGATTGCGCTGCCGCTGCTTTGGGTCTTGCGCAACAGCTTCGTGCCGGAGGCACAGAGCACCAGCCTCGACCTGCCCACGGCCTTCACGCTCGAGAATTATGTGCAGCTGCTGGTGGAGGACCGGTTCTGGCGCGCCGCGGCGAACAGCCTCGCGGCGGCGGCGCTCTCGACGCTGCTGGCCTTTCCCTTCGCCGCGACGCTCGGCTATGCGCTGGCGCGCTATCGCAGCACGGGTCAGGTCGGACGGTTCATGCTGCTGTTGCTCCAGCTGCTGCCGCCGATCGCCATGGTGCTGCCGGTGGTCGCGCTGTTCCTGGTCGTCGACTTCACCGATCCGCTCGTTGGATTGGTGATCGCCTATGCCGCCGTCAACCTGCCGTTCCTCACCTGGGTCCTGATCGGCTTCTTCGAGCGGGTGCCGGTCGAGCTCGAATGGGCGGCGATGTCCGACGGCGCCACCGCCTGGGGTGCCTTCTGGCGGATTGCCTTGCCGGTCGCGCGGCGGGGGCTGGCGGTCGCCGCCCTGTCGGGCTTCATCCTGGCCTGGAACGAGTTTCTGTTCGCGCTGGTGCTGACCGACGGCGACACGGCCACCATCCCGGTCGCGCTCACCAACCTGCAGTCGCGGGCCGAGGTGCCGGTCGCGGAACTTTCCGCCGGCATCGTGCTCGGCGTCCTGCCGATGCTCGCGGTCTTGGCGCTGCTGCGCCACCACCTGATCCACGGCCGCACCTACGGAGCCATCCGGTGACGGAATCGGCAGCGAATCCGAAGCCGAAGCAGCCGCGGCGGCCGCGCAACCGCTGGCGGGCGACCGGGTGGAAATTCGCGGCGCCCGGGCTTTCGATGATCGCCCTCGTCCTCGGCCTGCCGCTGGTCTATGCGGTGCTGCTGAGCATCTCCTCGTTCAACCTGCTCAACCCGGTCCTCGAACCCTTCGTCGGCCTGGCGAATTTCGAGACCTTGCTGGTGGATCCCTATTTCTGGCACTCGCTCGCGATCTCGTTCGAATACACCGTGGCGACCGTGACCGGCGCCTTCGGCCTCGGCCTCCTGATCGCCGTGCTGCTGACAAGGGTGGTGCGGCTGAAGGCGGTCTACTTCGCCATCCTCACCGTGCCGGTGGCTTTGGCGCCGGTCAGTGCCGGGCTGATCTGGCACATGCTGCTGGGGCCGCAACGCGGCATCGTCAATCAACTGATCGGTCTTGCCGGGCTTCCGGTGCCGGATTGGCTGGGCGATCCCGACCTCGCGCTCTGGACCCTGGTCTTCGTCGAGCTCTGGCAGCAGGTCGCCTTCGTGGTGCTGATCCTCTCGGCCGGCCTCGCCGCGCTGCCGCGCCGGCCCTATGAGGCGGCCGAGGTGGACGGGGCGGGACGGTGGCAGCAATTCTGGTACTTGACGCTGCCGCTGCTGCGGCCGGTCGCGGCGGTCGCGATCGTCATCCAGCTGATCAACGTGACCCGCGCCTATGACCTTGTCTATGTGCTGACCCGCGGCGGCCCGGACATGGCGACCGATCTGCTGAGCATCTACACCTATCGCCAGGCGTTCCTCGGGTTGAGCCTCCACGACGGGGCGGCGGCCTCATTTGTATTACTAATGATGGTCCTGGCTCTGAGTGTCATCCTCTTCCGGTTAGTCATCCGCCGGGCCTAGGATTCGGAGATCCCCGGCCTCTGGAATGACCCGGGACCTTCATCTAAGTGTCAGATAAATAATGGTAATATTGCGGGCCTGTTGCGACGCAACAAAGCCCTTGATTTTTCTGCTGCATTGCACCATGTTCTTCGTAATTGTGCACTGCACAATGAAGGCACGAGCAGATGAAATCCCCCAGGAGGAAAGCCCCCATGGCCAAGACCAACACCGCCGAGACCAACGATTTCTTCAAGCCGGACTACTTCAAGGTTCCGGATTTCGGTCAGTTCCAGGCCGACTTCAACCGCTGGGTCAGCGACTTCTCGAAGTCGTTCGCCAACGGCAAGGCCCCGACCGTCGATATGGAGACGCTGTTCGCGTCCCAGCGCAAGAACTTCGAGGCGTTCCAGAACGCCAACCAGCTCGCGTTCGACGGCGTGAAGGCCGTTGCCGCCCGCCAGGCCGAACTCGCCCGCGAAGCGGTCGAGCAGTTCTCCAGCCTGGCCAAGGAGCTTTCGGCTCCGGCCAGCGTCGAAGAGAAGCTGGTGAAGCAGGCTGAGCTCGCCAAGTCGGCGTTCGAGCAGTCTGTCGCCACCATGCGCGAGATGAGCGACACCCTGACCAAGTCGAACACCCAGGCGATCAACGTCGTCTCGAAGCGCGTCGCCGACAGCTTCGACGAAGTGAAGACCGCCTTCGCCAAGACCGCGAAGAAGTAATCTCGCTTCGGCCGGCTCGGATTTAGAGCCGCGATCGATCGATTGAAGGCCGTCCCCCGGAAACGGGTGGGCGGCCTTCTCATTTTGCTCTAACGTCCGGCCCGAACACCAGGCAAGAGAGCGAGACCATGGCTGCGGAAGCGGGCGGCGTGACGGCGCCGATCACCTACGAAGATTTCTTGAAGGTCGATATCCGGGTGGGTGTAATCGTGGCCGCCGAACCCTATCCCGAGGCGCGCAAGCCCGCCTTCAAGCTCGCGGTCGATTTCGGTCCGGGGATCGGGGTCAAGCGCAGCTCCGCCCAGATCACCAAGCACTACAGCCTGGAAAGCCTGGTTGGGAAACAAGTCGCGGCGGTGGTGAATTTCCCGCCCAAGCAGATCGGCAAGTTCATTTCCGAGGTGCTGGTCCTGGGATTCCCGGACGGCGAAGGCGGCGTGGTCATGATCGCGCCGACCCAGAACGTGCCGATCGGCGGCCGCCTGTTCTAGGACCGCCGGGCGCGCTGCCCCGTAGAAGCTTTTTTAACGAAGCCCCGCCCAAACTGCGGGCTGCTGCGGCAATCTTCGGGAATGGAAATCGACATGCGTGGCCTTGGGAGCGGCGCCTATGCGGGCGCCACGGCGGATATGGTGGCCGGACTGCTGGCCGAGTTCCTCGGCGAAGCCCAGGAACGCGCCGCCGACCTGGTCCAACGCCTGCCGAAAGGCGACTGCCTGCCGGATCTGCGCCGCTTCATCTTCGATCTGGCCGGCCAGGCCCGGAATTTCGGCCTCTCGATGCTGGAGACGGTGGCCGACCAGGCGCAGAACTACCTGACCGCCATCGTCACGCTCGACGACCGGGCGATCGACGATCTCGGGGCCTACCTTGATGTGATCCAGGATCTCCTCAGCGGCAAAAAGGCGGAGGAGGGCGACATCCGCCAGATGGTGCGCGGCCTCCCGGTCCGCCGCGGCGTCGAGATCGACGAGGCGCCGGAAGCGCGCGACATCGAGGTGGTCCTGGTGATGACCCCGGGCACGCAACAGACCTTCGTCGAGCGCGAGCTGCGCGCCTGCGGCTACCGCGCCACCGCCATTCCCGACACGCTGAAGGCCCTGGCCTATGCCACCCGGGCGAAGCCGGACATGATGATCGTCTCCGCGGTCATGCCGCAGCTCTCCGGCATCGACCTGGCGCTCGCCTTGTCGGCGATCCCGGCGACCCGGAACATCCCGGTGGCCGTCATCACCAGCCTCAACGCCGACGATCCGCAGCTGAAGGTGCTGCCGCCCAGCGTCTGCCTGATCCGCAAGACCAGCGCCTTTGGCGACGATCTCACCAAGGCCTTGCAGCAAGGCTTCCTGCTCTAGCCGCATATCGACGTGCAGTGAAGGCGGATTTCCCGCCGTTCCGCCGTCCGCGGGAACTGTGACCACCGGCACAGGCCGGTCTCTCTGCGCCGATTCCATCGGACAGCAACGAACCTGACAGACTGCGCTCCCGACCGACCTCAGGACGGCGTGGCGCGCGGCGGTCGCAATCGACCGCACAGCTCTGACGCGCGTGGAACGCCGGCACTCTCTGAGAGGAGGTCGCCATGGCGAATTTCACGACCAGTCCCAACAGCGGCGTCGATTTCAACAACTTCGACATCGACGACCTGGTCGGCAGCTTCCTGTTCGTCGCCAACGCGACGACCTGGCGGACCGGCCCCAGCAACCTCGATCCCAGCACCTATGTCGAGGTCCAGGGCGTCGGCCTCACCTACAGCAACGGCGTGCTCACCGGCGGCACGATCACCACCATCACCAGCATCGTCACCGGGGCTTTCGACTTCCAGATTGCCAACCTGTCGCTGTCGGCGGCCAGCTTCAACGCCTATCGCTTGGCAGGCGACTCCCAAGGCTTCTTGAGTGCCGTCTTGAACGGCGACGACACGATCACCGGCTCCAATCAGGACGACACCCTGATGGGTTATGCCGGGAACGACAAGCTCAACGGCAACAACGGCGACGACTACCTCGACGGCGGGACCGGCAGCGACACGATGACCGGCGGCAAGGGCGACGACGTCTACGTGATCGACAGCCTGACCGACGTCATTGTGGAGACCGGTGGCGACGCGGGTGACGCTGTTCTGGCGACTATCGATGTCAACCTGGACCTCAAGGCCTTCGACGGCATCGAAGACGTGATGCTGCTCGGCGCGGCCGATCTCTCGATCGCGGGCGATGCCGCCTGGAATACGCTGTGGGGAAATGCCGGCAACAACACGATCGCCGGCAAGGCCGGCAATGACGATATCTGGGGCGGTGCCGGCAACGACGTCATCGACGGGGGCATCGGCGCCGATTACCTCTTGGGCGGCACGGGCGACGACACCTATTATGTCGATAACCCCGGCGATGTCGTCAGCGAGACGCTGGGCTTGAAAGAGGGCGGCGGGGTCGACTTGGTGATCAGCACCAAGGACTTCTCGCTGCCGGCCTATGTCGAGAACCTGACCCTGAGCGGCGGCGCGCTGAACGGGACCGGCAATTCCCTCGCCAATGTGCTGATCGGCAATACCAAGGACAACACGCTCGACGGCGGAACCGGCTACGACACCATGATCGGCGGCGATGGCAACGACACCTACATGGTGAACAATTCGAAGGATGCCGTGGTCGAGACCAGCACCGGCGGGACCTACGACACGGTCTTGAGCGAGTCCTTCGCCTATACGCTTCCGGATTATGTCGAGAACCTGACCCTGCGTGGCAATGCCGGCATCAGCGGCACCGGGAACGACCTGCACAACGAGATCATCGGCAACAAGGGCGCCAACACGATCGATGGCGGGGCGGGGGACGACTGGCTCCGCGGCGGCGACGGCGCGGATACATTGATCGGCGGCGACGGCGACGACTGGATGCGCGGCGAGGCCGGCAACGACACGATCGACACCAGCGCCGGCAACGACGTGGTCTCCTATACCAGCAAGCTCGACGGCTTCGACATCATCCTGGGCTTCGACGGCGACGCAACCGGAGGCCAGGACTACCTCGACCTCAATGTCTATTTCGAAGCGCTGGGGGTCGATCTCGAAGACCGTGCCGGGCGCGTCGGTCTGGTCGATAACGGCGCCGTGGTCGACGTCTGGATCGACACCGACGGCAACAAGTTCCTCGACACCAAGATCGCGGAAGTTCACACCACCGACACCCTCAAGGTCGGCGAGGACGTCGCCGTCAACGTGCTGTTCTGAGCGCGCCTAGCTCGGCAGCCGGAGCACCGCGCGCAACCCGCCGAGCGGTGAGTCGTGCAGGGTGATCTCGCCGCCATGGGTGCGGACGATGTCGCGCGCGATGGCGAGTCCCAGGCCGGTGCCGCCGGTCTCGGGATTGCGCGAGGATTCGAGGCGGAAGAACGGGCGGAACACGTCCTCGCGCTGGGCCTTGGGAATGCCCGGCCCGTTGTCGTCGACGATGACATCGACGCCATGGCCGCGGCTGCGCATCGAGACCTCGATCCGATCGGCGTAGCGGCGGGCATTGCCGATGACATTGGCCAGTGCGCGCCGCAACGCGTCGCGACGCAGCGGCAGCATGATCTTCTGCGTCGGCGCGGCGAGCGCGATGGCGGCACCCTCGCGGCGGGCATCGTTGACCGCATCGGTGACCAGCTCGACCAGATCGGCATCGACCGCGCGCTCGGTGCCTTCCCCCCTGGCAAAGGCGAGATAGCCGCCGATCATGCGCTCCATCTCGTCGACGTCCTTCTTCAGGTCAGCGACCTCGGGATTGCCGCCCATCAAGGCCAGCTGCAGCTTCATCCGGGTCAACGGCGTGCGCAGATCGTGGCTGACGCCGGCCAGCATCTCGGTGCGCTGCGAGATCTGGCGGCGGATGCGGTCGCGCATCAGGTTGAAGGCATGGCCGGCGAGCTCGACCTCGTTGGCGCCGCTGGGGTGGAAGTCGCGGATCTCGCGGCCGCGGCCGAAGTCATCGGCGACCTGGGCCAGCCGCTTGATCGGCCGCACCTGGTTGCGCATGAAGATGGTGGCGAAGGCGAGCAAGGCCAACGACGTGCCGACCATCCAGAGGAAGAAGAGATAGGTGGTCGAGCTGAACAGGCGCCGGCGCCTGACCTGCGCCTGCATCACGCCCTCGGCCAGCTGCACGTGGATTTCGATGTAGTTGCGCTGCGAGCGACTGTCGATCAGGAAGGGCCGCTTCAGCGCATCCTCCAAGGCCTTGGAGAGCGAGCGGTCGACCAGGTTCTGCCGGGTGATGGTCGGGTCGTTGGGCAGGATCTCGCCCGGCTTGAACACCAGCTTCACGTCCATCATGTCCTTGGCGATGGCGAAGACCTGCTGCGCCTGCCGGAGATCGATCGGGTGCGGCAACTGGCGGATCACATAGGCGATGTCGCCGGCGACGCTCTGCGCGAGCCGCCTTGTCACCGTGTCCCAATGGCTGGTGTAGAAGACCCAGGCCGAGATCGCCTGCAGCAAAATCACCGGCGTCACGATGATGATGATCGAGCGGCCGAGCAAAGTCCGCGGCATCAGCCGCTCCACTGCCGCCACGAACTCGCGTGCCTGGCCCAGCATCAGTCTGGCTGCAGCAGATAGCCGCGGCCGCGCACGGTCTGCAGGTAGCGCGGGAAGCGCGGATCGACCTCGATCTTGCGGCGGAGGCGCGTGACCTGCACATCGACCTGCCGGCTGCCACCAGCTTCCGTTGCGGTCGCCTCGTCGGTCTCGGGGCCGGAGGAGGAGGTGAGCTCGTCGCGGCTGACGACCTCGCCGGCCCGGTTGCACAGCTCGGCGAGGAGGTCGGTCTCCGCCTCGGTCAGATAGACCGGCTCCTCGCCGCGGAACAGGCGCCGGCGATCGAGCTCGAACAGGAACTCGCCGAACTTAATCACCCGCCGCTGCGGTGCTGCGCGCGGCGCGGTGCGGGCGCGCTTCAGGATCGACTGGATTCGGAGCACCAGCTCCTTCGGCTCGAAAGGCTTGGTGAGATAGTCGTCGGCGCCGGTTTCGAACCCGGCGATGCGATCCTCGGTCTCACTGCGGGCGGTCAGCAGCAGGATCGGCACGTCACTCTCGGCGCGCAGGCTGACCGTGAGCTCGAGCCCGTTCTCGCCCGGCATCATGATGTCCAGCACCAGGAGGTCGAAGGCGAGGCTCTTCATCTTGTCGCGGGCATCGGCGGCATCGTTTGCCGTCACCACGTTGAAGCCCTGCTCGGAGAGGAATCGCGCGGTGAGATCGCGGATCCGGCGATCGTCATCGACGACGAGGATATGGGGCTGGTCGCTCATGCCCGCTATTCTACCGCCGGGCTTGCGGATTGAACCGTTCGCGATCGGATTCGTTGATCAGGCCGATGAGCACCTTGCGGAAGCCCTCGACCGCCTCGGCGCCGGCGCTGCGATAGGCCTTGGCGACCAGCGCGCGCTGCTCCTCGGTCAACTTCCTTTCGAGTTCGGCGCCGCGGTCGGTCAGGCTCAAGAGTCGCTGCCGCCGATCGGTCGAGCCCGGGCGCTGGATGATGAAGCCCTGGCGCACCAACTGGCTCAAGACGCGGGAGAGGCTCTGCTTGGTGATCTTCAAAATGTCGAGGAGTTCCGAAACCGTCATACCTGGGTTGCGTCCGACGAAATAGATCACCCGGTGATGCGCCCGGCCGAAGCCGTATTGCAGCAAGGTCTCGTCCGCTTTCGCCGTGAAGTCCCTGTAGGCGAAGAACAAAAGTTCGATCCCCTGGCGCAGGTCGTCGTCCCGGAGGAACAGCAGATTCAGCGGCGATTTCACTTCAGCCATTTTATGTCAGCACTGTTGACTTATTTTTCCGAAGCTTTTAAATTCGGCCCAGATACGATGCTTTTATAACCTGAGAAGCCTGACCGGAGGAAACCTTACCATGAGCCTGGTCCCCTATGACGATCGCGACGGCGAGATCTGGTACGACGGCAAGTTCGTGCCCTGGCGCGAAGCGAAGGTCCATGTCCTGACCCACGGCTTGCACTATGCCTCCTGCGTGTTTGAAGGCGAGCGCGCCTATGGCGGCAAGGTCTTCAAGTCCAAGGAGCATTCGGAGCGGCTGCACAAGTCGGCAGATATCCTCGGCTTCAAGATTCCCTATTCGGTGCAGGAGCTGGTCGCGGCGAAGGAAGAGCTGATCCGCCGCGCCGGGCTGGTCGATTGCTACGTCCGGCCGCTGGCCTGGCGCGGCAGCGAGATGATGGGCGTCGCCGCGCAGCAGAACACGATCCACTGCGCGATCGCGATGTGGCAATGGCCCGCCTATTTCTCGCCGGAGCTGCTGGAGAAGGGCATCCGCTTGAAATGGGCGAAGTACCAGCGCCCGGCGCCGAACACGGCACCGACCGCTTCCAAGGCCGCCGGTCTCTACATGATCTGCACGATCTCGAAGCACGAGGCCGAGGCGGAAGGCTATCAGGACGCGATGATGATCGACTATCGCGGACAACTTGCCGAGGCCACGGGCGCCAATGTCTTCCTGGTGCAGAACGGCGAAGTGCACACGCCGACGCCGGACTGCTTCCTGAACGGCATCACCCGGCAGACCGTGATGGATCTCGCCCGCCGCCGCCAGCTGAAGGTGGTCGAGCGCGCGATCATGCCGGACGAGCTTGCCAAGACCGAGGAGGTCTTCCTGGTCGGCACCGCCGCGGAAGTGACGCCCGTCGGCCAGGTCGGCGACTACAAGTTCAAGGTCGGCCCGGTCACCCGCCAGCTGCGCGAGGACTATCTGAAGGAAGTGCGCGCGCATCAGAACAGCGCGGCGGCTTAAGCGGTCCGTACAAAGTCAAACCCCGCTCCCTCGGGCCGAGGGAGCGGGGTTTTCTTTTAGGCGGCTGCCCGCTTTTTCGCCGCTTCCTTGCGGGCGCGGGCCCAGAGGTTCAATCCCTCGACGCCGGCCGAGAAGGCGATGGCGAAGTAGAGGTAGCCCTTCGGGATGTGGAAGTGCAGGCCTTCGCCGAGCAGCGCCACGCCGATCAGCAGCAGGAAGGCGAGGCAGAGCATCTTCACCGAAGGATGCTTGTCCACGAAATCGCCGACCGCATTCGCTGCCGCGATCATCACGATCATCGCCGTCACGACCGCGGCCACCATCACCTCCAGGTGATCCGACATGCCGACCGCGGTGATGACGCTGTCCAGCGAGAAGACGATGTCCAGGATCGCGATCTGCACCACGGCAGATGCGAGGGTGAGATAGGTCTTCTTCTCCCCTTCTTCCTCGTGCGCGACGTCGATGTTGTGGTGGATCTCTGTGGTGGACTTCGCCAGCAGGAACAAGCCACCGCCCAGCAGGATGATGTCGCGCCAGGAGAGGTCGTACGTGTTCTCCGGCCCGAACCAGTCGACGGTCAGGATCGGCTCTTTCAGTCCGGCTACCCAGGAGATCGAGGCCAGCAGCGCCAACCGTGTCAGCAGCGCCAAGGCAAGGCCGAGACGCCGGGCCAGCCGCTGTTTGTCCGGCGAGACGCGCCCGGCGACGATCTGCACGAAGAGCAGATTGTCGATGCCGAGGACGATCTCGAGGGCCGCAAGCGTAACGAAACTGAGGATGACGGCAGGATCCGTCAAAAGCTGCATGGTGTCGGACATGGGAAGCGGTCGCCCCGGTCGGCCGTTTCAGGGATAGGAGAATTGGCGGTTTGTCAGGAAGATTTCAAGCTGTGAGGCGGCTACTTCTTGAGCCAGGCCGCCTTGCGGGCGTCGTCGCTGGTCTTCGCCTCGACCCAGCGGGCGCCTTCGGGGCCGTCTTCCAGCTTCCAGAACGGTGCCTCGGTCTTCAGCCAGTCGATCAGGAAGGCGCAGGATTCCAGCGCCGCCTCGCGGTGGCTGGAGGCGGTCGCGACCAGCACGATCCGGTCGCCCGGCTCCAGCCGCCCGTAGCGGTGGATGATCAGCGTCGCCGACAAGGGCCAGCGGCGCTGCGCCTCCGCCTCGATTTCGGCAAGGCGCTTCTCGGTCATGCCGGGGTAGTGCTCAAGCGTCATTGAGCTCGCGGCGCCGGAGCCTGCGGGTGCGATGTCGCGCACTAGGCCGACGAAGCTCGCGACCCCGCCGACCTGGTGATTTCCGGCCGCGAGCTTTTGGAGCTCGGCGCCGATGTCGAAATCCTGCGTCTGGACCCGGACGGTCACGACTTCAGCCGCCGGTCACCGGCGGGAACAAGGCGACCTCGTCGCCGGCTTTGACCGGATGGCTGAGGCCGACATAGTCCTGGTTGACCGCGACCTTCACGGCCTTGCGCTCCTTGAGCGCGGTCGCGTAATTGGGGCCGAGGCTCTCCAGCCAGTCGAGCAGCTGCCCGACCTCTTTCACATGGGCGGGAACGTCGAGGGTTTCTTCGGCCTTGCCGATCTTCTGGCGGAGCCAGGCGAAATAAAGCAGCTTCATGATCTCTACTTAATAAGGGCGCGAGGAAGGTCCATGGCCGTCACCATCTACCATAACCCGAATTGCAGCACCTCCAAGAAGGTGCTGGGCTGGCTGAAGGAAAAGGGCCACGCGCCGAAGGTGGTCGAATACCTGAAGACCCCACTGGACGAAGCGGGAATCAAGTCCCTGCTGAAGAAGCTGAAACTGGGGCCGCGCGACATTCTCCGCAAGAAAGGCGAGGCCTTCGAGGCCCTGAAACTGACCGACAAGACCAGCGATGAAGCTCTGATCAAGGCCATGGCCAAGACCCCGGTCCTGATCGAGCGGCCGATCGTGGTCGGGCCCAAGGGCGCGGTCGTCGCCCGGCCGCCGGAACGGGTCTGGGAGACGGTTTGAACCCGTTAACCTCCACGGCGGATTTTGCTGCACCGCCCCGGGCTTCCTGCTAGTTTCCGGCCGTTCGCAGGGAGGGAAGCCGGTCCGATGCCGGCGCTGCCCCCGCAACTGTAGGATTGCGCCTGGACCTTCGCGTTCGGGCAACGGACCCGGAGAAAGCCACTGGCCCTGTTCTGGCCGGGAAGGCGCGGGTTCCGGCGGTCGAGCCAGGAGACCTCGGCGAACGCTCTTTATAACGGTCGGCGCCTCGGCGGGAGGAGCGCAACACCTTGTCGAAGTCTCAACCATCCAGTCTGTCGCTGGGCGTGTCCGGGCTGATCACGCCCTTGCCGCCGGTAACCCTGGTCCTGGGCGGGGCGCGCTCTGGAAAGAGCCGCTATGCCGAAGGCCTGGTCGATCGCCATCCCGGGCGCCGCACCTATCTCGCCACCGCGGAGGTGCTGGACGACGAGATGGCGGCGCGGGTGAAGACGCATCGCGAGCGCCGGGATTCGGATTGGAAGACCGTCGAGGAGCCGCTCGACCTCGCCGGTGCCTTGAAGGCCGAAACGGAACAGGGAGCGGCGGTTCTGGTGGATTGCCTGACGCTCTGGCTCGGCAATCTGCTGGGGCAGGAGCGGAATGTCGATGCCGAGATCGACGGCTTGATCGCCGCGCTCGGCCAGTGCGGCGGACCGGTGGTCTTCGTCTCGAACGAAGTCGGGCAGGGGATCGTACCGGACAATGCGCTGGCCCGGCGCTTCCGCGACCTCGCCGGCATCCTGCATCAACGTTTGGCGGAGAAGGCGGATCACGTCGTTTTCGTGACCGCCGGTCTCCCGATGAAACTGAAGTGAGAAGAGAAGTCTGATGACGACCAAGATTCCCGCGACCATCGTGACCGGCTTCCTCGGCGCCGGAAAGACCAGCCTGATCCAGAACCTGCTGCGCAATGCGCGCGGGCGGCGCATCGCGCTGATCATCAACGAGTTCGGCGAGCTCGGGGTCGATGGCGAGATCGTCAAGGGCTGCGGCATCGAGGATTGCCCGGAAGAGAATATCGTCGAGCTGGCCAACGGCTGCATCTGCTGCACCGTCGCCGACGATTTCCTGCCGACCATCACCGCGCTCCTGGACCGGCCGCAGCCGCCGGAGCATATCGTGATCGAGACCTCGGGCCTCGCATTGCCTAAGCCGCTGATCCGCGCCTTCAACTGGCCGGAAGTCCGGACGCGGGTGACGGTGGATGGCGTGATCGCGGTGGTCGATGGCCCGGCCGCGGCGGCCGGCCGCTTCGCGGACAATCCGGAAGCGGTCGCGGCGCAGCGCGCCGCCGACGAATCTTTCGACCACGAGAGTCCGCTGGCGGAACTCTTCGAGGACCAGATCAACAGCGCCGATCTCATCATCCTCAACAAGAACGACCAGATGTCGCCGGACGATCGCACGGCGGCGAAGGACGTGATCGACCGCGAGATGAAGCGGAAGGCGAAGCTAGTTCTCTCCAGCTACGGTGCGATCGACCCCGACGTGCTGCTGGGCCTCGGTGCCGCGGCGGAGGACGACCTCGACACCCGCTTCTCGCACCACGAGCTCGAAGGCGAGGATCACGACCACGACGAGTTCGAGAGCTTCCAGATCGACATGCCGATTTTGAAGACACCCGATGAGCTGCTGGCACGCCTGAAGCCCGCGATCGCGACCCATGACATCCTGCGCGTGAAGGGCTTCCTCGACGTGGCGGGGCGCGACATGCGCCTGGTGCTGCAAGGCGTCGGCGGCCGCATCCAGCATTACTATGACCGCGCCTGGGGCTCGGACGAGGCCCGCAGGGGCCGGCTGGTGGTGATCGGCCTCAAAGGTCTCGACCGCGCGGCGATCGAAGCGGCGGTCAAGGGCTGAGATGCATCTCCTCGCGGCCAAGCCGGGCGAGATTTCCGACGGATCAGGCGCGATCGACCTCGGCCAGACGCCGGGTGAGATCGTCATTCTCTCCGCGGCGGATACCGAGCTCGCCTGCCTCGCCGCCGCCTATGCCGCGCTGCCGGAACCGAAGCCGAGCCTGCGGCTCGCCAATCTGCTGCTGCTGCAGCACCATCTCTCGGTCGATGCCTATGTCGAGAACATCATCGGGCATGCCAAGCTGGTGATCGTGCGGCTGATCGGCGGGCGGCGCTACTGGCCCTATGGGCTGGAAGAGATCTCCGCGACCTGCCGCGACAACAACATTCCGCTCGCGGTGCTGCCAGGCGACGATCAGCCGGATCCCGAGCTTGCCGATTTCACCACGTTGGACACCCAAGTAGCGCATCGGCTCTGGCGCTACTTCACCGAAGGCGGGATCGAGAATGCGCAGCAGGCGTTGCTGCATGCGGCGGGCCTGATCGGCCGCGCTACCGAATGGCTGGAGCCGCGGCCGCTGCTCAAAGCCGGTCTCTATTGGCCGGGCGAGGCCGTGACCAGCCTGGCCGATCTCAAGCGGCACTGGCACGCCGGCCGGCCGGTTGCGGCGATCGTGTTCTACCGCGCGCTGATGCAAGCCGGTACCTTGAAGCCGATTGACGCGCTGATCGCGGAGCTGGGCCGGCGTGACATCAACCTCCTGCCGATCTTCGTCAACAGTCTCAAAGACGCCGTCGCCGCCGATCTCATCGGCGCTTTGTTTGCAGAGGCGAAGCCCGACCTGGTGTTGAACGCAACCGGCTTCGCGGTCTCGCAACCCGGCGGGGATTTTGCGACGTCCTTCGACGTTGCCGACTGCCCGGTGCTGCAGGTTGTGCTCTCCAGCGGCAGCGCTTCCGATTGGGAACAGAACACCCGCGGCCTCTCGCCACGCGATCTCGCCATGCAGGCCGCCCTGCCGGAGCTCGACGGCCGCATCCTGACGCGCGCGATCTCCTTCAAGGCGGCGGCGCGCTACGATGCCGCGACCCAGTGCAACATCGTGGCGCCCGAACCGATCCAGGACCGCGTCGCTTTCGTGGTCGACCTCGCCGAGCGCTGGATCCGCTTGCGGAAGAAAGCGGCGGGCGAGCGCACCGTCGCCGTGGTGCTGGCCAACTACCCGAACCGCGACGGCCGGATCGGCAACGGCGTCGGCCTCGACACGCCGGCCGGCACGGTCAATCTCCTGCGCGCGATGCGGCGCGCCGGCTATGCGATCGCGGATATCCCGGCCGACGGCGATGCTCTGATCACGCGCCTGCTGGACAAGCGCGCGGCTTCGGCCCGGCTCGGCGTCGCCGAGTATCGGGAATTCTTTGCGACCCTGCCGGCCGCGATCCGCCATGCGGTCATTGCACGCTGGGGCCAGCCGGAAAGCGACCCGCATTGCGACGATGGTCATTTCGCCTTGCCGTTGCAGGGCTTCGGCGCGACCCTGATCGGCATCCAACCGGCGCGCGGCTACCATATCGATCCGGTCTCCAGCTATCACGACCCCGATCTCGTGCCGCCGCATGCCTATTTCGCCTTCTACGCCTATCTGCGCGACGTCGCCGGCGTCGATGCCATCGTCAACATGGGCAAGCACGGCAATCTGGAATGGCTGCCGGGCAAGTCGCTGGCGCTTTCCGCCGCCTGCTATCCCGAAGCGGTGATGGGGCCGGTGCCGCTGATCTATCCCTTCATCGTGAACGATCCGGGCGAGGGCACCCAGGCGAAACGCAGGAGCAGTGCCGTCATCATCGATCACCTGACGCCGCCGCTGACTCGGGCCGAAAGCTACGGCCCACTGAGCGAATTGGAGACGTTGGTCGACGAATACTACGAGGCGTCGCAGGTCGATCCGCGGCGCTGCGCGGTGCTGAAGGGGAAGATCGTCGATCTGGCCCAGGCCAGCGGCCTCGCCGCCGATTGCGGCATCGTTCGCGAAGACGATACCGAGGCGGCGCTGATCAAGCTCGACAACCATCTCTGCGAGCTGAAGGAGTTGCAGATCCGCGACGGGCTGCACATCTTCGGCGAATCGCCGAAAGGCTCACAGCTTGCCGACCTGCTGGTGGCGCTGACCCGGCTGCCGCGGAAGTCCGGTCGAGACGGCGACGCCTCGCTGCTGCGGGCGCTGGCCATGGATCTCGGTCTCGATTTCGATCCGCTCGATGCGAAGATGGGCGAGCGCTGGACCGGCCCGCGCCCCGCCATTGTGGCCGCGGCCTCGGACACGCCGTGGCGCACGATCGGCGATGCAGTCGAACGGCTGGAACTGCTGGCCTCGAAACTCACCGCAGGCACTTTGCGCGCCGAGGCGGGCTGGACCCGCAGCCGCGCGGTGCTGGACTTCATCAACGCCGAGCTTCGACCCTCGGTGGCGGCTTGCGGCGACGCCGAGCTCGCCGCGGTGCTGACCGGTCTCGACGGCCGCTTCGTGAAGCCGGGTCCCTCCGGCGCGCCGACCCGCGGCCGGCTCGACATGCTCCCCACGGGCCGCAACTTCTTCTCGGTCGATACCCGCGCGGTGCCGACGCCGACCGCCTGGACCCTGGGCTGGAAGTCGGCAGCACTGTTACTCGAGCGCCACCGCCAGGAACATGGCGCCTGGCCGAAGTCGCTGGTGCTCTCAGCCTGGGGCACCGCCAACATGCGAACCGGCGGCGACGATATCGCCCAGGCGCTGGCACTGATGGGCGTGCAGCCGCGCTGGGATGCCGGTGCTTCGGGCCGGGTCGCCGGTTTTGAGATCATGCCGCTCTCCGTGCTCGATCGGCCGCGGGTCGACGTGACTCTGCGGGTCTCGGGCTTCTTTCGCGACGCCTTCCCGGCGCAGATCGATCTCTTCGACAGCGCGGCGCGCGCCGTGGCCGCGCTGGACGAACCGGATTCGCAAAACCCGCTCGCGGCCCGCAACCGCGCCGAACGCGCCGCACTCATCGCCAAGGGAGCCAGCGAAGCCGAGGCGGAGCAGCGTGCCGGCTATCGCATCTTCGGGTCAAAGCCGGGTGCCTACGGTGCGGGCTTGCAGGCGCTGATCGACGAGAAGGGCTGGAGCGACGGCGGCGATCTCGCGCGCGCCTATCTCGCCTGGGGCGGCTATGCCTATGGCGCCGGTGTCTCCGGCGCCGCCGAGGGCCGCATGTTCGAGACCCGCTTGGCGCAGGTGGATGCCGTCCTGCACAACCAGGACAACCGCGAGCATGATCTCCTCGACAGCGACGACTATTACCAGTTCGAAGGCGGGCTGGCGGCGACGGTGCAGCACCTGACCGGCCGCAAGGCGGTGGTCTGGCACAACGACCATTCGCGGCCCGAGACGCCGCAGATCCGCAGCCTCGACCAGGAGATCGCCCGCGTGGTGCGCGCCCGCGTGGTCAACCCGAAATGGATCGCCGGCGTGATGCGCCATGGCTACAAGGGCGCCTTCGAGATGGCGGCGACGGTCGATTACTTGTTCGCCTTCGCCGCTACGGCGGACTGCGTCGCCGACCATCATTTCGATGCGGTGTTCGAAGCCTATCTGCTGGACGATGCCGTGCGCGATTTCATTGCCGCACATAATCCGGCCGCATTAAAGGAAATCGCCGACCGCCTGCAGGAAGCGCAGGCGCGGGGCTTGTGGAAGTCGCGCCACAATTCCGCGCATCAGCGCCTGGCCGCCTGGTCTAAAGGAGAAGCCGCATGAGTATGGAAGAAGACGTCAACAAACGCGCCAACGAGAAATCCGCGCGGCGCCAGGAGGCGCGGCAGAAGATGATGGCGGAGAAGACCCGCGAGAAGGGCCTGATTATCGTCCATACCGGCAAGGGCAAAGGCAAGTCGACCGCGGCCTTCGGCATGGTAATGCGCTGCGTCGGCCACGGCATGAAGGTCGGCGTGGTGCAGTTCATCAAGGGCAAATGGGAAACCGGCGAGCGCAGCGTGCTGGAGCGCTTTCCAGATTTGTGCGAGATCAAGGCGCTGGGCGAGGGTTTCACCTGGAACACCCAGGATCGCGCCCGCGACATCGCCCATGCCACCGAGGCCTGGGCCGAGGTGAAGCGCATGATGGCCGATCCCAGCTTCGCCTTCGTGCTGGCCGACGAGATCAACATCGCTCTGCGCTACGATTATCTGCCGATTGCCGATGTGGTCGCCGCGCTGAAGGAGAAGCGCCCGGATCTCCACGTCTGCCTCACCGGCCGCAATGCCAAGGATGAAATCGTGGCGCTGGCCGACTTGGTGACGGAGATGGAGATGGTGAAGCATCCTTTCCGCGACGGTGTGAAGGCGCAGAGGGGCATCGAGTTCTAGCCATGACTCAGCCGGCCGCGGTCATGTTCCAGGGCACCGGGTCCGATGTCGGCAAATCGCTGATCGTCGCCGGGCTCTGCCGAGCCTATGCGCGCAAGGGGCTGAAGGTGCGTCCGTTCAAGCCGCAGAACATGTCGAACAACGCAGCGGTGACGGCGGACGGCGGCGAGATCGGCCGCGCCCAGGCTCTGCAAGCGCGGGCCTGCGGAATTCCGCCGAGCAAGCATATGAACCCGGTGCTGCTGAAGCCGCAGGGCGAGACCGGTGCCCAGGTGATCGTGCAGGGCCAGGTCTTCGGCAATGCCAAGGCGGCGGACTACCAGCGGCTGAAGCCCCAGCTCCTCGCCAAGGTGCTGGAAAGTTATCGCACTTTGCGCGCCGAAGCCGATCTGGTGCTGGTCGAGGGCGCCGGTTCTCCCGCCGAGATCAACCTGCGCCAGGGCGACATCGCCAACATGGGCTTCGCGCTCAGCGCCGGCGTGCCGGTGGTGCTGGTCGGCGACATCGACCGCGGCGGCGTCATCGCCAGCCTGGTCGGCACCAAGGCGCTGCTGGCGCCGGCGGAAGCGGCGCGGGTCAAGGGTTTCCTCATCAACAAGTTCCGCGGCGATCTTGCGCTCTTCACCGACGGCGTGAAGGCCATCGCCGAGAAGACCGGCTTCCCTTCATTGGGCGTCGTGCCCTGGTTCGACGGCGCCCGCGATCTCCCCGCCGAGGACAGCGTTGCGCTCGACGGCGCGCATCCGGGCTATGGCGCGCGGGCCGGCGCAGCGATCAAGGTCGTGGTGCCGCAGCTGCCGCGCATCTCCAATTTCGACGACCTCGACCCGCTGCGCGCGGAGCCGGGGGTCTCGGTCGAGTTCGTGACGCCGGAACGGGCGCTGCCTGGCGATGCCGATCTCGTCATCCTGCCGGGCTCCAAGGCGACGCTCGTCGATCTCATCGCGCTCCGCCAAGCCGGCTGGGACATCGACCTGAAGGCGCATGTCCGCCGCGGCGGCCGGGTGTTGGGCCTCTGCGGTGGCTATCAGATGCTGGGGATGCGGGTCGCCGATCCGGAGAATATCGAAGGTCCGATCGGCGAGCTGCCGGGCCTCGGTCTCCTCAACGTGAAGACCACGCTAACCCCGAAGAAGAAGCTGGTCGAGATCGCCGGCAGGGACCTCGCGACCGGTGCCGCGGTGCGCGGCTACGAGATGCATGTCGGTGAGACTATTGGCGGCGACTGCGACCGTCCGATGCTGGATCTCGCTGGCCGTCCGGACGGCGCGATCTCGGCCGATGGCCGGGTGATGGGATGTTACCTGCATGGCATCTTCGCCGATGATGAATTCCGCCGCGCCTACTTGAAGACGCTGAAGCCGGACTTCGCCTCCGATCTCAACTTCGAGGCGCGGGTCGATGCCACGCTCGACGCGCTGGCCGACCACCTGGAACGGCATGTCGCGGTCGATCGGATCCTGGATATCGCTAATGCGCGATGACGGCCACCGCCGCCACGCCGATTCCAAGCAGCAGGCAGGCGCGGAGGTAGAGCCGCAGCGCCTGCCAGATATCCGGCGCATCGAGGATCCTGCGGCCGCTCGCGTTGGTCCAGGGCTCGTCGCTCGGGACGCCGTGATAGGCGCGCGGCCCGTTGAGCGCGAAGCCGAGCGCGCCGGCCAGCGCCGCCTCAGGCCAGCCGGCATTGGGCGAGCGATGGCGCCGCGCATCGCGCAGCGTGACGGCGAAGGCCTGTGTTCCATCCGCGCCGGGCAGCAGCAGCGCGCCGAGCATCATCAGCAAGGCGGAGAGCCGCGCCGCCGGCCAGTTCACCAGATCGTCGAGTCGCGCCGCCGCCCAGCCGAAATCCCGGTGCCGCGGCGAGCGGTGGCCGATCATGCTGTCGGCGGTGTTGATCGCCTTGTAGGCGACGAGCCCCGGCAGGCCGAGCAGCAGCGCCCAGAAGGCCGGGGCCACCACCGCGTCGGAGAAATTCTCGGCGAGCGATTCGATGGCGGCACGGCTCACGCCGGCGCGGTTCAGGCGGTTGGGATCGCGGCCGACGATCTTCGCGACGGCGAGGCGCCCGCCTTCGAGTCCGGAAACTTCGATCGCCCGCGCCACATCGGCGACATGGCCGTAGAGGCTGCGCTGGGCGATCAGCGCGCTCATCACCATGCCGAGCCACAGCCCGCCCAGCGGCAGCGCGAGCAGCAGCGCCTGGATGACGCCGCCGAGGGCCAAGGCGGCGGCGACCAGCACGACCACCAGCACGATGCCGGCATTGCGGCGGCGGCGCGGCGCATCGCCTTCGCGGTTGAAGTTGCGGTCGGCCCAGCCGATGGCATTGCCGATCACGACGACCGGGTGTGGCAGCTTGCGGTAAAGCGCCACCGGGTCGCCATACCAGGCGTCGATCACGAGCGCGATCAGCAGGCTGAGGGGCTCAGACCATTCGAGCCAGGATTCAAGCATCGGCACCACTCCGGGAATCGGCGGCGATCCTGCCCGACTTTGCGCCGGCGTCAAGTGAAGGCCGGCTGAGCCCATGGTGGCCGGCTGGCCCCGTGACTTTCGCGCGCTGATGGCGGCCTTCGCGGTCTCGAGCATCGGCACCAAGGTGGCGCGCGAGGCGGTGCCGCTGACGGCGGTGCTGGTGCTGCAGGCTGGCCCCGGTGCCCTCAGTCTGCTCGGGGTGGCGGCAACCTTGCCGGTGTTGGTGCTCGGCCTCTTCGCCGGGGTCTGGGTCGATCGCTGGCGGCGGCGGCCGCTGATGATCGCCGCCGACCTGCTGCGCTTCGCCGCGGTCGTTTCGGTCCCGATCGCGGCCTGGTGCGGACTGCTCACCATGGGGCAGCTGTTGCTGGTGGTGACCGCGGTCGCGGCCTTGTCGCTGCTCTTCACCGCCGCCGATGCGGCCTACCTGCCGTCTCTGGTCGCGCCGGGCCGCCTGACCCAGGCGAATGCCGCGCGGGAGACCATCGACGCCACAGCCGAGATCGTCGGCCCGCCGATGGGTGGCCTGCTGGTCCAGCTGCTGACCGCGCCCGCGGCCTTGCTGATCGACGCGATCTCCTATCTGGCCTCCGCGCTGTTCCTGTTGCGCATGAAGCATGTTGAGCCGGCCGCGCCCGCTCCGACGACCCGTCGCCGTGTCCTGCAGGAGATCGCCGAGGGTCTCGGCGCGCTGTGGCGGGATCCAATCCTGCGGCCCTTGCTGCTGGCGCGCGCGATTCGCACCTTCTTCGGGGGCATGGTGGGGCCGTTCTACGTGCTCTATGTCGTGCGGCAGCTCGGCGTGTCGCCGGCCATGATGGGCATCCTGATCGCTTGCGGCGGTGTCGCGGCCCTGGCCGGCGCCGCCTCGGTGCCCTGGCTGAATGCGCGGGTGCCGGCGGGGCCGGGGCTGATCGGCGCTTTCGCGATCAAGACCGTCGGGCTTGCCATGCTGCCGCTCGCCGGGCTGATGCCGGCGCTGCTGCTGCCGCTGCTGGTCCTGCAACAGTTGCTGCAGGATTCCGTCACCAGCTGGTTCGCGGTCAACGAACGGACCTTGCGCCAGAAGCGCGTCCCCAACGCGCAGCTCGGCCGCGTGGCCGCCACCATCGCCGTCGTCAATGACGGTCCAGTCCCGTTGGGCGCGCTGATCGCCGGGCTGCTGGTGCAGGTGGCCAGCCTGGATGCGGTGCTCTGGATCGGGGTTGCGGGCTATGCCCTGTCGCCGCTGCTGGCGCTGCTGTCGCCGGTGCGGCGGCTGCGCAGCATCTGAGCCCGGTCTGGAGCCATGACGCTATTGCTGAGGTCGGTGTCCAAAACGGACTAGCCGGAGGTGCCCCGATCGGCTCTAAGATCGCCCCATGGAACGGATTTTGGCGCAACTTCCGGATCTGGAACTGGGCTGGGTCTGGCTGACCGGGGCCGGCCCCGGTGCGACCGGGCTGCTGACCCTGCTGGCGGTCAAGGGGCTCGCCCAGGCCGATGTCGTGGTCTATGACGCCCTGGTCGACCAGTCGATCCTCGATCTCGCCAAGCCGGGCGCCAAACTGGAATATGCCGGCAAGCGCGGCGGCAAGCCTTCGGCCAGGCAGCCCGACATTTCGCTCCGCCTGGTGCAGCTCGCCCGCGAGGGCAAGCGGGTGCTGCGGCTGAAGGGCGGCGATCCCTTCGTCTTCGGCCGCGGCGGCGAGGAGGCGATGTCGCTGGTCGAGGCCGGGGTTCCGTTCCGCATCGTCCCCGGCATCAGCGCCGGCATCGGCGGCCTCGCCTATGCCGGCATCCCGGTCACCCATCGCGACGTCAATTCGGCGGTGGCCTTCGTCACCGGCCATGACGCGACGGGCGCGGTGCCGGATTCGGTCGACTGGGCCTCGCTGGCCAAGGGCGCGCCGGTCATCGTGATCTACATGGCGCTGAAGCATATCGCGCTGATCGCCGACCGCCTGCTCGCCGGCGGTCGCGCGCCGCACGAGCCGGTCGCCGTCGTCGCGAATGCGACTACCGAACAGCAGCGCGTGCTCGAGACCACGCTCGGCACCTGCGCCCGTGATGTCGCCGAGAGCGGCATCGAGCCGCCGGCCATGGTCGTGGTCGGGCAGGTGGTGCGCCTGCGCGCGGCTTTGGACTGGCTGGGCGCCATCGGCGGCCGCAGCCTGCAAGCCGACCCGCTCGGCACCCGCCATCACGACCAGACCGGCTCATAGGATCATGCAAGCGCGCGGCCTGATCATCGCGGCGCCCGCCTCGGGCAGCGGCAAGACAACGATCACGCTCTCGCTGCTGACCTTGCTCAGGCAGAACGGCGTCGCCGTCTCCAGCGCCAAGGTCGGGCCCGACTATATCGACCCCGCCTTCCACCAGGCGGCGACCGGGCGGCCCTGTTTCAATCTCGATTCCTGGGCGATGCGGCCGGAGACTTTGCGCGGCCTGCTGGCGGCGGCGGCGGAAGATTCCGCGCTGACCATCGTCGAAGGCGTCATGGGGCTGTTCGACGGCGCCGAGCCCGGTCCAGGCGGCGCCACGGGATCCACGGCGGATCTCGCGCGGCTGTTCGACCTGCCGATCCTGCTGGTGATGAACGTGAAGGGGCAGGCGGCGACTGCCGGCGCCGTGCTCGCCGGCCTCGCGCATTATCGACCGGGGGTCAGGATCGCCGGCGTCGTCTTCAACAATGTCGGCGGGCCGGTGCATCGCCGGATCCTCGCGCAGGCGGCCGAAGAGGTCGGCATTCCGGCGCTCGGTTTCCTGCCGCGCATCGCCGCCCTGGCGATGCCGGAACGCCATCTCGGCTTGAGACAGGCCGGCGAGATCGCCGATATCGGCGCCTTCCTCGCCGCCGCGGCCGCGGCCATCGCCCCGCATGTCGATCTTGCTCGGTTGACGGAACTCGCCGCGCCGATTGCCACCGGATCGGCGCCGGAGGCGCTCGGCATCCCGCCGCTCGGCCAAAGGATCGCGGTCGCGCAGGACATCGCCTTCGCCTTCGCCTATCCGGCCCAGCTCGAAACCTGGCGGCGGCAGGGTGCGACGCTCTCCTTCTTCTCGCCGCTGGCCGATGAAGCACCGGATGCAAAAGCGGACGCGGTCTTTCTGCCGGGCGGCTATCCGGAACTGCATGCCGGCAGACTGGCGGGGAATGCCGCCTATCAAGCCGGGCTCCGCGCGGCGGCGGCGCGCGGCGCCGCGGTCTATGGCGAATGCGGCGGCTACATGGTTCTGGGCGAGAGCCTCACCGATGCCGAGGGTATTGCGCATCCGATGGCCGGCCTGCTGCCGGTCGCGACCAGCTTTGCCAAGCCGCAGCTCCACCTCGGCTATCGGCAGGCCCGTTTGCTGGAGGCCGGACCCCTTGGCCTGCGCGATGCGGGTTTTGCCGGCCACGAATTCCACTATGCCACGGTCGAGCGGGAAGCCGGCGACGCCGCGCTGTTCCAGGCCAAGGATGCGCGCGGCAACGAACTCGCGGCGATGGGTCGGCGGCAGGGCCGCGTCATGGGCTCATTCCTTCATATCATCAGCCCGGCTTGATGCATTTCCCCGGGCGCGCCGCTATGATGCGCGCCGGTTGCCCAAGTCTCCTTCCGCAGTTCCCTTTCATGCCTGCCGAACCCGAAGCGTCGACGAATCCCGCGGCATCCGCCGCGCCGTCGTCCGTGGCCCCGCGCCGTTGGCCGAAGCCCGGACCCGGACTGATGGCCGCGCTGTTTCTTTCGGATTCGCTTGCGCGCGCCTTGCTGGCGCCGGTCATGCCGCTGGAATCGCTGCGGCACTTCGGCACCGAACGCAATGCCAGCCTCATGGTCGCGGCCGCGGGCATCATGGGCGTGGTCGCGACCTTCGCGATCCCGGCCTTGGTCCAACGCTGGCGGCCGCGGCGGGTCTATCTCGGCGCCATCGCCTTGCTGGTGATCGCGCCCGCGGCGATGGCGGTGGACGGGCTGCTCGGTTTTTCCGCCGGCTGGTTCCTGCGCTCGATCTCCGCGGCGAGTTTGCTCACGCTGCTCAATCTCTACATCGCCGCCTTCATCCCCAAAAAGCAGCTGGCAAAGTCGGAGCCGTTGCGGGTGTTCGCGTCGGGCGCCGCCTGGGTCGCCGGACCCTGGATCGGGGTGCGGCTCTACACCATCGATCCGCTGCTGGTGTTCGGGATTTCCGGTGGCTTCGCCCTGGCGCTGTTCGGCTTCTTTCTGTGGCTTAGACTTGAAGCGCCGACCGGGATCTCCAGCCGCAATCCCCTGAAGAATCTGCGCCGCTATTTCTCGCAACCTCGGCTTGCCTTGGCCTGGTTCATCAATTTCGGCCGCGAGATGTGGTGGGTCATGATGTTCAACTACGGCCCCTGGTATCTTGAGGAGCAGGGCTTCCCGAAGACCGCGGCCGGCGACCTGCAGTCCAGCTGCACCGCCTTGCTGTTCCTCACCCTTGGCCTCGGTTGGCTCGCGCGCAAGACCGGGCTCCGGTATTTCATCTGCGTTTCGTTCCTGATCATCGGCGCCGCGACGGCGGTCGCGGGCTTTGCCGGCGGCAACCCGACCCTGGCCTGGGCCGCCTTGCTGGGCTCGGCCCTGGGCGCGGTCTCGCTGGATTCCGTGGCCGCGGTGACCTTCCTGCGTGCGGTCCGCTCCTGGGAGCGACCACAGATGTCCACCGTCTTCAGCATCTATCGCGACGCCGCCAGCGTCATTCCGCCGGCGGTCTTCTCGATCCTGCTGACGCTGTTTCCCCTGCCTTCGGTGTTCATCGCGACCGCGGTGTTCGCCTTTTTCTGCAGCCTGCTGGCCTTGTTCCTGCCCCGCAGCATGTGAACGCGCGGGGTCAATTCGGCCAGACGACGCTTGTATCGGTCCGCAGCACGAGATTCTGGCGCTGCGCAGCGCGTGCGTCGCCGATTGTGGACCCCAACACAAAGAGGTGTGGTGATCGAGCGCACATCTGCCGGGCCTCACATGGACAAGAATCCGGGTCAGGCGTAATTTTATGTGTGTTGGGTGCCGCCAAATGTTGCGGGCGCCTCGGGGTTGGAGGACTACCATGATCGGCAGGATTCACGCGGTTGCCGCGGCATTTTGCCTTTTGGCCGCCACGTCCTTTTCCGCACAAGCCGAACCGCGCTTCGCGCTGGTTGTCGGCAATTCCAATTACGGATCGGAGATCGGCAAGCTGCCGAACCCGGTCAACGATGCCGGGGTGATGGCCCAGGCGCTGCAGCAGACCGGCTTCCAGGTCACCAAGGTGACCGACGTGGACCAGAAGAAGCTGAAGCGCGCCATCATCGAGTTCGGCGACAAGCTGACCGCCGCCGGCCAGAACGCGACGGCGCTGTTCTTCTACGCCGGCCACGGTGTCCAGGTTAAAGGCATGAACTACCTGATCCCGATCGGCGCGGATATCGGCAAGGAATCCGACGTCGGGCTCGAAGCGGTCTCGGCGGACGACGTGCTGCAGCAGATGGAATATGCCGGCGCAAGGGTCAGCATCGTGATCCTGGACGCCTGCCGCAACAACCCGATGTCGCGGGGCTTCCGCTCGGTCACCCGCGGCCTGGCGCCGATGCAGGCGGCACAGGGCTCGTTCATCGCCTATTCAACCTCGCCGGGCTCGGTGGCGGCGGATGGCGCCGGCGGCAACAGCCCCTATACCAGCGCCTTGGCCAAGACCATCGTCCAGCCGGGCATCGGCATCGAGGATGCCTTCCGTACCGTCCGCACCCAGGTGATGGCGGCGACCAAGGACGCGCAGGTGCCGTGGGATTCGTCCTCGCTGACCGCGCCGTTCTTCTTCAAGCCGTCGCAGTTCAACACCGCCTCGCAAGCGGCGCCGGCTCCGGCCGAAGCGCCGAAGGCCGCCGTGAACACGTCGGCGCCCGCCAATATCGAAATCGAGAAGGCGGTGTGGGACGGGATCAAGGACAGCAAGCAGGCCAGCGACTTCCAGGCCTATCTCGACCAGTATCCGAACGGCATCTTCGCGCAGGTCGCCAAGAGCCGCGTGGCTTCGCTCGGCGCCGGCGCACCGCGAGAGCAGCCGGCGCTGCCGGCCGTGGAACCGGCCGCGGTGGCGATCCCGGCGCCTGAGCCTGCGCCTGCGCCCGTCCCCGCACCGGAGATCCAGGAAGCCAGCACCACCGACGCGCCTCAGGCCGAGGCGGTCGCCGCCGAGCCGGCGAGCGATCAGATGCTCCGCGATTCACGCGGCGTGGATTGCAAGGTCAAGGATCTGTCCCGGTCCGAATCCGACCTTGCGAAGTGCAAGTCGATCTTGCGCGGCGGCGGTAGCGGCGGCGGCTCCCAGAGCGGCGGCTCGCGCTCCACTGGCAGCCAGGGTTGGAAGTGACGCGGCGCGCGGCCAGGAAAGCATGACGCTCGGCGCTCGCCACGCGACGGCGGGCGCCCGCAGCGCCGAGTAGAAGGAGGATAGGGTGATCAGGATCCTTTCGGTCGTCGCGGGTCTTTGCCTCCTTATGTCCGCCGTCACGACGGCACAGGCCGAGCCGCGCGTCGCGCTGGTGATCGGGAATTCAAACTACGGTTCCGAGATGGGCAAGCTGCCCAATCCGATCAACGATGCCAACCTGGTCGCGCAGGCGCTGCAGAAGACGGGCTTCTCGGTCGTCAAGGTGACCGATGTGGACCAGAAGAGGCTGAAGCGGGCGATCATCGAGTTCGGCGACAAGCTGACCGCGGCCGGGCCCGAAACCACCGCCTTGTTCTTCTACGCCGGCCACGGCGTCCAGGTGAAAGGCATGAACTACTTGGTGCCGGTCGGCGCGGATATCGGCAAGGAGTCCGACGTCGGTCTCGAAGCGGTCTCCGCCGACGAAGTCTTGCAGCAGATGGAATATGCCGGGGCGCGGGTGAACATCGTGATCCTCGACGCCTGTCGCAACAATCCCTTGGCGCGCGGCTTCCGATCGGCCAGCCGCGGCTTGGCACCGATGGACGCGACCCGCGGCACCTTTATCGCCTATTCGACCTCGCCCGGCGACGTGGCGGCGGACGGCGACGGCAAGAACAGCCCCTACAGCGCCGCCCTGGCGAAGACCATCGTCCAGCCGGGCATCGGGATCGAGGAAGCGTTCCGCGACGTCCGCGCCCAGGTCATGGCCGCCACCGGCGAGAAGCAGGTGCCGTGGGATTCGTCGTCGCTGACGGCGCCCTTCTACTTCTCGCCCGGGGCCAACAAGCCGGCGGCGGCCACCGCCGCGCCCGCCGCTTCCAGCCTGGAGGCAGAGAAGGCGGTCTGGGACGGCATTAAGGACAGCAAGCAGGCCAGCGACTATCAGGCCTATCTCGACCAGTACCCGAACGGCGTCTTTGCCGGGGTCGCGAAGAGCCGTCTCGCCGCTCTGGGCGGCACGGTGGCCCCGGCGGCCGCGCCCGCGCCGGCAGCCCCCTCCGGAGCCAAGTCGGCGGCCGAGAAGGCGGCCTGGGATGCGATCAGCACCAGCAAGCAGGCCAGCGATTACCAGGCTTATTTGCAGCAGTACCCGCAGGGGACCTACGCGCCGCTGGCGCGCAGCCGCCTCGCGGAGCTCAATCGCGCTACGCCGGTCGCGCCGGCGGAGCCGCAAGCCGCTCCGGTCGCCGTTCCTGCCAGCCAACCGGCCGAGGAAAGCTCCGGCGGCATCTTCGATTCGGGTCAGAAGGTTGAGTATGACTCGCGGGGAATCGATTGCCGGATCATGGACGCCAACCGCAGCGACAGCGAGTGCAAGAACACCAAGAAGCCGAAGAAGGCCAACAAGCCAAGGGACTAAGCTGCGGAAAAGACGCCATAGTGCGCTTCGCTGGATGCTCGCGCAGCGGGAAAATCTTCCGCCCCAAGGCGGCCCTTGGCCGAGTGGATTACATAATTAAATCAATAAGTTAAAACAACAGATACCTGCCCAAGGTAGAAATCCTGCATTTTACTCAATATTCCTGAAAAATCGGCATTAACTCATACCCCGCTGTGGGATTCCTTACCGCAGCAAGATTGTGGGCTTTCTGGAGCCATGGTCTCGTATTCCCACGCACTGAAGTCAGGGTGGGGTCGGGTGAACCCTCGACGAAGTGCATCGAGCCACGTCAGGGGGTTGCTATGGCGAACGACAGCACGAATTCCGGCGTTTCTTCTTCCGCCGAAGATACAACGCTTCACAGCGAGAATTATTTCACGGACATGCAGGGCGAAGACGCGTTCTTCGGCCCCGAGCAGCTGGCGCAGGCCACCCCCACCGAGAAGGTGGCTGTGCCGCAGGGCCAGAATGTCATTCGCGTCCAGGTCAACCCCGGCGAAATCATCGAGCTGAGCTCGCCCTTCGATCCGGGCGCCACCTTGCTGGCCCGGGAAGGCGACGGCAACCTCGCGATCCGCGTTGGCGACGTCACGGTGATCCTGCAAGGCTATGTCGATGCCAACCAGCAGGCGCCGGTCGTGATCCAGACCTCCGACGGCCAGCCGATCGACATCGCGACCCTGCTCGCTTCGACCGACCCCACCATCGACATCCAGACCGCGGCAGGCCCCGGCGAGCCCGGTCCACAGGGCCAAGGCGCCGACAACACCGGCGCGCTGCTCTCGCAGCTGCAAGGCGGCAACGGCCTCAGCGGCCTGAACGCCGTCGGCGCGCAGGACGGCACGTCGCTCAAATACGGCCTGATCGACAACTCGATCAACCTCGACCGCGAGGATGCCCTGCTGCTGGCCGGGGTCACCCCGTTCCCGGGCGTGCAGGAGCCGTTCCTGCGCGATCCGTTCAAGACCGACGACGGCAGCTGGAACAGCTTCGCGGACTTCCTCAGCGACTACACCGACTACATCAACGGGCATAAGGACGACACCGACAAGCAGGGCAATCCGACGCCCGGCGGCTGGGCCGACTTCACCGGCACCCAGGCGAACACCGACGATGCGGACGGCTTCCTCGGCGTGACCACTTACACCGTCACGGTTCCCCATACCTCCGAAACGCCGGAGCTGCTGGATTTCTGGAACACCAACGCCTTCTTCGCCGACCCGCTCAACATTCCGAGTTCCAACGGTGAGCAGCTGGAAGCGCGCTATCTCCAGAACAGCAGCGAAACGAACACGATTCTGCTGGTGCGTCCGAGCGACGGCGCCATCGTCATGGTGTTTCATATCATCGAGACGGAACCCAGCACCGGCGACTTCCATGTCCAGGTCATCCTGGTCAATCGCCTCGATCATCCCGAGCAGGGCCAGGACGTGCTCAACGTCGAGTTCAGCACCCGGATTCTGATCGAGAACATGGAGGAACAGCCGCCGGAGCAGCAACAGCAGCAGTCCGAGTATGAAGGACCGTATTGCGAGGAACCGCAGTACAAGGACGGCCCGGACAGCTCGGTCAAAATCCTGGATGACATCCCGGAGGCGCACGGCGCCACCTACGCGAGCTTCCTGCACGCCACCAGCTACAAGGATGCGCTGTCCTGCCTGGCGGCCTTCACCGGCGGCCATATCAGCGATTTCGTCCTCACCACCGACGGCGGCCATGTCGATGAGGACTACATCTTCGGCGGCAACCACGACAAGGACAACGCCAACGGCCCGGACAGCGACCCGGCGCGCGGCGACGAGTTCGGCGACAAGTTCGTGGTCGGCATCCTCGACATCAACTTCGGCGCCGACGGCCCCTCGGGCAAGATCCCCGATCCGTCGAAGCCCGGCATCGGCGACATCCTGTTCGGCCCGAAGGAGCCCGCGCTGACGGTCGCGCTCTGCGAGGGCGACACGTTCCCGGGTGTCACCTCCGGCGGCCATGAGCTCAAGGTCCTGGAGAAGACGACGTCGCTGTTCGGCGTCGAGATCCTGCAGGTCGGCTATTGCGATTACAGCGATAACGCCAAGGGCAAGGGCAACGACGTCGTCGTCTTCACCCTGGTGCTGCAGGCCAATCCGAACCTGCCGCTGTTCGGCGCCTTCGCCTTCGAAATCTGCGGCCCGATCGACCACCCGCTCGGCACCACCGCGGAGACCACGCTTCCGCTCAACATCCCGATCATCGCGACCGATGACGACGGCGACCATCCGCTCGACGACGTCAACATCACCATCCTGGTGAACGACGACGCGCCGATGATCAAGGACGTCGAGTATATCAGCCAGAAGGGCGGCATTCCCTGCGAGGACGACTCCGGCACGATGACCCTGACCGGCGGCGGCGGGAACTCCGGCTATATCATCAAGTCGAACGAGTACGGCCAGGTCGACGAGGACTGGCTGCAGTCCGGCAAGGGCGGCAAAGACGGCAAGGACACCGACACGACCTTCACCCTCACCTCGTACAGCGGCGGCACCAACGGCAACCGGGACGAGGACGGCAACGGCCACAACAACGCCGGCAAGGACGGCGACGAATACGGCAAGACCAGCGTCAAGGGCGAGATCGACGTCAAGTTCGGCGGCGACGGCCCGGCCGACTGCGATCCCTTCTCCTTCAAGGGCGCGGCGGATCTCGACACCAGCGATCCGCAGAACCTGCCGGTCTTCAAGGACGCCGACGGCAACAGCTTCAAGTCGGGCGGCCATGACCTGGTCGTGCTCGACGCCGGCGCCGGCTATCTCGAGGTCGGCTACATGGTCAACGAGGGCACGAGCGAGGAGCCCTTCTGGCGCTCGACCACCATCTTCACCATGCAGATCAACGACCAGGGCTGTTTCGACTTCTGCCTGGAAGGCCCGATCGACCACACCGGCCAGAACGAGCAGACCCTGCCGATCCTGTTTGACGTGCTGGTCACCGACAACGACGGCGATTCCGAGAATGTGACGCTCGAAATCAAGGTCAACGACGACAAGCCGGAGATCGGCATCTGCTACACCAGCGGCCTCGAGATCGACATCAAGCGCGAGGTCGATATCGACGGTCTCAGCCTCTCGGGTGCCGGCGGCAACAGCGGCATCTTCCACTCCGAGCAATACGGGCGGGTGGACGAGGACTGGCTGAAGGGCGCCTCCGGCAACAGCTATGTCGGCAACCAGGACCAGGATGCCGAGGGCTGCAAGAACTCCAATGAAGACGGCGACAAGCCCGGCAAGACCAAGGTCTGCGGCGAGATCGACTACAGCTACGGCGGCGACGGCGCGGGCAAGGACGAGCATGGCCTCGGCCTGTTCGCCTACACTGTCGGCCAGGTCTTCAAGGACGGCGACGGCACCGGCAACAGCTTCACGACCGGCGGCATTCAGCTGGTCGTGCTCGAGGCGAGCGAAGGCTTCGTGCGGGTCGGCATCAAGGGCCCGGAGGTGGAAGAGGACGTCCAGGAGAATACTCTCGACTCCAACGACACCACCATCTTTACCTTCGAGTTCAACGAGTACACCGGCAAGTTCGAGTTCAACCTCTACGGCCCGATCGACCACCACGAGACCGGTGACGGCGTCGAGACCGACCAGCTGGTCAGCTTCGACCTCGGCACCATCACCGACGGCGACGGCGACACCGCCGACGCGGTCGTCAACATCAAGGTCAACGACGACAAGCCCGAGCTCGCGATCACCTATTTCAACAACCTCGAGCACGACTTCGTCCTCGATGAAACTCAGACCGGCTTCGCGGCGCTCTCGGGCGGCGGCGGCAACTCAGTCACCCACGACTACGGGCATCTGGACGAGGACTGGCTGAAGGGCGGCTTCGGCAACAGCCTCACCTACACCGGCAACCAGGACCAGGACTCCGACGGGGGCCCGGGCGACGACATCGGCAAGAGCCAGGTCTGCGGCCAGGTCACCGTCAACTTCGGCGGCGACGGCCCGGCCGACGGCTCCGAGCAATTCGGTCTTCCGCTCTTCAACATTCCTGACTTCCCCGATCCGCTTCCCGGCAGTCCGACGGCGCAGCAGATCGTGGACCAGATCGCGGCCTACAACGCGACCATCCCGGCGTTCAAGAACGCCGACGGCAGCACCGTCTCCTCGGGTGGCGTGGAATTGCAGGTCCTCGTCTCAGAGAGTGGGCATCTGCAGGTGGGCACCCCGGCTTACTTCACGATCATCGATGATGTTCTCACCCTCGTTCCCGCAAAGGTCACCTTCGACCTCTACTTCAGCCCGGAGACCGGCAAGTTCGATCTGCAGCTCTTCGGCCCGATCGATCACCATGAGACCGGCGACGGCGTCGAGAGCAACCAGCTGCTCACCTTCGACCTCGGCGACGCCACCGACGGCGACGGCGACACGGTCGACGTGGTCATCCAGGTCAAGGTCAACGACGACCGGCCGGAAGTCGCGATCAGCTATCACAACCAGAACCCCGGCGAGATCGACGTGCTCAAGATCGGTTCGGGCGACACGATCGGCAAGATCGACGAGGATTGGCTGAAAGGCGGCAACGAGGACCGGGCAATCGATACCCCGCTACCTTTCTCGATCGGCGGGTTCGAAGCGCCGGCCACGGCACCCTACCAGACCTTCGAATCCGGCGAGACCTTCTCCGGCTGGACCGTCGGCGGCGCCGGCGTGAACGTCATCAACGGTTACTGGCCCGCCCATGAGGGCAGCAACAGCGTCGATATGAACGACGACGGGCCGGGATCGCTGTCCACGGTTCTCACTGGCTTGGTGGCCGGCAAGGAGTACGCCGTCACCTTCGACCTGTCGGGCAACCCGGAGATCCAGCAAGGCGTCAAAGAGCTGCAGGTCGATGTGGGCTCCGGCCCCACGTCCTACAGCGTCGATACCACCGGCTGGGCGACCGACTTCTCGAACATGCAGTGGACGACCTTCACCTTCACCTTCACCGCGACCAGCGACACCCAGACCCTGACCTTCACCAGCCTGGCTTCCGGCCCCTGCGGCCCCGTGCTGGACAATGTGAAGCTGAGCCAGCTCGGCCAGAGCAATGCCGGCGAGAACGGCGACGATACCGGCGGCACCTTCTTGTGCGGCGAGATCGCCATGAACTTCGGCGGCGACGGGCCGGGCGATTCCTCCCTGGGGCTGGGGACCTATACCGACCCGGACCCGGATGTCGATGGCGACTATCCGGCCTTCGTGAACGGCAATGACAAGGACGGCAACCCGCTGCCGACGCCGACCTCCGCCGGGCACGACTTGGTGGTGCTGGAGTCCAGCGCGACCAAGTTGGTCGTTGGCTACCTCACCGAGGTGCGGGGAACCGAAGCGGTGACCACCGGCGTCACCGAGCCGGGCCAAGTGGAGGTCTTCACACTGACCCTCAACACCGAGACCGGCAAGTTCGAGTTCCATCTGTGCCAGCCGCTCGATCATCCGACGGCCGGCACCGAGGACGATATCCAGCTTGCCTTCACGGCGGGCTGGATCGAGGACAACGACGGCGACCACCAGGACGCGGTGATCCGGATCGACGTCGACGACGACACGCCGGAAGTCGGCGTCGAGTACTCCAACAATGCCGGTTATTATTCGACCACCGTCGGCCTGGTGGACGAGGACCATGTGCTCAGCGGCGCCGGCAACACGGACGCCGATGGCGCCGGCACCGGCGGCGACACCGACGGCAAGGGCGCGGTCTTCTTCGACCTGACCGCGGGCGGCTTCGGCGCCGACGGGCCGGGCGGCTCCCAGCCCATCGGCTTCACCGCCCAGGAAAACGACACGATCACCGTCAAGGACGACAACGGGGATCTGCACACCCTCACGACCGCCGACGGCCACACCGTTCTGGTCCATATTGATCCAGACACCGGCTCGGGCTCCACGGTTCTCACTGGCTACTTCAACAGCAACGGGGACGTCGGCTTTGTTCCTGACGACCCCGACGTTCCAGACGACACCCCGTCGGTGATCGTGTTCACGCTCTCCTTCTATCAGCCCAACATGAGCGGCCAGTTCAACCTCCGCGAGGCGCTGGCGCACCCGACCGGCAACACCGAGGACAACCTGTTCTTGAGCTTCGGCATCAAGACCGGGGCCTCCGACGGCGACGGCGATCCGGCGATCGCCCATATCAACATCCAGGTCAACGACGACGGGCCGCAGGCGGTCGCCGATGAGGATGCGAACAGCACCTATGCCGGCAACGTCCTGGACAACGACAAGAAGGGCGCGGACGGCGCGACGGTCACGGCTGCGTTCACCATCACCGACGGCGACAGGTTTGGGGATAGCAACGGCGACATCGAGATCCGGGGCTCCCTGGGTCTCCTCGTGCTGCACGCCAACGGTTCTTGGACCTACGCGCCCGATGCGAACAACGCCGGCGGCCTTGACGTGTTTCAGTACACTTTGACGGACGGCGACGGCGATACCTCGAACGCCACGCTGTCGATCACCGTGGAGCCGACGGCGACCCTGCTCCGCGTGTCCGACCTGAGCACGATCCACACCGACTTCGACCTGACGCTCTCGGTGACGAAGGATACCGACGCCACCAAGAACAAGGGCTATCACGACGGCGACGACGTGAAGCTCACCGACACCAGCACCGGCCTGTTCGGCACGGGCATCGGTGCCGGCCATGAGCTGAAGACCGGCAGCGGCGACGATCTGATCTTCGGCGGCATGGGCGGCGACCATATCTACGGTCGGGCCGGCCACGACGCCCAGTCGGGCGGCGACGGCAATGACGTGTTCCACGGTGTCGATGCCGCGGATCTCGACGGCAGCCACACGCTGGACGGCATCCACAGCATCGACGGCGGCAAGGGCTTCGACACGGTCGAGCTCGGGGGGCTCGCGACCTTCGACTCCGACCAGGCCCAGGCGATCGCCAACGTGGAGGCGCTGGACTTCAGCGGTGGCACTGGGACCAAGGCGACGTTGAGCTACGATGCCGCCTACGGCATCACCGAGGTCGGCGGGCTTCATACCCTCACGATCAACGGCGACGCCGGCTCGGACACCGTCGAACTGACCTCCAGCAGCGGCAAGAGCTGGACCTTCGACGGCACCTTCCTCGGCTACGACATCTATCATGCCGGCAGCGGCGCGGCCTTCAGCGGTGGCGATACGGTCACCGTCTCGGTCGAGCAGGGAGTCGCCGTCACCACTTCATGACGTGACTTGCCATCACAATAGTATGCGTTAGACTAAGCGGTGAGGC
This sequence comes from Dongia sp. agr-C8, assembly GCF_054658695.1. NCBI lineage: Bacteria > Pseudomonadati > Pseudomonadota > Alphaproteobacteria > Rhodospirillales > Dongiaceae > Dongia > Dongia sp. agr-C8. The sequence goes on from NZ_BAAGHZ010000001.1 coordinate 282,020, forward strand.
GGCACACATAATAATGTGCCGCCTCTCTGCTTAGAGGATAGAAAACAGGGGCTTAGCGTTGTATCGGGGCGGCGAAAGCTCACATTTTCGGGGGATTTAGATCAATTGCCGGGTATCCACCGGGTGATTTAGATCGAATTTTCTTGAAAATTCGATACACCTTACAACTCCGTGTGCAGGTTTAAGCCGACCCTGCATTGTAGGGTTACCGCCAATATGTTCTTCTCTCGGACAGGTCGCGCCCGGGCTGGGATGAGGATCGGGGCTCGGGTACCGCGGCACCAAGTTTTCTCAAAAGGGGTCAAAAATGGCCAACGACGCCAGCAACCATCCGACCAACTCGTCTGACGCCGACATGAACGTCGCGGGCGATCACGCGGAGTTCGATGCCGTTCAGCTCGCCCAGGCCAACGCGCCGGCGCAGCAGCCCCAGCAGCCGCAGAAGACGGCGGCGATCCCGGCCGTGCCCAACGGCACCGTCCAGGTGGAAATTCCGCAGGGCGAGAAGGTGGTCCGCGTCGCGGTCGCCAACGGCGAGACCGTGATCCTGCCGGCGCCCTTCGACGACCAGGCCGCGTTGGCCGCGAAGGAAGGCAACGGCAACCTCGCGATCCGGGTCGGCGACATCACCGTCCTGCTCGAGGGCTATCAGCAGACCGTGGATGCCTCGGGCAACCCGACCGTCACGCTGAAGGACCCGCAGGGCGATGTGATCGACATCGCCGTGGTCCTGGCCAGCACCGACCCCAACCTCGACATCGAGACCGCCGCCGGCGGCGACGCCGCGGGCGCCCAGGGCGCCGACAACACCGGCGCGCTGCTGAGCCAGTTCGGTCTCGGTGCCGGCCTCGGCGGCTTGAATGCGGTCGGCGTGCTCGACGCGACCGCGCTGCAGTACAAGCTGATCGACAACGCCATCCGGCTCGAGCGCGGCGACCTGCTCGAGCCGAGCCAGCCGCTGGACATCAAGGTCAGCGGTCCAAAGGACATCCTGAGCCAGTCGCACCTTCGCGACCCGATCGTCACCATCAACGACTACAGCAGCAGCCCGACCTACGACGAGTTCATCAACGGCAACGGCAAGGCCCCCGCTTGGGATAACCACTTTGGCGACTTCGACGGCACCGACCCGCTCGATGCCTCCGCCATGCACACGACCGGCGAGGTCGTGGTCGATCCGCACAATGATTCGACCGTTGACGTCACCCTCGACCCGAGCGGCCTCGTGGCCCAGGGCCTGACCTCGAACGGCGTGCCGCTGGTCTATGTGCTGTCGGCGGACGGCACCACGATCTTCGGCTTCCGCGGCGACGGCACCGGCGGCACCGACGGCGCGCTGGTCCTGGTGGTCCATGTCCAGGACACCGGCACCAAGAACGATGACGGCACCACGCACTTCGCGGTCGACTACTACCTGGTCAACCGCCTGGACGACCTGGCGGGCGACAGCAACGGCGGCGAGGATGCGACCCATCTCGACGTCGTCTTCGACGTCACCACCAGCGCCGACCAGACCGGTTCGGCCTCCAGCACGGTCACCTACAAGGACGACGCGCCGATCGCGGCCGACGACACCGACAGCGTTGCCAACTTCCTGACCACCGACGGCAACGTGGTGACCGGCCTCGGCACGACCAACGACGATCCGAACAAGCTTTCGGACCTGGGCGGCGCCGACGGCTCGACCGTCACCGGCCTGGCCGGCAAGAACGGCACCGACACCGATGCCAGCGACAAGCTCACCGTGAAGGGCGAGTACGGCACGCTGGTGATGAACGCGGACGGCACCTACACCTACACCCGCGACAATGGCGACCCGACCGTCGACAAGGACGGCAAGACGATCACGCTGCAGGACAAGTTCACCTACACGCTGACCGACGACGACGGCGACAAGACCACCGCCAACCTGACCATCGACATCCGCGACAACCCGGTCATCGTCACCCCGCCGCCCCCGCCGGGCGGTGGCGACAACCCGATCGATCTCAACAAGAGCGGCACCGCGGTCTTCGAATCCGGCCTGCCCGACGGCTCCAAGTCGGCCGACGACACCGAGACCACCAAGGGCTCGGTGAAGGTCGACGCCAAGGACGGCGTCCAGACCGTCACCATCGACGGCACCGTGATCAAGCTCGACGGCACGTCGACCACGATCAGCGGCAAGCATGGCGACATCACCGTCACCTGGGACGATGCCAACAAAGAGATCGACTACACCTACACCCTGACGGACAACGACCCGACCCACAGCCAGCCGGGCAACGACGTCAACCCGGGCGAGGACTTCAAGATCGAAGTCACCGACAAGGACGGCGACAAGGGCAACGGCGACATCAAGATCGTCATCGTCGATGACGTGCCGCAGGCGCGCAACGACGTCGACACGCTCGCCATCGGCGAGACCAGCCAGAGCGGCAACGTGATCACCGGCGACGGCACCACCGGCGGCAAGGGCGGTGCAGGCGCAGATACGCTCGGCGCCGACGGCGCGACCGTCTCGGCGGTCACCGGCTTCAACGGCTCAGCCGACAACGACGCCAGCAACGGCCTCAACGTCGACGGCCAGTACGGCAAGCTGACCCTGAACGCCGACGGCAGCTACACCTACACCCGCAATGCCGGCTCGCCGGGCGGCGTCACCGATACCTTCACCTACACCTTGAAGGACGCCGACGGCGACATCTCCCAAGCGACGCTGACCATCAACGTCGGCGACGACAAGCCGACCATCGATGCGCCGACCGCCGACGGAGCGACCAAGGTCTACGAAAAGGGCCTGCCGCTGGGTTCGGGCGAGCTCGCCGACGGCAATTCCGGCAACAACAGCGACACCTCGGAAACCGTCAAGGGCACCATCAACTACACCGAGGGCGACGCCCCGGCGGCCATCACCATCACCGACAAGAACGGCGTTGCCGTGACCGTGGCCGCGGGTGCGACCATTCTCGGCGCCGACGGCACGCTGGTCATCAACTCGGTGGGCGGCGGCAAGATCGACTACACCTACACGCTGACCACCAACACCAGCGGCGACAACACCACCGACACCTTCAAGCTGTCGATCACCGACAAGGACGGCGACAACGACACCGACGACCTGGTGATCAAGATCGTCGATGACCAGCCCGATGCGAAGAACGACACCGACAGCGTCGGTGCCGGCATGTCCACCGACGGCAACGTGATCACCGGCGCCAACACGACCTCCGGCGCGGCCGGCGCGGACGTGAAGGGTGCGGACGGCGCGTCCGTCTCGCAGGTGGTCGGCCAGACCACCGATGCCGACCCGGCCGGTGGCGGCTTCACCGTGCAGGGCCAGTACGGCAAGCTGGTCATGCAGGCCGACGGCAGCTACACCTACACCCGCGACAGCGACGCCCCGACGCTCGACAAGGACGGCAAGGTCGTCACCCTGACCGACACCTTCACCTACACCCTGAAGGACGGCGATGGCGACACCGACCCTGCGACCCTGGTGGTCACGATCAAGGACAGCGACATCAAGATCCTCGATCTGACCCCGAAGGCCAGCGGCGGCGACACCAAGGTCGAGGAAGACGGCCTGTCCGCGGCCCGCGGCGCCGGCGAATCCGCCGGCAGCGACGGGTCCGGCCCGGTCACCGGCAACGGCACCTTCACGATCAACTCGCCGGACGGCGTGCAGAGCCTGATGGTCGACGGCAAGGCCGTGATCACCAACGGCGTCTTCTCGGCGATCACGATCGACACCGCGCTCGGCAACAAGCTCAACATCACGGGCTACGACGCCAACACCGGCACGGTCACCTACAATTATGTGCTGCTGGACAACGAGCAGCACGCGGCGGGCGCCGGCAACAACAGCCTCTATGAGGACTTCTCGGTCATCGTCACCGACAAGGACGGCGACAGCGCGAGCGACACGCTCAGCGTGAACATCGTCGATGACGTTCCGGACGCGAAAAATGACACCGACTCGATCGCCTCGGGCGGCACCTCGACCGACGGCAACGTCATCACCGGCGAGGGCACGACCGGCGGCAAGGGCGGTGCGGGCGCGGACGTGCAGGGCGCCGACGGCGCCAAGGTCTCCGGTGTCACCGGCTTCAACGGCTCGGCGGACAACGACGCCAGCAACGGCCTGGAAGTGCAGGGCCAGTACGGCAAGCTGACCATGAATGCCGACGGCACCTATACTTACACCCGCGACGCGGGCTCGCCGGGCGGCGTCACCGACACCTTCACTTACACCTTGAAGGACGGCGACGGCGATACCGACACGGCGACGCTGACCATCAACGTCGGCGACGACCGGCCGACCGTCGATGCGCCGGACTCCGACGGCATGACCAAGGTCTACGAGAAGGGTCTGCCTCAAGGTTCGGGCGAGACCGCCGACGGCAACTCCGCCAACGACAGCGACAAGTCGGAGAAGGTCTCCGGCACGATCACCTACACCGAGGGCGATGCCCCGGCCGCGATCACCATCCAGGGCAAGGACGGCCCGGTAGCCGTGACCGTGGGGGCGACCATCGTCGGTGCCGACGGCACGCTCGTCATCACCTCGGTGGGCGGCGGCAACATCGGCTACACCTACACGCTGACCACCAACACCAGCGGCGACGCGACCACCGACAACTTCAAGGTCTCGATCACCGACAAGGACGGCGACAACGCCACCGACGACCTGATCATCAAGATCGTCGATGACACGCCGACCGCGCGTCCGGACACCGATCTGGTCAGCAACGACACCAACAAGGCGGAAGGCAACGTCATCACCGGCGCCGGCACCACGTCCGGCGCGGTCGGGGCCGACACCAAGGGCGCGGACGGCGCGTCGGTCAGCAAGCTCGAGGGCTTCAACGGCTCGGTCGACACCACCGCGAACAACGGCCTGACCGTCACCGGTCAGTACGGTACGCTCACCATGAATGCGGACGGGACCTACACCTACACCCGCTTCAACGGCGACCCGCTGAAGGCGACCGAGACCTTCACCTACACCCTCACCGACGGCGACGGCGACCCCAGCGTCACCACGCTGAAGGTCACGATCAACGACGAAGGGTGCAACATCACCGACCTGACCCCGAAGGCCAACGGCGGCGACGCCCTGGTTGACGAGGGTGCTCTCCTGGCCAGCCGCGGCGCGGGGGAATCCGCGGGCAGCGACGGCCTGGGTTCGACCAAGGGTGACGGCGACTTCACCATCAACGCGCCGGACGGGGTGCAGAACCTCACGGTCGACGGCCATGCCGTGATCACCAATGGCACCTTCGCGGCGACCTCCTGGACCACTGCCTTCGGCAACACCATCTCGATCACCAACTACGACGCCAACACGGGCAAGGTCTCGTACAACTACACGCTCAACGACAACGAGACCCATCAGTCGGGCAACGGCCAGAACAGCCTCTATGAGGACTTCAACGTCAGCCTGACCGACAAGGACGGCGACACCGCCAGCGGCACCCTCAGCGTCAACATCGTCGATGACGTGGCGGTGGCTGTGAACGGCGCGAAGTCGATGACCGGCACGGACGCCAAGTACAACGTCCTGCTGATCATGGATGTCTCGGGCTCGATGGCCGATCCTTCGGGCGTCAACGGCCTCACCCGGCTGCAGCTCGAAGGCCAGAGCATCATCAACCTGCTCAACGCCTATGCGGCGTCGGGCCAGACGATGGTGCAGATTGCGACCTTCAGCTCCGATGCCAACGTGCCGAACCCGGGCGGCTGGATGACCGTCGCGGACGCGATCGTGCTGGTGAACCAGATCGTGGCCAACGGCCCGCAGCAGGCGACCGACTATCACGACGCCATCGCCGCAGGCCTGCAGGCCTACAACACCGACGGCAAGATCGTCGGCGCCACCAACGTCGCCTACTTCTTCTCCGACGGTAAGCCGAACGAGCCGGACGAGAGCACCGGCCCGCTCACCTCGAGCGAGATCACGAACTGGCAGAACTTCGTCGATCAGAACGACATCAAGTCCTATGCCATCGGCCTCGGCACCGACACCGTCAAGTCGACGCTCGATCCGATCGCCTATGACGGCTCGGTCAATCCGCCGGTCAATACCGACGCGGTCATCGTCACCGACCTGAACAACCTGGCGTCGGTGATCAACTCCACACTGCCGACGCCGCAGGCCGGCGACATCGTCAGCTCGCTGGGCGGCGCCTTCGGCGCCGATGGCGGCCACGTCGCCACCATCGTCATCAACGGCGTGACCTACACCTACGCCCAGGCGGTGGCCGCGAATGCCGCGCATGAGCTGACGATCGCCACGGCGGGCGGCAGCTTCAAGATCGACTTCGACGACGGCAAGTACACCTACACGCCGGACTTTACGAAGACCCAGTCGAACCTCGACATCGGCTTCACGCTGATCGACAACGACGGCGACACCGCCGGCGCGACCCTGAAGCTGCTGGCGCCGCTGGCCCAGTTCGCGATGCCGGTCGAGCCGACGGTGGCGACCACGACCAACGTGTTCGGCACCGGCAACTACAACGCGCCGGCCGGCACCAACAACGCCGACCATATCCGGGACTGGACTTCCGGCGGCAACGAGAACGACGTCCACAACTCGACCATCAACGGCCAGAACGGCAATGACTGGATCGAGGCGGGCGCCGGCAACGACACCGTCCTCGGCGGCACCGGCCTGGACAAGATCCTGGGCGGCGCCGGCAACGACAATCTGCAGGGTCAGACCGGCAACGACTGGCTCGACGGCGGCTCCGGCAACGACCATCTCCAGGGCGGTGCCGATACCGACACGATGATCGGCGGCGCCGGCAGCGACAAGATGGACGGCGGCGACGGCAGCGACTACTTCAAGAACGTCGATACCGCCGACCTCGACGGCACCAACACGCTCGATGGCACCCACAGCATCGACGGCGGCGCCGGCAGCGACTACGTGGACCTCAGCGGTCTCGCCAGCTTCGGCTCGGCCCAGGCGGCCCGGATCGAGAATGTCGAGGCGCTGAGCTTCACCGGCGGCGGTGCGACCGCGGTCACGCTGGACTACAACTCGGTCCTCAACATGACCGATGCCAACAACAACCTGGTGATCCACGGCGACCAGGGCAGCGACACCGTCGCTCTGTCCGGCGGGTTCACCAAGATCGGCACCGACGTGACGGCGAATGACGGTGTGCACTACGACGTGTTCCAGGCCGGCGTCGGCGCCAGCCAGGTGACCGTGTTCGTCGATCACAACCTCAACGCCACCGCCACCTAACGGCGACCGGCTGCGAAACGAGAAGGGCGCCTCCCGCGGGAGGCGCCCTTTTCATTTTCCCATTTCGTCATCCCCGGGCTTGACCCGGGGATCTGCCTCAAGCGGCACGAGATCCTCGGATCGAGTCCGGGGATGACGTGTTGCTGGCGGGCTACCCCGCGAAGGCGACGCCGTGCTTCTGGAGCCGCGCCTTCAGGTCGCTCTTCAGCCCGGCCAGCACCTTCTCGTCCGGGGCCTCCGCTCTCGCCACCAGCACCGCCTGGGTGTTGGAGGCACGCAGCAGCCACCAGCCGCCGTCCTTGCTGATCCGGATCCCATCCACGTCGTTGAAGTCGGCGCCCTCCTTGCGGAGCTCGCCGGCGAGGTCGGAGACGATCGCGAACTTCTTGTCGTCGGGGCAGGGGATGCGGATTTCCGGGGTGTTCACCAGCGTCGGCAACTGGTCACGGAGCTCGGTCAGCGACTTGCCCGACCGCGCCACGGCACGCAGGAGCCGCACCGCGCCGTAGAGCGCGTCGTCGAAGCCGTAATACTCGTCGGCGAAGAAGATGTGGCCGCTCATCTCGCCCGCGAGCGGCGACTTGGTCTCCGCCATCTTCACCTTGATCAGCGAATGGCCGGTCTTCCACATCAGCGGCTTGCCGCCCATCTTGGCGATCTCGTCGAACAGCGCCTGGCTCGCCTTCACGTCGGCGATGATGGTCGAGCCAGGATGCTTGGCGAGCACGTCGCGGCCCAGGATCGCCAGCAGCTGGTCGCCCCAGATGATCCGGCCCTTGGCGTCGATCGCGCCGATCCGGTCGCCGTCGCCGTCGAAGGCGATGCCGATGTCGAGCTTCTCCTTGGCCACCAGTTCCTGCAGGTGGTGCAGGTTCTCGGGCTCGGTCGGATCCGGATGGTGGTTGGGGAAGGTGCCGTCGATCTGCTCGAACAGGATCTTGTGGGTGCCGGGCAGAATCTTCACGAGCCGCGCCATGATCTCGCCGGCGGCGCCGTTGCCGGCATCCCAGCCCACCTTCAACTTGGAGACGTCGGTGCCGCCGAGCGCCGCGGCCAGCTTCCTGGTATAGGCCTCGCGGACGTCGTTGCTCTCCTCGCCGCCGCTGCCGCTGGCGTAGTCGCCCGCGGCCGCCAGCTTGCCGATGTCCTTGATCATCTCGCCATAGACCGGCTTCCCGGCGATCACCATCTTGAAGCCGTTATGGGTCGGCGGATTGTGCGAGCCCGTGACCATGATGCCGGCATCGACCGGCAGCTCGGCGGCGGCGTAATAGAGCATTGGCGTCGGCCCGACCCCGACCCGGACGGCGCTGGCGCCCGTCGACCTGATTCCGGCGACCAGGGCCGCTTCCAGCTCCGGCGAGCTCATCCGGCCGTCGCGGCCCACCGCGATCTTCGGCGCGGTCCTGCTCGTCTTCCGCGCGGTCATGGTCGCGAAGGCCTTGCCGATCGCCTCGGCATCGGCGGCGCTGAGCGTTTCGCCCACAATGCCGCGGATGTCGTATTCGCGCAGGATCGAGGCGTGGAACGGGTGGCCTTTCGGCATCATGTTTTCTCCGGAAATGGTGCGGTGCAAAAATCTAGTGGAATCCCAGCAGGAATGCCAGGGAAGCCGCGAAGTTCCGGAAGGTCGGGGCGGTTGGCGGGTCAGGCCGGCGCCAGGTCGAAGCCGGGTCCGAAGCCGGCATTCCGCGCGGTCTCCAGGAGCGCCCGCAGCTTCTCCGTGGTGCCGCGGTCGTCCGGCTGCCGGCCGAGCTCCATATAGATGCGCGCCCGCTCGATCAGCAGCTCGACGAAGGGCAGCGGCTCGGCCGCGGTATACTGGTTGAGCCGGCCGATCTGGCGCTCGACCTCGGCCCAGTCCTGATGCAGCAGCCCCCAGTCGATCGCGAACAGGCGGAACCAGATGTGGTTGTGCGAAAGCCCGGTCTGCCGCAGCAGCTCTTCGCCGCGCGCCAGTGCCGCCCGTTGCCGCTCTGGATCGCGCTCGACGCAGGCGGCGATGCCGCAGACGATCGCGCCGCAGAAGCCGGGCCCGGTCTCCTCGGCGATCTCCATGGCCTCGCGCACCGCCGCCTCGGCCTCGTCATGCCGCCCCTGGGCATGCCGGACCTGGGCGAGCAGCGGCAGCTGGATCGACACATAGCGCTTGGCGCCGAGCGCGCGCGCCATCTCGATGCCCTTGATGACGACCGGCTCCAGCTCGGCCCAGCGTCCGAGCAGTGCGAAGGCCACCGCGCGGCATTCGGTGGCGAACATCTCGCCGAAGCGGTCGCCGATTTCCATCGCGACCTGCCGCGCGCCATCGACCAGCGCAAAGGCCTTCTCGAAGTCGAGGGTGTAGAAGGCAGTGTTGCCGGCCATCGCCTGGTTCGGCCAGACGATGCGCAGCAGGTTGTTCTCGCGCGCGAGCTCGACCGTGCGCATGAACTGCTCGGACGCGCTCTTGAACCGGCCCTGCATGTAATAGGCATCGCCGAGCCCGCTCCTGGCGCGGGCGTTCCATTCCGGCAGCCCGGCGCGCTCGGCGGCGGCCAGCGCGCGGCTGTGCTCGGCCAGGCATTCATCCGCAGCCCCCAGCGCGAAATGCAGGTTGCCGCGCAGGTAGCAGATCTCGGAAAGCAAGGCAGGGTCGTCCAGGCCGGCGGCGATCGGCTCGGCGGCGGCGAGGCTCTCCATCGCCTGCGGGATCGCCGCCAGCATCCGGTCCGAGGCGGCGAGGCCGATCAGCCCGCGGCAGCGCGCATGCGGCGTCTCGGATTCCGCCAGCACGGCAAAGGCGGCGCGCGCCGCCTTGCCAAGGCCGATGTCCAGCGCATAGCGCCCGACCGCCGGCGCCAGGGTGCCGCGATCGTCCGCCGTCTTTGCAATTTCCAGTCCGCGCTCGGCCAGCCGCAGCGCGCGATCGACGCGATAGGCTGCCGCCTCCGCCTCGGCCGCGGCAAGATAGGCGCGCGCCGCCGCCGGGTCGTCGGCCCGGTCCAGATGCTCAGCATGGAGCGCCGCGTCGCGCTCCTTGAACAAGGCGGCCGCCGCCTGGTGCAGGGCGGATCGCCGCTCGCGGGTCAGCGAGGCATAGGCGCCGTCGCGGATCAGGGCATGGGCGAACAGCAGCCCGCTGCCTTCCGGCCGCACCAATTGCCGGCGCAGCAATTCGCCGGGATCGTAGCCCTGCTGGTTGATCAGGCCGGCCAGGTCCGCGATCTCGAAGCGCTGGCCGAGGATCGAGGCGGCCTGCAAAGCCTGCCGGTCCTTGGGCGGCAGCTGGTCCAACCGCGCCAGCACCACCGACTGCAGCGATTCCGGCAGCCGCTTGGGATCGGCGGCGCCGCGCAGCAGTTGCTCCAGGAACAGCGGATTGCCCTCGGCCCGCTCGATGCAGCGCCGCGCGAAATCGTCGAAGTCGACGCGGAGCGCATGCGCCATGCTCTCGGCATCGGCGGCGCCCAGCGGCGACAGATCGATGATGGTCAGGTGCCCGCGGCGCAATCCGGCGCGGAAGGTCGCATCGAACGGATCGCCTTCGACCCGTGTCGTCATCGCCAGCATCAGCGCCGCGCTGCCGGACGCCTCGACCAGGGCGGTCACATGGCCGCGCACGACCGGGTCGGACCAATGCACGTCCTCGATCAGGATGTAGAGCGGCCGTGCCTCGGCAAGCTGCGTCGCGAGCCGCGCGAGCACTTCGCTCTTGCCGCGGTTCCGGTTGGCGTTGCTCATCGCCTCATAGGTGGCATGCAGATCCTCCGGCTGGGGCAGGTCGAGGAGATCGCGCAGAAAGAGCAGGGCGGAGACGTCGAGTCCGGTCTCGGCAAGTCTTCGCTCGACGTCACCGTCATCTCCTGCGACGGCTTCGAGAAGGCCTGCGGCGAGCACGCGTTCGACGCTGCGCTCGCGCGACGCGCCGAAATCCAGCACCAGCGCCTTCAGCGCGCGGAAACCGCGGGCCGAGGCGCGGTTGACCAATTCCTCCGACAGCCGCGACTTGCCGATGCCCGGCTCGCCGCGCAGCACGATCGCGGCACCGGTCTTGGTGGTCGCGACAGAATCGATGAGGGCACTCGCCTGTGCCAGCTCGGCGCGCCGCCCGACCATCGGCCGGGATACGCTCTTCGCCGCCGATGTGTCTTTCATTTTCGCGGTCAGGCGGAAGGTCTCGACCGGCTTGGCGATGCCCTTGTAGGTGAGCGGCCCGAGCGAGGTCATCTCCAGGCTGCCGGCGGCGATCGCATGCTCCGAGCCCTGGCGCACGGTGGCGGAGACCAGGGTCTCGCCGGCTTGGGCGCGGTCCATCAGCCGCGCGGCCAGATTCACCGCGTCGCCGATCACCGTATAGGCGCTGTGCGCCGCGCTGCCGAGGCCGCTCGCCACCACCTCGCCGGTGGCGACGCCGATATGCACCTGGAGATCCTGCCCGACCTTGGCCGAGATCGCCGGCATTGCCTCGTGGATCGCCAGCGCCGCCAGGGCCGCGCGTTCGGCATCGTTGCCATGGGCGACGGGTGCTCCGAACAGCGCCATGACGGAATCGCCGATATGCTTGTCGATCCGCCCGCCAAACCGCACCACCACCGCATCGACGGTCTCGAAGAACTGCGCCAGCAGCCGGTGCGTATCCTCGGGATCGAGCCGCCCGGAGAGATTGGTGTAGCCGCAGATATCGACGAACATGATGGTGACCGGCCGGATCTCGCCCACCGGCATGTCGGCCTTCGGGGCTTCGGCAGCCGGTTCGGGCTTCGCTGCCGCCGGCACCGGCGCCGCGGCTGCGCCCAACGGCTTGCCGCAGCCGCCGCAGAACCGGTCGTCGGCCGCGTTCTCGAAGCCGCAGGCGGGGCAGGGCGCAGGCAGGGGCTGACCGCAGGCGGCACAGAAACGGCGGCCCGCGCGGTTCTCGGTCTTGCACCCGGGACAAAGCATGTCGCCGCCCCCCAAAAGGCCTCACCGATCAACGACCGGCGCCCCACCGCCATTCCCCAGGAGAACCCATGGGAGGTCGATCGGACCATGGGCGGTGGGCGTGGTCAATGCGCTCACTTCCTGTTATGACCGACGCCCGAAAGGTTACAGGCCGAATACCGAGGAATCGTGATGATCGTCTCATGCGGCGAAGCCCTGATCGACTTCATGCCGATCGAGCACGAGGGCGCACCGGCCTATCGGCCCTTTCCGGGCGGCTCGCCCTTCAACGTCGCGATCGGCCTCGGGCGGCTCGGCGCCCCGTCGGGATTCTTGAGCCGGATATCGACCGATTTCTTCGGCGATCTCCTGTTGCGGACCCTGCGCGACAACGGCGTGGATACCCGCTATGTGAAGCGTGCCGCAGATCCCAGCATGCTGGCCTTCGTCAGCCATCGACCCGAGGGCGAGCCGCAATATGCCTTCTTCGCCAACGGCGCCGCCGATCGCTGCATCACTGAGCATGATCTGCCCGCCGCTCTCGGCGATGAGGTGGCCTGCCTGCATCTCGGCCTCGGCGCGATCTCGACCTTGGCGGAGCCGGCGGCCACCACCTTCGAGACCTTGCTGAAACGGGAGTCGAAACGCCGGGTGCTGGCGATCGATCCCAACGTCCGGCCAAACCTGATCAAGGATCGCGACGCGGCGCGGGCACGCCTGGAATCCTGGGTCTCGCTTTGCGACATCGTGAAGGTGAGCCGCGCCGATTTCGACTGGCTCTATCCTGACCGCAGCATCGAGGACTCCGCCGCCGCCTGGCGCGACCTCGGCCCAAAGTTGGTGGTGATGACCCTGGGCGCCGACGGCGCCATGGCCCTGCTCGATGGAACCAAGGTCGCGGTACCCGGCCGCAAGATCGGCGTGGTCGACACCGTCGGCGCCGGCGACAGCTTCCATTCGGCCTTGCTGGCGGGGCTGAACGAACGCGGCCTGCTCACGCGCGATGGCCTGAACAAGCTTGATGTCGGCGTGTTGAAGATCCTGCTCGACCAGGCGGTCGCCGCTGCCGCCATCACCTGCAGCCGCGCCGGCGCCAACCCGCCGACCAAGCGCGAACTGGAAGCCTCGCTGGGGCCGGCCTAATTCCGCTTCTTCGGCACCGTCCGCAGCCCGTCCATCAACAGCCCGACCAGCCGACGCGATCGTTCGCGCCAGTCCGGCGAGTCCGGCGCGCTATAGAGTCCGAACAAGACCTGGAGCAGGTCGGAGCTCTGGATATCCTTGCGGATGAGCCCGGCCTCGGCGGCGGCGTCGACCAGCCGCTGCATGGTCTGCGGCACGGCGCCCGATACCCGCGCGAACAAGGTCGAGTTGCTGGCGTAGAGCACCTTCAGGCTGTCGGACATGCCGCGCTTGGCGGCGATATAGCCGACGAAGCGCAACATCCACTGTTCCAGCGCCACGTCCGGCGCCTCGCGCTTCTGCAATTCGTCGGCGGCATCGATCAGCTGCTCGACCTCGCGGCCGTAGACCACTTCGACTAGGTGCTCGCGGGTTGGGAAATGGCGATAGAGCGTGCCGATGCCGACCCCGGCCTGGCGCGCGATATCCTCCAGCGAGGCCTTGGTGCCGTGCTCGGCGAAGGCGGGGGCGGCGGCCTCGATCAGCTTGTCGCGGTTCCGGCGGGCATCGGCGCGCAACTCGCCGGCCGCCGCCGGCGGCTTGGTTCCTGCCGGGGCGCGACCCGATTTTGCCTTCTTCTTCGCCGTCACGGTGGCGCCCCTGCTGCGTTCCCCTTGCCTCAAACTGTTACCCGAGGCGAAGGCGCCGCGCCACGCGAATGCGACGACGCAATCGTCTCATATTAAGGCATTGATATATATTGAGTTTTAGGATCGTGCCCCCGCCCGGGAATGGGCGGGGGTGCGGTTGCCGCCGTCGGTTACTTCGCGGCGACGGTCTTCTGCTGCTGCTCGCCGAGGCCCTTGATGCCAAGGCGCATGGTCTGGCCGGCCTTGAGGTAGATCGGGTTCGGCTTCTGGCCCATGCCGACGCCCGGCGGCGTACCGGTCGAGATCACGTCGCCCGGCTGCAGGCTCATGAACTGCGAGAGATAGGAGACCAGGAATGGCACCTTGTAGACCATCGTCTTGGTGCTGCCGTTCTGGTAGCGCTTGCCGTTCACCTCGAGCCACATGTCGAGATTGTTGAAGTCCTTCACCTCGTCCTGGGTGACCAGCCAGGGGCCGATCGGGCCGAAGGTGTCGCAGCCCTTGCCCTTGTCCCACTGGCCGGAGCGCTCGATCTGAAACTCGCGCTCGGAGACGTCGTTGATCACGCAGAATCCCGCGACATGCTTCATCGCGTCCTTCTCGGAGACGTATTTCGCCTCGGTGCCGATCACCACGCCGAGCTCGACTTCCCAATCTGTCTTCTTCGACTTGCGCGGGATCTCGACATTGTCGTTGGGGCCGCAGACCGCGCTGATCGCCTTCATGAACAAGACCGGCTCCGGCGGCACGGTGAGGCCGGATTCCGCGGCATGATCGGCGTAGTTCAGGCCGATGCAGAGGAACTTGCCGATCGAGCCGACGCAGGGCCCGATCCGCGGGTTGCCGCGCACCGCCGGCAGCTTGGCGGGATCGAGCCTGGCCAGCTTCTTCAGCGCGGCGGGGCTCAGCGTCTTGCCGCTGATGTCGTCCACATGCTTGGAAAGATCGCGGATCTTGCCATTGGCATCGAGCAGGCCGGGCTTCTCCTTGCCCTTCGGTCCATAGCGCAGCAGTTTCACAGGGGTTTCTCCTTTAATTGGTCCAGCCGCCGTCGATCACGTTGATCGTGCCGGTCGTGTAAGCCGATTCATCGGATGCGAGATAGACCGCGAGCATGGCGATCTCCTCGGGCGTCCCCACGCGGCCGATCGGCTGGCGAGCGGTGAAGGCCTTGCGCACCTCCTCGGTGTCGACGCCTTGTGCTTTGCCTTGGGCCGCGAGCCGCTCGTCGAGCGAGGGCGATTGCACGGTGCCGGGGCAGATCGCGTTGCAGCGGATGCCCTTGGCGACATAGTCGGCAGCCACCGCCTTGGTCAGGCCGATGGTCGCCGCCTTGCTGGCGCCGTAGACAAAGCGGTTGGGCACGCCTTTGACGCTCGAGGCGACCGACGACATGTTGACGATAGAGCCCTTGCCGGCGGCCAGCATGCCCGGCAGGAAGGCGCGGATCATGCGGAAGGCGGCCTTG
Source organism: Dongia sp. agr-C8 (assembly GCF_054658695.1). Lineage (NCBI taxonomy): Bacteria > Pseudomonadati > Pseudomonadota > Alphaproteobacteria > Rhodospirillales > Dongiaceae > Dongia > Dongia sp. agr-C8. The sequence goes on from NZ_BAAGHZ010000001.1 coordinate 297,396, forward strand.
GCGTTCAGGTTGAAGGCGAAGTCCCAGTCGGCTTCGGTCGCTTCCATGATATTGCCGGCATGCACCACTCCGGCGCAATTGAACAGCACGTCGATGGTGCCGGTCGCCTTGCCGAAGGCCTCGATCGCACCCGCATCAAGGACGTCGAGCTTGGCGACGGTGATTCCCTCGACCTCGGTCTTGAGACTTTCGAGCGTCGCCATGTTGATGTCGGTCGCGATCACCTTCGCGCCTTCGCGCGCAAACGCGATCGCGCTCGCCCGTCCGATGCCCTGGCCTGCGGCGGTGATGACCGCGCGCTTCCCTGCCAATCTTGCCATGCTTTCTCCTAAGGTGTCGGTGCGTCTTGCCGCATGAGGCCCGCGCTCTTCAGGTCGCTCCAGAGCGCCTTCGGGATCGGCGTGCGGAAAAGGTCGAGATTGCGTTTCAGCTCATCCACGCTGCGCGAGCCCGGAATGACCGAGCAAACGCTGGGATGGGTCAGCGGGAATTGCAGGGCGGCGGCGGGCAGGGCGACATTGTGATCGGCGCAGACCTTCTCGATCTTCGCCACCTTGTCTAGGATCGTCTGCGGCGCCGGCTTGTAGTCGTAGTGCACGCCGGGCTTGGCGCCGGTAGCGAGGATGCCGGAGTTGAACGGCCCGCCGATGACGATCGTGGTGCCGCGCTTCTGGCACTCGGGCAGAAAGGAGGTCAGCGCTTCCTGCTCGAGGAGCGTGTAGCGGCCGGCCAGCAGGAAGACATCGAAATCGCCGTAGTCCATCGCCTCCATGCAGACCTGCCACTCGTTGACGCCCATGCCGAGCGCACCGATCTTGCCCGCCGCCCTGAGCTCGGTCAGCGCCTTATACCCTCCTTCCATGGCGGCCTTCAGATGCTTGGCGTGGTTTTCGCCATGATCGCCGACGCCGAGATCGTGCATCAGCAGGATGTCGATCTTGTTGAGCCCCAGGCGCTGCAGACTGTCCTCGAAGGAGCGCATCATCCCATCGTAGCCGTAGTCGAACTCCGGCTCGAAGGGCAAAGGCTCCTTCCAGAGATCGTTCGGGTCATAAGACGTGACGCGCGGCCGAAGCAGGCGCCCGACCTTGGTCGAGAGCACGAAGTCCTCGCGCCTGTGCTTCCGGAGCGCGTTGCCGAAATAATGCTCGCTGAGGCCGTAGCCGTAGAACGGCGCGGTGTCGTAGTAGCGGATGCCGTTCGCCCAGGCGAAATCCATGACCGCCTCGGCCTGCGGCCACGGGGTCGGCGCGCGGTGGCCACCCAAAGGCGCGCCGCCTTGACCGAACACGGTGACCTTGAGCTGGGTGCGGCCGATCGGCCGGCTCTCGAACTGGCTCATCTTGTTTTACCGGAAAACTGACCCTGACAATTGCCGTACAATATGAAAAGGTCTCCCCCAAATAAAGCCCGGTTTTCGGGGTCTCGGAAGGGAATAGGATGACGAATACGGCGACCAATCCTGGTGCAAGATTGGGCGGGCTTTCCGCCGCGGAGGTCCTGCCGTCCGATGCCGACCGTGCGACCCTGGTCGGCCGCATCTGGGACCCGGCGGTGGGCGGCCCGACGCCGGTCCTGATCCGCCGCGGCCGGGCGATCGACATCAGCCGCGTCGCGCCCACCTTGAGCGCCCTTTTCGAGATCGATCATGTCGCCACGATCCTGCAGGCCGCCGCCGGTTTGCCGGAGATCGCCTCGGTCGAGGCGCTGATCGCCAACAGCGACGAGCGCCAGCGCGACCCGATGCAGCCCTGGCTGATCGCTCCCTGCGACCTCCAGGCGGTGAAGGCGGCCGGCGTCACCTTCGTGGCCTCCATGCTGGAGCGGGTGATCGAGGAGCAGGCGCGCGGCGACTGGACCAAGGCCGAGGAGATCCGCAAACGCATCACCGGCATCATCGGCGACAACCTCGCCACCGTGAAGCCGGGCTCGCCCGAGGCGCAGAAGGTGAAGGACGTGCTGCTCGCCGCCGGCGCCTGGTCGCAATATCTCGAGGTCGGCATCGGCCCCGACGCCGAGATCTTCACCAAATGCCCGGCGATGGCCTCGGTGGGCCTCGGCGCCGATATCGGCCTGCATCCGAAATCGCAGTGGAGCAACCCGGAGCCGGAAGTCGTGCTCGCCTCGAACAGCCGCGGCGAGGTTGTCGGCGTGACGCTCGGCAACGACGTGAACCTGCGCGACTTCGAAGGCCGCTCGGCCTTGCTGCTCGGCAAGGCCAAGGACAACAACGCCTCCTCGGCGATCGGACCCTTCGTGCGGCTGTTCGATAGCGGCTTCAGCATCGATGATGCGCGCCAGGCCGTCATTACGGTGAAGGTGGTCGGCACCGACGGTTTCGTGATGGAAGGCTCCAGCAGCATGGCGAAGATCAGCCGCGATCCGCTGGACCTCGCCGGCCAGGCGCTGAACGCCACGCATCAGTATCCCGACGGCTTCATGCTGTTCTGCGGCACCATGTTCGCGCCGGTGCAGGACCGAGAGAAGCCGGACATGGGCTTCACCCATCATGTCGGCGATGCGGTCAGCATCTCCTCGCCGAAGCTCGGCACCTTGTGGAACCGGGTCGATCACTCCGACAAGATCGCGCCCTGGAGCTTCGGCATCAACGCGCTGATGCGCAATCTCGTGCACCGGCAGTTGCTCGGATGACGGAAAGCGTCGACGCAGTCGTCGTCGGCGCCGGGGTCATCGGCCTCGCGATCGCCCGCCGCCTGGCGCTGGAAGGGCGCGAGGTCATCGTGCTGGAACGGCATGATGCGATCGGCAGCGAGACCAGCTCGCGCAATTCCGAGGTCATCCACGCCGGCATCTACAACCTGCCGCGGCGCCTGAAGACCACGCTCTGCGTCGCCGGCCGGGCGATGCTCTATCGCTATTGTGTCGAGCACGGCGTCCCGCATGCGCGGCTCGGCAAGCTGATCGTTGCCACCGAGCCGGCGGAGATCCCGAAACTCGCCAAGATCAAGGAGCAGGGCGAGCTCAACGGCGTCGATGACCTGGTCTGGCTGACCGGCGACGCCGCCATGGCGCTGGAGCCGCAGCTGGTCTGCGTCGCCGCCGTGCTCTCGCCCTCGACCGGGATCATCGACGCCCATCAGCTGATGCTGGCGCTGGAAGGCGACCTCGATGACGCGGGTGGTTTCGTCGTGCTGAAGGCGCCGGTCGTGGCCGGCGAATTGCGCAACGACGGGATCCGTCTTTCCGTCGGTGGCGCGGAGCCGATGCAGCTCCAGGCCCGAACCGTGATCAATGCGGCCGGCCTCGGCGCGATGGATCTGGCGCGGGCCTTGAAGGGCCTGCCGCCGCAGCATGCGGCGCCGCTCTGGTTCGCCAAGGGCAACTATTTCCGCCTCACCCGCAAGGCGCCGTTCAGCCGGTTGATCTACCCGATCCCGGTGCCGGGCGGGCTCGGCACGCATATGACCCTCGATCTCGCCGGGCGCGCGCGCTTCGGGCCCGATGTCGAATGGGTGGGCGGCCTGGATTACACGGTCGATCCCAGGCGCGGCGACAGCTTCTACGCGGACATCCGCCGCTATTGGCCCGACCTGCCGGACGGTGCGCTGGCGCCGGATTATGCCGGCATCCGCCCGAAGCTCGGGCCCGCGGGTTCGCCGATTCTCGATTTCCGCATCGAGGGTCCGGCGCAGCATGGCATGCCGGGCCTGGTCAATCTGTTCGGCATCGAATCGCCCGGGCTGACGTCCTGCCTCGCGATCGCCGAGCATGTCGCCGGCCTTATCGGTGAGAGTGAACGGATCCAAAGACGCGCATAGGGGGAGCATCCATGAAATTCTTCGATCTCAAGGGCAAAGTCGCGATCGTGACCGGCGGCAACGGCGGCATCGGTCTCGGCATGGCGAAGGGCCTGGCCCAGGCCGGCGCCAAGATCGCGATCGCCGCGCAGAACGAAGCGAAAGCCAAGGGCGCCATTGCCCAGATCGAGAAGCTCGGTTCTGAAGCGACCTTCTTCAAGTTCGACGCCGGCAGCGAGAACGATTGCCGCAAGATGATCGCGGCAGTCGCGGCCAAGCTCGGGCGCATCGACATTCTGGTGAACTGCTCCGGCATCGCGATCCGCAAGCGCCCGGAGACCTATACCGATGCCGAGTGGCACAAGGTGATGAACATCAACTTGACCGGCGTCTTCGCCTGCTGCCAGGCGGTCTACCCCGAGATGAAGAAGGTTGGCGGCGGCAAGATCATCAACATCGGCTCCTTGATGTCGGTGTTCGGCGGGCCGCTCAGCCTGCCCTACGCCGCCAGCAAGGGCGCTGTCGTGCAGATCACCAAGTCCCTGGCCGTCGCCTGGGCCAAGGACAACATTCAGGTGAACGTTATCCTGCCCGGCTGGTTCGACACCGAGCTCACCGTGGCGGCGCGGGAGCAGATGGAAGGACTGGACGAGAAGGTCCACACCCGAACCCCGGCCGGCCGCTGGGGCCGACCCGACGAGTTTGCGGGACTCGCGGTTTTCCTGGCCAGCGAGGCCTCCAGCTACGTCACCGGCTCGGCGATCACCATCGACGGCGGCTACTCGGTGGCGGGCTAAGCCGATTGGTTCGGGACGAGATTAACTTATGCGCCGAAGTCATCTTGATATGTCATTTTGCTATCGAATTTTCGGCGCTTGTGGCCCGAAAGCCAGGGTTTAAGCTGACACCGGCCGGATGACGCGAAGGCCAACTTCGCGCAGCCGGAGTTCATGTGAAGCGTGAAGAGGGAGGCATAAAATGGCTTATCGGAATGATCCGGATCGCCATCATCCAGCGATTCCGGGATTGGTCGAGCAGTTGGAACAGCGCCGCATCGACCGCCGCGAGTTTTTGCGGACGGTCACTCTGCTCGGCATGGCGGCGCCCTTGGCCTATTCGATTGCCGGGAAGGTGCTGGGCGAGCCGATGATCGGCCAGGCCAAGGCAGCCACGCCGACCAAAGGTGGCATTGTCAAGATCGGTGCCCGCGTGCCGGCCGTGGACAATCCGGCGACCTTCTCCTGGGTCTACGATTCCAACATCGTCCGCCAGGCGAACGACTACCTGACCCGAACCGGCGGCGACAATGTCACCCGCCCGATGCTCTGCGAGCAGTGGGAGGCCAGCGAGGACCTGAAAACTTGGACCCTCCATCTGCGCAAGGACGTCAAGTGGTCGGACGGCGACGCCTTCGTGTCCGAGCACGTGATCTGGAACATCCAGCGCTGGCTCGATCCGGCCGTCGGCTCCTCGGTGCTCGGCCTGTTCAAGGGCTTCCTGCTCAAGGACAAGGATACCGGCGAGAAGGACGACAAGGGCAATCCCAAGATGACCACCGAACTCTGGGATGCCAACGCCATCGAGAAGAAGGACGATCACACGATCGTCATCCACGGACAGTCCAGCCTGCTGGCGATGCCGGAAAACCTGTTCCACTACCCGGCCTTGATCCTGCACCCGAAGGACGGCGGCAAGTGGGGCCTCGGTTCGCTTGGTACCGGCGCCTTCGAGCCCACCGAGATCGAGGTTGGCAAGAAGGTCGTGTTGAAGGCCCGCAAGTCCTACTGGCGCGATGGCCCCTATCTCGAGCAGGTCGAGTTCCACGATCTCGGCGACGATCCGGCGACCAAGCTCAATGCCCTGTCTTCGAAGCAGGTCGACGGTCTCTATGACCCCGACATCAAGATCTATGAGCAGTGCAAGAAGATGGAGCATATCGAGGTGCACGAAGTGACCACCGCGCAGACCGCGGTCGCACGCATGCATGTCGACAAGGCGCCGTTCGACAATCCGAAGGTGCGCAAGGCCATGCGCATGGCGATCAACCCGGAAGCCGTGCTGAAGATCGCGCATCGCGGCCTCGGCGCTCCGGGCGAGAGCCATCACGTGGCTCCGGTGCATCCGGAATACGTGAAGACCGCCTTCAAGTACAACGATCCGGAAGGCGCCAAAGCGCTGCTCGCGGAAGCCGGGCATCCGGACGGCATCGAAGTCACCCTGCAGTGCAAGAAGGACCCCGATTGGGAGCCGACCGCCTGCCAGGCGATGGTGCAGATGTGGGCCAAGGCCGGCATCAAGGTGAAACTCGAAGTCCTGCCGTCCGCGAACTACTGGGACGTCTGGACCACCGTGCCGTTCGGCTTCACCACCTGGACCCATCGTCCACTGGGCGTGATGGTGTTGGGCCTCGCCTATCGCACCGGCGTCGCCTGGAACGAAAGTGCTTATTCAAATCCGAAGTTCGACGAGCTCATCACCAAAGCCGAGGGCATTCTCGACGTCGAGAAGCGCAAGGTTGTGATGAAGGAAATCGAAGAGCTGATGGACGAGGATGGCCCGATCGTGCTCCCGCTGTGGCGCGCGGTGTTCCAGCCGTTCGACAAGCGGATCAAGGGCTTCACGCCGCATCCGACCGACTACTACTTTGCCGAAGAGTGGCATCTGGAAAACGCCTGATAGGCATTCCTGGTTATAGGCAGAGCGGCGGCCTGGGATACCGGGCCGCCGTTTTTGTAGTTAATACGCCGAGCCCGGGCCGTTGGCGCGCAGTTCTTCCGGCGTCAGCAGGTCGGCGTAATGCGCCCGGGCAACGTCCGGGTGGGAGCGGATGCGGCTCTTCAGGTAGTTGCGGCCAACTTCCTTGAACAGCGGGTTCATTGGATCCTGCGTCACGCCCCCCGCTTCGGTGGCGAGGTGTGGCGGCAAGTCGAGTACCGGGACCGTCGCGTCGAGCTTGGCGCCGAGGAAGAAGGCGACGGAGAGACGCTCCTCGCCGGCCGGCGGGCTGACGACGCGGTGCATGGTCGCCTTGAGATAGCCATTCGAGGCCATCTCCAGCAGCTCGCCGATGTTGATGACGAAGGTGCCGGGCTTGGGCGGCGCCGCGATCCAGCCGCCCGGCGTCTCGACCTCGAGCCCGCGCGCCGTGTCCTGCAGCAGCACGGTGACGAAGCCGCTGTCCTTATGCGCGCCGACGCCCTGGGTCTCCTCGCCCGCGTCGCGGCCGGGATAGCGGATGATCTTGATCCGCTGGTTCGGCAAGTCGCTGTAGATCGGCGCGAAGACGTCCTCCGGCTGGTCGAGCGCCGCGGCGAACGCCTGGATCAGCCGGATCGAGAGCGCGGTCGCCTCGTCCTGCCAGCGAAGCATCGCCGCGCGGAAGCCCGGCACCGCCTCCGGCCACTGGTTCGGGCCCTGCAGCCGCGACCAGGCGGGCAGGCCGGCATCGCGGGGCAGGCTGGGGCGCTCGGCGGCGAGGTCGAATTGCTCCCGCCAGTCGGGCTTGCCGCGGGTCAGCTCCCAGCCGGGCCGGTTGTAGCCGCGGAAATGCGGCGAATGCACCATCTCGACCTTGAGCTTCTCGGCCTCGGGCAAGGCAAAGAACCGGCGCGAGGCGTCGAGCACGGCCTGGGGCACGGTTTCCGGCACGCCATGGCCGGTCACGTAGAAGAAGCCGATCTCGCGGGCGGTCCGGCGCAGCTCGGCCAGGAAGGCCCCGCGGTCGGGTCCGGCGAAACGGCGAAGATCGAGGGTCGGCAGCTCTTTCATGCGGGCAGGATTAACCGGCGGCGCCCCTCGGCCAAGCGAAAAAAACGTGCTTGCGTCAGAAGGCCAATCGCTCCACGGCCTTCAGCTCTTCGAGCGGGATATGGCAGGCGATGCGATGGCCACTTTCGGTGCGCTGGTCGGGCGGGACTTGCTCGTCGCAGATCGGGCCGACCTTCCGGTGGCAGCGGGTGGCGAACGGACAGCCCTTGGGCCGCTCGGTCGGGCTAGGGATGGCGCCTTCGAGAATGATGCGGTCGCGCTTCACATCCGGATCGGCGATCGGCACCGCCGACATCAGCGCCTCGGTATAGGGGTGATAGGGCGGCGCGAAGACGTCGGCGACCTTGCCGAACTCCATCACCTTGCCGAGATACATGACCGCGACATGGTCGGCGAGATAGCGCACCACCGAAAGATCATGCGAGATGAACAGCATGGTGGAGCCGCGTTTCTGCTGGATGTCGACCAGCAGGTTGATGATCGCCGCCTGCACCGAGACGTCGAGCGCCGAGACCGGTTCGTCGGCCAGGATCAGTTCCGGCTCGCCGGCGAGCGCGCGGGCGATGGCGACACGCTGCTTCTGGCCGCCGGAAAGCTGGCGCGGCTTCCTATCGGCGAACTCGGTCGGCAGGTTGACGGTCTGCAGCAGCGCCTCGGTCTCTTCCCGCGCCTGGCGGGCGCTGATGCCCCTAAGCTTGCGGATCGCGCGGGAGAGCACGTAGCCGATGCTGTGGCTGGGATTGAGCGTGCTGTCGGGATTCTGGAACACCATCTGGATCGCGCGCTTGGTTGCTGCGTCGCGCGCCTCGACCGGCGTCTTGCCGATCTCGGTGCCGGCGAGTTGCACGCTGCCACCGGTGGATTGCTCGATCCCGGTCAGGACCTTCGCGAAGGTCGACTTGCCGCAGCCGGATTCACCGACGATGGCCAGCGTGGTGCCGCGCCCGGCCTCGAGATCAATACCGTCCACCGCATGGACCTCGTAGCCGCCCCCGCCGAAGACGCCGGCCGATTGATGATAGGCCTTCTCCAGATGGCCGATCCGCAGCATGGGCTCCGCCGCGGCCGGATCGCCGGCCTGGTTGGCGTTGGCCGCGGTGGGACGGCTGTGCCGCGGCAGCTCGCGGGTGCGCACGCATTTCACGCGGTGCAGGCCGGTCTCGCCGTAGAACTGGGTCTCGATCGGCCTCGCGGTGCAGCGGCCGGGCTCGACATAGACGCAGCGCGGCGCAAAGACACAGCCTTTCGGTCGCGCCAGGATCGGCGGCACCTGGCCGGGGATCGCCGAGAGCGGGCTACTCCGCTTGTCCGCGTTCAGGCTCGGGATCGCATTCAGCAGGCCGCGGGTATAGGGATGGCTGGGATCGCGGAATACTTCGGTGATCGGGCCTTCCTCGACCAGCTCGCCGGCATACATGACGCCAATGCGGTCGCAGACCCGCACCACGGTGCCGAGGTTGTGGCTGATGAAGACGATCGCGGTGTTGTGCTTGCGCCGCAAGGTCGCGACGAGATCCAGCACCGCCGCTTCCACCGTCACGTCGAGCCCGGTGGTGGGCTCGTCCATCACCAGCAACGAAGGCTCAGCCATCAGCGCCATGGCGATCACCACGCGCTGCTGCTGGCCGCCGGAGAGTTGGTGCGGGTAGCGGTCGAAGATCGCCTCGGGATCGGGCAGTTTCACCTCGGCCAGCATGGTGAGGGCGCGCTGGCGGGCCTCTGCCTCGGTGGCGCCGGAATGGATCAGCGGGACTTCCATCAGCTGCCGACCGATGGGAATGACCGGATTGAGGCTGCTCATCGGGTCCTGGTAGACCATGGCCATGCGGCTGCCGCGGATCTGCCGCAGCTCCGCGTCCGACATCTTGCCCATGTCGCGGCCTTCGAACAGGATCTGGCCGCCGGAGAGGCGCCCCGCGCCGCCGAGATAGCGCATGATGGCGTAGGCCAGCGTCGACTTGCCGCAACCGGATTCGCCGACCAGCCCCAAGGCCTCGCCCTCGTGAAGGGTCAGGCTGACATTGGGTACGACCTTGAGCTCGCCCGCTCGCACCAGGTAGGAGATGCCGACGTTCCTGAGCTCGAGGATCGGCTTCGGCTTGACCAGCCGCGGCCCTGGCGGGGTTTGGGAAGATTCCTGAACGGCGCGGGCGGCAGGTCCGGTCATCCCAGGCCTCAATCTCGCAGGCTGATTTCGCGGATGCCGTCGGCCAGCAGGCTGAACCCAACCACCAGCGAGGAGATCGCCAGCGCGGGGAACAACGACATATGCGGGTAGATGGTCATCATCGCATAGGTGTCTTTCACCATGCCACCCCAATCGGGATCCGGCGGCGGCAAGCCGAGCCCCAGGAAGCCGAGAACGCCGATAGTAATCGTAGTGTAGCCCATGCGCAGGCAGGCATCGACGATCAGCGGGCCGCGGGCATTGGGCAGGATTTCCGCCAGCATGATATAGAATGGCGACTCGCCCCGCATCTTGGCCGCGGCGACGTAATCGTGCTCGCGCAGCTCGAGGGTCATGCCACGAACGATGCGGACGATCTGCGGGGTCGCGATGAAGACCACGGCCATGATGATGTTCGCCGCCGAGGGCCCCAGGCGCATGATGACGATGATGTAGAGGATGATCGCCGGGAAGGAGAGAATGATGTCGGCGATCCGGTTGATCACCTGATCGACCCAGCCGCGGTAATAGCCCGCGAGCAGGCCCAGCACGCAGCCCAGGGCATAGGCGATGACCACGGCGATCGGCGCCACGATCAGCACGGTGCGCGAGCCCCAGATGATGCGGGAGAGAATATCGCGGCCCTGGTTGTCAGTTCCGAGCCAATTGACTGCCGTGGGGGTGGGATCGATCAGCGCATCCATGTTGCTTTCGTTCGGGTCATGCGGCGCGACCCAGGGTGCCATGATCGCCACCAGCACCCAGAACAGCACCAGGAAGGCGCCGATCATGCCGACCGGAGATTCCCTCAGCAGCCGGATCCGGGCCCAGCTGCGCCGCGCGAAACCCGGCCGCGCGGGCCGTGCAGTCGTGGCCGTCATGCGAAGCGGATCCGGGGATTGAGATACATGTAGCCGAGGTCGCCGACGATCTGGGTCATGACGGTGACGAAGACGGCAAACAGCGAGGCCGCTTCCACTACCGCGATGTCCTGCGCCAGCGCCGCCTCCAGCAGCATACGGCCGAAGCCGGGATAGGCGAACACCGCCTCGACGACGACGACGCCGGTAATCAAGTAATTAATCTGCAGCAGGATCACGGTGAAGGGCGCGATCATCGCGTTCCTGAGCGCGTGTTTCAGGATCACCTGCCTGAAGGTGAGGCCTTTCAGGATCGCGGTGCGGATATAGGGCTTGGTCATCACCTCGACCATCGATGCGCGGACCATGCGCACGACATAGCCGAGGTCATAGAGCACCATCACCGCAACAGGCAGCACAAGCTGGGCGGCGATCGACCATTGCCCGCCGGATTCCAGCGGCGAGGTACCGGGCAGGACGCCGAGCCAGATCACGAAGATGCTGGCGAGGAAGACGCCCGAGGCGAACTCGGGTACCGAGGTGGTGACGATGCTGGCGACCGAGATGGTGCGGTCGAGCTTCGAGCCCTCGCGCATGCCTGCGGCGATGCCGAAGACGATGGAGCACACGACGATGATGACGAAGGCGACGGTGGCCAGCAGCAGCGTGTTGCCGAGCCGGTCCCAGATGATGTTGTTGACCTCGGTCTTGTACAGCGTCGACGTGCCGAGATCGCCGGAGAGCGTGTTGCCGAGCCACTCGAAGTAGCGTTCGTGCACCGGGCGGTTGAGGCCCATCCGCTCGGTCAGCTGATCGACCTGGTCCTGGGTGGCGAAGGGTCCCAGCACCTTGCGCGCGACCTGGCCCGGCGTGAACTCGAAGGCAGCGAATACCAGGACGGAAACCGCCAGCATGGTGAAGATCAGCGATAGGAGACGCTTGCCGAGAAACGCCAGCATTCCGGTCGATCTGCCCCTGTTTTCATGGCCTTCGCCGGTTTTCCGGCGGCTTTTATGGCGTCACTAGAACAGGAATTTTGCCGGATTTCCAGGAGATTGCATGAAACTCCGATGAGAAATCAGGCTGCCGGCATTCCCTGGCGGTGCTCAGGGCAGAAGCGCCAGCGGCGTGCTCCGCGCAGGCGCGGCATTGAGCGCATCGACGAGCGCCTGATAGACCGGCTTGGGCGCGAGATCGTCGTCGAACAGCTGCGCGCGCGAGCGCAGTCCGTCCTTGCGGCGCATACCGGAATCCTCGATCCAGTTGTAGCGATCGGAAAGGCCCCAGGTGTTGATCATCGCGACAGCGGGATGCGGCAGCACCACCGCCAGAAATTCCTGCACTGCCGCGGCGGCACCCTGGTCGCGGGCGGCAATGTCGGCAGGCAGGCGCCGGTCGACGACATCGAGCTCGGTGATGAATACCTTGAGACCGAGTGACGCCACGTCGTCGAGGAACTTGCCCAGGACTTCAGGCGTGAACTTGAGCCAGCCCGGCTCCAGATGCGACTGGATGCCGAGCGCATGGATCGGCACCTTGGCGTCGAGCAGGCGGCGCAGCTGCCCGAGCGTCTTTTCGCGGCGATAGTCCTGGGAATCGACGTCGTATTCGACGGCATCCTGGTTGAGGCAGAGCAGCGACTTGGGATCGGCCTCGTGTGCCGCCTTGAAGGCAATGTCGAGATAGCGCGGGCCCATGAGGTCGTAGAGCGGACCCTTGCGCAACCCATCCTCGGCGGCCTCGTCGCCGTCGGTGATCGCCTCGTTCACCACGTCCCAGGAGATGACGCGCCCGGCATAGCGGCCGGCGACCTTGTGAATGTGGTCGGTGATGAAGGGCTCGGCGTTGCTTGCATCGACCGTCTGCGCGAACCACTTGGGCATGACGCTGGACCACAGCAGGCAATGGCCGCGGAAGGCCATGCCGTTCTTCGTGGCATAGTCCAGCAGCATGTCGGCGGCGTCGAAATCCCAGGTGTCGGGCCGGGGCCGCGTGTTCGGCATCTTGACCTCGTACTCGGTCGTCAGCATCCGGCATTCATGCTTGAAGAGCGCCGAATAGGATTCGTCATTGCCGACCCTGAACGGACCGTTCTCCGGAATGAGCCCGCGCGAGCAGGCGCCGAACAGAATGTTCTTCGAAGCCGCAATGTCGCCGAGACCCGGCCGCGTCGCCAAGCCCGGCGGCGGCGTGTCAGCGCCGGCGCAGCCTGGCCCGATCGCCACGGCCGCGGCGGAGGCGGCCAGAAAGCTGCGGCGTCCGATCGCGTTGCTGTATCGGCTCATTTCGACTCCGTCGTCTTGTTCAATGTGAATGTGCTCCAACGCCGCGCCGTCGGGCGGACGGCGGGGCGACTCGCCGCCTGATATTTCCAGAGCGCGAAGCAGCAGAACAGCAGGGCGAATTCCCAATTGTCGCTGATCCGCAGCAGGCTGGATTCGACCATGTTGAGGATGGCGAAGGTGACGGCGAAGACCAGCATGTGCAGTACCCAGGGGGCGCTTTCGTCGCTGAGTTTCTGCGCCGCGCCGATGATCAGGCGCAGCAGGATCAGGGTGCCCAGCACCGCCCCCGGAATTCCGAGCTCGACCGCGAGATTGAGATAGCCGTTATGGGCATGGGGTGCCGGCCAGCCGACAATCCCGACCAGCCGGAGGTAGTCGGGATTCTCCGGGATGAAATAGGTGTTGAAGCCCCAGCCGAAGATCGGCCGGCTCGGAATCACATGATCCAGCACGACGATCCAGATCGGCACCCGGCCAGTCAAGGTCGCGTCCTTGCCCACCAGTGCGGTGAACTGGTCGGGCAGCAGGAGGGCGGCGACCAGCACCGCGGCCGCGACCACGAACATGGTGAAGAAGATCAAGCCGCGCAGCCGCTGTGCCTTCCGCAGCACGTGGATGAAGAGATAGGTCGCGAGCGTGAGCGCGATCAGCAGCGCCGAGGTTGCGGAGTGGCTCTTGTAGGCGACAAAGATGCCGAACAGGATGATCGGGCCGAACAGCCAGCGCTTCTCGCGCTCGACATACCAGCGCCAGGCGAAGATCTGGGTGTTGGCGAGCGTCGCGAAGCCGAGCACGTTCTTGTGGCCGAGGATTCCCGACCAGTCGCCGCCGAGCTTCTCGCCCTCGGCGAGGTTGGCCCATTTCAGCGCCTCCCAGCTGTCCTTCATCACGCCGACATTGGGGAGGAATACGGCGACCGCGGCCGAAGCGACGATGGTCCAGAAATAGGCCCAGCCGGAGAGCTTGATCGCGGTCGCCGGATCGAAGCGGGTGGCGGCATAGAGCGCGACCAGCAGCGGCGCATAGAACAGGATCAGCCGCCGTACGGTGAGGTCCGCATCGAGCGACCAGGCGACCGAGGCGGTGGCCCAGGCCATGAAGATCCAGATCAGCTTGCTGCTGGCCAGCACCGGCATCACCTCACGCCGCCGCATCCAGAGCAGCAGGCCGACCCCGACCAGAACTATCATGTAGAGGCTGGTGTTCAGCGGGTTGTGCTGGGGCCCGCCATTGGGGTCGGTGGTCCGCCCGAGGTTGGAAAGGCCGAGGAAGACCGCAACCGAAAAGATCACAAAGCCGCCCTCGATCAACCCTGCGCGCCCGGAATCCACAGTTCGGCCTTGGATAATCGGGCGTCGTTTGCGGAAGGCAAGACCCTCGCGCGTGGTGGGTTGTTCCGGCGGCGCGCCAGCTTGATCGGTCATGGCATCGTTCCCGGGTGGGGGGCGAAGAACTGCGTAAATTCAAGGCGATCCGGACTATAGCGGGCTCTGGCGCCGCTGTCGAAACACGCCGGCCTGATGAACCAAACGAGCCTTGGACCGTTCCTCCGACGCCGGCATGCGCCCCTAACGACTAAACCTTGCCGTCCGCAAGTTTGTATGGCTAGGCGTGCTGCGGTGCAATATAACGAGATTCCGTTGGACAAAAACCTGATCGATCCTGAAGTTCTTGCGCAAGGCGGGTCTCGAAATGGCTGATCACCATTGTACAGAATTGACCGCACCGGCGCTCGGCAGGCACCGACTTGGTGCGCATCGCGGCATCTTGCGAGCAGCCGAGCCGGTATAGCCAAGCAATGGATTTTCCGTCGGATATCAGCCCACTCTATGTGGCGTCGGGATTCTTTGTCGGGCTGCTGGTGGGCCTGACCGGGGTCGGCGGCGGATCGCTGATGACTCCGGTCTTGATCCTGCTCTTCGGGGTTGCCCCGGGCGCGGCGGTCGGCACCGATCTGCTTTACGCCTGCGTCACCAAGACCGGCGGTGTTCTGGTTCACGGCCTGAACGGTACCGTGGACTGGCCGGTGGTCCGCCGGTTGTGTCTCGGCAGCCTGCCGGCATCGGCGCTGACCCTGCTGATGCTCTATTACCTCGACATGGATGGCGCCGCGGGCAACACGCTTTTCGTCTCCACGCTCGGCATTGCCCTGATGCTCACGGCGCTGGCCCTGGTCTTCCGCCGGCGATTCACGGCGTTCTACACGGACCGCATCGGTGTCCTGCCGGAGCGCCTCCTCTTCCGGCTCACGGTAGTCGTGGGTATTGTGCTCGGCGTGCTGGTCTCCATTTCATCGGTCGGGGCGGGGGCGCTGGGCGCCACCGCTCTGATCCTGCTGTATCCTGAACTGCCCGCTTCGAAGATCACCGGTTCCGACATCGCCCATGCCGTGCCGCTCACCCTGGTGGCCGGCCTCGGACACTTGATGCTCGGCACCATCGACCTCATGCTCCTGGCCGCCCTGCTGCTGGGTTCGCTTCCGGGAATTGTCCTCGGCTCCGCCCTGGTCATGAAGATCCCGGAGCGGATCCTGCGCCTGACGCTCGCCGCGGTGCTCGCTCTCGTGGCCGCCCGATTGCTGGGGTCGGTGATATCTTGAGAACCTCGTTTGCTGAAAAGGATGAAAATTTGTCGAATCGCCGCACCATGGTTTCGCACTTGCAGCGTCTCGAGGCCGAGAGCATCCACATCATGCGCGAGGTGGCGGCGGAGTTCCGCAACCCTGTGATGCTGTATTCGATCGGCAAGGATTCGTCGGTCATGCTGCATCTCGCCATGAAGGCCTTCTATCCCTCCAAGCCGCCCTTTCCGCTGCTCCATGTCGACACGACCTGGAAGTTCCGGGAAATGATCAGCTTCCGCGACGATACCGCCAAGCGTCTCGGCCTCGACCTCCTGGTCCACGTGAACGAGGAAGGCGTGAAGCGCGGGATCAACCCGTTCGATTCCGGCTCCTCGCTCCACACCCAGGTGATGAAGACCGAGGCTCTGAAGCAGGCGCTCGACAAATGGGGGTTCGATGCGGCTTTCGGCGGCGCCCGGCGCGACGAGGAGAAGTCCCGTGCCAAGGAGCGCATCTTCTCCTTCCGCACCGCCGCTCATGCCTGGGATCCGAAGAACCAGCGGCCCGAGCTCTGGAGGGTCTACAACACGCGGATCAACAAGGGCGAATCGATCCGGGTCTTCCCGCTCTCCAACTGGACCGAGCTCGACATATGGCAGTACATCCTGATGGAGCAGATTCCGATCGTCCCGCTTTACTTCGCCAAACATCGGCCGGTGGTTGAGCGCGACGGCATGCTGATGATGGTCGATGACGACCGCATGAAGTTGAAGGCGGGCGAGAAGGTCGAGCAGCGCCTGGTGCGCTTTCGCACCCTTGGCTGCTATCCGCTGACCGGCGCGATCGAATCCCCGGCGGCCAGCTTGGAGGACATCGTGACCGAGATGTTCACCGCGACCACCTCGGAGCGGCAGGGCCGCCTCATCGACCACGACGAGAAGTCCTCGATGGAGAAGAAGAAGAAGGAGGGCTATTTCTGATGTCGGCCGTCGAACAGGATCTCAAGGCTTATCTAGCGGCCCAGGAGAAGAAGTCCTTCCTGCGGTTCCTGACCTGCGGCTCGGTCGATGACGGCAAGTCGACCCTGATCGGGCGGCTGCTCTACGACACCAAGCTGCTGTTCGAAGACCAGCTCGCGGCCTTGGAGAAGGACTCCAAGAAGCACGGCACCACCGGCGACGACATCGATTTCGCGCTGCTGGTGGATGGACTGGAGGCCGAGCGCGAGCAGGGCATCACCATCGACGTCGCCTATCGCTTCTTCGCCACCGACAAGCGGAAGTTCATCGTCGCCGATACGCCGGGCCATGAGCAATACACCCGTAACATGGCGACCGGCGCCTCCAACTCCGATCTCGCGGTCATCCTGATCGACGCGCGCAAGGGCGTCCTCACCCAGACCCGGCGGCATGCCTATATCGTGTCGCTGCTCGGCATCCGGCATGTGGTTCTGGCGGTCAACAAGATCGATCTCGTCGATTTCTCCGAGCCGGTGTTTCGCACCATCGTCGAGGAGTTCGCGACCTTCGCCAGGAATCTCGGCTTCGCCAGCGTGACGCCGATTCCGCTCTCGGCCCGTTTCGGCGACAACGTAATCGCCAAGAGCCCGCAGATGCCCTGGTTCGAGGGGCCCGCCTTGCTGCCCTATATCGAATCGATCGATGTCAGTGCCGCCACTGCCGACAAACCGTTCCGGATGCCGGTGCAATGGGTCAACCGGCCCAACCTCGATTTCCGCGGCTTCTCCGGCACGATCGTCAGCGGCCGGGTGCGGCCGGGCGACGTGATCGTGGTCGCGAAATCGGGCCGGACCAGCAGCGTGACGCGGATCGTGACGCTCGATGGCGATGTGACCGAGGCGGTGGCGGGTGAGGCGGTGACACTCACACTCGCCGACGAGATCGATATCTCCCGGGGCGATGTGCTGGCGGCTGCTTCGGCGCGACCCGAGGTCACCGACCAGTTCGCGGCGCATCTCCTGTGGATGTCGGAAGAGGAGATGCTGCCCGGCCGACCCTACATGCTGAAGCTGGGGCCTGCGATGGTACCGGCGCAGATCACCGATCTCAAATACAAGACCGACGTCAACACGCTGGCCCACAACGCCGGCAAGACGCTGCACCTTAACGAGGTCGGCTACGCCAATATTTCGGTGACCCAGCCACTGGCCTTCGACGCCTATCGCGAGAATCGCGACATGGGCGGTTTCATCCTGATCGACCGGTTCAGCAACACCACCGTCGGCGCCGGCATGATCGATTTCGGCCTGCGGCGCGCGACCAACGTGCACTGGCAGGCGCTGGATGTCTCGAAGACCGCGCGCGCCGGCCTCAAGGGCCAAAAGCCGGTCATCCTCTGGTTCACCGGGCTTTCCGGTTCGGGCAAGTCCACCATCGCCAATCTGGTGGAGCGCGCGCTGTTCGCCGAGGGCAAGCACACCTACATGCTCGACGGCGACAACGTGCGGCACGGCCTGAACCGCGATCTCGGCTTCACCGATGCCGACCGCGTCGAGAACATCCGCCGGGTCGCCGAAGCGGCCAAGCTGTTCGTCGATGCCGGAACGATCGTGCTGGTCTCTTTCATCTCGCCGTTCCGCTCCGAGCGCCGGATGGCGCGCGAGCTGGTGGAGGCGGGCGAGTTCATCGAGATCTTCGTCGATACGCCGATCGAGATCTGCATGCAGCGCGACCCGAAGGGCCTCTATCAGAAGGCCAAGGCGGGGGCGATCAAGAACTTCACCGGCATCGACAGCCCCTATGAGGCGCCGGAGCGTCCCGAGCTCACGGTCAAGACCGAGGAGGCGGATCCCGCGACCCACGCCGCCGCGATCGTGGCCTACTTGAAAGAGGCCGGATACGTATGAGCCGCCGTGCCGCGACCACCGATCTCGCCGGACGGATCGCGGCGAAGACCGCCAAGATCGGCATCATCGGCCTGGGCTATGTCGGGCTGCCCTTGGCCTGTCTCTTCGCCGAGAAGGGCTTCAAGGTCACCGGCTTCGACATCGACCCGAACAAGATCGCGGTGCTGAACGCCGGGCGCAGTTACATCAAGCATATCCCGGCGAGCCGCATCCGCCCGCTGGTGAAGGCCGGCAAGCTAGTCGCCAGCGCCGACTTCTCGGGCCTGCGTCAGATGGATGCGATCATCATCTGCGTGCCTACGCCACTCACCAAATTCCGCGAGCCCGACCTGCGCTTCATCGTCACCACCGGGCAATCGGTCGCGCGGTATCTCCGGAAAGGCCAGATCGTGGTGCTGGAATCCAGCACCTATCCCGGCACCACGGGCGAGGTACTGAAGCCGATCCTGGAGCGCAGCGGGTTGAAGTCGGGTCGCGACTTCCATCTCGCCTATTCGCCCGAGCGCGAGGATCCCGGCAACGAGACCTACGGCACCGCCGCCATTCCCAAGGTGATCGGCGGCGACGGCGCCAAGGCGCTGAAACTCGCGAAGCAGCTTTATGACGGCGTGGTGGTGAAGACCGTGCCGGTCTCCTCGCCGGAGACGGCGGAGGCGATCAAGCTCACCGAGAACATCTTCCGCGCCGTCAACATCGCCATGGTCAACGAGCTCAAGGTGATCTTCGACGCGATGGGCATCGACGTCTGGGAGGTGATCGAGGCGGCGAAGACCAAGCCGTTCGGCTACATGCCCTTCTACCCTGGGCCGGGTCTCGGCGGCCATTGCATCCCGATCGACCCCTTCTACCTGACCTGGAAGGCGCGCGAGTTCGGCATCAACACCCGGTTCATCGAGCTCGCCGGCGAGATCAACACGCTGATGCCGCGCTACGTCGTCGGGCGTCTCGCGGAAGCCTTGAGCGCCCATGCCGGCCGCGCCTTGAAGAAAGCGAAGATCCTGATGATCGGCCTCGCCTACAAGAAGAACGTCGATGACATGCGCGAGAGCCCCTCGTTGACGCTGATCGGCATGCTGGAGCAGGCGGGAGCCTCGGTCGAATACCACGACCCGTTCATTCAAAGGGTGAAGCCGTCGCGCGAGCACGGGCATCTGACCGACCGTCGCTCGGTGGCGCTCACGGCCAAGCGAATCGCCGCAGCGGATGCGGTGCTGATCGTGACCGATCATGACAACGTCGACTACAAGCTGATCGGCAAGCATGCTCGGCTGGTGATCGATACCCGCAATGCCATGGAAAAGCACAAGGCGCCCGGTCGCCGGATCGTGAAGGCGTGATGCAGGGGCGTCGCATCGATAAGTTAGGACCGATCTGACTCTCAACTCCAGGATCGATTACCGCGGCTTCATCCAAAGGCCCTGGCCGGTCGGCAGCGACAGAATCTCGATCTCCTTCTGCTTGGCGAACACGTCCCAGGCGCGCTTCTGGTGGATGTGCGGCGCCCAGCCGTAGTCGTCGAGCAGCACGAAGCCGCCGGGGGAGAGCTTGGGCCAGAGCCATTCGGCAGCAGCGATCTCTGGCTCGACCACGTTCATGTCGATCGAAGCGAAAGCGAATTTCTGCGAAGTCACCTCGCCCAGCGTGTCGGGGACACGGCCGCGGATGAGCTTCGCATTCGGCCAGCGCGCAAACTTTCGCTGCACCATGGCGAAGAGGCTGTCGCCGCCCTGGTACTTCGCGTTCATGCCGGCGACTCCGAGCTTGCGCTCGGAATCGGTGATCTGCTCCTCGGGGATGCCGGCGAAAGTGTCCAGCAGGTAATAGGTCCGGTCGGCGCGCTTCGCGAAATCTAGATAGGTCATGATGGCGCCGGAGACGATCCCGGTGTTGACGCCGCATTCGATGAAATCGCCGGGAAGCTGCGCTGCCTGGACCGCCACCCAGAGCGCCATATGCACGCGCCATTCGAGATGCCGGCCCTGCGGCCCGTCCGTCATCCCGAACGCATAGGCGGCGGCGAACTTCGGATCCTTGATGAACTCGCAATTGTGCTGGGTGGCGAGCCCGTCGGTGTTGTAGGTGAGCGGGCCCTGGACCAGCATGCGGCCGTCCGGCAGGGGGAACTTCAGATCGATCTTGACGGGAAACTGCAGGGACTGCTCGACCACGGGATCCACCTCACTGCCGGTCGCCGCGCTCAAGACGGCGTGCTCGGGATGATAGCGGATTCGGCCGCTGCCGAAATCCCCGCCGAAAAACCGTTTGTTGTGAGTCGATTAGCCGCTCGAATCGGGGCCTAGCCGCGAGCCCACGCTCAGTAGGCGTTGCGGCCGGAGAAGCAGACGAAGGCGGTGCGCCAGAGGATCTTGATGTCGAGCCAGAGCGACCAGTGGTCGATGTAGTAGAGATCGAGATCGACGCGCGCCTTCAGCTGGTCCGGCGTGTCCACCGCGCCCCGATAGCCGTTGACCTGCGCGAGCCCGGTGATGCCCGGCTTCACCCGGTGCCGGAAGCTGTATTCCGAGACGATCTCATAGTGTTTCTTGTCGCCGATCAACATGTGCGGCGTGTGCGGGCGCGGACCGACCAGCGACATCTCCCCGCGCAGCACATTCATGAGCTGCGGCAATTCGTCGAGACTGGTTTTGCGCAGGAAGGCGCCGATGCGCGTCACCCGCGGGTCACCGCGCTTGGTCTGCTTTGCGCCCTTCGGATCGGCGAGGTCGCAATACATGGTGCGGAACTTGTAGACGTCGAACAGCCGGTCGCCGAGACCCTGGCGACGCTGGCGGAAGAAGATCGGACCCTGGCTGTCGAACCGGATGATGAGCGCGATCAGCACCAGCAGCGGCGAAAGGAAGATCAAGGCTGCCGATGCCGCGGCAAAGTCGATCGCGGTCTTGATCAACCGCTGCGGCTCTCGGATCGGCCGGTGCGCCAGCGAATGCAGCTTCAGGCCCGCCATTTCCGCAGTTTCCTGATCGGCGGCGTTGAAGCCCATCAGGTCGGGGGCGAGCACGATGTCTACGGGCAGGACGCGCAGGCTGCGGAGCAAGTCCAAGAGGCGCGCTTCCGCCGAATGGGGCAGGGCGATGACGACCTTGTCGAAGGCGGCGGACTTGTAGAGCTCCACCAAATCGGCGGTGCTGCCGCGGATCTGATGCGCGACGCTGGAGTTCAGCGTGCGGCGGCTGTCGCGGTCGTCGAACACGCCGATGATCTCAAACAAACCGGGTGCGGTCAGCTCCACCCATTTGATCAATCGCGCGGCAGACTCGCCGGCACCGATGATGGCGACGCGCTGGCGGGCGAGGATGCGGCCGCTCAGCATCGGCCGCAGCAGCTGGAAGAAGCCGTGCGCCACGACCGTCGCCGACATCGCTATCAGCTCGAACCACAGCAGCCAGGAAATCAGGTGATGCACCTCGGTCTCGGCGCTGCGCACGAACACGAGGCTCATCGCGAGCGGAAACAGCAGCGGCAGGCCGGTGCAGACGATCATCCGCGGCATGCGCGAGAGCGCGGTGGTGTGCAGCAGCAGCAGCGGGTCGTGGACCTTCAGCGACCGGCAGAAGCCGAGGAAGATGATGCAGGCCATGCCTGCGATGCCAAGCGCCATCAGACGATAGATGTCGGCCGCGGGAACAGCGGCGACGATCCAGGCCAGCACCCCCGCGCCGATGAACAGAGCGAGATCGATCGCCAGGCTGATATAGCTGAGCTGTTGCGGCTGCAGGCGGGCGGTCGGCGCGCGTTTGGCGACGGGTGATGCCAGTCCTAGGAGTTCCAACTTCCGACTTGGACTACGCATATCCATCAAATTCTGCCCCGACGAAGAAGCCCCCGGCCGCTGCGGAAGGAGAATCCGCTGCCACGGCTGGCAGATCCGCTTTCGAATTTATTCCAAACTTTAGGTCATTTATCTGCATCAGCGGGCGGAAAACCGGTGAATTTGCTACCACGATCTTGTGATTAACCATCTAATTCCGGGCCTTCGCCGCGGCGTGGTGCGCAACCCGTTCTGGTTGAGAAATGAATACCACGAATATCGTAGCACGGACCGGCGCGATCACGCGTGACTGAGCCCGAATCCGGGCGGCAAAAACGCAACCTTCCCGGCGCGTTGCGCATTTACGGGGAGCCCGCGACTAGCGGTCCGGGCAGTTCCAGCAACATTCCGTTGCCTGCCGCCCCGAGTTCGATTGGCCCATTAACCAAATCACAACAGGACATGATTAACGCTTGGTATTTGGCTGTATCATCAAGCAAATTTAGATTATTTTGCCTGCGATAACACCGGTGTGCATCGAACTTGGCGGTCGTGGACGACGGGTCGAAAACGGGAAGAAAAAAATGAAACGGCTCCTCAGAGGTATTGCGTTAATCGTGGCCGCGGCCGCCTTGACGGCCGGATCGGCCATCGCACAGGAATCTTCACCCGCCGCGGCGACTTTGCCGGTCACGACGGTGCCTGCGGGGGCAACGCCCGCGGCGACGCCAGCGGCACCGCCGGCGGCCCCGGCCGAGCCCGCGACGGTAGAGCCGGCCACCGCTGAACCCGGTATCGCGCAGGCGGCCCCACAACCGCTCTATCGCATCAACGGCGGCGACACGATCCACATCTCGGTCTACGGCGAGCGCGATCTCGACCGTGACGTCGCGGTCGAGCCGGACGGCGGCATCGCCTTTCCGCTGGTGGGGAACATCAATGCACGCGGTCTGACGCTCAGCGAACTGTCGAAGAAGATCGCCGACGCGCTCCGCGCCGGCAACATGCTGCCGAACGTGACCGATCCGGAAGTTACCGTCTCGCTAGTCAAGAGTTCGGGCAATTCTTTCTCGGTGATCGGCCAGGTGAAGCAGCCCGGTACCTTCGTGACCGACACGCAGGTCGATGTGATGCAGGCCCTGAGCCTGGCCGGCGGCCTGACGCCGTTTGCCAGCAAGAGCCGGATCATCGTGCTGCGCCGCGACAGCGGCGGGGTGCAGACCAAGATTCCGTTCGACTATTCCAGTGTCGAGGACGGAGAAAAGCTCAACATGAACATCCAACTGCAGGGCGGCGACGTGGTGGTCGTGCCGCAGGCAGGCCTGGGTTTCTGATCGATAATTTTGCTTCGGGGGAGTGCTATGGCCATCGGTGGGCGGGGACTGCGCGGGGTGAATCGCGCCCTCGCGCTGGCATTCGGGCTGCTGCTTGGCAGCCTGTGTATGTGCTTTGAGACAGGAACCGCCTTGGCTCAGGAATGGACGTTCGAATCCGCCTTGTCCCAGCGGATGGGTTACAATAGCAACCTGCTGCTGCAGCCCAACGACGAGATCAGCACTTTCAGCTCCCAGACCATACCGGAGTTCACGCTGTCGCGGACCAGCCCGACCTCCAGCATCTCTCTGCAGGGCCTGTTCGAGTTCAACGAGTACATCAACCACTCCGATCTCAATTCCGCCGATCAGTTCGCCCGGTTGAACCTGTCGAAGGCCCTGAGCGAACGCAGCAAGGTCAGCTTCCGTGGCGCCTTCGACCGGGACACGACGCTGGAATCGGATCAGGAAGCCACCGACCAGTTCGTCAATGATTCGATCCGGCTGTATCGCTGGGACGCCAATCCGTCCTGGGACTACCTGCTGTCGCCGATCGACCGTCTGAACGTTTCCGCGCGATACCTGCGCACCACCTACGACTCACCCGAAAAGACCGATTACCAGGACTACGGCCCGACGGTCAGCTACTCCCACGACCTGAGTGAGCTGGCTTCGATCACTGCCAGCCTGAACTATTCGCGTTTCGAGCCCGATCAGAACGACAACGAGGGCCTGGACGGCGATACCACGAATAGCCAGGACACCTATGGCGGACTGTTCGGCTACGACTATCATCCGACCGAGAGGTTCACGATCGGCGGTGCGGCCGGTCTCAACTACAACGTCACCCATCGCCAGGGCGGGAGCGACCAGGACAGCATCGGCTACCGCTTCCAGTTCAACATGAACTACCAGATCAACGATCAGACCAACGCCCAAGTGACGCTGTCGCGCGACACCGAACCGACCGGCGACGGCGAGGAGCGGACGCGCAACCGTGGCTCGGTCAACCTGTCGTATCAGATGACCGAGCTCACGTCGTTCTCGCTGAATACCAGCTACGTCGACGACCAAGAGACGCAGTCGGAAAATGGCGTGGCGCGCTACCTGACAGTCCGGCCGGCCGTCAACTGGAACATCACCGAGGATCTCAAGTTCCAGGCGTCCTATCAATTCCGCTACAAGAACGTCGAATCGGGCGGATCCGCCTATGACAATGCGGCGTTTATCACGCTTCGCTACGCACTTCCCGACCTCAACTGGAGTGGATTCTAGAATGGCCATCGTCCAATCCGGGCCATTGGGTTTCGACGGCGACAATCTGCTGGCCAACATCAATGTCCTGCACACCTTGCGGCGCAGGAAATGGATCGGCGTCGCGGTCGGCTTCGTCGCTTTTTCCTGCGCCCTGACGATTGCGCTGATTTGGCCCCCGACCTACCAATCGACCGCGACCATCCTGATCGAAGAGCCGGACGTTCCGAGCGACCTGGTCAAGTCGACAGTCTCGACCTACGCCGACCAGCGTCTGCAGGTCATCGAGCAGCGCGTGATGACCAACCAGAATCTCGGCGAGATCATCGATCGGTTCGGTCTCTACCAGGCGGCGCTGGCGACCACGCCGCGTTCGGAACTCATCAACCTCCTGCGCAGCAAGATCGACCTTGCCGTGCTGAGCGCTGATTTCGTCAGCAGCGCACGCAACAGCAACCAGCCGCAGGCGACGATCGCCTTCACGGTCTCTTACGAGGACCGGAATCCGCGCGTCGCCCAGCAGGTGGCGAGCCGGCTGACCGACCTTTATCTCGCGGAGAACGTCCAGACCCGGACCGAAAAGGCGGCGGGCACGACCGAGTTCCTGACCCAGCAGTCGCTGAAGCTCTATCAGGATGTCGAGGACGCCGAGAAGCGGCTGACCGAGTTCAAGACCAAGAACTCCAGCACGCTGCCCGAGCAGATCGACACCAACATGCGGATCCTGGAGCAGTTGCAGAGCCAGCTGCTGCAGAACCGCAGCACCCTTGAGCAGCTGACCGAGAAGCGCGCCTTCCTGCAGGGGCAACTCGGCCAGATCAGCCCATACATGCCGATGACTGCCGGCGGGACGCCGGCGACGCCGCAAGCCCAGCTGATGGCGCTGGAGCTTCAGTATATCGATCTCTCGGCGCGGTACGGCCCCAAGCACCCGCAGGTGGTTCACCTGAAGAAGCAGATCGACTCGCTGAAGGCCGAGGTCGGCACCAGCGACGAGCCGACCTCAACCCAGGCGCGCCTGTCCCAACTGCAGGCTCAGCTGTCGGAAGCATTGCAGCGTTACGGCGAGAAGCATCCTGATGTGCAGAAGCTGCGCAAGCAGCTCGAAGATCTCAAGGCCGAGATCGGCAAGGAGCCCAGCGTCTCGATGCTTTCGACGCCGAAAGGGCCGCCCGACAACCCGATGTACATCCAGATGCAGAACCAGCTCGGCGAATCCACCGCGCTGATGCAAGGCCTGCAGATGGAGACTGCGGCGCTGCAGGCCAAGATCGATGACATGCAACAGCGCGTGCTCCAGACCCAGGCAATGTCCGGCCAGTACAATTCCCTGCGGCAGCAATACGATGCTGCTGTGAAGCGCTATCAGGATTTCAAGGACAAGGAAGCGGATGCCCAGGTTGCCCAGAGCATGGAGCAACAGAGCAAGAGCGAGACCTTCTCCGTGATCGAGGCGCCGGAATTTCCGGAGCTCCCGATCAAGCCGAACCGGAAGGTGCTGCTGTTGGCGGGCCTCGCGATGTCGGTTCTGCTCGCCGCCGGCGCCATGCTGGCCCTGGAGATGCTCGATTCGAAGGTCTACGAACCGCGCGGCCTGGAGCGTGTGTTCGGCGAAGTGCCGCTTGCGACGGTTCCCTACATCACCACGCCGCGGGAACGTACCAACCGTTGGGTGAAGATCGCGGCGGCGGTCCTCGCCGTCATCGCGGCTGTCGCCGGCGCGCTGGTGGCGCTCGATGCGTTCGTGATGCCGCTCGACGTGCTTTGGGCGGCGCTGCAGACCCGCATCAATCCGTAGGACGTCTCGGCCAGGATGGTCAGGCGGGTCGGTCGATCGTGCCCCCGCCGACCCCTGGCGCGTCTCGCCTTACTTCAAAGTCGCGGACACCTCTTGGGCCTCGTCCTGGCCGCGATAGTCCGGCTTGCCCGCCAAGGCCAGCGAGAAGGCGGCCTGCGCCTTTGTGGTCAGTCCCTTCCCCTTGAGCGCCATTCCGTAGTGGAACTGCATCTGCTGATTGTCCGGCATCAGTGAGGTTGCGCGCGCCAGCAGGATGGCGGCATCGTCGAAGTTGCCCTGGCGGACCAGCACCCAACCCAGCGTGTCCAGCAGCACGGCGTTGTCGGAGCCTCTGAACTTCTCGGTGAGCTGTCGCGCCCGATCCAGCAGCGGCGCATCGGCCGGCCACACATCGGCGATCAGAGCGGCGAGATTGTTGGCCGCCACCGCATCGTCCGGCCACTTCGTCAGAATCTTTTCATAGCTCGCTTTAGCCGCCTGGAAATTCCCCGACGTGTCGTAGGCAATCGCGGCGACCAGCGCCATGCCGCGGTCATTGGGGAATTTCTGCGCCGCGACCTCGGCGATCTTCACGACCTCGTCGTTCTTGCGCTGCCGTGAGAGCAGCTGCACCAGGCTGACATAGGGCTCGGTCGAATCCGGCTTCGCTGCCACGGCCTGCCGCAGCAGCTTTTCCGCCTCGTCAGGCTTGCCGGCCTGCATGCGGACCGCCGCCAGCAGCACCATCGACTTCGCGTCGCCGGGATCCTTGACGATGCGATCGGCGAGCAGCTTCTCCGCAAGCTCGGGCTTGCCGGACCGCATGTAGGCGGCGACCAGCAGCGGCCCGGTCTTCTCGAACGGCTCGCCGCCTTCCGTCGCCAGGGTCAGCTCCGTGATCGCCGTCGCGAAGTCACTGCGCGCCATGGCGGACTGGGCGACGATCCGGTGGCCGACAGCAGCCGTCGCGGGGTCGGTGATCAGGGTCTCCGCCAGCGCCTCGCCCTTGTCCGGAGCGCCGGTCCGCACCAGGAACTCCGCCTTCTGCACCTTGAGCTCGGGCGCGTTGGGACGCAGCGCGATCGCCACGTCGAGATGCTGCAATGCCTCGTCCGGAGCCTTGGCGGCCAGCAGGCTGGCCAGCCGCAGCCGCGTGTCGACGTCGTTCGGCGCGAGCCGCGTGATGTTGCGCAGCGCGTCGATGGCGAGAACGGTGTCGCCGGTCGCTTCATAGGCCTTCGAGAGCAGGACCAGGGAGGCGACCGAGTTCAGGTCCTTGTGCAGCACCGACTTAGCATCGGCGATGACGGCGTCGTATTTTCCGGCGTTGAGCTCGAGTCCGCCGCGCAGCAGCAGGGCCGGCTCGTTCTGCGGATCATCCTTCAGGATGGCCTCGATCTGCGCCAGGGCCTCGTCCGGCTTGCCCTGCAGGGCCGTGAGGCGCGCCAGCTCGACCTTGGCCCGAAGTCGGTCATTGGCATTCGCGCCGTTCTGCTCGAGA
This sequence comes from Dongia sp. agr-C8, assembly GCF_054658695.1. NCBI lineage: Bacteria > Pseudomonadati > Pseudomonadota > Alphaproteobacteria > Rhodospirillales > Dongiaceae > Dongia > Dongia sp. agr-C8. The sequence continues at coordinate 325,277 of NZ_BAAGHZ010000001.1, forward strand.
TCGTGCATCAGCGCGGTCGCTTCGTCGAACTTCCTGGCCTGGACATAGAGCTGCTCCAGCAGCAGCACATATTTCGGCGCCAGCTTGGTCTGTTCGGCGAGCACCTTGATCTGCTTGATCGCCTCGTCGAGGCTCCGCTTCTGAACCAGGAAGCCGGCATAGGCGGCGATCAAGGCGTCGTTGTCGGCATTGGCCTCGAGCGCCTGCTTGAAGATCGTCTCCGCCTCCCCGAGCTGGTCGACCAGCGCCAGCTGATTGGCAAGGTCGATGACGTAGTTCGGGTTCTTGGGGTCGATCTCGTGCATCTGGCGCAGCACGGTGACGACCTCGGCGGTCTTCTTCTGGTCGAACAGGACCTTCAGCTTGACCAGCAGCAGGTCGGTGCTCTTCGCATTGTTGGCCAAGCCCTGCTCGACGGTCGCAAGCGCCGCGTCGAGATCGCCGCCGCGCGCCTGCCGGCCGGCAAGGACGACCAGGGCATCGACATTCTTCGGGTCGATTGCCAGCGCGGCGCGCGCTTCCTTCTCGGCCTCGGGGAGCTTGCCTTCCAGCAGCGAGGCGGCCGCCATCAAGGTATGTCCCTCGGGCTTGTCCGGGGCGTTGGCGAGGATCTGCTTCGCGTATCGCTTGGTGCCGTCGACATTGCCGCCCAACAGGGCGTACTGGCCGGCCTTGCGATTGGCGTCGAAATTTTTCGGATCGGCGTCGGCGACCTTCTGGAAGGCGGCGGCCGCGGCGTCGCGCTTCTCCTGCTTCTCGGCGATCAGCCCCAGGTAGTATTGCGGTTCCAGATTGGCCGGCTGGATCTGCAGGGCGTTTCTGAACTCGATCGCGGCCTTGGCGAGGTCGCCGCTGTCATAGAGCGCCTTGCCGTTGGCGATGTATTTGGCCTCGAGGTCCTTCGGCGAATCGCAGCCGCCCAAACAAAGCAGTGCGGCGATACCAACCACGCCGGCACAGCGGAACAGCATCCGCATCGTCAAGTGCTCCCGGAAACCGCGCGTTCACTACTACCAGGCTACGCGCCGACCGCCGCAACATCCCATCGAATCGACTCTAATTCGAGAGTAAAATACCGGTCGAATCACACGATGGTGGGGGAGCGTGCGGGCGGTATGTTGCGCACGTTCCGGTAATGCGATCACGGGCCGAACCTAGCCCAAAAGCGGCAATGGCGGAGCCTCTGAAAGCGCCCCGCTGCGGCCGATGTTCCTAGTATGCGTTCACGCCGCGCAAGCAGATCGCCGCCGTGCGGAACATGATCTTGATGTCCAGCCACAGCGACCAATGGTCGATATAGTAGAGGTCGTAGTCGATGCGCGCCCGCAGATGCTCGGGCGTGTCGATGGCGCCGCGATAGCCGTTCACCTGCGCCAGGCCGGTGATCCCCGGCTTCACCCGGTGACGAAAGCTGTATTCGTCCACCAGGTCGAAGATCTGCTTGTCGCCGATCAGCATGTGCGGCGTGTGCGGGCGGGGCCCGACCAGGGACATTTCTCCGCGCAGCACGTTCAGCAACTGCGGCAGCTCGTCGATGCTGGTGCGGCGCAGCCAGGCGCCGATCCTAGTCACCCGCGGATCGTCGCGCTGGGTCTGCCGTCGCCCGCGGGTATCGCCTTGATCCGCATGCATCGTGCGGAACTTGTAGACCTGGAACAGGCTGTCGCCGAGACCCTGGCGCGACTGCCGGAACAGAATCGGGCCGCGGCTGTCGAGCCGGATCGCCAGTGCCACCATCAGCAGCAGCGGCGACAGGAACAGCAATGCCAGCCCCGAAAGCAGACGATCGATAGCGCCCTTCACCAGGCGCTGCGATTCGCGGATCGGGCGATCGGTCAGCTTGTAAAGTTTCAGCCCGGCAATCTCCGACTGCCCCTGGTTGGCCGAGCGGAAGCCGATGAGATCCGGCGCCAGAGCGATATCGACCGGCAGCTGACGGAGCCTGCGCAGCAGATGCAGCAGGCGGTCTTCCGCCGAATGCGGCAAAGCGATCACGATCCTGTCGAACGGCGTGCTCTTGTAGAGCTCGATCAGGTCGGCCGTGTTGCCGCGCACCAACGGCGCGAGATGGCTGTCCACGAGCCGCTCGCGGCTCCGGTCGTCGAAGATGCCGATGACCTCAACCAGGCGCGGCTCGGTGACTTCGAGCCAGCGAATCAGGCGGCCGGCGGTTTCGCCGGAGCCGACCACCGCGACCCGTTGCGCCACGACCAGCCGCTTGCTGGCCCCGGCGAGCCCACCGAACAGGACGGTTCGTGAGACGACCGCAAAGGAAGCCGCCGCCACCGCGCTGTAGCCGAGCCAGGTGGCGAGTCGATCGACATTGGGGTCGCCATGCCCGACGAACGGTGCGCAAACCAACATGGTGATCGCCGGCGGCGCGCCGAAGCAGGCGACAGCTTTCAGGAAATGGGTCGCGACTGAGGTGCGCGCAAGAACCCGCGGCTCATGCAGGCGTGTCAGCAGGCACGCGCCGGCGAACAACGCCATCAGCAAGGCGCCGATGAAGATCTGCGCGACACGATAGAGATCGGACGGGTCCTCGCCCATCGACAGCGCCACGGCGACGATCGCGATCACGAACAGTGAGAAATCGGTAGCGACGCCGAGAAGCCGGACATTCTGCGGCGAGAAACCGCGGACACGGCCGCCTGCCGTCGTTCTGCCGAAATCGCCAGCATGAACGGCGGGGTTGTTGAGTTCCATCGAGACGGCTCCCGTTGGTCAGTGTTCCCCTGGAACTTCTTCTAGACCCCTGACCGTCCGCAGTTCTTTTGAGGAAGCGAAGTTTGCCATGATCAATCCCAGTCCTTACGCCGGGCCTGTCCTTGCGCCGGGAATGTCGTCCACATTCCTGTCGCAGTTCGAGTTCATCCCGAATTTCAAGAGTTGTGCCCGATACTCCGACGCCACCAGGAACGCCGTGGCAGCGTTCCGGTTCCATGTTCTTTTGCAGGAATCGGAGCGCCCAGTCGCCGCTCGTTGATCGACGGCCATGGCATTGGATCAACGACCGGTTTCCCGCTTTCTTCCGGCGCATGAGATTGATTCGGAGCAAGTTCCGCGCGCAGCGGAGTGGCGCTCGTGTTGCGGGGCGCTTCGAGGTAGGGCTCGCCGCGCTCCGGTGGGGAAATCAACGACGTCGCACGCGGCGCCGGAACGACATGGTTGTGTGCGTTGTGCGAAGAATCATTCATCTCGCGCGTCAGCAGCAATTCTTCGTCATCGTCAACTTCGCGGAAGAAATACGGATTGGAACGCGAAGCTGTTCCCAGCGGCGCTTGCCTGGGAGCTTGCATCGGTGGTGCTTCGCGCATCGACGCGTCCGGCGTCGAAGCCTCGCGTGAAGGGCGCTTCTGGATGTGCGTTTCGCGCCGAGGTGTTTCCCTCAGCAGCACCTGCTGGATGGCCGCTTCCTCGACGGGCAACTGGTGGGCAGCGATCGGCGCGAGCTGGCTGGACGAGCGACGGGCGGGCGAAGCGTCGCTCGCCTCCGGCTGCTCCGGAATCGGGGCGACCAGGTCGGACATCGGAGACGTCGGGACCGCGCCCGGCGGTTCAGCGTTGCGCTCGACGGCCTCGGCCGGCGCCCCGCTTGCGGCCGCACCGAGATTGGCGAGCTTCATGATCTCGGCCCGGACCGCCGGATCATCCACCGGCACCGCCTGAGCAAATGGCGCGATGCCGCTCAGCTGCCGGTCGGACACCACGCGGAAGACGAGATCCTCGCCGATCACCGGCTTCTCGTCGGCAAAGCCATAGACCAGCGCCATGTCGCAGATCGAATTGATCAGGCGCGGGATGCCGCCCGAGAAATACTGCACGGCGCCCATCGCCATCTCAGTGAACAGCGGCCGGTCGGAGCCGGCCACCTTCACCCGATGCTCGATGTAGCGGCGCGTCTCCGCATAGGGCAGCGGGGTCAGGTGATGCGAGACCGCGATTCGCTGCGCGAACTGCGAGAGCTCCGGTCGCCGCAGCTTCTCGAGCAGCTCCGGCTGCCCGACCAGGACGACTTGCAGCAGCAGATCCTTGCCGGAATTGATATTGGACAGGAGCCGCAGCTCCTCGAGGACCTCGATCGACAGGTTCTGCGCCTCGTCGACGATCAGGATGCATTGCCGGCCCGCACCGTATTCGGCGATCAGGTACTCCATCAGCTCCTGATAGGTCTCGGCCGGATGTGTGCCGCTCGGCTTCTGGCCGAACGACGTCATCGCCCAGGCCGCAATGTCCTTCAACGCGTGGTGAGTGTTGGAGATGAGACCGACGGTGAAGTCGCGGCCGACCCGGCCGAGGAATGCCCGTACCAGCGTGGTCTTGCCCGAGCCGATCTCGCCGGTGATGACGCAGAAGCCGGCCTGGCCGGTCAGGCTGTATTCGAGCAGGCTGAGGCCGACCGCATGGCGGCTGCTCAAGAACAGGAACTCCGGGTCTGGCAGCAGACTGAACGGCTTGTTCTTCAGATTGAAGAAGGCTTCGTACATCTCTCGTCCATACAACGCTTACTCGGATCGGACCGGCGTGAAGCCGATCCGCGGCACTGATGTCAACGCGATCCGTTCAGCAAGGTCCCGATGATCTGGTAGTTGCGCAGGAGGTCGGCCGCCCGGTCGAGTTCGGTCTTGGTTGTATGGCCGCTCCGCGCGACGAACAGCACGCCTTCGACATTGGGCAGGAAGCCAAGCGTCTCGCCGGAGTCCAACAGCGGCGGGGTATCGAAGATGATGATGCGGTCGTGATAGCGGTTGCGCAATTCGCGCACCAGCGCCGCCATGCGCGGCGAGCTGATCAATTCCGCGGATTCGCCCTTGGAGACGCAGGCCGGCAGCACCACCAGGCGGCGCATGCCCGGATTGACCAGGCAATCCTTGATGTCGCATTCGCCGTGCAGGTAGTTCTCGATGCCCTTGGCCGGCGTGAGGCCGAACTTGCGGTGAATGCTGGGCTCGCGGAGATTGAGGTCGACCAGCAGCACGGTCTGGTTCACGTCGAGCGCGATCGAGATCGCGAGATTGGCTGCCGTCGTGGTGGCGCCGTCGCCGTGGCTGGCGCTGGTCACGGCGATCGTGCTGATGTCGAGTTTCTTCATCCGCTGCAGCACCTGCGCGCGCAGCACGCGATAGACGTCAGCCACCGGGTTGCGCAGATCGTCGGCCACCAGACGCTCCTCCGATGTCTTGCGGGCATTCGTGGGCAGTACCGCGGTCTCGGTGTAGTCCGGCATGACGCCGTGCACCGAGGCCTGCGTATTCGGCCGCCGCGCGGAATCGTTCGGCGCACTGGAACTGCGATGACCCGACCGCATCTCCCGGGCGCGGGCCAAGGCTTTTTCGATATGTTCCATCAGCGTGTCCCCACTATAGCAACCGTCGGAGTTGGGCTCGGGTCCCGGATGTTACTCACGTGCCCCGCGACGGTTCCATTCGGTCGGATGGCTGACCGCTCGGTCTGCGCGAACCCGCCCGCTGTTTATGCTGCAACCGCGAAATCGTTCCCACATTAGCGGAGCGGCCCGGCATTGGTAAGCGGATTTCCGCCAGCCCCTTATCAACCACTGGGGGAATTCTAGGGACTGCCTCGCGGGCCGCCAATCCGGAACCCGCAGATCAACCACACCATCGTATATTGGTTGCTTAATATTTGGTAAAATTCCACCTTTCGCAGTTGCACAAGAGGCGGGATTTTGGTCCAGTGGAAACAGGCCGAATCCGCGGACTTTCGCACCGGTTATTTCGTTGTAAAGCGGGGCTCCCAGCAATCTCTAAGACCAATCGTTAACTATGTGTCGCACTTGCGGAATGCCTAAAATACACGGAACATTCCGCTGAAATTCGAGGAAGGTCGCTTGGCCGCCGCTTCCCGGGGCTGAGTTTGAGTTTTGTGGGTAGGAATCAGAGGAATAGATGAATCGTTTGCTGATGTCGGTGCTGTTCTTTGCGGCGGTCGCGCTCGGTGCGATGCCGGCAGAGGCGGTCACCATCACCTACAGCACCAGCGGCAGCAACGCTGAAGTCTTCCTCACGCCGACCAGCAGCGGCGACATCTCCGGTCCGAACAGCGACTTCAATCTCAGCGAAGTGCTGGATTTCGGCGATACCAGCAATGGCCACTACGGCCAAGCCTACACCTTCGTTCCGTTCACCGTGACCAAGTCGATGACGCTGAACGCAACCGTGACCGATCTCGCGGTGTCGGATCCGGGCGCCAAGCCGCTCGACTGGCTGACGCTGAGCCTGTTCACTTACACTGGCAGCAAGTACACGAACTGCGGCGCCAGCGCGCTTTGCACCCTGCAGGCCTATGACTCCGACCCGCCGGCGGCCTCGATCGTGGCCGGTCTGGTTGCGGGGACGCAGTATCTGCTGAAGATCGGCTTCGGCCTGTGTGGCTGCTCGGGCGACTATGCCGGCATCAATCTGTCCGTGACCACCACGCCGATCCCGCCGGCCATCCTGATGTTCCTGAGTGCGCTGCTCGGCACGGGCGTCATGATCTGGCGCCGCCAGCGGGGGATGGCGTCGACTGCGGTTTAATCGCTAAGGCCTTGGGGCGATTGAAATTCCCGAGGCAAGGTTCCGAATCCGAGTTTCGCACCCGAATACGGGAACTTTTTCTTGTTACGCTGCGTTCGGGTCTGGTAAATTTTAAGTTAAAGGCGTCGGAAGGCGGCCGTGGCCGCTCGCTCTACAGGAGGCTTTCGTGAAGCGCATTATGTTGGCTTTGGTGTTTGCGGTGTTGGCGTTCGCCACGTCGCAGGTTTCGGCCAAGGCCGCGACCATCGATCTCGGCGATGTCACAGACTCGTCGAATGCCTCCTTTGGCGGCGCGCTGGGCTTCTTCCTGCCACCCACCGTGATCTCCGACGACATCAAGTTCACGGTGACGAACCCGTCCTTCGTCAGCGGCACCATCAACAACATCGACATCAGCTTCGGGCCCTTCACGCTGCTGGGCATCAACGGCTTCACGGCGACCTTCCTCGGCAACCCCCTGACCCTGGCGCCGGACGGCAGCTTCTCGATCGCCGGCATCCTCGCTGCGGGCGACTATCTGATCCATATCGCCGGTACGACGTCAGGCTTTTTCGGCGGCGCCTATTTCGCCGAGGTCGCGGCGGCGACGGCACCGATCCCGGGTGCGCTCCTGCTCTTCGTCACCGCGATCGGCGGCATGGGCTTCATCGGACTGCGGCGTCGCCGCAGCACTGAAGTCTAACAAGCTTCGAATTCGGATATCAGGCCCCCGGTCGAAAGACCGGGGGTTTTGCTTTTCGGGTGAATTGAGAATTTCACCTTATGCGCAGCCTCTCACAAATCCGTGGAACTTCGGCGAAGGCTTGGCCTGTCGACATCGCGCCGCGGAAGAATTCTCCGCTGCGCTGCCGTGGTCCATGGTAGGAACTCGGATCGAGGCTCGTACAGGCGATTTGGATGACAGATTTGACGTGGCAGCCTCCCGTTCCGTCGCCAGCCCAGGAGAACCCGGCCGGCGCTCCGGCCGCTTCCGGCGAAAGTCAAGGTGGCGATCCCAGCAGCGGTCGGGCCGAGCGCGCCAGCGCCGAGCGCGTGTTGAATGCGCGGGGAAAGAAGAATCCGCATATCCAGGGCGCCCGCGGCCTGTTCTGCCTCTTCGTGTTCTTCTATCACGTCCATCATTCCGGGGCCGGGACGATCCCCGTGCTCGCGTCGGGCGTGCCCAACTTCCTACTCAATACGCTGGAGCATGGCGTCGAGCTGTTCTTCGGCATCAGCGGCATCGTGATCCTGGGCAGCTTGCTGCGGACACGAAACTCGGCCCTGTTCATGTGGGACAGGATCACGCGGCTGTTTCCGGTGCTCTGGGCGAGCACGATAGCGACGATCACCGTTCAGCTGGCGATGGGGATGGCTTTCCCCGAGCCGTCGCGGATCATCGGATCCTTCCTGGCGGCTCCTCCGTTCTTCGGCATCGATGCGATCAATCCGATCGCCTGGACCCTGGCATACGAGATGATGCTGTACTGGTTCTGCGCGCTTGCTTGGCTGCTGCGCGGAAGCAAGGTGGGGATCGCGATGCTCGCGGTCATTGCCTGCGGGCTGCTGATCTATTACCCGAGGACGTTGATGATGCTGTCGGGCGCCATCGTCTTCTATCGCTTCTTGAAGCCGTCGCGCATCGATCGGATCGCCCGGTTTCCGCTGCTGTTTCTTATCGCCTTCCTGGTCGGGACGCGTTTGCTCGTCGATGCCGCCGGTGATCATGTGGAGGCGCTCGCGCCGCTCGAGTTTCCCTTGCTTAAGGGACTCCTGCTGCAGGCCGGGTTGATCCTGGTCGCGGCACTCGGTGGAATAGCGCTGATCGGGATCACCAAGGGATATGGCCTGCTGGGCAAGCTGCTCGGCTCGCCAACATTCGTCTGGCTGGGCGCCATCAGCTACAGCTTCTATCTATGGCACATTCCGATCCTGGCCGGCGTGAAGCGGATGCTCTACGCGTTTGATCTCGGTCGCCAGGAGTACAGCCAGGCACTCCTTTTCGTCATCTCACTGCCGATAGCCCTCGCAGTGGCGACGGTCAGCTACAAGCTGTTTGAAATTCGCGTCACCGGCATGTTGCGCAGGCTGTTTCCGAAACTGGGCCATCCGCCGGTCCCCGCAACCTTGCCGACTTCGGCAAAACTCTAGGTTAGGCCTCCGCGAGGCCCAGCGGGCGGTCGGCTCCTGGAACTGCACGTCCAGTCCAGTGGCCCAGGTCTTCGTTCACCAGTCGGCTCAGCGCGGACACATCGGCGGCGAAGACTTCCGTCCAGCGCTCGAGGTCTTCCTGGCCGAGCTTGGGCGGCGTCGCGTCGGAGTAATAGAGCTTCTTGAAGCTGGCTTTGACGCCGGGTGGAAGCGTCCGCGAAACCCAGCCCTTGATACCGCTCTCGAACAGCAGGCGGTTGAGAGTGGGGAACGCCGCCAGCCCGGCTTCATTCAGGCGCGGCACCCCAAACTGCGCTTCCAGTCCCAGGAAGCCGCAGAGCTCTCGGGCTACGCCGTCGATATCGCGGCCCGGCCGGTCGATCGCGGCGATGAATATCCGCTCACGCGGGAATGCCTCCAGGAAGCGCGCGACCTGCGCTGCATACATTCCAGCGTAGACATAACGCTCGAACAGCTTGAACTCGCCGCGTTGGTAGCGCTCGAGGTCGGCAGCCATTTCCTGGGCAAACGAGCCCTTCGCCAAGCCGATTTTGCGGTTCATTTGGTATTCGGAGAAAGCGCGACGCACGGGGTGCCGCAATAGGATGACGATGCGAGCGTCGGGGCTGAACGCGGCGATCTCCCGGGCAGCGGTCTGGGAATAGAGATAGGTCGTCGAGGCTTCCGCTACATATCGACTGTCTCCATCGCCGGGAAACAGCGCGAGGTATTCGTCACGGTCCCGGATCCACTGCTGGCCCATGAAGCCGCGAATCTGCGGCAGGCTGGAGAACTCGGGGTGTTGATAGAGATCGGTGCAAAAGTGGTGCGGCTCTTTCTGCCGACACATATGCACGCCATCGACCGATGCCAGGAATTGCGCGATGGACGTGGTCGCCGCCTTCATCGCACCCACAATGAACAGGTTTGGCCGCATCGAGTAACTGACAACCATCACGGATGAAAAACGACGAATCGCAGAGCCTGCCGCGATTTGCAATGCCAATAAATGTGCGATCGCGCCGGTCTGTTCCGGGCTGCGGCAAAATTGGCGACGTCTATTTGTATTATGAAATCAAAGGCTGGCCCCCGCTGCCGCGACTTCGAGCCTCAATCCCCTCCCGGCGTCGGCAAACCAATGCCGGCGGCCATTCCAGGACGAGATGTGCCACGATAATGTAAGGAGCGTGCTCGATTTCTACTGCGATACTTGCCGGGATCGGGCAGCATAACTTCTTGATGTTGCCGGAAAAATTGCCCGTTCAGCTTCACAAGACGGCATGCGCTGGCTATCGTGCGCCGACCGCTTCGCCGCAGGATCCGACGACAAGCCGCGCGGGCCTACGAGTTTGCAGCTTTTGGAACCACCACCGCCCCATTCTGTTTTCAGCCACCCGCCTTGCCCGCGCCCTTCGGTTTGTTCGCACGATGCCCGAGACTGCCATGATGCCAGGATCCACCGACCAGCCAGGGTGTCGCATTGACTGAGACCCTGCAGCAGGCTGGATTGCGTTCAGCCGGGAATGTGCCACGCAGCCATGCGAGCGCTCCAAGCCAGGTGCGCGCACCGCGGATTCCCGCCATCCTGCGCTTCACCATCATCCTCGCCTTGGCGAGCACCCTGATGCTCGGTCGGTTCCAGCTGAATATCGGCAGCTACTTTCTGAGCGTCGGCCTGATTGCCCAGTACCTCGTCGTCCTGGTCCTGCTGCTCCTGGGCCTCGCCCGGATCGATCCGATGCGGATGTTCCTGTTCATCGGCTGCGCCGGCGTCGCCCTGGTCAGCTGGGTCGTCAATGCCGAGATCGCTTCGAGTTCCTCCGTTCTCCTGATCGTCGCCGCCTACCTTGTCTTCGTGTTCGTGGCGCGCAGCACCGACCGGACGCAATACATCGCAAGGTGGACCCTTGGCGTCTTTCTCAATCTCATGTTGTTCTGCGCGATCGCCGGGATCGCACAGTTCTTCCTGCAGTTCGTGGTGAAGTGGCCCTGGCTGTTCAATTTCACCGACTACATTCCGGAGATGTTCCGCGGCGGGGTCGGTTACAACACCGTCATTCGCGTCAGCGGCCATTTCACCAAATCTAACGGCTTCTTCTTCGTCGAGCCCTCTCGGTTTTCCCAGGTCCTGGCGCTGGCGCTGCTCTGCGAACTCGCTCTGCATCCGAAGTGGCGCTGGATCCGGCTGGCGACACTCGGGCTCGCCATCCTCCTGTCCTATTCGGGGACCGGGTTGTTGACCTTGGGAGTCGGCCTGCTGTTTCCGCTCGGCCCGAGAACGGTGATGCGGCTCATCATCATGCTGCTCGGCGGCGCCTTCGTCTTCTTCGTCTTCGGCGACGCGCTGAATTTGTCTGTTACCGCCGGCCGGGTCGGCGAATTCACATCGGTCGGCTCGAGCGGTTTCGCCCGCTTCGTGGCGCCATTCCTATTCGTTCGCGACTATATCGATTCGACGCCCTGGTCCCTGCTGATTGGGCATGGACCTGGTTCGATCTTCAAGGTCATCGCATCCAGCGACGTGGGCTATGAGGTCGCCGGCCCGACCTGGGCGAAGCTCGCCACGGAATACGGCGTGCTCGGCTTTGCCGCATTCACCGGCCTGATCCTCTATACGATGGTTGGGTCACGTGTCCCGACGGAGTTGCGCGTCGGCATCATATTCGGCTGGTTCATCCTGTGGGGCGGGGTGCTGCTCGCGCCCGACGTCACAGCGCTCTTTTACATCCTGGTCGCCCTCTGGCCGAGACAGTATGGCCCGGTGCGGGCTCCGCTTCCGCCGCCTGTGCCGCACGCCGGGAACTTCTCGAGCGCGGATAATATACGGCCGGCGGGGAGGTTGCGATGACCGAGCCGACGATCTCGCTCTCGGTCATCATCGCCAACTACAACTACGCGGAGTATGTGGGACTGGCGATCGAAAGCGCGCTCGCGATCGATTGGCCGGACGTGGAAGTCATCGTCGTTGACGACGGCTCCACCGATGATTCTCGGTCGGTCATCGAGCGGTTCGGCGACCGGATCACCGCGATCTTCCAGCCGAACGCCGGTCAGGTCGCCGCGCGCAACGTGGGCTTTGCCCGCTCTCGCGGCGATGCCGTCATCTTGCTCGACTCCGATGACGTGCTTCACCCTTCGATCATGCGGGCGGCAGCCCGGGTATGGCATCGCGGCGTCAGCAAGGTTCAGTTCCGCATGCGGGTCATCGATGCCGAAGGTAGGCCCAGCGGCTCGCTGTTTCCCCAGTATACGGCCCAAGCGGCGGATCCGACCAAGGTCCGGCGCTGGGCACTGGCCACCGGCTCGTATCCGACGCCGCCGTGCTCGGGAAATCTCTTCTCCAGGGCCTGTCTCGCAGCGATCTTTCCGCTCGACGAATCCTGCGGCAAGGCCCCGGACACCTGCTGCATTGCCGCCGCGCCGTTCCTCGGCGACGTCGTCACGGTCGACCAGCCTTTGGTGGATTACCGGGTGCATGGGCGCAACGACGGGGCGGTGACGGAACTCGACGAGAGCCGCTTTGGCTGGCAGACGGGCAACGCGATCCGGCGGTTCGAGTATGCGCAACGCATCGCCGCCAAGGCGGGCTTTGCGATACCCGACAGCGCGAGGCACCTCGCCTTCCCGCAATTGCGGTTTCGGATCGCATCTTATCGGCTGGCGCCCGAACGCCATCCGATTGAAGGCGATTCCACCCTGCACGCGCTTCGCGACATCGTCCGCGCGGCGATGACGCCCCAAGGGGCGCCGCTGCCGACCGTGCTGGCGACGGCCGCCTGGGGTTTCCTGGTGCTGCTCGCGCCGCGCGCGATTGCCAAGGCGCTGATCCACTGGCGCCTCAGTCCTGGCGCGCGGCCTCCCGCGCTGCGCAGCGCGCTTTCCGCGATCGGCATCGTGAGATAAGCCAGATTACTGGAGACGCAATCGGTTCTTTAGCCACCGGCCGACCCTGTGATAGTGGCTCTCGAAGAGAAGGTAGAAAACGAAGGCGACGGCATGGGCTGCGACAATGGCGGTCAACGCCGAGCCGAGCGAAGCCGACATCTTTTCACGAAAGAAAATGAGAACGGTGTTGTGCACGAGATATAGCGAATAGCTGTAGCCGGCGAGGAAGCCGAACCCCTTTTCCACAAACCATGCACGTCGGTGCAGTGCATTGACGATCAGGAATCCGCCGAAGAGAATCAGGGCGATCAAGAAGCCCTGCTGGAACTCATAGATTGCGAAGCCGGCCTTCAGGACGCGTCCCGCCAGGCACAACCCGCCGAAAGCAACCAGGATCAGGCCGGCTGCCATGGATCGCGACCGGATGACGGTCGCCCCGAGCCAGAGCCAGGCCGCCAGCGAGCCCAGGATCCAGATGAGGCTGAGATCCCCGGCGCCTCCGGCGAAGGCGTTCCAGAGGAAGATGGGCAGCGCGACTCCCAGCAGCGCGAGCTTCACCAGACCCAAAGACTCCCTGCGGAGGAACGTGAAGAAGAAGGCCGCGAAGACGACGTATGTCCAGAACTCGATCGGAATGGTCCAGAACGGTTCTGCCGTGTTGTAAGCGCGCGGATAGAAGTCGGCGATGTTCGCGACGTGGCTGGCGGCCTGAAGGACCGGGTAGTCGTTGAGCAAGAACAGGTTCGCCAAGAACGCAATCGGGCCGGTATTCACGCCGAGAGGGTCGGCGCGCGGCAGGTCGAAGATGCCGTTTAGAATTGCGACGCAGATCAGGATCGGCACGAACGGCACGAATATGCGTGCGCAACGATCGATCATGAAGGAAAGGAACTGCGGTTCCGCGCGCTTCCATCTTCTGCAGGCGGCCATCGTGATGAGGAAGCCCGACAGCAAGAAGAACAGCGTCACGCCAATGCCCCCGAGCGGCGTCGGCGGCGCGAGTTCGAACAGAACCAGGGAATGGCCCAGTAGCACGAGATTTGTCGCGACGACGCGGACGAAATCGAGATAGCAGGCACCATTCGGGGTGATGAGATCCGAACTCTTGAGCGCGTCTTTGAGAGATTCGTCTCGGACAGCCTGGGTCGTGTCGCTGCGAGTGACAAAGGGCTTGTCCTGGAGCTGGTCCACGCTGCTCATTCTCTGTTGCCCACCCCAACGCTGCAGCCGAGAACCGACATGCCGAAGGAATCACCTGGCCTGGCGGCCGGGCAGGACTTCAAGCGCCGACGTCGTTCCCGGCCGGTCACTTGGGCGCGTACTCACTTCTGCCGCATGTTTCCTGACCCGGGGTGTCCCCCGACCGCTTGCAGACGCGGACGTAATCCACCTGAAGCGATGCCGGGAATGCGGCGTTGTCGATCCCGCCCTTGCCGGCCCATTGCCCGCCGACGGCGAGGTTGATCAGGATATGCGCCGGTCCCGCCTTGCGCCCGTCATTGTAGACCCATTTGTATTTCCGCTGCCACAGCTTCTTCCCGTCCAGGTAGGCGGTGACGGTGTCGTCCTCCTCCCAAAGCAGTCCGAATACGTGCCAGTCCTTGGTCAAATCCTCCTTCGCGTTGTAGAAGGTCCACCGCTGATCGAAGTCCGGGTCGCGATAGATCCAGTCGCCGCCCTGGACACCCTTCTTGGTCATGGCGACGTTGGAATGCACCATATTGGGGTGCTCGGTGGTGCCATTCTGAACGAACTCCATGATGTCGATCTCCGGCGGCCAGTTCAGCTTGCCGTTTTCGTCATAGTCGGAGTTGAGCCAGAAGGCGGGCCACAAGCCTCGGCCCTTCGGCATCTTGATTCGCGCTTCGAAGTAGCCGTAGCGGAAGGTCTGCCGTGACCGGATCATCCCCGACGGATAGAGGCCCTTCGAGTTCGGCTGCTTGGCCACCAGGTTCAAAATGCCGTCCTCGACCACGTGGTTGCCGTCATCTCCATAGCGCTGCTGCTCGTTCTTCAGGTGATCCAGCTTGCCGTCCTTGTAGATATATCGCGTATACCATTTGGAGCGATCGAGGCTGGAGCCGCTGAAGTCGTCCTCGAAAGTGATCACCCACCCCGAGGCGAGAGCGGGTTGCGCAGGGATGGCGGCGGAGGTCATCAGGGTTGTCGCGACCGCAAGAAGAGCGAATCCAAGGCGACGATAGCGATGCAAGGCTTCAGGCATTTTCACTCCTCAGGCTCGGGGCGTGCGGCCGTCCGATTCACCATTGCAACGGCCCGCTGGGCTGTCAACGTGGGCCGCATCGTTAAGGAAGTCGGGGCACCGCAGCACTCCACCGAAGTGAAGCCGCCGAGACTTGGTTCCATCAATCGAAGTCCGTGGCGGTCGATTTCGCGCGCCAGTCTTGTAGCGACGTTCCGAGGTCGAAGCCGTAAGGGAAGCCGGCCTCGACCAGTCGTCGCGGCATGATATTGGTCGAGTTCAGCAGCTTGGCGATGCGCGGCCGATTGACCGTGTTCCGGTACCCCAGCGCGTTCAGGATCTCGAAGCCGAACGCGCCCAGCATCATGAACCAGGACGGGGCCAGCAGACGCGGCATCTTGTAGCCCGCGACCTTGCAGAAGGCGGCGCAGATCTGCTCCGTGGTGTAGCGATCGGGATAGGCGAAGTTATAGGTCACCACCGCGCTGTTCCGCTGCCGCATGAACAGCATCGAGGAGATCAGGTCCTCGACATAGCCGCAGGCCTTGATGGTGTCGCGCCGGCCCGGATAGATGAACCGGCCCTTGGCCAGCAGCCGCGCGAGGCGGGTGAAGTTGCCGCGCTCGTGCTGCCCGTAGATCACCGCCGGACGGACGATCGTGATCCGCCGCTCGCCGGATTCCGCCTGCCAAAGCCGATGGACGTTCTCGGAAAGCAGCTTCGAGCGGCCGTAGGCACTGTTGGGTTCGAGCGGTGAATCCTCATCCTTCTGCTGCTCGCAGGGGCCGTAGACCGAGATCGAGCTGGTGAAGACAATGTTCTCGGCGCCGGTCTCGGTCGCAAAGCGGCAGACATGGGTGGCGCCGTGAAGGTTGGTCCAATAATACTCCCAGTCCTCATGCCCTGGCGTGGTGTGGACGGCGGCCAGGTTGAAAATGTCCGCCGGACCCGCGCCGCAGAGGTCCGGGGGAACCGGCTGCCGGACGTCATGCGTCAGGTAATGGACGCCGGCAACCTCGAAGCGCGGCTTCGCGATGTCAACGCTGTAGAGCCGGTCGTAACGCCCGTCACGCGCCAGCCGTGCCAGGAGATGCGAGCCGATGAAACCGGCCCCGCCGAATACGATCGCCTTCGAGATGCCTGCCATTGCGTGCCGTCGACCTCTTGTTGCGCGGGAAATGGCCCCGACTCTGGATCATTTGCACCTCCCGGAAATTTCTGCGGCAACCGCCGCTTGGCCGATGGTGGTTAACACCACCGGCGGGCCAGTCCGAAGCGCAACGGGCTGGGCGACCCGAAAATAGAGGAAAGCCGTGACGATTGGAAAGTGTCAGCGGGCCCTCCGGCGCAGATGACCACCGGAACCATCACAAGTGGGTGCGCCGGTGCCGGAGAAACGGCCGAAAATCATGGTTGTTCCCGACCCCATCCGCTAACATGCGGCGCAGTTCGCGCCAGAGGCCGACTGCCGGGAGAGACGATCATTTTCGACACCCAGAGGATGCCCCGGCAGATGCCGGGAATTGGCCCCGGGCTGCAGCTGGCGCCCGCAATCCGCTATGGGTTGCTTCCGGCGATCGTCCTGCTGCTCGGTGGGTACATCTTCTGGAGCCCGCTCTCGACCATCGTGCGGATCTGGACGACGTCGGAGGAATACAACTACGGCCCCATCATCCCCGTGCTGGCGGCGGTGATGCTGGCGCGCGATCTGCGGCGCTCCGGTGCCGGCGACGGTCCGGGCTGGACCGGGGTCGGGCTGCTGGTCATCGGCCTCATCTTCGGCATGTTCGGCAAGGTCGCCGCCTTCGTCTACCTGGCCGAGATCGGCATCTTCTTCTTCCTGGTCGGCCTGTTCGCCGCCGTGGCCGGCGACGCGCGCGCCCGCTCGGTCTGGCCGGGGCTGCTCTACCTTGGCTTCGGCATCCCGCTGGCGCGACTGCTCCAGGCCAATCTCTCGGCGCAGCTGCAGCTCATCTCCTCGCAGATCGGCGCCGGCACCATCCGCTTGTTCGGCATCCCGGTATTCCTCGACGGCAACGTCATCGATCTCGGCGCGATCCAGCTGGAAGTCGCCGATGCCTGCAGCGGTCTTCGCTACCTGTTCCCGCTGGCGAGCTTCGGCTTCCTCTGCGCCTATATCTACAAGGGGCCGGCCTGGCAGCGGGTGCTGATCCTCTGCAGCACGGTGCCGATCACGATCCTGCTGAACTCTCTGCGGATCGGCGTCACCGGCATCCTGGTCGACCGTTTCGGCATCGAGGCCGCCCAGGGATTCTTCCATGACTTCGAAGGCTGGCTGATCTTCTGCGGCTGCGTGGCCATCCTGTTCCTGGAGATCAAGCTGCTCTGCCTGTTGGGCGGCGGCAACCGGTCGCTGCTGCACCGGCTCGATTTCTCCTGGCCGCCCGCAGCGCCGAAGGCCGCGCCCCAGGGCGGCGCATCCAAGACGGCGATCGCCGCGCTGGTCGCGACATTGGTGACCGCGGCGGTCTTTCCGGTCCTGAAGCTGCCCGATGCGAGCGCCCCGGCCCGCGCCGAGTTCAGCCGTTTCCCGCGCAACATCGATCAATGGTCGGGGATCGATCTGCCGGTCGATCAGGTGGCACTCGACTCGCTGAAGCCGACGGATTATCTCAGCGTCAACTACGTCGATCTGGCGCAGAAGAGCGCGGTCGCGCTCTGGGTCGCGTATTATTCGACCCAGGAGATCGGCGAGGCGATCCATTCGCCGCGCATCTGCATCCCGGCGGGCGGCTGGCAGATCAGCGAGATCCGCCCCATCACCGTTGATCTCAAGGACGGCGCCGCGCCGCTCACCACCAACCGCGCGATCATCAAGAAGGGCAACGAGAAGGCGCTGGTCTATTACTGGTTCCAGGGCCGCGGCCGGACCGAAGCCAACGAGTTCGCGGTGAAGCTGCATCTGATGGGCGACGCCGTGCTGCGGCAGCGGACCGACGGCGCCCTGGTGCGGCTGGTGACCCCGATCCTCGAGACCGAGCCGAGCGAGGCGAGCGAGCAGCGGCTGCTTTCATTCCTCACCCAGTTGCGGCCGCAGCTCACGCCCTATCTGCCGGACTGAAGCTCCGCATCATTTGGGCGTATAGGGGCTGCCGGCACAGCGCTTCGCGCTCACCGCCGCCGACCGCTGGCAGACGATCACATAGTCGATCTGCAAACCCGCGGGGAGCGCGGCGTCGTCGACGCCGTTGAGCCCGGCCCAGGGGCCGCCGACGGCGAGGTTCAACAGGATATGCGCCGGACCGGCGGCGACGGCGTCGCTGTAGACCCAGCGATAGGTCCGCACCCAGAGCTTCCTGCCGTCGAGAAACACCGTGACCGTGTCCGGCTCCCAGAGCAGGCCGTAGACATGCCAGTCCTTCGACATGTCCAAGGGGGCGTTGTAGAAGCCCCAGCGGGGCTCGAAGTTGACGTCGTTGTAGATCAGCGTGCCGCCCTGGGCGGTCGGATTCTCGACGGCGACGGCGGAATGCACCATGTTCGGGCGCTCGGTCGTGCCGTTGAAGGCATATTCCATGATGTCGATCTCCGGCGGCCAGTCCAGCCGGCCGTTCGGGCCGTAGTCGGAGTTCAGCCAGAAGGCGGGGAACAGCCCGCGGCCGCTGGGCAGCTTGATCCGGGCTTCGAAATAGCCGTAGCGGAAGGTCTGGCGCGACCGGATCATGCCGGACTCATAGGCGACCGCGCGGCCGTCGTCATAGACCTTGGTCGCCACCAGATGCAGGATGCCGTTGGCGACGATGTGGTGGTCGCCGTCGCGATAGACCTGCTGGTCCTGGTTCAGGCGGTCCTGCGTGCCGTCCTTGTAGATGAAGCGCGTGTACCAGGTGTTGCGGTCGAGCGCGGTGCCGTCGAAATATTCCCGGAACACCGGCTTCCAGCCCGCCGCGCGCGCCGGCGGGCAAGCCGCAAGGCCGCCGATAAGCAGCAGCAGGCCCAGAACCCGGCCGCAGCGGACGATCGACGCACGCCCCATGTCATGAACCCCGAATTTTGCTAAGCATCCCCAACATCGGAACGGCGGAAGCCGGCGGTGGTTCCGATGCGGGGCCGAGGGACTGGACCCGGCGCTTGCGCTGTGGCCTGATCCCGCGTTCCCGAAGCGAAGGCGGAAACCTATTCCGCGGGAAACGACACTCCAGGATGACGATCGCATGACAGTGGAAGAGCAATGCCCGTGAATCTATCGAGCGCCGACCTCCGACCGGATGTTGATGAAGATGCCGCGCCGCGCGGCCAGCCGCGGGTGGTCGTGGTGATCCCGACGTTGAACGAGGAGCGGACCATCCGCGCGCTGATCGGCATCCTGCGTTCCGAGCGGCTCGATCCCGAGCGTACCCGCTTCGTGGTGGCGGACGGCGGGAGCACCGACCGGACCCGCGCGATCGTCGCCGAGCTGATGGCCGAGGCGAGCGACCTCATGCTGATCGAGAATCCGCAGCGGATCCAGTCGGCCGGCATCAACCGGGTGGCGCGGGAGCTCGCCGAGGAGTGGGACGTCCTGGTCCGCTGCGACGCCCATGCCGGCTACCCGGCGCATTTCGTGCCGATGCTGCTGGAGAGCCTCGCCCGCAGCGGCGCGGATTCGGTGGTGGTGCCGATGGATTCGATCGGCGATACCTGCCTGCAGCGGGCGGTGGCCTGGGTCTCCAACACCCCGGTCGGCACCGGCGGCTCCCGGCACCGCGCCGGGACCAAGAGCGGCTTCGTCGATCACGGCCATCACGCCGCCTTCGCCGCGGCGATGTACCGCCGGCTCGGCGGCTATGACGAGACCTTCAGCCACAACGAGGACGCGGAGTTCGACTGCCGCCTGCGCAAGGCGGGCGGGCGGATCTATCTCGATGCCGAGATCCGCATCGACTATCACCCGCGCGGCAGTTTCGGGGCCTTGTGGCGGCAGTATTTCAACTACGGCCGCGGCCGCGCCCGCACCGTGCTGCGGCATCCGGATTCGTTGCGGCTGCGCCAGGCCGCGGTGCCGGGCCACGTGCTGCTGTTCCTGGCCAGCCTGGCCGCGCTCCCGTTCACGCCGCTCGGCTGGGCCTGGCCGGCGGTCTATGCCGCGATCCTCAGTGCCACCTCGCTGGCGCTGGCGGCCAAACACCGCTCGGCCTGCGGGCTGCTCGCCGGGCCGGCCGCGGCGATCATGCATTTCGCCTGGGCGCTGGGCTTCCTCGGCACCTGCCTCAGGGCGGCGTTCACCCGGCAGCGCTGACCCGGACAACCCCCGCCTCTTGAAGCCTGGTCAGATAGGCCTATCTATCTGAAATAATACAACAAATTCCAAAAACCGGACCCTGATGGGGGCGCAGAATCCTGAATCCGTCCGGGTCCTGTCCGGGTTGGCGGCGGCGGCGTGTGCCTTTGCCGTCCGGGTCCTGTCCGGGTTGGCGGCGGCGGCGCGTGCCTTTGCCGTCCGGGTCCTGTCCGGGTTGGCGGCGGCCAAGATTTTTCCGCTGTCTGCGTCCGGTCTGCGTGGGCTTGGCGAGAGTCACCCGCAAGCCCGATTGTACCCGATCCGTTCCAGGCCGTCCATCGGCCGGGCCCGGCGGTTCAGCGCGCGGCGGGGGCGGCCAGGATCTCGGCGTAGAATTCGCGATACTGCCGGGCGACCTCCGTATCGGCGAAGCGGGCTTCGGCGCTTTGCCGACAGGCGGCCCGCGCCGGCTCGCCGGTCCGCGCCAGCACGGCGGCGATGGCGCGCGCCAGCGCGTCCACGTCGCCGGCCGGGGCGAGCGCGCCGCAGCTCTGGTCGCGCACCAGGTCCGGCATGCCGCCGATCTCGAAGGCGACGCAGGGCGTGCCGCAGGCCAGCGCCTCGACCAGGGTGTTCGGCAGGTTGTCCTGCAGCGAGGGCGCCACGAAGACGTCGGCCGCCGAATAGATCAAGGCCATGGCGAGATCGTCGCCGAACTGCCCGAGGTAATGCACCGGCAGGCCGAGGTCGATCGGCTGCTGGGGCGCCCGCGCCCCGAACACCAGGAGCTCGGTGCCCGGGCCGCCATCGGGATCGCGGGCCAGGGCCTGCAGCGCCGGCACCAGGAGATGAAAGCCCTTGCGGCGGTCGGTGGTGCTGGCCATCGCGCCGAACAGCACCAGCCGCTTGTCCTGCGGCAGGTTGAGCGCGCGCCGGGCCTCGCGGCGGTCCAGCGGCTTGTAGAGATCGAGGTCGATGCCGTTGGAGATCACGCGGCAGGGCATGCGGGAGAACAGCAAACTCGCCTTGGCACGCTCGGCCAGCCAGCGGCTCGGACTCACCAGGTGGAAGGTCCTGCCGCCCCAGGCGCGGCGCTTGCGCCGGAACACCCAGGCATCGAGATCGGGGCCGCTGTCGGTGGCGGCGCGCGAGGCCGGCGTGTAGCCGTCGTTGGCGCGCGGCCGGCCGGCGATGTCCTCGTAATGCTCGGCGCCGGAGAAGGGCCACATATCGTGCATGGTCCAGACGATCGGCTTCCGGATCGCCGCGATCTCGCCGATGCTGAGCGTCGCGGCGGCGACCCAATGCAGGTTGACGAGATCGGCATCGCTGGCATTGAGCCAGCGCGCGAGGCCGGAACCGAACAGGCCCAGCGAATGGAACACCGTGTTGGCGCTGCGCTGGCGGGAGAGGATCTTCGCCTCCGCCCGGCCGCCCAGCACCGCGCGAATTCGGCCGGCCATGCCGAGCGGCGCGATCACCGAGGGATCGTCCAGCTTCTTGTGGATGACGGCCATGCGGCTGTCGATGCCGATCTTGCGCTGGCCGAGATGGATCCGATGGGCCGCGCGGGCCGCGCCGCCGTCATGGGCGGTGGAGTTGACGTGGATGACCTTCACGCCGTCCTGCCGAGGCTGGAATAACGGAAGCCGGCGGCCTGCATCTCGGCCGGGCGGTAGATGTTGCGCAGGTCGATGAACACCGGCGCTTTGAGGAGCGCCTTCACCCGGTCGAGGTCGAGGCTGCGGTAGCTGTTCCACTCGGTCAGGATCACCAGCGCGTCGGCGCCGTCGATCGCCTCATAGGGGTCGTTGCGGTAGTCGAGGTCGGGCAGCTGCTTCTTCGCCTCCGCCATGCCCTCGGGATCATGGGCGCGGATCTGGATGCCGCGCTGCTGCAGCAAAGGCAGGATGGTGACGCTGGCCGCCTCGCGCATGTCGTCGGTGTTCGGCTTGAAGGTGAGGCCGAGCACCGCCACGGTCTTGCCTTCCGGCTTCTCGCCGAGCGCCGCGACGATCCGCTCGGCCATCCGGGTCTTGCGTTCCTCGTTGAAGTCGAGCGTCGCCTCGATCAGCGAGAGCGGGGCGCCGGCCTCGCGCGCGGTCTGAATGAGGGCGCGGGTGTCCTTGGGGAAGCAGGAGCCGCCGAAGCCGGGCGAGGGATGCAGGAACTTGCCGCCGATCCGGCCGTCCAGCCCGATGCCGCGCGCGACGTCATGCACGTCGGCGCCGACCTGCTCGCAGAGATCGGCGATCTGGTTGATGAAGGTGATCTTCATCGCCAGGAAGGCGTTGGCGGAATATTTGATGAGCTCGGCCGTCTCCAGCCGGGTGAAGACGATCGGCGTGTCGATCAGGAACAGCGGGCGGTAGATCTGCCGCATGATCTCCTTGGCGCGCTCGCCGTCGGTGCCGATCACCACGCGGTCCGGCCGCATGAAGTCGTTGATCGCCGCGCCCTCGCGCAGGAACTCCGGGTTGGAGGCGACGTCGAACTCGGCCTTCGGGTTGGTCTCGCGGACGATCTTCTCGACCTGCCGCCCGGTGCCGACCGGCACCGTCGACTTGGTGACGATGACCGCATAGTCCTGGAGGTGCTCGGCGATCTGCTTCGCCGCGCTGTAGACATAGGTCATGTCGGCATGGCCGTCGCCGCGCCGGCTCGGCGTGCCGACCGCGATGAAGATCGCCTGGGCGCCGGCGATCGCGGCGATCTCGGTGGAGAAGCTGAGCCGTTTCGCCGCGGCGTTGCGTTCGACCAGGTCGTTGAGGCCGGGCTCGTAGATCGGGATCTCGCCCTGCTTCAGCCGCGCGATCTTGCCGGCATCCATGTCGATGCAGACCACCTGGTGGCCGAACTCGGAGAGGCAGGCGCCGGACACCAGGCCGACATATCCGCTACCAATGACCGCTATCTTCATAGTATGGCTATCTCTGGAACTTGCGCGGCGTTCGCCGATTTGAAACGGGCCGAAATTGCCCCCGGGGCCGAATGCCGCGCAAGGTAGCGGGCTTTCCGCCCACAGGCAACGCATAGGGTCGAGGAGCGCTGGAGATCTCGTTGATAGGCTCAGGTTGCCGCGGCGGACGCAGGGAACCTTCTCGGGGTTCGGCCGTTCTCTCCGATCGATTCATCCGATGATTGTTACAGTTTACATCCCGACGCGGAACCGCCAGGCCCTGGTCGAGCGCGCCGTCAACTCGGTCCTGCGGCAGGATCACCGCGAGATCGAGCTGATCGTGGTGGACGACGGCTCGACCGACGCGACGCCGGCCTATCTCAAGGCCGCCGCCGCCGCCGATCCCCGCATGGTCGCCCTGTTCAACGACAAGCCGATGGGCGCGCCGGTCGCGCGCAATCGCGCGATCGCGCAGGCCAAGGGCGCGTTCGTCACCGGGCTGGACGACGACGACGCCTTTGCCGAGAACCGCATCAGCAGCTTCATCGCGGCCTGGAACGACTACGCCGCGCGCGGCATCACGCCGTCCGGCCTCTATTCGCACGCGGTGGCGATGCGCGCCGGGACCGAGAGCCTGTGGAAGCGGCCGCCCTCGGCGCAATACCAGGATCTCTTCCGCCTCAACGTCGTCGGCAACCAGCTGTTCGCGCCACGCGCGCATTATCTCGGCGTCGGCATGTTCGACGAGCTGCTGCCGGCCTGGCAGGACCTCGATCTCTTCATCCGCATCCTGCTGAAATACGGCCCCGCCTATCTCGCCGACGCGCCGAGCTATCTCTACGACGACGAGGACCGCGGCGACCGCATCTCCTCGAAGGCGGAGCGGATCCGCAAGGCCTATGCGCGGATCTCGGCCAAGCATCGCGACCTCGACCCGCGGCTGAACCTCGCGCTGTTCATGCAGATCTTCCAGGACGGCTACGACATCTGGCCGGACTGGCACGATCTCACCCATGTGCTGGGCAGCCGCCCGACCAAGGGCCAGGCCAAGCGCATCATCCTGAAATACTTGCGGGCGAAGATGCCGAGGCGGCGGCGGTACGACTAGATTCGATTGGCGAACGGCGGTTTGCGGGGATGCGAAGCTGCGCTTGCGGGGGAACGTAGACGCGATAGAGTAAGCTTCTCCACAACGCGGGGTTAGTGTGGTGCTCTTCAAGATGCTGGGGAAGATCAGGCGTCGATTTCGGGTGATTCTGGCTCGGTGGCGTGCGCCAGGTTTCGTTGTTCTCGGTTCAAACTGCAACATCGACCTGAGTGTTCATTTCGGCCGAGAAGGCGGGCAAGTGGCGATCGGCGACGATGTCATGATCGCCCGGTATGGAGAGATTACCGCTCCGGCGAGTATCGGAAATGGCACATTCATCAATCGCTCGGTCTATATGCGAGCGGAGACCTCGATCGGGTCAAAGTGCGCAATCGGCCCGTTCGTGAAATTTCTCACTGACACGCACGAGATCGGGCCACCGGATCGGCGCGCTGGAAAACGAGTGGTGCGGCCGATCCGCCTTGGCGACGGTGTCTGGATCGGTGCAGGGACAATCGTCATTGGTGGCGTCACGATCGGCAACGGTGCCGTGATCGGCGCCGGTTCCGTGGTGACGAAAGACGTCCCGGCTGACTGCATCTATGCCGGCAATCCGGCCAGGCTCATTCGGCCTATCGTTGAGGGCCAACAATCCTGAGCGTCTAAGCCGAGTTCCGTCAGAGGGCCGCCGGCGTGCCGTCTGTCGGCGGTGAGTTGGGCAGTGTCCTTCCCGTGAGATGGCGGGCCAGTACCGCGAGGCTACGGTCGCGCATCGTCTTGACGCGCGTGGCGGCGACCTCGGCGTCGAGCGGCGGCGGTGTCGCCTTCAGGAGCTGCGCGGCGGCGGCTTCGGAATCGCGGAACGGGATCGCGACGGTCGGGTGCTCGAGATGCCGCGCCAGCTTCTCCAGATAGGAGCCGGCGCGGACGATCACCGGAACGCCGAGTTGCACGGCGCGGCCCAGGATGCCGGAGGCCTGATCGTGGATCGGGTTGTAGCAGGACCAGATCAGGGCGGCGTGGCGGTAGAGATGGCGGATCTCCTCGTCCTCCATGCGGCGGTCGATCAGCAATCCGCCGGCTTCGGCAAAGGCGTCGGCGGCGTTGCGGGATTCCGCGTTCACCTTGCCGGCGGAGACGAAGAGATAGCGCGCGCGGATCTCGGGCGAATGGCGCCAGATCTCGACGAAGGCATCGAAGCCCTTGCGCAGCTCGACCTGGCCCAGCGACAGCACCACCTGCCGGCCCTGCGCCGCCGCCGCGATCTCATCGTCCAGCGCCGGGAAGGCGTCGGCCGGCGGCATGCCGAAGAAATGCAGGTCCCAGAGCTGCGGGTCGTAGAGCCAGTCGCTCGCAACCTGGCCGAGGCGGCGGTCGATGTCGAAGGGCAGGATGATGAGCACCGAAGTGCGCGGCAGCCGCGACGCGACGGCGAAGACCAGCCGCTTGAACGGCGCGCGCGCCTTGCCGAGGAAGCACTGCCCCGGCCGGAAGAACAGCCCCACCGTCCGCGGCCCGCCCAGCGCCGCGCGCAAGGCGGAACGCATGAACACGGTCCAGTGGTCGTCGATCGCGGCGTAGAACAGGGTGGCGCCAGGCGCCGGGTTCTCAGCCTCCAGCGCGATGCCGAGGGCCTGGAGCTCGGCGGTCAGCAGGCGACGGTATTCGGAATAATGCCCGACGTCGCGCACCGCGATCCAATGCGCGGCGGAGTGGGGTGGGGCGGGCGTGTTGGCTGCGGGTGGCTTCGGATCAACTTTCATCAGGCTCTGCAATTGTCAAGCAAGCGTCGCGAGGAACACCTTCTCGCCGCGCTGGATGCTGTATCGGGAAACGTCGGGTTCGATCGCCGTGAACTCGGTCAAGGCAAATTCGGCGTCACGCACACGATCCCGGAAGTCGCGCCCATAGTATCGGACATGGTCCGACTGGCCGAAGTAAAGCTCACGCTCGGCCGCTGAGGTCGCGTTGGGGTTTTCGTAGGTCATGTCCCAGCCCTCGACGATCGGGACCATGAGGATCGCCATGCCGTTCGGCCGAAGAATCCGCCGCAATTCGCGGAGCGCCTTCCGGTCGTCGACATGCTCGAGGACGTGAGAACAGACGATCAGGCTGAAGGATTGGTCCGGCTCGGCGATGTTTTCAATGTTCCGCACGACATCGGCCTTGCCGGCCTCGATGTCTGCAGTGACGTATTCGGTTGCCAGCTTCGAAAGAAAGCCGACCACGGCCGGCTCCGGTGCGAAGTGAATCGCGCGCCCGCGCGGAATCGACCCGCCCGACCGGTCAGCCCACAACTTCAAAAGCCGATGCCTCTCCAGGGATGCGCATTTCGGGCATTGCGCATCGCGCCGCGGCGGATCGCCGAATTGCTGGAACACGCCGTGATAGCCACATATCGGGCACTCTCGGGGATGCGTGCCGCGAACGGGTGCATCCATGCCCGCGAGGCGCTTCAGCCTCCTCCGGATGCGCTTGGTAAGACTTCTTGACCCAGGCGTTGCGTTCATAGCAGCTCCGCTCGTCCGTCAGTCCATCATTCCTCCATCCAGAGTACGGTGCGCGGCGACAACGGCCAACCACTTTCGAGAGGAAAGGGCACACAGTCCCTTCAGTGGGGTGCATTGTCATTTGGTTTTGAAGCAACCAGCACGTAACCGAGCGGACACGACTGCTGCGTCCGCCTCGAGATATTGGGAAACGGCGGACACCGAAGAAGGGCGCGCGCCACGCCATGCAGCACCCTTGCGATAGATTGGGGCGGCCGGATCATCTTAAGAGCAAGATCCGCCATGACTTCAGGGCCTCCGCCGGTGCTGAAGAGCTCGACAACCTCAAGCGAATTGAGGGTGCAATAGCGCCGCAGACTGAACTCCGTGTGCCGGAGGTAGTCATGCGGGGCCTCATGAATCCAATACAGGAACGGAACCCCAAGAATCAGTTTGCCGCCAGGCGCGCAGACCCGCGCCACCTCTGAGAAGAAGGTTTCCGGGCTATGCAGGTGTTCAAGGACATCGGTCGATATGACTGTGTCGAATGAATCACTCGGAATGCCGGCCCATTCGCGATTGAGATCCACATAGCTGTCACAGAAGCTTACATCATGCAGGCTACTGCCCCAGTCTATGCAAGTGATGCTCGTCGATCGGCTGCGATACATCTCATAAAGCGGCGCAGGACCGCAGCCGACGTCTATCACGCGACCGCGGCAATGGGCGGCTATGGTGCGTCCGTAGGCAGCAGCGAGCAGATCTCCGGTGATCCACGACGTGGGATGGATCCCATTGCGAGAGGCCGCCCAGCCGTCGCCCTTCTTCAGGAACTTGGTTGGAACCCATCTATCTTCATTCTGCATGCGGCATCCATCCGTCGTTCATGCGATTCTGGCTTTGAGAAATGGGCGCACCAGTTCCCGCGCGAAAACGACCAGAAGCACGAAATACAATGCGGCGCCAGCCGGCACCAGGATCAAAAGTTGGATCAGCGGCGAAAAGCCATCGAGCCAGCCAAGGTCAATCGGAAGCCATGTTGCAATCCCAATCGCAACGGAAAAGATGGTCTGTTTCCAGATTGCGCGAAGTAGAGACAGCAGGCTCTGCTGAACCAGCTTAAGCGTGACGTGGAGCGTGGTGATTGCAATCGTCGAGGTGGCAAAGAAATAGCCCGTGGCAACGCCGACGATGCCGAAACGGACACTGGCAAAAAACACGACGAGATAGACGGCCGTGTTGATGAAGCCGAGGTTTCGCAGCATCCTTGTCTTGCCGAGCGAGATGAGTACAACGCCCACGTTCGCCCCAATTGCCTGGACGTAACCGACAGGCCCGAACCAGCTGAGAACGTCAACGACACGGAGCCAGTTGTCTCCAAGAAGAATGGCGACCACGGGCTGACGTAGGCCCCACAACAGGGCCATCGCCGGGCCGGTTCCCAGTGCAATGAGTGAAAGCGTCTTTATGAAGTGTGTGCCGATCGTGGAGGGCTGGTCTTGTCGTTCACTATAGAGCGGAAGCAAGACACGGTTGGACACGCTGCCCAAGAACTGGAGAGGTGCGGTAATAAACCGATATGCCATGGAGTAGAGGGCGAGATCCGCTGCGCCAAGGAAACGGCCAATGAGCATGTTGTCGGCATTGCGCGCGAAGTAATTGACCGTGTTGAACGTAACCAGATGACCGGTGAACGCCCATATCCGTCGCATCTCATCCAACGACCATCGACGCTGAGGACGCACGTCCGATGAGAGCCAAAGCATGCCGACCTGTAAGCCGCTTCCCACCGCTTGTTGGATGACCAAGCTGTACACGCCCAATCCATTGATGGCAGCAGCCACGCCGGCGGCCAAGCCCAATGAGGCGGCGCTCAATTCGATCAGGCAAAGGCGCCTTAGCCGGCCGTTCCGTTGCAGGAGCGCCAAGGGCACGGTGCCGACCGATGAAGCCGGGAACACCGCGGAAAGCGCGATCAGCACGCTCTGCAGACGAGGTTCGGCGAATGCCAAAGCGGCCAGTGGCGAGATGGCGATGAGAATGGCGCACAACCCGATACCAACGAAGACGTTGAGCCAGAACACCGTGTTGACGAGTTCCTGAGTGAGTTCCTTGCGCTGGATGAGCGCCGCCGATGTGCCCATATCCTGCAACAGCATGGCGAAGGTCGTGAACAGTGCAGCCATCGCCAGCAGACCGAAGTCCGACACCGGCAACAGCCTCGTCATGATTGCGATGCTGCCGAACTGGATCGCTACCTTTCCGACCTGCGCAAGGGTAGCCCAGCTGACGCGAGAGGCTAGGGCGCCGAAACGTCGATCGAGGAAGCTACCAGACATAATACATCGAGGCCGTCACATCACGCCGGCGGGGTTGATACGGCCAAGCTGGGCCGCCTCGTCATAGTATGTCTCGAGAATCTTGGTTCTCTCGACTATGTCAAACTTCTCTCTAACCCACTGTGCAGCGGCTCGCCCCATCTCATCGCAGCGATCCGGATCGGAGAGAAGGTCGCTGTAAGCTCGGGCAAGAGCATGTTGGTCGGTGGGCGTTATCGCAAATCCTGTAACGCCATCCATGATCGCTTCCCGGGTCCCGGTGACGTTGGAAGTCACGACGGGAATGCCACATGCCTGAGCTTCCAGGAGGACCAGGCCAAATCCTTCGTAGTCGCCGTTCGTCGCGTCGCGGCTCGGCATCGTAAATAAGCGCCCGCTTCGGATCACTTCCAGCAGCGCGGGGTGGGGAAGGGCGCCGTAGCTGACGATTCCCCCGATCTCGGCTTTGGCAGCCTCTACCAGGGGCCGCAGAGGCCCATCCCCAACTATGTGAAGCTCGGCTTCGGGAATGGTCTTCCGCACTTCCGCATAGGCGGCGAGTACCTTGTCGATGCCCTTCTTCTCGTAGAGGCGCCCAGCATAGACGATACGCATCGGCTTCTGGCGTGCGGGCGTGAACCTGGTCTCCGGTATCGGGATTCCGAGATAGTGAACCTTCATGTTCGCGCGGGAATAGCCCCGCTCGAGGGCGCGGTCACGCAAGTATTCCGAGACGGGAAGCACGGCGGCAGATTTCGTCGTGAGCGCCTTACGCCGGTATCGAATGAATTGGGTTCGGATGCTCTGCCACGGTGTCCGCAGTCCGACATCATATCCATGGAGAGTAACGACAAGCGGAACGCCGGCAGCCCTGGCATAGGGGAGGATGAGAGCGGCATTGTCCGCGAAGTGCGCGTGTATCAGCGCAGGCTTGATGTCCGCAATCGTCCGCGCCATTTTTTGCGAGCGGCCAAGATAGAATTCGAGCTTCTCCCAGCGCGATGGATAGCGATCGGGGTAGAGGATCACGGATGGAAAACTGAAGTCGGTAATACCCTTGTCCCGTATCAGGCCGACCAGGGTCGGCCGGTAGCGCTTAAGGTGCGCGCAATGAGCCGCTATGAAGGTCTGCGACAGGGGCAAAACCTCGTTCGTGAAGACCATCACGCGCCTGTCGCTCAAGACGGTCGTCTCCAACCGAACGCGTCTTGATGATGCGTTTGGCTTTCACGAGCCACGAGGCTGGATTTCATAGAAGTAGAAGTCGGCGAAAGAAGTATGGTCGCGATCGTTCTCATCGTAGGGATAACGGTTCTTGACCATGCGCAAGAGGCGCCAGTTGGGCTCGTTCTGCTCGACCCAGGCGGTGAAGTTCCTGTGCCGCACGTGTTCCGCCGACCAAGCCTTGTCCATGTTGCTGGAATAGATGGCGACGAAACGGGTGCTGGCGCCGAACAAGGAACGCATATACTGGTCGAAGACGGCATCTTCGACCAAGTGATAGATGACGTCGAGCGAGAGCGTGAGCTCGGCCTTGAATCCGGCCGGCAATTCGCTGGTCAGGATGAAGCGTTTGGTGGGATCGTTGGCATACAGCTGCCGGCAGAGTTCCACCGCGGTCGTAGAAACATCGATGCCGACATATTGCGGATAGCTGGCCAGCTGCAACTGCGCGCCGTCCCCGCTGCCGAACTCGGCAACGCTGCCGATGTTCTGCTCTTTGACGAAGGTGTTCAGGATCTCGGCTTTGAACTCCGCAAGCCGGTTGTAGGAGCCCGCGCCGGAATTGCCGCCCGAAGCATAGCGAGACTCCCAATAGTTCCGCGAGCCTTCGAACTTGGGCTTAAAGATCGCTCGGTAGACCTTCTTGAGGGGGGCGCGCAAAGCTTGCAACAATTTAGGAGCTCCTCTTCAGGCTCAAACGGTACGACAACTCGACCTTCACGCCGCCCTCGACGTCGCTTCGAGGAAGGCGCGATAGGCATCCTCGATCCCCTCGCGCAGGCCGATCCGCGGCTGCCAGCCGAGGGCGCGGAGCTTCGCGGCGCTCATCAGCTTCCGCGGCGTGCCGTCCGGCTTGGAGAGGTCGTGCCGGATCCCGCCCTTGAAGCCGACGATCTCGCAGACCAGCTGGGTCAGCTCCAGGATGGTGATGTCCTCGCCCGAGCCGACATTCACATGGCCGTCGCCGGAATAGACCTTCATCAGGTGGACGCAGGCATCGGCGCAGTCATCGACATGCAGGAACTCGCGGCGCGGCGCGCCGGTGCCCCAGACCACGATCTCCTTGTCGCCGCGCTGCTTGGCCTCGTGCGCCTTGCGGATCAGCGCCGGCATCACATGGCTGGAGTTGAGGTCGAAATTGTCGCCCGGCCCGTAGAGATTGGTCGGCATGGCGGAGACATAGTCGCTGCCGTGCTGGCGGCGGTAGGCCTGGCAGAGCTTGATGCCGGCGATCTTGGCGATCGCGTACCACTCGTTGGTCGGCTCCAAGGGGCCGGTCAGCAGCGCCTCCTCGGTGATCGGCTGCGGCGCCAGCTTCGGGTAGATGCAGCTGGAGCCCAGGAACATCAGCTTCTCGACCCCGGTCGCGAAGGCGGCGCCGATGATGTTGGTCTCGATCAGCAGGTTGTCGTAGAGGAAGTCGGCGGGATAGGTGTCGTTGGCCAGGATGCCGCCGACCTTGGCGGCGGCCAGGAACACCGCCTGGGGCTGGGCCTGCGCCATCCAGGCCTCGACCGAGGCCTGGCGCTTCAGGTCCACCTGGTCGCGGCCGACGGTCAGGAGCTCGCAATGCTCGGCTTTGAGCCGGCGCGCGATCGCCGATCCCACCATGCCGCGATGGCCGGCGACCCAGACGCGCTTGCCGGCCAGCGAATAGGGGCTGCCGACACTCATGCTAGGCGCCCTTCATGATCGGCGCCGAGGCCATCACCTTCAGATCCTCGCGCACCATCTCCGCGACCAGCTGGTCGAGCTTGATCTCGTGTTTCCAGCCGAGCTTCTCCCGGGCCTTGCGCGGGTCGCCGATCAGGAGGTCCACTTCGGTCGGGCGGAAATAGCGCGGGTCGATCTCGACCAGGGTCTTGCCGGTCTTGGCGCAGAGGCCCTTCTCGGCGACGCCGCTGCCCTTCCATTCGATCGTGGTGCCGACCTCGGCGAAGGCCTTCTCGACGAAGGAGCGCACGGTGTGGGTCTCGCCGGTCGCCAGCACGTAGTCGTCCGGCTGGTCCTGCTGCAGCATCAGCCACATGCCCTTCACGTATTCCTTGGCATGGCCCCAGTCGCGCTTGGAATCGAGGTTGCCGAGATAGAGCTTGTCCTGGCGCTCGAGATGGATCGCCGCGACCGCCCGGGTGATCTTGCGGGTGACGAAGGTCTCGCCGCGGATCGGGCTCTCGTGGTTGAACAGGATGCCGTTCGAGGCGTGCATGCCGTAGGCCTCGCGGTAGTTGACCGTGATCCAGTAGCCGTAGAGCTTCGCCGCGGCATAGGGCGAGCGCGGGTAGAAGGGCGTGGTCTCGCTCTGCGGCACTTCCTGGACCTTGCCGTAGAGCTCCGAGGTCGAGGCCTGGTAGAAGCGCGACTTGTTGGTGAGGCCGAGCAGGCGGATCGCCTCCAGCAGGCGCAGCGTGCCGATCGCGTCGGCGTTGGCGGTGTATTCCGGGGTCTCGAAGCTGACCTGCACATGGGATTGTGCGGCGAGGTTGTAGATCTCGTCCGGCTGGGTCTCCTGCACCACGCGGATGATGTTGGTGGAATCCACCATGTCGCCGTAATGCAGGAAGAACTGCGGGTTGGTCTCGTGCGGGTCCTGGTAGATATGCTCGATCCGCCCGGTGTTGAAGGAGGACGAGCGCCGCTTGATGCCGTGGACGACATAGCCCTTGCTGAGCAGCAGCTCGGCGAGATAAGCGCCGTCCTGGCCGGTGGCACCGGTGATCAGGGCAACCTTGCGGTTGTCGGCCATGGACTTCCTACTCCAATGATGCGGCGTCTGGCGCCAGATGGTTCGATCCGGCAAGGGCCGGCCGCGCGGGTGTCGCCCGGCTCATGTTGCAGTGCAGTATACTATTTTTCTTTTTCCAAAAAGGAAGGGAGAATCTCGAAAAAAGGACAGCGCAGCGTGGTTTCCGGACGCGAAAGGCGGCAACCAAACTCGCCGGACCGGCAATTCGTTCCTTGGCGGGCTACCGGGCGGGCAGCGGCGGCAGGCCGCCGGCCAGCCGCGCCAGCGCGTCGGCGAATTTCCGGCCGTTGCCGTCCCAGTCATAGACGTTCTGGACCGCGTCGTAGCAGGCGGCCTGCATGCGGTTGAGGGCGGGGAAGTCGTCGATCAGCCGCAGCACCGCGCCGACCAGGTCCGGCGCCGACTTTTCCGTGACGATGTTGGCGAGGGCGGCCGGCGGCAGGCCCTCGAACGAGCCTTCCAGCGCCGCGATCGGCATGCGGCCGAAGAGATAGTCGAGCACCTTCAGCTTGAAGCCGCCGCCGACCGCCTCGATGATCAGGCCGAGCCGGGCGTTGCGGAGCTCGGCGGCGAGGTCGTCCACGAAGCCGAGGAAACGCGTCGCCTTGAGGCGCGGCGTCCAGTCGGCGCGGAATTTCTCATCGACATCGCCGATGATGTCGAACTGGATGCCGTGCTGCTGGAAGACGCCGTCGGCGACCGCGAGGAACTCGGCGACGTTGATCTGCTTGGCGATCCAGCGCACCGAGCCCAGCATGACCACGCGCCGCGGCACCGCGGCGTCGATGGTCCGCGCGGCGGCGCGGTAACCGCCGAAGCCCGGCGGCAGGACCAGCCCCGGCTTCTGCGGGCACCAGGCGAGAATGTCGGCGCGGTCCTTCTCGGTCAGGGCGACCAGCAGGTCGCAGGCCTCGACCATGCGGCGCTCCAGGCGGCCGATCTTCGCGGAATTGAGCTTGACCGCCAGCTTGCGGGCCGGCGAGCCCTTGAAGCCGGCGGCGATGTCGCGCGCCACCTGTTCCTCGAAGTTATGCGCGACATAGACGATCGGCAGCTTCGCGCCGAGTTCGCGCAAGGTGTCGAGCGCCCAGCCCGATCCGTAATAGTCGAGCACGATCGCTTCGGGTTTGGTCTCGCGAATGAGCGCCGCCAGTTTCTCGCGCAAGGCCGGCGGCGAGAAGCGCGCGGCGGCCAGCGGCAGCGGGCTCGCGAGGGCGCTCAAAGTGCCGCGCTCGGGGGCGGCGACCGGATGCCAGCGCGGCGCCCGCGGGTCGCCGGCATGCGCGGCCGGCACCGGGCCGTCGGCCATGCCGACGACATGGAGCTCGACGCCGGCGCGGGCGACCGCCTGGGCCAGCTCCGCGGAATAGACGCGGTCGCCGGCCTGCATCGGATAAGGAATGTGTTTGCAGACCCAGAGTACGGACAATTGTCGATCCATGGAGAGGAGGGCGGGACTCAGCGCCGATGCAGCTTCTCGACCACGCGGGCCATCAGCTTCTCGAGCCTGTGCGGACGGTAGGAAGCGGCATAGTCGCGCCGGCCGGAGATCGCATCCGGCAGCGGCGTCAAGGGCTTGAAGCTGGTCTGGGGCACGGTCGCGATGCCGTTGGTCCCGGCGCCCTGGATCAGCAGGGTGAGCTCGTTGAGATGCAGCAGGAAGTCCGGCGGCATCGGCTGCGGCCGGCCTTCGCCCATGGCCCGCATCATCTCGGCGATGCCGAGCAGCTTGTCCTGGGCGTAGATCTCGCGCCGGCGCAGCCAGCTCACGAACCGATGCTTCAGCGAGCGGCCGACGCCGCGCTCGGCCTCGACCGCATGCGACTTCCAGCGCCGCACCAAGGGCTGCCGCCGCCCGCCGATCCCGAGCGCCCGGCCGATCAGCGGCTGGTTGCGCGCGGTATAGGCCTTGCGCGCCGCCAGGCTGACCCGCGAGAAGCGCTCCAGGTGCACCGGCGACTGGTCGTGGAAGGTGTTGTCGAGCACGATCTCGCCCTGCTCGCCGATGATCCGCAGCCGGTGGTCGCGCGGCGCCACCCAGGAACAGGTGATGCGCGCCGCCACCCCGTTGGCGAAGTTGAGGCAGGCGACCGAGAAATCCGGGGTGTCGGCGGGGGAGAGCGGCGTCTCGGTCTTGCGCTCGATCAGCGCCTTGGAGAAGGCGGTCACCGAGAGCGCCGGGCCGAACATCGCGCAGATCCAGACCAGGTGATAGCCGACATGCTCGACGGTGCAGCCCTCCTGCAGCTCCTCGGCATAGGGGAACGGCGCCCCGGTCGGGCTCTGCACGGTCTCGAGCCGCATCAGATGCGCCGGGTTGTCGTCCATCTCGGCATAGATCAGCACCGGCTTGCCGATCGCGTTGTCGCGCAGCGCCTTCCAGGCCGTGGAGATCGCATCCGAATAGAGGTTGCAGGGCGCCCCGGTCAGCACCAGGCCGCGCGCCTCGGCCAGCGCGAACAATTCCCGCGTCTGCTCGAGGCTCTTGGTGGTGGGCTTCTCGGAATAGACATGCTTGCCGGCTTCGAGCGCCTGCTTGATGACGTCGTAATGCGCATGGATGCTGGTGAGGTTGACCACGACCTCGACCTCGGGATCCGCCAGCAGCGCCGCGTAGCTCGGGTAGACCTTGAAGCCGTAATGCTGCGACACCACGGCGGCGCGCCGCGCGTCGATGTCGTAGACCCCGCGGATCTCGATCTCGGGATAGGCCCAGCGCGTCCGCATGTAGATGTCGAACACATAGCCGCAGCCGACAAACGCGATCTTCACGCCGCGCCGCTCCCGGCCTGCTGGCCCCGGATG
Organism: Dongia sp. agr-C8; assembly: GCF_054658695.1. Lineage (NCBI taxonomy): Bacteria > Pseudomonadati > Pseudomonadota > Alphaproteobacteria > Rhodospirillales > Dongiaceae > Dongia > Dongia sp. agr-C8. Next base: position 360,820 of record NZ_BAAGHZ010000001.1, read on the forward strand.
GCGGCGCGGATCCGGTCCACCGTCTCGGCGACGGCGATGCTGTCGTCGAGCGGCATGGCCGCGCTCTCGACCGCGCCCTGCGCGATGCAGGCGCGCACCTCGTCCGCCTCGTAGTGATAGCCGTTGCCGGCATAGTGAAAGCTGTGCGCCTTCCCGCGGCCGCGGCTCGACCGCCCCATCACCTGGGCGATCCGGTGCACCAGGCCGTACTGCTTCAAGCGTGCCTTCCAGCCGAACTGCGCCTGCTCGGGCTTGAGCGGTGCCTCCTGGACGATGTCGAGCCCATAGGGCCGCACCACCGAGCCCCGCACGGCGATCATGCCGTCGCTGCCGAGCACCTGGAACGCGTCGGGTGCCCAGGCGCGCGAACTCACGAAATAGGAGCCGATGACGCCGCCGGGATAGCGCAGCTGGAAGGCGGCGTCCTCATCGACGCCGGTCGCGCCGATGGTGCCGATCGCCTGGACCAGCGTCGGCGACCCGAACAGCCATTGGCCGAGCGAAAGCGGATAGGCGGCGAGATGCGCGAGCGCGCCGCCGCCGGTCTTCGGGTTGAACATGCCGCTCGCCGGATCGGGGATTTGGGAGCTGCCGAAATTTCCGGCGACCAGGCGCACCTCGCCGACCGCGCCGGCCGCGACCTTCTCCTTGAGCGCGCGTCCGGCCGGGAGGAAGCGCGTCCACATCGCTTCCATGGCGAAGATGGAACGGGTGCGCGCCGCCTCGGCGATGCGGGCTGCGTCTGCGGCGGAAGAGGCAAAGGGCTTCTCGACCAGCACCGGAATTCCCGCTTCGAGGCAGAGCAGCGCATGGGCGGCGTGCTCGGAGGGCGGGGTGGCAATATAGATCGCGTCCACGCCGCCCGCCTTGGCGGCTTCGTGATAGCCGCCGATCGCCCGCCCGATCCCGAGCTGCCGCGCGAAATGCTCCGCCCGTTCCCGGGTGCGGGATGCGATGAACGATACCTCGGCGTCATGCGCCACGGCGAGGCCCGCAACGAACTTGGCCGAGATGGCACCGGTGCCGAAAATCCCCCAACGGAATGGCATTACGCGTCTCGAATTGGAGCAGAGGTGAAGGTCGTCCGGCGCCTTGCCGAAACTGCGTCGCGTGCTCCTTCGATCATAGAGTCGGGCTGTTTCCGATTTGCTGTTGAGCCCTGCGCGAGCACCTGCCCCACCCATAACCAACCGGCACAGCCGAAGCAAGGCAGCTTCACACCCAGGCGTTTCAATCTGGTGTTAAACGCGCGACCCAAGCGCGGGGTCCGGAGCGAACTGTAACATCGGCGCCACCCTGCAAGGTTGGGCGCGGGCGCGCCGTCCCGCAAAGTGGAGACATTGTGATTTCAGCGCAGAGTCACACCAAAATGAGAGAACCGTAGCAAGTTGGCGGGCATCTTTCGCGCCTGCACAGCAACTGTTCGCTGGGTTTGTGACATAATCCTCCAACCGCTGAGCCACTGTTCGACGACGGGGGCGCGGAGGGCAGTGGAAGTCGGGGCGACTGCGGTGGAAACCGTGCGCGCCGGCCGTGATCTGAACACACCGGTATTAGAATGACGAATCCCGAGGCTGAACTGGGAGCGATCGCGTGCGCTCCGGGAACGAAGAGTCATGACCAGACGGTCGGCGACGAAGCCGCCGCCAAGGTGTCGCGTCGGCGCAAGCCGATCAAGATCGACGAATTGCCGCCGCCGGGCATCACGCGCTGGGTCATCCATCGCAAGGCGCAGGTGGTGGCCGCAGTCCAGGCCGGGGCGCTCAGCCTCGAGGAAGTCTGCGAGCGCTACTCGGTTTCCGTCGAGGAGTTCCAGAGCTGGCAGAAGACTCTGCAGCAGCATGGCGTCTACGGACTTCGCACCACGCGATCGCAGATCTATCGCTCGGGTGCAACCAAGGGAAACGGCAAGGGATAGCCCCGGTTCCCTAGATTTCTCGCCGCCGCCGCGGCTTCCCGTCGCCACTTTCCGCTTGAAGCCGAGCCGAGGCCGGCCGCAGAATCAATAGCTAATCTGCGTGCTTCGCCGAGGTCGAAACATGAGATCCCGATTGTCGTGGCTGACCGCTCTGGTCTGCGGGGCGATGCTGGCGAGTGCCATGCCCGCATCCGCAAAGACCGTGTCGATGCGACCGCTGTCGCGCAGCGCGGTCGACACCGCCTGCGCGCGGGCGGGTGGCACGGCCTACGGCATCCGTGACACCGACGCTGAATACGGCTGCAGGGCACGGGACAGTTCGGTCACCTGCTCGCCGGACGGCACATGCTTCGGCTACGTTCCCGACCTGGCCCGCTTGCCGAGCAATTCGCTGGATGCCGTCCTCGGGATCTCCATCAGCGGCAAGCCCATCAAGATCGGACCGGTCGACGACCGGATCACGCCGCTGGCGCAACCCTGAGCGGGGACGCCGAAGTGCGGCTTGGCGCCTGCGCGCCGCACGGCCCAAGACGCTGCCAGCCGGTGGTCGGGATTCGAACCCTCGACGGCGCTGGCCCGAATCTCTCGTTCGCCTCGGCTGATGAAACGACCCAGCGCGACTGCCACTGGCAACTGGGCCGCGAGCCATAGCGCAATCGTCCAAAGCATCTTTTTTTCCGCCCCGCTGTTGGCGATGGACAAAAAGATAACCCGAGTAACTTGATCGACAAGCGAGTTTAAATTTTTCACTCGCAAGCATTCCTCCGGTCCTGCGCCTGGGTTCTGGAATTTACCAAGCATTTCGGTGGATCAGCCCCTCATGGACCCGCGCGCGGGAGCAACCGCAAAGGGTGTCAGCGGCGCGACTCTGCCTGGGTCGGCCTCTCCGATGCGAAATTTGAGCAGCGCAAAAGGTTAAAATCCTGGAATATTTCCAAATAATTTCAAGGTTAATAGTTAAAATCTCGCTCAAATGGGTGATGGACCGCACCATTAATCGTGGAATCAATACCTGTAAGCAGCGGGCCGGGTGGCCCGGGGTCAGTCACCCCGGCGGCTGTTGCAATCAACAACGTGCAATACAGGGGCATTGTCATGACCAAGGCGACCATCACCGGCAGCGGCTCCGGCTTCACCAAAGAAGACGGCGCGCTCACCTCCAGCGGCAAGCTGACGGTAAACGACCCGGACGCCGGCGAGAACCAACCGATCGTCACGACGAATGCGCTCAGCGCCGGGGGCTACGGCACCTGGTCGATCGATATCTTCGGGAACTGGAGCTACAAGCTCAACAATTCGCACCCAGCGGTGCAGGCGCTCGGCCTCGGCGACAAGCTGGTCGACACCTTTACCGTGACCAGCGCCGACGGCAGCGCCACCAAGACCATTGCCATCACGATCAACGGCACCAACGATCTCGCCTCGATCGGCGGCCAGACCACGGGCAGCGTCGCCGAGGATATCGACCCGATCGCCACCGGCACCCTCACGGTCTTCGACAAGGACCAGGGCGAGAACCAGGCGGTGGCGGCGACCGACAAAGATTCGACGATGGGCTACGGCACCTATTCGATCGATACCTCCGGCCAGTGGACCTACACGCTCGACAGCAGCGATGCCGCGGTCAAGAGCTTGGGCGCCGGCGAGAAGCTGACCGACAGCTTTACCGTCAAGAGCGAGGACGGCACCGCCAGCAAGGTCGTCACCATCACGATCAACGGCACCAACGACGTCGCGACCATCGACGGGAAGGATTCCGGCGACGTCACCGAGGACGGCACCCTGTCCGCGAGCGGCACGCTGGATGTCCATGACGTGGACAACGGCCAGGAGCACACCGTCGCCGTGACCAACCAAGCGGCGAGCTACGGCACCTGGTCGGTCAACGCCAACGGCGAATGGACCTATAACCTCGACAATGCGAACACTGCCGTGCAGGCGTTGCAAGCCGGGCAGACGCTGACCGACAAGTTCACCGTGACCAGCGTCGACGGCACCGGCACCAAGGAAGTCAGCATCACCATCCACGGCGCCGACGATTCGACGGTCTTCAGCGGCGACACCACCGGCATCGTCCAGGAAGACGTTACGCTCGGTGCCACCGGCACGCTGCACGTCTCCGACAGCAACCCGGCGGAAGAGGGCACGCAAGCGGCTTCGGGCAACGCCACCTACGGCTCCTGGTCGATCAACACCGAGGGCGAGTGGAGCTACTCGCTCGACAACGGCAATCCCGCGGTCCAGGCGCTTGGCGCCGGCAAGCAGGCGATCGACAGCTTCGACGTCGTCAGCACGGATGGTTCCACCACCCAAACGGTGACCATCACCATCAACGGAACCAATGACGCGGCGACCTACGTCTCCTCGACTTTCGCGAAGGCCGTGAAGGAAGACGGCGTGCAGACCACCGGCGGCACGGTCACCTTCAGCGATCCCGATGCCGGCGAGTCCGGCGCAGCCGCGATGAGCGGGCAGGCGGCCAGCTACGGCACCTGGTCGGTCAATGCCAGCGGCCAGTGGAGCTACACGCTCAACAACAGCCAACCCAGCGTGCAGGCGCTCGGCGTCAACCAGACGCTGACCGACAAGTTCACCATCACCAGCATTGACGGCACCGCCAGCAAGGAAGTCAGCGTTACCATCAACGGCACCAACGACCTGGCCACGATGAGCGGCCAGACCACCGGCAGCGTCGCCGAAGATTCCGGCGACATCGTGACCGGGATCCTCAACGTCAACGACAAGGACAACGGCCAGAACCACACCAAGGCGGCATCCGGCGTCGCGACCTACGGCTCGTGGTCGGTGGACGGTTCCGGGCAATGGAGCTACGACCTTGACGACACCAAGGCGGCGGTCAACAGCCTGGCACCGGGCGAGAAGCTGACCGACAGCTTCACCGTAAAGAGCGAGGACGGCACCGCCAGCAAGCTGGTGACGGTCACCATCAACGGCGCCAATGACGCACCGGACGCGCAGGCAGCCTCGTTCTCCGGCGATGAAGGCACCAAGATCACCGGGCAGGTGACCGCGATCGATCCCGACAACGGCGACACCCAGACCTTCAGCCTGGCCAGCGGCGGCGGCGCCCTGCACGGCACCGTCGTGGTCAATGCCGACGGCACCTTCGAGTACAAGGCCACCGACGAGAACTACAACGGCCCGGATTCCTTCACCTACGAAGTGACGGACAAGTACGGCGCCAAGGACACCGCCACCGTTTCGCTCACGGTCGATCCGGTCAACGACGACCCGGACACGCCGGTCGACAACAACCCGGCCGACAACGCCATCTATGCCGGCGCGACCGCCGGGACCGCGGTCGGCATCACGGTGCATGCCAATGACATCGACGGCGACACGGTGACCTATTCGCTGAGCGACGACGCGGGCGGCAGGTTCACCATCGACGCCAACACCGGCGTCATCACGGTGGCGACCGGTGCCACCATCGAGGAAGACTCGTACTCCGTCACGGCGGTCGCCGACGACGGCCATGGCGGCACCTCGCAGCAGACCTTCGCCATCAATGCCGGCCCGCTGGTGGTCGATTGGACCGGCGCCACCGGTGCCTTCACCACCATCCAGGACGCAGTCGATTATGCGGCGACCCTCAATGGCCCGATCCGGATCGTCGTCCAGGACGGCGAATATGCGGAGCAGGTGCAGATCGGCGGTGCGGCACTCGACGGCTTGACCATCGAGGCCGCCCCCGGCGCCACGGTCACGGTCGTGCCGCCGACCGGCGCCTGGGAGGTGACGGCGATCTCGCCGACCTCCGGCCGTGAATATGACGGCCTGATCACAGTCATCGATGCCGACGGCGTCACCCTGAAGGGCATGACCGTCGACGGACAGCAGTTGGGCGATTCCGCGCACCTGGTGGGCAGCGTGAATCCGACCATGGCCGGCATCGTCTTCGTGAACGCGACCGGCGGCTCGATCGACGGCATGACTGTCACCGGCATCCGCGAGAACGAGGCGAACTTCGGAAACCAGCGCAACGTCGGCATCGCCGTGCTGAACAGCGATCCCTCGCCCGGCGCTCCCAATACGCCGTCCGCAAGCGAGGCGGCGTCGCTCAACACCATCGAGATCAAGGACACGACGGTCACCGACTTCCAGAAGACCGGCATTCAGATCTCCTACGCCAACGTCGACATCCACGACAACACCGTGACCGGCGCCGGCCTGCACGCGGTGCAGGCGCAGAACGGCATCCAGGTCAACGGTTCGACCGGCCAGGTGAACGACAACGAGGTCAGCGGCGTGAGCTATGGCGGAACCGCCTGGGCGGCCTCCGGCATCCTGACCTTCGAGAACCGCGATCTCGAGATCGACGGCAACACGGTGACCGCGACGCCCGGTTCCAGCACCATCGGAATCGCGGCCGAGGATTCCATCGGCACCACCATCACCAACAACAAGCTCGACGGCGCCGAATATCCGATCGACGTCGAGGACTATCCCTCCAGCTGGGGCTATCCGGATCCGCTGGGCGGCGGCACCTATGATCTCAGCAGCAACGAGATCGTCAACACCACGTCGGGCGCCTACTTTGAGGCCGACGCGGCGTCCACCGAGGCGTTCAACGTCATCGGCACCACAAAGGGCGACACCATCATCACCGGCGCGGCGGCCGACACGATTGACGGCGGCGACGGCGACGACACGCTCGACGGCGGCGCCGGCAACGACAACATGACCGGCGGCAAGGGCGACGATACCTTCACCGTCGACGAGACCGACGACGCCGTGCACGAGGGCAGCGGCGCCGGGAGCGGCACCGACACCGTCATCAGCTACGCCACCGACTACAAGCTCAGCGACAATGTCGAGAAGCTCACCCTGGCCGAAGGCAAGGACAGCCAGACCATCGACTTCGACACGCCGGCCTACACGCCGGGCGCGATCACGAACGGCGAGAACGGCTGGAAAGTGGTCGGCCCGAACCCGGGTGGCGGCGTCGAGGCCGGTGACGCCGAGCACGGCAACGTCTACCGCATCGCCAACGATCCTTCGAACGGCGCCTTTGGCGGCCCCTACACCCCGGAGCTGTCGGTCAAAGCCGGTGAACTCGGGGTGGGCGCCGACACCAATCGGATTGCCTATACCCTGAACTTCAAGCCGGCGAGCGAGACGCCGGACGGGTCGCGCGTGGAGATCGACTTCGCCAACGCGGCGGGCACCGATCGCCAGAACTTCATGGCCCTGGAATTCACCGCAGACGGACTCCGTCTGGTGGTCAACGAGCCCACGACTACGCCCGACGTCTGGAGCGAGAACACCTTCGCCTTCGACACCGGCAACCGCATGCTGGCCGACAACATCGACCCCAGCATCTGGCACAACATCCAGGTGGTGCTGACCGCGAACGACGGAGCGAGCAACGACGTCGTCGAGATCTATCTCGACGGCAACCTGGTCGGCACCAGCACCAGCTTCGAGAACTATCGCGACTTCCACGTCGCGACCGAGGATCACGACACCAATGCCGCCGACAACCTGATCGACCGCCTGATCTTCCGGGTCGGCGAAGCGAGCGGCAACAGCTTCCCGCAGGACGGCGCCGGTGGTTCCCGGGCCGGCTTCCTGATCGACAACATCCACACGGCGGCGGGTGCCGCCCTCAACGGCGAGGGCAATGACGGCGCCAACGAGATCACCGGCAACAGCCTCGGCAACAAGCTCGTCGGCAACGGCGGCGATGACACGATCGATGCCGGCGGCGGCGCCGATACGATCACCGGCGGCAAGGGCTTCGATGCCATCGACGGCGGTGCCGACCACGACACCGCGGTGTTCAGCGGCAACTTCGCCGACTACGACATCTCGACGTCGGCGGGTTCGATCGTGGTTGCTGATAGCGTCGCCGGTCGCGACGATACCGACACGCTGACCAACGTCGAGGGCCTCAAATTCGCCGACACCACCGTTCTGATCGTCGACCAGAGCGGCGAGTTCGGCGAGTACCAGACGATCCAGTCGGCGGTGGATGCGGCCGGCAGCATCAGCGGACACGTCACCGTGCTGGTGATGAACGGCAACTATGCCGAGAACGTGGTGATCGGCCGGTCCGATCTCGCGCTGGTCTCGGAAGCCGGCAAGGACGGTCCGAGTGGGACGACGATCACCGGCATCCCGGCCAGCGGCGAGCTCGGCACCATCCAGCTCCTGCCGGGCGCCGACAACGTGACCATCGGCGGCATCGGCCAGGGCTTCACGATCATCGGCTTCGACAGCGTGCCCGGCATCGAGGCGGGTGCGATCTACCTGCAGGGCGATCACGACGGGGTCGTGATCCAGGGCAACAACGTGGTCGCCAACGGGGATTCGGGCCTGACCTCCGAGTTCGCGGCCGCGAACACCAACATGCTGATCGACAGCAACGAGTTCTCCGGCCAGACCTTCAATGGCCTGGAACCCGGCGGGATCGGCTTCGGCAACCAGTTCACCGACCCCAATGTCCCGCGCCAGCTGGTGGTGCTCGGAAACGGCGGCGGCGCCGGCGAATCGGCGTCGCAACACATCACCTTCTCCAACAACCTGGTGAGCGGCACGACCGGCGGCATCAGCTCGGTCGACCATACAACGCCGCAGGGCAACACCCTGGTGACCATCGACGCCTCGCATTCGGTGATCGACGGCAACACCTTCACCGGCGATACCGGCGGCACGGGCTACGCGCTCCGCGCCCGCCGCGACGACACCGAGATCACCGACAACAAGCTGGACGAAACCACCGGCGGCAGCAGCACCGGCATCCTGGTGCAGAACTCCAAGGTGTCCGGCACGCTGATTGACGACTATTTCAACGGCAACAGCTTCACCGGCGGCAGCGGCGACGCGAAGATCCTCAGCATGACCCCGGGCGCCGACACGCTCGACGGCGGCAGCGGAAACGACCTGCTCTCCGGCAGCGGCGGCGACGACACCATCAACGGCAACGGCGGCAACGACACGCTGCTCGGCGGCACCGGCGGCGACGCCATGGCCGGCGGCGACGGCAACGACACCTATTCGGTCGACAATATCGGCGACGCCGTCACCGAGGCGGCCGGCGAGGGCACCGCCGACATCGTCTACAGCACGATCGACTACACGCTGACGGCGAATGTCGAGAACCTGACCCTGGTCGACGGCCCGACCGCCAGCCAGAACATCACCTTCGAGGATTATGCGACCGGCAAGATCGCCGACGGCCAGAACGGCTGGAAAATCGCTGATCCCGCGGTCAACCAGTCGGTCGTGGACACCGGCGAGCTCGACCATGGCAAGGCGTTCCAGATCGTCAACAACCCAACCAGCGGCGGCTTCGGCACCTTCACGCCGGAGCTCGCGGTCAAGGTCGGCGAGGCGGGTATTCCCGGCGCCACCAACGGCACCATGACCTACTCGCTGGACATCAAGCCGGTGGCGGAAACGGCCGGCGACGGCTCACGGGTGGAGATCGATTTCGCCAACGCGGCGGGCACCGATCGCGAGAACTTCCTGGTGTTCGAGAACACCGCGAGTGGGATCCGGGTCGCGGTGAACGCGCCCACCAAGGACGGCGACTGGGCCAGCAACGACTTCAGCTTCGAGAACGGCAACCAGACGCTGATCGACGGTCTGAACCCCAGCGAATGGCACAACATCCAGCTGGTGCTGCAGGCCAATCCCGGCGGCGACAATGACGTGATCGAGGTCTATGTGGACGGCGTCCATGTCGGCACCACCACGACCTTCGAGAACTACCGCGACTTTCAGGCGCCGGGCACCGGCGATGCCGGCCACGACGCCAACGCGGCCGCTAACCTGATCGACCGGCTGATCTTCCGGGTCGGCGATCCGGGCAACAACTCGCCGGACGCGACCCATCAGGGCTTCCTGATCGACAACATCCAGACCAGCACCGGCGCCATCCACGCGACCGGCAACGACCTCGGCAACATCATCACCGGCAACAGCGCCGACAACATCATCGAGGGCAAGGGCGGCAACGACACGATCGACGGCAAGGCCGGCCACGACACGGCCGTCTTCTCCGGGGATCTCGCGGAGTACACGTTCACCTCTTCAGGCGGTGTCCTGACGGTGCAGGACAACGTCCCGGCCCGCGACGCCACGGACACGGTGAAGGTCGAGGCGCTTCAGTTCAGCGGCGACGGCGCGCATGTGCTGGTCGTGGGCGAGGGCGGCTACGCGACGATCCAGGCGGCGATCGATGCGGCCTCGGCCGGCGACACCATCCTGGTCAACGGCGGCACCTACCATGAGAACGTGAACGTCAACGAGTCAGTCACGATCATCGGCGTCGGAAACGTGGTGATCGAGGGCTCGTTCCGCACCGACAACCCGTCGATCCCGTCCGGCACGACGGTCGGCGACTGGCTGGAGAGCGCCACCGCCTACAACGGCAACTCGGGCAGCGGCGTCACCATCAACGCCGACGATGTCACGCTGCAGAACCTGACGATCACCACCTTCCTGACCGGCATCAAGCTCAACGCCAATGACGGCCTGACCTTGAACAACGTGACCGTCGATGACTCGGTCCGCGGCATCTACAAGGAGAGCGGTCCGTCCAACGTCACGAACTTCGAGATGAACGGCGGTGCCCTCACCAACAGCTACCAGGGCATCGTCATCAACGCCGCCAACCCGTCGGTCGATACGCCGGGCGACGGCTCGTTCGACAACGTCACCATCAATGGGACCCTGTTCGAGCACCTGACCGAGAAGGGCATCTACGCCGAGCAGCTCAGCAATGCGCTGATCCAGGGCGTGACCATGAACGATGTCGGCGAGTACGGCCGCGGCCCGGCCTTCGGCGGCAACGGCACCTTCGGCAACGGCATCGACATCAACCTGAAGTACGAGGCGTTCAGCAACATCACGATCCAGAACGCGACGCTGACGAATGTCGGCCATAGCTACGGCAACGACGCGGTGCCGGACGCGACCGGTGCGGCGATCGTGGTCAAGGCCCGGGACGATGCCCCGGCCTATGCCAGCCCGGCGGCGTCCCTGACCGGCGTGCTGATCGAAGGCGGCTCGATCAACGGTACTTCGACCGGTATCCGCATCGGCGAGCCCGGCAAGAACAACTCCGGCCCGAGCGGTGTGGTCGTGGACGGCGTCAACATCACCAATGCGACGTCCGGCGAGTACGACAACCGGACCCAGTCCGTCCTGGACGTGACGCTGACCACCGACCACATCGTCGATGCCTCGGCGATCGCGACCGGCAGCATCGTCTTCCACGGGAGCGGAGACGCCGACCAGATCACCGGCGGCGGCGGCAACGACACCCTGCATGGCAACGGCGGTGACGATACCCTCACCTACAAGGTCGGCGGCGGCAACGACATCGTGGATGGCGGCGCCGATACCGACACGCTGGTCGTCACCAACGGCGGCGCTGCGCCGACGACCTTCGATGTGACGGCGTCGGGGGCCGATCCAGTCCATATCGCCATCACCGGCGGCAAGACGGTCGACGCCAGCAATGTCGAGGAGCTGACCTTCAACCTCGGCTCCGGCGGCGATAGCGTGAACGTCGGCAACCTCAACGGGACGTCGGTCCTGCCGAGCACCATCACCGTCAACGGCGGCGACGGCGCCGATACGGTCAATGCCGACGCGGTCTCCGCCGGGAATCCGGTGGGCGTCGTGTTCAGCGGCGGTAAGGGCGATGACATCTTCACCAGCGGCGCCGGCGACGACACGTTCACCGGCGGCGCCGACCACGACGTAGCCGTCTACAGCGGCACGCTCGCCAGCCTCTCGTTCCAGTTCAACGGCACGGGACCGACCCAGACCCTGACCGTCACCTCGACGGCGGGCGACGGCGCCGACACGCTGAGCGGCGTCGAGCGGATCGACGTCGGCGCGACCCATGTGCTGATCGTGGGCGCGGGCGGCTACGCCACCATCCAGGCGGCGATCGATGCCGCTGCGGCCGGCGACACCATCCTGGTCGGCCCGGGCACCTACAACGAGAACGTCAACGTGGACAAGTCGGTGACCATCCAGGGCTCCGGCGACGACACGGTGATCCAGGGCGACTTCCGCACGGACAACAGCATCCCGGGCGGGACCACGGTGGCCGAATGGCTGGAAACCGCCGCGTCCTACACCGGCGCGGCCGGCAGCGGCGTGACCATCGCCGCCGACAACGTGACCTTGCAGAACCTGAAGATCACCGGGTTCAACCAGGGAATCGAGCTCGGCAGCAATGACGGCCTGACGGTCAGCGGCGTCGATATCTCGGAATCCGTGGTCGGCATCCGCAAGGGCACGGCCGCGGTGGTGACGGGCTTCGACCTCGAAGGCGGCTCCATCACCGACAGCTATCACGGCATCGCGATCTATGCCGCGAGCAACGGCGCCGGCGATTTCAGCGGCGTCACCATCACCGGCACGCACTTCGAGAACCTGACCGAGAAGGGCATCTATGCCGAACAGCTGAGCGACGCCGTGATCGACGGCGTCTCGATGGAGAATGTCGGCGAGTTCGGCCGCGGTCCGGCCTTCGGCGCCCCCCAGGTCGGCCAGTTCGGCTCCGGCATCGACATCAACCTGAAATACGAGAACTACTCGAACATCGAGATCAAGAACTTCGACCTGCACAACACCGGCCACAGCTTCGGCAACGACGCCACGGCCGACAACACCGGCGGCGCCATCCTGGTGAAGGCCCGCGACGACGCGCCATCCTACGCAAGCCCGGCGGGGCACCTGACCGGCGTCTCGATCCATGACGGCGTGATCGACGGCACCGGCGTCGGCATCCGCACCGGCGAGCCCGCCAAGGGCAACGCCGAGCCGGCGCTGACCATCAACAACGTGGAGATCAGCAGCGCCGATATCGCGCAATACGACAACCAGACCCACTCCGTCACCACCGTGACCCTGACCGGCGGCGACGACACGGCGGTGGCGGCGGCGGGATCGATCGGCGCGTTCCACTTCAACGCCGGCGACGGCGCGGACGACGTCACCGGCGGCGGCGGCGACGACCGGCTGACCGGCGGCAAGGGTGATGACACCCTGACCGGCGGCGGCGGCGGCGACACCGCGGTGTTCAGCGGCAGCATGGCCAACTACACCATCACCTGGGACGGCCAGACCGCGACCGTGCACGACAACGTCGGCACCGACGGCACCGACACGATCGTCGGCGTCGGCAAGCTGCAGTTCGCCGACCACGCCGCGATCCTGGTCGGGCACGGCGCGGATGCCGAATACGCGACCATCCAGTCGGGCGTGAACGCCGCCCAGGAAGGTGACGCCGTGCTGGTCGGCACCGGCATCTATGCCGAGGACGTGGTGGTCAACGGCAAGGCGATCACCATCGACGGCGCGGGCCGCGGCGTCACCAACACCGAGATCGACGGCACCATCACGGTCTCCGGACTGGTGGACGGTGCCGCCAGGGTGGCGGACCTGATCCTGGATGCGACCGGCAAGCAGGTCGGCATCAACGTGACGGCCAACTCGACGGGCTTCGCCGGCAGCTTCACTCTGGACAACGTCCTGGTGGAGAATTCGCAGACCAACGGCCTGGCCTATATCCGCCAGGGCAACGGCTCGACGCCGACCCTGACCGACACGCTGGGCGAGATCACCATCGAGAACAGCGAGTTCGCGAACAACGCCACCACCGACTTCGGCGGCGGCGGGCGCGGCGATGTGCTGATCTTCGGCTACAACCAGGATCTGACGATCGACAATGTCAGCATCCATGATGCCGGTGCGGCGGCGCAGAAGGCGATCCAGCTGCGCGGCCTGCAGAGCCCGGGCGACGTGACGAATGTCGGCCCCTACCAGTCGGGCGGCAACGTCACGCTGAACGGCATCACGGTGACCGGCAGCTATCTGCAGGACGCGATCGCCATCTACCGCTACGCCGACTTCAACGACTTCAACGCCACGAACGTCTCGCTGACGGCCGCGGCGCCCTGGGGTCTCATCAACCTCGACGAGGTCGGCGGCGGCGGCATCGACCTGCAGGGCATCGGCGGGGCGAATTCCGCGCTCGGCGGCCTCTTCGCCCATGTCCATGACTTGCCGACCGACGACCAGATCTTCGGCACCGATGGCCACGACATCTTCGAGGCCAGCGGCGGCAAGGACACGTTCCACGGCAACGGCGGGGACGACACCTTCCTGATCAACGATCCGGCCAACCATCCGGCCGGCGAGACGATCGACGGCGGTGCCGACGTCGACACCATCCTGTTCACCGACACGACGGATGGCCACCTGCTGACCCTGCACAACGTCACCAACGTCGAGCATGTGACGATCGCCAACGCCCTCGGCGTCACCACCGGCACCGGGAAGCTCGACATCGACGCCAGCAGCCTGACCACCGATGTCACGCTCACCGGCAACGACGGCGACAACAAGCTGACCGGCGGATCGGGCAACGACCATCTGGTCGGCAACGGCGGCAACGACACGCTGGACGGCGGCGCCGGCGACGATACCCTGACCGGGGGTGACGGCAACGACTACTACTTCGTCGATAGCAGCGCCGATTCCGTGGTCGAGCAGGCGGGCAAGGGGACCGACACGGTGGAGAGCTCAGCCTCCAGCTACACACTGTCCAGCGACGTCGAGAACCTGGTGCTCAGCATGGCGGCCGGCAACATCGACGGAACCGGCAACGGTGATGCAAACACGATCACCGGCAACAACGGCGCCAACACCATCGACGGCGGCGGCGGTTCCGACACCCTGTACGGCGGCGGCGGCGTGGACCACCTGATCGGCAACCTCGGCATCGACAAGCTCGAGGGCGGCGCTGGCGACGACCATCTTCAGGGCGGCAGCGGGGCCGACACGCTCACCGGCGGCGCCGATGACGACACGCTGGAGGGCGGGGCCGGTCCGGACACGTTCCGCTTCGACTCCTTCGTCGACGGCCACGACACGATCGTGGATTTCGACGGGGAAAACGACAACCTGTCGTTCAAGGCGTCGCTGGATCTCAATAACAACGGGATCATCGACGAGCTGCAGGCGCAGATCTCGTCGATCGACGACCAGGGAGACAGCGGCGACGTGGTGGTGCACTTCTCGGCGGGTGGCTCGATCACCTTCGCCGGACTGGGCAGCACGGCGACGCCCACCACCGACATCGCCCAGCTGGTCGCGGATCCGTCGCAGATCCAGACCCACAGCTAAGTCGCGAAATGAGGGTGGTCCCGGAAACGGGGCCACCCGGCGGCTTCGGTGCGATCGTGGCAGCCGACCGGCACAAGATGTGGCGGTCGGTTGCCGCGTTTCGGCCCAGCGATCGACGTCAAGCCAACCGTTTCAGCTGATGAAATCCACCAGGCCGGCATAGCATTGCTCACACCGGATTGGTGACATTTTAAGAAAATACTATCGGACCATTGACTCGCCTTGAAGCGCCCTGGCAACTTTTGCGTAAGTTTCCGGCATCCAAAGGCCGGTGGGGAACAGGGGAGCCGCAGGGGGATGGATCCGGGACAATTCTCGACGCTCCTTGCCGCGCTCTACGACGCCTCCGTTGACCCGGCGGGCTGGACGGCCGTGGCCGACCTTGCGGCTCGGACATTCGAGAGCGCGAGCTGCCTGCTGCAGGTGCAGAACCGCGGCAACGGGTCGGGCCAGATCCTGGGCCACACCAGCAATTTCACGGCGGCGAGGATTTCCGCCTACAGCGAGTACTATTATGCGCATGATCTCTGGGCCACCCGCGCCATGGAGTTGGGCGTGGGAAGAGCCGTGCTCGGCAGCGAGCTCGTCCCGGAGCCGGAAATCTTCGCCACCGAACTCTACAACGACTGGCTTCGGCCGACCGGGATCTTCGACCTGGTCGGCGGCTCGGTCGCCTTGGCCGCCGGCGATGTCGGCCTGGTCGGCGTCCATCGGCCGCAGGACGCGGCGCGCTTCGATGGCGCCGACCGCGACTGGATGGCACATTTCCTCGAGCATTTCGGCCGGGCGGTCGACCTGCAGAGCCGGCTGGGCCAGGTCGAGCATCGACTGAGCGTCACGCTGGACGCGCTGGAGCGGCTGGATGTCGGCGTTCTCGTCGTCAACATGCGGGCAAAGGTCGTGTATGCGAGCCCGTCCGCCGAAGCGCATCTGCGGCAGCGCTCGGGGATCGTGCTGCACCATAAGGTGCTGACCCTTGCCGACCCCAGCCGCGATTCCGAGCTCAAGCGGCTGATCCAGGGCGCAAGCCTCGGCGCGGTGGGCAAGTCGATCAGCACCGGCGGCCTGATCACGGTGCCCCGGCGCGATGCCACGGCGCTCACGCTGCTCGTTTGCCCGCTATCGCCGAGTTTCCTTGGCAAGGGCGCGACCGAGCCGGTGGCCATGATCTTCATCGGCGACACCGAATCGCGCCGCCGACCGCCCCAGGCCGTTCTCGCCAAGCTCTATGGTTTCAGCGCAGCCGAAGGCCAGCTCGCCAGCGCGCTGCTGGCGGGCGACTGCATCCAGGATTATGCAAGGCACACCGGCGTCAGCATCAACACCGCGCGCTCGCAGCTGAAGAGCATCTTCGCCAAGACCGGCCATGCGCGTCAGTCGGCCCTGATCCGGGACCTCGCGAACAATCCCGTGCTGCGGATGATGCAATCGTAAGCTGACGCGGCGCACCCATCGCCCTCGGCTCGGGGTTTGGCGCAGCGGGACGCATTGGCTATAATCGCCTCGAACCCAAGGCCGAAGAGAACAGCGTGGCGGAACGCGATCGAAGCGGGGACGTCGAGGGAATCGAGCAAAGTGCCCTCTTGGAGCGCGAAGCGCGTCTCCAATCCATCCTGGAGACGGCGCCCGATGCCATCATCGTCATCGACGAGACCGGAACCATCGAATCCTACAGTGCTGCCGCCGAGCGGCTGTTCGGCTTCCTTGCCGCGGAAGCCATCGGCAGCAACATCACCATCCTGATGCCGCCGCCCTACCGCGACCGCCACAATGGCTATCTCGAGAACTATCGCCGGACCGGCGAACGCCGGGTGATCGGGATCGGGCGGGTGGTGGTCGGCCAGCGCAAGGACGGCACGACCTTCCCGATGGAACTGGCGGTCGGCGAGGTCGATGCCAACGGCCGCCGGCTGTTCACCGGCTTCATCCGCGACCTGACGGAGCGGCAGCTGACCGAGAACCGGATGCAGGAACTCCAAGCGGAGCTGCTCCACATGTCGCGGCTCAGCGATGTCGGCCAGATGGCCTCGGCGATCGCGCACGAGATCAACCAGCCCCTGACCGCCGTGCTCAACTACGTCCAGGCGGCACGGCGGATCCTCGAGGACGCCAACATGAACATGCCGCCCAAGGCGACCGACGCGATGGACAAGGCCGCCGCCCAGGCGGCGCGGGCGAGCGACATCATCCGCAATCTCCGCAGCTTCATCCAGAAGGGCGAGAGCGAGCGCAGGCTCGAAGACCTCAACAAGGTGGTGGCCGAGGCGATCGCGCTCGGGCTGGTCGGGGTCAAGGAAACCGGAATTTCGGTCCATCTCGAGCTCAGCGGCGAGCCGCTGCCGGCTTTCGTCGACAAGGTGCAGATCCAGCAGGTGGTCTTCAATCTGGTCCGCAACAGCATCGAGGCGATGACGGAAGCCGGGCCGCCCGGCCGCTTGCGGGTGACGACCGGACTTTGCCATGGGCCGATCGACGCGCGGATGGTCGAAGTCGTGGTCGCGGATTCCGGACCTGGACTGGCGCCGGAAATTCAGTCACAGCTGTTCCAGCCGTTCATGACCACCAAGGAAAAGGGCATGGGACTGGGCTTGTCGATCTGTCACTCGATCGTCGAATCGCATGGCGGGCGGATCGTCGCCGAATCCGCCGGCGAACGCGGCGTCAGCTTCCGTTTCACGATTCCATCGGCGGAGCCGGACGATGACGGCGAATAGGCTGGTCTTCGTGGTCGATGACGACGAAGCCGTCCGTGACTCGCTCCAGCTCCTGCTGGAGGCGAATGGACATCAGGTCCAGGTGTTCGAAGCCGCACTGCGCGCGCTCGAGGCCTGCGCCGGCGCGGCGCCGGGCTGCATCATCACTGACATTCGCATGCCGGAGATGGACGGGCTGGAGTTCCAGGAGCGGCTGGCCAGGACGCAGCGCGACGTTCCGGTCATCATCATCACCGGCCACGCCGACGTTCCCCTCGCCGTGCGGGCGATGAAGGCCGGCGCCGTGGATTTCATAGAAAAGCCGTTCTCCCACGAAACCATCCTCGCCAGCATCGCGGCGGCCATGGCGCGATCGACCGCCGATATCGATCCGGCGGTGCAGGCGCGGCTCGATGCGCTGACGCCCCGCGAACGCGAGGTGTTGGAGCTGCTGGTGGTCGGTCATCCGAACAAGGTGATCGGCTACCGTCTCGATATCAGCCCGCGGACGGTCGAGATTCACCGCGCGCGCGTGCTGGACAAGATGAAGGCGCGCAGCCTGCCTGAGCTGGTGCGGATTGCCATGCGGGCCGGGGTCAATCCGGCCTCATAGCAACCGCTCTCGGACTACGGCGTGGCTTCGCGCGGCGCCAGGCGTTGCCGGCGTGACTGAAGCGCGTTCCTGATGGTGAAAGTCAGGATCGATTCCTTGACCGGGCGTTCCAGATAGGCGAAGGCCCCGGCGCGGATTGCAGCCGCCCTCGCCGCCGGTTCAGCTCGGCCGACCAGGAAGACGACCGGCAAATGGAGACCGCTCTCATTGAGGGCGCCGGTCAGCTCAAGCCCCTCCTCGACATGCCGGTTGAAGCCGAGCACGAGACATCCGGCTCGGCTGAAGTTGTCGTCGCAGGGCATGCCGGCGATGGTCCGGAAGTCCTCGACCTCGAATCCATTCGACTCAAGCAGCACCTTGATTGAGTCGCGCACGACATCGTCCTGCTCGATGAGGTAGATAGGCTGTTTGGCCATGCCGATCCAGAACGCATAGCGGCCGCGCCGCGGCCGATTGCAGCCAAGTTGGGCCCTGGGCGCCGGTTCGAGTATCCGGTATTCCCCGTACATGGCGGAGGTCTAGAAGGCGACCTTCACGATCCGCTCGTGGAGCGACCGGTAGTGGCGCTCCACCGCGTTCCCGAACAGCGGATCATAGCCCTTCGTCAGTCCGTCGAATTCCCGCCAGTCTTCATCGTCGAACATCGCGAGCAACCGGGGAAAGAAGCGCTCTTCCTCGAACTCCATATGCTCGCGGGAATGCGTGAGGTAATCGTCGGCGAGCTCGCGGAACAGCGCGCGCGGCACTTCGATGTCGTGCTCGACATTGTGCAAGGCGGCGGCGAACCGGTGCGTGAGCTGCGCCAGCTGTTGGTGGCCGGCGGTTAGGCCTCCGACCAGGGCCTTGGACGGCGGATCGCGCTCCAGCAGCCGGCGCAGCAGGCGTTCCTCCCGGGGATGATGGATCAGGTCGGGGTAGTTGAGCGCATAGTCGACGATTTGCCGCATCAGATCGAAATCCTGGTGTTCGGCTTCCAGCTCCTCTTCGAGGACGCGCAGCAGCTGGCGCATGTTGCGATGATCGATCTGCAATTGTTCGAGGATGGCGGGCATAGCGGCTCTCCGCGATCAATTCAGTGCATACATCCAGAATCATTGCGCCATCCGCAGGCCTGCAGCGGTCTCGCCGGCGCCATCCCGACAGGGTGAGGCATCGGTACGCCCGCGACTATCAGGGCAACCCCTTATGCGACCGCTCCTCCTTCGCGGCGGCGTAAGGGGAATTCCGAATACTCCCCGCGGCGCTGCGGTGCCACTAACTCAACCAGCCATCCGGACAGCCAGGGACTCGCAGCATGATGGACGTTCAGGAACCCGCACAGAGTTCGGATCCGGTCGCCGTTCGCGCACGCAGCAACGCATCGGTTCATCGCAGATGGCGCGCGCCGCTGCCGCCGTTGACGCGTCGCAAAATGGTTATGGTTAACCGCTAGAATCGCAGGGTTGATGTGCTAGGGTCTTTCCATCGGTACGCGATAGATCGAAGCAGCGCGGGGACGGCGCCATGGTTCTCGTAACGACGACCCAACAGGTTCTGGCGATCGCCGACGCTCTCGAGCGCGCGGCCGTCAGGCGGTACGAGGCGCTGGGCGCCTGCATGCGTCGCGTGGGGCATGCGGAACTGGCCCGCATCTTCGAGGCTCTGGCGCAGGAAGAGCGGCAGCATGTCGAGAGCGTCGAGCACTTGATGCAGACCTCGGCATCGTCCGGATCGACCGGCGACATCGCCGGCCTCGCGCTGCCGGAGACCTTCGAGATCGGCGACGCGGCCGTTGCCGCGCGGTTGACGCCATACACGGCGCTGAGCATTGCCGTCCGCGGCGAGGAACAGGCCTTCTCCTTCTGGACCTATGTGGCCAGCGAGGCGGCCAACGGTGAGGTTCGCGGCCAGGCCGAGGCGATGGCGCGACAGGAGCTGGTCCATGCCGCGAAGCTCCGCCACGCGCGTCGACAAGCGTATCATGCGGAGCGGCAGGGTCGGCAACCGGAAGCCACCGATGCGCTCGACGACGGCGCCATGCAGAGCTTCGTCGCACGCCAGGAGCGCGAGACCGCGGCCGCGCTGCGCGCAGCTACCCAGCCGCTCGAAGGCCAGGTCGATCCCCGCCTGTTGCAACAAATCCGCGGCTTTGCCGCGAGCATCTCCGCCTCGGCCGACGAGGCGGCGATGGGATCCGCTGCGCTCATCCAGCGCGCCGCTGCGGTGGGTCCGGTAGGCATCCTGTTCGAGGCTGCCGGAAGCGTGGAGAAGCTGATCGAGCAATATCTGGTCCTGCTGCGGCGGAGCGAGCATGCGCGCGGACAGGAAGAGGTGAGCGGTCGCTGTGAGAAGGCGACGGCGATGGTCGCCGCCCTGAACGACTGTCTCTATGCCCTGGAGCCAAGCTTGACCGAGCTCGCGCATCAGGCGCCTTCCGTCCGCCAAATGGAGGCGCGTCCATGATGATCGCGCGTGTCCTGCTGGCGATGCTCATCGCGCTGCTGTTCGCGGGATCCGCGGCGGCAGAGAGTCGCCTGCAGGAGTTCCTCGGCAAGGTGCAACCCTCGGAGCTGGTGGAGGGGGCCGATCGCTTCGGCCCGGTCGAAGGGACGCCGGCGACCGCGCCGATCTTCAAGGGCAACCAGCTGCTCGGCTTCGTCTATCTCAACTCGGATATCGTCGATTCGACCGGCTATTCGGGCAAGCCGATCCGGATCCTGGTGGCGCTGGACCCGAGCGGCAAGATCCTCGGCGGGAAGCTCGTCGAGCATCACGAGCCGATCGTGCTGGTCGGCATTCCCGAGGCGAAGATCCGCGCGGTGATCGACCACTTCCGGGGTACCGACGTGCACGCGGCTGCCGCCGGCGGCACCGGCGTGCAAGCGCCCGACATCGTCAGCGGCGCGACAGTGACGGTCCTGGTCATCGGCGACAGCATCATTCGCTCGGCCATCAAGGTCGTGCAGGCCAAGGGCCTCGGCACCGCCGCCGGGGCGGCGGCTGCGTCCGCGCCGCCGGAGATCGTGACGATCGATCCCGACAAGAATGCAATCGAAGACTGGCAGACCTTGGTCGGCGACGGGTCGGTCCGGCGCCTGCGGATCTCGATCGGCGACATCAACAAGGCCTATCAGGAATCCGGCAACGCCGAAGCCGCCGGCCGGCCCGAACCGGGCAACCCCGATGCCACCTTCATCGATCTCTACGTCGCGCCGGCCACGATTCCCACCGTGGGACGCAGCCTGCTGGGCGATGCCGCCTATACGCAGATGATGCAAAGCCTTGCACCGGGCCAGCAGGCGATCCTGGTGATGGGCGAAGGCCGCTATTCCTTCAAGGGATCGGGCTATGTCCGTGGCGGCATCTTCGATCGCATCGAGGTCGTCCAGGACCTCGAGAGCGTCCGCTTTCACGACAAGAACCATACCCGGATCGGCGCGATTGCCGCGGCCGGCGCGCCGGCCTTCAAGGAAATCGGCCTGTTCGCGATCCCGGCCAAGACGCAATTCGATCCCGCCAAGCCCTGGCAGCTGAAGCTGCTGGTGCAGCGCGCCACCGGCGCGCTGCAGAAGGCGTTCCTGATGTTCGACCTGCGCTACCTGCCGCCGGAGAAATACCTGAAGCGCAGCCAGGCGCCGGTCGTCGTCGCCGAGACGCCGGCCAATCCGGAAGCGCCCGCGCCGGCCGCAGAGGGCGCGCCGCCCGCACCATCCGCGGCGCCGGCGCTCACCGGCGAGACTCCCCTCTGGCAGCGGATCTGGACGCAGCGCTGGCTGCAGGTCGGCGTGCTGCTGGTCGCCATCGGTGTCTTGACCGCGATCTTCTTCTTCCAGGACTGGCTGGTGCGCCGTCCGAAACTCTTCGCCAAGGTGCGCACCGGCTTCCTGCTGTTCACCCTGGTCTGGCTCGGCTGGATGGTCCACGCCCAGCCGTCTGTGGTCAACGTCCTCACCTTCGCCAACGCGCTCATCACGGAGTTCAAGTGGGACTATTTCCTGATGGACCCGCTGCTGTTCATCCTGTGGTGCAGCATCGCCGGGGCGCTGCTGTTCTGGGGACGCGGGCCGTTCTGCGGCTGGCTCTGTCCGTTCGGCGCGCTGCAGGAGCTGACCAACAAGGTGGCGCGCCGCTTGAAGGTGCCGCAGATCAGCGTGCCTTGGGCCGTCCATGAGCGGCTATGGCCGATCAAATACCTGATCTTCCTCGGCCTGTTCGGCGTCTCGCTCTATTCGCTGACGCTCGGCGAGCAGCTTTCCGAGGTCGAGCCGTTCAAGACGGCGATCGTGCTGCGCTTCATGCGCGACTGGCCCTTCGTGCTGTTCGCCGTGGCGCTGGTCGGCGCCGGGCTCTTCATCGAGCGCTTCTTCTGCCGCTACCTGTGTCCGCTTGGCGGCGCGCTGGCGATTCCCGGGCGGATGCGCATGTTCGATTGGCTGAAGCGCTACCGCGAATGCGGCAATCCCTGCCAGCGCTGCGCCATCGAATGTCCGGTTCAGGCGATCCGGCCGGAAGGCCAGATCAACGTCAACGAATGCATCTACTGCATGCACTGCCAGCTGCTTTACTGGGACGATCACAAATGCCCGGTGATGATCCAGCGCCGCCTGAAGCGCGAGAAGCGTTTGGCGACGACCTCTCCATCCATGTTGCCCGCGAACGCGGGAAAGGCCAGCCCAAGTCGAAAAACGGAGGTGACACCATGACTGAACGCAACGACGACCAACCGAAATTCACCCGAAGGAACATGCTCACCGGTCCGGCGCGGCTCGCCGCGCTCGCGGGAGTCGGCGGCCTGGCTGGCGGAACCGCGCTGGGAACCCTCGGCCATGGCTTCTCTCGACCCGCATCCGCGCAGGAGGGCGGGCAGAGTGCAAATGTCGAGCCGGGCCAGCTCGACGAGTACTACGTGTTCTTCAGCTCCGGACAGAGCGGAGAGCTGCGCATCATCGGCCTGCCGTCCATGCGCGAGCTGATGCGCGTGCCGGTCTTCAACCGCTGCAGCGCCACCGGCTGGGGCCTGACCAACGAAAGCCGGAAGATCCTGACCGAAGGCCTGCTGCCGGAGACCGTGGAATTCCTGAAGAACCGCGGCGGGACCTACGTCAACGGCGATCTCCATCACCCGCATATGAGCTTCACCGACGGCACCTATGACGGCCGCTATATCTTCGTCAACGACAAGGCGAATACCCGCGTCGCGCGGATCCGCTGCGATGTGATGAAGGTTGACAAGATCATTCAGCTGCCGAACCAGTCCACAGTGCACGGCCTCCGAGTGCAGAAATACCCGAAAACCGGCTACGTCTTCTGCAACGGCGAGGATCGGGTGCCGATTCCGAACGACGGCAAGATCCTGGACGATCCCAAGCAGTATCATTCGATGTTCTCGGCGGTCGACGGCGAGACCATGAAGGTCGCCTGGCAGGTGATCGTCACCGGCAACCTCGACAATGTCGATGCCGACTACCAGGGCAAGTACTGCTTCGCCACCTGCTACAATTCCGAGGAAGGCGTAACGCTCGCCGAGATGACGGCCAAGGAGCAAGACTGGATCGTGGTCTTCAACCTGAAGCGCATCGAGGAAGCGGTGAAGAAGGGCGACTTCAAGGAGATGGGCGGCGTGCCGGTGCTCGACGGCCAGCAGGGTTCGCCCTATACCCGCTACATCCCGGTCCCCAACAATCCGCACGGCATCAACACCGCGCCGGACGGGCAGCATGTCGTCATCAACGGCAAGCTCTCGCCCACCGTCTCGATCATGGACGTGACCAAGCTCGACGATCTGTTCGACGACAAGATCCAGCCGCGGGACGTGATCGTCGGCGAGCCGGAACTCGGCCTCGGGCCTCTCCACACCGCCTATGACGGCCGCGGCAACGCCTACACCACGCTGTTCCTGGACAGCCAGATCTGCAAATGGAACATCGAGAAGGCCAAGCAGGCCTATGCCGGGCAGAAGGTGGATCCCATCATCCAGAAGCTCGACGTCCACTACCAGCCCGGCCACAACCACTCGTCCATGGGTCAGACCAAGGAGGCGGACGGCAAATGGCTGATCAGCCTCAACAAGTTCTCCAAGGACCGCTTCCTGAACGTCGGCCCGCTGAAGCCGGAGAACGACCAGCTGATCGATATTTCCGGCGACGAGATGAAGCTGGTGCATGACGGGCCGAGCTTCGCCGAGCCGCACGACGCCACGATCGTGCACCGCTCGAAGGTCAACCCCATTCACATCTGGAAGCGGGACGACCCGATGTGGGAGGAGGCCCGGAACCAGGCCAAGAAGGACAACATCGACCTCGATACCGCGGCCGACGTGGTCCGCGACGGCAACAAGGTGCGGGTCTACATGTACTCGATCGCGCCGACCTTCAGCCTGGAGAACTTCACCGTCAAGCAGGGCGATGAAGTGACGGTCTACGTCACCAACATGGACGACGTGGAGGACCTGACGCACGGCTTTACCATCAACAACTATGGCATCGCCATGGAGATCGGGCCGCAGGCGACCTCGTCGGTGACCTTCACCGCCGACAAGGCCGGCGTCTACTGGTACTACTGCCAGTGGTTCTGCCACGCCATGCATATGGAGATGCAGGGTCGCATGTTCGTCGAGCCGAAGACCGCCTGAGCATGACGGGAAGGGCGTACCTGCGTGGCGTCATCCCGGCGGCGGTCGTTGCCGCCGGGGTGGCCTGCGCCTCGATCGCCGCGGCGGGCACGGTCGAGATCGCACCTGGCGCTTCGCTCCAGGCTGCGATCGACCGGGCCGCGCCGGGCGACGTGCTTCGCCTGGGACCGGGCGAGTACAAAGGTCCAGTCACCATCGCCAAGCCCCTGACCTTGGAAGGCGCGGCGGGAACGACCATCGCGGGCAACGGCACCGGCAAGGTGCTGGTCGCCGACGCGCCGGGGATCGTCCTGCGCAATCTCGAAGTGCGCGGCTCCGGATCGCGGCTCGACGAGCAGGATTCGGGAATCTTTCTGACGCGCAACGCGACGGGCGCGCTGGTGGAGCACAACCGGATCATCGGCAATCTGGTCGGAGTCTACGTGCTGGGCGCGGGCGATAGCGTCGTCCGCGGCAATGTGATCGAAGGGCGCCAGAACCTGCACATGAACGAGGACGGCAACGGTATCAATATCTGGAACGCTCCCGGCGCCCAGGTGCTCGGCAACGACATCCGCTACGGCCGGGACGGCATCTATGTGATCTCGAGTCGGAATAATTTGTTCCGGGGCAACCGGATGCGGGACCTGCGCTATGCGGTCCACTACATGTACACCAACGACAGCGAGGTCTCCGGCAATCTCTCGCTCGGCAACCATGCGGGCTTCGTCATCATGTATTCGGACCGCCTGAAGGTCGCCGGCAACCTCAGCCTCGGCGACCGCGACAAGGGCCTGTTCCTCAACACCGCCAACAGCTCGGACATCGGCGAGAACACGGTGCGGCCCGGCCCGGAGAAATGCGTGTTCATCTATGCGGCGAACAAGAACTGGTTCCACGACAACTGGTTCGAGGGTTGCGACATCGGGATCCACTTCACCGCCGGCTCGGAGCGCAATCGCATCGCCGGCAATGCCTTCGTCGGCAACAGGACCCAGGTGAAGTATGTCGGGACGCGGGTGCTCGACTGGTCCGACAAGGGCCACGGCAACTATTGGAGCGACAATCCGGCCTTCGACCTCAACGGCGACGGGGTCGCCGACACCGCCTACAAGCCGAACGACATGGTGGACGAGATTCTTTGGGTCAACCCGAATGCCAAGATGTTGCTAAACAGCCCCGCCGTGCAGGTGGTGCGCTGGGCCCAGGCCCAGTTTCCGGCGCTCTATCCCGGCGGCGTCGTGGACAGTGCGCCGCTGATGGCGCCGCCCCGCATCACGGCGCCGATCTGGGCGGGAGACGCGCGATGAGCGCCATCGAGCTCAAGTCGGTGCGCAAGCAGTATGGACCGTCGGTGGCGGTCGAGGATGTCAGCCTGGACCTGCCCGAGGGGCAGACGGTGGCGCTGGTCGGCCATAACGGCGCCGGCAAGACGACGCTGTTCAAGCTGATGCTGGGCCTGGTTCGCCCGACCGCGGGCGTGGTCCGCGTGCTCGGCGAGGATCCCGGCACCGCCGCCGGGCGCGATGCGCGGATGAACATCGGCTACCTGCCGGAGCATGTCGTGTTTTCGGGTGCGCTGACCGGCCGGGAGATGCTGCGCTTCTACGCGTCGCTGAAGGGCCGCTCGGCGCGCGAATGCGACGCCTTGCTGGAGCAGGTCGGCCTCGGCGCGGCGCGGAACAAGCGGGTCAACACCTATTCGAAAGGCATGCGCCAGCGTCTGGGCCTCGCCCAGGCCCTGCTGGGCGAGCCGCGGCTGCTGTTCCTCGACGAGCCGACGACCGGCCTCGATCCCCTGGTCAGGCAGGGTTTCTACGATCTGGTCGGCGAACTGCGCGGTCGCGGCGTCACGGCGCTGCTCTCCTCGCATGCCTTGAGCGAACTCGAGGCGCGGATCGACCATGTCGTCATCCTGCACCACGGCAAGGTCCTGGTTTCGGGGACCCTGGATGCGCTGCGGCAGCTGGCGGGCCTGCCGATCCAGGTCGAGCTGGCCGTGACCGAAGCCTTCGACGCGCAGGATCTCGCGCGGCTCGACGGCCTTACGATCGCCGGCGGCGGCTTGAACGGCCACCGCTCGCTGGTCTGTGCCGCGGAGCACAAGCTGGAATTGCTGCGCCGAGTCGCGGCCATGCCGCAGGTGACCGACATTTCCATCGTCGAGCCGAGCCTGGACCAGATCTATGCGCATTTCCTGAATGACCAGGAGAGCCGGGCATGAGGGCCATCCGCGCCATCGCCAAGAAGGAGATTCTCGACGGCATCCGTAACCGCTGGATCGTGGCGACGACGCTGCTGCTCGCGGCGCTGGCCTTGACCCTGACCTTCCTCGGCAGCGCGCCCACCGGCACGGTCGGCGCCAGCCCGCTGGCGGTCACCCTGGTCAGCCTCTCCAGTCTCTCCATCCTGCTGCTGCCGTTGATCGCGCTGCTGCTCTCCTATGACGCGATCTGCGGCGAGTTCGAGCGCGGCACGATGCTGCTGCTGCTGAGCTATCCGGTCTCGCGCTCCAATCTGATCCTCGGCAAGTTCGTCGGGCATCTTTCGATCCTCGGCTTCGCGACCGTGATCGGCTACGGCTCGGCGGCGATCGCCCTCGGCGCCACCGGCGCGGACCTTTCGGGCTGGCAGTCCTTCCTGTCCATGATCGGCAGCTCGGTGCTGCTCGGCTCGGCCTTCCTGGCCTTGGGCTATCTGGTCAGCGCCTCGGTCGCGGATCGCGGGGCGGCCGGGGGCTTGGCGATCGGCATCTGGCTGCTCTTCGTCCTCATCTACGACATGGCGCTGCTCGGGCTGCTGGTGGTCGACCAGGGCAAGGTGATCACGGCGCCGGTGCTGAATGCGCTGCTGCTGTTCAACCCGGCCGACGCCTATCGCGTCCTCAACCTCACCGGCATCGGCGGCGTCAGCCAGTTCACCGGCATGGCCGGCGTCAGCCAGGACGCGGCACTGCCCGCGGCCGGCCTGCTGCTGGCCTTGCTGCTCTGGACCCTGGTGCCTCTGGCCATCACCACGTTCGTCTTGCGAAGGAGGCAAGTATGAGAGCCTTCCGGAAACTGGCGCTCGCCGCGCTGCTGATCCTGGCGGCCTGCTCGAAGCAGGAAGAGGCGATCCCGGCGCCGCATGCGATGGCGGCGGACGCCACCGGCTATTACTGCGGCATGCTCCTGACCGAGCATGGCGGCCCGAAGGGCCAGATCCTGCTGCGCGGCACCGACACGCCGGTCTGGTTCACCTCGGTCAGGGACACCATCAACTTCCTGCGCCTGCCGGAGGAACCCAAGGATATCGGCGCGATCTATGTCAGCGACATGGCCAAGGCGCCGAGCTGGGACGACCCGGGCGGCGAGAATTGGATCGCGGCCAGCGACGCGGTCTATGTCGTCGGCAGCGACCGGCAGGGGGCGATGGGCGGGGCGGAGGCGGTGCCGTTCGGCGCCAAGGACGCGGCCGCGGCATTCGCGTCGGCGCATGGCGGCAAGGTCGTGAGCTTCGAGGAGGCGAGAGCCGCCTTGGCTGAAACCTTAAACCAATAGAGGGCGCCATGCGATCGAAGGTCAATCGCCGCCGCTTCATCCGCATCGCCGCCGCCACCGCCTCCTGCGGCTTGGCCGGCGCGGGCGCCCGCGCTCTTGCAGCCGAGCCGGCCGCGGCGAGCTGGCGCGGCATCGCCATGGGCAGTCTCGCCAGCATCGAGGTCCGGCATTCGGATCCGGCCCGGGCGCAGGCGCTGGTGGCCGCCGCGATCGAGGAGCTGGAGCGGCTCGAATCGATCATGAGCCTCTATCGCCCGCAATCCGCGCTCTCCGCGCTCAACCGCGATGGCATCTTGCGCGATCCGCCGCTCGATCTGGTCCGGATTTTGACCGAGGCGCAGCGTTTCGGCCGCTTGAGCGAAGGCAGGTTCGACGTGACCGTCCAGCCGCTTTGGACCGTCTATGCAGACCATTTCCGGCAACCTGGCGCCGACCCCAAGGGACCCGCGGCGGACCTGATCCGCAAAGCCGCGGCGCGCGTCGACTACCGGGCGATCGATCTCGATCCCGATGAGATCCGCTTCGCCCGCCCCGGCATGCAGGTGACCTTGAACGGCATCGCCCAGGGCTACATCACCGATCGGATCGCCGACTTCTTCCGTGGCGAGGGGTTGGACCATGCCTTGGTGGACCTCGGCGAGATCTTCGCGGTCGGCGGGCGCGACAGCGGTCGTCCCTGGACCGCCGGCATCGAGAATCCGCTGAACCGGGACGCACTTCTCGCCGACGTGCCGCTGGTCGATGCCGCGCTGGCGACCTCGGGCGGCTATGGCTTCCGCTTCGACCCGGCGGGACATTTCCACCACATCTTCGACCCCGCGACCGGTGCCTGTCCGCAGCGCTACGCGAGCGTCTCCGTCGTCGCCGGCAACGCGACCGCCGCCGACGCGCTGGCGACCGCCGCGACCCTGCTGGCCCCGGATGCGCTCGAGCGGATGCTGCGGCAAGCCGGTGCCGCGCGTGCGTTGATCGTCGATGCCGAGGGCCGGCAGCGCTGGCTGGCGGCCTGAAGATCAGGACGCCGTTATCAGGCTCATTTCGATCCGCGCCGTCGGCGACATCTCGCGCAAGCCCGCGACCAGCTTGTCGCCGGCTTCCTGGAGTGCGGCGACCGGCATCGGCGCGAGGCTCTCCAGGATGAACCACATCCGCCGTGCATCCGGGGCGAGCCGGGTGCGAACGCCTTGCCGCCAGTTCCAGCGGCGACAGGTGACGCCTTGGACGTCGCGCCAGACCACCTCGCCCGGTTCGGGCGCTTCGACGGCGGGCATGCCATCCTTCATCGTGTCGAAGGCTTCCGATCCGTCGGCAATGGTGAGTCGCGGCGGTCCGGCGTAAGCGTCGAGATTCTCGCCGCCCACCGGGATCGCGTATTGCAGGCTGATCGCGTTGTAGAGATCGACCACCGGATTGACGCGCGGCAGCGCGTTGTCGCGCAGGAAGCGCTTGCGCAAGGCTTCGGCGGAGCAGGGAGTGCGTTGCGGCTTGGCGCCGAACTTCTGGAAGGCCTGAGCCCAGGCGGCCAGGTGTGCCGGCCCCCAGCTTGGCTCGTTCCGGGCGACGGCATCGTAGGCCTCCTGCAACGCCTGATCCGCCACGCCGTCGCGCAGCTTTTCGCCGACCTCCATGACGATGCTGACGGCCTTGAAATCCGGTGCGAGGCTTGCCACGCGCGGGTCGATGCTGGGTGTCATGTTCAGGCTCATGTTCGATGTTAGCGATGGATAACGACAAGCCAGGTCCCGGCGACCGCCAGCCCCAGTCCCAGGATCTGCCACGCGTTCAGGCTTTCGCGGAACAGCAGAAGCCCGGTGACGGCCAGCAGCACCACCGTCGCCGTGCTGGCGACGCTGAAGGCAAGGCCGACCGACCAGCCTTGGCGATAGACAAGCAGATAGCCGATCTCGATCCCGACGACCGAGGCCGCCAGCAGCACGACCGGCCAGCTCAACAGCGGCTTCAGGTCGCTCATGGCCAGCGGTCTGGCCCCGACCGTGGCAAGGCCGAGGCAGGAGACGGTGGCGATGGCATAGACCACCGCCAGCAGCAGGAACGGCCTGGTCCCGGCGGGCAGGGCCTTCTGCGCGAAATGATAGAGGACCTGCGACAGGATCGCGATCGTGATGCTCAGCGTGTACATAGGCGGCTTCTATGCTCTGGGCGCGTCATGCTTTCGGCGCGGTCTCGTAGACCACCATCGAGAAGCGAACCTTCTTCTTGCCGTGGCAGACATAGGCGTGGGCGCAGTCGGTCCGCGCCACCGCCGAGGATCCGGCGCCCACCAGATGGCTGCGGCCATCGACCTCCAGCGCCAAGGTGCCTTCGATGACGTGGAGCAGCTCCTGCGTGCCGGCGGGATGAGGCCGGGCCTCGAACCGCTCTCCGGGCAACAGGCTCCAGTCCCAGAGCTCCAGCATGTCCGGCCCCTCCGACCCCACCAGCAGGGTCGCCGTGCCGCCCTTGGGTCCCTGCCAGAGCACCGGCGCGGTGCCCGGCGCTATGATCCGGACCGACCGATTGGGACCATCCTCGGCGCTCACCAGGTCGGCGACGGAGACGCGCAGCGCGGCCGCCAGCTTGCACAAGGTCGAGATGCTGGGGTTGGCGCGGCCCTGCTCGATCTGAACCAGCATGCCCTTGCTGATGTCGCTGCGGGCCGCCAGCTCGTCGAAGGTGAGCTGGCTGCCTTTGCGCAAGGCGCCGACCCGGCGCGCGATCGCCTCGTTCATGGCATCGCCGGTTTCGCAGGGCTGGGGCTCGACTTGGGTCAAGATCTCGCCTAGTCATTATATTGACTGATTGGGTCAATATAATTATGGTCGCCGGCGACTGTCAACGGCCCAGGGAGTGATCATGTACGTTCCGGCGCATTTCGAAGCACCCCGTGCCGAGGTGCTGCACGATCTCATCGAAAAGGCCCCGCTCGGCATCCTGTTCACCAACGGGCGGAGCGGAATGGACGCCAACCACATCCCGTTTCATCTGAGCCGGGACGAGGGCCCGTCCGGCACCCTGCATTGCCACGTCGCGCGCGCCAACCCGGTCTGGCAGGACATCGCCACGGGCGATGCGGTGCTGGTCGTGTTCCGGGCGGCCGACGCCTACATCTCGCCCAACTGGTATCCGAGCAAGCGGGAAACCAAGAAACAGGTGCCGACCTGGAATTATCTGGTCGCGCACGCCCACGGACGCGCGACCATTCGCGATGACGAGCGCTATGTGCGCGGCGTGATCGCCCGGCTGACCAAGACCCATGAAGCCCCGCAAGCCAATCCGTGGAAGATGAGCGACAGCCCCCGGGAATTCATCGACATGATGGCGAAGAACATCGTCGGCATCGAAGTCGAGATCACCAGGCTGGTCGGCAAGCTCAAGCTCAGCCAGAACAAGGAGGCGCGCGATATCCTCGAAGCCGGCGAGACCCTGAAACGCCGCGGCCACGCCGAGATCGGCGACGCGATGCTCGCCTTCGGCACGGAGAAGTCCAGGTCGTGAGAGCCGCCTGGATTGCCGGCGGAGCCGATGGTGAACCCGCCCCCCTGCTTTCGTTCAGGTTCTTTGAGCGAGATCAAGGGTAAGGGTTGGATCCCTTCGTTAAGATAGTGCCGAACCGTACGCAATACTGACGGATGGCACCAATGCGACTCCTAAGTCAGCTGCTTATTGCACTGTGCTTGATTGTCGCCACGGCCTCCGCCGCTCTGGCCAGTTCCGTGTCGCTGTCTATTGCGTTCTTCGCGACAGATTTCGAGAGCGTGAACGGCGCCTCCCGCGCCCCCGTCTCTCCCGTTACAGGGACGTTCCATGTGACGTTCGATCCTGCGCAGGCGTATCACGACGAGACGAACGGTATAGATGCGACCGCACTCAATATTAGCGTCGGGAGTCCGCTCGCATTCGACTACAATGTCCTTTCTCATGCACTCATCATCGGTGGCCTGAATGCGACGACAAGAGGGGTTGCCTATGGCACCGATGACTTCATCTTCGAGGTCCTCTTATACCCGCCGCATTACGCCTTCCATTTCATGTACAGCACCGCATCAACTGAAGACTCCTTCTATCCGAACCGGCTGCATGGAAGTGTCACCCAAACTCCGATCCCTGCCGCACTGCCGCTGTTCGCGTCGGCTCTCGGTGTGCTCTGTATTGTCGGCTGGCATCGCAAGCAATTTTGCTTCTCCTGTCCGAGGAATCGGACAGTGGCATGGTGGCCAGTTTTTTTCTGAACAAGCATCGAACCGACTGCACGGATTCAGGTGCCGGTTCCTGCCGTGTTCTGCCGGATAGAGCCGGAAAAGCGAACGCCGCTGACGTGATGAAACCCGCATAAAATAAGGGGGCCGATGGTGGGTGCGACAGGGATTGAACCTGTGACCCCTACCGTGTGAAGGTAGTGCTCTCCCGCTGAGCTACGCACCCGGGACCGACCGCGCTCTCCCGCGAGCAACAACCGGGGAGGCGAGTGGAAGGCGGGTTGTTTAACCGCCACGCTTCCGCCTGTCAAACGGTCCGGGGCAAACCAGCCCGCAGCCGGTCAAAGCCGTGTGAGCCGCGCGGCAAAGGAACGCCCCGGCCCAGGCGGCGGTTGACCGTCAGCCTGTCGGCAGCCCAAATGTTCAGTATTCCTTGCGGGGCCCGGTGCCGCACCGGTCCGGATGGCTTTTCCAAAGGACTTTCAATGGCTTGGATCTTTCGTCGAGTCGCCTGTCTGGCCCTGGCCCTGGCCGCTCTGCCGCTCAGCGGCGCGGCGGCGAAACCGGTCACCCTGACCTATCTCGGCTATCTCGCCGGCTTCCCGGTCCTGCAGATGACTGCCCAGGCCGACCTGCCGGTCGGCGCCAACGGTGCGGTCACCGACGGGGTCTATGGTCTCAACGCCAATATCGTCACCCAGGGGTCGCTGGCGACGCTCTATCCCTACCGGATGACGGTCTCGGCCAACGGCCGGATGGCGGTGGCGCAGGCCAAGCCGACCCAGTTCCATTCCGAAGGCCAGATCCTGTCGAAGACCGAGAGCGTGACGCTGACCTATCTCAAGAACGGCAAGGTCGACATCAAGGCCGTGCCGCTCACCCGCCAGGCGCAGCAGGCCGCCGCGCAAGGGACCGCCGACGGCACGATCGATCCGGCGAGCCTGGTCCTCGCGGTCATCGCCAACTACGCGCAGAGGGACACCTGCACCGCGCGCTACCAGCTGTTCGACGGCGTGCGACGTTACGATCTCAGCGTGACGGAGGTCGGCGCCGGCAATGTGCAGATGTACAAGCGGTCCTACTATCAGGGTCCGGCCACCGCCTGCCAGGCGACGCCGCAGCTGATCCAGGGCTTCTCCCAGATGGCGGTGCAATCCCAGCTCTATCCGGAATCGGCCAAGATCTGGATCGCCAACGCCGTGCCGGGCATGCCCGCCGTGCCGGTCCGCATCTACACCCAGAATGCCCTGGGCGAGATGGTGTTCGACCTGATCGGCGTGCAGTAGCCCGGAAGCTTCAGGCGTTCGCGACGCGGCGGCGGCGCAGCCAGCGGAAGCCGCCGAGGCTGCCGAGGCCGGTCCCGAACATCAACATGGCCGCGGGGATCGGCGTGGTCGCGATCGGCGCCGCGGCGAAGCTGCCCGAGAAGGTGAACCCGTCGAACCGCTCCACGCCCGGCGCGGTGAGCAGGGTCACGTAAGCCTGAAGGATGTACTTGCCGGGATTGAGCAGGATATCCGGCGCGGTTAGGCTGACGATGGCGGTCGGTGAGACGTAGAGCGAAGGATGGCTGCACGAACCGGAGGTGCAATCCAGCACGCTCAGTTCGAGGACGAGTTCCGGGCTACCGTTGTACTGGTCGTCCTGCAGCGTGAAATTCACCAGTTTCGTCGGCGCGGCGAGGTCGATCGGCAGGACGGTGTAGGTGTTCACAATGCCGGTGCCGTCGATCGCGCCGAGCAGCGAGAAGCTGTCACCCGCCTGATAGGGCGTGTAGGTAATGGCAAAGGACTTGCCCGGCAGGCAGCCCGCAGCCAAGGCCAGTCCCGCGACCAACGCGAACACGAACCGCTTCATGTGATCCCCCGAAGAGCGACGTTGTCTTGCCGTCTGTATGCGGCGGATCTTGCGCATGCGCAAGCAGCGACGCGGTTAATCCAGTCCAGATGCGAACCGATCCGCGCTTCCTGACAAAATCCTGACGATTCAGAGCCGCGCGAGCGCCGCGGGCAGCTCACTGAAACGCGTGAGCTTCACGTCCGCGTCTTCCGCCGGATTGCCGTAGTCGGACGGGATCAGGATCGCGGTGACCGAAGCCGCGCGGGCGCACAGCACATCGTTGGCGCTGTCGCCGATCATCACCGCGCTCGAAGCCGCGCCGCCGAGCCCCGCGATCGCCGCCAGCAGTGGCTCGGGATCCGGCTTGCGCTTGGGCAAGGAGTCGCCGCCGATCACCGCGCCGAAGAAACGGTCGAGCTTCAGCGCCCTCAGGATCCGCTGCGTCGGGTCGTAGGGCTTGTTGGTGCAGACCCCCAGCTCGTGCCCCTGCGCCGACAGAAGCTCCAAGGTCGCCTCGACCTCGGGATAGGCGCGGGTCTGGTCGATCAGGCAATCGCGATAGAGCGCCAGGAACCGCTTCAGCGCCGCCGGCCGGTCGGCATCGCCGAGGCCGGAAGCGGCAAGGCCGCGCTCGACCAACACCCCCGCGCCGTCGCCGACCATCGATCGGACGGTGGCTTCGGCCAGGGCCGGCTTGCCCATCTCCGCCAGCAGTCCATTGAGCGCGGTGGCGAGATCCGGCGCGCTGTCCACCAGAGTGCCGTCGAGATCGAAGATCAGGTGCCGGGCACCCGCAATCCTATCGGTCATATTTCCGCCGTCTTCCGCTTCTATCACGGCGGGGGATATGGCATTTTGCCGGGCATCGCAAGGCTCTGGGCCATGCGGTTTCGTCGGGGTCTTCGTCCCAAGGGATTCGAAAGATGGGTGAAATCGCCGCCATCGTGCTGGCAGCGGGGAAGGGCACGCGGATGAAGTCCGCCCTGCCGAAGGTGCTGCACCGGATCGCCGGGCGCAGCATGGTCGGCCATGTGCTGGACAATCTGGCGGCCTTGAAGGTCGCGAAGACCGCGGTGGTGATCGCCCCCGGCATGGATGCGGTCAGCAGGGAAGTGGCGCCGCATGCCGTCACGATCCAGCAGGAGCAGCTCGGCACCGCCGATGCCACCAAGGCTGCCCGGGACGTGATCGGCAAGGTCGACGGCACCGTGCTGGTCCTGTTCGGCGATTCGCCCTTCGTCACCGCCCAGACCATCGGCCGCATGGTGGCGCGCCGTGAAGCAGCGGACCGGCCCGCCGTGGTGGTGCTCGGCATGCGGCCCAAGGATCCCACCGGCTACGGCCGGCTCGTCACCGACGCGGCCGGCAATCTCTCCGCCATCGTCGAGCATCGCGATGCCGACGCGACGCAGCTTGCGATCGGCCTCTGCAATTCCGGCGTCATGGCGATCGACGGCGCCCGGCTCTGGGAGCTGATCGACGCGATCGGCAACAACAACGCGAAGCAGGAATACTACCTTACCGACATCGTCGGCGTGGCGCGCCAGCGCGGCCTCAACGCCGTGGTGGTCGAGGCGCCGGCTGACGAGCTCATCGGCATCAACAGCCGTGCCGAACTGGCCGCGGCCGAAGCGCTCTGCCAGCAGCGCCTGAGGGCGCGCGCCTTCGAAAACGGCGTCACCATGACCGATCCTGCTTCGGTCTTTCTCTGCGCCGACACGCGGCTCGGCCAGGACGTGACCATCGGCCCCAATGTCGTGTTCGGCCCCGGCGTCAGCGTCGCCGACAATGTCGAGATCCGCGCCTTCTGCCATATCGAGGGCGCCGCGATCGAGAGCGGCGCCATCATCGGCCCCTATGCCCGGCTGCGGCCGGGCTCGAAGATTGGCCGCGACGCCCATGTCGGCAATTTCGTCGAGACCAAGAACGCCGTGCTGGGCAAGGGCGCCAAGGCCAATCACCTCACTTATCTCGGCGACGCCGAGGTGGGGGCGAAGGCGAATATCGGCGCCGGCACAATCACCTGCAATTACGACGGTTTCCTCAAGGAGAAGACTGTGATCGGCGAAGGCGCCTTCATCGGCTCCAACTCGTCTCTCGTGGCGCCGGTCACGATCGGCGCCGGCGCCATCGTCGCGGCCGGCAGCGTCATCACCCGCGACGTCGAGCCGGATGCGCTCTCGGTCGCGCGGGGCGCGCAGACGGACAAGCCCGGCTGGGCGGCGAAATTCCGCGCCGCGCGCGAAGCCTTCAAGAAATCCCGAACTTAGAATCCTGGAGCTGATCTGGCATGTGCGGCATCGTCGGCATCATCGGCAAAGCGGAAGTGGCGCCGCTGCTCTACGACGGCTTGAAGCGCCTGGAATACCGCGGCTATGACTCCGCCGGCATCGCGACATTGGTCGACGGCAAGATCGAGCGCCGCCGCGCCGAGGGCAAGCTCGGCAATCTCGAGGCGCGGCTCAAGGCGGCGCCCTTGCCCGGCGTCATCGGCATCGCCCATACCCGCTGGGCGACGCACGGGCGGCCCAACGAGACCAATGCCCATCCGCACGCGACCGAACGCGTGGCGCTGGTGCACAACGGCATCATCGAGAATTTCCAGGAGCTGCGCGACGAGCTCGCCGCCGCCGGCCGCAAGTTCGAGACCGAGACCGACACCGAGGCGGTGGCGCATCTCCTGACCCATTATCTCAACCAGGGCCTCGATCCGGAGGCCGCGATGGCGAAGATGATGCCGCGGCTGCACGGCGCCTTCTCCCTCGCGATCCTGATCGCCGACCGGCCGGACATCATGATCGGCGCGCGGCGCGGCAGCCCGCTCGCGGTCGGCTATGGCGACGGCGAGATGTATCTGGGCTCCGACGCGATGGCGCTGGCGCCCTACACCGACCGCATCTGCTATCTGCACGAGGACGACTGGGTCATCATCTCGCGCGACACCGCCACGATCTACAACGACGGCCGCCGCGTGAACCGCGAGGTCAAGAAGACCGCGCTCTCCGGCGCGCTCATCGGCAAGGGCAACCACGCCCATTTCATGATGAAGGAGATCGCCGAGCAGCCGGCGGTGATCGGCGACACGCTGCATGCCTTCGTCAACCCGCTGAAGCGCCGGGTCGAGCTGCCGCCGCTCCCGATCGATCTGGCCAAGATCTCGAAGCTCACGATCGTCGCCTGTGGTACCGCCTATCTCGCCGGTTTCGTCGCCAAATACTGGCTGGAGCGGATCGCGCGCCTGCCGGTCGAGCTCGACGTTGCCTCGGAATTCCGCTACCGCGAAGCGCCGATGGACAAGGACGGCGCGACGCTGGTCATCTCGCAATCCGGCGAGACCGCCGACACCTTGGCGGCGCTGAAATACGCCAAGGCCCAGGGCCAGAAGGTGATCGCTGTCCTCAACGTGCCGGAGAGCACGATCGGCCGCGAATCCGACGCGGTGCTGCACACGCTGGCCGGCCCGGAGATCGGCGTCGCCTCGACCAAGGCCTTCACCACGCAGCTGGTGGTGCTGGCGGCGCTGGCGATCGCGACCGCGCGTGCCCGCGGTGCCATCGACGAAAAGCGCGAGGCCGAGCTCTCGACCGCGCTGACCGAAGTCCCCGCCCGGGCCGCCGAGGTGCTGAACCACGACGCCCGCTTGAAGGAGATCGCGCTCAAGGTCGCCGAATGCCGCGACGTTCTCTTCCTCGGCCGCGGCACCAGCTATCCGATCGCGCTCGAGGGTGCCTTGAAGCTGAAGGAGATCTCCTACATTCACGCCGAAGGCTATGCCGCCGGTGAGATGAAGCACGGGCCGATCGCGCTGATCGACGACAGCGTGCCGGTGATCGTGGTCGCCCCCAGCGACGATCTCTTCGAGAAGACCGCCAGCAACCTCCAGGAAGTCCGCGCCCGCGGCGGCCGCGTGATCTTCTTCTCCGACAAGCCCGGCATCGCCAAATTGGGCGACAAGGCGATGGCGGCGATCGAGCTCCCGACCGTCGATCCTTTCGTCGCCCCGATCCTCTACGCCATCCCGGTGCAATTGCTCGCCTACCACGCCGCGGTCGCCAAGGGCACCGATGTCGACCAGCCGCGCAACCTGGCGAAGAGCGTCACGGTGGAGTGATCAGGCCGCAGGACGTTTGTCGCAGTTGTTTTTGGCTTTGCTTTGCAAGCCCAGAGGATCACCCGGTAGTGGTGGCTCGGCGATTGCGATGTCTTTAAAGCTGCTGCTCTGGTCGAAGCGCAAGATGAGCCCGCCGTCGTCCCGGCGATAGGTTGATGCGCAGTGTTCTTTCACATAGCTCGGCGCGTCATACGCGAAACAGGTCTTCTGGCCTTCGATGCGCCAGCGACCAACTTTTATGGCACCCTTATCGCTATAGATCGCGATTCCATTCGCGCAGTAGTATTCGGCCCAAGAGTCGCCACCGAGTGTAGGCCCGGTTAAGGTGTTCTTGGCGAAGAGTGATCGCAACTCGGCCGGATCGACAAGCAATCGGCCCGGGGCAGTTTCTTGTGCTGTTGCCCAGCCGTGGCTGAGCAGAGGACCCGCAACCGTGATCGCCACAGCGGCCAACTTCAAAAGAGACAAACGTCGCTGAAGTGAATTGTCGCCCATGACGCCATCATTAGCAGATCACGATCTGAGCGACTACCCCGTGAGCGCAGCGATGCGGCAGCACTGGAGTAAGCGGTCTGATGCGCCCGGCCTCACCCATCTCGCCGGCCATCTCTGCGTTCTTGGTGTGACCGGCGCCGGCATCTGGCTGACGCGCGAGACGTTCTGGATCTGGCCGGCGATGTGGCTGCACGGCATCATCCTCATCTTCCTCTTCACGCCGCTGCATGAATGCATCCACCGCACCGCCTTCAAGACCCGCGCGCTGAACGAAGGCGTCTCTTTCATCTTCGGCGTGCTCATCCTCCTGCCTCGGGAATATTTCCGCGCCTTCCATTTCGCGCATCATCGCTTCACCCAGGATCCGGCCAAGGATCCCGAGCTCGCCGCGCCCAAGCCGGCCAATCTCCTTCAATGGTTCTGGCATGTGAGCGGCATGCCCTATTGGATCGCGCAAGTCCGCGGCACGATCGCCCATGCGCTCGGCCGCGCCCCGGAGAGCTTCTACAAAGATGAGCGCCAGCGTCACGCCGTGATCCTCGAGGCGCGGGTCGTGCTCGCACTCTATGCCGCCGTGCTCATCGCCTCACTTGCGACCGGCAGCAGCGTCGCGCTGATCTATTGGGTCATTCCAGCGCTGCTCGGCCAGCCGGCTCTGCGGCTCTACCTGATGGCCGAGCACGGCCTCTGCCCGCTGGTGCCGGACATGCTGGAAAACACCCGCACCACCTACACCAACGGCCTGATGCGCGCGCTGGCCTGGAACATGCCCTATCACGCCGAGCATCACGCCTATCCCGCGGTGCCGTTCCACCGCCTGCCCGAGGTCAACCGCGCGATCGCCGGGCGGCTCAAGGTCACCGCGCCCGGCTATATCGACGTGCAGCGGCAGATCCTGCAGTCCTATCGGCGCTGACTTGCCGCGGCCATCCCCGCTGTCTAGCCTGTCGCGTCGGTCCAACGCTTCAGGTTCCTCATGCCGTTCCGGACAATTGGATTTGCCCTCGCGCTGCTGCTGGCGCTTCCGTCCGCAGCCTCGGCCGCCGACGGCTTGCGCGCGGCGGTCAGCCGGCTCGGCGGCAAGGATTGCCCGGACAGCGCGCTCACCTGCGTCGATCTTGCCGTGCCGGTCGATCGCAGCCGACCGGGAACCAACCGGACGATCATGGTCCGGTTCGCGGTCAGCTTCGCCAGCAGTAAGAGCAAAGGCGTCCTGTTCTATGCCGTGGGCGGGCCGGGCGGCAGCGGCCTGGCGGTCGCGGACAGTTACCTGGCCAGTTTCGACAAGCGCCTCTCGGAAGAGATGGACGTCGTGTTCTTCGACCAGCGCGGCGTCGGTCCGTTGAACGGCATCGCCTGCCCGAAGGCCGGGCTCGCCTTCGACAGCACGACCTTCGCGCTCGACCGGCCGGAGGAGGCGGTCGCCGCGGCGAAGCGCTTCGCCGAATCCTGCGCGGCCGAGACGCCCCATGCCGAGCTCTTGCCGCATCTGTCGACCGACGACGCGGTCCAGGATCTCGAGGAGTTCCGCAAGGCGATCGGCAATCCCAGGATCTGGCTCTACGGCGAGAGCTATGGCACGCAGTTCGCGCAGGTCTATGCCGCGCGCTATCCGCAGGCCTTGAGCGGACTGATCCTCGACGGCGTGGTCGATCTCACCCGCGATGCAAGGGCCTTCTACGGCGGCGACGTGCGCGCCGCCGAGAAGCTGCTGGCGAAGACCTTCGCCGCCTGCGACGCCGCGGCCGAATGCCATGCCGATATGGGCGCGGCGGCCGGCCAGGTCTACGACGCATTGGCCGCGAAGCTGGCGGCGTCACCGCAGCCCGTAGACTATCCGCTGGCCAGTGGCCGCTTCGCTAGGCGTGACATGACCCTGGCGGTTCTCGAGACCAATGCCTTCTATGCGCTCTACGGCACCGACAGCCGCATGAGCTTCCTGCGCGCCCTGGCCGCGTCGACCAAGGGCAACTTCGTGCCGCTGCTGCGGCTCGGCTATGACAATCTCGGCGTCGATCCGGAGATCGCCGAGCCGGCCGACGATCCCACCTGGTATGGCGGCGCCTATTACGGCATCACCTGTCCCGACTACGGCGATGCCGGCCAGGACCCGGTGCGGCAGACGCAGGAGATCCTCGACGAGGCGCGCGCGCTGGCGCCGGAGGCGCCGCGCCTCATCCGCGACTTCTATGCCGAGCGGCTGGCCTGCAGCTTCTGGCCGGTGCCGGGACGCGCGGAGCGGCCCGCCGCCTTCGCCGGCGGCGATTACCCGACCCTGGTGCTGAATTCCGACAGCGATCCCGCGACGCCGGTCGACAACGGCTATGCGGTCTTCGATCGCGCGAAGAACGCCTATATGGTGACGATGCAGGGCGGACCGCATGTGATCTGGGGCCGCGGCCTCGCCTGTCCGGACCGCATCGTCTTCGGCCTGCTGCTGGACGGCCGCAAGCCGGAGAAGCGCGAGCAGCTCTGCCGCCAAGACTTCCTCGACGCCTATGTGCCGCTGACCGCGGCCCAGACCGGCGACGCCTTCGGCCTCGCCCAGGCGATCGAGGCCGAGCTCGCGCAATCGCGCGACCTCGCCAACTGGGACGCCTATAGCGAGCTCACCTTCGGCTGCGACTTCGGCGGCACGCTGACCGTCAATGCCGCGCGCAGCGGCGTCGAGTACAGCTTCGAATCCTGCGCCTTCTGGCCGGGACTCAAAGTCAGCGGCAGCGGCGTCGCGATCGATGCCGACGACGGCACGCGGCCAGATGGCCTCACCCTCGACTTGAACATCTCCGGCGGGCACAGGGGCGCCATCGTCTATCGCCATGACAGCACGACCGAGGCGCGCAGCCTCAGCGGGACGTTCGACGGCAAGGACGCCTCGACGCCGCGCCCCCTGCCTTAGACCGAGGGCTCCAGCGCGCAGCCATGCAGCGCGCGCTCTTCGAGATGGTGGGGATCGCCCGGCTCCGGCGGGCCGCTCAGGAAGGTCAGCGGCCGGCCGGCATCATCGGTGCCGCTGAAGGCGAGCGCGCCGTCGGACCGGCCGAACATGTCGAAGCAGCGCGGTAGCTGATAGTCGTTGTACTCGTAGGCGAAGCAGACCTTGCCACCCTGGGTCCACCATTTGCCGAGATTGATGCCGCCGAACTCGTAGAGGCTGCGTCCGGTGTCGCAATAGAACTCGGCCCAGCTCTCGCCGGTCTCCTTCAGCACGCCGCTCAAGGTGTTGCCGGCCATCCGGCTGGTGATCTCGGCGGGACTGGTGATCGGTTCCCCCAGCGGCTGCGCATCATCGGCCGCCGCCGGCAAGGCTATCAGCAGCAGGGCGGCGACGGCCGCGGCGCGCGTCGCCCGCGGCATGGCATCAGACCCCGACGCAGGGACTCTTTTCGCCGATCGCCAGGTTGGCGGTGTTGCCATGCTCGACCTTCAGGCTGAACGAGGCGAGGTAGGTGGAGCCGTCGTCGGAGATCGCGACGAACTGCACGCTGCCGTCCGGCCGCACGAACAGGATGAAGCAGTTCGACGCGCCGTTGCGATAATTGGGATAGGCGTAGCAGACCTGCCCATCCTGCACCCACCACTTGCCGGGATAGGTGCAGCCCTTCTCCCAATAGGCGGTGCGGCCGTCGGCCAGGTGGTATTCGATCCAGTTCTCGCCGTCGTAGTAGCGGCCGTAGATGGTGAGCTCGTCCAGCTTCGACCGGATGGCGTCGGGATCGGTCACTTCGACCGCGTCGGTGGCGAGGTCGCCGGGCAATCCGTTCGGCGCCGCGGCCGGAGGCGGTGCGCCCTCCGGCCCGAAATCGCCATCCGCGAAGGCCAGAACCGGACCCAGCACCTGCACGCCCATCGCCAAGGCCACCGCGAAGGCGGCCGATCGAACCAAACCTGAAGAGAACGTCACCCGGGTCAGCTCCTGGGGCCAAGACGGAATCATTATGTCCTTGAATCTATTGACCCGGCGGTGATCCGGGTCAAGCCGCGCGATGCGCGGCCGCGAAAATACCGCATTCTCCGACCGCCAATGTCGCTGGGATGCGACAACCTGTTGCAACACCGCAATTTATTCGATGACAGCCGGGCTTTTGCCGCTATTGTTCGGCCGAAAGATGCGCGGGGAGGGAATGCTGGACGATATCGATCGCGTGCTGCTGCAGATCCTGCAGCGAGACGGTCAGGTCTCCTATGCCGAGCTGGGTTCGAATGTCGGGCTCTCGGCCTCGGCCGTCAACGACCGGCTGAAGCGCCTCAAGGCCAAGGGCATCCTGAAGCGGATCACCGCCGAAGTATCGCCGGCGGCGCTCGGCCGCGAGTTCCTGGTCTTCATCCTGATCGAGCTCGGCGACTTGAAACAGGAGCCCGAGTTCCTGAAGCGGATGCGGGAACGGCCCGAAGTGCTCGAATGCCACCACGTCGCGGGCGACTACTCCTATCTGCTGAAACTGCGGCTGACCGGCACCGGGCATCTGGAGCGATTCCTCTCGGAGCAGGTTAAATCGATCGACGGCATCCAGCGCACCCATTCCATCATCGCGCTCTCCTCCGCCAAGGAGACCCGCGAGATCGACACCTCGGTACCCAGCAGCGGTCAATGATCGAACACCTTCTTGCGAACATCTGGATGCTCGTGAAGGGCGCCGGCATCGGCTTCGCCGTCGCTGCCCCGGTCGGCCCGATCGGCATGCTCTGCATCCGCACCACCCTGGAGCGCGGCCGGATCGCCGGCTTCGCCGCCGGCCTGGGCGCCGCGGTCGCCGATGCGATCTACGGCGCGATCGGCGTGCTCGGCGTGACGGCGATCAGCGGCGTCATCGAAGCCCAGCGCTTCTGGCTGGAGCTCGGCGGCGGCATCTTCGTGATCGGCTTCGGCATCCATCTCGGGCTGACCAAGCCCAATATCCAGAACGGCACCGACGAAATTCCGATCAGCCTCTGGGCCGATTTCGTGAAGACCCTGGTGCTGACGCTCGCCAACCCGGCGACCATCCTGACCTTCATGGCGATTTTCGCCGGCGTGCCCGGCGCCGGCGCCGCCAGCATGTCGGCGGTCCCGATCATCGTGCTGGGCGTGCTCCTGGGCTCGGCCGCCTGGTGGCTGTTCCTGAGCCAGGGGGTGGGCGTCATCCGGCACAAGATCTCCGAGCAGGCCCTGACCTGGATGAACTGGGCGGCAGGCGCCTTGCTGGTGGCCTTCGGCGTCTACACGCTCGGCCATCTGCTCTTGCAATGGCCGGCTTGATCTGCGATTTTCC
This sequence comes from Dongia sp. agr-C8, assembly GCF_054658695.1. NCBI lineage: Bacteria > Pseudomonadati > Pseudomonadota > Alphaproteobacteria > Rhodospirillales > Dongiaceae > Dongia > Dongia sp. agr-C8. Next base: position 405,241 of record NZ_BAAGHZ010000001.1, read on the forward strand.
GGCCCGATTTTCCGCGATTTTCCTTGAGAAATTAGAGCTTTCAGCCATGTCCCTCGACCAGAAGCAGGTGAAGCATATCGCGACCTTGGCGCGCATCCGCGTGGAGGACGCCGAGCTGCCCGGCCTCGTCAACGAGTTGAACGGCATCATGACCTGGATCGAGCAGCTGAACGAGGTCGACGTGACCGGCGTCGAGCCGATGGCCGGGGTGCAGAGCCGCGACCTGCCGCGCCGCGCCGACGTGATCGATGACGGCGGCGATCCGGAAAAGGTGCTGAAGAACGCGCCCGACGCCACGCATGGCTTCTTCGTCGTGCCGAAGGTGGTCGAATAATGACCGACCTCAACCACCTCACCATCGCCGGTGCGCTCGACGGGTTGGCCAAGAAGGAGTTCACCGCCTTCGAGCTGACCATGGCCTGCCTCGCACAGATGGAGCAGCACCGCGACCTCAACGCCTTCATCACCGAGACCAAGGAACGGGCGCTGGCCATGGCGATGGCCTCCGACGTCCGCCGCGCCAGCGGCCAGAAGCTGGGTTCCATGGAGGGCGTGCCGCTCGCGATCAAGGACCTCTTTTGCACCGAAGGCGTGCTGACCACCGCCGGCTCGCACATCCTGGACGGCTTCCACCCGACCTATGAATCGACCGTCTCCGCCAATCTCTGGAAGCAGGGCGCGGTGATGCTGGGCAAGGTGAACATGGACGAGTTCGCCATGGGCTCCAGCAACGGCACCTCCTATCACGGCCCGGTCACCAATCCCTGGCGCCGCAAAGGCGACAACACGCGGCTGGTGCCCGGCGGTTCCTCCGGCGGCTCGGCGACTGCGGTCGCGGCGCGCATGGCGCTGGCGGCGACCGGCACCGATACCGGCGGCTCGATCCGCCAGCCCGCCGCCTTCACCGGCATCGTCGGCCTGAAGCCGACCTATGGCCGCTGCTCACGCTGGGGCATCGTCGCCTTCGCCTCGTCGCTCGACCAGGCGGGGCCCATGTGCCGCACCGTCGAGGACACCGCGATCATGCTGGGCGCGATGGCCGGCCACGATCCGAAGGATTCGACCTCGGTCGATATCCCGGTGCCCGATTACCGCAAGGCGGTCGAGGGCGGGGTCAAGGGCCTCAAGGTCGGCGTGCCGAAGGAATATCGCCTCGACGGCCTTTCGCCGGAGATCGCGAAGCTCTGGGACCAGGGCGTCGCCTGGCTGAAGGAGCAGGGTGCGGAGATCAAGGAGATCACCCTCCCGCATACCAAATACGCGCTGCCGGTCTATTACATCATCGCCCCGGCCGAGGCCTCGTCCAACCTCGCGCGCTATGACGGCGTGCGCTTCGGCCTGCGCGTGCCGGGCGAAAGCCTCGATGACATGTACGAGCTCACGAGAGCGGCCGGCTTCGGCAAGGAAGTGCGCCGCCGCGTCATGATCGGCACCTACGTGCTCTCCGCCGGCTATTACGACGCCTATTATCTCCGGGCGCAGCGCATCCGCGCGCTGATCCTCAAGGACTTCACCGACGCCTTCAAGGATGTGGATGTGGTGCTGACCCCGTCCACGCCCAGCGCCGCCTTCGGCCTCGAGGAGAAGTTCGACGATCCGGTGGCGATGTATCTGAACGACGTCTTCACCGTGACCGTGAACCTCGCCGGCCTGCCCGGTATCTCGGTGCCGGCCGGCCTCGACAGCCGCGGCCTGCCGCTCGGCCTGCAGCTGATCGGCCGCGCCTTTGACGAAGAGACGGTGCTGCGCGCCGGCCGCGCCATCGAGCGCGCCGCGAACTTCACCGCGAAGCCGGAGGGCTTCTAATGAGAGACATCCCTGTCGACGAGAAGAACCTGATCGAAGGCAAGACCGGCAAGTGGGAGGTCATCCTCGGCCTCGAGGTCCATGCCCAGGTGATCTCGAAGTCGAAGCTGTTCTCCGGCGCCGCCACCGCCTTCGGCGCCGAGCCCAACACCCAGGTCAGCCTGGTCGATGCCGGATTCCCCGGCATGCTGCCGGTGATCAACGAGGTCTGCATCGAGCAGGCGGTGAAGACCGGCCTCGGTCTCAATGCCAAGATCAACCTGAAATCGGTGTTCGACCGGAAGAACTATTTCTACGCCGATCTGCCGGCCGGCTATCAGATCAGCCAGTACACCCAGCCGATCGTCGGCGAGGGCACCATCATCCTCGACCTGCCCGAGGGCCGGCGGCGCGAGGTCGGCATCACCCGGCTGCATCTCGAGCAGGACGCCGGCAAGAGCCTGCACGACCAGCACCCGACCAAGACCTATGTCGACCTGAACCGCGCCGGCGTCGCGCTGATGGAGATCGTCTCCGAGCCCGACATGCGCAACTCGGAAGAGGCCGCCGCCTACTTGCGCAAGCTGCGCTCGATCCTGCGCTATCTCGGCACCTGCGACGGCAATATGGACGAAGGTTCCATGCGCTGCGACGTCAACGTCTCGGTGCGCAGGCCCGGCAGCGAGTTGGGCACGCGCTGCGAGATCAAGAACGTGAACTCGATCCGCTTCGTCGCCGCCGCGATCGAATACGAGGCGCGCCGCCAGATCGAGGTGATCGAGGAGGGCGGCACGATCAAGCAGGAGACCCGCCTCTGGGACACCAACAAGGGCGTCACGCGCTCGATGCGCTCGAAGGAGCATGCGCATGACTACCGCTATTTCCCGGATCCCGACCTGCTGCCGCTGAAGCTAGACGCCGCCTGGGTCGAATCGCTGAAGCAGCATCTGCCGGAACTCCCGGATCCGAAGCGTGCCCGCTTCATCCAGGAGTTCGGGCTCTCGGACTACGACGCCGGTGTGCTGGTCGCGGAGAAGGAAACCGCCGACTATTACGAACAGGCCGCGAAAGGCCGCGATCCGAAGCTCACCGCCAACTGGGTGATCTCGGAACTGTTCGGTGTGCTGAACAAGTCCGGCAAGGCGATCACCGAGAGCCCGATCTCGGCGCAGCATCTGGGCGAGCTGGTCGGCCTCATCCAGGACAACACCATCTCCGGCCGCATCGCCAAGGACGTCTTCGCCGCGATGTACGAGACCGGCAAGGCGCCGGCTGCGATCGTCGAGGAGAAGGGCCTGAAGCAGGTGACCGACACCGGCGCGATCGACACCGCGATCGACGACATCCTGGCGAAGAACGCCGACAAGGTCGCCGAATACCGTTCGGGCAAGGACAAGCTGTTCGGCTTCTTCGTCGGCCAGGTGATGAAGGCGACCGGCGGCAAGGCCAACCCGGCGATGCTCAACGAACGCCTGAAGGCGAAGCTCAGCGGCTGACGCCGCGGCTCGTCTGATGCTTCTCAAGCCGCGGCAAGCCCCTCACCCCAGCCCTCTCCCTACTGGAGAGGGAGGTTTCTGAAGGCTGCTGCAACAGCGTTCCCTCGCCCGTAGGGAGAGGGACAGGGTGAGGGCCTTGAAGCTGCGTGAGGCCTCGCCGGCACAATACAAGGAGCCCCCGATGCAAAAGCGCAACCTCGGCAAACTCGAAGTCTCCGCGATCGGCCTCGGCTGCATGGGCCTCTCGCACGCCTATGGCCCGGCCGTGGAGAAGAGCGCGGGCATCGCCTTCCTGCGCGCCGCGGTGGAGCGCGGCGTCACCCTGTTCGACACGGCGGAAATCTACGGCCCCTTCACCAACGAGGAGCTGGTCGGCGAAGCCCTGGCGCCGGTACGCGGCCAGGTCGCGATCGCGACCAAGTTCGGCTTCAACCCCGACCCGAAGACCGGCAAGGGCCAAGGCCTGAACAGCCGTCCCGAGCACATCCGCGCGGTGGTCGAGGCCTCGCTGAAGCGCCTGCGGACCGACGTGATCGATCTCCTCTACCAGCACCGCGTCGATCCCAATGTACCGATCGAGGACGTCGCCGGCGCGGTGAAGGACCTTATCGCGGCCGGCAAGGTCAAGCATTTCGGCCTCTCCGAGGCCGGCGCCAACACCATCCGTCGCGCCCATGCGGTCCAGCCGGTCAGCGCGTTGCAGAGCGAATATTCGCTGTGGTGGCGCGAACCGGAAGAATCCGTGTTCCCGACCCTGGAGGAGCTCGGCATCGGCTTCGTGCCGTTCAGTCCGCTGGGCCGCGGCTTCCTGGTCGGCTCGGTCGATGCCAACACCAGCTTCAGCGCGGGCGATTTCCGCAACACCCTGCCGCGCTTCTCCGCCGAGGCGCGCAAGGCCAACCAGGGGATCGCCGACAAGGTCGCCGAACTCGCGAAAGCCAAGCGCGTGACGCCGGCGCAGATCGCGCTGGCCTGGATCCTGGCGCGCAAGCCCTGGATCGTGCCAATCCCCGGCACCACCAAGCTGCACCGGCTGGAGGAGAATGTCGGCGCCGCTGCGGTCTCGCTTTTGTCCGCGGACTTGGCCGAGATCGACCTGGCCGTGGCCGCCATCCCGGTCCAGGGCGACCGCTATGCCGAGGCGATGCAGAAGCAAATCGACCGGTAAGGCGCTTACTCTCCGTCTGCTCTAAACTTAGCTCGTCATGGTCCGCGAAGGCGGACCATCCACGAGTTTGCATCCACCGTAAGAGAGCAAGCTTGCCAACCCGCTATCCCGGCAGCCAATCAAAGAGATCGTCCCATTCCGCATTATCCTTGTTGATCAGCCGCACCTTCCAAGCGCGGTTCCAAGTCTTCAATCGCTTTTCCCGAGCTATGGCCAGCGGCATGGTGGCATGTGCTTCAACATAGACCAGACGATGTAATCGGTATTCCTGGGTAAACTCACTGCCGACACCACGCCGATGATCAAAGCAGCGCCGCGCCAAATTGGCGGTTACGCCGATGTACAGCGTCCCATTCTTGCAGTTTGTCATGATGTAGACCCAAGCAGTCATTTATCTCGACCAAACTCGTGGATGGTCCGCCTTCGCGGACCATGACGATTCAAGCGAGTGAGCGGGGAAGAGAGTTGCGTCACCCGCCCGGGTAATAGCCCATCCGCCGCACCCGCGGCTTCGGCTCGCGCAAGAGCTGGGTGTTCAGCACCGGCTGGTAGCGCGCGACCAGGTCGCGCTCCTGCACGCGCCGCACCCGTGGCCCGTCGGCGTTGAGATTGACCAGCACATGGGTGCAGCCCAGGCGCTGTGCCGCCGGCCATTGGGTGTGCGTCCGCATGCGGGAGAGCAGGTTCGCCGTCTCGCCGATATAGACGATCTGCCAGGCGCCATTCTCGTCAAGATGCGCAAAGGCGTAGTTCGCCGGATCGGGATGCCAGCCGGACTCGGCGAAGGGGTAGGGGGTGAAGAAGTATTCGATCCCGGAAGCTCCGGTCAGAAAGACACCGCTCATCGCGTCTCTCCTCGTGTTCAATGTTCCCTATATGTTCCATATCGCGAGGCCGAGTCAATCCGAGTCTGAGAGCGTCAGAGATTGTAGGGCGTCACCACCATGGCGCGGCTCGGCTGGCTGGAATGATGGCTCTCGATGCGGCGGTGGTGGAACAGGATCGCACGCAGGGCGTCGCGCGCATCGGCGACCAGGTCGTGGTCGATGATCGCGTCGATCCGGCCCGCCTGCAGCAGCGCGCGGTTCTCGTCGTCCAGGTCGTGCCCGATATAGGCGAGCACCGGGCGCGCCGCATCGTCGAAGGCCTGCAGGATGCCGCGGTTGCCGCCGCCCATGCTGTAGACCGCGACGATGTCGCGCCGTTCCTTCAGGCATTGCGCCACCTGGCGCCGGGTCTCGCGATCCAGGCCGAAGGTGCCGCTCACCTCGACCACGGCGTGCTTCGGGAAGCGCTCGCGCATCAGCGCGCGGAAGCCGACCTCGCGCTCTTCCTCGCCCTGGAAGTTGTGGCTGCCGAGATGGGCGATTACCGCGCCTTTTCGGTCGCCGAGCAGGCGCCCGAGCAGGAAGGCCGCGGTGCGTCCCGCCGCGCGGTTGTCCATCCCGACATAAGCGAGACGCTGCGCGCGCGGCAGGTCCGTCACCAGCGTCACCACCGGCACGCCGTTCGCCGTCAGGCGGTTGACCGCCTCGGCGATCTCCGGTTCGTCCGAGGCCTTGAGGATGATCCCGCCCGGCCGGTCCGCGGCGCGCGCCTCGATCAGCTTCACGAGCTTCGCCGGCGCGATATCCTCGTGCAGGTGGAAGCGCGCCGAGACCCGGAAGGGATCGAGATCGGCCATCGCCCGCTCGACCGCTTCCTGCACCAGCGACGTGAAGCGCCGCGGCGAATGCATGATGACATCGACATAGAGATTCCAGCCGATCGCCAGCGAGGCCGCGGCGCGCCGCTCCAGCTCCGAAATTGCGTGCTCCACGCGGAGCCTGGTCTGCGCATGCACGCCCGGCCGCTCGTTCAGCACGCGATCCACCGTCGCGGTGCTGATGCCGGCCTGGGCGGCGATCTGCTTCACCGTGAAGCGCTGCGGCATCCCCCGTGGTCCCATGGCCTGTTGATGGCTTTTTGATGTGATCTTGATCTATTCCTGATGCGTCGCGGGTGTCAAACTCCCACGCGAATAAGAAGCCTTCGCGGGAGTGAAACAGCATGGACGGCGGGACTGCCAACGGTCCGGTACCCAGCACGCAACAGGTTCAGGCCTGGGTCGATGAGTTGCTGCACGGCAAGGGCTATTTCACCCTGCCGCAGGTCTTCACCCCGGCGGAGATCGCCGAGGCGCGGGCGATCATCATGGAGGAATCCGACCGCGGCGTGGACAAGGTCACCCACTTCCAGGGGCAGAACAAGGACAAGCTGCACCTGCAGCGCCGGGTGTGGAACCTGCTGAACAAGGGCGACATCTTCATCACCATGCTGAAGCGCGAGCCGATCGTCTCGATCGTGAAGGCCTTTCTCGGCGACGAGTTCATCCTGGGCTCGATCGCCGCCAACCGGCTGCTGCCGGGTGGGCCGGGCCAGGAGCTGCATGTCGATTACCCCTATTGGGACATCTACAAGCGCTCGAGCTTCCCGACCAACATCAATCCCTCCTTCCCGATGAACCTGCAGGCGACCATCCTGCTCGACGACTTCACCGCGGAGAACGGCGCCACCGCAATCGTGCCGCACACCCAGAAGCTCGGCCGCTATCCCGACGAGCCGGCCAAACTGCCGCCGGAGACCGAGCGCATGACGGGCAAGGCGGGCGACGTCGCGGTCTTCTACGGCCTCTGCTGGCATTGCGCGATGCCGAACAACAGCAATTCCGATCGCACCGGCCTGCTGATCGAATATCTGCCGAAATTCGTGAAGCCGCTGGAGGACCAGCTCGCCGGCGTGCGCAAGGAAGTGATCGAGAAGGGTGGCGACTTCATCCGCCAGCTGGTCGGCCTCGCCTATCCCTATCCGCAGGTGCTCGACAAAGCCGCGGGCGGGAACCAGGAAGGCTACTTCTCACAAAAATACTGAAGGCCGAAGAAGAACCGGGGGCAGCATGCGCAATTCGGAAACCCGTGCCGTCATCACCGGCGGCACGCAAGGTCTCGGTCTCGCCATCGCCAGGCGGCTGGCCGCTGAGGGCGCCAAGAGCATCGTCATCAGCGGCCGCAACTTCGAGAAGGGCGAGGCGGCCGCCAAGATGATCTCCGGCCTGGGCACGCCCTGCGAGTTCGTGAAGGCGGATATGAGCAACCCCGGGGATGCGAAGCGCCTGATCGCCGCGGCGATCGACACCTTCGGCAGTGTGAATGCCCTGGTGAACTCCGCCGCCGAGACCAGCCGCGGCACCTTGCTCGACACCAGCCTCGAGACCTGGGACAAGCATTTCAACACCAACGCCCGCGGCCCCTTCCTCACCATGCAGGGTGTGGTGAAGCATCTGATCGAGACCGGCAAACCGGGGAGCATCGTCAACATCCTCTCGATGGTGATCTACGTCGGGCAGTCCTACCTCACGCCCTATTCGGCGTCGAAGGCGGCGCTGGCCAATCTCACCCGCAACACCGCGAATGCCTATGCGACCAAGCGGATCCGCTGCAACGGCATCAATGTCGGCTGGATGGACACGCCGCAGGAAGACCAGACCCAGAGGAAATTCCACGACCGGCCGGAAGGCTGGCTGAAGGATGTCGAGGCTCAGCAGCCGATGGGCCAGCTGGTGAAGCCGGACCAGCTCGCCGGCCTGGTCGCCTATATGCTGAGCCCGGAATCCGGCGTCATGACCGGCGCGCTGGTCGACTACGACCAGAACGTCGCCGGCCGCTATCCGGAATAGACCCGCGAACAGGCAGAGACGTTTCGGCTCCGGCCGAAATGTTGCTGCGTGACTCGCGAGGGGCGCGGGCCTATCCTTCATCCATGAACAAGTCCATGCCCTCCGGCGCCGCGATGGCGGAGATCGCCGCCTTGGTCGGCGATCCGGCGCGCGCCAACATGCTGACGGCCTTGCTCGGCGGGCAGTCGCTCTCCGCCAGCGACCTCGCCTGGCATGCCGGCGTCACGCCGCAGACCGCCAGCGGGCATCTCGCGCGCATGCAGACCGCGCGGCTCGTTACGGTGCAGGCGCTGGGCCGGCACCGCTTTTACAAGCTGGCTTCGTCGAAGGTGGCCTCGATGCTGGAGACGATCTACCAGGTCGCCGGCGATCAGCCGCAGCCGCGTCGTCGCCTGCCCTCCACTGTCGACACCGCGATGCGCGAGGCCCGCACCTGCTACGACCACCTCGCCGGCGAGCTTGGCGTCGCGGTTGCCGAGGCTTTGGTCGAACGGCGCTTCCTCGTCCTCGACGACGACGCTGGCGTCGTCACCAGGCGCGGCCGCGGCTTCTTCGCTGATTTCGGCATCGACCTCGAGGCGATCGGCCGGCAGCGCCGCTGCTTCTGCAAGATCTGCATCGACCTGACCGAGCGGCGGCCCCATGTCGCGGGTGCCGTCGGCGCCGCCTTCTGCACCCGCTGCTTCGACCTCGGCTGGATCCTACGGGTCAAGGACAGCCGCGCCGTCTCGCTGACGCGCAAGGGACTGGCCGGTTTCCGCGACAGCCTCGGCATCGCACTGCCGGTCTCGGAACTGCGGCGCCGCGCCGCATAGTGTGCGGACTGGCCGAAGGTTAACGGATCCTTAGGCCTCAGACCCTATTGGAATGGGCTATACTGCTCGCGCTTCCGAAGCTTCGAGGCGGAATTTTGGACGGCATCTGGCAGAGACTCTGGGACGCGTTGCGCGATCCCTTCCGTTATCCGGTCGATTTCAACGAGCGGATCTTCATCGGCTACCTGGCGACCTCCCTGATCCTGGCGGTCGGCGTCTATGTCTATCTGCGCCGCCACAAGCCCGATGTGGTGCAGCACGGCCTGTTCGCCTTCCTGTTCCCGAAGCAGATCTACCTGCACAAGTCGGCGATCGCCGATTACAAGTTCTTCCTGGTCGATCGCATCGTCTTCGCGCTGATGGCGCCGCTGGCACTGGTCTTCGTCGCCCCGGTGACCGACCTGACCGAAGCCGCGCTCACCCGCACGCTCGGTCCGCTTGCCGATCCCTGGAATGCCGGCGCGCTCTGGGTGCTGGGGCTCTCGATGGTGAGCCAGATCGTGCTCAACGATTTCCTGCTGTTCTACATGCACTACATCTTCCACAAGATCCCGAGCCTTTGGGAATTCCACAAGGTGCACCACTCGGCCGAGGTCATGACGCCCCTGACCGCCTATCGCATGCACCCGGTCGAAGTCGTCTTCAACATGAACGTGACCGCGCTCTTCACCGGGCTGCTCATGGGCCTGTTCGGCTACATGACCGACGGCGGCCGGCCGGGCTTCACCATCCTCGGCATCAACGCGATCCTGTTCGCCTTCTATGTGGTCGGCTTCAACCTGCGGCATTCCCATGTCCCGCTCGGCTACGGCTCGATCCTCAGTCAGGTTTTCGTCAGCCCGTGGATGCATCAGGTCCATCACAGCCGCGAGGCGCGGCACCTGGACATGAACATGGGCTTCATCTTTTCCTTCTGGGACCGCGTCTTCGGCACGCTCTATGTGCCGAACAAGGACGAGGCGGATTACGCGCTCGGCCTCACCACCGGCGAGCACGTGCATTTCCACGGCGTGCTGGCCATGTATTTCCGCCCCTTCGCCAATCTCGCGCGCCGCTGGCTCAAACCCGCGAAGACCGCGTGATCCGGGCGCGCCGGTTCCTCCTTCTCCTCGGCTTCCTCGTCTCCGGTCTCTGCGGGCCGGTGCGCGCCGCCGATCCCGGCGCGAATTCCGTGATGATCGAGGACCTGACCTGGACCGAGATCAAGGCGCGGATGGAGGCGGGGGCCACCACCATCATCCTGCCGACCGGCGGCACCGAGCAGAACGGCCCGCATATGGTCCTGGGCAAGCACAACGTGATCGTCCGCTATACCGCGGCCGAGATCGCGCGGCGCCTGGGCAAGACCCTGGTCGCGCCGGTCCTCGCCTATGTGCCGGAAGGGAGCTGGGATCCGCCGCAAGGCCATATGCGCTTTCCCGGCAGCATCAGCCTGCCGGACGGGGTCTATGAGAGCGTGCTCGAATCCACGGTACGCAGCTTCGCCGCCGAAGGCTTCAAGACCATCCTCTTCCTCGGCGATTCCGGCCCCAACCAGCGGCCCCAGGCGGCGGTGGCGAAGCGGCTCGACGCCGAGCTCAAGCCGAAGGGTGTCCGTGTCTTTCAGGTCGGGGACTACTACGCCCGGAACGGCCAGGAGGAATGGCTGAAATCCCAGGGCTTCAGCGCGGCCGAGATCGGCGTCCACGCCGCCCTGATCGACACCGCCCAGTTGATGGCGATCGACCCGGAGGGGATACGCATGGCCCTGCTCGGGTCCAGCGCCGGCAACCCCGATGGGAGTAAAAACGGGGTCATCGGCGATCCCGCCAAGGCCACGCCGGCGCTGGGCCGGAAGCTCCTGGAGCTCAAAATCGAGGCCGCGGTTCGGCAAATCCGACAGGAACTTGCTGCAATTCCCTGATTCCAGGGCCAGAATCGCCATTGTCGGCGGGGTGCTTCCTGCGTAAAATGCGCCATCAACCGATCCGCGAGCGGGGGAAGCGATGCGGGCTGCGTTAACACTTTGCGTCCTGGGCACGTCCGTGCTCCTGGCAAGCTGTGCCGGGCGCGAGCCCAATCCGACGCCCGTCGCCTGGGTCTATGACAAGTACTACACCTGCCAGGACATCCGGGAGGAGAAGGACCGGATCGCCGAAGCCATGCGTGATCGGAACGTCGAGCAGGCTTCGCTCGAATCCCGCGACAACGACCTGATGGCGCGGACCATTCCGTTCCTGGCGCCGGGCGTGGCGGCGATTGAGGAGACCAGCGTCAGCGGCAAGGCGAAGACGCCGCAGGAAGTCGAGAACGACGCGCTGCTGGAACGGGACAAACATCTCGATGGCATGGCCGCCGATCGCGGCTGCTGAAACCAGGGTTCGGGGAAGAACGATGCGGATCAGTGCAAAACGGGTCTTCGGCGGCGCGGCGGTGCTCACGCTCGCGGCGATGCTCGGCGCCTGCGCCGGCCGCCCGGCGGCGCCCGTCCAGGTCAACCAGGCCGGCGACGCCGACAAGTCCTGCCACGCGCTCCTGAAGGAGCTGAACGACAACCAGTATTACATGGCGCGGCTGGTGCGGGAGAGCAACCACGTGCGGGCCGGCAATGCCGACGTCGTGGCGGGCGACGCCTTCTTCTTCCCGCCGGTCCTGGTCGCCTATGACGAGGGCAAGGCGCAGAACATCGAGCTCCGCACCTACCAGGAGCGGAACAAGAAACTCACCCAGCTCGCTGTGGATAAGGACTGCTGACCTCAGTCGGAGGCGGAACAGGTTCCTGACATTGTCGGGAAAATCCCTCGTCGGGACCATGTTCAGTATTGATTTATCTCGTTTCTTTTCAAGTAGTCCCAGAAACCGGTCCAAATTTAATCACTTCTTAGGCTTCGCTCCCTAGCTTCACAGAGGAACGCCGTCTTCGCTGCGGCGGCTGACTGTGAAAAGGGATCGGGGCAAACCATGGACTCTCGCTCGGCTGCGTCGCGGCCAATGACCAAAACAAGCCTGTACTTCGTGCCGCTGGCCCTCCTGCTCTCGGCGGTGCCTGCTCTCGCACAGGATGCCCCGGCGGCACCGACCCCGCCGGCCCCGGCCGTAGAGGCCGCGCCTGCCGCCGAGGCTGCCCCGGCGCCCGCACCGGCGGCAGCGGCCCCGACCGAGACCGCTTCCAAGCCGGCCGCGCCCGATCCCGCCAAGCTGATCACGCCGGATGTCGTCGCTGCGGTGAAGAAGCTGCTGGCGCAGCCGGTCACCACGATCTCGATCGGCGCCAGCAACGATGCCCATGCCAAGATCGACCAGGCCGGGATCGACGCGCTCGACAACGAATGGAAGGCCGAGGCCAAGGCCGAGAAGCAGCCGCTCATTGCCGAGATGCTCTCCAGCCCGCTTTCCAACTATCTGCTCTATCTCCAGGCCCGATCGGCCGGCCTTTATACCGAGATGTTCGTGATGGACGACAAGGGCCTCAACGTCGGCCAGAGCTCGGTGACCTCTGACTACTGGCAGGGCGACGAAGGGAAGTTCCAGAAGACCTTCCAGGTCGGTCCCGACGCCGTCTTCATCGACGAAGCGGAGTTCAACGACGACGACAAGACCTGGCGCGCCCAGGTGAACTTCACCGTGGTCGATCCGCAATCCGGCAAGCCGATCGGCGCCGCGACCATCGAAATGAACCTCACTGAACTCGAGCGCCGCCAGGCGCAGTCGCTCTAGGCGCCGATACGGAGAACTGAAGTCATGAACGCGTTCCAGAATATGAAGCTCTCCGGCAAGCTCGGCGTCTGCTTCGCGGCGATCCTGGTGGTGATCATTGCCGTCGGCGTGGTCAGCTCCCTGCAGAACCGCATCATCCGCAGCGCCAGCGAGCAGGCCCGGCAGACCGCGGAAGACGGCGTGCTGCTGCAGAACGTCACCGAGCGGGTGACCGCGCTGCAATGGGCGATCGGCGAGATGCTGATCACCGGCAGCGCCACCTACAAGCAGGCCTATCTCGCCGGCATCGCCGGTTACGAAGACGCGCTGGCCAAGGCCAAGGAAGCGGTTGCCGGCGACGCAACGCTGAGCCAGGCGCTGAGCGACGCCGAAACCGCGATCGCCGACTGGCGCAAGAACACCGCCGACCGGCAGGTGGCGCTGATGGAGCATCCTTCGACCGTCAACGAGGCCCGCGCCATCGAGCTGACCGGCGTCGGCGCGCGCCTCAATGAGGCGCTGCAGAAGTTCTCCGGCCAGGTCCACGCCTATCAGAACTCGCTGTCCGACCAGCGCTTCGCCGAGCAGCAGTCGGCCATCAGCCTGACTTTGACGGCGACCCTCATCGGCGCCGCCATCAGCCTGGTGATCGCCGTGCTCTCCGGTGTGGCGCTCTCGCGCGGCGTCGCCAAGCCGATCATCAGCCTCAACGGCTCGATGCAGAGCCTGGCGCAGGGCAACCTGCTGACCGAGGTTCCGGTGAACGGGCGCACCGACGAGGTCGGCCAGATGGCGAAGACCGTGCTGGTCTTCAAGGAAAGCATGGTGCGGAACGAGGAGATGCGCCGGGCGCAGGAAGCCGAGCAGCGCGACCGCGAGCAGCGCGCCGAGCACATGATGAACCTGACCCGCGCCTTCGACGAGCAGGTGAAGGGCATGGTGGAGGGGCTCGCCAGCGCCGCCCGCGGCATGGAGCGGACCGCAGTCGACCTCACCAAGACCGCGGATGTCTCCGCGGCCGAGTCCCAGACCGTCGCCGCCGCCGCTCAGGAGGCGCAGGCCGGCGTCGAGACCGTGGCTTCGGCTTCGGAAGAGCTCTCGGCCTCGATCTCCGAGATCAGCCGCCAGGTCACCAACCAGGCCAATCTGGCGCAGACCTCGGTCAACGCCATCGAGCTCACCACCCGGAACGTCACTGAGCTCAGCGAGGCCTCGCAGAAGATCGGCGAGGTGGTGCGTCTCATCAACGAGATCGCCGAGCAGACCAACCTGCTGGCACTGAACGCCACGATCGAGGCCGCGCGCGCCGGCGAGGCGGGCAAGGGCTTCGCCGTGGTCGCGAGCGAGGTGAAGAACCTCGCCAATCAGACCGCCAAGGCGACCGAGGAGATCGGCGCCCAGGTCGGCGGCATTCAGGCCACGACCAAGGGCACGGTCGACAGCATCGCCGCGGTCGGTGGCCAGGTGCGGCAGATGAACGACATCTCCTCCGCGGTGGCTGCGGCGGTCGAGGAGCAGAACGCCGCGACCCAGGAAATTTCGCGCAACGTCCAGCAGGCCTCGGAAGGCACCAAAGGCGTCACCCACTCCATCGAAGTGGTCAGCGCCGAAGTCGCCAAGACCCGTGCCGCCGCCCAGTCGGTCATGGAAGCCGCCAAGCAGATGCTCGGCGAATCCGAGGGCCTGAAGACCTATATCGACAGCTTCTTGAACGAAGTGCGGGCGGTCTGAGCGGAGCGCTCAACCCTCCCCCTGAACAGGGGAGGGCTTTCCGCCGAGCCACTGCACCGATCTTCTCCTTCCCCCTTCAGGGGGAAGGCCGGGATGGCGGCGCGTGCAGCCTGAGCACTCAGAGATCCAGCGCCCGGCATCTCCACCCCTTGACCGCCCCCGAAATCAGCGGCAAACCAACTCCGCTGATCCTTTGCCACGTTCTTTGGCGGTCCCATGATTCTCGATCAGGATCCGGCTGAGCCCGGTCCGCTGCGCCGCAACTTGCGGGCGCTCTACCGTGCCGACGAAGCGCAAGTCGTCGAGCAGCTCCTGAAAGAGGCGGAGCTTCCGCCCGAGATGCAGGACCGCGTCGCTGCCCGCGCCCGCAAGCTGGTGGATTCGGTCCGTGCCAACCGGGTCGGCGCCGGCGGCATCGATGCCTTCATGCATGCCTACGAGCTCTCCAGCCGCGAGGGCGTGGTGCTGATGTGCCTCGCCGAGGCGTTGCTCAGGATTCCGGATGCCGAGACCGCCAACCAGCTGATCCGCGACAAGCTGCGCGAAGCCGATTTCGGCCAGCACCTGGGCGAGTCGGACTCGCTCTTCGTCAACGCCTCGACCTGGGCGCTGATGCTGACCGGACGCGTCCTCAAGCTCGACCAGGGCGACACCGACCTCCGCGGCATCCTGAAGCGCCTCGTTACCCGCAGCGGCGAGCCGGTGATCCGCCAGGGCGTCACCCAGGCGATGAAGATCCTCGGTCGCCAGTTCGTCATGGGCCGCACCATCGACGAGGCGTTGGAACGCGCCGAGGCGACCGAGGCCAGGGGCTATCGCTATTCCTACGATATGCTGGGCGAGGCCGCACGCACCGCCGCCGACGCCAAGCGCTATTTCGACGCCTATGAGAAGGCGATCCAGGCGATCGGCAAGGCCTCCGCCGGCAAGGGTCCGATCAAGGGTCCCGGCATCTCGATCAAGCTCTCGGCCCTGCACCCGCGCTACGAGTTCGCACAGCGGCATCGCGTCATGACCGAGCTGGTGCCGCGCATCGTCACGCTCGCCCAATCGGCCAAGCGATTCGACATTGGCTTCACCATCGATGCCGAGGAGGCGGATCGCCTCGACCTCTCGCTCGACGTGATCGAGGCGGTCTCCGCCGACCCGAGCCTGGTGGGCTGGAACGGCTTCGGCCTCGCGATCCAGGGCTATCAGAAGCGCTGTTCGGCGCTGATCGACTGGCTGGGCGACATGGCGCGCCGGCACAAGCGCCGGCTGATGGTGCGCCTGGTGAAGGGCGCCTATTGGGACAGCGAGATCAAGAACTCCCAGGAGCGCGGCCTGCCGGGCTATCCGGTCTTCACCCGCAAGGCTTCGACCGATGTCTCCTATCTCGCCTGCGCGAAGAAGCTGCTGGCCGCACCGGATGCCTTCTTCCCGCAGTTCGCCACCCACAACGCGCACAGCCTCTCCGCCGTGATCGAGATGGCGGGCGGCGAGGTCGCCGCGCGCGACAAGCTGGAGTTCCAGCGCCTGCACGGCATGGGCGAGCCGCTCTATGAGCAGGTGGTACCCGAAGACACAATGGGCATCGCCGCGCGCATCTACGCGCCGGTCGGTTCCCATGAGGACCTGCTGGCCTACCTCGTCCGCCGCCTCTTGGAGAACGGCGCCAATACCTCCTTCGTCAACCGCATCGTCGATGAGAAGGCGCCGCTGGACGAGATCGTCGCCGATCCCATCACCAAGGTCCGCAAGCTCGCGCAAAAGCCGCACCCCCGCATCCCGCAGCCTTCCGGTATCTACGGCGCCGAGCGCCGCAATTCCCGGGGCATCGACCTCACCGATCTCGATGCCTTGGCGCCGCTGAAGGCGGAGGTCGAATCCGCCGCCGAACGTCATTGGAAGACCGCGCCGATCATCGGCGGTTATCCGACCGGCGGCGAAGGCGACGCCGTGCTCAATCCGGCCGATCTCCGCCAGACCGTCGGCCGGGTGGTCAATGCCACGGCCAAGGATGTCGACAACGCGATCTCCCGGGCACAACGCGCCTTCCCGGACTGGGCGGCGACCCCGGCCCAGGAACGCGCCGCCTGCCTCGACCGCGCCGCCGACCTGCTGGAGGCGGAGCGGGGGGCGGTAATGGCGCTCTGCATCCGCGAGGCCGGCAAGACCGTGATGGATGCCATCGCGGAACTGCGCGAGGCCGTGGACTTCTGCCGCTACTACGCCGCGCGCTGCCGCGAGGATTTCGGCGCGCCGATGCTGATGCCGGGACCGACCGGCGAGCGCAACCAGCTGGCACTGCATGGCCGCGGCGTCTTCGCCTGCATCAGCCCCTGGAACTTCCCGCTGGCGATCTTCACGGGCCAGGTGACCGCGGCGCTCGCCGCCGGCAATTGCGTCATCGCCAAGCCGGCCGAGCAGACCCCTTTGATTGCCGGGCTCGCGGTCGCGATCCTGCACCGCGCCGGCATCCCCGGCGACGTGCTGCATCTCCTGCCCGGCGACGGCGCGACCGTGGGCGCGGCGCTGGTGGCCGATCCCAGGATCGCCGGCGTCGCCTTCACCGGCTCGACCGAGACCGCGCGCGCGATCAACCGCGTGCTCGCCGCCAAGGACGGCCCGATCGTCCCGCTGATCGCCGAGACCGGCGGCCAGAATGCGCTGATCGTGGACTCATCCGCGCTGCCGGAGCAGGTGGTGCGCGACACCGTCGTCTCCGGCTTCCAGAGCGCCGGCCAGCGCTGCTCGGCCTTGCGCGTGCTGTTCGTGCAGCAGGACATCGCGCCGAAGCTGACCGAGATGCTGGCGGGCGCGATGGCCGAGCTGAAGATCGGCGATCCCGCCTTGCTCTCGACCGATGTCGGCCCGGTGATCGACAAGGACGCGAAGGAGATGCTGGAGAAGCACGCCGCCCGCATGGCGCGCGAAGGCCAGCTGATCCACGAGACCAGGCTCAGCGCCGATTGCCAGCTCGGCTACTTCTTCGCCCCGCGCGCCTACAAGATCGATTCCCTGAAGCGCCTCGAGCGCGAGGTATTCGGCCCGATCCTGCATGTGATCGCCTATGCGGGCGACCGCCTGGACGAGGTGATCGCGGCGATCAACAACACCGGCTACGGCCTCACCCTCGGCATCCACACCCGCATCGACAGCCGCGCCGAGCATATCGTCAGCCGGCTGCGGGTCGGCAACGCCTATGTGAACCGCAACATGATCGGCGCGGTGGTCGGCGTGCAGCCCTTCGGCGGCGAAGGCCTCTCCGGCACCGGCCCCAAGGCCGGCGGCCCGCACTATTTGCACCGTTTCGCGACCGAGCGTACCCTCTCGGTGGACACGACGGCGTCCGGGGGCAATGCGTCACTGCTCAGTCTCAACGAGGAGACCTGACGCAAGTCGCCTGATCGCGGGGGGAGATCATGCGTCGACCGATGGTGGTGCTCTTGCTGGGCGCGGCCGCTCAAGCCTGCTCGACTCCGACGACGTCGGGCTCCGGCGCGGAGCGCGAAGGCCGGTTCGCGAAGGCATCGATGCATCTCGGGACCTGCACGGCGATGGGCGCCCATGTCCGAAACCCGGATCTTTACCTCGCCATCGGCGGCGGAGAGGGTGACTATTCCATCCTGGCGTCCCGCACCAAGGATGGGTCGCCCATATGGGCCATCAGCATGGACGATGCCGGCGCCGACAGCTCGACCGTCCGGCTGCGGGGATCGGGCGCCAGTGCTGCCGAGCTGGAAGAGATATGGCGCGTTGTCGAGTTCTGCGAAACCTACGAGCCCGGATGAACCGGCGCGGCTTCCTCAGCATTGTCGCTGGGATCGGCGTCTGCGCCGGGCTGGACCGCGCGTTGGGGGCTGAACCGGAGATGTCCTTCGCCGACTGGGTGAACACGCTCTATGTCGGCGCGCTGGCCCTGCGCGAAGCGGCGGAGGCGGGGGCCGGCGCCGATCTCACCGATCGGGAGCTGCAGGGCCTGTTCTCGCCGGAGGTCCAGGCGATGCGCGATGCTGTCGCCGACCGGGCGCTGCCGCCGAGCGAACCCGATGGCCCGATCCTGCACATCCTGTTCGGCTGGGGTGCTCTGCCCAAGCGGAAGATCGAGATCCGCGCGGTGAAGCCCGACGGCGCGACCAAGGCGAAGATCGATCTCACCATCAACGGCAGCCCGCGCCCGCTGGTCCTGACCGGCTTCTACTACGAGCCGGGCAAGACCTGGCAGATCGACGACATCGACTACGGCGAAGGCGGCCCCGACCGCACCTTGCGCGGGCGCCTGGAGCGGATGAAGAGCTGGCCGAAGCGCTGACTACCCCAGCAGCAGGCTGTCGTCGGCCAGGGTCTCGCCGCGCTGCCGGGCGAACAGGGCCAGCAGGTCCGGGACGTCGAGGCCCTGGCGCGCCGCGCCGGCCACGTCGAGCACCACGCGGCCCTCGTGCAGCATCAGGGTGCGCGTGCCATAGTCCAGTGCTTGCCGCATCGAATGCGTGACCATCAGCGTGGTGAGCTTCTGGTCCTCGACGATCTGCCGCGTGAGGTCGAGCACGAACTCCGCTGTCTTCGGGTCGAGCGCCGCGGTGTGCTCATCGAGCAGCAGGATCTTCATCGGCTGAAGGGTGGCCATCAGCAGGCTCACCGCCTGCCGCTGCCCGCCGGAGAGCAGGCCCATGCGGTCGCCCAGGCGGTTCTCCAGGCCGAGACCCAGGCGGCGCAGCTGGTCGCGGAAGGCGTCGCGCCGGCCGCGACCGACCGCGAGGCCGAGGCCGCGGCGCGTGCCGCGCGCGGCCGCCAGCGCCAGGTTCTCCTCGATGCTGAGATCGGCACAGCTTCCGGCCAGCGGATCCTGGAACACCCGGGCGACCAGCGCGGCGCGGCGCGGCGCCGGCCAGCCGGTCACGTCCTGTCCGTCGATGATCACGCGGCCCGCATTCACGGCGGCATCGCCGGTCAGCACGTTCAGCAAGGTCGACTTGCCGGCGCCGTTGGAGCCGATCACGGTGACGAACTCGCCTTCCGGGATCTTGAGGTCGAGCCCCCGCAAGGCCGGCGTCTCCATCGGCGTGCCGCGGTTGAAGGTGACCGCGATGTTCTCGGCCGCGATCACGGCTTCCGCCTTCCGGCGACGAGCGCGCGCAAGGGATTGCGGGCACCCGGCAGGATCAGCGCCACCGCGACCAGCAGCGCCGTCACCAGGTTGAGGTCGGACGCGCTCAGGCCCAGGAACGAGGCGTTGAGCGCCAGCGCCACCGCCAGGCGATAGAGCACCGAGCCTGCGATGCAGCCCAGGATCCAGACCGTGAGCGAGCGGGCGCCGAAGATCGCCTCGCCGAGGATCACCGCGGCGAGGCCGACGACGATCGTGCCGGTGCCGATGGTCACGTCGGCGAAGCCGTTCATCTGCGCGAACAAGGCGCCGGCCAGTGCCACCAGCGCGTTGCTGATCGCCATGCCGATATAGGTCGTCATCTTGGTGTCGATGCCCTGGGCCCGCGCCATCCGCGGGTTGCTGCCGGTCGCCCGCATCGAAAGGCCATAGGCGGAGTGCAGGAAGCGGGTCAGCAGGACGCCGACGACCAGCAGCACCACGCCGGCCAGCAGCGGCTTCAGATAAAGGTTGGCGAGGCCCAGGCCCTGGAACGGCGTCAGGATCGTGTCGGTGCCGAGCAGCGCCACGTTGGGCCGGCCCATGATCCGCAGGTTGATGGAATAGAGCGCGATCATGGTGAGGATGCTGGCGAGCAGATGCAGGATGCCGAAGCGCAGGTTCAGGAAGGCCGTCACCAGGCCCGCGCCCGCGCCCGCGGCGATCGCGACCGCCGTGGCGGCAAAGGGATCGACGCCGGCGACGATCAGGGTTGCCGCAACCGACGCGCCCAGCGGAAAGCTGCCATCGACGGTGAGGTCGGGGAAGTTGAGGACCCGGAACGACAGGAACACGCCGAGCGCAACCAGGCCGAAGACCAGCCCGATCTCGACCGCACCGAGGAAGGCAACGAGACTCATGCGGAAGCTGCGGCCGGGTGCCGAACCCGGCCGCCTCGATTCTACTTCACGACTTCCTTGGCGCTTGCGACCAGGGCGTCGGGCAAGGTCACGCCCATCTTCTCGGCCGCGCCGGGATTGACGAAGAGCTGGGTGATCTCGATGCCCTGTACGGCGATGTCGCCGGGCTTCTCGCCCTTGAGGATGCGCGCGACGATCTTGCCGGTCTGCCGGCCGACGTCGTAGTAGTCGAAGCCGATCGCCGCGATCGCGCCGCGCTTCACCGAATCGGTGTCGCCGGCGAAGACCGGGAGCTTGTTGTCGACACCGACGCCGATCACCGCCTCCAGCGCCGAGACGATGGTGTTGTCGGTCGGGACGTAGATCACGTCGACCTTGCCGACCAGGCTCTGCGCCGCCGCCTGCACGTCCGACGACTTCGGTGCCGGCGCCTCGACGACTTCCATGCCCATGCTCGCGGCTTTCTCCTTGACCAGGCCGACCAGGGTCACGGCATTGGCCTCGCCGGGATTGAAGGGCACGCCGATCTTCTTGGCGCTGGGCACGACCTGGTGGATGAGATCGATCTGCTTGCCGATCGGCGAGAGGTCGCTCATGCCGGTCACATTGCCGCCGGGCTTCTCGAGATTGCCGATCAGCTTGGCGCCGAGCGGGTCGGTCACGGCGGTGAACACGACCGGGATGTCGGTGGTCGCACTGATGACCGCCTGCGCCGACGGCGTCGAGATCGGCACGATCACGCTCGGGCTCTCGCCGACGAACTTCTGCGCGATCTGCACGGCGGTGCCGGGATTGCCCTGGGCGCTCTCATAGATGAACTTGAGGTTCTTGCCCTCCTCGTAGCCGGCGGCCTTCAATTCGTCGCGGACGCCGTCGCGGGCGGCGTCCAGCGCCGGATGCTCGACGATGGCGGTGACGGCCACGAAGGCGTCTTCGGCGAAAGCCGGCGTGCCGAGGGCGAAAGCGCCCAGCAGGAAGCCCGCGCTGGCGAGCAGAGAACGACGCGAAAACGACATGGAAATCCTCCCCGAAAGCTTGTTTTGCGGATCATGCAATAGCAGCCGTATCCAGGGCGTCAAGAGGGCGGCGGCGCTGCGAAACCGCGCATCCGGAGCATGCTCGCCGGGCCGATCCGGACGGCTATAATGCGGGCCGCCTCGCACTGAAGGAAGCCCATGCCCCGCGACCCGCGTTTCGACCCGCTCTTCGCGCCGCTCCGGATCGGCCCGGTCACCGCGCCCAACCGCTTCTACCAGGTGCCGCATTGCACCGGCATGGGCTACACCATGCCGCAGACCCTGGCCGCCATGCGCGCGGTCAAGGCGGAAGGCGGCTGGGGCACGGTCTGCACCGAATACTGCTCGATCCACCCGACCGCCGACGACCACCCGTCACCTTTCGCCTCGCTCTGGGATGCGGGCGACGTCGCCAATCTGGCGGTGCTGGCGGAAGGCGTGCATGCCCATGGCAGCCTCTGCGGCGTCGAGCTCTGGCACGGCGGCCTGCGCTCGGCCAACCTGCTCTCGCGCCAGACTCCCATCGGCCCCAACAGCCTGCCGGCCGACAAGGCCCCGCTGCAGGCGCGGCGCATGGACCTCGCCGACATCCGCGACTACCGCCGCGCCCACCGTGCCGCGGCTTTGCGCGCAAAGGAGGCCGACGCCGATCTCGTCTATGTCTATGCCAGCCACACCTATCTGCTCTCGCAATTCCTCGACCGCCGCATCAACCGCACGATCGAGGGCTATAGCGGGTCGATCGAGAACCGGGTCCGCATCATCCGC
Organism: Dongia sp. agr-C8; assembly: GCF_054658695.1. Taxonomy (NCBI): domain Bacteria; kingdom Pseudomonadati; phylum Pseudomonadota; class Alphaproteobacteria; order Rhodospirillales; family Dongiaceae; genus Dongia; species Dongia sp. agr-C8. The sequence continues at coordinate 427,398 of NZ_BAAGHZ010000001.1, forward strand.
GAGCTGATCGACGAGACCAAGGAAGCGGTCGGCGATGCTCTGGCCGTGGCGATCCGCATCGAGGTCGATGCCGAGGCGACGCCGGGTGCCGATCCCGACGGCGAGCGCCGCGCCGTCTTCGAGCTCCTGAAGGACGGCCCCGATCTCTTCGACGTCACCATCACCGACTATTCGCAGGAGATGGGCGTCTCGCGCTTCGTGCGCGAGGCCTCGCTGGAGCCGCTGATCGCCCATGTCCGCAGCATCGTGCGGAAGCCGGTGGTCAGCGTCGGCCGCTTCACCGCGCCGGAGACCATGCTCAGCCAGTTGAAGCGCGGCATCGTCGATCTGATCGGCGCCGCGCGGCCCTCGATCGCCGATCCCTTCCTGCCGAAGAAGATTGCCGAAGGGCGGCCCGACGACATTCGCGAATGCATCGGCTGCAACATCTGCTATGCCTGCGACATCCAGGGCGTGCCGCTCCGCTGCACCCAGAACCCGACCATGGGCGAGGAATGGCGCCGCGACTGGCATCCCGAGCGCATGCCGCGCGCGCAGAACAGCGAACGCGTCCTGGTGGTCGGCGCCGGTCCGGCCGGGCTCGAAGCGGCGCTCACCCTGAGCAAGCGCGGGCACCAGGTGACCTTGGCGGAAGCGCGCCGCGATCTCGGCGGCCGCGTGACCTTGGAGAGCAAGCTGCCGGGTCTGGGCGAATGGGCGCGGGTGCGCGACTATCGCCAATACCAGCTCTCGAAGTTCGACAGCGTCGAGATCTTCCGCGAAAGCCGCCTCTCCGCGACCGACATCCGCGAGCTCTCGCCGCGCCATGTCCTACTGGCGACGGGCAGCCATTGGCGCGCCGACGCGATGGGCCACACCTTTCCCGCCGGCAATCCCGAACTGGATTCCTCCATCACCTTGACCCCCGACGACCTGATGGCCGGCAAGCGCCCAGCCGACAAGACCAAACCGGTCATCGTCTTCGACGACGACCACTATCTAATGGCGGCTGTGCTCGCGGAGCTGTTGGCGGGCGAGGGCTATGCCGTCACCTATGTGACGACCGCCGGCGTGGTCGGCTTCTGGAGCCGCTTCACCATGGAGCAGGCGCGCAGCCAGGCGCGGTTGATCGAGGTCGGCGTGCAGATCGTCGTCAGCCATTCGGTCGATGTCGTGGCCGGCGGTCAAGCGACGCTCTCCTGCGTCTTCTCCGGCAAGCGGCGGGAACTTCCCTGCGGCGCCTTCGTGCCGGTGACTTCGCGCGAGCCCGATGACGCGCTCTGGCATGCATTGCAATCGGATGCTGCCGCGAATGCCGCCGCTGGCATTGCCGGCATCCAGCGGATCGGCGACTGCAAAGCGCCAGGCCTGATCGCCCATGCGGTCTATGACGGCCACCGCACGGCGCGGCGTATCGACGGCGACCAGGCGACGGCCGAGGACCTTCCGGAAGAGCCGCCGTTCCGCCGTGATCGAGTGGTCATAACCGCCGTGCTATGATCCGGCATGGCCGCGCCGGACCCTTCGCAGAAAGTCGACCTCGCTTTGGTGCTGGCGGTCGATTGCTCGAGCAGCGTCGACCCGGTCGAGTTCCGGATTCAGATGGAAGGCATCGCCGCAGCGCTCCGGCATCCCGCCCTGCAGGACGCCATCGCCGCCGGCCGGGAGCATTGCATCGCCTTGACCTTGGTCCTGTGGTCGGGCGCGCGCTCGCAGTCGATCGCGATGCCCTGGCAACTGCTTGCGACCGAAGCGGATCTCGAAGCCGCCGCCGCCGTGATCGCCGGCGCCGAGCGGGAATGGCAGGCAGGCGGCACCGCCCTGGCGATCGCGATCGACTTTGCCGCCGGCTTGCTCACGGCCTTGCCCTTCGCCGCCAAGCGCCGGGTGATCGACGTCTCCGGCGACGGCATCGACAACGTCACCGGCATGACCGAGGCGGCCCGCGACCGCGCGGTGGCGCAAGGGATCACCATCAACGGCCTGCCGATCACCAAGGGTTCGCAGCTGCTGCCGATCTACTACAAGGCCCGGGTGATCGGCGGGCGCGATGCCTTCGTCCAGCCCGCGCCGGATCTGGAGGCCTTCCCCGCCGCCATCCTGCGCAAGCTGCTGCGCGAGATTGGCAACCCGCTGTCCTGAAGGGCGGTGCGTATCGGTTTTGTTCCAGCCGTAAAGCGCCGGTCGCGATCCGTGAAGTATCGCGACCGGCGCGGTGAGCTTACGCCGCCAGGGTACCGTTCAAGCCGGCGACGAAGATTTTGCCGAGCTCGGCGGCGCCGACCTTGATCGGGTTGCCGCCGGCGGAGGGATCGGCCTCGGCGGCCTTGGCGACCTCGTCCACGCGCTTGTCGTCGACCCCGATCTCGCGGAGCGTGTGCGGGATGCTGATCTCCTTGCGGAGCTGCAGCACCCAGTCCATCACCGCCTTGAAGCCGGGGTTCGGCAGGCCGAGGAAGCGGGCGAGACGGGTCATCCGCTCGTCGATGGCCTTGCGGTTGAAGTCGAGCACATAGGGCATGACCACCGCATTGGTGAGGCCGTGATGGGTGTTGTAGAGCGCGCCCAGCGGGTGGCTGATCGCATGCATGCCGCCGAGGCCCTTCTGGAAGGCGGTGGCGCCCATCGAGGCCGCCGCCATCATGTTGGCGCGGGCGACCAGGTTCTTGCCGTCCTTCACCGCGGCCGGGAGGTTCTCCGCGACCAGGCGCATGCCTTCGAGCGCGATGCCGTCCGCCAGCGGGTGATAGCCCGGCGCGCAATAGGCTTCCAGGCAATGCGACAGCGCGTCCATGCCGGTCGCCGCGGTGATGTGCGGCGGCAGGCCCACGGTCAGCTCCGGATCGTCGATCACGATGGAGGGCAGCATCTTCGGGTGGAAGATGATCTTCTTCACATGGGTGCTCTCGTCGGTGATGACCGAGGCACGGCCGACTTCCGACCCGGTGCCCGAGGTGGTCGGCACCGCGATGATCGGTGCGATGCCGGCGGCGTTCACGCGGGTCCACCAGTCGCCGATATCCTCGAAATCCCAGATCGGCCGGGTCTGGCCGACCATCAGCGCCACCGCCTTGGCGGCATCCAGCGCCGAGCCGCCGCCGAAGGCGATGACGCCGTCATGGCCGCCGGCCTTGTAGACCTTCACCCCGTCATCGACATTCTTGCCGATCGGGTTGCCCTGGACCTCGGAATAGAGACCGGTCGGGATGCCGGCGGCCTCGTTGGCGGCGAGCGCGTTCTTGATCATCGGCAGGCCGGCCAGGCCGGGATCGGTGATCAGCAACGGCCGCTTCAGCCCCAGCGCCTTGCAATGGTCCGGCAGTTCCTTGATCCGGCCCACGCCGAACTTCACGGAGGTGGGGTAGTTCCAGTTGCCTTTGAGGGCGGCGGCGTCGGTCGTCATGTGGGGCAGGTCCTGAAGGGTTGGATCGAAAAACGGCGGCATTCTAGCCGCTTGGCCTGCCGTTGGAAGCTAATTCGGGCTTGGAAACCAGCGGAAATGGCCGGTGATCGGATAGGCGGTCAGCATGTCCTCTTCCTCAGCTCCGCCGCCGATGTTGTGGATGACCAGCGGCCGGCCAAAGACAGGGTCGCTGCGGTCCGAGACGATCCCGATATGCGGCAAATTGCCCGGCAGCATCCAGGTCACGATGTCGCCGGCCCGGTAGTTGCCCAAGGGGTCGTCACCAGGCTCGACCGCCATGCCGCGCCGCTTGAAATAGGTCGCAAGGTTAGGGACTCTTCGATGATCGATATTCGCATCCGGCCGCGCCAGGCCCCAGGCCTGCGGATAGAGCCCGAAGTTCCGCCGCATGTCCTCGTGCACCAACTGCTGCAGGTCGATGCCCTGGCCGCGGAAGGCCCGGATCACCACGTCGGTGCAGACGCCGCGCTCGATCGGCACGTCGCCCATGGGGTAGGCGAGCTTCTCATAGCGCGGGTCGTAGATGAGCGTGCGCCCGATCTGGTCCCGCGCCGCCGCGACCAAGTCCAAGGCGGGATCGGCCTGGGCGGGCCAAGCCAACAACAGCACGAATGCCGCGATCCACCACCGGAACATGGCGCCAGCATCGCGGCAGAGTCGGGCAATTCTGCGGCGGCTATGCGCGCCAATTGCGGCAGCGCTCGACCGCATCGGCGAAGCGGTTCACGAGCGACCGATCTAAGGGTGCCGCCTCGACCAGGGTGCCGGGTTGCTGCGGCGGTAGATTATCGATCGTCGCCAGCCCGGCACCGATCAGCGCGAACATCGCGCAGCCCAGCCCGGTCAGTTCCAGGCTGGCCGGAATCGTCAAATGCCGCCCCAGCGCCTTCGCCAGGAAGCCGCGGAAGTAGGCGTTGTTGGCGAGGCCGCCGTCGATCGAGAGCTTCGCCGCGATGGGCTGCAGCCCGTCCATCGCCGCGATCACCTGCGCGGCGCGCAAGGCGACGCCTTCCAGCACCGACTGAACCAGATCGCGCTTGGACGTTTCCAGCCCCATGCCGAGCCAGAGCCCCGCGGCGCTGCGATCCCAATAGGGGCAGCCGAGGCCCGAGAGCGCCGGCACGAAGGCGAGGCCGCGCTCGATCGCGCAGCCGTCGAAGGCGTCGATCTCGCTGAACTCCGCGAACAGGCCGAGCTCCTTCGCCCAGTTCAGCGCCGAGGCGGCGTTGTAGACGCCGCCGTCGATCGCGTAGGTGCAGGGCGCATCGCCGAGCTTCCAGGCGATGGTCGGCAGCAAGCCGGTCTTGGGATCTTTGAGCGGCCTCGGTCCCGCGATGGCGAGCGCAAACGCACCGGTGCCGAAGGTGATCTTGGCATCGCCCGGCTTGCGGCAGCCATGGCCGAAGAGCGCGGCCTGCTGGTCCACCATGCTGGCGGTCACCGGCAGGCCGTCGATCGCGCCGAAATCGCCGGCGGTCGCGCGGATCTCCGGCAGGCATTCGATCGGCACGCCGAACAGCGCGGCCAGTTGCGGGTCCCATTGCAGGGTCTCGAGATTCATCAGGCTGGTGCGCGAGGCGGTGGTGACATCGGTGGCGAAGACACCCGCCAGCCGGTCGAGGAAGAAGGCGTCGCTGGTGCCGAGCCTGAGCCGCCCCTCGCGCCGCAAGCTCTTCGCCTCATCGACATGGTCCAGGATCCAGCGCAGCTTCGCCGCCGAGAAATAGGGATCGAGCGGCAGGCCGGCGCGCGTCAGGGTCGTTTCTTCGTGACCGGCCGCCTTCAGCCGCTCGATCTCGGCATGGGTGCGCGCGTCCTGCCAGACGATGGCCCTGTGGATCGGCCGCTTGGTCTTTGCGTCCCAGGCGACCACGGTCTCGCCCTGGTTGGCGATGCCGACGCCTGTCGCGCCGGCCTTATGCTGCGCGATCAGTTTCGCGACGTTGCCGACCAGCTCTTCCGGGTCATGCTCGACCCAGCCGGATTGCGGATAGAATTGCTGGTGGTCGATGGTTTCGCCGGAGCGGAAGCTGCCGTCGCTCTCCAGCCTATGCACGCCCGATCCGGTCGTGCCCTGGTCGATGGCGATGACCGCCGTCATGCTTCCGGCTCCAATGCAACGGTGATGCTCTTGAAGGCCTGCAGGCCCTTGGGCGAGACCGGCCAGGGGATGCGGCGCTCGGGCAGCGCATCGATCTTGCGCAGGGAGATGATCGTATCGTCACCCCGCACCACCAGATCGCCGCGGGTCGCTGCGCGGGCGCGGCCGTAGAACAGCAGCTCCGGATCGATCGGATCGGCCGCGACCAGGCGCTGCGGATAGACATAGGACAGCGCGCCCGCGGCATGGACCGGAATGCCGGTCTGCGCCGGCTGGAGTCGCCCGAGCAGGGTCGCGGCGATGATGCGCCCCGCCGCAGAGCCCTCGCGCCAGCATTGGCCCGCGGTCTCGATCCCACGCAACAGATTGCCTGCGGCGAAATAGACGGGGTCGGAGCAGCGCCAGAACTGGTCGATCACCGGTCCCTTTGTGCCGGGATCGACGGCGAGATGACTGCCGGCGAGCAGGGCATTCTCCGGCCGGAACTTGCCGGTGAGGACCACGCCGTCGCAGTCCAGCCGTTCCGGGCCGTTGCCGCGGTCGACTTCGACGCCCTCGACTTGTCCATGGCCGAGGATGCGCAGCAGCGCCGTGTTCAGCAGCACCGGCACGCCGAAGGCGAGGCGCGCGATCCAATCGCCCGGTCGGCGGGCGGTGATGCGGGGGCCGGCTTCGATCATGGCGGCGGGCCGCACCTTCACGTGGCGCAAGGTCATCAGGGCCGAGAAGGCGACCAGCTCGGAACCCACGATCACCGGTCGCTCGAACGGCTTCTTGCCGTGGAGATAGACGAATTGCTGCAAGGCGCCGGTGTTCATGACGCCCCAGGGCCGGGCGCCGGAGACAAGGCGGGCGCTGCGCGGTGTCTCCCGCGCGCCCATCGCCAGCAGCACGGCGCGGCCCCTCCAGGTCTGCGGACCTTCGGCGCCGGTGGTCTGGATGATGCCGCCGGATTCCAGACGCAACGCAGTGACGCCGAGCTTCAACTCCGCGCCGCTTGCGGTCTCGGCCAGATGCCGTGCATAGCCGGGGCCGGTCATCAGCTTGCGGAACTCGTTCCAGCCGAAGCCGAGATGGCCGCAATGCCGCGGGATGCCGCCGGCGGTCGGCTCGCGATCCAGCACCGTGATCTTGCCGACATGGTGCCGCGCCAGTTCCGCCGCGGCGGCAAGACCCGCGGGGCCGGCACCGAGGATGATGACGTCGCGCTCGATCACGGCTCGATCTTCCCGGCGGCGATCGCCGCGACATTGGCGCTGCAATAGAAGCCCTGGCAGCGTCCCATCATCGCCCGGGTGCGGCGCTTCAAGCCGCCAATGTCGCCCGCGGGCAGCGGGCCGGTGAGGGCGGCCTCGATCTCGCCGCGGGTCACCCATTCGCAATGGCAGACGATCTCGCCGCCGATCTGATAGGGGCGCGGCCGCTCCTCGCAGAGATTGGGCACGGGAGTCCAGATCGGCGCCGCTTCTTCCATCGGGTGGAAATGCCGGGCGACCAGATCGGCGACATGGCCGGCGATGCCGAGCGAGGACGTGAGGCCGGTCGAGCGGATGCCGCCGACGCTGATCCAGCGCCGTTCCGGCTGCGCCTCGATCTGGTAGTCCTTGAACTGCGTCGCCGGCCGCAAGCCGGCATAGACCGCGTTGACGCCGACCTCGGCGAGGCCGGGCAGCATCTCCTTGCCCTTCTCGATCAGCATCGCCAGCATCTTCTCATCGACTTCGGCGAGATCGCGCTCCTCCTGGTCCTCGGCGGTGGGGCCGACCAGCAGGTTGCCGAAGGCGGTCTTGCAGATGACGATGCCCTTGGTGCGCTCGGTCGGCACCGGCAGGATGATCGACTTCACCAGATTGGCCGCGGGCTTGTCGAAGACCACGAACTGGCCCTTGCGCGGAGTCACCTTGAACGGGCTCGTGCGGCAGATCGCCTCGACGCGGTCGCCGTGGTTGCCGGCGGCGTTGATCACCAGCCGCGCCGTGATCCGCCCGCGCTCGGTGGCGAGCGACCAGGCACCGTCGAAGCTGCCGCCGGAAACCGTGCAGCCGCGCCGGATCCGCCCGCCATGGGCCAGACCCTGCAGCGCGTAGGCCAGCGGCGCCGACCAGGGGTCGATGATATGCTCGCCCGGCACCAGCACGGCGCCCAGGGCATGCGCTGCGAGTTGCGGTTCGCGCCGGCGCAGCTCCGGCGCCGAGATCTCGGTTACGTCGGTGACACCGTTCTGATGCGCTTGCGCGACGATCGCCGGAAGTTTTGCGCGCTGCTCCTCGCTCCAGGCCACCACCAGGGCGCCGGTCTCGACCAGCGGCAGGTTCAGGCGGTTGCGGATCGCGTTGTATTCGCGGTAGCCGGCCTGCATGCAGGCGACTTCCAGGGAGCCTGGCGGCGCGTCGAAGCCGGTGTGCAGGATGGCGCTGTTGCCCTTGCTGGCGCCCGACAGGATGTCGTCGCCCTTCTCCAGCAGCAGCGGCTTCAGCCCGGCCAGCGCCAGGCGCCGGAAGATGGCGCAGCCGACCACGCCGCCGCCGATGACGACGACGTCGGCGCGGTCGAACTCCGCCATGATACCGGGCCCGGGGCTAGATCTGGGTCCGGAGGTGGAAGGACTTCGGCCGGGTCAGCATCTCGTAGCCGACGCGCGAGAGCGTGGCGCCGCGCCCGGAATCCTTGACGCCGACCCAGGCCAGCGCCGGATCGAGATAGTCGCAGCGATTCATGTAGACCGTGCCGGTCTCGAGCTGATGGCCGATCTTCTTCGCCGCTGCCTCGTCCATGGTCCAGAGCGCCGCGGTCAGGCCGAACTTGCTGTCGTTCATCAGCGTGATGGCCTCGTCGTCGGACCTCACTTTCATGATGCCGATGACCGGACCGAAGCTCTCCTCGGACATGACCGACATCTTGTGATCGACGTTGACCAGCACCTGCGGCGCCAGATAGGGCGTGCCGGGCTTGTTCGCCGCGAACGCCTTTTCGTCGATCAGCGCCTTGGCGCCGGCGCGCACCGCATCGGCGATCTGGCCGCGCACGAACTCCGCAGCGGAGGTCCGCACCATCGGTCCAAGGTTGGTGTCCTTGTCCAGCGGGTTGCCGAGCTTGTACTTGCGGGTCAAATCCGCGAAGCCCTCGACGAACTTGTCGTAGAGGCTTTCGTGAACGTAGATGCGCTCGATTGCGCAGCAGCACTGGCCGGAATTGAACATCGCGCCATCGACCAGGTTCTCGACCGCATGCGCGAGGTTCGCGTCGGCGCGGACATAGGCCGGATCCTTGCCGCCGAGCTCGAGGCCCATCCCCATGAACTTGCCGAGCGCCGCCTGCTGCACCGCATGGCCGCCGGCGACCGACCCGGTGAAGTTGACGTAAGCCGTTTCCGGCGCCGCGATCACCTTCGCGGTGTCCTCATGCGTCAGCACCAGGTGCTGGAAGATGCCCTTGGGCAGGCCGGCGGCGTCGAACGCCTCCTGGAACCGCTCGGCGCAAAGCGGGGTCTGCGCCGAATGCTTCAGCACCACTGCGTTGCCGGCCATCAGCGCCGGGACCACGCCATTCACGGACGTGAGATAGGGATAGTTCCAGGGCGCCACGATAAAGACAACGCCCAAAGGCTCGCGGTGGATGAAGCGGGTGAAGCCCGCCTTGTCCCTGGCCTCGATATCGGCCAGCGCTTCCGGCGCGATCTGGATCATGTAGCGCGCGCGTTCCTCGAAGCCGCGCATCTCGCCCGGGCTCTGGCTGATCGGCCGGCCCATCTGCCGGGTGATCTCCTCGGCCATCGCGTCCTTGTGGGTGAGGAAGATGTCGACCGCCTTGGAGATCAGCTTGCCGCGCTCGGCGACCGGCACCTGCTTCCAGGCGCGCTGCGCCTCGACCGCGGCCTGCAGGGTCGCGGCGATTTCCTGCGGCGTGGCGTAAGGCCGCTCGACATAGACCGAGTTGTCGACCGGGGTGATGGTCTTCTGGGTGGCGGGCATGGTTGTCGTCGTCTCCAGTTCTCAAATGATCTCGAAATACCGCGCAAGCTCCCAATCGGTGATCGCCTTGCGGAACTCGCGCTCTTCCCATTCGCGGGTGGCGGCGTGGTGCTCGACGAAGTCCTTGCCGAACAGCTCCTCGGCGGCCTTCGACTTCCTGAGGCGCTGCGCCGCTTCCCAAAGGGTGCGCGGCAGGTCGAGCTTGGCCGGGTGCTTCTGGTCGTAGGAATTGCCGACGATCGGCGCCATCGGCTCGATCTTGTTCTCGATGCCGTAGAGGCCGGAGCCGATCGCGGCCGCCAAGGCGATGTAGGGATTGCAGTCGGCGGCGGCGATCCGGTACTCGACCCGCTGCGACTTCTCCGAGCCCGGGATCACGCGCAAGGCACAGGTGCGGTTCTCGACGCCCCAGGTCGCGTTGGTCGGCGCCCAGAAGCCGGGAATGAGCCGCGAGTAGGAGTTGACGGTGCTCGCGACCATCGAGAGCAGCTCGGGCATCAGCATCTGCTGCCCGCCGATGAACCAGCGCATCTTCTGCGAGATGTTGTGCTCCTTCTTCGGGTCGTGGAAGACGGTCTTGCCGTCCTTGCCCTTCAAGGAGACGTGGATGTGGCCGGACTGGCCGGGCCAGTTGTTCGACCACTTGGCCATGAAGGTCGCCATCATGCCGCGGCGCTGGGCGATCACCTTCATGATGGTCTTGAACAGCGCGCCGCGGTCGGCGGCTTCCAGCGCCTTGTCGACGGTGATCGCGGCTTCGAGCACGCCGGGCCCGGTCTCGGTGTGCAGGCCCTCGATCGGCATCCGCATCTTCTCGCAGGTGTCGAGGATCTCGTGATAGAGCTCGGCCCAGACGGTGTTGCGGATCACCGAGTACCCGAACCAGCCCGGCGTCATCGGCGTCAGGTCCTTGTAGTTCTTCTGCCGGACGCTCTCCGGCGTCTCGTCGAACATGAAGAACTCGAACTCGAGCGCGGAATAGACGTCGAAGCCCATCTTGCTCGCGCGATCCAGCACCCGGCGCAAGGTGCCGCGCGGGCAGACTGCCTCCGCCTTGCCGGTGAACTCGGCGAGGAAGAACAGCATGTTCCCCTCCATCGGCAGCTCGCGGCAGGAGGACGGGATCAGCTTCACCCAGGCATCCGGGTATGCGGTATGCCAGCCGGTATACTTCACATTGTCGAACAGCTGGTCGTGGCTGTCCCAGCCGAGCACCACGTCGCAGAAGCCGAAGCCGTTCTCGAGGGCAGAGAGGAACTTCGCCTTCGACATGTACTTGCCGCGCAGGATCGCGTCGCCGTCGAACACGCCGACTTTGACATGGGTCAGGCCGCGTTCCTCGACGATCTTCTTGGCGTCCGCGACGCTCTTTACTTGTTCCGGCTTCAACGGCATTTGGATCAGCCCCCGCTGCTCTTTTGAAAGTTTCTTGAAGGAAGGGCGCTACCTTAGCCAGTGGCGCGCAAAGCCGCCACAGATTCCCGCAAAGAAAAAGGGGAGGCAGTTGCCTGCCTCCCCGATCATCGATATCCGGCTTGTATGGGTCAGCCGGCGCCGCCGAGTGCGGCTTCTTCCTTGGCGATCTCGGCCTGGCGCTTGGCCACGGCCTCAGGCGTCAGCGGCGGACCGGCGAAGCGGTTCCGCTCGAAGGCGAACCAGACGACGACCAGCAGCACGACGACTACGGCCAGAAAGTAACCGACCAGCTGGTACGGCGGCTGGAAGCCGACGAAGGCAAGGATCAGGCCGCCGATGACGGCGAGGACGGCAACCAGCTTCGAGGCGCCGCCGAGATTAAACGGCCCCTTCTTGGTCCATGATTTGCCTTCGGCGAGGATGCCTGCGGCAATCGGCATGACGTAGGACACGTAGAGGAAGACCGCGCAGCCCGAGGCGAGGATGATGTAGGCTTGCGAATTTGCGCCGCAGGCCCAACCCAGCACCATGCACAGCAGGGAACCGACGATGATCGCATTGCCTGGTGTGCGGTATCGCGGGCTGACCTGACGCAGGAACTTCGAGGCGCCCGGAATGCCGCCGTCGCGCGAAAAGGCGTAGATCATCCGCGAGAGCGAGGTCATGCCGGCGAGAGCGCAGAGGAAGTTCGACAGCACGATACCCACGCCGATCAGTTCCTTGACGATGTCCGGCATCGTGCTGGCCCCCAGCACGTAGGCGAACACCGACCAGCCCTTCGATGCGCCTTCATCGATGCTCGGCATGGCCAGCAGGATGGCGACGACCAGGAACCAGCCGAACAGGCCGGACCAAAACACCGAGGTGATCATGCCCTTCGGCACCGAACGCTGCGCATCGCGGGTCTCTTCCGAAGTATGTCCGGACGCGTCGAAGCCCGTGATCGTGTAGCAGACGTGCAGCAGGCCGAGGATGAAGGCGAAGAACAGGCTGCCGGAGAGCGGCCAGGTGCCCGCACCCGGGTCGCCGGTGTAGTTCTTGAACTCGACCAGGCGCGAGAAGTCCAGCGGCACCGGCGAGCCGGCGACCAGACCGATGATGATGACCACCGAGACGACGAAGATCAGGTAGCCGGCGAAATCGGTGAGGATGGTGGTCGCCTTGATGCCCACAAAGTTCAGGATCGCCTGCACGACGGTGATCAGGATGACGCCGACAGTGAGCGCGGTTGGCGAGAACGGGTCCGGCGCACCGCCGAGGATCGGCACGTAGACGAGGTCGTGAAACAGCAACACGACGCCGTAGTTCACCGAGGAGACGACGAACAGCAGACCGATGAGGTTGATCCAAGCCGCTCCCCAGCCCCAGCCTTTGCCGCCGAGAATCGAGGCCCAATGGTAGATGCCGCCCGCGGTCGGATAGGCCGAGGCGATCTGCCCCATGGCGGCGGCAACAATCAGCGCGAACACCGCGCCGACGATCCAGCCGATGCCGATCGACCCGCCGCCGGCCGCGCCGAGCGCCACGGTGTAGGCGCCGATGCCGCCCGCCAGGATGCAGATGATCGAGAACGAAATCGCGAAATTCTGGAACACGCCCATGCGCCGGGAGAGTTCCTGGGCATAGCCCATACTGTGGAGGACCTTTACGTCCTCATCGTGATGTTGATCTTGAGCCGACATAATAGTCCCCTTCCCTGTAACCCATGTCGCGACAGTTCCCCCGCCCCGTTATGGGCGGGTCTTTTCGAGCCATTTCTTGTGGATGGTCGCGAATTCCCCCGAATGTCGGCGGCCTCCGCTTCCCCCTTCGGCCCTGCCTCGACTGCGACCCTCGGTCGCTTTACGAACGAAATTATGCCGTTCCGTTAAGAGAGTGTAAAGGCGCAGCCCTGTCAGAAACCTTACACAACAGATCTATATGGTTGATAAATAATCGATATTTTGGAACCTAAAATCTGCCGCGAGGCTTTCCCGCAGTCGCCCCGACTCACCCTGCTCTTGTCGGAGCTCGTCGCGCGCGACCGCCGCGAAGGCTTCCGAGCGGCGGGTCGGGCGGATTCGCGCGAGCCTGAGCAGGCCGAGCGATTGCGGGCGGACCTTGTCCTTGACCGGTCGATAGACGACGGCGCGGCCGTCGAGGGTCTGCGCGCTCGCGGGGCGCGAATGCATCACCGCGAAGCCGTCACCCGACGCCACCAGCCCGCGCAGGGTCTCGAAGCTCCGGGTCTCCTGGGCGATGCGGGGGCGCAGGCCGCGTGACGAGAAGACCGAGAGGAAATAGTCGCGGCTCTGGGGCAGGTTCAGCAGCACCATGGGATACTGGTTGAGCTGCTCCAGCGACACCTCCTTCTCGCGGGCGAGGCGGTGGTTCTTGGCCAGCACCGCGTGCAGCGGCATCGCCACCAGCGGCTCGAAGGCGAGGTCCTCGGTGAGGTTGAGGTCATAGGTGAGGGCGAGCTCGAACTGGCCGGCCGAGAGACCGTCGACTACGCCCTGGACGTGATGCTCATGCAGCGTGATGGCGATGGCGGGATGCGCCGCGGCGAAGGCGCGGATCACCCGCGGCATCACGATCGGCGCGAAGGTCTGGAAGCAGCCGACATGGAGCTCGCCCTCCATCGCCTGGCCGAGGCCGACCGCGCCCTGGCGCAGTTCCTCGGCATGGTCGAGCAGGCTGCGCGCGTCCTTGAACAGCCGCGCGCCGGCGGGGGTGAGGCTGAGGCCCTGGGCATGGTGGCGGATGAAGAGATCGACCTTGAAGCGGTCCTCGAGCTCGGCAATCGCCGCCGAGACGGAGGGCTGGGAGATGTTCAGCCGCCGGCCGGCCTCGGTGATGCTGCCGGTCTCGGCCACCGCCACGAAGTAGCGGATCTGCTTCAGGGTAAAGCTCATAGATAAATCCGATCCCAACGACAGGATTAAAAGAATTTCCCTCTGAAGGGACGAATGTCAATCTGGATCGGGATATCAGGGGGAGCCAGCCATGCTGAGAACCGGTGCGGATTACCGCGACAGCCTGAAGGACGGGCGGCAGGTCTGGATGAACGGCGAGCGGGTGAAGGACGTGACGTCCCATCCCGCCTTCAAGCCGATCGTCGATATCCGGGCCCGGATCTACGACATGGCCCATGAAGACAAGTTCAAGCCGGTGATGGCCTATCGCGAGGGCAACCAGGAGAACTGCATCGGCTACAAGCTGCCGCATACGCGCGAGGACTGGGAGGCGAAGCGCCGCTCGATCGACGCGGTGATGCGGGAGATCAACGGCTATGCGGTGCGGGTCGGCGACGAGACCGTCGGCGAGATGTGGTCGCTCTACGACGGCCGCGATGTCCTGAACGAGGTCGATCCGCAATTCTCCGCCAACATCACCCATCATATCGATCGGGTGCTCAACACCGACATCTTCCATGTCTCGGCCAACACCGACCCCAAGGGCGACCGTTCAAAACGCCCCCAGGACCAGGACCCGGACATGCTGCTGCACCTGGTCAAGGAGACCGACAAGGGCATCATCGTCCGCGGCGCCAAATACGAGACCGCGGCCGCCTATGCCAACCAGGCCTTCGTCAAGCCGACCATCGCCAATTGGGGCGACGACAAGCTCTCGGATTATGCGCTGGGCTTCATCTGCGACATGGGCGCGCCCGGGCTGAAGCATATCTGCCGCACCGGCTTCGCCGGCCGCGGCAAGGCCGCGGATTACCCGCTCTCCAACCGCTGCGACGAGGTCGATACCTTGCTGGTGTTCGACGACGTGCTGGTGCCCTGGGAGAATGTGCTCTTCTACCGCCACACCCGCGCGGCGGCCTATATCCGAGGCACCTTGCACCGCTACAGCGCCTATCCCTATACGCTGCGCCTGCTCTACATCGCGGATCTCATGCTGGGCGCCGCGGCCTTCAACGCCAAGCAAACCGGGCTCGACGTGCAGCAGGCGGTGCGCGAGAAGCTCGCCTTGCTGGTGCAATACCGCGAGACCATCAACGCGCATCTCCTCGCCTGTATCGCGCTGGCGCAGCCAAGCCCGGGCGGGTTGCTGATGCCAAACCCGTCAATGCTCTATACCGGGCGCTATTACGCGATCAATCAGCTGCCCGCCATGATGCATGTGGCGCGCGAGCTCTGCGGCGGCCAGATCTGCGTGACGCCGGACAAAGCCGCCTTCGCCGATCCCGAGATCAGCAAATGGCTCGACAAATACTATTCGGTCAACGAGCATTGGCAGGCGGAAGACCGCCGCCGGCTGCTGGCCTTCGCGCGCGACCTGCTGAATTCCGACCGCGCCGGGCATATGCTGACCTTCGAGCTGTTCGCTCAGTCGCCGCCTTATGCGCATCTGAACGCGATCTACATGAATTACGATGTCAAGGACGCGCTCAACTACGTCAAGGATTGCGCGGGCCTTTCCGACCGCGTCATGGAGCAATGGAGAAAACGCTAAATGGCCTATAGCCACGTCCGCCTGCGGAAGTTCAACACCGCCAGGACCTACCCCGAGCAGAAGCTCGACAACGACCTCTCGATGTCGGTCCGCGCCGGCAATTTCGTCTTCCTGCGCGGCCAGGTCGGCCAGGCGCTGGACGGCCGGAACGTCGGCACCGGCGACGCCGCGGCCCAGACCGAGCAGGCGATGGCGAACGTGAAGCAGCTCCTGGAAGAGCAGGGCGCGAAGCTCGCCGATATCTGCAAGATCGTGATCTATCTCACCGATCCGCGCTATCGCGAGGCGGTCTACCGCGTGATCGGCAAGTGGCTGAAGGGCGTCTACCCGGTCTCGACCGGCCTGGTGATCCAGGCCTTGGCCCGGCCGGAATGGGTGGTCGAGGTCGATGTCTTCGCGGTCATCCCCGACAGCCGCTTGAAATCCATCCCCGAACCGGCGGAACATCTGCAGTGGAAGGACACGGCGGACGCCGCCGACAAGAAGTCTTCCAAGAGCAAGGGCAAGCGGAAGAAATCGAAATGACCTTCTCGATCGCGGGGCGTTGTTCCCGCACCGGCATGTTCGGCATCGCGATCTCGACCTCGTCGATCGCGGTGGCCGCGCGCTGTCCCTGGGCCCGCGCCAAGGTGGGCGCGGTCTCGACCCAGAACGTGACCGATCCGCGGCTCGGGCCGAAGGGGCTCGATCTGCTGCAGCAGGGCCTGCCGGCGCCCGATGCGATGAAGCAGCTGATCGCGCATGCGCCGCACAGCGAATACCGCCAGGTCACCATGATCGACACGGAGGGCCGCACCGCGGTCTGGAGCGGCGCCAAGGTGCTCGGCACCCACGGCGCCGCCGAGGGCAAGAACTGCGTCGCGGCCGGCAACCTGCTGCAGAATCCCGGCGTGCCGCGGGCGATGGTCAAGGCCTTCGAAGGCGAGACCGAGATGACTCTGCCGGAGCGGCTGCTGGTGGCGCTGGAAGAGGCGGTGGTCGCCGGCGGCGAGGCCGGCCCGGTGCATTCGGCGGCCCTGCTGGTGATGGACCAGCAGCCCTGGGCCCTGGTCGACCTGAGGGTCGATTGGGCCGACGAGAATCCGATCGGCGGTGTGCGCAAGCTCTGGGAGGCCTATCGCCCGCAGATGCAGGATTACGTCACCCGGGCGCTCGACCCCTCCGCGGCGCCGAGCTACGGCGTGCCGGGCGACCCGGGCCGCTAGGCCCGCTTCTTCTTCTCCCCGCGCTTCAGGATGTAGAGGCAGCTCGCGACCACGATCGCGGCGCCGATCATCATGGGCAGGGTGAGCACGTCCTGCCAGAAGATCCAGCCGATCGCCGTCGCCCAGATCAGGCCGGTATAGTCGAGCGGCGCCACCAGCGACGCTTGCCCGTAGCGGAAGGCCTGGTTCAGGCAGAACTGCCCGGCGGTGCCCATGATGCCGACCGCGATGAACAGCAGCGCGTCATGCAGGTTCGGCGTGATCCAGTAGAAGGGCATCGCGCAGCCCAGCACCACGACCACGACCAGCGAGTAGTAGAAGAGGATGGTGTGGCTGGGCTCGCTGGTCGACAGCTGGCGCGAGGAAACCTGCGTCGCCGCCCAGAGCGCGGCGGAGATCAGCGCCAGGATCGAGCCCAGCTCCGGCGGCGCCGAGCTCGGGTTGGTGAGCAGCTGAAGAATGCCTTCGGGATCGAGGCCCTTGGTGCTGGGCTGCGCGATCAGGATCACGCCGACGAAGCCGACGATGACTGCACTCCAGCGCCGGATGCCGACATGCTCCTTCAGCATCGGGATCGAGATGATGGTGACGAAGATCGGCGAGGCGAGGCCGATGCAGACCGCGGTCGGCAGCGGCACCAGCTTCAGCGCCAGGTAGAAGCAGAGCATGGTGAGGAGATTGCAGGCCGAGCGGATGAGGTGGCCGCCGATGCGCCGGGTCTTCAGGCTGCCGAGTCCGTGGCCGCTGCCGGCGGCGAAAGCCAGCATCATGCACAAGCCCAGCGAGTATCGCAGGAAGGCGATCTGGCCGACCGTGTAGCCGTCCGCCAGCCACTTCACCAAGCCGTCCATCGAGGTCAGCAGGAAGGCCTGGGCCAGCATATAGACGACGGCCCGGCCCGGCTGGTTGCGCAAAGCCGGTCGGGCAGGCCCCGGTTCGGGGGTGCCGACGTCCACGGTCGATTGTTGGGTCACGTTGCCAGCAGACCTGCTGAAAGGGTAGTGTTGGCCGAATTATGCAATTCCGCCGGGAGCTTGGCTAGATCTCATGCCGCTCGATTTCGTCCATTCCGCCTGCCCGCATGACTGCCCGTCGACCTGCGCGCTCGAAGTCGAGCGGCTGGCTCCGGATCGCATCGGCCGCGTGCGGGGCGCCTCCGAGAATCCTTACACCGCCGGCGTCATCTGCGCGAAGGTCGCGCGCTATGCCGAGCGCCAGCATCACCCGGACCGGCTGGCCCAACCTTTGCGGCGCGTTGGCCCCAAGGGTGGCGGGCGCGACGCCTTCCGGCCGATCTCCTGGGACGATGCGCTGGACGAGATCGCGGAGCAATTCGTCGCGGCCGAGCAGAAATACGATTCGACCGCGGTCTGGCCGTATTTCTACGCCGGCACCATGGGCCTGGTGCAGCGCGACGGCATCCATCGCCTGCGCCATGCCAAACGCTATTCGCTGGAGAAGGAGACGATCTGCGTCGCGCTCTCCGATGCCGGCTGGATGGCCGGCGTCGGCGTCATGCGCGGCGTCGATTCCCGCGAGATCGACGAATCCGACCTGATCGTGGTCTGGGGCGGCAATCCGGTCGCGACCCAGGTCAACGTGATGACCCACATCTCGCGCGCCCGCAAGAACCGCGGTGCCAAGCTGGTGGTGATCGATCCCTATCGCACCGGCACCGCCGAGGCGGCCGATACCCACCTGATGTTGAAGCCCGGCACCGACGGCGCGCTCGCCGCCGCGGTCATCCATGTGCTGTTCGCGGAAGGCTTCGCCGACCGTGATTACATGGCGAAGTATGCCGACGACCCGGCGGGCCTCGAAGCGCATGTGCGGTCGAAGACGCCGGAATGGGCGGAAGGCGTCACCGGCGTGCCGGCCGAGGAGATCCGGAAGTTCGCGCGGCTCTACGGCAGCACCCAGCGCGCCTATATCCGCGTCGGCTATGGCTTCTCACGCAGCCGCAACGGCGCCGGCAGCCTGCATGCCGTGACCTGCCTGCCGACCGTGACCGGCGCCTGGCAATACAAGGGCGGTGGCGCGCTCTATTCCAACCGCTCGATCTATCACCTGGACAATTCGCTGATCATCGGCGCGGAGATGAAGGATCCTGGCGTCCGCGCCCTCGACCAGTCGCGGATCGGCGCGGTGCTGACCGGCGACAAGCGCGATCTCGGCGATGGCCCGCCGGTCGCGGCGCTGCTGATCCAGAACACCAACCCCATGGTGGTCTGCCCGGACCTCAAGAAGGTGCACCAGGGCTTTGCCCGCGAGGACCTGTTCGTTGCCGTGCATGAGCAGTTCATGACCGAGACCGCGGCGGTCGCGGATATCGTGCTGCCGGCCACCACCTTCCTGGAGCATGACGACATCTACCGCGCCAGCGGCCACAGCTTCCTGCAGGTGACCAGGAAGGTGGTCGAGCCCTATGCCGAGGCGCGGCCCAACCATTATGTGATCTGCGAGCTCGCCAGGCGCCTGGGCTGCACCCAGCCCGGCTTCTTCATGAGCGAGTGGGAGCTGATCGACGACATGCTGAAGAAGTCGGGCTGGCCCGGCGCCGACGCGCTCTATGCCAAGCATTGGCATGACTGCATGCCGGCATTCGAGACCGCGCATTTCCTCGACGGCTTCGGCCATGCCGACAAGAAGTTCCACTTCCATGCCAACTGGGCCAAGCTCGGCAGCGATGTGCAGGGCATGGCGGACCTGCCGGATTTCTCTCCGGTGATCGACGCGGCCAACGACGACCATCCCTTCCGGCTGGTCGCGGCCCCGGCGCGGCAGTTCCTGAACTCGACCTTCACCGAGACGCCGGGCTCGCGCGGCCGCGAGCGGCGGCCGACCTTGCTGCTGCATCCGCAGGATGCGCAGAAGCTCGGCATCGCTGAAGGCGGCAAGGTCGAGGTCGGCAACAGGCAGGCGACGATCTCGCTGCATGCCGGGTTGTTCGACGGGCTGCAGCGCGGCGTGGTGGTGATCGAGAGCATCTGGCCCAACGCGGACTTCCCCGGCGGGCTCGGCGTCAATGCGCTGACCAGTGCCGAGCCGGGCAAGCCCGGCGGCGGCGCGGTGTTCCACGACACGGCGGTCTGGGTTCGGTCCGCCGCCTGACCATGCGTATGCATCATGGAGAGTGAGCGGCCGGGGGAGTTGGCCACGCAAATCCTATCGGGGGATAGCATGAGCGCGAAGCCTTACATCATCGTCGTCGGCAACGAGAAGGGCGGGTCGGGCAAATCGACCGTCGCCATGCATGTGATCGTGGCGCTGCTGCTGGACGGGTATGACGTCGGGTCGATCGATCTCGATTCCCGGCAGGGGACGCTGACCCGCTATTTCGAGAACCGGCAGCACACGGCGGAGGGTCTGCCGAAGAAGCTGCCGCTGCCCGAGCATGTCTCGATCGCCCGCAGCAAGGCCACCTCCGTCACGGAAGCGACGGAAGAGGAGGCCGAGGCGCTCGACTTGGCGCTGAAGCAGCTCGGCAAGATGGATTTCATCGTCATCGACACGCCGGGCAGCGACAGCACCCTGTCGCGCCGGGCGCATATCCTGGCCGACACGCTGATCACGCCCTTGAACGACAGTTTCCTCGATCTCGACGTGCTGGGGCGGGTGGACAAGACCGGCAAGCGCGTGACCCGGCCCAGCATCTATGCCGAGATGGTGTGGGACCAGAGGAAGCGCCGGGCGGCGGCCGGCGGCAAGCCGATCGACTGGGTGGTGTTGCGCAACCGCCTCACCACGCTGGACGCCCGCAACAAGCGGGAGATCGCCCGGCTGCTGGGCGAGCTTTCCAAGCGGATCGGCTTCCGGATCGTCCCCGGCTTCACCGAGCGGGTGATTTTCCGCGAGCTTTTCCCGCGCGGGCTGACCCTGCTGGACCTGACCAAGGTCGAAAGCGGGATTGAATTGGCCATGTCGCATGTCGCCGCACGCCAGGAAATTCGCGAGCTTGTCACCGCCCTGAAACTGCCGGGAACCCGCAAGGCGAAGCGGAGTTGATGACGGCACGGGATTGTGTCACCAATCCCTTCAGTCTCCCCCAAGCTTCGAGGACCCATCCATCATGCGAAAGCCTGTGCGCAAGGCCATCTTCCCGGTCGGCGGTCTCGGCACGCGTTTCCTGCCCGCCACCAAGGCGATGCCGAAGGAAATGCTGCCGGTCGTGGACAAGCCGCTGATCCAATACGCGGTCGAAGAGGCCCGCGCCGCCGGGATCGAGGAATTGATCTTCGTCACCGGCCGCGGCAAGAGCGCGATCGAGGACCATTTCGACTATTCCTATGAATTGCAGGACACGCTGAAAGCGCGCGGCAAGAAGGCCGACCTGAAGATCGTCGAAAGCCTGCTGCCGACCCCCGGCAACATCACCTATACCCGCCAGCAGGAGCCGCGCGGTCTCGGCCATGCGGTCTGGTGCGCCCGCCACCTGGTCGGGGGCGAGCCGTTCGCCGTGCTGCTGGCCGACGACCTGGTGCAGGCCGAGGTCCCGTGCCTCAAGCAGATGGTCGAGGTCTACAACAAGCTCGGCGGCAACCTGGTCGCGGTGATGGACGTGCCGCGCGAGCATACCGACCGCTACGGCATCCTGAAGACTGGCGGCGAGAGCCGCGGTGTCGTGGAAGCGCTCGGCCTGGTGGAGAAGCCGAAGCCGGACGTCGCACCCTCCACGCTCTCGATCATCGGCCGCTACATCCTGCAGCCGGAAGTGATGGACCATCTCGGCGCCCAGGAGCCGGGTGCCGGCGGCGAGATCCAGCTGACCGACGCCATGGCCAAGATGACCGGACGCGGCCGCTTCCATGGGCTGCGCTTCAAGGGCAAGCGGTTCGATTGCGGCGACAAGGTCGGCTGGCTCGAAGCCAACATGGCCTATGCCATCGCCCACCCGCAGATCGGCAAGGCCTCGAAGCAGAGCGTGCTCGATGCCGCCGCGGCGCTGAAGAACTGAGTTGGTTGCTGCCTTTCACGCTCTCCCCTAGCATGCGCGCCATGCGAGGGGAGAGCGTGCATGACGCCCGAAGAATTCCGTAAGGAAGCCCATCGGCTGGTCGACTGGATCGCCGATTATCGCGCCGGTGTGGCGAAACGTCCGGTGATGGCGCGGGTGAAGCCGGGCGAAATCCGCGACCGGCTGCCGAAGGCGCCGCCGCAGCAGCCGGAATCCTTCGACGCGATCTTTGCCGATCTCGAGCCGCTGATCGCCGCAGGCACCTCGCATTTCCAGCACCCGCGCTTCTTCGGTTATTTTCCCGCCAACAGCGATCTCGCCTCGGTGCTCGGCGACTATCTGAGCACCGGCCTGGGCGTCATCGGCCTTTCCTGGCAGGCCAGCCCGGCGCTGACCGAGATCGAAGAGGTGATGCTCGACTGGCTCCGCCAGATGTGCGGCCTTGGCGACAGCTGGCGCGGCGTCATCCAGGACACCGCCTCGACCAGCACGCTGGTCGCGCTGATCTCGGCGCGCGAGAAGGCCACCAACTATTCCCTGGCCAAGGAAGGGCTGCAGGCCGAGGCCGCGCCGCTCATCGTCTACGTCTCCGGCCATGCGCATTCCTCGGTGGACAAGGCGGCGACCCTGGCCGGCTTCGGCGCGGCGAATATTCGCCATGTCGCGGTCGATCCGGATTTTGCGATCAAGCCGGATGCCCTGCGTGCGGCGATCGCACAGGACCTCGCCGCAGGGCTGACGCCCTGCGCCATCGTCGCCACCGTCGGCACCACCACGACCACCGCGATCGACCCGCTCAAAGCCATCGGCGCCATCGCCAGGGAGTTCGGGCTCTGGCTGCATGTCGATGCGGCGATGGCCGGCTCGGCGATGATCCTGCCGGAATGCCGCTGGATGTTCGAAGGGATCGAGGCCGCGGACTCGCTGATCCTGAACCCGCACAAATGGCTCGGCGCTGCCTTCGACTGCTCGACCTACTATGTGCAGGACCCGGAGCATCTCGTCCGCGTGATGAGCACCAACCCGAGCTACCTCCAGACCAAGGTCGATGGCGCGGTCACCAGTTACCGCGACTGGAGCATTCCGCTCGGCCGCCGCTTCCGGGCGCTCAAGCTCTGGTTCCTGCTGCGCAGCAACGGCGTCGCTGCCCTGCAGGCACGGCTGCGGCGCGACATCAGCAATGCGCAATGGCTCGCTGACGAAGTCAGGAAGACGCCGGGCTGGCAGGTGCTGGCGCCGGTCCATCTGCAGACCGTCTGCATCCGCCACGAGCCGGCCGGCCTCTCCGGCGACGCTCTGGACAAGCACACGCTCGCCTGGGCCGACGCCGTCAACCAATCCGGCGGTGCCTATGTGACGCCGGCGACGCTGGAGGGGCGCTGGATGGTCCGGGTCTCGATCGGCGCCATCCCGACCGAACGCGAAGACGTGGCTGCGCTGTGGCAGCTGGCGCAGGATTGTGCGGCGGCGCGTTAGTCTCGGCACGCATCACGCTTGAGGTGCGACTGAAGGCTCTATCCGCCGAGCTTATTCAGCAACCGCTCGATCGCGCTCTCCAGCGCGTGCCGCTCCGTCGCGCTGAGATCATCCAGCAGATGCCGCGCAAACGTGGCCGCCTTTGGCGCGAGATCATCATAGGCGGCCCTGCCTTTGGGCGTCAGCGACAAAGGCTCCTCGCGCCGGTCCTCATCGCTCCCCGCACGGTGCACGAATCCCAGGCGCTCCAGCTCGGCCACGGCGCGGCTGACCTTGGTCTTGTGCATCCGGCTGTGGGCGGCGATCGCCTTGGCGGTGATCGGGGCGTATTGGCCCAGATGGGCCAGGACCCGCCATTCCGGAACGGCCAGGCCATATTTGTCCTTATAGAGGCGGGACAAGGCCCGGCTGACCGCCTCCGCCAGGATGTCCAGGCGGTAGGGCAGGAAGCGGTCCAGATCCAACGTGGCGGGCTTGACCATTGGGTGCATCTGCAACTATATTAGTTGCAAGTGTAACCATATCGGGCCGGATTGTCCAGCGGAGGACGGCATGAGCAGCGCGAAATACATCGCCTTCCCCAGGGTCGAGGGCCTCGCCTCGCGCCAGGCCCATGCCGATCTGCCGGAAGGCACCTTCGAGCGCGAACTCGGCAAGGAGGGCTTCTTCGGCCCGGCGACACACATGTATCACCGCCACGCGCCGACCGGCTGGCGGCACTGGGAAGGACCGTTGCGCCCGCGTGCCTACGATCTCACCGCCATCAACCAGACCGGCGCCTCACCCTGGGATGCGAAGCTGGTCCTCGGCAATGCATCGGTGAAGATGCGGCAATGGCGCTTCTCCGGTCGGATGGATCACCTGGTGCGCAACGCCGACGGCGACGAGCTCTTGTTCGTGCACGAGGGTGCGGGCGCGCTCTATTGCGACTACGGGCATCTGCCGTTCACCACCGGCGACTATATCGTGCTGCCGCGCTCGACCATGTGGCGGATCGAGACCACGGCGCCGGTCACCATGCTCCTCTTCGAATGCAGCAACGGCTCGATCCGCACGCCCGAACGCGGCTCGGTCGGCCGACACGCGGTCTATGACGAGGCGATGCTGGAGACGCCGCGGATCGACGACGCCTTCAAGGCGCAATACGACGAGCGGGAATGGTCGGTCGTGGTGAAGCGCCGCGACCTCCTTTCGACCGTGACCTATCCGTTCAACCCGCTGGATGCTGTGGGCTGGCATGGCGACCTGGCGCCGGTTCGCCTCAACATCGCCGACATCCGGCCGCTGATGAGTCACCGCTATCACCTGCCGCCTTCGGCGCACACCACCTGGGTCGGCAACCGCTTCGTGATCTGCACCTTCGTGCCGCGGCCGTTCGAGACTGATCCCGGTGCCTTGAAGGTGCCGTTCTTCCACAACAACGACGATTACGACGAGGTGATCTTCTACCACGCCGGCGATTTCTTCAGCCGCGACAACATCAAGCCCGGCGTCATCACCTGGCACCCCTGCGGCTTTACCCACGGGCCCCATCCGAAGGCCTTGCAACGCATGTACGAGGCGGCGAAGCCCGCGACCGACGAATATGCCGTGATGCTGGACACCCGCGATGCTTTGGATGTCGGGCCGGAGATGGACGCGGTCGAGATGCGCGCCTATGCGGAAAGCTGGATGACCCCGGAACCAGTGAAGGCGCCGAAACGCAAATGAAGCTCGCAACCCTCCGCGCCGGTTCGCGCGACGGACAGCTGGTTGTCGTCTCGCGCGATCTCACCCGCTGTCTCTCGGTCATGCCGATCGCGACGCTGCAATCGGCCCTCGATGAATGGGACGCGGTCAATGCCAGTTTGCGGACGTATTCCGACCGGGTGAACGCGAGCGACAAGGGCACCGCGCCCTTCGATCCGCAGAACTGCCTCTCGCCCTTGCCGCGCGCCTATCAATGGGCGGACGGCTCGGCCTATGTGAACCACGTGGCGCTGGTGCGTCAGGCGCGCGGCGCGGAAATGCCGGCGAGCTTCTGGACCGATCCCTTGATGTATCAGGGCGGCTCGGATTCCTTCCTCGCGCCGCACGAACCGATCCGCGGCGACGAAAGCTGGGGCATCGACTTGGAGGCTGAAATCGCCGTCGTCACCGGCGACGTGCCGATGGGCGCATCCACCGAAGCCGCGGCGAAGGCGATCCGGCTGGTGATGCTGGTGAACGACATCTCGCTGCGGAACCTCATCCCCGGCGAGCTCGCCAAGGGCTTCGGCTTCTTCCAGTCGAAGCCGAGCTCGGCCTTCTCGCCGGTGGCGGTGACTCCGGATGAACTGGGCGAAGCCTGGGATGGCGGGCGCCTGCATCTGCCGTTGCTCTCGTCGCTGAACGGCAAAGCGTTAGGCAAGCCGAATGCCGGCATCGACATGACCTTCGACTTCCCGGCCCTGATCGCCCACGCGGCGAAGACCCGCCCGCTGGCGGCGGGGACCATCATCGGGTCCGGTACGGTCTCCAACCGGGGCACCGACGGCGGGCCGGGGAAGCCGGTGGACGAGGGCGGGGTCGGCTATTCCTGCATCGCCGAGCAGCGGGTGGTGGAAACCATCCGGACCGGTGCGGCGAAGACCCCGTTCCTGAAATCCGGCGACCGGGTGCGGGTCGAGATGCTGGACACCGACGGGGTTTCGATCTTCGGCGCGATCGACCAGGCGGTGGAAGCGTCTTCCCGCTGACCGCGCGTCGCGCTATACCGCGACCATGAGCGACAAAATCCGCATCGGCATCGATCTCGGCGGCACCAAGATCGAGGTCCTGGCCATCGATCGCGACGGCAAGGAGCTGGCGCGCCACCGCGTGCCGACACCGCGCCATGACTATGCAGGCTCGATCACGCTGATGGCCGAGCTGGTCGCGCGGCTGGAAAGCGAGACCGGCAAGAGCGGCACCGTCGGCGTCGCCATTCCCGGTTCGATCTCCGCGATCACCGGCCTGATCAAGAACGCCAACTCGGTCTGGCTGAACGGCAAGCCGCTTGACAAGGATCTCTCGGCGGCGATGGATCGCGAAGTCCGCTGCGTCAACGACGCCAACTGCCTCGCCGTCTCCGAGGCGACCGACGGCGCAGGGGCGGGTGCTGCGGTGGTGTTTGCCGCGATCCTCGGCACCGGCACCGGCGCAGGCATTGCCTTTCGCGGCCGGGTGCATAACGGCCCCAACGGCGTCGCCGGCGAATGGGGCCACAATCCGTTGCCCTGGCCGAGTGTTGACGAGTATCCGGGACCGGCCTGCTATTGCGGCAAGCATGGCTGCCTCGAAACCTGGATCTCCGGCAGCGGTCTCGAGGCCGACTATGAACGGACCACCGGCACGCGACGCACCGGCCGCGAGATTCTGGCGCTCACCGCTAACGGCGACGCGCTAGCGGAGGCGGCGGTGCAACGCTACGAAAGCCGCCTCACCCGCGGTCTCGCCCATGTGATCAACGTGCTGGACCCCGATGTGATCGTGCTCGGCGGCGGCATGTCGCGGATCGCGCGCCTCTACCCGGCGCTGAACGCGAATCTCAAGGACTATGTCTTCGGCAAGGAGTTCGCGACGCCGATCCGCCCCGCCTTGCACGGCGATTCCAGCGGCGTCCGGGGCGCTGCCTGGCTCTGGCCGAAGGACTAGGATCGAGGTGGCGGGAGACCGTCACCTCTTCACCGAAGATCCCGCGCGGGCGCAGCAGCAGGATCGCCGCCATGATCACGCCGATCGCAACGATCTGCAAAGCGGCGGCGCGGGCCTGCTGCTCGGGTGGGAAGATCTCGGTCATCGCGGCACCCGAGGCACTCCACAGCGCCCAGACCACGACGGCGCCGATCACCGCACCCTTGTTGTTGCCGGAGCCGCCGATGATCAGCATCGCCCAGGTCTGGAAGGTGATCGCGGAAAGGTAATTCTCCGGCGCGATGAAGCCGATGAAATGGCCCTGCACCGCGCCGGCGAGGCCCATCACCGCGCTGCCCAGCACGAAGGCCTGCAGGCGGAAGAGGTTCGCATTCTTGCCGATCGCCCGCGCCGCGGTCTCGTCCTCGCGGATCGCCCGCAGCACCCGGCCCCAGGGGCTGCGCACCAGCCGCTCCAGGGCGAGGAAGACCACCAGGGTGACCGCGGCGACCAAGGCGAGGTTGGCGAGATTGAAGACGAGCGGATTCTCCGCGAGGGGGTTGAAGGGCCGCGGGATGAAGGCGATGCCGAAGGGCCCGCCGGTGACGCTTTGGGCGTTCAAGGCGAAGAGCTGGATCACGATGGCGATGCCGAAGGTGGTGATCGCGAGATAGTCGGCGCGGAGGCGGAGCGTGATCGCGCCGATGACTGCGGCGGCGAGCCCTGAGCCGATCATGGCGCCGATCCAGCCCACCGCGATGGGCAGGCCATAGCCGCCCCAATGCTCGCCGGCGGGCGTGGTCAGCATGGCGGAGATGTAGGCGCCGATGGCGACGAAGCCGGCAACGCCGACATTGAAGAGGCCGGTCTGGCCCCATTGCAGGTTGAGGCCGAGGCAGATCAGCGCATAGGAGAGCGCGGTCGTGAGGAAGAAGGAGAGATAGGCGACGACTTCCATCGTCAGCCCTCCGGCTTGCCGAAGAGACCGGCCGGGCGCACCAGCAGCACGGCGATCAGCAGCAGGAAGGCGACCGCGGCGCGATACTCGGCACCGACGAACTGCACCGCCATGGATTCGGCCAGGCCGACGATCAATCCGCCGACGACCGCGCCGGGCACGCTGCCGATGCCGCCGAGGATCGCCGCCGCGAACATCGGCAGCAGCAGGTCGAAGCCCATATGCGGGCGGATCTGCACGGTGATCCCGGCGACGATACCGGAGGCGCAGGCGAGCGCGCCGCCGATCAGCCAGGTCTTGCGGATGACGCCGGCGACGTCGATCCCGGCGACTGCGGCAAGGCTCGGATTCTCGCTGACCGCGCGCATCGAGCGGCCGATCGTGGTCCGCGTTATCAAGAGGTGCATGCCGACAACCAGGATCAGCGTGAGGCCCAGCATCAGCATCTGGTCCGGCGTCACCCGGATGCCGAAGCCGATCGGCATGGCGATCTGCAGCTCGCGGCTGAAATATTGCGGCTCCGCGGTGAAGATAAACTCGAGCAGCGCGCGCAAGGCCATGGAGGCGCCGAAGCTCGCCATCACCAGCACGATCGCATTGCCGTGCTTGCGCAGCCTGGCGAACAGCAGCCAGTCGAGCGCCAAGGCGAGGCATCCGGTGAAGCCCATGGCGACCAGGCCGGCAATCAGCACTGCCCAGCCAATCGAGAAGGGGCCGACCGGCGCCAGCTCCATGCCGACGCCGAGC
This sequence comes from Dongia sp. agr-C8, assembly GCF_054658695.1. Classification (NCBI taxonomy): domain Bacteria; kingdom Pseudomonadati; phylum Pseudomonadota; class Alphaproteobacteria; order Rhodospirillales; family Dongiaceae; genus Dongia; species Dongia sp. agr-C8. The sequence goes on from NZ_BAAGHZ010000001.1 coordinate 455,708, forward strand.
CCGATCAGGCCGGCGATCACCAGCGCGGCATAGGCGCCCCAGGCGATGAACTCGCCATGCACGAAATTCGCGAAGCCGAGGATGGAATAGGTGAGGGTGACACCGATGGCGCCCAAGCCCACCATCGCCCCGATCAGCAATCCGTCGGCCAGGAACTGGAGATTCATGATGCCGGACTCGCCGGTGCCACCGGATCGCCGCCGAAATAGAGATGCGCGATGATTGGATCTTCGCGCAGGATCGCGGCCGGCCCGTCGTGCCGGTTGCGGCCCTCCGCCAGGACATAGGCGCGGTCGGCCAGCGCCAACGCCGCGCGGACGCTCTGTTCGACCAGCAGGATCGCGACGCCGGAATCCCGCACCCGCTTCAAGGTCTCGAAGACATCCGCCGCGACCTTGGGCGAGAGGCCGGCCGAGGGTTCGTCCAGCATCAGCACCTTAGGCTCGACCAGCAGCGCCCGGGCGACGGCCAGCATCTGCCGCTGCCCACCGGAGAGACGCCCGGCGGTCAGTGACTTGCGCGCGGCGAGGGCGGGGAACATCTCGTACATTGCGGCGACCCGATCGGCCCGGCGGGTCTTGGGCAGGATCGCCGCGGCGAGCTTCAAGTTGTCGTCGATCGACATCGCGCCGAAGACATTCTCGGTCTGCGGCACGAAGCCGAGGCCGCGGCGGATCAGGAGATGCGGCCGCAGCCGCGTGATCTCCTGATCGCCGAGCCAGACCTGGCCCGACGACATTGGCACGAGCCCGGCCACCGCCTTGATCAGGGTCGACTTGCCGGCGCCGTTGGGGCCGAGCAGGGCGACGATCTCCTGCGCGTTGAGCTCGAAGCCGACGCCGTTCAGGATCGGCAGGTCCGGCTCATAGCCGGCGACGATGCCTGCGGCGCGCAGCACGCTCATGCCCCCATCGCCTTCGCAGGGGCCCCGAGATAGGCGTCGATCACCCGCGGGTCGCGGGTGACCTCGCGTGGACTCCCTTCGCAGAGCAGGCGGCCCTCCACCATCACCAGCGCGCGGCTGCACAGCCGCGTCACCATGTCCATGTTGTGCTCGATGATGAGGAACGTGACGCCCGTGGCGTTGATCGCGTGGATGCGGTCGATGATGGTCTCCAGCAGGCTGGGATTGACGCCGGCCGCCGGCTCGTCGAGCAGGATCAGCTTGGGATCGGCCATCAGGATACGCGCGAGCTCCAGCAGCTTGCGCTGGCCGCCGGAGAGCACGCGCGCCGGCTCGCGCGCAAGGCGGGTGAGCGTCACGAAGTCGAGCAGCCGCATCGCCTTCTCAACGTTGAGCCGCTCCTGCTCGCGCACCGTCTTGCCCGGCAGCCAGTTCATGAGGATGCGCTCGCCGGCCTGGCCGCGCGCGGCCGTCAGCATGTTCTCCAGCACGCTCATCTGTCCGAACAGGCGCGGGATCTGGAAAGTGCGCCCCAGGCCGAGCTCGAGCCGGCGATGCGCGGCGAGGTCGTCGATGCGGCGGCCGTTCAGCAGGACTGTGCCGGCGCTCGGCTTCAGGCTGCCGGCCAGGAGGTTGAACATCGTGGTCTTGCCGGCGCCGTTGGGGCCGATCAGGCCGGCGATCTCGCCTTGCCGGACCTGCAGCGAGACGGCATCGACGGCGGCGACGCCGCCGAAATGTTTGGATACGGATCGGGTCTCCAGCATGTCCCGGTCGTCAAGTTCTAAAAGACATGCGGCAACGGCGCTTGTGCTTGAAAGTTACGGGGTTTTCCCGCTTGATGGCGCCACGTTAGTCGGGCGGTTTCGGCCGCGCAAGGTCAATCGGGGCGATCCATGGCCGCGTCGAAAAAGCCGCGCAAACCAAGCGTGGATGAGAGCTTCGAGCTCTACGATCTGAAGGTGGAAGTGACGGCGCCGAAGGGCGGCAAGATCTATTGCGGCGCCAAGCCGGGGGATTATTTCGAGCTCAAGGGCGAGATGCTGCACCTGCCGCCGGGCCAGGGCTTCTCCATTTATTCCCTGGGCGCGCTCTTGCCCTTGCTGGCGGCGAAGCAGCGCCCGGTCGATGCCCATGACTGGATGGCGACCGACGCGGAGGTGGCCTGTCCCGACCCGAACTGCTCGACCCGTTTCAAGATCACGCGGACCGGCAAGCGCAAATTCCAGCACAGCGCGACCACCGCCGTGAAGCTGCAGAAGAAGGCTGGTTGATGGAAACGCGCGAGATCCGGCCCGGCTATCGCATCACCCGCATCATCCGCGGCGGCTGGCAGCTGGCCGGCGGCCATGGCGATGTGGAGCGCGATGCGGCGATCGGCGACCTGGTGGCCTCGGCGGAGGCGGGGATCCTGACCTTCGACTGCGCCGACATCTATACCGGGGTCGAGGAGCTGATCGGCGCCGCGCGCCGCGCCTATGCGGACCGGCACGGCGCCGCGGCGCTGCGGGCGATCAAGGTGCACACCAAGTTCGTCCCCGATCTCGCGCATCTCCATGAGGTGGACCGGATCTACGTCCGCACCATCGTCGAGCGCTCGCTGCGCCGGTTGGGCATGGAGCGGCTGGACCTGGTGCAGTTCCACTGGTGGGATTATGCGGTGCCGGGCTGTCTCGATGCCGCGCGCTGGCTCGAAGAGCTGCGCGAAGAAGGCAAGATCGACCTGATCGGCGGCACCAATTTCGACACGGACCATACCGAAAAGCTGGTCGCGTCGGGCGTGCCGCTCGCCACGATGCAAGTGCAGTATTCCCTGCTCGACGCGCGTCCCGAGCATGCGCTGGTCGCCGCCGCGCGCCGGCACAACATCCATCTGCTGGTCTACGGCACGGTAGCGGGCGGCTTTCTCGGCGATCGCTGGCTGGGTGAGAAGGAGCCGGAAGCCCCGCTGGAGAATCGCTCGCTCACCAAATACAAGCTGATCATCGACGATTTCGGCGGCTGGGATCTGTTCCAGGCATTGCTCAAGGCGCTCCGCCATGTCGCCGATCGGCACGGCGTCGATATCGCGACCATCGCCAGCCGTTACATGCTGGACCTGCCGCAGGTGGCCGCGGTGATCGTCGGCGCGCGCAACCGTGCGCATCTCTTCGCCAATCTCAAGATCGCATCCGTGAAGCTCAGCGATGCCGATCGCGCCGAGATCGGCGCCGTCCTCGCCCAACGCCAGGGCCCGGAAGGCGACACCTTCGAGCTGGAGCGCGACCGCGAGGGCCGGCACGGCCGGATCATGAAATACAATCTGAGCAAGGTGGCATCATGAGCGAACGGCTGGTCGATCTGGCGATCCGCGAATGCGTCGAGCTGCACGAGTTCTTCCTCGCCTGGCTCCGCCCCCACAACGGAACCAAATTGGACCCGGCAAGGTTCGAGCGTGCCTTCGATCCCGGGTTCCGCTTGGTGGGACCGGATGGCGGCGTGCGCGACCGCGCGGCGATCGTCGGCTGGCTGCATGACCTGAGGGAAGGCCGCGGCGCCGATTTTCGCATGGAGGTCTCGGATTTCCGCGCGGTGTGGCAGGAAGGCGACGCCATATTGCTGGAATATGTCGAGACACAGTATCTTCAGGGCAAGACAACCCAGCGGCAATCCACGGCTTTGCTGAAACGGGCGCAAGCTGCGCCTATCGGGATCGTCTGGGTGCATCTGCAGGAGACCTGGCTGCAGGCGGCCGCATAAACCAACCGGGTCTTTCAAGGGGGCTTTCAAAATGTTCGGGAAGAGGATTCTTTTCACCGCGACCGCTGCAGCGGCTTTGCTGGCGGGCGCGCATATGGCATCGGCCTGCGAGGTCACCGTCGGCCTGGTGATGGAGCTGACCGGCCCGGCCGGCGCCTATGGCCAAGCCGGCACCAAGTCGGTGGAGATGGCGTTCCGCGACATCAACGATGCGGGCGGCGTCGCCGGCGGTTGCAAGCTGGTCACCGACACGCGGGATTCCCAGAGCCAGGGCAATGTCGCGGTCGATGCCGCGACCCAACTGGTGCAGGTGAAGAAGGTGCCGGTGATCATCGGCGGCATCATCTCCTCGGTCTCGATCCCGATCCTCACCTCGGTGACCGCGCCGGCCAAGGTGGTGCAGGTCTCGCCGGCCTCGTCCTCGCCGACGCTGACCCAGCTCGCGCGCGACGGCAAGACCAACGGCGTCTTCTTCCGCACCATCACCTCGGACGCGCTGCAGGGCGTCGCCTCGGCCAAGTACGCGCTGGACCAGGGCCTGAAGAAGCTCTCGATTATCCATGTGAACGACGACTTCGGCGCCAACATGGTGGCCGAGTTCACCAAGGCCTATAAGGCGCTGGGCGGCGAGATCGTCTCCGACACGCCCTACAACGCCAAGCAGGCGAGCTATCAGCCGGAAGTCACCAAGGCGATGGAGGGCTCGCCGGACGGGCTCTACCTGGTCGCGACCCCGGTCGATGGCGCCACCATCGCGCGGCAATGGGTCAGCCAGGGCGGCCCGCAGAAGTTCCTGCTGAACGACGGCATGAACAGCGAGGACTTCATCAAGGCGGTGGGTGCGAAGTATCTCGAGAACGCCTACGGCACCTCGTCGGGCACCGACACCACCGCCTCGACCGACTATTTCAACGCCAACTATAAGGCCTTCTCCGACATCGATCCGGGTGCGCCCGCGGCGGTGCAGGGCTATGACGCCGGCGCCATCGTCGGCCTCGCCATCGCCCAGGCCGGCAAGGCGGAATCCGCGGCGATCCAGGATTCGATCCGCAAAGTGCTGGATCCCAAGGGCACCGTCATCCATGCCGGCAAGGAGGAGTTCGCCAAGGCCCTGGCCCTGATCAAGGAAGGCAAGCCGATCAAGTATGAAGGCGTGATCGGCCCCGTCACCTTCGACCAGTATGGCGACATCACCGGCCCCTTCCGCCTGTGGAAGATCACCAACGGCGAAGTCGCCACCGTCGGCCAGATGTCGGCGGCCGATGTCGACGCCATCAAGGCGAAGATGGGGAATTGAAGCCGTCGCGGCCGAACTGATGCAGTCATTGCGTGGCTCCCCCGCCTCACCTCCCCCGAAGTCGGGGGAGGGAGAGGGCAGACGCGATGCGCCCCTCCCCCGGCTTCGGGGGAGGGTGGGTGGGGGAGCCACAAACTCGCTGCCTGTTGCTTGCCAATGACCAAGATCCCCGACCACACCGAACTCGCCCCCGGCCTCACCATCAGCCGCGTCGTGACGGGTCTCTGGCAGGTCGCGGATATGGAGCGGGGCGGCAAGGCGCTGGATCTCGACGCCGCGGCCGCGGCGCTCGGAGACTACGCGGCGGCCGGCTTCGACACCTTCGACATGGCCGACCATTACGGCAGCGCCGAGGACATCGCCGGTCGGTTCAATCAGGGCGTCGCCGCAGGCAAGTACAGACCGGCCGCGGTCTTCACCAAATGGTGCCCGACGCCCGGCGAGATGACGCCGGAGGTGGTGCGCGCAGGGGTCCAGCGCAGCATGCACCGGCTGAAGACCGATCGCATCGATCTCCTGCAGCTGCATTGGTGGGTGTTCGAGCATCCGGCCTATCTCGATGCCATGCGCGAGCTGAAGAAGATGCAGGCCGAGGGCAAGATCGGCCATCTCGGCCTCACCAATTTCGACACCGACCATCTGCACCTGCTGGCGAAGCAGGGCTACCGGATCGCCACCAACCAGGTCTGCTTCTCGCTGCTCGACCGCCGCGCCGGCGAGGAGATGACGGATTTCTGCCTCGCCAACGGCGTGAAGCTGCTGGCCTATGGCACGCTCGCGGGCGGGTTGCTGACCGAGAAATGGCTGGGCAGACCCGAGCCGGCGGTCAGCGACATCAAGGACTGGAGCAAGATGAAGTATGCGCGTTTCGTCGCCCAGATCGGCGGCTGGAACGTGCTGCAGGGAATCCTCGAGGCGCTGGCGAAGGTCGCGCGGAAGCACGGCGTCTCGATCGCCAATGTCGCGACCCGCTGGGTGCTGGAGCAGCCGGCGGTCGGCGCCATCATCGTCGGGGCGCGGCTGGGCGAGAGCGAGCACCGTGCCGACAACCTGAAGCTCTTTTCCTTCGCGCTCGATGCCGAGGACAAGCGGGTGATCGACGCCGCCTTGGACGAGACCAGCCGGATCCCCGGCGATTGCGGCCAGGAATACCGGCGGCCGCCTTATCTCACCGCCTCGGGCGACCTCAGCCATCATCTGAGCGAGCTGCCCAAGGCCTATACCGCCGTCCCGGTGCCCGACCGGCCACATCGGCTCCGGGTCGATACCGGCAGCGTCTGGGAATCGCTCGCGGGCTACAGCCGTGCCGTGCGGGTCGGCGACCGCATCCTGGTCAGCGGCACCACGGCGACGCACAGCGCCGGCGAAGTCGTCTGCAAGGGCGATCCGCGCGGGCAGACCGTCTACATCCTGGATAAGATTGCCGCCAGCATCGCGGCCTTGGGCGGCAGCCTCGAGGACGTGGTGCGAACGCGCATCCTGCTGCGCGACATCGCGCAATGGGAGCCGGTCTCGCGGGTCCATGGCCGCTATTTCGGCGACATCCGGCCGGCCAATACTTTGGTATCGGTCGCCGGCCTGGTCGGCGATTATGACGTCGAGATCGAAGCGGAAGCCATCATCCGCTGATGCGCTAAGACCCTTGCCGAAGTAGGCTTACAGACAGCGGCACTCTTGAACTCGGGTGCCGGCGCGCCGATTTCCTCTCGCACCTCCAGGGCCGTTCCGAAAGAAAGTGTGGGATTTCTTGGCCAAAATCGTTTTAGGATCGGCGATCCTCATCCGCTCTGCAGGACGCTGACGCATGACGGACCAACCTCCCGCATCGACTGCCGCGCCGCCTGAACCGGTCCAGCCGGCACCTGCTTCCAAAAGCGGGCGCTGGATCCTGACCTGCCTCGTCCTCGGCGCCGTCGTGTTCGGCGGCGGCTACTGGTACTTCCAGCATTACCAGGCGCCGCCGCAGCAGGCGCAGGCCGCGCCGCCGCCGATTCTCCCCGTCACGGTGTCGAAACCGCGGGTCGAGACCATCACCGAATGGGACGAGTTCACCGGCCAGTTCGAAGCGGTGGATTCGGTCGAGATCCGCGCCCGCGTCAGCGGCTATCTCGACAAGATCGGTTTCGAGGACGGGCAGATGGTCAAGAAGGGCGACCTGCTCTTCGTGATCGATCCCCGGCCGTTCGAGATCGCACTGAAGTCGGCGCAATCCTCGCTGGCCTCGGCCAATGCGCGGGTGGCGCTGGCCAAGCAGCAACTGGGCCGCGCCGAGACTTTGAAGCAGAAGGACTTCACCTCCCAGGCGACGCTCGACCAGCGCCAGCAGGAGGCGGTCAGCGCCGCCGCGGACGCCCAGGTCGCCCAATCCGCCATCAACGCGGCCCAGCTCAATCTCGACTTCACCCGGATCGAGGCGCCGCTCGACGGCCGCATTGGCCGGCACGAGGTCAGCCTCGGCAACCTGATCATGGGCGGCGACGGCGGCGAGACCACGCTCCTGACCACGATCGTGTCGCTGGACCCGATCCGCCTGGTCTTCGACATGAGCGAGTCCGACTACCTCGCCTATCAGCGCCGCGAGCAGGAAGGGAAGATGGAATCCAAGCGCGAGAGCCTTCCGGTCGAGGCGCATCTGATGGACGAGAAGGATTGGACGCTCAAGGGCAAGATGGACTTCGTCGATAATCAGGTCGATCGCAGCTCCGGCACGATCCGCGCCCGCGCGGTCTTCCCCAATCCGGGCATGCTGATCACCCCGGGCCAGTTCGGGCGGATCCGCATCACCGGCTCCGAGCCGCATGAAGCGATCCTCATTCCCGATGCCGCGATCGTCTCCGACCAGTCGAAGAAGATCGTCATGACGGTCGAGGCCAATGGCAAGGTCGTGCCCAAGGTGATCCGCCCCGGCCCGAACTACCAGGGTCTGCGCATCGTCCGGGACGGCCTCTCGAAGGACGACGTCATCATCATCGACGGCTTGCTGCGCGCCCGCGCCGGCGCCACGGTGAAGCCGGAGCCGGGCAAGATCGAGTTCCCGGCCCAGCTTGAGAACTGAGCCCGAGAACTAAGGCGGGGCGGACCCCTTGAAGTTTTCCCATTTCTTCATCGACCGGCCGATCTTCGCGACCGTCATCGCGGTCTTCATCACCCTGATCGGCGGCTTTGCCTATTTCACGCTGCCGGTCGCGCAATATCCCGAGATTGCACCGCCCACCATCGAGATCCGCGCCAGCTATCCCGGCGCCTCGGCCGAGGTCGTCTCCAACACGGTGGCAACGCCGCTCGAGCAGGAGATCAAAGGCGTCGAGAACATGCTCTATCTCCAGTCGCAGGCGACCGGCGACGGCAACCTGGTCATCACCGCGACCTTCCGGCTCGGCACCAATCTCGACACCGCCCAGGTCCTGGTGCAGAACCGCGTCTCGGCCGCCGAGCCGCGCCTGCCGGAAGAGGTGCGCCAGATCGGCGTCACCGTGCGCAAGAACTCGCCCGACCTCATGATGGTGATCCATCTCTCCTCGCCGGACAATTCGCGCGACCAGCTCTACATGTCGAACTACGCGACCTTGAACATCAAGGACGTGCTGTCGCGGCTGGACGGTGTCGGCGATGTGCGGAACTTCGGCGCCCGCGACTATTCGATGCGCATCTGGCTAGATCCGGAGAAGATCGCCGCCCGCAACATGACCGCCGGCGACGTCATCCAGGCGCTGCGGCAGCAGAACGTGCAGGTCGCCGCCGGCAGCCTCAACCAGCCGCCGGTGCCGAAGCCCGGCGATTTCCAACTCGCGATCGAGACCCTGGGGCGTCTGGACGATCCCCGCCAGTTCCGCAACATCGTCGTGAAATCCGAGCCCAACGGCCAGGTGACGCGCCTCGAAGACGTCGCCAAGGTCGAGCTCGGCGCGCAGGATTACAGCGCCAACGGCTATCTCGACCGGCGTCCGGCGGTGCCGCTGCTGCTGTTCCAGCGCCCCGGCTCCAACGCCCTCGAGACCGCCGATCGCATCATCAACACCATGGCGACACTCGCCAAGGATTTCCCGCCGGGCCTCACCTACAGCATCGTCTACAACCCGACGGAGTTCATCGCGGAATCCGTCCGTGAGGTGATCAAGACCATCTTCGAGGCGGTCGGTCTGGTGGTCGTGGTCGTGATTCTGTTCCTGCAGACCTGGCGCGCTTCGATCGTGCCGATCGCCGCCATCCCGATCTCGCTGGTCGGCACCTTCATCGTGCTGGCCGGCCTCGGCTATTCGCTCAACAACCTTTCCCTGTTCGGGCTGGTGCTGGCGGTCGGCATCGTGGTGGATGACGCGATCGTCGTGGTCGAGAACGTGGAGCGCAACTTGAGGCTCGGCATGAGCCCGCGCGAGGCCAGCCGGCGCACCATGGAGGAGGTCGGCGGCGCGCTGATCGCCATCGCCCTCACCTTGATCGCGGTCTTCGTGCCGGCGGCCTTTCTCTCCGGCATTTCCGGGCAGTTCTTTCGGCAATTCGCCGTCACCATCGCCGCCGCCACGGCGATCTCCTGCCTGGTATCGCTGACCCTCAGCCCGGCACTTTGTGCGCTGCTGTTCAAGCCGCATGACGCGCATCCGAAGCGCAAAGCCCTGCCGGCCCGGGTGATCGGCGGCTTCTTCGGCGGCTTCAATTTCGCGTTCGAAAAGCTCTCCAGCGGCTATGGCGCGATGACCCGGCGCCTGATCCGCGTCGCCGCGCTGGTTCTGGTGGTCTATGCCGGACTGATCGCGCTGACCGGCTGGCAGTTCGAGCGGGCGCCAACCGGCTTCATCCCGCAGCAGGACCAGGGCTATCTGATCACCGTGCTGCAGTTGCCGCCGGGCGCGTCGCTGGAGCGCACCGATGCGGTGGTGAAGAAGGCGATCGACATCATTCTGGCGACGCCGGGTGTCGCGCATGTGGTGCCGTTCTCCGGCTTCGATGCCGCGACTTTCACCAACGCGCCCAATGCCGGCGCGATCTTCGTGCCGCTAAAGCCGTTCCACGAGCGCGCCGAACAGGGCCTGAGCGCCGAGCATATACTCGGCGAATTGCGCATGCGCCTGGGCGCCATCCAGGAGGCCTTCTCCATCGTCATTCCGCCGCCGCCGGTACGCGGCATCGGCAATGCCGGCGGTTTCAAGATGATGATCCAGGACAAGCGCGGCCGCGGATTGGTGGCCTTGGAAGCCGCGGTGCAGGACATGGCCGGCGCCGCCAACCAGACGCAAGGCCTGACCGGCGTGTTCTCGCTGTTCAACACCCGGACGCCGAAGGTCTATGCCGACATCGACCGCGCGCGTGCCGAGATGCTGGGCGTCACCGCCGACCAGGTATTCGAGGCGCTGGAGGTCTATGTCGGCTCGACCTTCGTCAACGAGTTCAACGATCTCGGCCGCACCTATCGGGTGATCGCCCAGGCCGACGGCAGTTTCCGCCAGAACCTGCACGACATCGCGAACTTGAAGACCCGCAACAGCCAAGGCGAGATGGTGCCCTTGGGCTCGGTCGCCGCGTTCCGCGACATGACCGGGCCCTATCGCGTGCCGCGCTACAATCTCTATCCGGCGGCCGAGCTGCAGGGCAACACGGCGCCCGGCTTCTCGGCGGGCTACGGCCTCGCCGCGATGGAGAAGCTCGCCGCCGAGCGACTGCCCGAAGGCTTCGGCTTCGAATGGACCGAGCTCGCCTTCCAGCAGAAGCAGGCCGGCAACACCGCGATCCTGGTCTTCGGCGCCGCGGTCATCTTCGTCTTCCTGGTGCTGGCGGCGCAGTATGAGAGTTGGGCGCTGCCGCTATCCGTGGTGCTGATCGTGCCGATGTGTCTCTTGGCCGCGGTCACCGGCCTGCTGCTGCGCGGGATCGAAGTCAACATCCTGGCCCAGGTCGGCTTCGTGGTGCTCATTGGCTTGGCGGCCAAGAACGCGATCCTCATCGTCGAATTCGCCAAGCAGGCGGAGGAGGAGGGCGCCAACCGCTTCGACGCCGCGGTGCAGGCGGCCACCACCCGGCTGCGGCCGATCCTGATGACGTCCTTCGCCTTCATCCTCGGCGTGCTGCCGCTGGTGATCGCGACCGGCGCCGGCGCCGAGATGCGGCGCTCGCTGGGCACCGCGGTCTTCTACGGTATGCTCGGCGTCACGGTCTTCGGCCTCATTTTCACCCCGGTCTTCTACGTCGCGGTCCGCTGGCTGGCCGGCCTCCGCGGCAGGAAGCCGGCGAAGCCGCAGAAGCCGCTCGCCCCCGGGATCCACCACGCCGAATAACCCCTGGCATCCGCCTCTCCCCTGATTAGAATGGCCGCGGGATCAGAACAGGGGACCATCATGGCGGATAAGATCGGCGTCGCAGTCGTCGGCTGCGGTTTCTTCGCGCAGAATCACCTGAATGCCTGGCGCGATCTGGCCAAGGACGGCGTCGAGCTGATCGCGGTCTGCGACATCGACGCGGAAAAGGCCAAGGCGGCGGCGAAGAACTTCAACGTGCCGCGCTGGTACACCGATCTCGACGAACTGCTTAAGAAAGAGAAGCCGGGCCTGATCGACATCGTGACCCGGGTCGAGACCCACCGCGAGCAGGTGCTGAAGACCGTCGCAAAGAAGATCCCGACCATCGTGCAGAAGCCCTTCGGCTTCAACCTTGCCGACTGCCGGGCCATGACCTTGGCCGCCAAGAAGGCCGGCGTGTTCCTGGCGGTGCATGAGAACTTCCGCTTCCAGGCCCCCCTGCGCCGGATCACCGAGCTGCTGCGCCAAGGTGTGATCGGCACGCCCAGCTGGGGCCGGGTCAGTTTCCGCACCGACTACGACATCTACAAGGGCCAGCCCTATCTGCTGAACGAGACCCGCTTTGTCATCAATGACCTCGGCGTCCATGTCTGCGACCTGGCACGCGCCTATCTCGGCGAGGTCGAGCACGTCCTCTGCGAGACCCAGCGCCGCAACTCGAAGGCCAAGGGCGAAGACACCGCCACCATGATGATGAAGCACGTGAACGGCGCGGTCTCGATGGTGGAATGCACCTACGGCGCCCATCGCCTGCCCGACATCTTCCCGCAGACCCTGATCGAGCTCGAAGGCCCGAAGGGCGCCATCATCCTCTACAAGAACTTCGACCTCGAGATCATGGTGGGCGGCAAGATCACCAAGGAACATGCCGACGCCGAGGTGTTGCACTGGGCCGCGCGGCCCTGGCACATCATCCAGGAAAGCGTGCTCGCCACCAACGCGCATATCCTGAACGCCCTGCGCAGCGGCAAGCCCGCGGATGTCTCGGCCGAGGACAACTTCAAGACGTTTGCGTGCTGCGAGGCGGCCTACAAATCCGCCGCGACCGGCAAGGCGGTGGCGCTGGAACCGCTGGCGGTGAAGGGCAAGGCAAAGCGGACCGCGAAGAAAGCGCCGGCGAAGAAGAAGTCCGCGGTCAAGAAACAGCCCGCGATGCGCGCGCGTTCGAAGAAGTGATCGGTCGAAGATTCCCTCCGCGGAGGACTCAGACAATCCCCGCCGACTGCTTCGCCTGGGCCGGCCGCTCGTTCGCCTTGTGCCGCCGATAACCCGACCAGCGATAGACACCCAAAGGATCGATCGCAGCGCCGCCGCGGTGCCGCGCCATGCCGAGGATCGGCGAGACGTCGGTGTTGAAGGCGGCCTTCAGCGTATCCAAGGCCATCAGCGCGTCGTTCTCGGCCTGCGCCTGTTCCAGCCGCGCGCGGTCGATGAGGCAAGCCTGGGCATAGCGGCGCTGCAGCTCCATGGCGCTCGCCATCAGGCTCTCGACCGGATCGGTCACGTTGTGCGACTGGTCGAGCATGTAGGCCGGCGCCACGTCGAGCGCGCCGCGGTCGGCGGCATCGACCAGCTCGTTGAACACCAGGAACAGCTGGAACGGGTTGACCGAGCCGGCGTCGAGATCGTCGTCGCCATACTTGCTGTCGTTGAAATGGAAGCCGCCGAGCTTGCCGAACTGGATCAGCCGCGCGACGATCTGCTCGATGTTGGTGTTGGGCGCATGGTGCCCGAGATCGACCAGGCAGCGCGCCTTCGGGCCCAACTGGGTGGCGGCCCAGTAGTTGGTGCCCCAGTCGGAGATCACCGTCGAATAGAAGGCGGGCTCGAACATCTTGTGCTCGATGAAGACCTGCCAGTCCTCCGGCAGGGCGGCGTAGATCGCCTTCATGCTCTCGAGATAACGCTCCAGCGCCCGCGCGAAATGCTGCTGCCCGGCGAAGTTGGACCCGTCGCTGATCCAGACCGTGAGCGCCTTCGAGCCCAGCACCTTGCCGAGCTCGATGCATTCGACATTGTGCGCGACCGCGTGCGCTCGGGTCGCGGCATCGGTATGGGTCAGACTGCCGAACTTGTAGGAATGCTTCTGCTCGGCCTGGTCCTGGAAGGTGTTCGAGTTGACCGCGTCGAAGCCCAGCCCCAGTTCGTCGCCGAGCTGCTTCACTGCATGCACGTCCTTGTTCTTGTCCCAGGGGAAATGCAGCGAGACGGTCGGCGTCGCGCGTGTGAGCTTCTGGATGGTCGCGCAGTCTTCCAGCTTGTCGAACACGTTGCGCGGCTCGCCGACTCCGGCGAAGCGGGCGAAGCGCGTGCCGCCGGTGCCGACACCCCAGCTCGGGATCGCGACGCCGAAACCGGCAACGGCCCTGGCGATGGTCTCGATGTCGGTGCCGCTCCGGGCCAGGCGGCGGGCAAGGGCGTCGTAGTCCTCATTCAGCGCCGGGAGGAGCTTCGCGTTCTGCTCGGCGATGTCCGTCGCGGAAATCCGATATGTGCCGGTCATGTTTTCCTCCCGTCTTGGCGTTGGCCGTCTCGGCGCTATTTGATTCGCTCGTACCAGTCATAGGCCCAGCCGTCGAGCGCATCGATGACGGCGCGCTTGGCCGGCTCTTCCATGGCCTTCGTCGTCCAGTCCGCCGGAGTCCAGACCTTGGCGGGCGTGTTCGCCGGCAGCAGGAGATCCGGGGTCCAAAGGTATTCGACAGAGTAGCGCTGGTTGCTGTTGAGCAGCCGCGCGAATCGCGCGCCCAGCATGACGACCGGAACGAACAGTCCGTGCTGCTTGCCGTACTTGGCGATGGCGGCGTTGCCGGGTTCGACATCGCCGGCCAGGCCCAGGCTCAGGGGCCGCAGATGCCAGCAGTCGAGCCGGCTGCCGCTGTTCTCCTTCACCACGGAATCGAAGTAGCCGTCGTCCTCGCAGAGGCGGAAGGGCGTGAACCAGTCCTCCTGCCGCTTCTTGATCTGGACCCAGATCCGCACCACGCGGTCGATGGTCTTGCCGGCGCGCGAGACCAGGATCTCCTGGTACATCGGGAAGTTGGGATAGCGCGGGTTGGGAATCACGATACTGTCGATCACTTCCCACTGGCCCGGCGGCAGCGGCACCCTGACCGACTTGAAGCTCTCGAAATCCTCCACGGTCGTCGCGTTCGCCGCAGGGCTCCATGCGCCACACGCCAGCAGTGCCAGCGAGACCAGCATCGCTGGGATGCGGAAACGGCCGGTCATTTGAGACCTCCGCCCGGGCTCTCCTGGTTGGTTTCGGTGGCGAGGGCGGACGCCTTGGCCGCAAGCGCCGCAACGCCGTCGATCGCCGCAGCCGGAAGGACATTGGCGGGCGGCGCCTCCAGAGCCAGCTTGGTGACCATCGCGGCGACCGCGGCCTGTATGCCGGCCGAGGGCGGCTGCGGCGGGCTGGGCGGTCCGGATTGCGCGTCGATCCTCGAGGCCAATCCCGCGGCGACGTCGACCGACGCACCGCTCAGGTTCGAGAAGGTCGCAATGCCATCCTCGACATAGATGACGGTCGCCCCATCCGGCTCGGTGAGGAGGTTGAACACCGTTCCGCGGACGCCGACGGTTGCCGTCGCCGAGCGGGTTCGATAGCCGTCGCGCGGCATCGTTCCGGTGACCAGTCGAAGCACGCCCTGCGCCAGCGTCACTGTCATGGACGGCTTGCGGCCGGCTGCGGGGACGACGAACTCGTCCAGCGTCACCCTGGAATTGGAGCCGACCGAAAGCACCGTGGAGTCGATGAATCTCGCCTGCGCTGCGCTGTGCTCGCCGGCGGCGATCACCTCCTGGAACAGCAGGGCATCGCCGACCCTCAACGGCGCCGGCTTGGCGCCGATTTCCCCCATGACATTCCGAACCACGACCGTCGCCTGTCCGATCGTGGGCTGATCCTGGGCCGCGGCGGCGCTCGCCTGCAGCAGCAGCGCCGCGAGCCCGAGAACGGGAATACGCAAGAGCAACATCGGCCACCTCCCGCATGAGGCGAGCCGGCCGGTAGCGGCGACAGGCCCGACCCTGTTGCCGGTCTCCCCCAAGCCGAGCTTACCATGGCGGCCCGGGCCGGGGAGGTGCGCGGCCGGTCGTGCGATGACCGGTCGCATACCTCTTCGCACCGTCTCAGCGGGTGAACGACACCGCATTCCCGGCGTCCACATTCAGGATATTGCCGGTCGATTTCGGCGCCTCGGTGCAGAAGAACTTCACCGCCGCGGCGATGTCCTCGGGATAGACCGAGAGCTTCAGCAGCGAGCGCTGGCGGTAATGCTCCTCGAGCTGGCCCTGCTCGATTTTGTAGGCTTCGGCGCGTTCCTTCAACCAGTCGCCGGTCCAGATCGTGGAGCCGCGCAGCACCGCATCCGGATTGACCACGTTGACCCGGATCCCGTCCGGCGCGCCTTCCAGCGCCAGGCAGCGTGCCAGATGCACTTCGGCGGCCTTGGCGGTGCAATAGGCCGAGGCGCCGGGCGAGGCCGCCATCGCGTTCTTCGAGGCGATGAAGACGATGCCGCCGCCGATCTTCTGCTTCTTCAAGAGGCGGAAGGCCTCGCGGCTGACCAGGAAATAGCCGGTGGCGAGCACCGAGATATTCTTGTTCCAGAGCTCGATCGAGGTGTCCTCGACCGGTGCCGAGGAGGCGATGCCGGCATTGGAGACCAATATGTCGATCCCGCCGAACTGCCGGGCGGCAGCGGCGAAGGCGTCGATCACCGACTTCTCCTCGGTCACATCGACCGTGATGCCCCAGACCCGGTCCTTGCCATGCTTGGATCCGAACTCCTTGACCGTGCCGTCGAGCCGGCTTTGGTCGATATCGACCAAGGCCACGCAGGCCCCCTCGCCGAGCAAGGCCTCGGCGGTGGCGCGGCCGATGCCGCCGGCGCCGCCGGTGATGAAGGCGACCCGGCCGGCGAGGCTCTTTGGTTTCGGCATGCGCTGCAGCTTCGCTTCCTCCAGCAGCCAGTATTCGATGTCGAAGGCCTCCTGCTCATCGAGGCCGACATATCTGTCCACACCGCTGGCGCCGCGCATCACGTTGATCGCGTTCACGTAGAACTCGCCGGCGATGCGTGCCGTCGCCTTGTCGGTGGCGAAGGTGATCATGCCGACGCCCGGCACCAGGAAGACGATCGGGTTGGGGTCGCGCAGCTTCGGGCTGTTCGCCCGCTTGCAGCGCTCGTAATAGGCCGTGTACTCGGCGCGATAGGCTTCCAGCGCCTGGTCGAGATTGCCGATCGCCTTGCCGTCGAACTGCAGCACCAGCGGGCGGATCTTGGTGCGCAGGAAGTGATCGGGGCAGGAGGTGCCGAGCGCCGCGAGGGCTTCGAGGTCCTTGGCGCAGACGAATTCCAGCACCTCCGGTGAGTCGTTGAAATGCCCGACCTTGGGCTGCTTCGCCGAGATCTTGCCGCGGATGAGCGGCATCAGCTCGGACGCGATGCGCTGCCGCTCCGAGACCGCGAGCGGCGCCCGGACGGCACCGCCGAACAGCGTTTTGCCGGCCAGCTTCTGCTTCAGCCAGGCGTCGGCCTTGCGGATGATGCGCAGGGTCTGGTCGTAGCAATCCTTCGAGGTGTCGCCCCAGGTGAAGACGCCGTGGCCCGCCAGCACGATGCCCTTCAGCGCCGGGTTCTTCACCGCCATTTCGCCCAGTTTCAGGCCGAGGTCGAAGCCGGGACGCTGCCAGGGCAGCCAGCCCATCTCCGCGCCGAAGATTTCCGCGGTCAATTCCCGGCTGCGCGCCGCGGCGGCGATGGCGATCACCGCGTCGGGATGCATGTGGTCGACATGCGCCTTGGGGATGAAGGCATGCAGCGGCGTGTCGATGCTGGCGGCGCGCGGATTCATGTTGAAAGTGCAGTGGGAGAGATAGGCCACCATCTCGTCCTCGTGCGCCAGGCCGCGATAGAGCTTCTTCAAATGCTCGAGCTTCTCGAGATAGAGCGTCGAGAAGCCGTCGAGCTTCATGCTGCCGAGATCGCCGCCCGAGCCCTTTACCCAGAGCACGGTCACATCTTCACCGGTCAGCGGATCCTTGGCCGGGATCTTCGCCGAGGTGTTGCCGCCGCCGTAGTTGGTAACCCGGAGATCGGCACCGAGCAGGTTCGAGCGATAGAGCAGCAGTTCCGGCTCGCCCATCCCCGCGGCCTTGCTGTCGTCCCAAAGCGAAGGAATGCCCTCGATCGTGTCCACGGCGCCGCTCCATCAATTCGTCAAAATCGCTCATCCAGCCTCTGCGGACGAGCGGGCCCGTCGCTTCGAATAGGCCTCTCCGGCGGCTTGGTCAACGCCTTCTAATCATTTTGCATCGCAGCGAGGGTTTGCTGCGACGCAAAATGATTTGTGCATGAGCAAATTTGAACAATTCGATTTGACGCGGCCCGGCGCTTCCCTGTATTCGGGATCGATGCTGCAGCGGCAACGCCATCACATGATCTGCGAGATCGTCGCGACCCAGGGTTACGCGACGGTGCCGGATTTGATGACCCGGCTGGAGGCCTCGCGCGCGACTGTCGCCCGCGACATCCAGGAACTGGCGCTCGCGGGTCGGATCCGGAAGGTCCGGGGCGGCGCCGAAGCAATGCACGGCGCGCCCGCGCTCGATGAGCCGAAGTTCGATGCCAGCCAGCTGCGGAACCGCGAGCGGAAGCGGGCGATCGCGCGCGCCGCGGCGGAGCTCTGCCAGTCCGGCGAATCCATCATCATGGACGGCGGCACCACGGTCTTCGCCATGACCGAGTTCATCGCCGGCCGCGACCTCGAAGTGCTGACCAATTCCTTCCCGATCGCCGAAGTCCTGATGAAGCGCGGCCGGGGGCGGGTGATCCTGCCCGGCGGCGAGGTGTTCCGCGAGCAGGGCCTGATCCTCTCGCCCTTCGAGGACGACACAATCGAGCGTTTCATCGCCTCGAAGATCTTCATCGGCGCCCGGGCGATCACCCAGCACGGGCTGATGCAGACCGATCCGCTGCTGATCCGAGCCGAGCAGAAGCTGATCCGCCAGGCCGAGCAGATGATCGTGCTGACCGACAGCAGCAAGTTTTCGAACCGCGGCAGTCTCATTCTCTGTCCGCTGGAGCGGATCCACACCATCGTCACCGACGACGGCGTCGAGAGCGGCACGCATAAGATGCTGACCGATGCCGGAATCAGAGTCATCGTCGCACATCCATTGCAGACGGCGTCGGTCGCGTAACGGCGCGACCGGCCGAACGAACAAAGACACCGGTGAACAGGGGGCCGGACCAGATGAAGTTTCTCGCTGCGACCGCCATCAACGCGCGCTGAAGCATCGGCGCATGGCGATCGTCGTCTTCGACATCGGCAAGACCAACCTGAAGCTCTCCCTGGTCGAAGGGGGCGCCATCCGGCACGCGCTGTCGCAGCCCAACGTCAACCTGCCCGGCCCGCCCTATTTGCATTTCGACACCGAGGCGACCTGGGCCTTCTTGCTGAAGGGTCTCAATAAGCTCGCCGCGATGGCGAAGATCACCGACATCGTGCCGGTCGCCCATGGCGCCGCCGGCGTGCTGGTGGATGCGCAGGGCGATCTCGCGCTGCCGATGCTGGACTACGAGCATCCGATCCAGGACGACGGCTATGATGCGGTCGCTTCGCCCTTCTCCGAGACCTTCACGCCGAAGATGGCGAACGGCCTGGTCTTCGGCCGCCAGCTCTATTGGCAGAAGCAGAATTTCCCGGAGGGCTTCGCGCGGATCAAATGGATCTTCGGCCATCCGCAATACTGGGCCTTCCGCCTGACCGGCCAGGCCTGGAGCGAGGTCACGTCGCTCGGCTGCCATGGCGGACTCTGGCGCCCCGTGGAAGCGACGTTCAGCAGCTTCACCGAGAAGATGGGCTGGACCCATCTCTTCCCGCCGCTCCGCAAGGCGAGCGACGTCGCCGGTCCGCTCACGCCCGAGGTGCTGCGCCAGACCGGGCTGCCGTCAGATTGCCGGGTGCGGGTGGGCATCCATGACAGCAACGCTTCCTTCCTGCGCCACCGCATGACGCGGCCGATGCCCTTCGCGGTGGCCTCGACCGGAACCTGGGTCGTGTGCATGGCGGCGGGCGCGGATCCCCGGCAAATGCCGGAGAACCGCAACTGCCTCTCCAATGTCGATGCGCTCGGCACGCCGGTGCCCTGCTGCAATTTCATGGGCGGCCGCGAGTTCCAGCGCCTGACCAAGGGCCTCACCGGCTGCGTCACGACCATGGATGACGTCGCCGCGGTGGTGGAGCAGGGCTCGATCCTGGTCCCGCCTCTGGGCGACGACGGCGGGCCGTTCGACGGCAACCCTCTGGGCGGCCCCGCCGGCACGCCGACCCGGACCGACGAGCAGGCGGTGGCTCGGGCCAGTGTCTATCTCGCGCTGATGACCGACTATTGCTTCGATCTGCTGCAGGCCAAAGGCCCGGTGATCGTCGAGGGCAGCCTCACCGGCAACCATGCCTATCTCAACGCGCTGGCCTGCCTGCGCAAGGATAACGGCGTGCTGGTCTCGAGCGACGCGACCGGCACGGTCAGCGGCGCGGTTCTTCTGGCCGGCGCGAGCATTCCGGACGAGCCCGAACCGGTGGAGCCGATCGACCTGCCGATGGCGGAATACAAGCAGGCCTGGCGCGAGGCGCTCCCCGCATGACCAACCTGCTCGAAGTCTCCGGCGTCTCGAAATCCTTCGGCCCCGTTAGGGTGCTGAAGGAGATCAGCTTCGACGTCCGCCCCGGCGAGGTTCACGCGCTCCTGGGCGAGAACGGCGCCGGCAAGTCCACGCTGATCAAGATCGTCGCCGGCGTCATTCTCGCCGACGAGGGCGAGGTCAAGCTGGAAGGCAAGCCGGTGCGCTTCGCCAGCCCGCGCGAGGCGGCGGCCCAGGGCATCGCCACGGTCTACCAGGAGCTGCTGCTGTTCCCGGACCTGACCGTCGCGGAGAACATCTATCTCGGCCATGCGCCGAAGACCAAGTGGGGAACGCTGGACTGGAACGCGATGCGGGCCGGTGCCCGCGCCCTGCTGGACTCGCTCGACAGCCCCGATCTCGACGTCGATACCACCGTCGGCAAGCTCTCGGTCGCCAATCGGCAGCGCGTCGAGATCGCCAAGGCGCTGTCCCAGAACGCCAAGCTGGTCATCATGGACGAGCCGACCGCGGCCCTCGCCGATGCGGACGCGCGGCGGCTGATGGAAGTGGTGAAGCGGCTGCGCGACCGCGGCGTCGGCATCATCTATGTCTCGCACCGGCTGCCGGAGATCTTCGCTCTGGCCGACCGCGTGACGGTGCTGCGCGACGGCACCTATGTCGGCACCAGGCCGATCGGCGAAGTGACCGAAGGCGACCTGGTCTCCATGATGGTCGGCCGCGCCATCGACCATCTGTTCCCCAAGGTCGATACCACCCCAGGCGAGACCATCCTCGAAGTGAAGAACCTCTCCTACCGTAACGTGGTGCAGGACATCAGCTTCACCTTGCGCGCGGGCGAGATCGTCGGCATCGCCGGCCTGGTCGGCTCAGGCCGCACCGAAACGGCGCTCACCATCTTCGGCATCACCCCGGCGACCTCCGGCGAGATTCTGATCGACGGCAGGCCGGTCACCATCTCCAGTCCCGACGACGCGCGGCGCCTCAAGATCGCCTATGTGCCGGAGGATCGCGGATCGCAAGGCCTCATTCGGCCGCAGACCGTGCGCGAGAATGTCTCGCTGGCCATCCTCGACCGCATCGCCAAGGCCTTCGTGGTCGATCGCGGCCGCGAGGGCAGCCTGGCGAAGAAATCCATCGAGCGTTTCGGCATCCGCACCCGCGGGCCGGAGCAGCGGGTGAAGCAGCTCTCCGGCGGCAACCAGCAGAAGGTGGTGCTGGCGAAATGGGTCGCGACCGAGCCCCGCGTGCTGATCATGGACGAGCCCACCCGCGGCATCGATGTCGGCGCCAAGGCGGAGATCCACGCGCTGATGAGCCGTCTCGCGGGGCAAGGCCTCGCGGTGCTGATGATCTCCAGCGAATTGCCCGAGGTGCTCGGCATGAGCGACCGGGTGCTGGTCATGCGCGGCGGCCGGATCGTCGGTGAGTTCGACCGCAAGGACGCGACACCGGACACCGTGGGCGCGGCGATGACCGCGGCCAAGAGCGGCCATAGCCTCGAATCAGCAGGAGCGGCGGCGTCATGACGGCGGCACAGAATACGATGGGCGCCGTGCCGGTCCGCCGCTGGAAGTCGGTTTTCGAATCCTACGGCCAGGAGCTGGTCATCCTGGTCGCGCTGATCGTGCTGTTTGTCGGCGTCGGGCTCTACAACCCGCGCTTCATCAGCACCAACAACCTGACCAGCATGTTCGTCGGCAACGCCTATATCGCCATCGCGGCCATCGGCATGTCGATGGTGATCATCTCCGGCAATATCGACGTCTCGGTCGGGTCGCTGATCGGCGTGCTCGGCACCATCGCCGGCACCATGGCGGTCAACGGCTACCCGGTCATCCTCTGCTGGCTGGTGCCGATCGCCATCGGCATGGTGATCAATGCCGGGGTCGGGGTGCTGGTCGCCTATGTGAAGATCCCGTCGATCGTGGTGACGCTCGGCATGCTCTCGATCCTGAAGGGCGGGCTCATCAGCGTCACCGGCGGTGCCTGGATCAGCGGCATGCCGCCGGAGTTCATGATCGCCCAGTTCCGCCTGTTCGGGATTCCGTCCTCGGTCTATTTCATGGTGGTGCTGACCGTGCTCGCGGCGCTCTGGATGAAATACTCGGTGTTCGGCCGCACCATCTACGCGATCGGCGGTAACCCGGAGGCGGCACGGGTCAGCGGCATCCGCATGCAGTCCTCGGTGGTCGGGATCTTCACCATCCATGGCATGTTCGCCGGGATCGCCGCGATCCTGTTCGCGACCCAGCTCCAGGTCATCCAATCGACCGTGCCGCCAAACCTCGAACTCACCGTCATCACCGCCTCGGTCGTCGGCGGCGTGAGCATCCTCGGCGGCACCGGCACGGTGATCGGCGCGACCCTGGCCGCGATCCTGTTCGCCGCGATCGGCTCGTCGCTGGTCTTCCTCAATGTCTCCGCCTATTGGCTGCGCGCGGTGCAGGGCCTGATGATCCTCGCCACCGTGCTGGCCGACATGGCCCGGCGCAGGAGGATCTGAGCATGGCGACGATGGTGATGAACCGCGTGCTGCGCCATGAATCGATCCTCGGCGTGCTGCTGATCGCGGCCCTGGTCGTGCTCGCCGCGCAGTCGGAGCATTTCTGGACCGCCGACAACCTCTTGAACCAGGGCCGCCTGATGGCCGAGGTCGGGTTGATCGCCTTGCCGATGACCTTCGTCATCGTGACCGGCGGCATCGACCTCTCGGTCGGCTCGATCTTCGGCCTCTCCGCCATCCTGCTCGGCGTCTTCTGGCAGAATATGGGCATGCCCCTCCCGGTGGCGATGCTCTGCGCCGTTCTGGTCGGCGCGATCGCAGGCTTGGGCAACGGCCTCATCATCACCCGCTTCAAGGTGCCGCCCTTGATCGCGACCCTCGCGACCCTGGCGCTCTATCGCGGATTGGCGGAAGGCATCAGCCAGGCCCGCTCGGTGCGCGGCTATCCGGAATGGTTCTTCGTGCTGGGGCAGGGCGAGGTGCTGGGCGTGCCAACCCAGCTCTGGCTGCTGGTCGTCTGCTTCGTGATCGCCGCCTTCATCTTGGGGCTGACCACCTTCGGCCGCACCACCTATGCGATCGGCTCCAACGAAGTCGCCGCGCGCTTCTCCGGCCTGAAAGTCGATCGCGCCAAGCTGCTGATCTACGGCGCCTCCGGCCTCATCTCCGGATTGGCCGCGGTGATTTTCGTCAGCCGGGTCTCGACCACGCGTTCGGACATGGGCACCGGCTACGAGCTGGACGTGATCACCGCCGTGGTGCTCGGCGGCACCTCGATCTTCGGCGGACGTGGCACCATCATCGGCACCGCCTTGGGCCTCATCCTGATGCAGGCCCTGAAGAACGGCCTGGCGCTTTCGGGCGTCAAGGGCGACGGAACGATCGTGGTGATCGGGGCGGTGCTGATCGCCGCGATCCTGGTCGGCAATCTCTTGAGTCGCGACGATAACTAACGGGAGGAAGGCGTGGCCGCCGTCTCAAAATCCACGCCACACATGAGGAGGAAGAAAGCGATGCGTAAGACTCTGCTTCTGACCGCCGCCCTCGGGCTCTGCCTGGGCTTCGGCGCCGCCGCGATGGCGGATTCGGCCTGGACCGGCGGCGACAACCTGCCGACCAATCCGCTCGCCTGCGACAACACGCCGGGTGAAGCGGCGGCGAAGCCCTATGACGGCGGCGCGCCGACCGGCGCGCCTGACCTGAAGGGCAAGAAGATCACCGTGGTCGACGTGCCGAAGCTGATCGGCATCGGCTACTTCAACGCGACCTCCAAGGGCATCGCCGACGCGGCGGCGGAGCTCGGCAACGTCGAGGCCAAGACCGATGGCCCGACCCAGGCCAACATCGACCAGCAGATCTCCTTCATTGACAACTACATCACCAGCGGCGTCAACGGCATCCTGTTCGCCGCCAACGATCCGGTGGCGATCGCGCCGGTCCTGAAGAAGGCGCTCTCCAAGGGCATTCACGTGGTCGGCTACGACGCCAACTCGCAGCCCGACGCCCGCGAGTGGTTCGTGAACCAGGCGGAGTTCAACGGCATCGCCAAGGCGCTGATCGACGACATGGCCAAGGAGATCGGCGAGGAGGGCCAGTTCGCCATCGTCACCTCGACCTTCACCACGCCGAACCAGGCGCGCTGGATCGCCGAGATGGGCGCCTACCAGGCGAAGTGCCACCCGAAGATGAAGTGGCTGGAGACCGTGGAGGCCCAGGAGGACAACAACCTCTCCTTCAACCAGGCGACCACGCTGATCAACAAATACGGCGATGACCTGAAGGGCATCTTCGGCATGACCAGCGTCGCGACCCCGGCCTCCGCGGAAGCCGTCACCCAGGCCGGCAAGTGCGGCAAGATCGCGGTGGTCGGCCTCGCCACGCCGAACGCGATGAAGCCCTATGTGGAGAAGGACTGCGTGAAGTCGGTCGTGCTCTGGAACCCGGTCGACCTCGGCTATGCCGCGATGCACGTGCTCCGCGCCGTGGTCGACGGCACGCTGCAGCCGGGTGCCAAGTCGGTGAAGGCCGGCAAGCTCGGTGACCTCCAGATCATCAATGGCAGCGAAGTGCTGCTCGGCGCGCCGACCACCTTCACCAAGGAGAACATCGGCAACTTCGACTTCTAGTCCCCAAGACCAAGCCTCAAACCTGCGGCAGCCCTCCTCCGGAAACGGAGGAGGGCTTTTTCTATGCCCCTATTTCCGCTTAAGGTCTCCGCCGGGGACCATCATCAGAGAGTTTCAGACGTGAATACGCCAAGCGCGGTGAAGATCCGCAAGATCGTGTCGGTGCCGCTCCTCGGCGAGAGCCCGAAAGGCGGCTGGTCGAGCGAGATCCGGCCAGAGGACTCCGTTCACACGCTGGTTGCCGTGCATACCGATGCCGGCATCACCGGCTATGGCAGCGCCTTCACCAATGGCGGCCTGGTCGCCGCCGCGCTGAAGGTGCTTGAACCGATCTTCACCGGCGAGAACGCCCTGGAACCCGAGCGCGTCACCGAGGCCCTGCACCAGAACACATTCTGGATGGGCCGCGGCGGCACCTTGACCCACGCGATCAGCGCCATCGACATCGCGCTCTGGGACATCCTCGGCAAGGTCACCGGCCAGCCGGTCGGGCGCTTGCTCGGCGGCACCTATCGCCGGCGCGTGCAGCCCTATTGCTCGCTGCTCATGGAACAGCCCGATCTGATGCGCGAGGTCGTCGCCAAATACCGCGCGCTCGGCTTCCGCGCCTTCAAGATCGGCTGGGGCCCGTTCGGCCGCGCCCAGGACGCGAAGCTCGACGAGGCGATCGTGAAAGCCGCGCGCGAAGCGGCGGGTTCGGACGCGAAGCTCTTCGTCGATGCCGGCGCCAGCGACGCCTATTGGCCGCATGGCTTGAAATGGGCCTTGCGCACCGCGGACATGCTCGATGCCTACGGCATCGGCTGGTTCGAGGAAGCGGTGAAGCCCGACGCGATCGACGATTTCTGCGAGCTGCGGCGCCGCAGCCCGGTGCCGATCGCCGGCGGCGAAGTGCTGACAAGGCGCCAGAGCTTCATGCCCTGGCTGCAGCGCGGCGCCTTCGACATCGTGCAGCCCGACGTCACCAAGGTCGGCGGCATCAGCGAGCAGCGCCGCATCGCCTGGCTCGCCTATGATCTCGGCATCAAATACGTCGGCCATGGCTGGAACACGGCGCTCGGCGTCGCCGCCGACCTGCAGCTCGCCGCGGCAATGCCCGACACCGACCTGGTCGAGTTCATCGGCGGCAGCCCCTACGTGGACGGCATCCTCGAGCAGCCCTTCGCGCTCGATGCCGAGGCGAATCTGGAGATCCCGCAGCTTCCCGGCCTCGGTGTCGCGCTCGATCGCGAGAAGCTCGCGCGCTACACGCCCGATCCGGCGCCGCTCTTCGCGGCGTGATCGAGTCGCCCAAGAAAGACGGCGCGGACCACAAGGCCCGCGCCGTTTCATCTCGAGGGAGCGGGCTTCGCCGCTAGGCGTCGGCCACGGAATGCCGGCGGCGCCAGCCGACCCAGCCCATTCCGGCCAAGGCCGAGAGGAACAGCGGCAGCGCCGCCGGGATCGGCGTGGTGGCGATCGGTATCGCGCTGACCGTGAGGGTGGTCGGCGTCGCCAGCGCGGCGTTGGTGAGGAAGTCGAAGTTGAAGTGAAACACGCCGGGCGTGAAGACCGGCGCGCTCAACAGACCACTGTAAATCTGGTCGCCGGCGAGATCGACGATCGAGCCCACCTCCGTCAGCGGATCCGGCGTCGTGGAGATCCGCAGGCCTCCGGAACCGAAGCCCAGCGTCGACGAATAGAAGACCAGCAGGAGCGGGTCGACGCCCGGCACGCCTGAGAAGAAAGTGTAGCCGTCCGCGTTCGACGACCCGTTGGGCGACGGATTGCTGTCCAGCGTCCAGCTCGCGGTGTAGTCGCCGGTCAGCGAGAAAAAGAGCGTGCTGGCCTCGGCGCGCGGAGCGACGGTGAGCGCGGCCAGCGCGAGCGCCGCCAGGATCGCGACCTTACGGAACCCTGTCTTGAGCAAAATCATGCTTCTCTCCCAGGTTGCCGGGTGTTTCGGCCACAATGCCACGGGGCCGGGCGATACACAACCAGGAATCGATATTGATGTAGATCAGCGCAGCGCCGCCCGCAGCTTAATCACTCCGTCTCAGGCTCACAATTTCGCCGCGGAATCCCCCGCAACGCCATCGCCCGCGCCGCTTCAGGGTCGCAACATTACAACCCAAGGTCATATACCTGTCATTGAATCGCGACGCGTGTTGCGCCAGAATGATCGTGTAGGTTGAGCGTCGACGATCATTGCAGCAATCGACAAGCGGAGGTGCCATGCCGTCCGAACCGGTCCTGGGGCAGATCATGCCCACGGCGTTCAACATCGTGCCGCGCGGTTGGGCGCGGTGCGATGGCAGCCTTCTCGGCATCCAGCAGAACCAGGCGTTGTTCTCCTTGTTCGGGACGCGCTTTGGCGGCGACGGCGTGCAGACCTTCGGTCTGCCTGATCTCCGCGGCCGGGGCGTGCTCGGCGCGGCTTCCGCTGCGGTGATGGGCGCGCAGAACGGCACCACGACGGTGACGCTGACGAGCGCACAGGTGCCGGCCCATGCCCATGCTCTGCTCGGATCGACCACCGCGGGCACCGGGCGCGGCGCCAGTCCGGCGGACCATGTCTTCGGCGTGAACAAGTCCGCCGGCGACCAGAAGATCTTCGGCGGGGCGGGCGGCGAAGTCGCGCTCGCCGTCGGCACCAACGTGGTCCCGAATGCCGGCGACCAGCCCCATAACAACATGCAGCCTTACCTGGTGATCAACTACCTGGTCGCGCTGCAGGGTACCTATCCGTCACGGAACTGAGCGCGTTACCGGATCCCGGGGAGGGGGAACATGGCCGACCAATTCATTGGAGAAATCCGGCTTTTCGCCTTTCCGCGCGTCCCCATCGGCTGGGCCGCCTGCGATGGCAGCCTGCTGGGGATCGCGCAGTACCAGGCGCTCTACTCGCTGCTCGGAACCACCTATGGCGGCGACGGCGTCACCACCTTCGCGCTGCCGGATCTGCGCGGCCGGGTCCCGATTCATTCCGGCAAGTCGAACCAGGGCAACATCTATGTGCTCGGCCAGCTGGCCGGCGAGGAGGCCCATTCCTTGACAGGCCAGGAGCTCGCGGCCCACAGCCACGCCCTGCTTTCGAGCTCGATCCCAGGCACCACCGAGACGCCCGGACCGACGGTGCATCTCGCGACCTCCAGTGTCGATGCCAAGACGCTCTACGCGCCGCCCGCGAGCATCGCCGGCTACGACACCATGGCCGACTGCGTCAAGCCGGACGGCTTGGGCCAGCCGCATGACAACATGATGCCGACGCTGATCATGAGCTTCTGCATCGCGACCGAGGGCATCTTCCCCTCCCCCGGCTGAAGCCGGGACGAAGCGGCGCGCTTGCCCCGGAACCGGAGCACCTTACCAGGAGGCTGAGATGTCCGAGCAATATATTGGCGAGATCATCGCGGTGGGCTTCTACTACGGATCCGGCTTCAACAACAGCTGGGCGGCGTGCGACGGCAGCCTGCTGCCGATCCAGCGCTACACGGCCTTGTTCTCGCTGATCGGCACCTACTACGGCGGCAACGGGACCACCAATTTCGCGCTGCCCAACCTGAACGGAAGCGTGGCCGCGTCGCAGGGACAGGGGCGAGGCCTCACCCAGCGTGATCTCGGCGAGCAGATCGGCGCCGATCAGGTGACGCTGCGGCACGATGAGATGCCGGCGCACCTCCACAAGCTCCGGCTCGGCCAGGCGGGCGGCGCCAATGCCACGCCGGGGCCGGGATCGCCCGGCACGACCGCGGCGATCAATCCGCAGTTCAACGGCTTCGTCGCCGGCCCGGGCAACGTCGAGTTCGCGCCGACGGCGATCCTGCCCACCGCCCCGGCGCAGCCGCATCCGAACGATCAGCCGACCACCGGCCTCTGGTATCTGATCGCGCTCGAGGGAATCTTTCCGTCCTTTAACTGAAGCGGCGCAGCCGGCGCTTCAAAGCAAAACGGCGCGGACCGATCAGGCCCGCGCCGTTTATGATTTCTCGACTTGAAGCGATCAGTTCGCCTTGGCGAGCCCGTCGTCGGTGGCGAAGACCATGCAGTCGGTCTTCTTCGCCTTCAGCTGCGCGCAGGCCTTCTCGGCATCGGCCTTGGTCAAGCCGGTGACCCGGGCGCGGTAGAGCTTGCCCTGCTCGTCGATCGCAATCCTGGAATCGGCGAAAATCTCCGGCAGCGAACGGGTGGCGCGGACCGCGGCCTTCTGGGCCGGGGCATATTGCGCATAGGCGCCGACCTGCACGCCGTAGCCGGTATTGCCGGAGCGCCAGACATTCTCGATCGCCTGTGAATCCGGCGCCGCGGCGTCGGCGAATTGCAGCTGCAGGCCGCTGCCGGGCTTCAGGATCGGCAACAGCGGGTCGCCGCTGCTGATGCTGGCCGGCATGATCGCGGCATCGTCTCCGTCCTCGCCCGAGGCGACCGCCGGCTCCGGGGCATCCGGCACCATCGCGGCGGCGACCAGGGCGGCCGGCACCGAGACCGGCGCCGCTGCAACCACCACGGCCGGCGCCTTGGCGGGACCCGCCGAGTTCGGCGCGGAGAGCGCCAGCATCGTGCCGTTGCCCTTGGGCGTCTTGAAGCCCTTGTTCATCATCGCGACCATCTGCTTGTCGCGGAGGTAAGGGGTGGAGCCGCCCAGCACCACGCCCACCAGGCGGCGGCCGTTCTGCTCGGCGGAGGAAACCAGGTTGAAGCCGGAAGCGCGGATATAGCCGGTCTTGATGCCGTCGGCGCCGTTGAGCTTGTTCAGCACGCGATTGTGACCGGCATATTGCACGCCGCGATAGCTGAACCGCTCGGCGGCGAAGTAGTGATAATACTCTGGGAAGTCGCGCAGCAGCGCCACGCCGAGGATGGCTTGATCGCGCGCGGTGGTGCGCTGCTCCGGATTGGGCAGGCCGTTGGCATTGCGATAGGTGGTGTTCTTCATGCCGAGCGCGCGCGCCGTCTGGGTCATCTTCTTGGCGAAGGCCCATTCGCTGCCGGCGATCTCTTCGGCGATCGCGGTCGCCGCGTCGTTGGCGGAGCGCACCACCACCGCGAGGATCGCGGTCTCGACCTTGATCTTGGCGCCGGCGGAAACCGCGAGATTGGTCGCGTCCTGCGAGGCGGCATGATCGGAGAAGGTGATCGAATCGGTGAGCTTGATCTGCCCATGCTTCAGGGCATCGAACAGCAGGTAGAGCGTCATCATCTTGGTGAGCGACGCCGGATAGGTGGAGACGTCGGCATTGCTGGAAGAGATGATCTCGCCGGTGACCGCATCGACCATGATCGACGACGCCACGGGTTTGGCGAAAGCTTGGCCGGACAGAGACACCACGGCGAGGAGCAGCCCGGCAAACAGCCAGGCGAGGCCACGAATCGGCAAGGCTTTTCCGCTCGTTACGCGGCGCGGCTCATCCGCCATGACAAGTACCCCGACTATATTCTGGTATTCCCTCAATGATGACCCAATTCTAAGGAAAACCATTAACCTTGTCTATAGCCCGGACGGGGTTTAGGACTGGTAAAGAACCGAAAGATTCAGCTTTTTCATCGAGGTAGAGGATGGCGGCCGGAAGCGAAACGTACTTAAGAAGGGCGGCGCGGATCGTCGTCTTGTCACTTTTCGGACTCCTGGCCGGCTGCGCCTATCATGGCGATTCCGCCTCGGACCTTAACAATCCGGCGGTCCAGAAATTCACCTGGTTCAGCTTCCTGGACGGCAGCGACATCCGCGAGACCTGTTCCGCGCTCGGCCCGAACGCCCCGGCCCGATACCGGCTGGTCTACAACGGGCAGTATGAGAAGCAGCTGCGGATCTACGAGATCGAGACCCAGCCCCCCAGCGGAGCGAATCTGCCGACTGGCGGCGCCAGCCTGCGCGCCCGCACCAAAGGCGGCACCAACCTGGCCAATTGGTGGATCCAGGACAGCGCCGACCTGCTGGCGCCCTGGCGCTGGCGCGAGTCGACGGCGGCGCTGAGCCCCGAGGAAATGGCGCAATTTCATAAGGCTTTGACCGAGTCGGGCTTCGGTTCCGGCGCGCCGCAGGGGCTGCGGCTGCCGTCCCAGGACTTCTATTGGGTCGCTTCCGGCTGCGAGGCCGGCCGGTTTCATTTCTACGCCTGGCGCGCCAAGCGCGGAAACCTGGACGCCGCCCGGTTCCAGGATTTCCTGCTGCGCCATGACGGCACCGGCCTCGCCTTCCGCAAGCCTTACGTGCTCAGCATCGAGGAAAGCTCCGCCTACCGCCCCGCCGGCGGCAATAATGGGCGCAATCCCAGCACCAATTTCACCGTTGAGGTCCATGGCGAAGGGATCGGCGGCCTTATCAACGCATTTTGATGGGAGGCGGTGGCGGTGCCCCGGCCCGTGGCCGGAATCCCCGCCCGGCCATGATCTTGAGGCGATGCGACATTTGGGACGCGGGTTCGGCACGGGTGGACAGTCGGGCGGTACTGGAACGGCCGCGCATCAACCCCCATTTAACCGAATGTATGCTTCCCATATTATAGTGTCGAAGCGACCCGGCCGGCCGCCGTCCGATCTTCTGGACGGGAACCGGTCGTAAGATGGAATGCGGGATCAGGATGGATCGGCGGATTTTGGCCAGCGGCGACGACAACGACGGCGAGAACGGCAAGGGCGGCGGCAACGGCCGGCCCAACACCGGCACCATCGTCAAGGCGCGGCCGAAGACCAAGAAGCCGTCGATGTACCGGGTCCTGCTCCTGAACGATGATTACACGCCGATGGAATTCGTCGTGCACGTGCTGGAACGTTTTTTCGGCAAGAGCCGCGAACAGGCCACCGAGATCATGCTGCACGTGCATCACAGGGGCGTCGGGGTCTGCGGCGTATACACGTACGAAGTGGCGGAAACCAAAGTGGCACAAACGATCGAGTTCGCGCGTCGCCATCAGCACCCGCTCCAATGTACCATGGAGAAGGAATAGGCCGGCTCGGATCAATCAACTGATCCCCGTCCGGTGAGTAGGAAAGGAATGACGCCCGATGCTCTCGCCGACGCTGGAACAAACCCTCCACCGCGCCCTCGCTTACGCCAATGAGCGCCGGCACGACTACGCGACGCTGGAGCATCTCCTGCTCGCGCTCGCCGACGACCAGGACTCCATCGCCGTCATGCGCGCCTGCAATCTCGACATCGAGAAGCTGAAGCGCGAGCTGACCGACTATATCGACAACCAGCTCTCCAACATCGTCGGCAAGCACCACAACGAAGCCAAGCCCACCGCCGGCTTCCAGCGCGTGCTGCAGCGCGCCGCGATCCATGTCCAGTCCTCCGGCCGCGAGGAGGTGACCGGCGCCAACCTGCTGGTCGCCCTGTTCTCCGAGCGCGAGAGCCATGCCGTCTATTTCCTGCAGGAGCAGGAGATGACGCGCCTCGACGCCGTCAACTACATCAGCCACGGCATCGCCAAGGTGCCGGGCCGCACCGAGCAGCGCCGCGTGCGCGGCGCCAACGGCCCGGGTGGCGGCGGCGACGGCGAGAATCCCGAGGCGCAGGCGAAGAGCGGCTCGGAAGCGCTCGAGGCCTATTGCGTCAACCTCAACCAGAAGGCCAAGAACGGCAAGATCGACCCGCTGATCGGCCGCGAGTCGGAGGTGAACCGCACCATCCAGGTGCTCTGCCGCCGTACCAAGAACAACCCGCTCTATGTCGGCGATCCCGGCGTCGGCAAGACCGCCATTGCCGAGGGCCTCGCGCGCCGCATCATCAACGGCGACGTGCCGGAGGTGCTGAAGAGCTGCACCATCTTCGCGCTCGACATGGGCGCCTTGCTGGCCGGCACCCGCTACCGCGGCGACTTCGAGGAGCGCCTGAAGGCGGTGGTGAAGGAGCTCGAGGCCACCGAGGGCGCCGTGCTGTTCATCGACGAGATCCACACCGTGATCGGCGCCGGCGCCACCTCCGGCGGCTCGATGGATGCCTCCAACCTGCTGAAGCCGGCGCTGCAGTCGGGCCAGCTGAAATGCATCGGCTCCACGACCTATAAGGAATACCGCCAGCATTTCGAGAAGGACCGCGCATTGGTCCGCCGCTTCCAGAAGATCGACGTCAACGAGCCCTCGCAAGAGGACGCGGTGAAGATCCTGCGCGGCTTGAAGCCCTATTACGAGAAGCACCACAAGGTGCGCTACACCAACGAGGCGATCCGCGCCGCCGTTGAGTTGTCTGCACGCTACATCGGCGACCGCAAGCTGCCCGACAAGGCGATCGACATCATCGACGAGGTCGGCGCCGCGCAGATGCTGCTGCCGGAATCGAAGCGCAAGAAGACCATCGCGGTGAAGGACGTCGAGGCGGTGGTGGCCATGATCGCCCGCATCCCACCCAAGACCGTCACCAAGGACGACAAGGCGACCCTGAAGAACCTCGACCGCGATCTCCGCACCATGGTGTTCGGCCAGGACGCGGCGATCGACGCGCTCTGCGCCTCGATCAAGCTCGCCCGGGCGGGACTTCGCGAGCCGGAGAAGCCGATCGGCGCCTATCTCTTCTCGGGTCCGACCGGCGTCGGCAAGACCGAGGTCGCCAAGCAGCTCGCCCGTTCGATGGGCATCGAGCTGGTGCGCTTCGACATGTCGGAATACATGGAGCGGCACACCGTTTCCCGTTTGATCGGTGCGCCGCCGGGCTATGTCGGCTTCGACCAGGGCGGCTTGCTGACCGATGCGATCGACCAGCATCCGCACGCCGTGCTGCTGCTGGACGAGATCGAGAAGGCGCATCCCGACCTCTTCAACATCCTCTTGCAGGTGATGGACCACGGGAAGCTCACCGACCACAACGGCAAGTCGGTCGATTTCCGCAACGTCATCCTGATCATGACCACGAATGCGGGTGCGGCGGCCATGTCCAAGGCGGCGATCGGCTTCGGCCGTGACAAGCGCGAGGGCGAGGACCAGGCGGAGATCGAGCGGCTGTTCGCGCCGGAGTTCCGCAACCGTCTCGACGCGGTGATACAGTTCGCCAACCTGCCGGCCGAGATCGTGGCCCAGGTGGTGGACAAGTTCATCATCCAGCTCGAGACCCAGCTCGCCGACCGCAACGTCACGATCGAGCTCAGTGAAGAGGCGCGGAAGTGGCTGGCCTCGAAGGGCTTCGACCCGCTCTATGGCGCGCGGCCTCTGGCCCGCGTGATCCAGGAGAACGTGAAGAAGCCCCTGGCCGAGGAACTCCTGTTCGGCAAGCTCGAGAAGGGCGGCACTGTCCGCGTCGATCTCGACAAGGAGATCGACAAGCTGGTCTTCAAGATCGTGGAATCGAAGTCCAGCCCGCAGGAAGAAACCGTCGACACGGTGGACGCCTAAGCGATGTCGACCGCGATCCTCATCGCTATCCTGACCGGCACCGCCGCGGCCGCCATCGCCGCGGCGGCCCTGCCGAAACCGCAGCCGCGGCGGGTCCCGGCCAGGGCGCGCAAGGGCAAGCGCTAGCATCCGGCCCAAGCTGGCAAGTCACGCTGTGGCCCTCAACTCGCTCGTCATCCCAAGCCTTGGGCTTGGGATCCACGAGTTTCTCTCCATATACGCCGGGCCCAGCCGATCCAAACTCGTGGATGCCAAGGCCAAAGCCTTGGCATGACTGGGTCTGCAGGTGTGCGCTCAGTCCAGATTCCCGCCGATTGAGCGGCAGCCGCCGCTCTGCTACTTTGAGTCAGGTGACCCGGAGAGAGAGAGCAATGGCCGACGCGGCGCATTCTGCTGGCAATCACGAACTCGCCGACGAGATCACCCCGGCAATGCGCCGCAAGCTCAGGCGCGATGCGCGACTTCAGTCTCTTTCCGCCGGAATGCTGATGCTGTCTACCGGGATATTCGCGCCCCAACGTCCTCTCGGCGATTTCGTGCAGTGGGCTGTGTATGTCAATCTCGCCCTGGCCGTGATGCTTTTTGGCTGCGCCTTGTTCTATCCGGGTTATCTGATCGAACAGGAGGTCCGCTACCGCCGCCGGCACGGCAAGTGGCGCTGGGAGCGCTGAGCGCCCCTAACCTTGCCGCCGATTGAGCGCCAAGCGGGGCTTTGCTACCCTCAGCTGGGTAGATCGGAGGGCCGGAAATGGCATTCGAACCAGCATCTCAAGAGCGGACGCAACGCGTCCCCGCTGCAGAGCGACAGGCCGGGCAACAAGAGCAGACGTTCATTTGGCGCCTGGCGGTTGCCAGTGTGTTGGGCGGCCTAGGCTGGTCTATGCGGTCCGGAGGAACCATCGCCGCGTTGACCGGAAGCGCGTTGGTCCTGGCCGGCAGCTTCATCGTGTTGAAAGCCGTACGCCGGAGCGAGTCAATTCTGCCGGTGAAATGGCAGTCGAAGTTCGACTCTGTAGGCGACTCTTTGAACGCGCATGTTGTGCGATTCTCCGAGCGCCATATCGAGCCCGGACTTCTCGCGGAGATAGCCCCTGATATGCGCGATCGCCTGCATGAAGAGGGCCGACAACTGGTGTTCACCGCCCCCTTGGCAACGATTGGCATGCTGGCCATCGTCAACTTCCTGATGGTGCGTACAGAAACCGGCGGCTTTTTCTATGGCGGGCATGATCTGGTGCTTTGGTCGGTCAGTCTGATTCTGCTGGTGTTGGTGTTGCTGACTCTTCCTCAGACCTTGCGGGTGCCGCTCGATCGGGAGGTCCAATTCCGCCGCCAGCACGGCAAGTGGCGCTGGGAGCGTTGAATGACGACGGACTCATTCGATCGGACAGCGGCTTCAAGCGACGACCCGGCGCTGATCGCGGAGATCGCACCGCCGATGCTGGAAAACCTCAAGCGGACAGGGCAACTGGTGGGATCGCTCTGTGCGATGATCATCGTGATTGCCGTTTCGAACTTCCAGCTCTCGGAAGCCGACAAAGCCGCGATCTCATCCGCGCTGCATCTCGGTCGAGGCTCCATCGATCGCTTAGGGGATTTCAGCTTTATCTTCAGCCTTCTCGGGAGCTTCATCGTTCTGCCGTGGTACTTCGAGGTGCGCACCGTCAAGCACGAGCTTTCGTACCGCCGCCAGCACGGCAAATGGCGCTGGGAGCGCTGATCTGGTGATCTTTAGATCTCGTGCATTTCGCCTCCGCCCGACTGCGATGTCCTTCGACGATGTTCTCGTCGCCGAGATGCCGGAGCTGAATCGCACAAAACTAGAATTCAGCGGCTGGAGCCTGGGATTGGCGATCGGACTGCTGCTTCTATTGCTCCTTGCCAGCTTGGACTACTACGGTTCGGCTCTCCTGGTCGGGACCTTTGCCACGGACGTCATCTGGCCGAGGCTCATCGGGCATTTGCTCGTCTTCTTTGCCTTTCTCAGCCTGCTCATTCTTCCGAGCATTTTGAAGCGATGGGCTGTGCGACGCGAAGTGACCTTCCGCCGCCTGCACGGCAAGTGGCGCTGGGATCGCTAGATGCCGCCGATTGAGTCGGCTCCACTGCCTTGCTAGCCTCAGTCTTTCATCCAAGGGCGCACGACCGATGACCGAGCCAGCCTTGGGCGCCAATGCGCGCCTCTCCGACTTCTCGGCTGACCAGGAGCTGCTGGCGGAGATTCCGGCCGGGATCGGCGACCTGCTGCACGACCGGGCCCGGGAGCGCTATTTCCGCCGCGTCTGGCAGATGGTAGGCATCGTCGCGCTGGTCGCGGTTGTGGTGCTGGTCATGCCGTCGCCAGCCCTCAGCCCGACCGAGCAGCTGGTCGGCGCGCTGGTCGGCTTGGGCATCCTCGGCTATCTAGCCTGGGGCTTCACCTGGGCCTGGCCGGAACGCTGGGAGCACCAGTTGCTGCTCGAGGAAATCGAGCACCGCCGCCGCAACGGCAAATGGCGCTGGGAGCGGTGAGGAGACCCCTCTCCCCCCGTGGGAGAGGGTTGCGCAGGCTTAGCGAGCGCGAGCGAGCTTAGCCGTAGCTGGGTGAGGGGGCGCGTGCCGCAAGGCACGCAGCGCGGCAGAGCTCTGACGAGCGCGCGCACCTGCCGGTGCGCACCCCTCATCCAACTTCGGCTAGGCTCGCCTGCGTCTCGCCAAGCCTCCGTATCCTTCTCCCACAAGGGGAGAAGGGTGTGCTCAGAAATGCGCCGCCGCCCGCACGGTGACTACTTCTTCATCACCACGACTTCCAGATACTCGCTCTGGATCACCAGGGTGCCGTCCTTGGCGCTGTTGAAGCGGTCCATCAGCGCGAGGATGTCGGCTTCGAGCGCCTGCTGCTTCGAGGCATCGAGCGCCGCGAAGGCCTTGTGCACGGGGCCGTAGAAGGTGCGGAAGATCTCCAGCATGTGCATCGGCGACTTGTAGCGGAAGGCGAAATGCCGGCCGGTCGCACTGATGCCGGCAGCACCCGCGAACAGCATTTCGAGATGGGCGCGGTTGCCCCAGAGCGCCGGCGACTTCACGCCCGCTGCCGGCGGCACGTGCTGGCCGAAGGTCTTGAACAGCTGGCCGATGAAGCTTTCCGGCGTCCAGTTGGCCATGCCGATCTTGCCGCCGGGCTTCGCGACCCGCAGCATCTCGCGCGCCGCCTGTTCCTGGTTGGGGGTGAACATGACGCCGAAAGTCGAGAGCACGGTGTCGAAGCTCGCATCCTTGAAGGGCAGGTCCTCGGCATCGGCTTCCTGGAACTTCACCGGCAGGCGCTCGGCCATGGCGCGTTCCTTGCCGCGCTCCAGCAGCGAACCGACATAATCGGTCGAGGTGACATCGGCGAAGCGGCGCGCCGCGGCCAGGGTCGCGTTGCCGTTGCCGGCGGCGACGTCCAGCACCTTCTGCGTGCTCCGGAGATCGACCGCCTCGCAGAGCATCTCGCCGACGATCTGCAAGGTGGTGCCGATGATGGCGTAATCGCCGGAGCCCCAGGCCATCTGCTGCTTCGCCTTCACGGCGGCAAGGTCGGGCATCGGGACGGCGGTCTGCATGTTCATGGGTGGTCTCCTCCAGGTTCATGTCGATGAAGCCACAGGAGGCCTTGCGTGACCGGAAACGTCCAGTGACGGAAGTCACCAATTCTATGCTTGAGAATGTGGAATTTACAACAAACGGGGCGATCAACAGCCCGATTTGCGGAATGGGCTGAACTCGGCGAGCCCGGCGATCTCCTGCCGGATCACCCGCCGCTCGCGCTCGAGGAAGTCCGCCACCGCGGCGCGGAAGCTGCGTTCGGCGATCCAATGTGCCGAATGCGTCGCGACCGGCAGATAGCCGCGCTGGATCTTGTGCTCGCCCTGGGCGCCGGCCTCGACCCGCTTGAGCTGGTGTTCGATCGCGTAGTCGATCGCCTGGTAATAGCAGAGCTCGAAATGCAGGAACTTGTATTCCTCGAGGCAGCCCCAGTTGCGGCCGTACAGACAATCGCTGCCTTTGAGGTTGAGCGCGCCCGCCACCGGGTCGCCGTCCTTCTCGGCGAACATCAGCACGACATTCTCCGGCATGCTTTGCCCCAGCAGGTCGAAGAAGCGCCGCGTCAGATAGGGCCGGCCCCATTTCCGTCCGCCGGTATCCATGTAGAAGGCGAAGAAGGCATCCCAATGCCGCGGCGTGATCTCGGCGCCGCTCAGCGCGCGGATGGTGAGGCCGTATTCCTTCACCTGATCGCGCTCCTTGCGGATCGATTTCCGTTTGCGCGACGAAAGCGCGCCGAGGAAATCGTCGAAGCTCGCATAGCCCGGATTGTCGAAGTGATACTGCACGCCGATCCGGTGCAGGAAGCCGGCCTCGCCCATCGCGGCCGCCTCATCTTCCGTGCAGAAGGTGACATGCAGCGAGGAAAGCTGCGACTGCTCGGCGACCGAGCGCAGCGCGCCGATCAGCGCCTCGCGTACATCTGCGTCACCGCCGCGCGCGAGCAGCCGCGGCCCCGGCACCGGCGTGAAGGGCACGGCGACCTGCAGCTTCGGGTAATACTGCCCGCCGGCGCGCTCATAGGCGTCGGCCCAGCCATGGTCGAAGATATATTCGCCCTGGGAATGACCCTTCACATACATCGGCGCCGCCGCCTGGACCGCGCCGGTCCCGTCGTTGAGGACCAAGTGCTGCGGCAGCCAGCCGGTCTTGCGCCCGACCGAGCCCGAATCCTCCAAGGCTTTGAGGAAGGCGTGGCGCAGGAAGGGATTGTCGCCTCCCGCGCAGGCATCCCAGTCCGCGGCCGGGACGGCGTCGATGCGGTCGATGACGTTGGCGGTGAGCTGTCGGGGAGCGGACGCGTGCATGCCGCGTCTAATGTGGGCCGCCCCGCGCTCTATGGCAAGGCGGCCCGACCTTCCAATACGTCATGCCCGGGCTTGACCCGGGCATCTTCCTCCGGCGCGAACTCGGAGGGAGACCCGCGGGTCAAGCCCGCGGGTGACGACGAAAGGAACGTTACTCGATCTCGAAGATCGCCTCGACCTCGCAGGCGACGTTGAGCGGCAGCACGTTGACGCCGACCGCCGAGCGCGCGTGCTTGCCGGCATCGCCGAACACCTCGACCATCAGGTCCGACACACCATTCGCGACCTTCGGCTGGTCGGTGAACTCCGAGACCGAGTTCACGAAGCAGGTGAGCTTCAAGACCCGCTTCACCTTGTCGAGATCGCCGATCGCGGCCTTGACCTGGGCGATCACGTTGAGGCCGCAGAGCCGCGCCGCCTTCTGCCCGTCCTCGACACTGAACTCCTTGCCGAGCTTGCCCTGGTACTTGAACTCGCCGTTCAGGACCGTGACCTGGCCCGAGGTGTAGACGGTCTTGCCCGAGACGACGACGGGCACGTAGTTGGCGACCGGGGCGGCCGCCTTGGGCAGCTCGATCTTCAGTTCGGCGAGGCGGGCCTCGATCTTGCCGGGCATGGGTGTCTCCTTGGTCCCAGATGGTAAGCGGCCGGCAGCATAGCCGCCGGCCCTGGCCCGTCAAAGCCGGATTACGCCGTGTTCGGCTGCACCCGCGACCTCTGGCCGAAGGCGATGTTGGCCAGTACGGCGCCGAGCACCAGGGCGCCGCCGAGGATCGTGGCCCGGCCCGGCGTCTCGGCGAAAGCGAGCCACACCCAGATCGGGGCCAGCGGTGCATCCAGCGCGGTGATGAGCGCGGTCTCGACGGCCGGGAGCAGCCGGGCGCCCAGGGTGAACAGCACGATTCCGATCGCCGAGTTCACCAGCCCGAACAAGGCGAGCTGGAAGAGCTGCTCCGAGGGCGGGAGGACGGGTGCGATCATAGGCCAGGCGGCCGCGGAACTCAGGATCGCGGAAAGGCAGGCCGCCGCCATGATCGGAATGTCGCGATACCGGCGCGAGATCACCATCATCGCTGCGAGGCCGACGGTCATCAGCAGCGCGAGGAAATCGCCCAGCAGCGATCCTTCGCCGCCGCCCAAGCCCACCATCACCGCGACGCCGATCAGCGCGACGCAGCTGGCGGCGATCGAGACCAGGGTCGGCCGCTCGCGCATCAGCAGGAAGGCGAGGGCGGCCGCGACGAAGGGCGCGATGCAATAGATGATCGCCACATGCGCGACCGTGGTCAGCGTCAGCGCGGTGATATAGGCGGTCATGCCCGCGCCCGAGATGATGGCGAACAGCCAGCCCGGCCCGCGCAGCCGGCCGAACTGCCGCCAGGCGTCCCGCCCGTCCTTCACCAGCATGAAGGCGAAGATTCCGATCGCCGCGAACACGCCGCGCCAGAACAGCAAGGTCCAGTTGTCGAGCGGGATCAGCCGGGTGAAGTAGCCGGCCGTGCTCCAGGCAACCGCCGCCCCGGTGACCAGGATGAGGCCGAGCCGATATTGTGTTTGTGGATTCATGCCGTCCCGCCCCTGGAAACACCTGCGATCTCCCGTCGTAACCAATCACTGCTGACATCTGTGTGTCAGCAGACCTGCTATGGTTTTCCGCGAAGGAGAGGCGCCATGGGCCGGTCCAACCGCATGTTTGAGGTGATCCAGGTCTTGCGCGGCGCGCGCAAGCCGCTGACAGCTCAGGCCATCGCCGAGCGGCTGGAGGTGCACCAGCGCACCATCTACCGCGACGTCGCGGCCTTGCAGGCGATGCGCATCCCGATCGAGGGCGAGGCGGGGATCGGCTACATCATGCGTCGCGGCTTCGACCTGCCGCCGCTGATGTTCGACGCCGACGAGGTCGAGGCGATCGTGGTCGGCCTGGCCCTGCTGCGTCGGACCGGCGATGCCGGGCTGCAACGCGCCGCGGCCAGCGTCGGCACCAAGATCGCCGAGGTCCTGCCGCAGGAGAGCGAGCAGAGCCTCGACACGCGTATGCTGCATGTCTCGACCTGGGGCGCCTCGGTGCCGGGCATCGACATGAAGGCGGTGCGCCGTGCGATCCGCGAGGAGCGCAAGCTGCGCCTGGGCTATCTCGACGCCGGCAACCAGCCGACCCAGCGCGTGGTGCGGCCGATTGCGCTGGTCTATTACGTCGAGGTCGCGGTGCTCGCCGCCTGGTGCGAGTTGCGCGACGACTTCCGCCACTTCCGCGTCGACCGCATCGCGTCGCTGAAGCCGCTCAGCGACCGCTTCGTCGGTGACGGCAACGGGCTGCGCGCGCTCTGGGAGCAGACCAAGCCGGTCTAGCGCGTTCCCCCAGTCGAGTAATAGAACGCGATCGCCTGGGCGCGGCTGTTGACGCCGAGCTTGTCGTAGAGATTGCGCAGGTGGAACTTCACCGTGTTGACCGAGATATCGAGCTCGGCGGCGAGATCCTTGTTGGCGAGGCCGCGCGCCAAGGCTGAAAGCAGCGCGCGCTCGCGCGAGGTCAGCTCCGCCTTCGGGTCATGGTTGAGCGCGCGCACGTCGATGAAGGGAAACACCATCTGCCCCTGCGCCACGGCATAGGCGACGTCGATCAGCTGTTGCGGCAGGTTGCTGCGGGCGCAGAATCCGGCGGCGCCCGCCGCCATCGCCTTCCGGACCAGGTCCATGTCGCCCTCCGGCCCGTAGACCAGCACCCGCGGCGCATTCGGCCGGCCGCGCAGATTTTCCAGCAGCCGCTCGCCGCCCAGGGTCGGCAGGCTCCAGTCCACCACGCCAATTCTTGTCGGGACCCGTCCCATCATCTCCAGGAAGGCCTCGGCGCTGGACAGCGTGGCGACCAGGGTGAAGCGCGAATCGCGCTCGAACAGATCCGAGAGGGCCGAGAGCATCAGCGGGTTGTTGTCCGCCAAAGCGACGCTGATCGGGCCCGCCGGGCTGGAAGCAACGCCTGAAACCGGTGCAGCCATCGATAATACCTATCCCTTTGGATAGGAGGCTATCTCATCCTAATGATGGAAACAATCCAAAAGTATGGGATTTGACCCACCCTAAAGGGTCATGAAGGATGGGGCTTTCGAGCGTTGTGGAGAGAAACCTACCCGAGCAGACTTGCCCGAATTAAAACAAGCTGGAGCGATCCGGCATTCATGGAGGAGGGCGTCATGGCAGGTATGCGGGGTCTCTTTATTCCAGGCCCGACCAATGTCCCGGATCGCGTGCGCCGCGCCATGGACATCCCGATGGAAGACCAGCGCGCCCCGGACCTGCCGGAGTTCACGCTCCCCCTGTTCCAGGACGTGAAGAAGATCTTCAAGTCGGAATCCGGCCAGGTCTTCCTGTTCCCCGCCTCGGGCACCGGCGGCTGGGAAGCGGCGCTCACCAACACGCTCTCGCCGGGCGACAAGGTCCTGGCCGCGCGCTTCGGCCAGTTCTCCCATCTCTGGATCGACATGTGCCAGCGCCTCGGCCTCGAGGTCGAGCTGGTCGATGTCGAATGGGGCGAGGGCGTGCCGGTCGAGACCTTTTCCGAGATCCTCGCCGCCGATACCGGCCGCAAGATCAAGGCGGTGCTCGCCTGCCACAACGAGACCGCGACGGGTGTGACCAGCGACATCGCCG
This sequence comes from Dongia sp. agr-C8, assembly GCF_054658695.1. NCBI lineage: Bacteria > Pseudomonadati > Pseudomonadota > Alphaproteobacteria > Rhodospirillales > Dongiaceae > Dongia > Dongia sp. agr-C8. The sequence continues at coordinate 498,052 of NZ_BAAGHZ010000001.1, forward strand.
GCGTGCGCCGGGCGTTGAACGAGACCCGGCACCCGGCTTTGCTGTTCGTCGATGGCGTCAGCTCGATCGCCAGCATCGATTTCCGCATGGATGAATGGGCCGTCGATATCGCGGTCTGCGGCTCGCAGAAGGGCTTCATGCTGCCCGGTGGCCTCGCCATCCTCTGCGTCAGCCCGAAGGCGCTGGAAGCGGCGAAGTCGGCGAAGCTGCACCGCTGCTACTTCGACTTCGCCGACATGATCCGCACCAACAAGGACGGCTTCTTCCCCTACACGCCGCCGATGCAGCTGATCCGCGGCTTGCGCACCTCGGTCGACCTGCTGCTGGCCGAGGGCCTCGAGAACGTGTTCGCGCGCCATCATCGCCTGGGCGAGGGCGTGCGCCGCGCGGTCTCGGCCTGGAACATGAAGCTCTGCGCCAAGGAGAAGCGCTGGCAGTCGGACACGGTCAGCGCGATCCAGCTCACCGAAGGCTTCGACTCCAACAACCTCATCCGCCATGCCTATCGTCGCTACGGCCTTTCGCTCGGCATGGGCCTGGCGAAGCTCAACGGCAAGGTCTTCCGCATCGGCCATCTCGGCGACTTGAACGAGCTCATGGTCCTGAGTGCGCTGGGCGGGGTCGAGCTGGCGCTGCGCGATGTCGGCGTGCCGATCAAGGCCGGCAGCGGCGTCGGCGCCGCGGTCGACTATTTCCATCAGCAAGGCGTCACGCTCAATGCGGCCGCCGCCGAATAATAATAAAGAGTCAGGGGCAGGAAAAATGGACATCCACGAATACCAGGCCAAGGAAATCCTGGCCGGCTACGGCGTCCCGGTCCCGCGCGGGGGCCTGGCCTATAGCCCGGAGCAGGCGGCCTATCGCGCCCGCGAGATCGGGGGCAACAAATGGGTGGTGAAGGCCCAGGTCCATACCGGCGGCCGCGGCAAGGCCGGCGGCGTCAAGGTCTGCAGCAACGAGCACGAAGTCTATGACGCCGCCGACGAGATGTTCGGCAAGCGCCTGGTGACGCACCAGACCGGCCCCGAGGGCAAGATAGTCTACCGCGTCTATGTCGAGGGCGCGGTCAATATCCTGAAGGAGATCTATCTCGGCTTCGTGCTGGATCGCAAGACCGAGCGCGTGATGGTGGTCGCTTCGGCCGCGGGCGGCATGGAGATCGAGGATATCGCCGCCGACAAGCCGGACTCCCTCATCCGCAGCGTGGTGGAGCCCGCCGTCGGCATGCAGGCCTTCCAGGCCCGCGAGATCGCCTTCGGCCTCGGCATCCCGGCTGAGCATGTGCAGAAGGCCGTGTCGCTGATCATGGGCTGCTACAAGGCGCTGGAAAGTCTCGACGCCAGCATGGTGGAGATCAACCCGCTGGTGATCACCGATGACGGCGTCATCGCCCTCGACGCCAAGATGACCTTCGACGACAACGCGCTGTTCCGTCACCCCAGCGTCGCCGAGCTCCGCGACAAATCGCAGGAGGACTCGCGCGAGACCCGCGCCGCGGATCGCGGCCTCTCTTACGTCGGCCTCACCGGCAATATCGGCTGCATCGTCAACGGCGCCGGCCTGGCGATGGCCACGATGGACATGATCAAGCTCGCCGGCGGCGAGCCGGCGAACTTCCTCGATATCGGCGGTGGTGCGACGCCGGATCGCGTCGCGAAGGCGTTCCGGCTGGTGATGTCGGACGACAACGTGCAGGCGATCCTGGTCAACATCTTCGCCGGCATCAACCGCTGCGACTGGGTGGCCGAGGGCATCGTGCAGGCGCTGGAGAAGAATCCGGTGCATGTGCCCTTGGTCGTGCGCCTGGCCGGCACGCATGTGGAGGAGGGCCGGCGCATCCTCGCGCGCAGCGGCCTGCCGATCATCCGCGCCAACACCCTGGCCGAGGCGGCGGAACGCGCCGTGCAGGCCTGGAAGAACGACGTCTCACTCAAGCAGCCGAAGGCGGTGGCGTAACATGACTGTGCTCCTCGACCGCAACACGCCGGTGATCGTTCAAGGCATCACCGGCCGCATCGGCAGCTTCCACACCAAGGAGATGAAGGAATACGGCACCAACGTCGTCGGCGGTGTCACGCCCGGCAAGGGCGGCCATACCGAGCAGGGCGTGCCGGTCTTCAACACCGTGAAGGAAGCGGTGGAGAAGACGGGGGCGACCGCCTCGATCGTCTTCGTGCCGCCGCCGTTCGCCGCGGACTCGATCATGGAGGCGGCTGATGCCGGCATCCGGCTCTGCGTCGCCATCACCGACGGCATTCCCTCCCAGGACATGATCCAGGTGAAGCGCTACATGCGCCGCTATCGTGCCGAGAACCGCATGACCCTGGTCGGCCCGAACTGCGCCGGCGTCATCAGCCCGGGCAAGGCCCTGCTCGGCATCATGCCGGGCCATATCTACCAGCCGGGCCATGTCGGCGTGGTCGGCCGCTCGGGCACATTGGGCTACGAAGCCGCGGCGCAGATGAAGGAGCTCGGCATCGGCGTCTCGACCTCGGTCGGCATCGGCGGCGATCCGATCAACGGCAGTTCGTTCCGCGACATCCTCGAGCTGTTCGAGAAGGACCCGGAGACCCATGCCGTGGTGATGATCGGCGAGATCGGCGGCCCGCAGGAGGCGGAGGCCGCGGAATACGTCCGCGACCATATGTCCAAGCCGGTCATCGCCTATGTCGCCGGATTGTCGGCGCCGAAGGGCCGCAAGATGGGCCATGCCGGCGCGATCATCTCGGCCTTCGGCGAGAGCGCCAGCGAGAAGGTGGAGATCCTGCGCGAGGTCGGCGTCACCATCTCGCCGACGCCGGCGGAAATCGGTTCGACCGTGCAAGCGGTCCTCAGGAAGGCGGCGTAGGGGGCTACGCTCGCTGACGCCCCGTTCCGGGTCCCGCAATCTCCAGAGCGTGGGAACCGGAGCGGGGCTCTTTTTTCTTGATCGTCAAGCCCGGCAATGACGACGTGACGGTGCGTTGCTCTACCCGCCGCGCGCCGCGGCGATGGTCGCCCGCACCAGGTCCGGATCGGTCACGGTGGTGGAGTATTCGCGGTCGAGCTCGGTGCCGCCCATGCCGACCGAGGGATTCCGGTATTGCATGCCGCTCGGCGTGGACTTCAAAGCGGCGAAGTGAAACTCCGTGCCGCCGGTCTCCTGCACCACCCGCGCAATGTTGTCGGGCGCCAGCGCGCCGCAGGCCATGACGATGATCCGCCCGGCGGCCTGGGCATTGAGCTTCTTCAGCAGCGGGATCGCCTCGACCGCCGTCGACTTCTGCCCGCTGGTCAGCACGCGCTGGACGCCGCAGCGGATCAGGGCCTCCAGCGCCTCTTCCGGATCGCGGGTCATGTCGAAGGCGCGGTGGCAGGTGACGCTCAGCGGCTGTGCCGCTTCGATCAGCGCCCGCATCCGCGCTTCGTCGATCCGGCCGTCCTCGGTCAGGCAGCCGATCACGATGCCGGCGGCGTTCATCCGCGCGATCTCCCGCGCGTCGTCCAGCATGCTGGCGAACTCGGCATCGCTGTAGAGGAAGTCGCCGCCGCGCGGCCGCAGGATCACATGGATCGGCTTCCAGCAGAGCTTCAAGGCGGCGCGGATCGTGCCGAAGCTCGGCGTGAGCCCCCCTTCCAGCAGGCTGGCGCAGAGCTCGATGCGGTCGCCGCCGCCTTCCTGGGCCGCGACCGCGCCATCGACGCCTTCGACGCAGATCTCGAACAGCGGGGTCTTATTCAACGTCGAACTTCACGCCCTGGGCCAGCGGCAGCTGCTTGCCGTAGTTGATGGTGTTGGTCGCCCTGCGCATGTAGGCCTTCCAGGAATCCGAGCCCGCCTCGCGGCCGCCGCCGGTCTCCTTCTCGCCGCCGAAGGCGCCGCCGATTTCCGCACCGGAAGGCCCGATGTTGACATTGGCGATGCCGCAATCCGAGCCCGCCGCCGAGAGGAAGCGCTCGGCCTCGCCGAGGTCGCGGGTGAAGATCGAGGAGGAGAGGCCCTGCGGCACGCCGTTGTGCAAGGCGAGCACCGCGTCGAAGTCCTCGTACTTCATCACATAGAGGATCGGCGCGAAGGTCTCCTGCTCGACCGGCCCCACCTGCTTCGGCATCTCGACCAAAGCCGGGTGGACGTAATAGGCGTTGGGGAAGGCGTCGGCAGCGGCGCGGCCGCCGCCATGCACCTTGCCGCCGGCGGCCTTGGCGTCGCTGAGCGCGCGCTCCATGCCCTGGTAGGCGCGCTGGTCGATCAGCGGGCCGATCAGCGTTCCCGCTTGAAGCGGGTTGCCGATGGTGACCGAGCCATAGGCCTTGACCAGGCGCGGGACCAGCTTGTCATAGACGCTGCTGTGCACGAACAGGCGGCGGAGCGTGGTGCAGCGCTGGCCGGCGGTGCCCATCGCGGCGAAGGCGACGCCGCGCAGGGTGAGATCGAGATCGGCCGAGGGGCAGACGATGCCGGCATTGTTGCCGCCGAGCTCGAGGATCGCGCGGGCGAAGCGCGCCGCGAGCTTCGGCGCCACCGCCTTGCCCATGGCGGTCGAGCCCGTGGCGGAGAGGATCGCGACCTTCGGGTGATCGACCAGGATCTCGCCGATGGCGCGGTCGCCGATCAGCAGCGATGCCAGGTTCGCGGGGGCGCTGTTGCCGGTTTCGGTGAAGCGGGCGACGGCGCGCTCGAACAGCGCGGTGACGGCGATGGCGGTGAGCGGGGTCTTCTCCGAGGGCTTCCAGATGCAGCTGTTGCCGCAGATCAGCGCGATGGCGGAGTTCCAGGACCAGACCGCCACGGGGAAGTTGAAGGCGGTGATGATGCCGGTAACACCCAAGGGGTGCCAGGTCTCCATCATGCGATGGTTCGGGCGCTCGGTGGCGATGGTGAGGCCGAAGATCTGGCGCGAGAGGCCGACCGCGTAGTCGCAGATGTCGATCATCTCCTGGACCTCGCCCAGGCCCTCGCTCTCGATCTTGCCGACCTCGATCGAGACCAGGCGGCCGAGGGCGTGCTTATGGGCGCGCAGCTCCTCGCCCAGCAGCCGGACCAGCTCGCCGCGTTTCGGCGCCGGCACCTCGCGCCAGGCCAGGAAGGCCTGGTGGCTGGCCTCGACGGTCTTCTTGGCCTCGGCCGGGCTGGCGACATGCACCCTGGCGATCTCCTCGCCGGTGATCGGCGAGTGGACCGCCATGCTGCCGCCGCTATAGTGCTCGCGGGGAATCCCCAGGCTCTGCAGCAGGGTATCGGTCTCGGCAGCGATCTTCGGGGCGGTCATCTGGGCGGCCATGATTGGCTCCTCGCAAGGTGAGTTTGGCGGTGTCCTAGCCCATTTCCGCCCATTGTCCAACCGTCACCCGCGCCTCTCCCGTCGTCACCCGCGCCCCCGGACTTGATCCGGGGGTTGACCCGCGGGTCTCTATCCGCTGCGATCTCCTGCACGAGATCCCCGGGTCAAGCCCGGGGATGACGAGATAAAAATCTGAAGGGAAAACACCTTGCAGTTCATGGTGATCGAGCATTTCCGGAACCAGGATGCGAAGGCGGTTTACGCGCGGTTCCGGGAGAAAGGCCGGCTGATGCCCGACGGCGTCAGCTTCGTCGCAAGCTGGGTCACCGCCGATCTCGGCCGCTGCTTCCAGGTGATGGAATGCGACGACGTGACCCTGCTGCAGCGCTGGGTCGCCGAATGGGCCGACCTGGTGGAGTTCGAAATCCTGCCGGTGGTCCCGGGCAAGGAGACGGCGGCGGCTCTAAGCCCTGCCTGACTGGGGGTATTAACCTTTAGCCGAAGAGCGCCGCGATCTCATAGAAGATCCCGCCGACCAAAGCCGCCGCCGGCAGGGTGATCACCCAGGCGACCACGATGTTGCTGGCGGTGCCCCAGCGCACGGCGGAGGTCCGGCGCATGGCGCCGACGCCGACCACCGCGCCGATGATGGTATGGGTGGTCGAGACCGGGATGCCGAGCCAGGTCGCGCCGAACAACGCCATGGCCCCGCCGGTCTCGGCGCAGAAGCCCTGGATCGGCTTCAGGTCGGTGATCTTCGAGCCGACCGTCTTCACGATGCGCCAGCCGCCGCTCAAGGTGCCGAGTCCCATCGCCGCCTGGCAGGTGATCACCACCCAGAACGGGACATGGAAGCCCTCCGGCATATAGCCCTGCGAATAGAGCAGGATCGCGATGATGCCCATGGTCTTCTGCGCGTCGTTGCCGCCATGGCCGAGGCTGAACAGCGAGGACGAGACGAATTGCAGCACCCGGAAGCGGCGGTCCGCGGCGAAGGGCGTCGCGCGCACCGAGGCCCAGGACGAGAGGATCACCAGCACGCCGGCGAGGCAGAGGCCGATCAGCGGCGAGAGCACGATGAACAGCGCGACGGTGCCGAGCCCGCTCCAGATCACCGCGCCGAACCCCGCCTTGGCGATTCCGGCGCCGACCAGGCCGCCGATCAGCGCGTGGCTGCTCGAGGATGGAATGCCGTAGATCCAGGTCAGGACGTTCCAGAAGATCGCGCCGATCAGGGCGCCGAAGATCACCTGCGGATCGACGATCTGGGCGTCGATGATGCCCTTGCCCATGGTGTCGGCGACATGCAGGCCGAACACCAGGAAGGCGATGAAGTTGAAGAACGCCGCCCAGAACACCGCGAAGACCGGCGACAGCACCCGGGTCGAGACGATGGTCGCGATCGAGTTCGCCGCGTCGTGCAGCCCGTTCAGGAAATCGAAGGCGAGCGCGATGACGATCAGCCCGATCAGGAGATGCATGGAGATCATGCGCGCAGGCCCGGGCTCAGACGTGCTCGACGACGATGCCGGCGATGACGTCGGTCACGTCCTCGCAGCGATCGACCACGGCCTCGATCAGCTCATAGACCCGCTCGCCGATCAGCTTGTCGCCGGCCGGATCGGATCCGGCGAACAGGGCCTTCATGCCGCGTTGCAGGAGCTCGTCGGCCTCGCTCTCGGCGGCGCGGACCTTCTGCTGCATCTCGCGGAACACCGCCTCGTTGCGGCCGATCGCGCTCAAGGCCGGCATGGCGTCGCGGATCGCCGTGCTGGCGCGCACCGCGCAATCGGCCATGCCGATCATCTCCGGCGTATAGGCGACTTTGTAGAGTCCCAGACGCCGCGCCGCATCCTTCATGATGTCGATCACGTCGTCGAGGGTGGTGATGAGCTCCAGCACCTCGGAGCGGTCGAACGGGGTGATGAAGCTCCGGTGCACGGCATGCACCGTCTCCTTGGTGATGTCGTCCGCCGCGTCCTCCAGGCGGAACAGTTCCTTGCAATGCGCGTCGTAGTCGGTGCCGGAGAGGATCTTGCGGAATTCCTCCGCGCCCTGGACCACGATCGCGGAATGGCGGCAGAAGCGCTCGACGAAGCGCTCGTCGCGCGGCATCAGCTTGCGAAACAGCCTCAGCACCATGGTGCGTCCCCCGGGCCCACTACGTCCTGGAGGCAGCATAGCCGCAAATTCGGATTTGTGTCAGTTCTGTTGCAGGGTTTTTACAGTGGCCGCGATGGTGATGACCAAGGCCACCACCGCCATCAGCAGCAGGCCGGGTGAAAGGCCGCGGCGCGGCTTCTCCGACTTGGGCCGCTCCGGACCCTGCACGATCCGATGGATCGACTGGATGATCTCCTTGAACGTCGGCTCCGGCTGCTTCGGCGTCATGCTCAGCCGCCCTTGGCCAGGGTTTCGGCGATCCAGTCGCGGTAGCTGTGGACCGGCGTCATGAAGGAGTTCTCGAACAGGCATTCGCCCACCGGGCCGGCGGAGACCGCGTTCATGATCCCGGTCAAGGCGTAGCGGCCGCTCATGTCCTTGCGCATGATCGGGCCGCCGGAATCGCCGTCGCAGGGCCAGGCGTCCATCAGCGGCTTCAGCGCCACCTCGCGCGGCGTGTCGTAGCCGGCGGCGGCGATCGAGGCCTTGCGCGCCGTGCCGGTGGAGCGCGACCGGTTGGCGATGCTGCGTCCGTAGCCCACGAACACGAACTGCTGGCCGTCGGTGAAATCCTCGCTGGCATCGAAGGGCATGATCACCGTCGGGTATTCATGCGCGGCGAGGAAGATGATGGCGATGTCGCCGATGTTGAACTTGTCTTCCTCGTCCTTGTAATCCGGATGGATCACCGTCTTGGTCGCGGCGACCTTGTGCACGTCCCCGATCTTCAGGTCGAACACCACGCTGACGCTCTTGACCTCGCCGGAGACGCAATGCGCCGCCGTCAGCACGGCCCGGGGCGTGATCAGGATGCCGGTGCAGGCGCCGGGGCGATCGTATTTGTCCGCGGGCACGACGCCGACGATGGCCCGGGCATAGGCCTCGGCTCCGGTCACCGGCTTGCCGTTGATGATGGCGCGGGCGGGCGCGGTGGAAACGACGAACAGGAGCAGCAGGAAGGCGAGGGATGCGGCAATGGCTTTGGCGGGCGTTCGGACCTTGGCGGTCCGCTCAGGCATGGACATCGAGGCTCGGTCCCCAGGTGCGAATACGGCGCAGTTTAGTGCAGGCGATAAGCCCAGGTCGAGAGTGACCTGCCGATGGCTCTCACCCGCTTCCCTCCCCCGAGATCGGGGGAGGGTGGGGAGGGGGTTGATGCAGCTGGAGCGTATGCAGGCTTACGCACCGGTAGATCCAGTGCGGATTGTCTAGGGCTTCCGCGCGATCAGCAGCTCGATGTCGAAGCTGACGTTGCGGCTGGCTTCCGGCGGCAGGGTCTCGAGCCGGGCATGGCGGGCGTTCGGGCCCATCAGGATGACATTGGCGATCTCCGCGGCGTCGAGCAGCGCTCCGGTGCGCAGGCGCCGATGGCTGGGGGCGCTGATCGCCGCGGCGATCCCGGCGGCATAGGTCTCGGTCTTGGCATCGCCCTGGTCGATCAGGCCGAATTCCCGGCGCAGCTCGATCAGGTGGTCGGGCCCGGGATAGGCGACCGCGAGCGTGCCGCCCGGCCGCAGCACCCGCGCCGCTTCCGCGAAGTTCTTCGGCGCGAAGATGCTGAGCACGAGATCCGCGCAAGCATCGCGCAGCGGCCAGTCGCGCCAGATGTCGGCGACGGCGAAACCGGACTTGGGATAGCGCCTGGCGGCATAGGCGCAGGCCGCCTTCGAGACGTCGATGCCGGTGCCGGCATGATCGCCGGTCGCGAGCCGCTGCAGGTGATGGGCCGTGCCGCAGCCGGCATCGAGGATCGCGCCGCCGCCCGGCGGCAGCGCGGCGCGGATCGCATCGGTGACGCCGTCGAAATGGCCCTTGGCCAGGAAGGCATCGCGGCGCGCCAGCTGCTGTGCATCGTCGCCGCCCTCGGCCGGCGCCGCGCCATGGCCGGTCAGCAGGTTGACATAGCCGGCGCGGGCCAGATCGAAACTATGCCGCTGCGGGCAGCGCAACGTCCGCTCGACCAGCGTGAGGTCGGCGCGGCAGACCGGGCAGCGGAAGAGATCGAACTTCGACATCAACTTCAGTGCCGGCCGCCGATGCGCCAGCGGTGGATCTCAGCCGGCGCCCCGCCGAGCAGGGCGGCGACCGCCTCGCGTGAGGGCGCCTGCAGGATTGCGGCGAAGCCTTGCCGCTCCGTGCCGTCGAGCGCGAGCGTGCCGCCATAGACTGCGGCGCGGTCGCCGAGCCGGGTCGCGAGATCGGGGGTCGCGGCGGCAGGGCCGAGCACCAGGAACAGCGGATCGTCGTTCGCCGGCTTGAAATCGCGCATGCTGCGGCCGAGCCGGTCATGCCAGCGGCGGATCATCACCTCGCCGTAGACGCCGGCACGGTAGAACGGTTCCTGATAGGCAAAGGCCTCGGCCGCCGCGACGTCGTCGAGGCGGACGATATGCAGGCTGCCGGTATGTTCCGCACCGTCGTCGCTCAAGGTCGGGCCGCGCGTCAGCAACCGCTCCGCATAGCCGTCCATGTAGGACCAATGCGCCTCGACATGGTGCTCGAGCAATACGCCCACGGTCGGCTTGTCGCGGCAATAGACCAGGAAGTCCAAGGCGCTCAGCCTTCGACCGGGGCGTAAGCGAGGGCGAGGCCGGGCCGCGCCCAGGGCATCTCGATCAGCGTCCCGGCGCTCGAACCGGTTATGTATGCCGTCTTCCGGTCCGCGCCGCCGAAGCAGATGTTGGTGGTGACGACGTCGCCGGTCGACACCTGCTCGACCAGCTTGCCCGCGGGGCTGACGACGGTGATGCAGCCGGAGACGATGGTGGCGATGCAGACGTTGCCGGATTCCTCGACCGCGAGGCTGTCGAAGCGCTGATAGCCGCCGGCGCCGAAGAGGATGCGCCCGCCATGCGGCGCGAAGCTCGCGGGATCGCGCTTCGGCTTGCCGGGCGCTTCGAGGTCGAAGGCCCAGAGCCTCCCGGTCTCGGTCTCCGCCACATAGGCCGTCTTGCCGTCGGGCGAGAGGCCGACGCCGTTGGGCGTGATCAGCGGATAGGCGACCTCGACGATCTTCGAGCCGTCGGCCAGCGCGTAATAGAGCCCGCCGTTGACCCGGTGGCGCGGGAAGAACTTGCCGTAATCGGTGAAGTAGAAGCCGCCCTGGTCGTCGAACACCAGGTCGTTCGGCCCGACGAGATTATGCTCGCCGCAGCGGCTGTAGAGGATGCGGCGCTCCTGCGTCTTCGGATCGAAACGCTCGATCCAGCCGCCGGCATAGCCTTCCGGCGTGCCCGGCCTCACCCGGTTGCCGCCGTCCGGCGCCTTGGTGAACAGGAACCCGCCGTTGTTGCAGACGTAGAGCGCACCGTCGGGTCCCCAGGCGAGCCCGTTCGGCCCGCCGGGCAGCTCGGCCAGAATGCCGGCCTTGCCGTCCTTCACCCGGGTGATCGTGCGGCGCTCGATCTCGACCAGGATGATCGAGCCGTCCTTGTCGACGACCGGGCCTTCGGGAAATTGCAGGTTGGCGGCGAGGATCTTGGGGGCGGGCATTGGGGGACTCGTGAAATGCGGACAACCGCCGCGATCCTAACGGTCTGATGCCCACCTGGATAGTTCGCCGAACCGGCGCGAAGGGCTCACTTATTCCCTTTGCCGCCGCCCTTTCCACCGCCGCCGTTGCCACCGCCGCCGTTGCCGCCACCACCGCTGTTGCCACCACCACCGCCACCACCGCTGTTGCCACCGGCATTGCCGCCGCCTTTGCCCTTGCCGCCGCCCTTGCCGCCGCCGCCGGTGGAGCCGCTCGAACCGTCGCTCGAATCGCCGCCCGATCCGTCCGGTCCGGCGTCGGTGGTGAAGTTCTCGATCATGGCGGCGGCTTGCGCGACGCTGACTTCGGGGATCGGCTCGTTGAGGCCGAACTGCTGGAGATCGCCGAGGAAGGCCAGGCTGCCGAGCTCGGTATCGGTCTGCCCCTGGCCCGGCGCCAGCGTGGTGGTTTCGCCGGTGAAATTGTTGGTGGCCTCCACCAATCCTTCATGCACCACGACGTCGGTCCGGCCGCTCGGGCGCACGTGGACGGTGACGTCGGTGCCGCGCAGGGTCATCGTGGCGGTCGGCGTGCGGATGACGGTGCTGCCCTTCGGCATGGCGCCGGTCGCGAAGCGCAGCGTGCCGACCGAGATGTCGAGGAGCGCATTGCCTTTGAGCGCGTCGATGTCGAACACGAAATCGTCGACCAGGACCTTGGTGCTCGATCCCAGCGCCAGGCCCGACCCGTCGATGAAGCGGACCAGCGCCCGGCTCTCGGCCAGGGTCTCCAGCGCTTCCGCGAACATGACGTGGTCGCCCTTGCGCTTGACCGCCTGGTCCTGCTGCGGCGGCGTGCCGTAGACCGAGCGTTGGACCTGCTCCATCGCCGCGACCGGCACCGGGTCGGCGACCGACGGCACCGGGCAGCCGAGCAGGCCCGCCACAACCAGGTATGCGATCCGCTTGCGCATGGGTCCCCTCCCGCGACAGGGGAATCCCCGGACAACGAACGATCCAGGAGGATATTCCCTGCGCGGGACGGATAATCGACCTGGCGGCTTGCGCGAGCCCTTCAGGACCGGCCCGCCACCCGCTCCATCCAGGCAACGGCAAACGGCACGATCGCGGCGGCATCCACCAGCACGCTGTCCGCCGCGCCGACCTTGCCTCGGCTCCCGGCGCCGGTCGCGAGGTAGTCGGTGACGATGCGTTCGATGAAGTTCTCCGGCAGCCCGGGCACGCAGGGCGCGCTGGTGTCGAATTCCTCGATCATCCGCCAGACGGTGCCCTGCGGCGTCGCCAACGGCACCTCGACCCGGATCACCCGCTTGCCCGGCAGCCGCGCCAGGTGCTCGGCATGGTGCAGCAGGGTCATGCTGTCGAGCGGCGCGCCCAGCATCAGCACCTTGCCGCCGATCTCGACCAGCCGCGCCAGCGGCGTGCCGGGGCCGTAGCCGTAGTCGAGCGGATGGTCGGCGGTCAGCCAGTCCGCCAGCCGCCCGAGCGCCGCCACCGAGGCGCCGGGATTGCCGCTGCGCCGCGCACCGGGCGTCGTCCGCAGGAATTCCGGCAGGCTGCCGTTCTGCCGCGCGGCGCGCGTGCGCGCCGGATCGAAGGGCAGCACATGGGGGCGCCATTCGGGCAGCGTGCGCCCTTCGGCGTCGACCAGGCTCTCCCAATCCGCCTCCCAGTCGAGATAGGCCAGCAGCGTGCCGTCGGCCCCGACCGCCGCCCGCAGCGCTGCGATGACGCTGTCGGGTCCGCCCAGCACCCGGCCGATGCTGTGGCAGGCGGCATGCACCATCACGCTGTCGCCCGGCGCGATGCCGAGCCGTGCCAGGTCGCGCGTGAGATCCGCGGCGCTGAGGAAGGCCTGTCCCGGCACGGGGCGCGCGCGCTACTGCGTCTCGCCCATCCGGGCTTCGATCCAGGAGGCGTAGGTGTGGATCGGCACCATGTAGGAGGCGGGCAGGCATTCGCCGCGCGGGCCGGTGCCGACCGCGCTCATGACGCCGGCGATCGCATAGTTGCCCTTCCAGTCCTTGCGCAGCACCGGGCCGCCGGAATCGCCGCTGCAGACCCAGGCATCGCCGAGCGGTTCCAGCGTGACCTCGCCGGGCCGGTCATCCCCGGTCGCGGCGAAGGCCGCCTTGCGCATGACGCCCGCCGAGCGCCGGCGCAAGGGATCGCTGCGACCGATGCCGACGATGGTGAATTGCTGCCCGGTGCTGAAGGTGAGGTCGCTGTCGAGCGGGACCGTCTTGGTCGGAAAGTCGTAGGCCGGCAGATAGAGAATGGCCAGGTCGTTCGCGGCGCTCTCCGGCGTCTCGGTGAAGACGAAGTCGGGATGGACCACGCTGCGCGACACGGTGACCTTGCGCGTGCCGGTGATGGTGAGATCGAACACCACGTCGATCGACTTGGTGTCGTGGACGCAATGCGCGGCGGTCAGCACGATCCGCGGCGAGAGCAGCGTGCCGGTGCATTCGCCATGCCGGTCCTCGTCCGTGGTCAGCAGCAGCCCGACCACGGCCGGCGCGTACCATTCCTGCCCGGTCACCGGCTTGCCGTTGATGATGGCGCCGGCCGGCCTGCTGCCGAGCAGCGCTGCCAGCAGCAGGAGAGCGGGGGTGGCGAGGCGGCTCCGATGCGTCATGGCCGGGATGTTAAGCGCAGCGCGCCGCCTCGCGCCAGGGGGTAGACGCGGGCCGGACAGCTGGTGCGGTCGAAAAAGAAAAGGCCGCGCGCGGCGGCCTTTTCTCCGGTGCAGAGGGTTCTCTGCGTTCAGGCTTGCTGCCGCCGGCGGCGCGCGAACCAGCCGAGGCCGGCGAGCGCGCTGACGAACAGCGGCAGCGTCGCCGGGATCGGCGTGACCGCGCTGGCGGTGAAGTCGAACGCCAGGTTGAGCCCGGTCAGCGATCCGAAATCCGAGCCCGGCGGTAACCCGGCGGTCTTGGCGAAGGTCAGTGTCAGCAGGTCGCCGGCGTTGACGGAGACCGGCCCACCGGTTGCGCCTCCTGCGCCGGAGCGGTTGGAGTTCTGCGCCGTCGAGGTTACCCAGTTGAGGACGGTCGCACCCAGGCTGAACTCCACATTGTTCGAGCGCGTGACGCTGGAATGCGCATACCAGACGTCGAAGACCAGGTTGTCGATGATGCCCGCCACGGGGGCGGTCCAGGCGATCGTCAGGTCGCTGCCGCTGTTGGGCGTGTGAATGACGACGTCGCCGGTCAGGAAGTCCCCGTCCGTGAGACCGGCTTGCGAGCCATCCTTGCCCGCCACGAAGGCGAACGGGTTGTCGCTGTTGAGATTGGTGCCGGTGCCGAAGAATGCCCCGGGAATGGCGGGCTCCAGATGGTTGCCGTTGCTGCCCACCGCGGCCTGGGTCGGCAGGGTGGTGCCGCCGTTATAGGTGATCGACCAGGGACTCCCCAGGCTGTTGGCGCTGCTGAAATCCGCCGCCAGATCATAGGTCGCCGCCTGGGCGACCGCGGAAGCGAGGAAAGCGCCGAGCGCCAGACCGGCCACGGCAAAAGCCACACGCATCTTCATCATTCGCCCCCCAGGAAGCGCAACGTCACAAACGAGACGTCACAAACGACCGCCATGCGTAGACAGAAATCCTACGCCGGCATGCCGCGGCGGGGCAGGGAAAATATGGTTAAAATAATTCGAAAATGTGGTTTGGGGCCGAATGCCCTGAAATGCCCTTCCGCCAAGGCCCCTAGGCGCCGCCGAAATCCACGTCCGCGGTCTTCGCCGTGCCGGCTTTTCGCCCCGGCGCCGTGTGGTGGGCCCAATAAAGATTGGTGTGGGCGATGACCTGCTCGGGCGGCGGCGCGCCCCATTCCGTCAGATCTTCGGTGGTATGGCCATCGCTCACCAGCAGCACGTCATAGCCCCGGGTGCAGGCGCCGTGGATGGTGCAGCGGATGCAGGCATCGGTCTGCGCCCCGGCCACCACCAGCCGTCCGACCCCGAGCCCCGACAGCACGGTTTCGAGCGCGGTTTCCTCGAAGGAATCGCCATGGGCCTTCTCGACCAAGGGCTCGCCGGCGGCGGGCTTGAGTTCCGGCACCAGCGGCCAGCCGGCGTTGCCCTTGCCGCCGTCCACCTCCAGATCCTGGACCCAGACCACCGGAATCCGCCGCGCCCGCGCCCGCTCGACCAGCGCGGCGATATTGGCGACGACGGCGTCGCGCGCATGCGCCTTGGCGACGACCGCAATCTGCATGTCGATCACCAGCAGCGCGGTGTTCGGGCGGTTGGGAAGCGTGGTCATGGCATCTGCTCCAACGCTCACCCGTCATTGCTTCCAGGACGCAATGTCGCGGCAATTGTCGATCAGGAAGTCGGGCCGAACCACGATCTGATGCAAGAAGGCATCGAACAGGTAGCCGTTTGCATTCTCGACATTGCGGGTGATCTGCTCGTATCTCAGCGAGCCGGGCGCCGAGCCGGCCAGCGCGGCACTGATCTCGGGCTTGAGCGCTTCTGAGACCGGAACGCAGCCGCTCTGGTCGCCGCGTGCCACCGGGCTGCTCATGAAGCGGGTGGTACAGCGGTTCAAGAGCTCTTCCAAGGCCTCGCAATAGGCGGCACCGGGATCGGTGTTTGGAACTGCCGACGCGCATCCGGCGATGGTGGCGACAAGAAGAAGGTGGATGAATTTCCGCGCGACCGCCTGCATGCCTTCCCCCAACGCATCTGCCGCAACTCTACCATCGGCGTGGCGCAGAGATCAAAAACACATCGCGCGCACCGGCCGCCTGACGCGCGATGCTACCGTGGAAACACCAGCCGGGCCGCTTGCGGCGTGATGGTCGCCACGGCCGGGGTATGGCCGATGAAGTCGCCGTCGCATTGAAACGCCGCGCCGTCCGGCTGCAGGATCTCGATCCGCGTCGCCGTGAGGATGCGATAGCCGGGCGCCTTGGGCAGGAAGCCCAGCATCAGCGCCAGGCCGTAGACGGCGACGAAAAAACGGCTGCCATGCCCGAACAGGCAGACCTGCAGGTCGGCGGTCTCCAGCCGCGCCGCCGGGGCGCAGACGAACTTGCCGCCATAGTAATGGGCGTTGGCGATCACCACGGAAGCCGCCTCGAAGGGAACGCCGTCGACCCGCAGCTGGAAGCGCGGGAAGTTGCCGCGGATCATCTGCTGCAGGCTGGCGAGCACATAGGCGCCCTTGCCGATCGCGCGCTTCAGCCGGGACGACACCGTCGCCACCACTTGCGCATCGAAACCGACCCCGGCCATCAGCAGGAATTTGTGGCCGTTGATGTCGCCCAGGCTGACCCGACGCGGCTCGCCATGGACGATGGTCCGCGCGATCCCGCCGGCGTTGAGGCCGAGGCCGATCTCAGCGGCGAGCACATTGGCCGTCCCGCGCGGAACGATCGCGACCGGCGGCGACTGCGGGGTGAGGCCGTTGAACACCTCGTTGATCGTGCCATCGCCGCCGGAGACGACAATCCGGTCGTACTCGGATGCCGACACCTGCGCCGCCAGTTCCCGCGCATGGCCGCGATGCGTTGTGTGGTGGATGACGAATCGGCAGCCCATCTGCTCCAGCTGCGCCAGGACCTTGCGCAGCCTGCCGCCGCGGCGACCCGAAATCGGATTGTGGATGACGAAAGCCCGGCAGGTCCCCGCCTCAAAGGCAGGGGACGCGCTCTGCGATCGTTCAAGCGGCTGCATGGTCGAGTTGATGGCCGACCTCCTTCAGGTTGCGCAAAGAAATAATCTTGGCGCAAAGGGCTATAGCCGTCACGCCGGAAATCGGCCCGCTGAGCCGCCCCCCAAAGCGCCGCAGCCCGAAAGCACATCGGGCCCCCGGATCGCTCCGGGAGCCCGATGCTGGGGCCTTCGACTAAGGACTTAGGGGTCTTAGCTGCAGCCGCTCGTGGAACCGCAGGTGTTGCACTTCATGCAGGTGCCGTTCCGGACCAGCGTGAAGTTGCCGCATTCGCCGCAGGAATCGCCCTCGTAGCCCTTGACGCGGGCTTCGCGGATCTTGGCGATGCGGTCATCGACGGCCTTGGCGACGGTCTGGCCGATGATGGCGCTTTCCGCCGAGGTCATCGCGGCTTCGACCGCGATCTGCACGCCGGCCGAGACCGGGGCGCCGTTGCGCTCCATCATCACCGCTTCGTGGTGCTCGTGATGCTCCTGGGCGAGCGCGGTGTTGCCGACATTGCGGAACAGGACGAGGTTCGAGCGGACGAAGCCCGAGGACGCGATCTTCTTCACCACTTCCAGGCCGCGATCCGACTTCTCGTTCTCACGCACCGCGGTCTCGCGCTCGCCCGAGCCCATGGCGTCGAAGTCGAGATCGTCCGGCTTCACATGGGCGAGGTCGTTGCGGCCGAGATAGGAGACCGCGAGCTCCCGGAAGATGTAGTCCAGGATCGAGGTCGCCATCTTGATCACGTCATTGCCCTCGACGATGCCATTGGGCTCGAAGCGGGTGAAGGTGAAGGCCTCGACATACTCTTCCAGCGGCACGCCGTATTGCAGGCCGATCGAGATCGCGATCGCAAAGTTGTTCATCAGTGAGCGGAAGGCGGCGCCTTCCTTGTGCATGTCGATGAAGATCTCGCCCAGCTTGCCGTTCTCGTATTCGCCGGTGCGGATATACACCTTGTGGCCGCCGACGATCGCCTTCTGGGTATAGCCCTTGCGGCGTTCCGGCAGGCGGGCGCGCTCGTTCTCCGCCACCTTCTCGACCACGCGCTCGATCACCCGTTCCACGATCCGCTCGGCGACCATCGGGGCGCGGGCGGCGGGATTGGCTTCGATCACGTCCTCGACCGTGTCCTCGTCGCCCAGCACCGAGGAGGCGAGCGGCTGCGAGAGCTTGGAGCCGTCGCGATAAAGCGCGTTGGCCTTCACGCCCAGGCGCCAGCTGAGCATGTAGGCGTCCTTGCAGGCCTCGACCGAGCTGCGGTTCGGCATGTTGATGGTCTTGGAGATGGCGCCGGAGATGAAGCTCTGCGCCGCCGCCATGATGCGGATATGGCTCTCGACCGAGAGATAGCGCTTGCCGATCTTGCCGCAGGGATTGGCGCAATCGAACACCGGCAGGTGCTCGTCCTTCAGGAAGGGGGCACCTTCCAGGGTCATCGCGCCGCAAGCAAAGGTGTTGGCGGCTTCGTAATCGGCCTTGCTGAATCCGAGCACGCTCAGCATGTCGAAGGTCGGCTCGTTCAGTTCGGCCTCGGTGAAGCCGAGCGCATCGCGGCAGAAGCCTTCGCCGAGCGTGTATTTGTTGAAGATGAAGCGGATGTCGAAGGCGGTGGCGACCGCCTTCTCGACCGCGTCCAGGGCGACGTCGGTGAAGCCCTTGGCCTTCAGCGTCTGGTGGTTGATGCCCGGTGCGCCGCGCAAGGTGGCGTGGCCGACCACATAGCGCACCATCTCTTCGATCTCGCTGGGCTGATAGCCGAGCGTCTTCAGCGCGTCCGGGACGCAGCGGTTGATGATCTTGAAATAGCCGCCGCCGGCGAGCTTCTTGTACTTCACCAGCGCGAAGTCGGGCTCGATGCCGGTGGTGTCGCAATCCATCACCAGGCCGATCGTGCCGGTCGGCGCGATCACCGTGGCTTGCGCGTTGCGATAGCCATGCTGCTCGCCCAGTTCCAGCGCCTTGTCCCAGGCGCGCTTGGCGGCCTCGACCAGGCGCTGGTCGGGGCAGTTGGCGCTGTCGAGCGGCACCGGCGGGACCGAAAGACCCTCGTAGCCGGAAGTCTCGCCATAAGCCGCGCGGCGGTGGTTGCGGATGACGCGCAGCATATGCTGGGCGTTCTTCTGATAGCTCGGGAAGGCGCCGAGCTCGCCCGCCATCTCCGCCGAGGTCGCGTAGGAGACGCCGGTCATGATCGCGGTCAGCGCCGCGGTCAGCGCGCGGCCCTGGTCGCTGTCATAGCCGATGCCCATCTCCATCAGCAGGCCGCCGATATTGGCGTAGCCGAGGCCGAGCGTGCGGAATTCGTAAGAGAGTTGCGCGATTTCCTTGGACGGGAACTGCGCCATCAAGACCGAGATCTCGAGCACCACGGTCCAGAGCCGGGTCGCATGCTCATAGGCGGCGATGTCGAAGCCAGCCTCGTTCTTGAAGGTCATCAGGTTCATGGACGCCAGGTTGCAGGCCGTGTCGTCCAGGAACATGTATTCCGAGCAGGGATTGCTGGCGTTGATGCGGCCGGATTCCGGGCAGGTATGCCATTCGTTGATCGTGGTGTCGAACTGGACTCCCGGATCCGCGGAGGCCCAGGCGGCGAAGCCGATCTTCTCCCAGAGGTCGCGGGCCTTGAGCGTCTTGTGGACCTTGTCGTCGGTGCGGCGAATGAGGTTCCAGTCGCCGTCGTTCACCACAGCCTGGATGAAGTCGTTGGAGACGCGGACCGAGTTGTTGGAATTCTGGCCGGAAACGGTGAGATAGGCCTCGCTGTCCCAATCGGTGTCGTAGGTCTTGAACTCGATCTGGCGATAGCCCTGCTCGGCGAAATGGATGACGCGCTGGATGTAGTTCTCCGAGACGGTGGCCTTGCGCGCCTCGCGGATCGCCGCTTTCAGCGCCGGATTCTGCTTCGGGTCGAAGCGGCCTTCGCCTTCGCCGGCATGGGCTGCCTGCATCACGCGGTTGAGATGCAGGTTGCAGAGCGCGGAGCCGGAGACCATGGCGGCCACCTTCTGCTCCTCGGTGACCTTCCAGTTGATGTAGGTCTCGATGTCGGGATGGTCGAGATCGACGGTGACCATCTTCGCGGCGCGGCGGGTGGTGCCGCCCGACTTGATGGCGCCGGCAGCGCGGTCGCCGATCTTCAGGAAGGACATCAGGCCGGAGGAACGGCCGCCGCCCGAAAGCCGCTCGCCGTCGCCGCGCAGCTTGGAGAAGTTGGAGCCGGTGCCGGAGCCGTACTTGAAGAGGCGCGCCTCGCGGACCCAGAGGTCCATGATGCCGCCTTCGTTGACGAGATCATCGGAGACCGACTGGATGAAGCAGGCATGCGGCTGCGGGTGCTCGTAGGCGGATGCCGACGCGGTCAACTCGCCCGATTTGAAATCGACGTAGTAGTGGCCTTGGCTCGGACCATCGATGCCATAGGCCCAATGCAGGCCGGTGTTGAACCACTGCGGCGAGTTCGGCGCGGCCATCTGCTTGGCCAGCATGAACCGCATCTCGTCGTAAAAGGCTTTCGCATCGGCTTCTGAATCGAAATAGCCGCCCTTCCAGCCCCAATAGGTCCAGGTGCCGGCCAGGCGATCGAACACCTGCTTGGCGCTCTTCTCGCCCGTGGTGCGCTCGTTCGCCGGCAGCTTGATCAGCGCTTCGCGGTCGGCTTCCTGGCGGAACAGCCATTCCGGGACATCGGCTTCCACCACGGGGCGGAGCCGGGTCGGGACTCCCGCCTTGCGGAAATACTTCTGCGCCAGGACGTCGCTCGCCACCTGCGACCAGTCGGCGGGGACTTCGATCCCGTCCAGCTTGAACACCACCGATCCGTCGGGATTGCGAATCTCGCTGGTGGTCTGCTGGAAGTTGATCTCCGCGTAAGGCGACTGATCGGCTTTGGTGAAACGGCGTTCAATGCGCATGTTCAGACCCCTGCTGCACTCGTGGTCACGATGTCGAAACGGTGGTTAACCGCTAGCCCCGAAGAGAATCCCCCTCCCTCTGCAGAAATCGCTTCAGCAAAGTGATCGAAGGGGTTGATGTGGCGCGCTATTACTGGTGACCCAGCCGGCGCCTACCGCCAGATATTGCGTCCGGGTTACGGTGAGGTGCAACGGAGAAATTTCTAGATTTGGCGATCTTTGATGTTGACGCCCCTAGATATTGTGCTCCCCCGCGAAAATAGCCGCGTCGCTGAATCTCACGGGAAAGAAAGCCGCGAAAAAGGCCGATCAGGCTTCTGACTTGGCGCCGCGGAGCGCGGAAAAACACAAGGCTGCCAACATGATAGCGACGCCCAACCATTGCAGGGGCAGGAGCGCCTCGCCGCGCCAGAGCACGGCGACGAAGATCGTGATGACCGGCTCGAGGTTCAGCATGACCGCGGCCTGGCTCGGCGGCAGGTATTTGAGCGCGCCGAACATGAATCCGAGGCCGAGGATGTAGCAGAAGATGACCGCGCCGATCATCGCCCAGCCGAAGCCGGTCGCCGGCCAGGCGACGCCGCCGGCGAGCGCCAGGAAGGCGCCGAGCGCCAGGGCGCCCCAGAGATTGGTCCAGATGTTGACGGTCAGGCTGTCCACGCCCTCGAGGTAGGGGCCGCTGAAGGTCAGGTTGCCGGCGATCCCCAAGGCCGCCATCAGCACCAAGGCGATGCCGCGCCAGTCGATGTCGTCGGTCTCGAGCCCCACCGCCATCACCAGGCCGGTGAAGGCGACCAGCAAGGCCAACGCCTTGGGCAGCCGGATCCGCTCGCGGCCGGAAACCGCGGCCAGCAGTCCCACCAGCAGCGGAAAGCTGTAGAGCAGCACCACCGCCAGGCTCACCTTGATGAAATAGACCGAGGAGAGATAGCCGACCGACATCAAGAGGATGCCGAGCCCCATCGGGAAGCTGGCGATGAAGGTCCGCCGCGGCAGCTTCAAGGAGCGGCGCTGCAGCGATTGATAAACCGCCACCACCAGGATGAAGGCGACCGAGCGCGCCTCGACCACGGTCAAGGGATTCGAGCCCGCCTCATAGGCAAACTTCGAGAAAGTGGTGATCAGGCTGAAGAAGGTGGCGCAGAGCAGGATCAGCGTCAGGCCGATCGCATAGCGGTGCTGGTTGTCGGTACTCAGGATTCCCCTCCGGAAAGGCGGCTGACTATCGCAAGCCGGTTCCGCTACTGTCCAGCGATGCCGGAAACGATCGTCATCCGTCCCGCCGCGCCCAGCGAAGCGGCCGTGCTGCTCGACGTCATGCGCCGGGCCTTCGCCGAATACCGCGGCGTGCTCGTCCCGGAATCGAGCGTCTTCGTGGAAACGCCGGAATTGATCGCGCAGAAGCTGGCCGGCGGCGGCGGCTTCCTGGTGCTGCAGGACGACCGGCCGGTCGGCTGCATCATCGCCGAGGACAAGGACGGGCACGGCTATCTCGGCCGCCTCGCGGTCGATCCGACCCTCCGCCGGCAGGGCCTGGCGCGGCGGCTGATGCGGACGGGGGAGGGCTTCGTCCAGGCCCGCGGCCACAAGCTCTGCGAGGTCCAGGTGCGGATCGCGCTCGCCGGGAACATCGCCTTGTTCCAGTCGCTGGGCTACCGCGAAACCGACCGCCGCAGCCACCCCGGCTATGCCCAGCCGACCTATCTGGTGATGGAAAAATCCCTGGAATGACGGGTATTTGCGGGGCTTCGGCGGGGTTCCGGCTGCCTTGCCTCAGAGGGGCGCGCTGGCTATAGTGCGGCCGATTTCAGGCCGGTTCTCAACCTTTCGGAGTCCCATGTCGTTCGGCACTTGGCTTTTCACCCGTCTGCACGGCGCGCTGGTCGGGACGGATGCTTACGGCAACCGCTACTACATTGACCGCCGGACCAAGGGCGAGAAGCGGGAGCGCCGCTGGGTCATGTACAAGGGCGCGCCCGAGGCGAGCAAGGTTCCCCCGGAATGGCATGCCTGGCTGCATTCGAACCTGGCCGAGCCGCCGGTGCAGGGCACCGCGCCCAAGGCCTGGCAGAAGCCGCATATTCCGAATCTGACCGGCACCGGCCAGGCCTATCTGCCGCCGGGCCATACCTTGATGGGCGGGCATCGCGCCAAGGCGACCGGCGACTACGAGCCCTGGACGCCGGCTTGAGTCCAAGGGGCCTGTTTTAAACCAGATGCGACGAGCAGCGCCGATCCGGGGTGAGGCGGCGCGCTCTTGATGGGGAGAGCCTGAAGATGCAGCGCAATGTGCTGGAAACCGTGATGGGCGCCGTCGTGCTGCTGGCCGCGGCGGCCTTCCTGTTCATCGTCTACAACGCCTCCGGCGTGAAGCAGGCGAGCAACGGCTATCACCTCATCATGCGCCTCGACCAGGGCGGCTCGATCACCCCGGGCACCGACGTGCGCGCCGCCGGCGTCAAGGTCGGCACCGTGGTGAAGCAGGAATTCGATGCCAAGAATTTCCAGGCGGTGATCACCCTCGACATCGCCGGCGACGTCCAGCTCGACACCGAGACCGCCGCGAACGTCGATCAGGACGGCCTGCTCGGCAATCCTTATGTCAACCTGCAGCTGGGCGGCGGCGACGAGTTCCTGAAGGACGGCGACACCTTCCGCCACGCGACCGGCGCCTTGAGCCTCAACAAGCTCATCGGCATGGCGCTCTCCGGCGGCGACAAGAAGAGCGAAGACCAGATCCAATAGGGATGCCCCGGGCTCTTGCCGGAGCCCCGACGGCTGCTAACATATGAGCCATGGCGACAAGCGAGACCGACGATCAGGGCTTCAGCCCGCCCACCTGGAAACAGCCGGACGGCAAGCCGGTCTCCTGCCTTGAAAAAATCAAAGTCTTGAACCAGAACCTCGAGGAGATCCGCGGCCTCGCCCAGGACGCCCTGGAAGACGCGGTCTTGATGGGTTGCGACGAGGCGCAGATCCGCGCCGTGTTCAACGACATGCTCGAAGGCCTGAAGAACCCCTACCGAAAGCCGAAATGAGTCTGACCCGGTTCTCTCTCGCGGCGGCGACGCTGGCGCTGCTGCCAATGGTGTTTTCTGGTCCGGCTGCCGCGATTCCCATGGACACCGTGCTCTTGCAGGGCCTGGACAAGATCACCGCTCGGGTCTCGGAGATCAAGGTGCCGGTCGGCGGCACCGTCAGCTTCGGCGCGCTGCAGATCACCGCGCGGGCCTGCGACAAGCACCCGCCGGAAGAAGCGCCGGAAGCCGCCGCCTTCCTCGAAGTGGTCGAGGTGAAGCCGGACGAGAAGCCGGTGCAGCGTTTCTCGGGCTGGATGTTCGCCTCGAGCCCGGCGCTCTCGGCCCTGGAACACCCGGTCTACGACCTGATCGTGCTCGACTGCGTGAATGCCGACGGCAGCACCGGCGAACCGCCCGCCGCCGACCCCGCCGCGCCGGCCGGGGATAAAGACAAGAAGCCGGCCGCGCCCGCGGAACCCGCGCCGCAGTAGCCGCTACTTCTTCCCGATCAGCGCTTCGAGCGCTTCCGGGTCCATGTCGATGGAGAAATGCGCCTGCCGCGCCAGGGCCGAAGTCAGGCGCTTGCGATAATCCTCGCGCGGGATTTCCAGCGCGCCGAAGCCGGAGAGATGCTTGGTGACGAACTGGGTGTCGAGCAGGCCGTAATTGCCCTGCCGCAGCCGGGCGACCAGGTGCACCAGCGCCACCTTGCTGGCATCGGTCGCGGTCGAGAACATGCTTTCGCCGAAGAAGGCGCCGCCCAGCGAGATTCCATAGAGCCCGCCGACCAGCTTGCCCTCGAACCAGGTCTCGACGCTGTGGGCATGGCCCATGCGGTAGAGCTGGCAGCAGAGGTCGAAGATGGTCTGGTTGATCCAGGTCTGGCGGCGGCCCGGCGCCGGCGCGGCGCAGGCCTCGACCACCTCTTCGAACCGGGTGTCGCAGGTGACGGTGAAGGGCCCGTTGCGGATGGTCTTTCTGAGGCTGTGCGAGACATGGAAGGAATCCAGCGGGATGATGCCGCGCGCCTCGGGGTCGATCCAGTAGAGCTCGGGATCGTTGCGCGCCTCGGCCATCGGGAAAATGCCGATGGCATAGGCCCGGAGCAGCATTTCCGCGGTGATCTTGGCCGGCTTCGCCCTGTTCGACATCGATTCCGATCGGTGTCCACGCCATTCCGTTATGGGAAGGCTATCACCGCCATGCGCCCGCTGGCCACCCGGAATGAGTCGTCCTGGCTCCAAATCACACAGGCTTGACAGCGGAATGTGACGAGTCGCGAGGCTTGTGCTGCACTCGCTCAAATTCGCGCCAAATAGAAGAGCCCGTCACTCGCCACAGCCTCTTCAATAGAGTTCCTTCCCCAAGATGGGGGGCTAGGTAGGGGGTTGATGCAGCCGTGATGATGCAGGAAGAAGCGCCGAACGACGATCCAGCGCCCTCAGCGCCGAGAATCAAATCTCGCCGGCGACGAACTTCTCCAGCCAGCGGATATCATAGGCGCCGTTGATGAAATCCGGCGCCGCGATGATGCGGCTGTGCAGCGGCGTGTTGGTCTTGATGCCGCCGATCACCATCTCCTCGAGCGCGCGGCGGAGCCGCATCAGGCATTCGTTGCGGCTGCGCCCGTGCACCACCAGCTTGGCGACCAGGCTGTCGTAGTTCGGCGGCACGCGATAGCCGGAATAGAGCGCGGAATCGACCCGCACGCCCAGGCCCCCGGCCGGGTGATAGTCGGTGACGCGGCCGGGCGAAGGCAGGAAGGTCTCCGGATCCTCGGCGTTGAGCCGGCACTCGATCGCATGGCCGTTGATCACCACGTCCTCCTGGGTGAAGGACAGCGGCGCGCCGGCGGCGACGCGGATCTGCTCGCGCACCAGGTCGATGCCGGTGATCATCTCGGTCACCGGATGCTCGATCTGCAGCCTTGTGTTCATCTCGATGAAGTAGAACTCGCCGTCCTGGAACAGGAACTCGATGGTGCCGGCCGACTTGTAGCCCATCGACTTCATCGCATCGGCGGCGATCTTGCCGATCTTGGCCCGCTGCGCCGCGTTCAAGGCGGGCGAGGGCGCTTCTTCCAGCACCTTTTGATGGCGGCGTTGCAGCGAGCAGTCGCGCTCGCCGAGATGCACCACGTTGCCGTGGCTGTCGCCGATGATCTGGATCTCGATATGCCGCGGGTGGGAGAGATACTTCTCCATATAGACCGCGTCGTTGCCGAATGCCGCCTTGGCTTCGGTGCGCGCCATGGAATAGGCGGCCATCAGGTCGGCCTCGGAGGTTGCGACCCGCATGCCCTTGCCGCCGCCGCCGGCCGCCGCCTTGATCAGCACCGGATAGCCGGTCTCCTCGGCGATGCGTTTCGCTTCCGCCTCGCCGCTGATCTCGCCGTCGGAGCCCGGGACCACCGGGATGCCGAAGCGCTTGGCCGCGTCCTTGGCCTGCACCTTGTCGCCCATGATGACCAGATGCTCGGGGCTGGGGCCGATGAAGGTGATGCCGTGCTCCTCGACCATCTGGGCGAAGGCGGCGTTCTCCGAGAGGAAGCCGATGCCGGGATGGATCGCGTCGGCGCCGGTGATGGTGGCGGCGGAGATGATCGCCGCCATGTTGAGATAGGAGTCGCGCGAGGCCGGCGGCCCGATGCAGACACTCTCGTCGGCCAGGCGCACGTTCATCGCCTCGGCGTCGGCGGTCGAATGCACGGCGACGGTGCGGATGCCCATCTCGCGGCAGGCGCGATGGATGCGAAGCGCGATCTCGCCGCGGTTGGCGATCAGGACCTTTTCGAACATTCTTCTACTGGATGATCATCATGGCTTCGCCGAACTCGACCGGCTGGCCGTCGGCGATCAGGATGTCCTTCACGGTGCCGGAGACCGGCGCCTGGATCGGGTTCATCACCTTCATCGCCTCGATGATCAGCACGGTCTGGCCCTTGTTCACGCGGTCGCCCGCCTTCACGAAGGGCGCCGCACCCGGCTCGGGCGCGAGATAGGCGGTGCCGACCATCGGCGAGGTCAAGGCGCCCGCGGGCACGCCGCCGCCGGATGCCGGCGCCGCCGCCGGTGCGGCGGGCGCGGCTGCGGCGGGCGCGGCAGCCGCGACCGGAAACTGCACGGCGCCGGCGGCGCCGCTGTTGACGCGGATGCGCTTGCCCTCGCTCTCGAACTCGATCTCGCTGAGACCGGTATCCTTCAAGAGCCCGGCCAGTTTCCGGACCAGGGCTTCATCGACGTCGAACTTGCTCATGCACGCCTCTTCTTGGACTTGGGGCCTTTGGACTCAGGCTTGGCCGCCTTCAGGATGTTCGCGCCCAGGATTCCCGCAAGGGCATCGACCGCCAGCACGTAGCCCTGCGGGCCGAGCCCGACGATCACGCCGGCGGCCGCGCTGCTGACGAAGGAATGATGCCGGAAGCTCTCGCGGCGGTGGATGTTGGAGAGATGCACCTCGATCACCGGCAGCTCGGTGAAGATCAGCGCATCCAGGAGCGCCACCGAAGTGTGGCTGAGGCCCCCCGGGTTGATGATGATGGCCCGGGCGCTGTCGCGCGCCTCCTGGGCCCAGGTGACCAGATGGCCTTCATGGTTGGACTGGCGGAAGTCCACGCTGAGCCCGAATTCCTTCGCCCGCGCGACCACCGAAGCCGCGATATCGTCCAGCGTGGCGCGGCCATAGATCTCCGGCTGCCGCTGCCCCAGCAGATTGAGGTTCGGCCCGTTCAGCACCAGCAGATCGGTGGTTTCGCGTTTTGCGGATTTCGCCAAGAATCGCTCGCCCAATTTTAGGTCAGAAAGAATCGGTCAGGGACGCCCGAAACGGGCTTGTCGCCCGGGCCCTTATAGCCAGCGCTTGGAGGGATCGCAACAAAACCGGCCTTTTGCCCCGGGCAGGACGCCGCCGCCTTCGGGCAAAAGCCGGAAATCGCTGGAGAATCCGGCGCCCGCGCCGGGCCGGGTCAGCTGCCGCGGGCCTTCTTGATCAGGTCTTTCAGCTGTTCCAGCGGCACCGCGCCTTCGACCACCTGGTCGCCGATGATGAAGGTCGGGGTCGCGCCGATGTCCAGCGTCTTGGCCAGGTCATGGTTGGCCGAGATCGCCGGCTTGATCTTGTCGCTCTGCATGTCGGCTTCGAGCTTCTCGGGGTCGAGCCCGACCTTGGCGGCGATGCTCTTGATCACCTCCATGTCGAACGGGCCGCGATGCTCCATCAGCGCCTGGTGGAATTCCCAATACTTGCCCTGGCCGACCGAGGCGAGCGCCGCCTGCGAGGCGAGGATGGAATCCTGGCCGAGGATCGGGAACTCCTTCATCACCAGCCGGACACCCTTGTCCTCCTCGATCAGCTTCTGCAGCGGCGAGGCGACCGCCTTGCAATAGGGGCAGTGGTAATCGAAGAACTCGACCACGGTCACGTCGCCCATCGGGTTGCCGGCGACCGGCGTCGCCGGGTCGTTGAACAGGGCGTCCTTGTTCTGGAGCACCGCCTGGGTCTGGGCGTCGGCCTTGCTCTGCTCTTCCTTGGCCTGCAATTCCTGGATCGCCTCGCGGATCACCTCGGGATTCTTCAGCAGGTAATCGTGGACGATCTTTTCGATCTCGGTCTTCTGCTCGGGTGTCATGCCGGGATTGGTGCCGGTCTCCTGCGCGGCAGCGAGCGGGGTCAGCAGCAGGAGCGCCAGCAGGGCGCTGAACAAGGTCTTCATCTGGGGTCCTTCATCGGAAAAAACTCACTCGTCGTCCTCGCCTTCCGCGCCACCGGTGGCGGAGATGATGTCGTCGGCCTGCAGCGCGCCGCGCGAGCCGGCGGGCAGCCCTTTCAGCGCGTGGCGGGCCCAGGCGCGGGCTTCCTTCTTGTCGCCCCGGGCCATGGCTTCCTGGGCCTGGGCGAGCGCGGACATCGGCACGTTGTCGTCCCGGCCATAGGCGATGGCGAGCAGCCGCCAGACCTCGGGATCCTTGGCCTGCATCGCCGCGGCGAATTCCAGGTTCTGGATCGCCGGCTTCACATAGCGCGGGTCCTCGGTCTCGAGCTCGGCCTGGCCGAGCTCCTGGCGCAGCAGCGCCTCGCGCGGCTGCAGCTCGACGGCGCGGTGGTAGAGCTGGACGGCGTCGGCGACCCGGCCGTTCTGGAACAGGATCTGCGCCTTCTGCTCGATATAGAAGGCATCGTCCGGCGATTCTTTCAGCAGGCTGTCCATCAGGGTCAGGGCATCGTTCATCCGGCTGACGCGGAAGAAGGCGATCGCGCGGGCATAGCGCGCCGGCTGCGAGGTGTCGCTCGGCGGATAGGCCAGCATCACCTGGTTCAGCGGCCACAGGAAGCCCTTGAGCTTGGCCAGCATGCGCTGGTGCCGCTCCACCAGCTGCGGCGAATCATGGGCGTCGCTGTAGGGCGACTGGTCGACATGCGCCTGCACGGAATCGACGCGGTCGCGGGTCAGCGGATGGGTCTGCAGATAGGGATCCTGACGCTCGGTGTTCAGCGAGATCTGGTCCTCGAGCTTCTCGAAGAACTGCAGCATGCCGCGCGAGGACTGGTGCGTCTCGTCCAGGAACTTCATGCCCGCCTGGTCGGCCGAGGCTTCCTGGGTGCGGCTGTATTTCAGGACGTCGCGCAACGCCATGCCCTGGCCCAGCACCATCGTGCCGGCGCCGACCCCCGGATTGCCGGTGGCGATGCCGGCGGCGGCGCCGGCCAGCATGGCCAGGATGCTCTGGATCGTCGCGTTGCGCATCTCGTCCTGGATCCGCACCAGGTGGCCGCCGGCGATATGGCCGGTTTCGTGCGCGATCACGCCGATCACCTGGTTCGGGTTGTCGGCCCGCATCAGCAGCCCGGTGTTGATGTACATGTTCATCCCGCCCGCGACGAAGGCGTTGATCCGGTTGTCGTTGACCAGATGCACCTGGATCGCGGAGGCGTCGAGCCCGGCGGCCTTGAAGATCGGGTCGGCATAGGCGCGGATGGTCGCTTCGATCTCGGCGTCGCGGATCAGGCCCACGCCCTGGGCCGCGGCGGGAAGCGCGGTGACCAGCGTCGCCACCACGGCCGCTGCAAGCCAGCTGGCGCGGCGAAGCAGTCGGTTGATCAAATCCTGGGTCCTTCTCTATGCTCGCCCCGGCTCGAGCGGCTGCCTCCAAGAACGGCGGCGGTTCGGGCGGGTTGCAGCCGCGGGCCCTCGCTGAGCCGGTGGATTGAAGCCGAGCCGCTGAACCGCGGGTGCAAAACCGATCCCTGGGGAGAGCAGAACATGCCTAGCGCCTATCATACTTTACCGGTGCGATCCAGGGTCGCCCCGGCCCCGCCGAAACCCCGCGACGAAGGGCGCAAATCCGGAGATTTCGGCGGCTTTGTCAGGTTCAACGCCCGGGCCAAGGCGATCCTGCTCGGCGCCGCTTTGCTGCCGGCGCTGGCGGCCTGCGGCGGGGGACCCGTCGCCCGGACCACGGTCAACTCGAACGACAAGCTGCAATCCACCCGCGCCCAGGGCAATCCGGAAAACGTCGGCCCCTTCGGCGACAGCTGGTGGCAATCCGACATGCGCGGCGGCGCGGTGGTGGACGAGCCGCGCGCCGCCCTGGTCGCCCGCGACGTGCTGGCCAATGGCGGCAACGCCGCCGATGCCGCGGTCGCGGCCTATTTCGCGCTCGCCGTCACCCTGCCTTCGGCGGCGGGCTTGGGCGGCGGCGGCGTCTGCCTGGTGCATGACGCCGAGAAGGAGACCACCGACGTCTTCGACTTCCTGCCGCGCGCGGCCAAGGGCGGGCTGGTCGCGGTGCCGGGCAACGTCCGCGGCATGGCGGCGATCAACGCGCGCTACGGCAAGCTGCCCTGGCCGCAGCTGGTGACGCCGGGCGCCAACCTCGCCGGCACCGGCACGGCGATCAGCCGGGCGCTGGGGACCGAGCTGCAGGCGGCCGGATCACGTCTCGGTGAGGACCCGCAGATGGCGGCGATCTTCACCAAGGACGGCGTGCCGCGCGGCGAGACCGACAACCTGCGCCAGGTCGACCTCGGCGCCGCGCTGGAGCGGATCCGGGTCGGCGGCATCAACGAGTTCTACAGCGGCCAGCTCGGCCGCAACCTCGCCGAGGCCGCGCAGTCGATCGGGGCGCCCTTGACCATCGAGGACCTGCGCGCGTCGAAGACGGTGGTCTACCCGCCGGCGGCGATCGACGTCGGCGAGCAGCAGCTGTTCTTCCCGGCACCGCCCGCTGCCGGCGGCGTGCTCGCCGCGCAGATGGTCGAGGCGCTGGGCGACATCGACGCTTCCAACCCCGCCGAGGTCGCCAAGGCGATCAACGGCCTGATCGCCGATCGGCAGGGCTGGATGAAGCCCGGCGGCGATGCGACCAAGGCGGTGGCGGAACTGACGGCGTCCGATCACCTCGACGCCGCGATGAATGCCCGGCTCGACGCGCCGGGCGCCGCCATGCAGGAGAATCCCTCGGCGACCGGGCTCGTCACCATGGACGCGGACGGGCAAGGCGTTGCCTGCGAGTTCACCATGAACGCGCCCTTCGGCTCGGCGCGGATCGCGCCCGGCACCGGCATCATCCTGGCGCCGGCGCCGAACGACCGCGGCGCCGGCTTCAGCGCCCTGGGGCCGATCATGCAGGCCAGCAACCACAGCGGCCGGCTCTACTTCCTGGCGGCGGGCGGCGGCGGCGCGCCGGCGGCCATCGCCAAGGCGCTGCTGTTCCACGCGGTCGCCCGCGACGATCTGGCGATCGACAAGGCGATGGGCGACGGCCGGCTGTTCGCCGACGGCGCCGGCACGGTCTATCTCGAGGACAAGCTCGCCGGCGCGCAGGGCGGCGTCTCCGGCGCCGGCTTCAAGGTCGAGCATGCCGAGAAGCTCGGCCGGGTGAACGCGATCTGGTGCCCGAAGAGCACGCCCGACACGCCCGACAGCTGCCAGCTCCGCAACGACTTCCGCGGCAGCGGCCTCACCACCACCGTCAACAACCAATGAGTCCGCGCCCGTGAAACCCGGCGCGCCGCCGAAGATCTCGAAACGCTCGGCGATCGATCCCTTCATCGTCATGGATGTGATGCGCGCCGCCGGCGACTATGCGCGCCGCGCCGCGGCGGAGAATCTGCCCGAGGTGCTGCATCTCGAGGTCGGCCAGCCGAGCACGCCGGCGCCGCGCCGCGCGCGCGAGGCGGCCGCCGCGGCGCTGGAGGCGGGGCCGCTCGGCTATACCGAGGCGCTGGGCCAGCTCGAGCTCCGGCAGCGGATCGCCAAACACTATGCCGACTTCTACGGCTGCGCGCTCCCCGTCGAGCGGATCGCCGCCACCACCGGCTCCTCGGGCGGCTTCCTGCTGGCCTTCCTCGCCGCCTTCGATCCCGGCGACCGCGTGGCGCTGGCCAGCCCCGGCTATCCCTGCTACCGGCAGATCCTCTCGGTGCTCGGCATCGAGCCGGTGCTGATCGAGACCCAGCCCGAAACCAAGTTCCAGCCGACCCCGGCATTGCTCGACAAGCGCATCGCCGATGGGGGCCGGATCGACGGCCTGATCCTCGCCTCGCCGTCGAACCCGGTAGGCGCCATGGTCACGCCGGCGGAGCTTGAGGCGCTGGCCCAGTGGTGCGACGCCCATGGCGTGCGCCTGATCTCGGACGAGATCTACCACGGCGTCACCTACGGGATGCAGGCGGCGACCGCGGCGCAGTTCAGCGATCATGCGATCGTCATCAACAGCTTCTCGAAATATTTCTCGATGACCGGCTGGCGTTTGGGCTGGCTCGGCCTCCCGCCGGACCTGATGCGCCCGGTCGAGCGCCTGGCGCAGAACCTCTTCATCTCCCCGCCGGCGGTCAGCCAGGCCGCCGGCCTCGGCGCCTTCGACGCGATCGACGAGCTCGACGCCAACGTCCGCCGCTACGCCGAGAACCGCGCGCTGCTGCTCGAAGAACTGCCGAAAGCCGGCTTCACCAGGCTCACGGTCCCCGACGGCGCCTTCTACCTCTACGCCGACGTCGCGGATTTCACGTCGGACAGCCTCGACTTCTCCAAGCGCATGCTGGCGGAGACCGGCATCGCCGCCACGCCAGGCCTGGATTTCGACCCCGCGCGCGGCGCCCACTTCATGCGCTTCTCCTTCGCCGGCGCCACCGCCGACATGGCGGAAGCCGCGCGGCGCCTGAAGGCCTGGCACAACAAGGCGCGGAGGTAGGGGACCCTCGGTTCCGGACAGCGCGCAAAGGCTCTCGCCTTCTTCCCGCCCCCAAGATGGGGGCGGGCGAGGGTGGGGGTTGATGCAGCCGTGATCTTTCAGAGCGTGACCGAACGAAGATCCAGCGCGCATCAAACCGCGGCGACAAGAAACGCAACTCCCGACAAGGCGAAGCCGACCCCCGGGTCGCACGAACCCGGGGGCTCAGCTGGGCCTGTCCACCGAAGCCTTGGCGAAGGTGGATGAGGGGGCGCGCACCGGCAGGTGCGCAGCGCGCGAGCGCTAAGTCAGCTTTAGGCGCCATCGACTTCCTGTTCGGAGAACCAGCCTTTACTGACGACATGCATTTTTGCCGCCAGTGGCTGATCGGTGTACATAATCAGCGCTAGGCTCTTCTTTGCTCGGCTACAAGTTACGTACAGCAATCTACGCGTCCGATCGATTGAGTTGTCTTTACCCTCACCCGCAAGCTCGGTATCTCTCGCCGAGAGTGGTTCGACCCCGAACAACTTATTGTATGAAAACATAAAGCCGCGCTCTTCTTCCTTGTCGATGACGACAAGAACCCTATCGAATTCGAGTCCTTTGACCCCTTGGTGCGTGTCAAAGGAAGCCGCTCCGCTCACGTAGTGCTTGTAAATGGGAATTTGATCGAACGGCGCCTCCAGCAGCCCTTCCAAAGCCCGCAGACGTTCTGGTAACGGATCATGTACTTCGTCGTCCGCCTGCTCCGAAACAGAGGAGGATCTCAAGGCTACAAGGGGCTGCCATACGTCTGGAATTTCGAAAAGGCCCGTCGCAGAGATGCTATCAAGCACCTCGCCGCATGAAGGAACTCGGTCATTCCAGAGTAACATCAGAGCCGCGACGGCATCTCGCGCTTTCTTCAGCGCTTCTCCCTCGGGAGTAGCTTTCAAAACATCGGGAGATACGAGTGGACTACGCTTCAGCACAATTCTAGCCACTGCGAATTTGTCGTCATGCTGTTCGGCCTCGACGAGTGGAAGAATGACTTCAGAGAAAAAGCTTACAGCGGGTAACGTGCCTTCAATGACACCAGTTCGCCAACTGTCGACCAACATTAAGGGTGTCAGGACAGCTTCAAAACCAAGGCGTTTAGCAGCCATGTGATGCTCTAGGGTCAGAATTTTGCACCGATCTCGTGTTCGCCAATCCTCGTCCTTCGTGATATCCGCCATTAATCCCCGAACTGACTCCTCCGTCGCCTGACGGTCGGCGCTATTGGGGCGCAGAAAAAGCCGTACAGTCCCATCGATAGCATCGCTACGTGGAGCCTGGTCACGAGCATCAGCGTCCGATCTAATTTTATTGATGAGCTGAATGACGCGATTTGGGCATCTATGATTTAGCTTCTTGATAGGCGTAGCCCAGGTGTCAGGAATATCCTTCTCAATATTGTCTTTTCCATCTTGGTAGATGCGCTGCATCACATCGCCGATTAGGCCCAAGCAAAATCGACCCTCATGGAGTCGCGCTGTCGCTAGAAGTGCGTCAACAAGGTCTTTGTTTGTGTCTTGGCTCTCGTCGATCAGCAATAAAGGAAAGCGACCGATCAAGATAGACTGCATGAGCGGTTTAGAGCTGATGAAGTTTGCGCAGATCGAAATCACCTCGTGGTGGTTAAGCGAGTTCGGCTCTCTGTTCTCGCCGGTTGGGCTGTATGCAAACTTCTTTATCGAGCTTAAGCGCGCGAGCCTCTTCGAGGACGAAGCGATCTTGGCTTGACGCGCTATAGAAGCTTTGCCCCCGCGGCCCTTTTTTTCCTCTTCATTCAGCTTCTCGATTCTGGCTCGAAGAATTTCCCGAAGTGCTTCGCGAATGTCATGAGTAAGCCCGTTGATAAGCTCCCAAGCGAAACTATGAATTGTAGAAACATTAAACAGCGGATTTGAAGCAATTCGGCGCTGAATCTCGTCCGCGGCTGCGTTCGTGTACGTAATTACTCCGATACGCTGCCCTCGCAGTCGGAAGTGGTCGGCTTGGTTAGCACGAACATGATTTAAGGCCTGAACCAGTGTCTTTGTCTTCCCAGAGCCAGCGCCAGCATAGAGAAAGAAGCTCCGAGGTTTCTTCGGATCCAAGTAGCCCGCGATTTCCTTGTCGACGTGATCATCGGTCGCGAAATTATTGTTAGCGGTTTCTGTTATCATGCCGCTGCCTTCTTCGCTTCAGATTCCTTGGTTGTCGCAACACCGAGATCTTTATGCTGCTTTCTGAGTTGCCCAGATAGCCAAAGCAAAGCCTCCTTGATGTAAACCGGTGGCTTAATGGCTTTGGGATCTTCGATCTCTAAGAGATCGAGCGCGAACTCTGCCTTGGTGATTGAATCTACGTCCTTAAAGAGTGCCGTGCTTAACGAGGCAATGTCAGGGCTATCGGTAATCGACGTTTTGAAACGCTTGAACGGTCCCGCCTTCGTACTTGCTGCGAAGTAAGCAAGGTTCGTAAGAACTAAAGCATCCTCAAAGGTATTTGAGAGCGCTTCCACCGAAGCTCCCCTGAATTCAACGGTTATAGGAGACTGGTAAGCCACGCGCATAGAGAAGCCTTGCTCTTCATATGGGCGAACCTTGTCCTCCGCCTTCATATCTAGAAGAAAGTCGAGATCGTCTTTCTCAGGCCACCATTTCGCCAGCGTTGCATTCCTGGACTTCAGTTTAGAAGCCCTAAGGGGTACCGCTTTGTCGCCTCCTTCTGTCTTAGCGTCTAAATCAGTGATTATAAGAGTCGTCAGCCCCAACTTCTCAATGAGCAGGCGAAAACGGTGCGCGTGGCTGCCGCCTAAAGGAAGCCATGTGACGTAACTATCCGCGACAACCTTCAGATCTTCATCATGCGCAATGAAATGAGGGCAGAGTATTTCCTCCGCTACGCCTTCGACTAGAACCGCCGCATCGGCGAATAATAGATCGCAATGCGTAACCCGCAAGTAACGCGCAACGAAGCGCTTGGTATTGTCTGCTGGTTCGAAGACTCGACTCAAATCTACTACGCAGGAAGTTGGCACGCTCTTCTGCTTTGAAGGAAGGCGTCGGAAGTACCTGAGCTCGTCAAACTCACACTCATTCGCTACATGACTAGAGTGTGTGCTAATCAACAACTGAGTAGTTAGTTCTTGATTGTCTTTCAGCTCGGGACGCTTGCGAAGTATGCCAAAGGCGTTTCGAATGAACACTTGTTGAACTTGCGTATGCAAATGCGCTTCTGGTTCTTCAATGAGAACGAGGTGCAAGGGGGCAAGTCGGTCTTCCGTCTCCGGGGTCGCCTTCGGCGTTGCTTTCCCGAGGCGTAGCCAAGAATCGCGAAAGCTCATCAGACGAAACACCATTGAGATCAGGTTTTGATAACCCAACCCGTTAGAGTCTTCAGGAAGGCTCAAGTTGATCTTGTTTGTGCCGTCCTCCATCTGAACCATGTACTGAACTGCTGCTTCATGATTCAGACCATCCACCGGTCTAAGGCGGGTAGATATCTGTAGCTGGGGATCAGTCACCCCGGGATATCCAAGCCCTTGCATCTCATCTAAAGACGGCTGAAATCCTGCCTTCAATCGATCGTCAAAGGCGTGTTGAGCGCTCTCGATTGCTTTGAGGGCGAGCAAGTCTTGAGGCCCTGGGTTTTCGTATGGATCGAGATGCTGATTCCAGTATTGGCGGAATTGATTAGACAACTTGCGCGTACCTGGTGCGCCGAGGTTATAATTGTCGTCATCGTCCTTAGAGTTTCCAGCCTGGCCAAAGCCGCGTTGCGCGCCAACTTCATTGATCTTGATTAGACCCTTTAAGGGGTCTCCTTCTATTGGCGTCGCATCTGAAGAAAGTGCTTGCGGTTGCGCAATGCCGTGTCTTGGTTCGACTGCTTTCGTAGGATCTAAGATATACGCTTTGACTTCGAAGGTCCGATTCAACCGTCTTAACAAGTATTCCGTTAGGCTTCGTGGCCAGAGTTGGATCGCGTCAATTGCGGTGCCTTCCTTTCCCTTTTCTTCGTCGCTGAGCTGCGTCTTCAGTGCGTGTTCCCGCGCGGCGAGATAGTCCGCCTGAAGAGCGAACGCATCGCGCGGCTCAAACCGCAGCCGGACGCCCAGCAAGCCTCCTTCCCATTCCAAGGTTGGGATAATTTTCTGAACCAGATGCGCTTGTGGCTTTGGGACTTGGAGCCATAAGTCAACGAACGGAACCACAGAGGACCAGTCTGGAGCAGGCAGTTCCGCCGCCGCCGTCTTGGAGGCCTCCCAGGATTTCCCCATGGCATCGATTTGAGGCCAATGCGACAGAGTGAAGTCAGTCAGAGAGAAATTTCGCCGTTCACCCTCCAGGAGGAAGTATCTGAGGGCGACCATCGCCGAAGTCTTGCCGCTATTGTTCGCGCCGACGAACACCGTTCGTTTCTCTGCGATTCCAATGCGGACGCCCAGGAGCTTTCTAAAGTTTCCGATCTCGACAAAATCTATGTGCATGACTATCCCCCGATAGCAAAACGGGCGCTCCCACAACCCAACGCGCGCCTGTATCAATAGCATTATGCTTTATGGGTTTATAACATAGGCATCTGGTAAATCATAACGGGTGGTTCTGGCGGCTTCGAGAAGCTGGGCGAGGCCGCAAAGATGCCACCGAAAAGTCTGATGCGCATGTTCGGTCCGCGCGGCAATCCCACTGCCAGTAACCTCTTCAGCATCCTCGCTCATCTGCAGCGCCGCGACCGCGTCCATCTGCAGATCCGCCGCGGCAAGTGACGAATTCGCTACCAGGACAAATCTGAACCCGCGCACTTCGGCACCGGACAAGCGACGCCGCTTGTGGTACAATCCGCAGGCTGTTTGAGATCGTGAACCCAGCCTCGAAAGCCGCCGTCGGACGAGGCGCCTTCGCCAGGAGGCCGCGCTTCGATCGCACCGGCGCGCCCCGCGACTTTCACTTTGCATAGACAGTGCATGTACGAAACGAGGGATCGCCTTCGCCGGCTCGGCGCATTGCTGCACCTGCAACACAGACCCGACGCAGACAGGAGAAAATTTGCGCCGACCCACGCGCCGCGCGGCAACCCGGACCCAACCCGGACAGAATTGAGATTCGGCGGCGCCGTCCGCTCTCACCTGCATAGACAGTGCATGTACGAAACGCGGGATCGCCTTCGCCGGCTCGGCGCATTGCTGCAGCTGCAACACAGACCCGACGCAGACAGGAGAAAATTTCTGCCGACCCCTGCGCCGCGCGGCAACCCGGACCCAACCCGGACAGAATTGAGATTCGGCGGCGCGTCCGCTTGCGGGAAACATCTGCATCGTCAACAGCTTGCCGCGGTTTGCCGCCCGCCGGAACGCCCAACCCATCCGGGTCGACCGGGATGCGCCGCCGCGGCCGGCGTCTGCGTTACGCCTTCTCCACCCGCTTCACCACGAAGCGGTTGATCAGCAGCGAAAGCAGGCTGAAGCCGGCCATCACGCCGATCATCGGCAGGGCGGTGTCGTCGAACTTGGTCAGCCAGGAGAGCAGGCCGGAGCTCAGGGCGGCCAGCACGAATTGCAGCACGCCCAGCATCGCCGAGGCCGCACCCGCATTGGCGGCGAAGGGGCCCATGGCGAGGCCGGTGGTGTTCGGGATCACGAAGCCCATGGTCGCGATCCAGACGAAGAGCGGCAGCAGGATGCCGAACAGCCCGCCGATCCCGGCGAGGACGTCGATCACGAAGACCGCGGCGGCGGCGATCTGGATCAGCAGGGCGGTCAGCAGCACGCGCTCCGGCGAGCTGCGCCGCTGCGCCACGACATTGATTTGGGAGGCGACGATGAAGCCGACCGCGTTGATGCCGAAGACCGCGCTGAAATAATAGTCGGGATAGCCGTAGACATTGACGATCACGAAGGGCAGGCCGGCGATATAGGCGAAGGTCCCCGCCATCATCGTGCCGCCGGTCAGCGCATAGCCGACGAAGTTGCGATGGGTGAACAGCCGCCAATAGCCGACGATGACGGATTCGAGACGCAGCGGCCGCACATGCTCAGGTCTCAGCGATTCCGGCATGCGGACGAAGATCAGGACCATGGAAAGGATGCCGATCGCGGTCAGCAGCCAGAAGATCTCGCGCCAGCCGAACCAGACCAGCACGCCGCTGCCGATCATCGGCGCCAGGATCGGGCCGACGCCGAACACCAGCAGCACCCGGGAATAGACCCGGATCGCATCGGCGCCGGAGAAGAGGTCGCGCACCATGGCGCGCGCCACCACCGTGCCGGCGCAGCCGCCGGCCGATTGCAGGAAGCGCAGCGCGATCAGGGTCTCGATGTTGGGCGCCAGCGCGCAGCCGATCGAGGCGGCGATGTAGATCGCCAGGCCGAAATAGAGCGGCGGCTTGCGTCCGAAGCGGTCGGCGATCGGGCCGTAGAAGGCCTGGCCGATGGCAAAGCCGGCGAAGTAGGTGGGGAGCGTCAGCTGCGCCTGCGCGTCGGTGGCGCCGAGGCTGGCGGCGATGAAGGGCAAGGCCGGCAGATACATGTCGATCGCCAGCGGGGCGATCAGACTGAGCACGGCAAGGATGAGGACGAGCTCGGCGTGGCGCAGCCGCGCTTTCTGGGCAGGATCGGACATGCGGGTGATCTTAGGCGGCCGGGAGTGGTTTCCGATGCCAGTTTATTGCAGACCCGACCATACTTTCGATGCTGGTCTCGGCCGCGCGCCAGCCGAGTTCGCGTTCCGCCTTGGCCGGCGAGGCGTAGAGCTGCGGTGCGTCGCCCTCGCGGCGGGGCTCTTCCTTGACCGGCACCGGCTTGCCCGCCAGCTTGCCGACCGCGGCCAGCACCTCGCGCACCGAGACGCCGATCCCCGTGCCGAGATTGAAGGCATGCGCCCCGGACCGGGTCTCGAGCAGCGCCAGGGCTTTCAAATGCGCCGCGGCCAGGTCCTCGACATGGATATAGTCGCGCAGGCAAGTGCCGTCCGGCGTCGGATAGTCGGTGCCGAACAGCGAGAGCGGCCCGCCTGCGCCGAGCGCCGCCTTGATCGCCAGCGGGATCAGGTGCGATTCCGGCTCATGCGCCTCGCCGACCTCGCCGTCCTTGTCGGCGCCGCAGGCGTTGAAGTAGCGCAGCATGACGACGTCGATCTCGCCGGCAGCGGCGAGGTCGGCGAACAGGTTCTCGGCCGCAAGCTTGGTCCGGCCGTAGACGTTGACCGGCAGCCGCGACGCGTCCTCCTCGATCGGCATTCGCTCCGGCATGCCGTAGACCGCGCAGGTCGAGGAGAAGACCAGCTTGCGCAAGCCGCATTGCCGCATGGCATGGCTGAGCGAGAGTGCGCCGTTGACGTTGACGTCGTAATAGTCGAAGGGCTGCTTGGCCGAGGCGCCGACCAGCGACAGCGCCGCGAAATGCAGCACCGCGGTTGCGCGATAGCGCCGCAGCACGGTCTCGACCCGGAAGCCGTCGCGCACGTCGCCTTCCTCCAGCGGCCCCCATTTCACCGCCCAGCGGTGGCCGGTCGCGAGGTTGTCGAAGGCGACCGGCAGGAAGCCGGCGCGGTCGAGCGCCTTGCAGACATGGCTGCCGACATAGCCGGCACCGCCGGTGACCAGGACGGCCGGTTTCGTCATGCGGTCCTGCCGAGGCTGGAATAATGGAAGCCCGCGGCCTGCATCTCGGCCGGGCGGTAGATGTTGCGCAGGTCGATGAACACCGGCGCTTTGAGGAGCGCCTTCACCCGGTCGAGGTCGAGGCTGCGGTAGCTGTTCCACTCGGTCAGGATCACCAGCGCGTCGGCGCCGTCGATCGCCTCATAGGGGTCGTTGCGGTAGTCGAGGTCGGGCAGCTGCTTCTTCGCCTCCGCCATGCCCTCGGGATCATGGGCGCGGATCTGGATGCCGCGCTGCTGCAGCAAAGGCAGGATGGTGACGCTGGCCGCCTCGCGCATGTCGTCGGTGTTCGGCTTGAAGGTGAGGCCGAGCACCGCCACGGTCTTGCCTTCCGGCTTCTCGCCGAGCGCCGCGACGATCCGCTCGGCCATCCGGGTCTTGCGTTCCTCGTTGAAGTCGAGCGTCGCCTCGATCAGCGAGAGCGGGGCGCCGGCCTCGCGCGCGGTCTGAATGAGGGCGCGGGTGTCCTTGGGGAAGCAGGAGCCGCCGAAGCCGGGCGAGGGATGCAGGAACTTGCCGCCGATCCGGCCGTCCAGCCCGATGCCGCGCGCGACGTCATGCACGTCGGCGCCGACCTGCTCGCAGAGATCGGCGATCTGGTTGATGAAGGTGATCTTCATCGCCAGGAAGGCGTTGGCGGAATATTTGATGAGCTCGGCCGTCTCCAGCCGGGTGAAGACGATCGGCGTGTCGATCAGGAACAGCGGGCGGTAGATCTGCCGCATGATCTCCTTGGCGCGCTCGCCGTCGGTGCCGATCACCACGCGGTCCGGCCGCATGAAGTCGTTGATCGCCGCGCCCTCGCGCAGGAACTCCGGGTTGGAGGCGACGTCGAACTCGGCCTTCGGGTTGGTCTCGCGGACGATCTTCTCGACCTGCCGCCCGGTGCCGACCGGCACCGTCGACTTGGTGACGATGACCGCATAGTCCTGGAGGTGCTCGGCGATCTGCTTCGCCGCGCTGTAGACATAGGTCATGTCGGCATGGCCGTCGCCGCGCCGGCTCGGCGTGCCGACCGCGATGAAGATCGCCTGGGCGCCGGCGATCGCGGCGATCTCGGTGGAGAAGCTGAGCCGTTTCGCCGCGGCGTTGCGCTCCACCAGGTCGTTGAGGCCGGGCTCGTAGATCGGGATCTCGCCCTGCTTCAGCCGCGCGATCTTGCCGGCATCCAGGTCGATGCAGACCACCTGGTGGCCGAACTCGGAAAGGCAGGCGCCGGACACCAGGCCGACATATCCGCTACCAATGACGGCAATCTTCATAGTATTGAGATCTTTCGAAAATCCGCGGTATCGCGGGCGCAGGCGCCGCATGCTATCGGGTGGCCGCCGC
Organism: Dongia sp. agr-C8; assembly: GCF_054658695.1. Lineage (NCBI taxonomy): Bacteria > Pseudomonadati > Pseudomonadota > Alphaproteobacteria > Rhodospirillales > Dongiaceae > Dongia > Dongia sp. agr-C8. Next base: position 539,743 of record NZ_BAAGHZ010000001.1, read on the forward strand.
CCGGATCAAGCGTCGTTTTTCGCGGGTGCAGCAAAGTTCCGACCGCTCCAAACGCCGGGGATCGGTTATAGTTGCAGGCCGGCCCCGGCGCGGCGTGAAGATGAGGTCGAGATGAACGATTTGGCGAGGGAAGCGGGGCATTCTTACGACCGCGCCAAGGGCTTCCTGCCGCCGGTCGAGCTCGCCCCGGGCGATCGCTTCCCCAATTTCGTGCTGCCCGACCAGAGCGGCGCCGCGCGCGCCTTCCTCGAGCGCGCCAAGGGCAACCGCATGCTGATCGTCGGCGACAGCGACGATGCCGGGCTGAAGGCCTTGGCGCAGGCCGGCCTGACTGAGCTCGGCTTCGATTGTCTGGCTCTGGTCGCCGAAGCGCCGGAGGCGGCCGCGCGGCGGGCCCAGGGGCTCGGCATCGGCTTTCCCCTGCTGGGCGATTCGGCCGGCAAGATCCGCGAGGCCTTGCGCAAGATGCTGGGCTTCGGCCCGCGCGGCAGCTTCGCGGTGCTGCTCGATCCGAACCAGCGCGTCACCGCCGCGCTGGTCGATCTCGATGGCGCCGCCCTGGTCGGCGCCGCGATCGCGCGCGCCCGCGCGACGCCGCCGGCGCCCGCTGCCGGGCAATATCTCCAAGGTGTGGCGCCGGTCCTCATCGTGCCCGACGTGCTGACGCCGGAGCAGTGCCGCGCGCTGATCGACCGCTGGGAGACCCTCGGCAGCGAGGAAGGCGAGGTCGCGTCCATCGTGAAGGGCGAGGAGAAGCGCCGGGTCCACAAGGACATCAAGTCGCGCCGCGACCACCGCATCATGGACGAGACCGTGCTGCAGGAGCTGAATGCGCTGGTCGGCCGGCGCATCAGCCCGGAGCTCAGCAAGGCCTTCGGCTTCACCCGGTTCCGCTTCGATCGCTTCGTCGTCACCTGCTACGATGCCGAGCGCGGCGACTACTTCCGCCGCCATCGCGACAACCAGACGCCGGGTACCGCCGACCGGCGCTTTGCGCTGACGCTGAACCTCAACACCGGAGAATACGAGGGCGGCGGCCTCACCTTTCCGGAATATGGCCCGCATCGCTACGATCCGCCGGCGGGCGGCGCGATCCTGTTCTCCTGCTCGCTGCTGCACGAGGCCCTGCCGATCACCAAAGGGCGGCGTTTCACCCTGCTGAATTTTCTGCGAAGCTGAACGCCCGCTATCCGTTTTCCGGTGGGGGCCGGAGCGATGACAGACGAGACCATATCGCCGATCACCTGGATGGACGTGCTGGAGACCGGCGTTGCGGAGCTAGACGCGCAGCACCGCGGACTGATCAACCAATGCAACCTCCTGATCGCGCGGATGCAGGGCAGCGGTCCCTGGGCCGAGGTCGTGGCGGTCGCGCGCGAGTTGGCGCTGAGCTGCCACGCGCATTTCCGCACCGAGGAAGCGCTGCTCGATCAGCACGATTTCCCACGGCTCGACCGGCACAAGGCGCAGCACCGCGAGTTGGAGCGCCGTTTCAACGAGCTGGTCGGATTCCTGTCCGGTGTCGATGGCTCGAGCGACGCGCACCGCAGGGCGGCGCTGACGGTGCGCGGCACCCTGATCGATATTCTTTTCCGGCACGACCTCGATTACAAATCGCACCTGCAACACGCGACCGGCCGCTGAGGCGGATTGGCGGCGCCCCGCCGCCGCTCTAGACTCCCGGCAACGAGAACAGGGAGTGGATCATGGCCGACTTGGAAACCGCCCCGGCGCCGGCGCCGGGGCGCAGCCGCGGCGGACGGCAATCGCGACAGGCGCAGCGCGGCGGCGCGCGGGCGCAGCCGATCATCGCCGGCATCGACCGGCAGATCCCGACCTTCGACCTGCTGGGCGAGGAAGGCCTGCTGCGGATCGAGGCCGGGATCGACACCATCCTGAAGGAAGTCGGCATCGACTTCCGCGGTGACGACCGTTGCCTGGAGCTCTGGCGCGATGCCGGCGCCGACGTGCAGGGCGAGCGGGTGCGCTTCGAGCCCGGCCTGGTGCGCGGCATCATCGCCCGCACCGCGCCGAAGCGCTTCACCCATCATGCGCGCAACCCGGCGCGCTCGGTCGAGATCGGCGAGACGCATCTCGTCTTCTCGCCGGCCTATGGCTCGCCCTTCGTCCATGATCTCGAGAACGGCCGGCGCTATGGCGCGCTCGAGGATTTCCGCAACTTCGTGAAGCTCGCCTATATGTCGCCCTGGCTGCACCATTCCGGCGGCACGGTCTGCGAGCCCACCGACCTGCCGGTCAACAAACGGCATCTCGACATGGTCTACAGCCATCTCAAATATTCCGACAAGCCCTTCATGGGCGGCGTCACCGCGGAGGAGCGCGCCGAGGATTCGATCGAGCTCGCCCGCATCGCCTTCGGCACCGACTTCGTCGACAAGAACTGCGTCATCATGGGGAATATCAACGCCAATTCCCCGCTGGTCTATGACGGCACGATGTCGAGGGCCTTGCGCGCCTATGCCCGCGCCAACCAATGCGCGGTGGTGGTGCCCTTCATCCTCGGGGGCGCCATGGGCCCGGTGACCAATGCCGGCGCCATCGCCCAATCAATGGCCGAGGCCATGGTCGGCGTGGCGCTGACCCAGCTCGAGCGCCCGGGCGCCCCGGTCGTGCTCGGCAATTTCCTGAGCTCGACCTCGCTGAAATCCGGCTCGCCCACCTTCGGCACCCCGGAGCCGGCCCTGGGCTCGCTGGTGGTCGGGCAGCTCACGCGCCGGCTCGGCGTGCCGCTGCGCTGCTCCGGGGCCTTCACCGCCTCGAAGGCGGCGGACGCCCAGGCGATGCAGGAGAGCGCGGTCTCGATGCTGGCCGCGATCCAATGCGGCGCGCATTTCATCCTGCATTCCGCCGGCTGGCTCGAAGGCGGCCTGGTCATGTCCTATGAGAAGTTCGTGATGGACGCCGATTTCTGCGCCGCCATGCATACCTATCTCCGCGGACTGCCGGTCGATGACAATGCGCTGGCGCTCGACGCCTTCCGTGAGGTGGGTCCGGGCAAGCATTTCTTCGGCTGCCAGCACACCTTGAAGAACTACGAGACCGCGTTCTGGGATTCCGCCATCGCCGACAACAATTCCTTCGAGCAATGGCGCGACGCCGGCGAGAAGACCGCGACCCAGCGCGCGAGCGAGAAATGCAAGGCCATGCTACGGAGCTACGAGGCGCCGCCGATCGACCCGGCGGTGGACGAGGCGCTGCAGGACTTCATCGCCCGCAAGAAGGCCGCGGTCGGCGACATGTGGCACTGACCTCTCGATGGACCGTATCGAGGCGATGAAAGTGTTCATCGCGGCGTTGGACGAGGGCAGCCTCGCCGGCGCGGGGCGGCGGCTCGGCCGCTCGCCGGCCGCGGTCAGCCGCGCGATCGCCTATCTCGAGAACCACGTCGGCGCCGAGCTGCTGCACCGCACGACCCGGACGTTGAAACTGAGCGAGATCGGCCAGGGCTATGCCGAAGCCTGCCGCCGCGTGCTCACCGAGCTCGAGACCGCCGATCTCGCCGCGGCGGGCGAGCATGCGGCGCCGACGGGCACGCTCACCATCACCGCGCCGCCGATCGGCGGCGAGGAAGTGCTGCGCCCGGTGATCGATGCCTTCCTCGAGGCGTATCCGGCGCTCTCAGTCCACCTGGTGCTGCTGAACCGCGCCGCCAATCTGGTCGAGGAGGGGATAGACATCGCGCTGCGCATCCTCGATCTGCCGGATTCCAGCCTGGTGGCGGTGCGGATCGGCGGTGACGTGAAGCAGGTGGTGGTCGCATCGCCACGCTATCTCGCGCAGCATCCGCGCATCGACGCGCCGGCCGATCTCGCCAAGCATCGCATCATCACCACCGGCGACGAGGGCCGCGACCGCTGGGTGTTCCCGCCGGCCAAGGGCAGCACGGTGCCGCGTGCCGTGCATTTCAAGCCGCGGCTGATCGTCAACAGCGTGCGCGGCGCGCTGGGCGCGGCGGTGGCCGGGGTCGGCGTCACCCGGCTCCTGACCTACCACGTGGCCGAGCGGGTCAAGGACGGCTCGTTGAAGCTGATCCTGCGTAACGCCGAGCCGCCGGCCCGGCCGGTCCACCTGGTCATGCCGGAGGGCCGCCAGTCGGTGCCGAAGGTCCGGGCCTTCCTCGACTTCGCCGCACCCCGCTTGAAGGCTGAATTTGCGCGGCTTTCCGCCGAAGCGCTGGCTCTGAAGCGCTGATCCATTATTCCGTTTATCGGCAGAGTGCCTGCCGCCGGTCGCCAATTCTGCCGCGCGGCGGAATGCGCAAATCTCTCCCCATCGGCCGGCGCAATCCCGCAGCCCGCCCAAACCAGGAGAGAAACCATGAGCAACGAGAAGAAGGTGGCCATCATCACCGGGGCTTCGCAGGGCATCGGTGCCGGCCTGGTGAAGGCCTATCGCGACCGCGGCTATCGCGTGGTGGCGACCTCGCGCTCGATCAAGCCGACCAATGACAACGATGTGGTCGCGGTCGCCGGCGACATCGCCGATCCCAAGACCGCCAAGGAAGTCGTCGATACCGCCATCGCGCGCTTCGGCCGGCTCGACACCCTGGTCAACAATGCCGGCGTCTTCATCGGCAAGCCGTTCACCGAATACACGGCGGAAGACTTCAACGCCAAAATCGCGACCAACGTCGCCGGCTTTTTCCACATCACCCAGCGCGCCGCCACTGAGATGCTGAAGCAGGGTTCGGGCCATATCGTCAGCATCACCACCAGCCTGACCGATCAGGCATCTTCCAAGGTGCCGACAGCGCTCGCCAACCTGACCAAGGGCGGCATCAACTCCGCGACCAAGGCTTTGGCGATCGAATACGCCACCAAGGGCGTGCGCGTGAACGCGGTCTCGCCCGGGATCATCAAGACCCCGATGCATGCGCCGGAGACGCACGCTTTCCTCGACGACCTGCATCCGATGAAGCACATGGGCGAGGTGAAGGACATCACCGACGCGGTCCTCTATCTGGAATCCGCCGCCTTCGTCACCGGCGAGATCCTGCATGTCGATGGCGGCCAGAGCGCCGGCAACTGAGCGTGAGATAAAGGAGAGCGCGCCATGCCGATCGTCAACATCCAGGTCACCCGCGAAAGCCCGACGCCGGGCGAGAGATCGGTGACCGCCGAGGAGAAGGCCAAGCTCATCGCCGGCGTCAGCCAGCTCCTGCTCGACGTGCTGAACAAGCCGCTGGACTCCACCTTCGTCGTGATCGAAGAGGTCGAGCTGGAGAACTGGGGCTGGGGCGGATTGCCGGTCCCGGAGTATCGCAAGCGGCGCGCCAAAGGCAGGAGTTAGCGCATCAACCCGGGAGCCGTTGAAGGGCGGCTCTCGGCATTTTAAGTGAGAGTTCAATGTCGCGATTACCCGTCCGCACAGAATGGCATCCCACCTTGGCCGGCCTCTCGGGAAGTCTCGTCGGCATCGGCCTCGCGCGCTTCGCCTATACGCCGTTGCTGCCGGCGATCATCGCGGCCGGATGGTTCAATCCGGCGAATGCCGCCTATCTCGGCGCGGCCAACCTCGCCGGCTATCTGGCGGGTGCCTTGCTGGGCGGCACGCTCGCCGCGCGTACCTCGACTGTCGCGACCTTGCGGGCGATGATGGTCCTCGCGACGCTCGCCTTCTTTGCCGTCGCCTGGCCGCTCGACTTCGCCTGGTTTTTTGGCTGGCGCTTTGCCTCGGGTTTTGCCGGTGGTGGAATCATGGTATTGGGCGCGACCTCGATCCTGCCGCATGTGTCGCCGTCGCGCCGCGGCCTGGTCAGTGGTGCGATCTTCATGGGCGTCGGCCTCGGCATTGCGGCGTCGGGCACCTTGGTACCACTACTGCTGCGCCAGGGACTGACCGAAACCTGGACCGGCCTCGGCGTGGTCTCGGCAGTCCTCACCGCGCTCTCCTGGAACGGCTGGCCGAAGCGTGCCGCGCCGGTGGCCGAGCAACACTACGGACACCGGCCGCACCCCAGCTTGACCTTGCGCGCACTCTATCTTGAATACGCACTGAATGCGGTTGGCTTGGTGCCGCATATGATCTTTCTCGTGGACTACGTCGCGCGCGGACGGGGCGAAGGTCTGGAAACCGGCGCCTTCTATTGGGTGCTGTTCGGCCTTGGCGCGATCGTCGGGCCGCTGTCGGGCGGCTTCGTCGCCGACCGTATCGGCTTCCGCTTGGCGCTGCGTCTTGCCTTCGTGCTCCAGGCGCTTGCGGTGGTCGTACCCGTGTTCGGGCCGAGCGAGATCGCGTTGATGCTGTCGAGCCTGGTGGTCGGCGCCTTCACGCCGGGTATTGTCGCGATCGTGCTGGGCCGCATCCACGAACTGCTGACGCATGCGCCGGCACAGCAGAAGGTCGCATGGAGCAAGGCCACCACCGCCTTCGCCGTGCTGCAAGCCGTCGCGGCCTACGGCATGTCCTATGTCTTCGCGCGGACCGGCGGGCACTATGAAACCCTGTTCGCGATCGCCACGGGCGCTCTGATTTTGGCACTGCTGATCGATCTTATCGCCGCGCGGCGCTAAGTCTTACTTCGCAACCACCCCCGGGACGCCGCTCGCCAGCATCATCGCCCTGGCCTTCTCGCGATAAAGCGGGCGCACGTCGCGGGTCGGCGGTCGACAGCGGCTGGAATCCAGGCCAATGAGCTCCATGCAGAGCTTGTCGAGATAGCCGTCGCCGCTGGTGAAGCCTTTCTCGATCTCGACCCAGAGGTGATAGAAAGGCATCGCCTCCTGGACCATCATGCGCTGCACCTCGCCGTAGTCCTGCGCGTCCAGGCGGTCGAGCAGCTTGATGCCCCATTCCGGCCAGTAGTTGCACAAGTGCACCTCAAAGGCGCGCCCCCCCATCATATGGCTCATGGTGAAGAGCAGGTTGTTGTCGATGATGGTGAGCTTCTCGGCGAAATGCGAGACCGCGCTCTCGAACTCCATCGCGTCGGTGCGCGGCGTCGCCCATTTCAGGCCGACGACATTCGGGATCTCGGAAAGCTTGTCCACCATGCCGAAGGAGATGCCGGCGCTGGTCCAGAAGGTGTTGTAGACGATGATGCCGATATCGGCGGCCTCGGCCGCGGCGACCACGTATTCATAGAAGTCGCCCTCGGTATGGGCGAAGTAGAAGGGGCAGGAGACCTGGATGAAGCTGCAGCCGGCTTCCTGCGCGGTCCTGGCAAGGCGCTGCAGCTCGCGGGTGCTCGTTGTCTGCGCGCCCATCGCCACTGGCACGCGGCCATCGGCTTCGGCAACCACGGCTTCGGCCACCAGCTTGCGTTCGTCGAAGCTCATGGTCGAGAAGTCGCCGGCGGCGCCCCCGGCCAGCAGCACTGCGTTCTGCGCGTTGATGCCGCGCGACAGCAGGAATTGCACATGGCGGCGGATGGCGCGGGTATCCACCTCAAGGTCCGGATCGCGGAACATGGTGGGCACGGTGATGTAGCAGCCTTCCAGGCTCTTCTTCAGCTTCTCACGATCCATGATGCCGCCGGGGTTCGAGCGTTGATCGCTCTACTATCCGGCGCTGGCGCGGATTTATTTGACGATGCGCGACAAGGAATTGACGCGGGCGGCCTTCCACATTCAGTCACCCGCGGACTTGATCCGCGGGTCTTTTTTCCGACAGCACCAGACCCGCGGGTCAAGCCCGCAGGTGACGGTTTTTGATGATGTCCGCCGCCTTCTCCGCCGCCATGATCACCGCGGCGTTGATGTTGCCGGTCGGGAGATCCGGCAGGACCGAGGCATCGACCACCCGGAGCGCCTCGACGCCGCGCAGTCTGAGCGCGGTATCGACCACCGCCATGGGGTCGCTGTCGGCGCCCATCTTGCAGGTGCCGAGCGGGTGATGGACGGTGATCGAGGTCTTCCTGATATGCTCGTCGATCGCCGCGTCCGAGCTCTTGTCGCTGCCGGGGAAGAACTCCCTTGCAATGAACGGCGCCATCGACTTCTGCGCGGCCACGTCCCGGGCCAGCTTCACGCCGGCGCGCATCGCCTTCCAATCCGCATCGGTAGAGAGGAAGCGCTGCAGGATCCGGGGATGCGCCTCGGGATCGGTCGAGCGCAAGCTGACCTGGCCGCGGCTTTCCGGATGCAGCATGACGATGCGACAGGCGAAGCCGTCGGCGAACGGCTGCTTGAACGGCTTCATATAGGGCCAGGCGCCCAAGGGTGCCGCGGTCAGCAGGAACTGGATGTCCGGCAGCTTCAGGTCGTCGCGGCTCTTGAGAAACGCGGTGATGCCGCCCGGCACATCCGATGCGAAGCCCTTGCCGAAGAGATAGGCCTTGCCGAGCTCGCGGGCGATGCGGTCAAAGCGCATCATGTTGAAGAACGGACTCTTCTCCTTGCGGTGATACATCAGGATCGTCGAAACATGATCCTGCAGGTTCTTGCCGACGCCGGGCAAAGCCACCCTCACCGGAATATCGTGCGCCTTGAGCTCCGCCGGATCGCCGATGCCGGAGAGATTGAGGATCTGCGGCGTGTTGATGACGCCGCCGGCCAGGATCACCTCGCGCTCGGCCCGCGCCTTGTGCACGACGCCGTGCTGCCGGTATTCGATTCCGACCGCACGCTTGCCTTCCATCAGCACCTGCAGCGCCAGCGCATTCACCTGGATCTCGACGCCGCCGCGCTTCATCGCCGGCCGCAGATAGGCGTTGGCGGTGCTGGCGCGCTTGCCGTTCTTGATGGTCATCTGCAGGCGGCCGAAGCCGTCTTGCTGCGCGCCATTATAGTCGTCGGTCCAGGCATGGCCTGCGGCCTTGCCGGCCTCGGCGAAGGCGCCCAAGAGTGGGTCCTCGTAATGGCAGAACTGGGTGCCGAGCGGGCCCTCCCCGCCGCGATAGGCATCGCCGCCGCCTTCCCAGCTTTCCTGCTTCTTGAAATAGGGCAGGATTTCGTCAAAGGACCAGCCCTTGGCGCCATCCGCCGCCCAGCGGTCGTAGTCGCCGCGATTGCCGCGCACATAGGCCATGGCGTTGGTGGAGGAACAGCCGCCGACCACCTTGCCGCGGGCGCATTCGACCGCGCGGCCGCCGACGCTCTCCTCGGGCTCGCAGAAATAGCCCCAGTCGTGCAGCCGGTTGACCAGGATCTTGCCCCAGCCCAAGGGAATGTGGATCCAGGGGTCGCGGTCCCAATCGCCGGCTTCGAGGAGAAGGACAGTGACGTCCTTCTCCTCGGTGAGGCGATGGGCCAGGACGCAGCCGGCCGAACCGGCGCCGACGATCACGTAGTCGTAGCTCTTCTCGTTCTGCATCGGCGTGATCGTCCCCCGGTCTGCGCTAAAGCCTACTGCTTGAGAAAATCGTCGGTGAAGACATCCTTGGTCTCGACCGGCGCTTTCAGCAAGCCCTGTTGCTTCAACACGTCCAGGGTCTGCTGCCAGCGCGCCTCGGTCATGGTGCCGAGACCATTCGCCTTGGTCTCGTCGCTGTTGAAGGTGGAGGCGATGTCGGCTTCGAGCTGCTCGACCAGGACATCCTGCTTGCTGGCATATTCCGGCACCGCCTTGGCGATCGTGGCGGCGGCCGCCTTCGGATCGGCGATCACATCCTGGAAGGCATGCAGATAGGCGGCCATGAAGCGCTTGGCGAGATCCGGCTTCTCCTGGACGATCTTCTCCGAGGTGAAGACACCCGAGCCATAGACCGGCCAGCCATAGTCGGCGCCGAGCAGGATCGAGAGCGAGCCCTTGCCGCCGGCCTTGGCCTCGAGCTCCGGCACCTCGGCGTCGATATAGCCCGGCACCGCATCGACCTTGCCCAGCAGCAGGTAGTTCTCATAGGGCGGCGAGACCGTGCTCTTGGTGACGTCGGCCTCGCTCATGCCGTTGGCGGCGAGCAAGGCCTTGAAGAAGACATAGGTCGAGCCGGCCGGGTGGATGCCGATGTTCCAGCCCTTGAGGTCGGTCACCTTGGTGAGCGGCTTCTTTTTCGCAAGCGAGATCATGGCCAGCGGGCTGTGCTGGTTCACCGCGGCGATCGCGACCACCGGCAGGCCTTGCGAGCGCGAGACCGCGAGCGTCGGCAGGTCGCCGAAGCCGAAATCCGCGTTGCCGTTCGCGACCAGCCTCAAGGCGTCGGGCGTGCCGGTGCCCTTGCGGATCGCGGTGACGTTGATGCCGTTCTCCTTGAAATAGCCCTTCTCCTGCGCCACGAAGAACATCGCGTGGTTGCCGCGCGGGACCCAGTCGAGCTGCACGCTCACCTCGTCTTCCGCCATCGCTTGGGATCCGGCGAATAGTGCCGCCAGGGAGAGAAGACCGCCGGAAATCAGGCCACGAAACTGCATCATCGCCTCCTTACGCATGTTGTTGTGTTCAGTGCTGGTGAGCCGGGTCGAATTTCGGCGCCCAGGGCGTCACCGCACGCTCCAGGAGCTCGATCAGGTAATAGAAAACGACGCCGACCACCGAGATCACAATCAAGGCCGCGAAGACCAGCGGCGTGTCGAGCTGGGTGGAGGCGAACTGGATCATGTAGCCGAGGCCGGCCGAGGCGCCGGCGAACTCGCCGACGATGGCACCGATCACGCTCAAGGTGATCGCGATCTTCATGCCGGCCATCAGATGCGGCAGCGCGTTCGGGATCCGCACCCGAAACAGGATGTCGTTGTCCTTGGCGCCGACGGAGCGCATCAGCGCGATTAGTCCCGGCTCGACCGACTGCAGCCCCGCCAGCATGTCGAGGGTCACCGGGAAGAAGGCGATGACCACGATCAGGATCACCTTGGGCGAGAGGTCATAGCCGAACCAGAGGATGAAGATCGGCGCCAGTGCCACCTTGGGTACCGTCTGGAACAGCACGATGATCGGGTAGAGCGCGCGCCCGAGCAGGCCGAAGCGCACGATCAGCATCGCCAGCGCGGCGCCGACCAGGGTCGCCAGGATGAAGCCGACCAGCACCTCCTTGGCCGTGACCAGCGTGGCTTCGGCGAGCAGGCTTGCGTTCTGCGCCAGCGACAGCGCGATGGCCGAGGGCGCCGGCACGACGAAGACCTCGACCTGGAATAGGTGGATCGCCCCTTCCCAGGCCGCGAGCAGGATGATGCCGAGGATGAGGCTGGGCGCGACGTCGAGAATGCGGAATTGCGACGGCCTCTGCATCAGGCGGCGCCCCGGTTGGCGGCGCGGCGGGGCGCCTGGCTGTGGCCATGGCTCGCCAGCAGATGCTCGCGCAACACCGCCTCGGTCTCGCGGAAGCGCACATCCTCGAAGCTGCGCGCATCACGGGGATAAGGCAGGGGAACGGTCACCCGCTCGATGATCCGCGCCGGCCTGGCGCCCATCACATGCACGTCGCTGCAGAGCAGCACCGCCTCGTCGATCGAATGGGTGACCAGCACGACGGTCTTCTGCGTCCGCTCCCAGATCTCGAGCAGCAGGTAGCTCATCTCCTCGCGGGTGATCGCGTCCAGCGCCCCGAACGGCTCGTCCAGCAGCAGGATCTCCGGCGACAGCGTGAGCGCGCGGGCGATCGCCACCCGCTGCTTCATCCCGCCCGAAAGCTGGCGCGGCAGCTTGTCTTCGGCTCCCGCCAACCCGACCAAGCGGAGATTCTCTTGCGCCCGCGCGCGGATCTCGGCGCGACCAAGCTCGGGTGCCGCCAGCGAAAGCAGGAAGCCGGCATTGTCGAGCGCGGATTTCCAGGGCAGCAAGGTCGCATCCTGCAGCACCATGCCGACCTGGCGGCGGCGCGCAGCTTCGGCCGGCGTGGTGCCGCCGACCCTGATGGTTCCGCCGGTCGGCGCGACCAATCCGGCGATGGCTTTCAACAAGGTGCTCTTGCCGCAGCCCGAGGGCCCAATCAGCGACACGATGGCCCCGCGCGGGACCTTCAGGGTGACGTGTTCGATGACATTGGTTCCGCCCGGGAAGGCGGTGGAACCGGGATAGCCGAGGGCCAGGCCTTCGGCGGAAATCAGGATGTCCGTTGCTCGTTGCTCAGCAACCACGCCACTCACCAACCCTGGGGATGCGGCCTTGGTCGGCTCGATGGTTCAAGCCTGGCCGACTATTGGTTCGGCGACTTGCTGCGCCTTATGACGGAAGCTGTAACATGCGAACCAATAGCCCGCAAGTTGGCGCGGCGCGCGGCGGCGCCGAATCCGGCGAATGGTGCGCTATTGCTGCACGGTCGCGGCGGGGAAGGCGTGCTCGTAGATATAGCGCTGCACGTCGGAGAGATGGCGCTGCATCAGGCTCTCGGCTTTCTCGCCCTGGCGCGCGGCGATCGCCGCCGAAATCTCCTGGTGGAAATCGGCGTAGACCGACTGGCGCTTGAAGCAATGCGCGTTCTCGCCGAGCCGCCGCCAGCCGGAATCGCGTTGGCTGGCATGCAGGGTGTCGAACACCGCGAGAAAGAGCGCGTTTCGCGCGACCTCGGCGATGGTGCGGTGGAAGCGCATGTCGGCTTCCTCGTAATGCACCGAATCCGGCGCGGCGCGGGTCTCGCCGGCGATCGCGACCAGCTTGTCGATCTCGGCCTGGGAGGCGCGGAAAGCCGCCAGCCGCGCCATCACCGGCTCGATTGCGAGCCGCACCTCGATCACTTCCAGCGGGTTGGTGTGGTCCAGGATGTTGGCGAAGGCCGGGTTGGAGCGGAGATCGATGCCGGCCCCGCGGATCGCGGAGCCCACCGCGCGCACCAGCGCCGGGCCGGACTCCTTGCCGACGTCGCCCGCGTGACCGTTAGCGCCGTTGATGAAAGTGCCGCGACCCTGGTGCCGCGATATCCGGCCTTCGCGCTCGAGTACTTCAAGCGCGCGGCGCAAGGAGCGGCGGCCGACGCCGAGCTCGCTGGCCAGCGAGCGTTCCGGCGGCATGCGGCCGCCGGTGCTGAACTCGGCGCTGGCAATCAATTGCCGGAGCTTGGTGAGCGTGTGGTCGGTGCGCTCCATGGCGTATCCCTTGCTGTCCGCAAGCTGCGGTCGGTGAAACCATTCGTGGCACGAACGATACCATGATCTTCCAGCGGCAACAATCCACCGCACCAATCACCCGCGCGAATGGACTCTCGTTGACGGTGACGGTGAGAAATGGTTACGATCGCTGCCAAGGAATTGCGCACCAATCGGCGATTGGTTCGCGACAAGAATGGCGTCAAGGGTGGGCGGCAATGCAATCGAGCAAGGCGAAAGAGCACAATCTCCAGGCCGCGTTGGACCAGCTGCACGCGGATGTCTATGCCAGCAACATGGCGCCCTATTGGGTGGTCGACCGGACCAAGCTCCATGACGAAGACACCCAGGTCATGGACAAGCGCAAGGCGATCCCGTTCCTGTGGACCTATAAGGACCAGATTGAACCGCTGCTGCACCGCTCGGCCGAATTGATCACGACCGAGACCTCGGAGCGCCGTTCATTGGTTCTGGTCAACCCGGGCCTGGCGCCGAGCCGCGCCACCACCACCACCATGTACGTCGCCTACCGGCTGAACGATCCGCGCGAGATCATGCCGCCGCACCGGCATTCGCCGAACGCGATCCGCCTCGGCCTCACCGGAAAGTCGAACTTCACCGGCGTCGAGGGCGAGAACATCACCTTCGGCCCGGGGGATCTCGTCCTCACGCCGCACGACACCTGGCATAACCACGGCAACCGGGGCGACGACAACGCGATCAACCTCTCGGTCCTCGACCTGCCGCTCGTGGAAGCCCTTAACTCGATGTATTTCGAGCACGACTACACCGAGGAAGAAGAGGGCGTGAAGATCAAGAAGAAGATGCAGTCGCAGCGCTTCCCGGACGATTACTCGCAGCAGGTCTACGGCTCGGGCGGCTTGCTGCCGCGCTTCGTCTCGCATCACCGCGGCGCCGGCACGGCTTCGCCGATGTATGTCTATCGCTACGACATGATGCGCGAGGCGCTGGAGCGCTTCAAGGATTGGGACGGCGATCCCCATGAAGCGATCATGATCGAGTATGTCGACCCGACGACCGGCCAGGGCATCTTCAAGACCATCACCTTCTTCATGCAGATGCTGCGGCCGGGCGAGAAGACTCTGCCGCTGAAGCAGAGCGCCAGCCTGGTGGTCTCGCCCTTCGAGGGCAGCGGCCACTCGATGGTCGGCTCGAAGAAGATCGAGTGGAACCCCTTCGACACTTTCGTGGTGCCGGGCGGCTATTGGGCCGAGCATGTGAACACGTCGGACAAGCCGGCAATCCTGTTCGTCGCCAGCGACGAACCCACGCTGAAGGCGCTCTCCTTCTACCAGAAGCACGGCAAGAACAAACAAGGCGACATCGTAAAGCTCGCCTAGAAGAGATCATGGCAAAAGCGAAGAATACCAAGCTGCTCGCCAATTTCGACTGCCCGGGCGGCGGTCAGGTCTGGGTCGAGGGAAACTATCTTTTCGTCGGCCACATGCGGCAGCCGACCGGCACTACCATTGTCGACATCTCGGACCCGCGGAAACCGAAGACCGTGGCCAAAGTCGAGGTGCCGGAAGGCTGGCATTCGCACAAGGTGCGCGTCGCCAACGGCATCATGATCGTCAACCACGAGAAGCAGGGCCCGGCCGGCGATCTCGGCTTCGGCGGGGGCTTGGGCATCTACGATGTCTCGAATCCCGCGGCGCCGAAGCACATCACCAACTGGCGCACCCATGGCAAAGGCGTGCACCGTTTCGACTTCGACGGCCGCTACGCCTATATTTCGCCGACCGCCGAAGGCTATGTCGGCAATATCGCGATGATCCTCGACTTGAAGGACCCGGCGAATCCGCAGGAAGTCGGGCGCTGGTGGATCCCCGGCCAGTGGACCGCGGGCGGCGAGGAATATCCCTGGGAGAACTGGACGCCCCCGCGCTGCCATCACCCGATGCGCCGCGGCGACCGGCTCTATGTCTCCTATTGGCACCACGGCTATTACATCCTCGACATCGAGGACATGTCGAAGCCGAAGCTGATCGCCGGCGGCAACACTTCGCCGGCCTTTCCGCACCCGACCCATACCTGCCTACCGATCCCGGAGCCCCTGAAGGGCCGCAAGATCATGGTGGTGGCGGACGAGGACGTGGCGAAGCTCTGGCCGGCCGCGCCGGCCTTCACCTGGATCTACGACATCACCAACGAGCATTGCCCGATCCCAATCGCGACCTGGCAGGTCGAGGGCCTGGACAAGGACGGCACGCCGCAGCCACCGATGATGGGCTGCCATCAGCCCTCCGAGCGGTTCAAGGGGACCATCATCCCCTTCGCCTGGTTCGCCCAGGGCCTGCGCATCCTCGACATCGCCGATCCCTTCGCGCCGAAGGAGATCGCCTTCTACGAGCCGGACGCGCCGCAAGGCCATGAATTGTCTTCATCCAATGATGTGACTATCGACGACCGCGGAATCTGCTATCTGATAGACCGGCAACGCGGCGTCGATATCATCGAGACGTCAGTGCTCTAGAAAGATTGTCGGGGGACATTTTGGCCAGCAACATCACACCGATCGGCAAGAAGAACCCGAACCTGCCGTTCCATCCGGCGGTCCGCGCCGGCGACTTCATCTATGTCTCGGGCCAGGTTGCCAAGGACGAGAAGGGCAACATGTGCGTCGGCAATATCGAGGACGAGACGCGCTGGACCCTGGAGGCCATCAAGCGCATCCTCGCTTTGGAAGGCGCCGACCTCTCGGACGTGGTGAAGATCACCACCTATCTCGAGGATGCCCGCGACTTCGGCCGCTACAACGGGGTGTTCAAGGAGTATTTCCCGGAGGGGAACGTGTCGCGCACGACCGTGGAGGCGCGCGCCGTGATCAGCTGCAAGATCGAGATGGATGCCGTCGCCTACAAACCGAAAGCTTAACCAATAACGGCGGCGCAAAACGCCGCCTCAAAGATCGCCCAGGGAGAGACCTATGTTGAGAGTTCTTGGCCGCGCCACTTCCGGCAACGTGCAGAAGGTCCTGTTCTATCTCGAGGAGACCGGCACGCCCTATTCGCGCGAGGATTATGGCCGCCAGTTCAACAACACCGGCGGCGACTACCTGAAGCTCAATCCGAACGGCAAGGTGCCGACCCTGGTCGACGGCGACGCGGTGATCTGGGAGTCGCACACCATCCTGCGCTACCTCGCGTCCAAGGGGGGCAAGACCGATCTCTACCCGACCGACCTGGTGGCGCGGACCCAGGTCGAGCGCTGGATGGACTGGCTGCTGGCCTCGGTAAACTACCAGTATGTCCAGGTGTTCAAGGATTCGAAGAAGGCCGAGAACGAGCGCGCGCCGACCTTCGCGGCGGACGCCAAGGAACTCGGCGCCCAGCTCGCGATACTCGACCAGGCGATCGCCGGCAAGAATTTCGTGACTGGCAACAGCCTGACCCTGGCCGACATCGCCATGGGCCCGGTGTTGCACCGCTGCCTCGATTTCCCGATCGAGCTCCCGACGCTGGCCAATCTCCGCGCCTGGCGCGACCGGCTGAAGGAGAAGGCCTCCTTCAAAAAGGCGACGGCGGGCTGATCCAGCGATGAGCAAAGCCGCCGTCATCGGTCTCGGCACCATGGGCCCCGGCATCGCCGCGACCCTGGCGCGCGCCGGCTACGAGGTCCGGGCTTTCGACGCCGATGCCGGCCAGCGCACCAAGGCCAAGGCCGGTTTCGACATCGCGACCACGGTGCTGGGCGCGCTCGGCGTGCCCGAGCAGCCGCAGGGCTCCATCACCGTCGCCGAGACCCTGACCGAAGCGGTCTCCGGCGCCGACCTAGCCATCGAGAACGTCTCGGAGAAGCTCGACGTCAAGATTGCGGTGTTCCGCGAAATCGAAGCCGCGGTCGCCAAGGATTGCATCATCGCCTCCGACACCTCGGGCATCCCGATCACCAAGATCCAGGAAGGTGTGTCGACGCCGGCGCGCGTGATCGGCATGCACTGGTCGAACCCGCCGCACATCATCCCGATGATCGAGGTGATCCCCGGCGCCCAGACCGATCCGAAGATCACCGCCGCGATGACCGCGATCGTCAAGCGGATCGGCCATCTGCCGGTGCTGATCAAGAAGGACGTGCCGGGCTTCGTCGAGAACCGCGTGCTCTATTCGATCATGCGCGAATGCGTCGATCTGGTGGAGCAGGGCGTGATCGAGCCGGAGGCGCTGGACACCTGCGTCTCCTGGGGCATCGGCTACAAGCTGGCGGTGGTGGGGCCGATGGCGCTCTTGGACATGGCCGGGCTCGACATCTACCAGGCGGTCAGCAGCTACTTGAACAAGGAACTCTGCACCCGCAGCGACACCGCCGGCTATGTCACCGAGAAGACCAGCCAAGGCAAGCTCGGCATGAAGACTGGCGGCGGCATCTTCGACTACACCCCGGAAAAGATCGATGCGCTCCGCGCCGACCGCGCGAAGAAGCTGGTCGCGGTCCGCAAGGCTTTGGGGGTTTAAGGGAGACATGGAGATCGCGCCACCATGACGAGGGCTGCGCGGCGCGGATAACGGGCGAGACCAAGCGCAGCAGAAATAAGCGTGCGTTACAATGAAACGAGGGAAATGAGGAGGCTTGACCATGAACAGGATTTCAAGACGGTTGATGACGGCGACCGCCATCGCCGCCGTGCTGGCGACCGGCGCCTTTGGGACGATCGGCGCCCAGGCGGCCGACGTGAAGAAGATCGCCGTGATGACGCCGGAAGACCCGACCGATTACGGCTGGAACCAGCAGGGTTACGACGCGGCCAAGGCAGTCGCGGAGAAGTTCGGCCTGGAGTTCATGCCGGCGACGGGCCTCGGCTACGGCGACGTGCACCCGCAGGCGCGCGAGCTGGCCGATGACGGCGCCAGCCTGATCATCGCCCATGCCTCCGGCTACAACACCGCGGTGCCGGAAGTCGGCGCCGAGAAGAAGGTGCCGGTCGCGATCGTCGACAAGGAAGGTGCGGGCGTCCCGGGTGTCCTCGCCGACTACACGCTCTCCGGCCATGAAGGCGCCTATATGGCGGGCGCGCTCGCGGTGAAGATGTCGAAGTCCAAGACCGTCGGCATCGTCGTCTCGGGCGAGCCGCCGTCCTGGAACTCGCAATCGGCTGCCTTCGCCAATGGCGTCAAGGCGACCGATCCCAGCGTGAAGATCCTCTACGCCGTGATCGGCCCGGCCGCCTATGCTGACGCCGCCGGCGGCAAGCGCGTCACCGAGCAGCTGATCGGTGCCGGCGCCGACGTGATCTTCGGCCAGGGCGACGGCGCCAGCTTCGGCATGCTGCAGGCGGTCGAGACGGCGAAGAACAAGACCTGGTTCATCGACGTGATCGGCGACAAGACCAAGATCGACAAGGGCAACCTCTTGTCCTCCGTGGTCTGGGACATGGTCCCGGTCTACACCCAGATGGTCGAGGACCTGAAGGCCGACAAGTTCGGCACGCATGAATATGCGATCAGCCTGAAGGACAACTCGGTCGCGCTGCTGCACACCAAGCATATTCCGGACGATGTCTGGAAGTCGCTCGAGGATCTGCGCGCGAAGATCATCGACGGCAGCGTGAAGGTCGATCGCATCGAGGACGCACAGAAGGTGCGCGCCCTGATGAGCTCGGTCGATCCGGGGCCGGCGCAGTAAGCAGCGAGTCTGTTGCGAAGGGCCACGCCGTCATCCGGCGTGGCCCGACGCAGTCTTGCATCATGAACCAAACTTCAGCGGTCGTTCCAGCGGTCGTCTCCGTCCGCAACGTCACCAAGCGATTCCCGGGTGTGGTCGCCAACGCCGACGTCTCGCTCGATTTCAACGCGGGCGAGGTCCACGTTCTCCTGGGCGAGAACGGGGCCGGCAAGTCCACCCTGATCGGCATGCTGGCCGGCATGCAGCAGCCCGACGAAGGCGAGATCCTGATCGGCGGCAGCGCTGTGAAGATCGCCTCGCCGCGGCACAGCCTGGAGCTCGGCATCGGCACGGTGTTCCAGCATGTGCTGCTGGTGCCGAGCCTTACCGTGATCGAGAACCTGATGCTGGGCGGCAACTGGTGGCAGCGCCTCGCGCGCAGCGTCGCGCTGAAACGGTTCCAGGAATTGTCCGGCCTGCTCGGGGTGCAGATCGACCCTGATGCGCAAGTCGGCCGACTTTCACTCGGCGAGCAACAGCAGGTCGAGATCATGCGCGCGCTCTGGCGCGGCGAGAAGGTGCTGATCCTCGACGAGCCGACCTCGATGCTCACCCCCCAGGGCGTGCAGGATCTCGGCGCGGTGATGAAGCGGCTGCGCGACAAGGGCGTCGCCCTGATCCTGATCACCCACAAACTTGTCGAAGCCTACGCCTTCGGCGACCGCATCTCGGTGCTGCGCCTGGGCCGGATGGTCGGCGACATCCCGCCCGAGCGCCTGAAGGCGATGACCGAAAAGCAAGTGACCGACACCGTCATCCAGATGATGTTCGGCACCGCCGATTCCCATGCCCGCGATGCCGAGATCCTGACCGGCCGCGGCCGCGCCGCCCACAAGGACCGCGCGGTCGACCGCGCCGGGCCCGCGTGCCTGCAACTGCGCGAGATCGGTACCGAGGCCGAGCGTGGCGCCTGTCCGCTGCGCAACGTGAGCTTCGACCTCTGGCCCGGCGAGGTGCTCGGCATCGCCGGGGTCGATGGCAATGGCCAGAAACATC
Source organism: Dongia sp. agr-C8 (assembly GCF_054658695.1). Taxonomy (NCBI): domain Bacteria; kingdom Pseudomonadati; phylum Pseudomonadota; class Alphaproteobacteria; order Rhodospirillales; family Dongiaceae; genus Dongia; species Dongia sp. agr-C8. The sequence goes on from NZ_BAAGHZ010000001.1 coordinate 559,335, forward strand.
TCGCCGAGGTGCTCGCCGGCCAGCGTCGCGCCAGCGGCGGCAGGATCACCGTCGGCGGTACCGATGTCACCGCCGACGGTGTGCCGGAGCGCCGCCGCCATGGCGTCCGTTACGTGACCGACGAACGGCTGGGCGAGGGCACGGTCGGCGCCTTCTCGGTCGCGACCAACCTGGTGCTGAAGGAGATCGGCAGCTCGCCATTCTGGAAGCGCGGCATCAGCGATTGGGGCCTGATCCACGACCATGCCCGCACCGAGATCCAGCGCAACGACATCCGCACGCCCTCGGAGAAGACTCCGGTCGGGCGGCTCTCCGGCGGCAACATCCAGAAGGTGCTGCTGGCCCGAGAATTGAACGCCGAAGCCAGCATCGCCGTCTTCAACAAGCCGACCTATGGCCTCGATCTGCAGAACACCCGCCTCGCCCATGACCGCATTCTCGCCAGCGCCGGGAGCGGCATGGCCATCGTGGTGATCTCGACCGATCTCGACGAGCTGCTCGAGCTCTCCGACCGGATCGCGGTCATGTACCAGGGGCATCTCGCCGGCATCGTCGAGAACGGACCCGATGTCGAGCGCAAGGTCGGCCTGTTGATGACCGGTGCCAAGGCGGAGGCCGCATGAGCGCCGAAGTGAATACTCTGCCTGGCCAACTCCCCGGCGGCGACCGGTTGAAGGAGATCGCTGCCACCATCGCCCGGGTGCTGATTCCGGTGCTGCTCGCGCTGGTCATGGGCGGCATCATCCTGCTGATCCTCGGCAAGGACCCGCTGGCCTATTACGGCTATGTCGCCAAGCGCGGGCTGCTGACCTGGGGCGGCTTGCAGGAAACCTTCACCCGCATGGCGCCGCTGCTCCTGATCGGCGCGGGCCTGATCGTCGCCTTCCGCGCCGGCATCTGGAACCTGGGCGGCGACGGCCAGTTCCTGTTGGCGGCGGTGATCACATCGGCCACCGCGCCGGCTTTGGTCGGGACGCTCCCAGACATCATCGTCCTGCCGCTCTGCATGCTGCTCTCGATCGCGACCGGCGCGCTCTGGTCGGTGATCCCGGCGCTGTTGAAGGCCCGCTACGGCATCAACGAGATCATCACCTCGATGATGATGAGCTTCCTCGGCGTGAGCTTCGCGAATGTGCTGATCAAGCTGATCTTCTGGGATCCCGCCACCACCGTGCCGCAGACCCGCACGCTCCCGGTCGAGGATCGCCTGCCGCGGCTCGGCGACAGCACGATTCACTGCGGCATCCTGATCGCGGTCGCGGTCATCATCCTCGTCCACCTGATGATGACCCGCACCGCCTTCGGCCTGAAGCTGCAGGTGGTCGGCGCCAATCCGGCCGCCGCCGTGCATGCGGGCTTGAACGTCGCCTGGCTCACCATGGCCACATTCGCGCTGAGTGCGGGGCTGATCGGCCTCGGCGGCTCGGTCGAGATCCTCGGCGTGTTCGGCACCGTGCGCGCCGACTGGAACCCGGCCTACGGCCTGTTGGTGGTGCCGCTGGTCTTCCTGGCGCGGTTCAACGGCTTCGGCACCATCGGCTTCGTGTTCTTCTTCTCGGCCTTGATGATCGGCGGCGACAGCGCCGCGCGGCGCATCGGCGTGCCCAACCATTTCGTGCTGGTGCTGGTCGCCCTGCTGCTGATCTTCCTGGCCGTGGTCGAATACCTCGACCACATCCGCCGCAAGAAGGCGCGCTGACCATGGAAGGCCTGCTCACCCAACCCTTCCTGACCGCACTTCTGTTCGGTGCCGTGACCGCGGGCGTGCCTTTGCTGCTGGCGGGGCTCGGCGAGCAGATTTCCGAGAAGGCCGGCGTGCTCAACATTGGCATCGAAGGCATGATGCTGTTCGGCGCCTATACCGGCTTCGTCGCCGCCTACTACACCGGTTCCTTCACCTTGGGCTTCATCGGCGGCGGGCTCGGCGGCGCCGTGGTGGCCTTGATCGTAATGCTGCTCTGCATCCGCTTCGGCCTGAACCAGATCGTGATCGGCATCGCCGTCACCATCGGCTTCGAGGGCCTGACCGCCTTGCTGCATTACTTCCAGTTCAGCCGCACCTATCCGCGGCTCGATGCGGCCCCCTTGCTGAGCCTCCCGGGCGTGAGTGCCATTCCGGTGATCGGGCCCGGTCTCTTCAACCACAATGCCGTGGTCTATCTGGCGGTGATCCTGGTCATCGTCCTCACCTGGATGTTCCGCTCGACCTATGTCGGCCTCAACCTCGAAGCCGCGGGCAACAAGCCGGCGGCGCTCGATGCCGCCGGGGTCAGCGTCATCAAGACGCGCGCCATGGCGGTGCTCTCGACCGGATTCCTGGCCGGGCTGGGCGGCGCCTATATGGCCAATGTCGGCGCCGGCCTGTTCGTGCCGATGATGACCGGCGGCGCCGGCTTCATCGGGATCGTGCTGGCGATGCTGGCGCGGGGACGGCCGGTCTGGGTGCTGCTGGGCGCGGCGCTGTTCGGCGCCAGCCTCTCCATGACCACGGCGCTCCAGGTCGCGGGGGTCAACGTGCCGACCGATGTCGTGCAGATGTTGCCCTTCGCCATGGTGATGCTGGTTCTGGTAATCTTCGCGCGGCACAGCGTGCTGCCGCCGGCGCTCGGATTGCCTTATGTGCGTGGCGACCGCGGCTGACGGAGTAAAAGGGAAGGGAGGCCCAATCATGTCCGACACGAAAGTCTACCTGCTCGACGGCGGAACCCTGGTGATCGACGGGTTCCACGCCTTCTGGAACCGCGGCCCGGGCGGCGAGCTCCGCTTCCCCTGCTATTCGGTCGTGGTCGACCACCCGGACGGCCGCTACATGTTCGACACCGGCTACGACTTCGACCATGTGATGCGGGTGCTGCCTTTCGAGAAGCCGATCCAGGACAAGGCGCAGACCATCCCCGGCCAGCTCGCGGCCATCGGCATGAAGACCAGTGACATCAACTACGTCATCAACTCGCACTATCACTTCGACCATTGCGGCGGGAACAAGCACCTGCACGAGGCCTGCACCATCTGCCACGCCAAGGAGCTGGAGCAGAGCGCCAACTGCCAGCCCTTCGAGCATCTGGGCTACTCGGATCTCACCTTCTCGCCCGAGATCATGAAGCAGAAGAACATCCAGCTGCCGCCGGATCCGGCGCTCGACATGTACACGCCGAAATTCCAGACCCTGACCGGCGACCAGGAGATCGCGAAAGGCGTCTGGCTGTTCGAGACGCCGGGGCATACGGCCGGCCATTACAGCATGATGGTCGAGCTCAAGAACCGGCGCCCGATGCTGTTCACGGCGGATGCCTGCTACAGCAAGAAGAACATGGACATGATGTGCATCTCGAGCTTCCACCTCGATCCCGTCGGAAGCCTGAACTCGATGAAGCGCTTGAAGGCGCTGGCCGAGCAGCACGACGCCGAGCTCTTCTACTCGCACGATCTCGAGAGCTTCAAGACCTACCAGACCGGCCCGGCATTCTATTCTTGAACTGAGAGTCCGTCATCCGCGGGCTTGACCCGCGGATCTCGTGCCGGCATTTCTCCCGGAGAAAGACCCGCGGGTCAAGCCCGCGGGTGACGGCTTTTCAAACTACCACCGCGCCATGCCGGCATCGACATTGAGCGCCTGACCGGTGATCCAATGCGCTTCCTCCGACGCCAGGAACGCGACCGCCGGCACGATGTCCGCCGGTACGCCCTTGCCCTTGATCGCCTGCAGCATGTCGACGAACCCAAAGGCGTCCTTGTGCGGCGTGGTCTGCACGCCCTCAGTGTCGGTCAGGCCCGGCATCACGGTGTTGCAGGTAATCTTGTAGCCGCCGAGCTCGGTCGCGAGCGCCCGGGTGAAGGAGAAGACGCCGCCCTTGGTCGCGACGTAATGCGCCATGTTCGGCGTGCCGGCCAGGATCGAGTTCGAGCCGAAATTGACGATGCGGCCGTAGTTGTTCTTGCGCATCAGGTCCGAGCCGGCCTTGCACATGAGGAAGAGGCCGTCGAAATTGACCCGCGCCACCCGGCGCCATTCCTCGAACGTGAGCTCGTCCCATTTCACGAAGGGAACGATCGCCGCGACATTGACCAGCACGTCGAGCTTGCCGGCCTTGGCGGCGACGCCGTCGAACAAGGCCTTCACCGAGGCGGGATCGCCGATATCGGTCTGCTGGCCGTAGGACTTGCCGCCGATCTCTTTTGCTGTGGCCTCGGCACCCTTTCCGTTGATGTCGGCGGTGATCACCGTGGCGCCCTCCTGGCCCAGGCGCAAGGCCACCGCCTTGCCCATGCCCTGCGCCGCGCCGCTGACCACGGCCACCCGGCCTTCGAAACGTTTCATTTCAGTCCCCTCTGTCTTGGTGTTTTCGGTCTCAGCCCTTGGCGATGACGGCGAGCGCCGCCTCGACCCCGGCGCCGACATCGACCTTCTTGCCTAGCTTGCGGAGTGCGCCGCCGAAAGCCGTCACCGCGACGGTCGCATAGACCGGCTCCGCCACTGGGCCCATATGGCCGATGCGGATCAGCTTGCCCTTGGTCTGGTCGCGGCCGCTGGAGAAGACCACGCCGAAGCCTTCACGCGACGCGGCGATGATGTCGCTGTCCTTCAGCCCTGCCGGCACCGTGACGGCGGTGCAGGTCGGCGAGGCGATCGCCTCGGACTTGGCCCAGAGCGCAAGCCCCATGGCCTTGATGCCGGCGCGGGTCGCGCGTGCCGTCAGGGCATGGCGATGCCAGACCTGCTCGGCGCCTTCCTCTAGATAATGGTCGAGCGCCGCGTCGAGCCCGTTGATGTCGGCGATCGAGGGCGTGAAGGGGAAGGGCTTGTCCTTGCTCCAGGCATCCTTCCAGTCGGAGAGGCTCAGGATCGAGGCGAAGGGCGCCTTCGGATTCTTCTTGATATGCTTCCAGGCCCGGTCGCTGACCGCCATCATGGTGACGCCGGGCGCGCCGCCGAGGCATTTGCCGGGGCCGGTGATGAAGACGTCGGCGAAACAGTCATCCGGGTGAATGTCCATGCCGCCGAAGGAGGAGACGGCATCGACGATCAGCAGCGCGTCATTGTCGCGCACGATCTTGCCGATTTCGCGGGCCGGGTTGATGGTGCCGGACGGCGTGTCGTGATGCACCAGGGAGACGACCTTGATGTCCGGCCGCTTCTTGAACGCGGCCTTCACCGCGGCCGGATCGATCGATTCGTTGAACGGAACCTCGATCTCGACCATTTCCTTGTGATAGCGCGCCGACCAGTAGCCGAAGCCCTTGCCGTAGACGCCCGAGGCCAGGTTCAGCACCACGTCGCTGGGCGAGATCAGCGAAGCGGCGGTCGCCTCGATCGCCGGCGCCGGCTCGCATTGCAGGATCAGGGCGGGCGCCCGGGTCCGCATCGCCTTGGCCGCCTTCTTCGCCAGGTCCTCGTAGAACTGCTGGAACCACGGGTCGTAGTCGTATTGCAGCGGCCGCGCCATTGCCTGCAGGATCCGCGGATAGGCCGCGACCGGTCCCGCCGAAAGCGTGATAACCGGTTCTCTCAGCGCGCCGGTCTTCGACCGCGCCGTCGTCTTCTTCGCCATGGTGGTTCGAGCCTTCCCCTCTTTGGTTCGTCGCGGTTTGAGCTTTGGTCTCATCCGCAATCGCACGCATCATTGAATGATAGACTGGCGCCCTAAAAAGTGAAAACACTATCCGCGCGTTTCATCACGATTGGTCCCAGCCGCAATGCCGCAGCCTCCGGAGAATTGGTTCGACGTCCTGATCATTGGTTCCGGAACGGCAGGCGCGGTCCTCGCCTCACGCTTGAGCGAAGACCCGGCCATCAAGGTCGGTCTGGTCGAGGCCGGCGGCGCGTCGGAAGATCCGCGCATCGCCGACCCGCGCGCATGGCCCTTGCTGCAGGGGAGCGCGGTCGATTGGGGCTATCGAACCCAGCCGCAGCGCCATGCCGCGAGCCGCGTCTTCGACTGGCCGCGCGGCAAGGTGATCGGCGGCTCGACCGCAATCAACGCCATGGCCCATGTGCGCGGCCATGCCGACGACTTCGCCGCCTGGAACTGCGCCGGTTGGGACTTCGCCGACCTGATGCCCTATTTCCTGAAGTCGGAAACCTACACGCCGGGCGCTTCGCCCCATCACGGCGACAGCGGACCGCTGCATCTCATCCGCCCGCGCAACCCGCATGCAATCACCACGGCCTATATGGCGGCGGGAGAAGCGTTGGGCTTCGCGCCGACCGCGGATCACAACGGCCCGCAGATGACCGGCCCTTGCACCAACACGCTCACCATCAAGGACGGCAAGCGCCAAACCATCGCCGACGCCTATCTGACGCCGGCGCTGGCGCGGCCCAATCTCACCCTGCTGCCCTGGACCGAAGTGCAGTCGCTGATCGTCCAGCGTGGCCGCTGCAGCGGCATCCTCGCCAGGACCCGGGACGGCGCGGTCACGCTGCGGACCGATCGCGTGATCCTCGCGGCGGGCGCGCTGGCATCACCTTGCCTGCTGATGCGTTCCGGCATCGGGCCCGCCGACGACTTGAAGGCGCTCGGCATCCCGGTCGCGGCCGATCTGCCGGGCGTCGGGCGTAACCTGCACGACCATCTGCTCTCCGGCGGCAATATCTATCGCGCCAAACGCCCGGTGCCGCCCTCGCAATATCAGAACTCGGAATCGCTGATGTACCTGCCGCGCAACGGCGCGAAAGGGGCACCGGAACTGGTGCTCGCCTGCGTCATCGCCCCGGTCGCGACCGAGCAGTTCACGGCACCGCCCTTCGGCGAGGCCTATACGCTCATGTTCGGCTTCACCCACCCGCAGAGCCGCGGCACCATCCGCCTCGCCTCGGCCGACCCGAAGGCGCCGCCCTTGATCGATCCCAACTATCTGGCCGAGGCCTACGACCGCGACTGCTATCTCGACGCCCTTGAGACGGCCCGCGCCGTCGGCGCCGCCGCAGCTTTGTCCGAGTGGCGCGGCGAGGAAGTGCTGCCCGGCCCCGGCGTCACCGACAAGGCGGCGAAGCGCGATTTCCTGGAGAAGGCCGCCTTCACCCACCATCATCCGGTCGGAACCTGTCGCATGGGCGCCGGTCAGGACGCCGTGGTCGATTTGGAGATGAAGGTGCAGGGCATCGACGGCCTCTCGGTCTGCGACGCCTCGGTCATCCCGACCATCACCACCGGCCCGGTCAACGCCGCCATCGTCGCGATGGCGGAGCGTTTGAGCGATCTGCTCAAGGGCAAGCCGCCATTCAAACCCCTCCTGCCGCAAGGGTTCGCGGCATGAAGCGGTTTATATCGTTGCTGGCGGCGATCCCCCTGGCGGCCGGATGCTCTGGTGTCGAGGTGGAGAAATCCGCAGATCACGAAGTGCGGATCTTCGTCTTCAACGCGGGGACGAAGCCGCTGCAATGCATGGTGAAGTTCGGCCATTGGGTGGATCGCGACCTCGGCATCGTGACCGCAACCGGCGTCGCGGTTACGGTGCAGCAGCAGCCGGAGGACGGCGCGCTCTACGTCCTGCGCGAAGATGGGCTCCGCCGCATGATGGTGGAAAACATCTTCTGCGCCAAGGAAGACGACTGGCAGGCGACCGTCGGACAGATGGATCTCGCGATGGTGCGGCGTGAGCGCCCGAGCGAAATCCGGGTGAGCTGCGCACTGCCGCTGGAAGGCGGGCGCGTCACCTGCGATGAACCCAGGCTCACTTACGCGAAGTAGCTAGCGCAGGATGCGCGCCAGGAAGGCCTTGCTGCGCTCGGAGGCGGGGGCGGTGAAGAACTGCGCCGGGTCGGTGTCCTCGATGATCCGGCCTTCGTCCATCATCACCACCCGGTCGGCAACCTCGCGAGCGAAACCCATCTCATGGGTGACCGCGATCATGGTCATGCCTTCGCGGGCCAGCTCCTTCATCACCTCCAGCACCTCGCCGATCATCTCGGGGTCGAGCGCGCTGGTCGCCTCGTCGAACAGCATCAGCGACGGCCGCATCGCCAGCGCCCGCGCGATGGCGACCCGCTGCTGCTGGCCGCCGGAGAGCTGCGCCGGATAGGAATTGGCCTTGTCGGCCAGGCCGACGCGCGCGAGCAAGGCCTGGGCGGTCTCGACCGCCTCGGCCTTCGGCACGCCGCGGACCTGGATCGGCGCCTCGATGATGTTGCCGAGCGCCGTCAAATGCGGGAACAGGTTGAAGCGCTGGAACACCATGCCGATCTCGCGGCGCTGGCGCGCGATGTTGCGCTCGGAATCCTCGTAGAGGCGGCCGTTGCGCTCGCGATAGCCGATCAGGTGGCCGTTCACCAGGATCCGGCCCCGCTGGATCTTCTCCAGGTGATTGATGCAGCGGATGAAGGTGGTCTTGCCGGAGCCCGAAGGCCCGACGATCACCACCACCTCGCCGCGCTTCACCGTCAGCGAGACGCCTTTCAGCACTTGGTGCGCGCCGAAATATTTGTCGACCCCGATCGCCTCGACCACCTTGTCCTTGGTCTCGGCTGGCACGCCGCCGATTGCCTGCAGGATGTCCCCGCTCATCGCGCCGAATCCCGTGCCAGCATCTTGCGCAAGCCGGCGACCAGGCCGGGATTCTGCGGAATGTTCCGCGACGGCTCGCCGTATTTCCGCTCGAGCCAGGCCTGCACGAAGCCCCAGAGCGTCGTCAGGGTCAGGTAATAGAGCGCCACGACGGAATAGAGCTCGAATACCCGGAAGGTGGCCGAGGTGATCATCTGCGTCGCCAGCAGCAGTTCCGGCACGCCGATCACGCTGACCAGGGTGGTGTTCTTCAGCATGGCGTTGAACTCGTTGCCGAGCGGCGGGACGATCACCCGCACCGCTTGCGGCAGGATGATGCGCCGCATGTATTTGAAATAGGTCATGCCGAGCGACTTCGCCGCCTCGGTCTGGCCGTTCTCGACCGAGAGGATGCCGGCGCGGATGATCTCGGTCATATAGGCGCCTTCGTTCAGGCTCAAGGCGACGATCGCCGCCTGGATATTGCCCGGGATCACCACGAAGCCGAGGTCGATGTCCTCGAAGCGGAAGATGCCGCCGGCGGCGAGCGCGGTGTAGATGAAGACGATCTGCACCAGGAGCGGCGTGCCGCGCATCAGCCAGGTGTAGAACGCCACCAGCGCCCTAACCGCGCGGAAGCGGGATTGCGTGCCCAGGGCCGCGGCGACGCCGATCAGCGTGCCGAAACCCTGGGACACCACACTCAGACTCAAGGTCAGCCAAAGCCCGTGCAGATACACGTTGGTCGGCTGAAACAGATACTTCCAGAACTCGGTCCAGTCGAAGTTCATGATGCGAGCCTAGGCTGGATCTCAGTTCAGGACATCGCCCTCCATGCCCCATTTCTTCAGGATGGCGAGATGCGATCCGTCGGCCTTCATCGAATCATAGGCGGCCTGGATCGCGGCCTTGAGCTCCGGGTCGTCCTTGCGGATGGCGATTCCGGTCAGGATCTTGCCGAAGGGCTCGCCGCCGATGTCGAAGATATGCCCGGCCTTGGACATGAAGTAGCCGGCGGATTCCAATGTCGTGCCGTAGACCTCGACCTGGCCGATCTGCAGCGCCTGGCGCGCATCGTTGTCCTTGGGGAAGACGACGATTTGAGCGGGCGCCTTGCCTGCTTCGGCGAATTTCTTGTTCTGCTCCTCGACCAGGCTCACGATCGTGGTGCCGTTCTCCGCCGCGACCTTGACGCCGGAGAGGTCTTCGAGGCCCTTGATGTTCTTCGGATTGCCCTTGGCGACCAGCAGCGCCTGGCTGCTGTACATGTAATCGACGAAGTCGACCACCTCGCGGCGCGCCGGCTTGTCGAACAGCTGCGACAGGATCGCGTCGCAGTTCTTGGCCTGTAGCGCGGGCACGATGCCGGCGAAGGGGGTGTTGGCCCATTCCGCCTTCACGCCCATCCGCTTCGCCAACTCGTTGCCGAGCTCGATGTCAGAGCCGGCCGGCTGGCTGTTTTCGTCGAAGAAGCCGAGCGGCGGTGCGGAAATGTCGGAGCAGTAGACGATCTTGCCGGCGCTCTTGATCCGCTCCGGGGTCTTGATGTCCTGCGCCTGCGCGGTGCCGGCGAAAGCCAGGAAGCCCAGGGTCAATGTGGCCGCAATGATCCGTTCGGTGAACGCCATGTGATCCTCCCGTGAGTTGATACCAATTTGGATTGGTTTCATAATTGGTTCGCGCTGCACGCTTGCATGCCGCCCAACGAAGTGTCAACAATGAAGCGGAGCTCGATACCAATCATTAAATGGTCTCAAAATTGTCGCGGCGCGAACGGGCGATGGCCAAGCTTTCGGCGGTGCTGGAAGGACCGGATTATCCGGCCAACAGCCGGCTGCCGGCCGAGCGCGACCTCTCGGTGCAGCTGGGCTTGAGCCGCAGCGCGCTCCGCGAGGCGCTCGAGGTGCTGGAGGCGCAAGGCAAGATCTGGCGCCATGTCGGCCAGGGCACCTTCGTCGGCACGCGTCCCGCAGCCGAACCGGCGGAGCTCAGCCTGGTCACGTCGCGCACCAGCCCGACCGAGGTCTTGGAGACGCGGCTGCTGCTCGAGCCCTTGCTGGCGCGGATGGCCGCCTTGCGCGCGACCGAGGCCGAGATCGAGCAGATGGAATATCTGCTGGAGAAGAGCGAGGCCGCGCGTGACGCCAAGACCTGGGAACTCTGGGACGGCCGCCTGCATCGCGCGGTCGCCGAGGCCGCGCATAACGGCCTGCTGCTCTCGATCTTCGACGCCTTCAACGCGATGCGCCGCCAGGCAAAGTGGAGCGCGCTGCGCCAGACGGCGCTCACGCCCGCGCGCCATGCCGCCTATTGCGCGCATCACCGCGCCTATGTCGCCGCCATTGCCGCCCGCGATCCCGCCAGGGCCGAGGCGGTGATGAAGAAACATATCGAGGCGGTGCGCGACGGCCTGCTCGGTGCCGCGGCCGCCGCTGAATAATCCTCCCATCATCCCAGCAAAGGTTGCCGCTCCATCATGCGCGATTTCCAGTCTCCCGGCCGCTCGCCGCTCCGCGTCACCGAGGCCGCCGCCTCGACCTCGCATCCGCTGGCGACGGCGGCGGCGATCGAGATGCTGAAGGCCGGCGGCAACGCGATCGACGCGGCGATCTCCGCCGCCGCCGTGCTCGCCGTGGTCGAGCCGCAATCTACCGGCATCGGCGGCGACGGCTTCCTGCTCTATGCGCCGAAGGGCGAGGGCAAGGTCATCGCCTATAACGGCTCCGGCCGTGCGCCTGAGCGTGCCACGGTCGATTGGTATCTCGGCCAGGGCTTCAACGCGGTGCCGACCTATGGCGTCCATGCCGTAACCTATCCCGGCCTGGTCGATGCCTGGTGCCGCATCCATGCCGACCACGGCAGCAAGCCCTTCGAGCAGCTGCTGCAGCCGGCAATCCGCTATGCCGAGGAAGGCTATATCGTCGCCGACCGCGTCGCCTTCGACTGGGCGCTTTGCAGCGAGCGTTTCGCGGCGCAGGCGAATGTCGACCCGGTGCTGTTCCCGAACGGCCGTGCGCCGAAGGCCGGCGAGAAGTTGCGCGACCCGCGCCTCGCCGAAACGCTGCGCAAGATCGCCCGCCACGGCCGCGAAGGCTTCTACAAGGGCACCGTTGCAGACGACATCATCAGCCACCTGAAGAGCCTCGGCGGCCTGCACGAGATGGACGACTTCGCCGCCACCGCCGGCGAATATGTCGAGCCGATCTCGACCAACTATCGCGGCGCCGACATCTTCCAGCTGCCGCCCAACAACCAGGGCATCACCGCGCTGCTGATGCTGAACATCTTGAGCGGCTTCGACCTCGGCCAGCTCGACCCCTTGAGCGCCGAACGGCTGCATCTCGAGATAGAAGCCGGGCGGCTCGCCTATCGAGACCGCAACGCCCTGATCGGCGACCCGCGCCAGGCCAACATCCGGACCCGGGAGATTCTGGCCAAGGACTATGCGGCGAAGCTGCAGCAGCGGATCAACCGCGACCGCGCCATCGCCGAACTCCCGCTGCCGCTGCTGGAGGCGAGCGACACGGTCTATCTCTGCGTGGTCGATCGCGACCGCAACGCGGTCAGTCTGATCAACTCGACCTATCATTCCTTTGGCAGCGGCGTGGTGGCGCCGAAGAGCGGCGTCATCCTGCAGAACCGCGGCTCGAGCTTCCGCCTCGACCCGAAGCACCCGAACGCGATCGCGCCCGGCAAGCGGCCGATGCACACGATCATGCCGGGCATGGCGGTGAAGGACGGGCACGCGCTGATGCCCTACGGCGTGATGGGCGGCGACTACCAGCCCTTCGGCCATGTGCATCTTTTGACCAACATCCTCGATTTCGGCATGGACCCGCAGGCCGCCTTGGATTGCGGCCGCGTGTTCTACGATGCCGGCAATGTCGAAGCGGAGCGGGGCATTCCGGCGGCAACCGTCGCCGGCCTGAAGCAGCGCGGCCATACCGTGATCGAAGCGCCGGAGCCCTTGGGCGGCGGCCAGGCCATTCAAATCGATCACGCGAACGGCACGCTCACCGCCGGCTCCGATCCGCGGAAAGACGGCTGCGCACTCGGCTATTGAAGGCTGGGTTCTTGAGAGAGGAAAGATCAGGGATGAGTGAAGTCACCACCGTCGCCGAACTGCTACGACAGGGCAACAGCCAAGCGGATGCGATCGGCGCCCCCGAACGCCGCACCATGTCGCGTGGCGAGCTGGTCGCGCTCGTCGATAAGACCGGCGGCGCTCTGCGCAGCGTCGGTGTCGGCCCGCAGGATGCCGTCGCGGTCGTGATGCCGAACGGGCCGGAGATGGCGGCCATGTTCCTGGCGGTCGCCTGCGCCGCGACGGCGGCGCCGCTCAATCCCGCCTATCGCGAGGACGAGTTCGACTTCTATCTCGAGGACCTGCAGGCCAAGGCGCTGCTGATACAGGCCGGGCCCGATGCGCCGGCGCGCATCGTGGCGGCGCGCCGCGGCATCCGCGTGATCGACGTGACACCGGACCTCAGCGGCCCGGCCGGCGCCTTCACCCTCTCGGTGCCCTTCGCCGACAAGGGCCCGATGCAGCCCGGTCCGGATGACGTCGCTTTGGTGCTCCACACTTCGGGCACGACGTCGCGGCCGAAGATCGTGCCGCTGCGGCAGCGCAATCTCGCGGCCTCGGCGCGGCATATCGCCCAGACCCTGGCGCTGACACCGGCCGATCGGTCGCTGGTGATCATGCCGCTCTTCCACATCCACGGCCTGATCGGCGCCTTGCTGTCGTCGATGTATGCGGGGGCGAGCGCGCATTGCCCGCCGGGCTTCAACGCGCTCAAATTCTTCGGCTGGCTCGATGAGGCGAAGGCGACCTGGTATTCGGCGGTGCCGACCATGCACCAGACCATCCTGGCCCGCGCCGAGCGCAACCAGGAGATTCTGGCGCGGCGCAAGCTCCGCTTCATCCGCTCCTCCTCGGCCTCGCTGCCGCCACCGGTGATGAAGGCGCTGGAGGAGACCTTCGGCTGCCCGGTGCTGGAATCCTACGGCATGACCGAGGCCACGCATCAGATGGCGAGCAATCCGCTGCCGCCTGCCCCACGCAAGCCCGGCTCGGTCGGCATCGCCGCCGGACCCGAAGTCGCGATCATGGATCCCGACGGCAAGCTGCTGCCGCGGGGCACGATCGGCGAGATCGTCATCAAGGGGCCGAACGTCACCTCGGGCTATCTCAACAACCCGAAAGCCAACGCCGAAGCCTTCACCAACGGCTGGTTCCGCACCGGCGACCAGGGGATCATGGACGCGGACGGCTATGTGAGCCTCACCGGCCGCCTGAAGGAGATCATCAACCGCGGCGGCGAGAAGATCGCGCCGCGCGAGGTCGATGACGTGATCATGGACCATCCCGCGGTGGCGCAGGTCGTCACCTTCGGGATGCCGCACGAGAAGCTCGGCGAGGAAGTCGCCGCCGCCGTGGTGCTGAAGGAAGGCCAGAGCGTCGCCGAAAAGGAGCTCCGCGACTTCGTGGCCGGCAAGCTCGCCGACTTCAAGGTGCCGAAGAAGATCCTGTTCATGCCCGAGATCCCGAAAGGCGCCACCGGCAAGCTGCAGCGCATCGGCCTCGCCGCGAAGCTGGGCCTTGGTTGAGAAGCGGAGGATGAAGTTCTGCATTTACGGCGCGGGTGCGATCGGCGGGCTGATCGGCGCGCATCTCGCCCGCAGCGGCGAGGACGTGACCCTGATCGCTCGCGGCGCCCATCTGGCGGCGATGCGCGAGAAGGGACTGAAGGTGAGCGGCCATAGCGGCGACTTCACCGTGCATCCACGCGTGACCGAGAATCCCGCCGAGGCCGGGCCGCAGGATTTCGTCATCGTCGCCTTGAAGGCGCATCAGGTGGCGGCGATCGCCGATAAGATGAAGCCGCTGCTCGGGCCGCAGACCGCCGTGGTCATGGCGGTCAACGGCCTGCCTTGGTGGTATTTCCATGGGCTCGAAGGCCAGCTCAAGGATCGCCGCCTGCCGATCGTCGATCCCAATGACGCGCAGTGGACACACATCGGGCCCGAGCGGGTGATCGGCTGCGTGGTCTATCCCGCCGCCGAGGTGATCGCCCCGGGCGAACTGCACCATGTCGAGAACGACCGCTTCAGCCTCGGCGAGCCCAACAATCAGAGGACCGCCCGCGTGACGGCGCTGAGCAAGGCCCTGGTCGCCGCCGGCTTCAAGGCGCCGGTCAAGACCGACATCCGCACTGAGATCTGGGTCAAGCTCTGGGGCAACGTCGCCTTCAACCCGATTAGCGCGCTGACCGGCGGCACCTTGAAGAGCATCGCCGAGGACCCCGACACCCGCGCCGTGGTGCGCGGCGTGATGGACGAGGCGGAGGCGATCGCCGGCAAGCTCGGCGTCACCATGCCGATCCCGGTCGAGAAGCGGATCGACGGCGCCGCCGGCGTTGGCGAGCACAAGACCTCGATGCTGCAGGACTTCGAACGCGGCCGCCCGGTCGAGCTCGACGCCATCGTCGGCGCGGTCGCGGAACTCGGCCGGCTGGTGAACGTGCCGACCCCGATGATCGACACGGTCTACGCCCTCACCAAGCACAAGGCGGTGGAGGCGGGGCTTTATCAGGGGTAGCTTGATAGAAAATTCTATCCAATCAATCCAACCCCGTCTTCCCGATCTCCACCTTCCGCCGCGCGACATATTCCACCAGCGCATCCTTGCGTGCCACATCCAGCGGCGGCGCCGCATAGTTCGCCAGCAGCTCTTTCCAGATCCGGTGCGCGCGCTGGGTCGCATCCATCGCGCCGGCTTCCTTCCAGGTCTCGTAATTGCGCCAGTCGGAGACCATCGGCTGGTAGAACGCGGTCTCGAACCGCTCGAGCGTATGCGCGCTGCCGAAGAAATGCCCGCCGGCCGCGACCTCATCATGGGCCGAGAGCCCGATCTCCAAGTCGTCGATCACCACCGGCTTCACGAACTCCGCCATCATCTGCATCATCTCGGCATCGAGCACCATCTTCTCGAAGGAGGCGCAGAGTCCGCCTTCCAGCCAGCCGGCGCCGTGGTGGATGAGATTGCCGCCGCCGATCACCGCGGCCCAGAGCGACATCTCGCTCTCATAGGCCGCCTGGGCATCGACCGCGTTGGAGGCGTTCACGTTGGAGGTGCGATAGGGCAGGTTATAGCGCCGCGCCAGCTGGCCGCCGGCGATGGCGGCGCGGGCATATTCCGGCGTGCCGAAGGCCGGCGCACCGGAACGCATGTCCACGTTCGAGGTAAAGCCGCCATAGACAACCGGCGCACCCGGGCTGGCCATCTGCGCGAAAGCAAGGACGCCCAGCGCCTCGGCATTCTGCTGCACCAGCGCCCCCGCCAGCGTGACCGGGCTCATCGCGCCCTGCAGGGTGAAGGGCGTGACGATCGCCGGTTGGCGCGAGCGGACCAGCTGCAGCAGCCCGCCCACCATTTCCTTGTCGACTCGGCGCGGGCTGTTCACGCTGATCACCGACATGATCGCCGGCTGCCGCAAGAGTTCCGCGACCTCGACGCCGCGGGCGATGGCCGCCATCGCCATCGCATCGGCGATGCGCGTGCCGCCGATCGCGCGGCCGAAGAATGGACGGTCGGCCAACGTCAGGAAAGCAAAGGCCGTGTCGAGATGCCTTGTGTCGGCCGGCAGGTCGATCGCCTCGACCGGCGCGCCGCCGCAGAAATGCAGCACATTGAGACTCTGCTCCAGACGAATGAGGTCGCACTGATCCTGGTAGGTGCCGGGCCGCCGCCCGCGTTCCAGATCCGAGCAGTTCGGCGGACCGCCCACCGTGCCGAAGGCGATCTCGGTCCCGCCGATCCCGATCTTCTTCGCCGGGTTCCAGGAGGAAACCTCGGCCGTCGCCGGCGCGAGGCCGATGAAATGCGCGACCACCTCGGCCGGGAAGCGAACCATGCGGCTGTCGCGATCCACCTGGGCGCCGTTGGTGGCGAGGATCTGGAGCGCCTCGTCGTTCTGGAACTCGAGGCCGTAATCCGCGAGCAGCTTGAGGCTGGCGAGATGGATGCGCTCGACCTGCTCCGCGCTCAGCACCTCCAGCGGCCGGAAGCTGTTCTCGACCCGGCGCCAGGGCAGCTGCTTCGGCCCGGCGCCGCGCCGCTCGCGCACCCGCCGCGCCCGCACCGATTCCGTCATCGCGCCCGCTCCCCTGGATTCATGACCGCAAGGCTATAACAGCGCCGGGGGGGTGGGGATGAGTTTTGTCGAAGCGCGGCTGCCTATTCCTCATGTCTGCTTTCAATGCCATGATCCGCGCCCCATCCACCGATTTCGTCTTCCGCATGCGCCGCCTCCTCGCCGTCCTGCTCCTGTCAGCCTTCTTTGCAGCACCCACTCTGGCCGAGCCGCAGGCGACGCCGGAGATGAAGGCGATCGCGAAGGCCGGCTTCGCGCCGGAGGATATCGGCTTCGTGCTGATCGATCTCGACGACGGCCGCGCGCTCGCCGAGCAGACCGCCGATGCGCTGTTCATCCCGGCCTCGGTCGCGAAGCTCGCGACGGTATACCCCGCCCAGCAGCTGCTCGGTGCCGACTACAAGTTCCAGACCGGGCTCTACCGCGCCGGCGATGTGCTTTACCTCAAAGGCGGCGGCGATCCGGTGCTGACCAATGTCGAGCTGCGCGACCTCGCCTTGCAGATAAAGGCGCTGCAGCCGAAAGGCGGCTGGAAGGCATTCTTCTACGACGCGAGCGCGACCGGTTCCGCCCCGGAGGTCAGCAACGGCCAGCCGATCCAGGCAACCTACAATGCCGGCGTCGATGGCTTGAGCGTCGACTTCAACCGCATCCAGGTGAACTGGTCGCGCGACGAGGAAGGCAAGCTCGCCTTCCAGGCGCGCGCGGTCGCCGACGGCCTGAACGTGCCGGCGGACTGGGTGCGCTTCCTCCCCGCTGATCACGCGCTGCCGCCCGGCGCCAACTTCCTCTATGCCGGCGACGCCGCGGGGGAGCGCTGGCTTTATGCGCCGGATCTGCCGGAGACCTTGCCGGAGGAAGGGGCGATCTTCCTGCCGGTGAAGCAGCCGGCGCGCAACACCGCCCTGGTCTTCCGCGAATTGGCGAAGCGCAACGGCATCGCCTTGCCGGAGCCGCAGGTCGGGACCGTGCCGCCGGATGCCATTGCGATCGCAACCGTAGAAAGCCCGCCGCTTTCCGAGGTCATGACCGGCCTGCTGAAGTTCAGCAACAACATGACCGCGGAGCTGATCGGCATGGCGACCAGCCGGAAGCTGACCGGCCAGGTCCTTGGTCCCCGCGAGTCCAGCGCGGCCTTGGGCGACTGGCTGCGGCAGCATCTCTCTTACGTCGACTGGACCGGCTTCAGGCTGGTCAACCACTCGGGCTTGAGCAGCGAGAGCCGGGCTTCGCCGCGGCAGATCGCGGCGATCCTGATGGCGATGGCACGCGAGCCGGTGCTGGCCGCCACGCCCAACAAGATCATGGCCGACGACCCGAAGGCCGAGGCGGCGGCGAAGAGCGGCACGATGGATTTCGCCTGCGGCCTCGGCGGCTTTCTCACCGCCAAGAGCGGCAAGCGCCTCGCCTTCGCGATCTTCCTGCTCGACCGCGACAGGCGCGCGGCATTGGACGCGAGCTTCGACCGCCGCATCCTGCAGCCGACGCCCGGCGCCCGGAATTGGCTCGGCCGCGCCCATGCCCTGGAAAACACCCTGCTGAAGAGTTGGCGCGAGCGCTTCTAGGCCGCTGGCTTTCGGGAAAGCTCTCCGGGGAAACGGCAAGAACCCGGGTCTTGGCCCATGCGATACCGTTAGAATTATCCCGTCACGCGCGGGCTTGACTCGCGCATCTTTGGCCGCCGGAGATAGACCCACGGCTCAAGCCCGCGGGTGACGGCTGAACAAGAGGCTTCGCACGATGACCAAGATTACCCTGATCGGCGCCGGCAGCACGGTTTTCGCCCAGAACATCCTCTCCGATGTGCTGAGCAATCCCGAGCTGGCCGAGAGCGCCATCAGCCTGCACGACGTCGATCCCGAGCGGCTCGCGACCTCCGAGATCGTGGCGCGGCGGATCGGCGAGACCCTGGGCCTCGAGAAGCTGCATGTCGAGGCGACTACCGACCGGCGGAAGGCCCTGCAAGGCGCCGATTTCGTCATCCTGATGATGCAGGTCGGCGGCTACAAGCCGGCGACCGTCACCGATTTCGAGGTGCCGAAGCGCTTCGGCCTGCGCCAGACCATCGGCGACACGCTCGGCATCGGCGGCATCTTCCGCGCGCTGCGCACCATCCCGGTGCTGCTCGACATCGCCCGCGACATGCGCGACCTCTGCCCCGACGCGCTGATGATGAACTACGTGAACCCGATGGCGATGAACTCCTGGGCGGTCGCGGAAGCCGCACCGGAGATCCGCTACGTGGGCCTCTGCCACAGCGTGCAGGAAACCTCGGCGCATCTCGCCCGCTGCCTGAACGAGCCGATCGAGAGCATCGACTACGTGAGCGCCGGCCTCAACCACGTCGCCTTCTTTCTGAAATTCGAGAAGCGGCATGCGAATGGTGCCCGCGAGGATCTCTATCCGCGGCTGCGGAAGATGGCGGAGGCGGGCAGCTACCCCAAGAACGATGCCGTGCGTTTCGAGACCATGAAACGGTTCGGTCATTTCGTCACCGAATCATCCGAGCATTTCGCCGAGTATAATTCCTGGTTCATCAAGCGCGGTCGCGACGACCTGGTGAAGAAGTTTTCGGTGCCGCTCGACGAATATCTGGTGCGATGCGAGGACCAGATCGCCGACTGGAACCGCCTGAAAGGCGAACTCGAGGACCAGGCGAAACCGCTGGAGGTGTGCAAGAGCAACGAATATGCCGGCGCCATCATCCACGCCATGGTGACCGGCCGGCACAACCTGATCTACGGCAATGTCCGCAACAACGGGTTGATCGAGAACCTGCCGCCGGAATGCGCGGTCGAGGTGCCCTGCCATGTCGATCGCGGCGGCATCCAGCCGATCCGCGTCGGCCGCGTCCCCGGCCAGCTCGCCGGCATCATGCGGTTAAGCGTCAACGTCCAGGAGATGACCGTCGCCGCGGCCCTTTCGGCCAAGCGCGAGCATATCTACCACGCCGCCATGCTCGACCCGCACACCGCAGCCGAGCTTTCCATGGATGAGATCAAGGAGCTGGTGGACGCGCTGATCGAGGCGCACGGCAATTTGCTGCCGAGGTATCATTAGCGCGCTGGATTTCTCTTTCGTCGTCATTGCCGGGCTTGACCCGGCAATCTTGCGCCGAATGGAGCCAGATGCCCGGATCAAGTCCGGGCATGACAATGGAAGGTGAGCCGCGCTCAGGCACTTACTTCCTGAACTGCATCCGATAATCCCGCGGCGTCTTGCCCATGTGGCGCTGGAAGGCGTCGTAGAAGCGGCTCAAGGAGCCATAGCCGCAGGCAAAGGCGATCTCGATGATCGCCATGTCGGTATCGACCAGCATCATCATCGCCTGGCTCAGGCGCTGGCGGCGCAGATACTGGGCGATCGACATGCCCAGAACCTTCTTGAAGACCACGGTCGCGTTGGTCGGGTGCAGGCCGCCGACCTTGGCCACATCCTCGACCTGGATCGGGTCGCCGAACGCCGCATTGATGAAGGTGGTCATCTTCTGCACCCGGTCGATCATCTTCCGGTCGGCGGTGAGATGCTGCTGCCCGGTTTCCCCTTCGGGTGCCTCGGCTTCGATGGTCGCGGCCGGCAGCGCGTGCATCGCCAGCCGCTTCACCCGCAGCCGCACCTCGTCGCGCAGAATCTGCTCATGCGCCTCGTCGGCCGACTGCCATTCGCCGGCCCAGCGCCGGAACAGCAACGGGTCGATCGCATCCGCTTGCGGCAGGGTGAGGATGCGCCCGCCCATCACCGCGCTCTTGAATCCGTCGGCGATGGCCAAAGCGAGGAAATCGGCGAAGGGCACGTAGACGCAGACCAGCTCCACCTTGCCGCTCTTCGGCTTCTCGACCGCGATCACCTGGTGCGGGATCGCGGCCCAGAAGCAGTAGACCTGGTTCCCGGCCAGGGGCACGCGCCGGCCGTTGAAGAGATAGGTCATCCCGCCGGAGAGCAGCAGGTTCAATTCGACATGGTCGTGCCAATGCGCCTCCGGCATCGCCTCGGCGATATGGTGCTCGGCGAAGAAGGCGCTGGCCTTGAGGAAGCCGTCATTGGCTTCCAGGGTCTCGGCGGCGACGGACATGCCGGCAGAATGATACTCAAAAACGGGAATCTCCAGCGGTTTTAACGGTAGAAATGCCGGATTCCCCGCCCCAGACTGCCGGATCAGTGGCAATCGACCCGGAAACCAATCCGGGCAGCACAGGTGAGGGACATGCGCGGAACGAGACATCTTTCTCTGGCGGTTTCGGCCGCCGCCCTGCTGCTCGGCGCGACGGTGGCGCAGGCCGAGACCGAGATCACCTACCAGCTCTGGGGCTCGCCGCAGGAAGGCGAGGTCTGGCAGAAGGTCGCCCAGGAATTCGAGGCCCAGCATCCCGACATCAAGGTGAAGGTCGAGGTCAACGACTGGGATTCCTATTGGGAGAAAATCCGCGTGCTGATGGCGGGCGGAACGCCGCCCGACGTCTTTGCCATGGACGCGCCGCTCTATCCCGACTGGCAGTCGCGCGGCGTGCTGCTCAATCTCCAGCCCTATATCGATGCCGAACCCGGCATCCTCGACGACATCTACCCGATCACCCTCGAGGCCTATAAGACCAAGGACGGCTATTTCGGCCTGCCGCGCGATTTCCAGACCATCGTCCTCTACTACAACAAGGACATGTTCGACGCAGCGGGCGTGGCATACCCCAACGACAATTGGACCTACGACGATTTCCGCAAGGCCGCGAAGGCGCTCACCAAGGATCTGAACGGCGACGGCAGCATCGACCAATGGGGCTTCTGGGCCGAGGTGCTCGACCCCGAGCCTTATTGGGGCGCCGTGGTCTGGTCCTTCGGCGGCGACATCGTCGACATCCCCAACGGCAAGACCTTGATCGGCAGCGAGCCGGCGATGCAGGCCTGGCATTTCATCAGCGACATGTGGCTCGAAGACAAGTCGATGCCGACCACCGAGCAGCTCCAGCAATACGGCACCGACGGCTTCCAGGCCGGCATCGCCGCGATGGGCGTCTCCGGCCATTGGTCGGTGCCGGATTACGCGCCGGCGAAATTCAAATGGGCGGTGGCGCCGCTGCCGAAAGGCCCCGCCGGTCGCGCCACCGGGGTCAACTCGGCGGGCTTCGTGATCGCCAAGGCGAGCTCGCACCCAAACGAAGCCTGGGAGTTCGTGAAGTTCGCCACCGGCCCGGTGGGGCAGGCGGAAGCGGCGAAGATCGGTCTCGCTATCCCGATCCGGAAATCGGTGGCCGAGAGCCCGGCCTATCTCGAACAGACCTCCGCGCCGATCGACCACAAGCTCTACATCGACGCGCTGCAATACGCGCATCCCAAGCCGGTATTCCGCGGTTATGAGGAATGGTCCGCGGCCGTCGGCGACGCGCTCAACAACGCCTGGACCGGCGCGATGCCGATCGATGACGCGGTCGCCGAAGCCGTGCAGAATGGCGACGACGCGCTGGCGAAGAACCGGCAATAGCGCCGGCGCCGCGTAACGCGCTGCACGGGGAGCCTGGATGAATTTCGGTTTGCGGCCCCTGGGCAGGGAGAAGCTCTGGGTGCTCCTACTGCTCGGCCCCACCTTGCTGGGGCTGGCGGTGGGCGCCTTCGGCTCGATCTTCGCGACCTTGGGGCTCAGCTTCTTCAAATGGGATTTGCTGACGACGCCGGAATTCGTCGGCTTCGACAACTACCTCGGCCTCGCCGGCGACCGCATGTTCCTGCGCTCGCTCTCCAACACCATCATCTTCTCGCTGCTCTATGTGCCGCTCACCATCGTCTGCGCGTTGTCGGTGGCGCTGCTGCTGAACCGCCGCATCCACGGCGTCGGCCTGTTTCGCACGCTCTATTTCCTGCCGGTGATCTCTTCGCCCACGGCGGTGGGCCTGCTCTGGACCTGGATCTTCGCCCAGGACCAGGGCGTGCTGAATGCGATGCTCTCCGGCCTCGGCATCCCGCCGGTCCGCTGGCTGGGGCCGAACATGGCGCTCTACTCGGTCGTGGTGGTCAATGTCTGGGGTGCCATCGGCGAGGGGATGATCGTCTTCCTCGCCGGCTTGCAGGCGATCCCGCGCGAGCAATATGAGGCGGCGCATCTCGACGGCGCCAATGCGCTGCAGCGCCTCCTCTACGTCACCTTGCCGGCGATGGCGCCGAGCCTCTTCTTCCAGTCGGTGCTCTCGACCATCCACGCCTTCCAGGCCTTCGACTACATCTACATCCTGACCCGCGTGGGCAACGGCAATTCCAGCGTGCCCACCCTGGTCTTCTCGATCTACCGCAACGGCTTCCGTTTCTTCCGCATGGGCGATGCGACGGCGCAGGCGATCGTGCTCACCGCCATCATCTTCCTCTTCACCCTGGTCTATTTCCGCATCCAGAAGCGCTGGGAGGTGCCGGCATGATCCGCATCGAACCGGCGCCGTGGGAAAGCCGCTGGCCCGATCGGTTGGCCATGCTGGTACTGCTCTTGGGCGCGGTCGCCATGGTCGGGCCCTTCGTCTGGATGCTCTCGACCTCGCTCAAATTACCCGAGGACCAGTACACCCGGACGCTGATCCCGCCCACCCTCAGCTTCGAGAACTACACGCGGATCTTCGAGATCATGTCCTTCCAGACCCTGCTCTGGAACAGCGTTAAGATCGCGCTGATCTCGACCTTCGGCCAGTTGCTCACCTGCTCGATGGCGGCCTTCGTCTTCGCCATCGTGAAGTTTCCGGGCCGGCAGGTGCTCTTCGTGCTGCTGCTGGTGACCTTGATGGTGCCGCAGCAGATCACCGCGATACCGCAATTCATCCTGTTCAAGTGGTTGGGGCTCTACGGCACCCAGGCGCCGCTCTATCTCCCGAGCTTCCTCGGCGGCGCCTTCGGCGTGTTTCTCATGCGGCAGTATTTCCTGACCATCCCGATCGAGCTCGCCGAGGCGGCGCGGATCGACGGCGCCAGCCTGATGACCATCTATTGGAAGATCTACCTGCCGCTGGCGAAGCCGGCCTTGGCGGCCTTCGCGATCTTCGCCTTCCTCTTCTCCTGGAACGACCTCTTCACGGCGCTGATCTACCTGCCGAGCGATCTCGACAAGACCACCCTGCCGGTCGGCCTCGCGCTGTTCCAGGTTCAGTTCGCCGGCAAATGGACCATCATGATGGCGGCGGTGCTGGTCAGCGTCGCCCCGATCATGGTCGCCTTCTTCATCGCCCAGAAGCACTTCATCGAGGGCGTGGCCCTCAGTGGGTTGAAGTGATTACTTCTCGGCGAAGGCCTTCTCGATCACGAAATGGCCGGGCTCGCCCATGTTGCCTTCCTCGAAGCCGCGGGCCTCGAGGATGCTGCGGAGATCGCTCAGCATCGCCGGGCTGCCGCAGAGCATGACGCGGTCGGTCTCGGCATTGAGCTGCGGCAGGCCGATGTCGTCGCAGAGCTTGCCGTTCTCGATCAGCAGGCTGATGCGGCCGTTGTTCTTGTAGGGCTCGCGGGTGACCGTCGGGTAGTAGATCAGCTTCTCGTTGACCAGCGCGCCGAAATGCTCGTCCGCCGGGAGCTTCTCCGAGATGAGATCGCCATAGGCCAACTCGCTGATATGCCGGCAGCCATGCACCAGCACGATCTTCTCGAACCGCTCATAGGCCTCGAGGTCGCGGATCACCGAGAGGAAGGGCGCCAAGCCGGTGCCGGTGCCGAGCAGATAGAGATGCTTGCCGGGCAGCAGGTTGTCCTGGATCAGGGTGCCGGTCGGCTTCATGCCGACGACGACGGGATCGCCTTCCTTCAGATGCTGGAGCCGCGAGGTCAACGGACCGTTCGGCACCTTGATCGAGAAGAACTCGAGATGATCGTCATGGTTGGCGCTCGCCATCGAATAGGCGCGCAGCAGGGGCTTACCCTCGACCTTGAGGCCGATCATGGTGAACTGGCCGTTCCGGTAGCGGAAGGCGGGGTTCCGGGTGGTCCTGAAGCTGAACAGGCGGTCGGTCCAGTGGTGGACGCTGAGGACGGTCTCTTCGTTGAAATTGCTCATCTTTCAATCCGTCTCGCTGCGGCAGGCGAAGGTCAAGGTATCCCGATATTGGGTGTATACATACGATCGCCAAGCCGGACAATGCGACTTTCTGTGCGGCGCCCATGCCGACGTGGCATATCTGTGCCAAATAACCCCAGAACTTGCATGTGTACTCACGACCGCCTAGAACGGCCGCCGGGTGAGACGTCGCAACGGCGGGGGAGGTCCCCAATGCCCGGCAAGGCCAAGGCATCCCAAGCGAGACGCAGCACCGCTCCGGCCCCCCGAATCCACGAGGGAGCCGCCGCGGCTTTCTACGTGCTCGATCACCAGATCGGCTTCGCTTTGCGCCTGGCGCATCAGCGCCATTGCGCGCTCTTCGCCGACCGCATCGGCGACGCCGAGCTGACGCCGACCCAATGGGCGGCGCTTGCCAAGCTGTGGCAGACCGGCCCGACCTCGCAGAACCGCCTCGGCCGGTTGACCGGCATGGATGCCTCGACCATCCGCGGCGTGGTGAACCGCTTGATGAAGCGCGGCCTGGTGGACACGCGACCCGATCAGGAGGATGCGCGGCTGTTGCTGGTCGGCCTGACGCGGGAAGGGACGCAGCTCTACCGCGCGCTCGCCGCCAATGCGCTGGAGATCACCGAGGCGACGCTCTCACCGCTCGCCAAGGATGAGCGCGAGACCCTGATGCGCCTGCTGGACAAGATGCGCTAGCCGACTTCCGGCGTCGACAGCAGCCAGAGCCCGAACAGGGTGTAGAACACCATCAGCACGGCCAGCGGGATTCCCAACCGCACGGCTTGGCGTCGATCGGCGGTCTCGGCGAGTGCGATGCGATGCGCGGCCAAGGTCGCCAAGATATGCCCCCCGACGATGATCGCGGTCTGCACCCGATAGGCCATGATGACACCCTCGGGGCCGAGCCCCATCGTGGTGCCGTGCTGCAGGCCTGCATCCGGCAGCAGCGACCAGCCGAGCCCGAACGGATCCGACAGCGCCAGGATCGCGGTCGGGAAATCGACGATCAGGCTCTGGAAGTAATGCGCGATGTGGTAGGCTATCGAGATCGGCACGATCGAGAGCACGAAGCGGCCGAGCAGATCGCGCAACGATGCCGGCGTCCCTGAAAGCCATCGTCCTACTGCGATCGCCACGACATAGGCCGAGCCGAGCGCGATCACGCTGAGCAGCAGGCCGACCGTGTTCGGCCCGATCACTTCCGATCGCCCGGGATATTCCAGCGGATTGAGACCGAGCGAGCCGACCCAGAAGAAAGTGCGCGACAATCCGTCGAACGAAACCGTGGCGAGCGTCACCAGCACGAAGAGCGCGCCGCTCACGTCGTCGAAGGACTCAAGCAGCCGCTCTGCCGGCGGGCCAAGGCGAGTCACCACGGCGAGCTGCGGAGCCGTCTCCAGCCGCCAGCTGCGCGTGCTCAAGCGCCCGACCATGGCGAAGAACATCGAGAAAGCCTCGCCGCGCGCGAGCCAGCGCGGACCGAACAGGATCAGTGCTGCGAAATTGACCAGCCAGTAGAGGCTCACGGCGGTGGCGAGCCGCGTCGGGTCCTGCGGCGTCGGATAGATGAGCTCGAACCAGGCGAAGGCGATGAACTGCAGGATCGCCGGTCCGTAGCCGAGGCGCTCGGGATAGGCGAGCAGTGGGCGCTTCGGCAGCAGCAACGCGAGTCCGATCCATGGATTGGCGAAGCTCCAGAGATCGCCGAGCAGGGCCACGACCAGCGTGAATCCCGCCCACCATAAGGTCCAGAGCACCGGCGGCAGCGGGTTGGCGATCGGGTCGGCGCTGCCCCAGAATCCCGCCGCGACCAGCAATGCCAGGAACAGCAGGACCAGCAAGCTGACACCGAGGACGATCGCGCGAGGCAGTTCGCGCTCGGCGCGCACGCGCATCGGCGTCGGCGCAGCACCGCGGTGGAACAGCGCCAGCACGATGAAAGTGACGAGCACCGCGGCGGCGCCACCGAGGATGTAGAGCTCGGTCGGCAGCAGCAGGATGAAGCCGGCGGCGCCGGCATGGGCTTCCGCCGCGCGCGTCGCCACGACCAAAAGCGCGAGACCGAGCGCAAGACCGAGCGCGGGCTTCAATTGGGATTGCCGCACCGTTCCCCCAGTTGACCGGTGTTCGATTGTTCGTATACTAACAATCAACGGCACAACACAATATCGTCCCAGGGAGGCGAAACAAATGCGTGTCCGTTCTGCCAGCACGTCGCGTGGTCTCACGCGTCGTCATCTGCTTGCTGCCGCCGGCGCAGTCTCCGGCCTGCAGCTCGCGAAACCCTTCATCATCACCGCCCGCGCTGCCGAGAACAGCTTGAAGATCGGCCTCCAGGCGCATCGCACCGGCATCGGCGCGGCCTATGGTCTCTGGTACGAACGCACCAGCACCGCCGCCGTCAAGGTGATCAACGCCATGGGCGGCATCGGCGGCCGGCAAGTCGAGCTGATCGTCGAGGACGATGCGACCGATGCCAAGCGTGGCACCGAGGTGATGGAGAAATTCGCCAACGAGCATAAGGTCGACTTCGTGTTCGGCCCGCTGTTCGGCAACGTGGTCGGCGCGGTCGCCGCCCGGGCCGGCGAGCTGAAGATGCCGCTCTTCGTGGTCAGCGAAGGCAGCGAGCTCGCGGCCGGTGACTTCAACCGCTACGTCTTCCAGACTGGCATCACCAACGTGCGCTCGCAGGTGACAGCGATCTCGCCCTGGGTGATCCAGAACGTCGGCAAGAAAGTCACGATGATCATCCCGGACTATATCTTCGGGTATAATCACCGCGACTTCTTCAGCGAGACCGCCAAGGCCCAGGGCGGCGAGGTCAACGCGGTGATCGCGATCCCGCCGACCGAGACCAGCTTCACCAAGTATTTCTCGCAGATTCCCGCCGGCACCGACGCGATCTATCACGTCATGGTCGGTCCGGGCGTCTTGACCTTCGTGCGTGAGCTCGGCGAGTTTTTCGGCGACAAGGGACCCAAGCTGTTCGGTTTCATCGATTCCCTCGAAGCGGTCGATATTGCAGCACCCGGACTCGAATTCCTGGAAGGCTCGCATCTCTGGGAAGCCTTCCCGCGCTATCTCTCCGGCCTCGACACCGAGAATGCCAAGTTCTATCGCGCTTCCGTCGGCATCGACGACAACGGCGCCAGCGTCGACAATGCGAAGG
Organism: Dongia sp. agr-C8; assembly: GCF_054658695.1. Lineage (NCBI taxonomy): Bacteria > Pseudomonadati > Pseudomonadota > Alphaproteobacteria > Rhodospirillales > Dongiaceae > Dongia > Dongia sp. agr-C8. Next base: position 587,163 of record NZ_BAAGHZ010000001.1, read on the forward strand.
AGATCAGCACCAACTCGCATATGTTCGGCTGCTGGGAAACCCTGTTCTCGATCAAGGAAGCGGTCGAGAAGAGCGGCTATGCCGGCCCCGGCGACAAGGCGAAGTTGGTCGAGGCGATCGAGGCCACGACCGGCTACGACGAAGGCAAGGGCCACCCGCAGGGCAAGAAGCAGTTCATCGGCAAGGCGCACCAGATGTTCGGCCCGCAGTTCATCTCCGAGGTGAAGGGCGGCAAATTGAACGTGGTGCACACCACCTCGATCGAGGATGGCCTCTACGAGCCCAAAGCCGACTACACCAAGCAAGCGCTTTAGAGCCGACGCAGCCGTATAGAGTCATTGTGGTGCACCCCCACCCCAACCCTCCCCCGAAGCCGGGGGAGGGAGTTCTGATCGCATGCAAAGCCCTCCCCCGGCTTCGGGGGAGGGTTGGGAGGGGGTGCCGCAAACTCGATGCGGCAATGATGCACCCATGATCACCGGCTCTGCCCTGCTCCTCGCCCTGCTGGAAGGCTCGGTCGGCGCCGCGGTGCTGGCGCTGACCGCGCTCGGCCTCTCTTTGGTCTTCGGCGTGATGCGGGTGATCAACATCGCCCATGGCGAGTTCGTCATGCTCGGCGCCGTGGTCGCCTGGTGGTGCTCGGCCGATCTCCTCGGCGCGCATCCGCTGCTCGGCTTCGTCGTGGCGCTGGTGGCGGCGCCGCTGATCGTCGGCGCCATCGCCATTGCCTCGGACTGGCTGGTGCTGCGGCGGATCAACTACGACCCCGAGCGCACCATCGTCGCCACCATGGGCCTGCTCTACATCATCCAGCAGGGCGTGCTCATGGTCTACGGACCGGATGCGCGGCCCTTGGAGCCGCCGATCTATTTCCGCGTCCAGTTCCCCTGGTTCGGCTATTCCGGTTACAAGCTGATCGTCGCCGGATTGGCACTGCTGCTGCTCGGCGCCACCTGGCTGCTGCTCTCGAAATCGCGGATCGGCCTCTACATGCGGGCGACGCAACTGGATCCCGAGACCGCCCAGGCCTTCGGCGTGCCGGTGAAGCGGGTCTATGCGACCGTCTTCGCCCTGGGCGCGATGCTGGCGGCGCTCTCCGGCGTGCTGATCGCGCCGATCCGCGGCGCCCACTACCTGATGGGCGCCGACCCGCTGCTGCTCTCCTTCATCGTCGTCATCGTCGGCGGGCTCGGCAACCTGCGCGGCACCTTGCTGGCCGCCGCCTGCATCGGTATCGGCGAGGGCATGATCTCGGTGCTGTTCTCGCCGACGCTGTCGAAGATCATCGCCACCCTGCTGGTCGCCGCCGTGCTGGTCTGGAAACCGGGTGGCCTGGCGCGGGGTGCTGCGACATGAGCGGATCCGCCGCGCGCCTCTATGGGCTGCATCTCGCCGTCATCGCGGCGCTGTTCGTCGTGCAATTCGCGCTGCCGGCCTATCACTACGGCAACGTCACCCGCATCATGCTCTATGCGGTCTTCGCCATCGGCTACAACATCCTGCTCGGCTATACCGGCCTCCTCAGCCTCGGCCATGCGCTGTTCTTCGCCGCCGGCGCCTATGGCGCGGGGTTGACCGCGCATTGGTGGGATTTTGGGCCGATCGCCGCCCTTGCTTCCGGGATCGGGGCCGCGTTGCTGGTCTCATTGCTGACCGGTGCCATCGTCTATCGCACGACCGGTGTCGCCTTCCTGATCGTGACCCTGATGCTGGCCCAGGCGGCCTTCCTCTCGACGCTCTACTTCAACACCATCACCTTGGGCGACCAGGGCATCGTGCTTTCGCTGCCGCCGGTCGAGCTGTTCGGCGCGTCCCTGGGCCTCGCCGATCCGATGGTGAAATACAACGTCGCGCTGGTCGCCTTCGCACTCGCCTTGCTGCTCTCGCTCTGGCTGCTGCGATCGCCCTTCGGCCGTGTGCTGATCGCGATCCGCGAGAACGAGGCTCGCACGAGGCTGCTCGGCTACAACACAGCGCTCTACCGCTTCACCGCCCTCGTCATTTCCGGTACGCTCTCGGGGCTCGCGGGCGCGCTCTATTGCCTGCTGTTCGGCTATGTCGGCTCGTCCTTCGCGTCGCTGCAGTATTCGACCGAGCCGCTGCTCTGGACTTTGCTCGGCGGGGCGGGCGCGACCTTGGGCCCGCTGCTCGGCACCGGCATCATGTATTACCTGATCGAGATCGCCAGCCGCTTCACGTCGAGCTACATGATCATCGTCGGCCTGGCGCTGGTCGCGATCACCCTCTGGTTCCCGGCCGGCCTCGCCGGCTGGTTCCGCCGCTGGCGGCGCGCGCCATGAGCCTTTTGGAAACTCCCCTCCTGCAAACCAAGGGGCTCACGCGCCAATATGGCGGCGTCCGCGCCGTCAACGACGTCTCTTTCGCGCTGGAGCGCGGCGAGATCCGCGGCGTCATCGGCCCGAACGGCGCGGGCAAGACCACGCTGGTCGGCATGATCTGCGGCCGGGTGCTGCCGAGCGCCGGAAGCGTGGCGTTCGACGGGCACGACATCACGCGGATGCAGCCCTGGGACCGGGTCGCCCGCGGCATCGTCTACACCTTCCAGATCACCAGCGTGTTCAAGCGGCTCAGCTGCCGCGACAATGTCGCGCTGGCGGCGCAGCGGCACCTGACCCGGACGCAAGGCCATCGCTTCGCTTTGCCGCCGGCAATGCTGAACGCCGCGGTCGACGAAGCGCTGGCCGCGGTCAATCTCACCGGCGAAGCCGAGCGCATCGCCGGCGAGCTGCCCTATGGCCACCAGCGCCTGCTGGAGATCGCCATGGGCCTGGCGCTCAAGCCTTCGCTGCTGATCCTCGACGAGCCGACCCAGGGCCTGGCGCCGGGCGACATTGGGCCATTCTGCGACCTGATCCGCAAGACCGCGCAGAGCACCACCATCCTCTTCATCGAGCACAACCTCAAGGTCGTGCTCGAGCTCGCCGACCGGGTGACGGTGATGGACCGCGGCGCGATCCTGGCCGAAGGCACGCCCGCCGAGATCGAGCAGCATCCCGCCGTGCAACAGGCCTATCTGGGGGACTGATGCTGGAGCTCAAGAGCATCACCGGCGCCTATGGCCCCGTGAAAGCGGTCAACGAAGTCTCGCTCACCGTCGCCGCCGGCGAGATCCTCGGTCTGATGGGTCGCAACGGCGCCGGCAAGACCACGCTCTTGAAGACCATCATGGGTCTCACGCCGAAGCGCTCCGGCTCGCTGCGGCTCGACGGCGCCGAGATCATCGGCCTGCCGGCCCATGCGATCCCGCGCCGCGGCATCGCCTATGTGCCGCAGGGCCGGCGCCTGTTCTCGGAGCTCACCGTCGCCGAGAATCTGCGCATGGGCCTGCTGGTGAAAGACGCCCCACAGTCAGAGGCCGAGAAGGTCCTCGATCTCTTCCCGATCCTGCGCGAACGGCTGTCGCAACAGGCAGGCACCCTGAGCGGCGGCGAGCAGCAGATGCTGGCGGTGGCGCGCGCGCTCTGCGCCCAGCCCAAGGTGCTGCTGCTGGACGAGCCGAGCGAGGGCCTGATCCCGGCGGTCACCCACCGCATCCTCGACACGGTCGCGGCCTTGCGCGCGCAAGGCGTCGCCATCCTGCTGGTCGAACAGCAGGTGAAATCGGCCTTGCGGATCTGCGACCGCATCGCCCTGATCGAGAACGGCGTCATCCAACACGAGGCGCCGGCCGCTGATCTTGCCGCGGATCCGGTCCCGCTCGAACGCTACATCGGCGTCCACCGGTAGCGCGCCGGATCTAGCGCCTGTGTGAAGTCCGCAACTTCACGGCTGCATCAACCCCCTTCCTAGCCTTCCCCCATCTTGGGGGAAGTAACTCTATGAAGGCGCTGCTCTGCGTGAATGCGATGATTTGCGACAGTTCGCGACGGCTCTCTCCATCCTCCCGCCCCCAAGATGGGGGCGGGTGAGGGTGGGGGTTGATGCAGCCGTGATGTTGCAGATCTCGCGCCGAAGGAGGATCCAATGCGCAAATCAGTCGACGGGCAGTATCCGCACCTCGATGCCGGCTTCGCGCACCGCCTCGACCGAGACCGGGTCGGGCGCGCCCGCGGTCAGCACCATGTCGATATCCGCGAAGCCGCAGACCCGGACCAGCGAGGTCTGCGCGAACTTGCTGGCATCGGTCACGATCACGCTGCTGCGTGAGGCGCGCAGGATTGCCTGTTTCAAGGCGACGTCGGATAGGCTCAACCCCACGATGCCATGCGACGGGTCGATGCCGTTGCAGCCCAGGAAGCCGAAGGTGGCGCGGATCTGGTCCAGGATCAGCGTGCTGTTCGGCCCGACCAGCGAATGCTGCTGCGGGCGGAGCGTGCCGCCGGTCACCACCACCTCGATCCGCGGGATCGCGCGCTCCAGGGCGAGCGCGATGTTGAGCCCCGGCGTGAAGACGGTGAGGTTGGTGAGATCCTGGCGGTCCACGATCGCGTCGGCCACCGCCATCGCGGTGGTGCCGACGTCGAGGATCACGCTATCGCCGGAGGAGAGCATCGCCGCCGCCGCCATTCCGATCGCGCGCTTCTCGCGCTGGTGCGAGGAGACCCGCGCCTCGTAGACGACTTCCGGCACCGCCTCGACCACGCGCATGGCGCCGCCGCGCACCCGCCGGATCCCGCCGGCCCGCGCCAGGATGTCGATGTCGCTGCGCACCGTGACTTCCGAGACACCGAGCTGGCGCGCAAGATCCTGGATCCGCGCGAACTCATGGTGCCGGACGAAATCCAGCAATTGCTGCCGCCGGGCTTCGGAACCGGAGGATTCGCCGGCAGCGGAAGCAGTGGAATCGGGGAAGGGAGCCGTATTGCTCATCGCCGCGATCAAATCGAAAGTCGGAGACCCGGTCAAGCCGAGCGAGAAAGCTTTGAAAAGCTTCATTTCTCCCACCGCTTGACAAAGCGCTTTCGATACGGAAGCTTCTATTTCAAAAGTCGAATAGAAAATTCAGAAGCGAAGACCGGGCGGAGGAGTGGCGTTGTCAGGGACGGTCCCAGGGTCAGCGGCGGCCGCGGGTGAGGCACCCGAGCTGGAAATGCGCGGGATCGGCAAGACGTTCGGGGCGATCCGAGCGCTGACCGACGTCTCCTGCACTTTCTATCGCGGCGAAGTCCACGCGCTGATGGGCGAGAACGGCGCCGGCAAATCCACCCTGATGAAGATTCTCTCCGGCGCCTACCAGGCCGATCCCGGCGGCGAGATCCGCCTCAAGGGCAAGCCGGTGACGATCGACGGCCCGTTGGCCGGCCGGCGCCACGGCATCGCCGTCATCTACCAGGAACTTTCGCTCGCCCCCAATCTCACGGTGGCCGAGAACGTCTTCCTTGGCGACGAGAAGAGTCGCCTCGGCCTCATCGACCGGCGGGCGATGGAGGCGGCGGTGCGGCCGCTGCTCGAGCGCCTGAACGCGCCGTTCAGCCCCGCCGCGCGGGTCGCGACCCTGTCGCTGGCCGAGCGCCAGCTCGTGGAGATCGCCCGCGCGCTTTCGGAACACCCGCGCATCCTGGTGATGGACGAGCCGACCACCGCGCTCTCCGCCCGCGAGGCTGAGCGCCTGTTCGCGATCATCCGGCAATTGAAAGCCGAGGGCATCGCCATCGTCTACATCAGCCATCGCATGAGCGAGGTCTACGAGCTCGCCGACCGCGTCTCGGTGCTGCGCGACGGCCTGCTGGTCGGCACCCTGGACAAGGACCAGGTGAACGCCGCCGCCATCGTCCGCATGATGGTCGGCCGCGAGCTCTCCTCCTTCTACACCAAGAAGCACGGCGGCGCCGCCGGCGACCGGCCGGTCGTGCTCCAGGTCGAAGGGGTGAGCGACGGCCGCCTGATCAAGGATTGCAGCTTCACCTTGCGCGCGGGCGAAGTGGTCGGGCTTTCCGGCCTGGTCGGCTCCGGCCGCACCGAGCTCGCGCGCCTGATCTACGGCGCCGACCGGAAGACCACCGGCCGCGTCCTGGTCGACGGCAAGGAATGCAGGATCGGCTCGCCTCAGGAGGCCATCGACTCCGGCATCGTCTATCTGACCGAGGACCGCAAGGCGCTCGGCCTGTTCCTCGACATGACCATCCGCGAGAATATCGGGATGGGCGTGCTCGACGAGGATTCGCATCCGGGCGGCCTGCTCAACCTGCGTGCGGCCCGCGCCCGCGCCGCCAAGGCGATCCAGGCGCTCGGCATCCGCACCTTGAGCGCCGGCGTCACCGCGGGCTCGCTCTCCGGCGGCAACCAGCAGAAAGTGCTGCTCGCGCGCCTCCTGGAGACCAGGCCCCGGGTGCTGCTGCTCGACGAACCCACCCGCGGCATCGACGTCGGCGCCAAGTCGCAAATCTACCAGATCATCGACGATCTCGCCCGCGCCGGCGCCGCGATCCTGGTCATCTCCAGCGAGCTGCCCGAGCTGGTCGGCATTTCCGACCGCGCGCTGGTCATGCGCGACGGCCGGATCGTCGGCGAGGTGCAGGGCTCGGCGGAACAGCCGATCACCCAGGAAGCCGTCATGGCGCTCGCCACCCTCACCGAAGACAGCAAGGCGGCTTAAGAGACTCTCATGGTCGATCAGACATCCCGCGATCAAACCAGTCAGGCGGCAGTCGAAGCTCGGCAGGGCGCCCAGGCACAGAAGCAGCGGATGCGCACCATCCTGCAAGTCGCCGGCATGCTCCCGGTGCTGATCCTGCTCGCGGTCTTCTTCCAGCTCTCGACCGACCGCTTCATGAGCTGGCAGAATCTGTCGATCGTCACCCAGCAGGCGGCGATCAACATCGTGCTCGCAGCCGGCATGACCTTCGTCATCCTGACCGCCGGCATCGACCTTTCGGTCGGCTCGATCCTCGCCGCCTCGGCCATGGTCGCGATCATCGCCTCGCATATCCCGGAATGGGGAATGCTCGGGATCCCGGCGGCGCTGGGCATGGGGCTCGCCTTCGGCCTCGCCAACGGCATCCTGATCGCGGCGATGCGGCTGCCGCCCTTCATCGTGACCCTGGGCTCGCTGACCGCGGTTCGCGGCATCGCCCGGCTGATGGGCGCCGACACCACCGTGTTCAACCCGCAGCTCCCCTTCGCCTTCATCGGCAACGGCACTTTCCTCGGCGTGCCCTGGCTGGTGATCATCGCATTGGCCGTGGTGGTGATCTCCTGGATCGTGCTGCGGCGGACCGTGCTCGGCAACCGCATCTATGCGGTCGGCGGCAACCCGGATGCCGCGCGCCTCGCCGGCATCAAGGTCTGGCAGATCCTGCTCTTCGTCTATGCCGCCTCGGGCCTGCTCGCCGGCCTGGGCGGCGTCATGTCGGCCGCGCGCCTCTATGCCGCCAACGGGTTGCAACTCGGCCAGTCCTACGAGTTGGACGCGATCGCTGCGGTCATCCTCGGCGGCACCAGCTTCACCGGCGGCATCGGCTCGATCTGGGGCACGCTGATCGGCGCGCTGATCATCGCCATGCTGACCAACGGGCTGATCCTGCTCGGCATCTCCGACATCTGGCAATACATCATCAAGGGTTTGGTCATCATCGGCGCCGTGGCACTCGACCGCTATCGCACGCGGGAAGGTGGACGTACGTGAAGGCGACCAAGACGGCCGGCGCACCGGCGCCGGAAGACTGCAGGCAAGCAACAAACAGAGTCTCAACAGGAGGAACCATGAAGCTCTCTCGTCTCGCCCTCGGCCTGGTCATGAGCACCGCGATCGCGGCGCCGGCCCTGGCTGCCGATCTCGGCAAGGTCGGCATCTCGGTCGGCTCGCTCGGCAACCCGTTCTTCGTCGCCACCATCAAGGGCATCGAGGACAAGGCCAAGGGTATCAACCCGAGCGTCGAGGTGACGTCGGTCTCGTCCGACTACGACCTCAACAAGCAGTTCACCCAGGTTGACAACTTCATCGCCGCCGGCACCAACGTGCTGATGATCAACGCAGTTGATCCGAAGGCGATCGAGCCGGCGGTGAAGAAGGCCCAGGCGGCCGGCATGGTCGTGGCCGCCTTCGACGTCGCGGCGGCCGGCGCCGACGTGACCGTCATGACCGACAACGTGAAGGCCGGAACGCTCGCCTGCCAGTACATCGTCGATCACCTGCCGAACAAAACCGGCGAGGTCCTGATCGTCAACGGGCCGCAGGTCTCCTCGGTCACGGATCGCGTCAAGGGCTGCAAGGAAGTCTTTGCCGCCAACCCGGGCATCAAGATCCTCTCCGACGACCAGGATGCCAAGGGTTCGCGCGACGGCGGCTTCGCCGTGGCGCAGAGCCTCTTGACCCGCTTCCCGAAGGTGGACGCGGTCTTCGCGATCAACGACCCGACCGCGATCGGCGTCAACCTCGCGGCCAAGCAGCTCGGCCGCAAGGAGTTCTTCATCACCGCGGTGGACGGCGCGCCGGACATCGAGGTCGAATTGAAGGACCCGACCTCGCTGATCAAGGCCTCGTCCTCGCAGGATCCCTACGTGATGGCCGGCCAGTCGCTCGAGCTCGCGGCCGGTATCCTCAACGGCAAGAAGCCGGAGCAGAGCGTGATCCTGCTGGATCCCGTGCTGATCACGGCGGACAACATCGCGACCTACAAGGGCTGGACCTCGCACTAACCCTCCCGTCGCGCGGGGTGCCGGCGACGGCACCCCGCGTCTTTTTTGTCAGAGTCCCAAGGCATGTTGGAAAAGCTGCGGCAGCAGGTTCTCGAGGCCAATCTCGATCTGGTGAAGAGCGGACTGGTGCTGTCGACCTTCGGCAATGTCAGCGGCATCGACCGCGCCGCCGGCATCGTCGCCATCAAACCGAGCGGCGTGCGCTACGACAGCATGACGGCGGCCGACATCGTGCTGACCGACCTCGACGGCAAGGTTGTCGAGGGCAGATTGAATCCGTCCTCCGACCTCGGCACCCATCTGAAACTCTACCGGGCCTTCGGCGCGGTCGGCGGCGTGGTGCATTCCCATTCCGAGTTCGCCACCACCTGGGCCCAGGCGGGACGGCCGATCCCGGCGCTCGGCACCACCCATGCCGACTATTTCCACGGGCCCGTGCCGATCACTCGCCCGCTCACCGACGGCGAGATCGGCGGCGACTATGTCGGCAATACCGGCGTGGTGATCGTCGAGGCCTTCGGCAACAAGGACCCGCTCGAGGTACCGGCCGTTCTGGTCGCCGGCCATGGCCCCTTCACCTGGGGCCGTGACGCATCCGATGCCGTGCACAACGCCGTCACGCTCGAATACGTCGCGCGCATGGCACTGAACACCCTGGCGCTGCGGCCGGATGCCGCCGGCGTCTCCCAGGCTTTGCTCGACCGGCACTACTTCCGCAAGCACGGGGCCGGGGCGACCTACGGCCAGAAGAGCTGATGCGCGCGGTCGCCGGCATCGACTTCGGCACGCTCAGCGTCCGCGTGACCCTGTTCGACGAGACCGGCTGCCGCCTGGGGCACGCGGTCGCCGATTATCCGCTGCACCGGCGCGCCAGCGATCCCGATTTCGCCACCCAGTCCCACGGCGACCATATGGCGGCGCTCACCCGCGCGCTGCAGACCGCGCTGAAGGACAGCGGCGTCGCCGGCCCGGATATCGTGGCGCTGGCGGCGGACACCACCGGCTCCAGCGTGTTGATGCTGGGCGAGGGAATGCGGCCGCTCGGCGACTACTATCTCTGGTGCGATCACCGCGCCAAGGCGGAAGCCGAGGAGATCACCGAGCTCGCGCACCGACAGGGCCTGGAGGCGATCGACTGGTGCGGCGGCGTCTACTCGCATGAATGGGGCTTCGCCAAGCTGCTGCATTGGCTGCGCCACAACCCCAACGACCGCGGCCGGCTGGTGACCGCGGTCGAGCATTGCGACATGGTTGCCGCCACGCTCACCGGCGTCACCGATCCCGCGCGGCTGACGCGCAGCATCTGCGCCATGGGCCATAAATGGATGTGGAACCCGCGCTGGCAAGGCCTGCCGTCGCAGGAATTCCTCTCCGCGGTCGATCCGCTGTTCGACGGCATCCGCGCCAAGCTCGGCGGCGACTACCAGACCTGTGACAGGATCGCCGGGCGGCTGTCTCCGTTCTGGGCCGGGCGTCTCGGCATCCCGGCCGGCATCCCAGTGGCGGTCGGCGGCTTCGACGCGCATTGGGATGCGCTCGGCGCCGGCTGCCGCATCGGCGACGTGGTCAATGTCGTGGGCACTTCGACCTGCATCATCGCCATCGCCAGGGAAGTGGGCCTCATCCCGGGCTTGTGCGGCATCGTCCCCGGCAGCGTCGCGCCCGATCTCATCGGCATCGAGGCTGGACTCTCGGCGACCGGCGACATCTTCGACGCCATTGCACGGCGTGCGCATGTCCCGCTGGAAGAACTCGGCAGGGACCTCGACCGCTACGGCCCGGGCGGGAAGGGACTGCTGCGCCTCACCTGGGACAACGGCGACCGCACGGTGCTGGTGAAATCCGATCTGGGCGGTGTGACACTCGGCTGGAACCTGCTGCACACCGCGCAGGATGAGCTCTTCGCCGCGATCGAGGGCACCTCCTTCCACACCCGCCTGATCCTCGAGCGCATGGCGGAGAACGGCGTGCCGATCGAACGCATCATCAACGGCGGCGGCATCCCGCAGAAGAACGCGGTGCTGAACCAGGTCTACGCCGACGTGCTCGGCAAGCCGGTCCTGGTGCCGGACGGCATCCCGACCGGCTTCGGCGCCGGCATCTTCGCCGGCCTCGCCGCCGGCTTCTATCCCGACGTCGCCGCCGCGCAGGCCGCACTCTGCCTGCCGTTCAAGACCATCCAGCCGCGCCCCGAGCGCCGCGCGGTCTACGACCGGCTCTATGGAATGTTCAGGCAGGCCTATTTCGCCTTCGGGTCCGGCCAGCCGGCGCAGAACTTGGGCGAGATCCTGCCATACTTGAAACAACTCGGCGCCGCTCAAGCCGCAGGTTGACCACCGCGCGGAGCTTTAGACGGGTGCAGCCTTTTGAAGCACCGCCGCTGGCGCAGGCCGCTCGTCCCTACAGGGGCGTGTAGTCGATCTCCAGGAAGTCGATCACTTCTTTCTTCCAGCGATCACGCACGAAGGCGACATGGTCGGGGTGCTGGTCGTAAGTGTCGTAGCCGGTCTGGTCCTCGAACTCCATGGAGAAGCCGAACTTGTAGTCGTTCTTGCGGCTCACCTGCTTCAGCTGCTCGAATTTCCGCACCGTCGGGATCTTGCTGAGGATCATGGCATCGGCCAGGAACTTCTTCTCCTCGGCGGAGTCCCGGGGATGTTTCAAGGTGAAGACGACGGTGTGCCGGATCATCGGTTCGTTTCCCCTGTGACCTTATTGTGGCGGATGTTCTACCCGGAACGCGAAGGCGGCGAAAGGGCCGCTGCCTTTCTCCGAATCCCAACCATGGCAAGAGGAAGAAAGGGCGCCTCACACTCCACGGGCACATACCCCAGTGCCATGGTTAACGCGACTAAAAGTGTCGCGCAAATCCCGCAACTCAGGCACCATGCTCCGGTCGGGGCGCGGTTGCCCATGCCATATGGCAATGTGCGGCCGCCGGTTGATTTCCAGAGGCGCAAGATGCGCACGATGCTTTCGATCGATGGCATCCGGGCGGGCGTCGATGACCTGGTCTCTGCTGCGATCCTGGCGGCGGGCTGGGAAGAAGCGCTGGGGCACTTCGCGATGGCGGCGGGTGCCCGCGACGCCGTGCTGATGCGGAATGAGGCGCGCAAGATGGTCACGGCGATCGTGACCCCTGAAGCCGCGCGCGCGGTTGCCGATTTCGCCGCCGGCCGCGCGCCGCCAAACTCGCGCTATCAGCGGGTCGGCACGCATTACGTTGGTTTCCGCATCGACCAGGACGACTATGCCGCCGAGGAGCTGGCGCGCGACCCGTTCTACCAGGAGTTTCTACGCCCGAACGGCGTGTTCTGGCATGCCAACACCGTGCTGGCGCCCGGTCCGGATGAATATGTCGAGCTGAGCCTGAAGCGGCGCGTCGAGCTTGGGCCCTTTCAGCCGGAAGAGCGCGCGCTGCTCGACAGCGTACTGCCGGAGCTCCATGCCGTCGCCCGCATCGCCAAGGGCGTGCTCGACGCCGAGGCGCGCGGCATGGCTTGGATGCTCGGCCGGCGCGGCGGCGCGATCATCGAGCTGGATTCCTGGGGCCGCGTGCTGCCCGGCCAATCGGCCGGCGAGGGCGATCCGGCCGCGCCGCTGCGGATCCTGCGCCGGCGTCTGGTGGCGGGCGATCGGGTGTCGCAGCTCTCGGTCGACCGCGCGGTGGCCAATGCGGTTTCCCGGCCGGGACGGCTGGGGGTCGCGGCGCTTACCGATCCCGAGGGCCGGCGCTATTTGCTGCAGGTCCATCCGGTGCCGGGCCGGGCCCGCGATGTCTTCGCCTCGGCCACGGCGCTGGCGTTGCTGATCGAGCGCGATCGCGATCCGGCGGCGCTCCGCCCCGACCTCGCCTGGATCCGGAGCGCCTATGGCCTGACCGAGCGGGAAGCGCACGTGGCGGCGTTGCTGGCCGAAGGCTTCGATATTGAAGCGATCGCCACGCAACTCAAGATCCAGCCCAGCACCGCCCGCAGCTATCTGAAAGACGCCCTGCAGAAGACCGGCGCCTCCCGCCAGGCCGAGCTCGTCGCGCTGCTCGCCCACGTCTGAGCTGCGGCGGTTCCTCCGCTTGACAAGGCGACCCGCCCGGCCTCAGTTACGGGCGCTGGTTCCTGTCCCGATCGATTGAAAGGGGCAGGTGAAAAGGGAATGCGATAGGCGCCGAGGGTGCCGAAGCGCAGCCGCCCCCGCGACCGTGACCGGAGAGGTCCGCCACTGCCACTGGCCGTTCGGCCGGGAAGGCGGCGGGACCGTAGAGCCGAGGCTCGAAATCCGCAAGCCGGGAGACCTGCCAGCGCAAGATGTCACGGGCGAACGGGGTTTTTCGCGGCCGGCTTAGGACGATGCTTTACCGCATCCCCCGGCCGTCCCCCCTTCCGCCGAAACAAGAAAGGCGTCTCGACCGGAAGGGCGATGAACGATCCGCGGATCTATGGTTGGTGTCCCGGCGCGCTGCGGCCGATGCAATCCGGCGACGGATTGGTGGTGCGGCTGCGCCCGCCGCTCGGCCGCCTGACCACCGAACAGGCGCGCCGGATCGCGGCCCTCGCCGCCGCGCATGGCAATGGGCAGATCGATCTCTCGTCGCGCGCCAACCTGCAGCTCCGCGGCGTCAGGCCGGAAACGCACCGTCCGTTGGTCGAGGCGCTGCAAGCGCTCGACCTGATCGATCTCTCCGCCCAAGCCGAGGCGCAGCGCAACATCGTGGTCACGCCGTTCTGGGCAGCGGATGACGACAGCGCCGTCATCACGCGCAAGCTGACCGCGCTCCTCGCTTCCGAGGATGCGCCGACTCTCCCCGGCAAGTTCGGCTTTGCGGTCGATTGCGGGCCGCGGCCGGTGCTCGCGGGCACCTCCGCGGACATTCGCATCGAGCGGGGCCGCGACGGCTTGATCTGCCGCGCCGACTCCATCTCCTTCGGTTGCACGGTTACGCGCGACGCAGCGGCGGAGACAGCATTGGCCTTCGCGCGCTGGTTCCTCGAAAGCGGCGGCGTGCAGCAGCAGCGCGGCCGCATGGCCCGCCATCTCGCCGCCGGCGCTGACCTGCCCGCGGCTTGGCGGCAAAACCCGGCGGCCGAACCGGCGCCGCGCCCGGGCCCCGGCCTCTGTGCACAAGGCGCGCTGGTGGCGGTCGAGTTCGGACGGATCGATGCGGAGACGCTCGCCGCCCTGGCCGCGCTGGGACCGCTGCGGCTGACGCCCTGGCGGATGCTGCTGATCGAAGGCGCGACGACGCTTACGGATCTGCCCGGCCTGATCCGTGATGCCGGCGACCCACGGCTGCGGCTGGAGGCCTGCACCGGGGCGCCGACCTGCCTGCAGGGCCTCGCCGAGACCCGGCCGCTGGCCCGGGCGCTGGCGCCGTTCCTGCCGGAGGGGGCGCGCCTGCATATCTCCGGCTGCGCCAAGGGCTGCGCCAGTTCCGGCGCTGTCGACCTGACACTTGTCGCAACCGGTCCAGATCGGTTCGACCTGATCCGCTACGGTCGGCCCGGCGATCCCCCCGAACGCCGGGGCCTGACGCCGGACGACATCCTGAAGCTGCATGGAATCCTGCGAGCCTGAATGCCCCACGCCTACGAAAAAGACGGAGCAAAGATCTACGCCCAGAGCTTCGCCACCATCCGCGCCGAAGCCGACCTCGCGCGCTTCTCCAAGGACGAAGAGCCGGTGGTCGTGCGGATGATCCATGCCGCCGGGCTGGTGGGGTTGGAGCGCGACGTCCACTTCACGCCCGGCATGGCGGCGACGGCCCGGGCGGCGCTCGCCGCCGGCGCGCCGATCCTCTGCGACGCGCGGATGATCTCCGAAGGCATCACCCGCGCGCGGCTGCCCGCCGACAACGCGGTGATCTGCACCTTGCAGGACCCGCGCGTGCCGGACCTCGCGCGCGACATGGGCAACACGCGCTCGGCCGCGGCGCTGGAACTCTGGCGCCCGCATCTCAAGGGTGCGCTGGTCGCGATCGGCAATGCGCCGACCGCGCTGTTTCATCTCCTGAACATGCTGGAAGACCCGGCCTGCCCGCGGCCGGCGGCGATCATCGGCTGCCCGGTGGGATTCGTCGGCGCGGCGGAATCGAAAGCGGCGCTGATCGCGGCCGACGTGGTGCCGGCGCTGGTGGTGAAGGGCCGCCTCGGCGGCTCGGCGATCACCGCCGCCGCCGTCAACGCCCTCGCCAGCTGGAAGGAATAGAATGGGCAAGGTGATCTGCGTCGGCCTCGGCCCGGGCGATCCGGAATTGATGAGCGTGCGTGCCGACCGCCTGGTGCGCGCCGCGCGGCATGTCGCCTATTTCTGCAAGGAAGGCCGGCTGGGCCATGCGCGGCAGATCGTGGACGGCATCCTTGCGCCCGACGCTGTCGAGTATTCGATGGAATACCCGGTGACCACCGAGATCCCGCTCGACGACCCGCGGTACAACGAGATGATGGCGGCCTTCTACGTCGACTGGTCGGCGAAGATCGCGGCCGTGTCGCGCGAGGCCGACATCGTCGTGCTCTGCGAGGGCGATCCCTTCTTCTACGGTTCCTTCATGCATCTCCACGCACGGCTGCAGGGCAAGGTCGAGATCGAGATTGTGCCGGGCATCACCGGCATGTCGGGATGCTGGACCAGCACCGGCCAGCCGATCACCTGGGGTGACGACGTGCTCACCGTGGTGATGGCGACTTTGCCCGAGGCGGAACTCACCCGCCGCATCGCCGATACCGACGCGCTGGTGGTGATGAAGATCGGCCGCAACCTGCCGAAGCTGCGCCGCGCCCTGGAGCAGACCGGCAAGCTGCAGCAAGCCTGGCTGATCGAGCGCGGCACCATGCCTGGCCAGAAGGTGCAGCGCCTGGTCGATGCCGGCGAGAGCGTGCCCTATTTCTCGATCGCCGTGGTCCACGGCCAGGGTCGCAGGCCGTGAGCGGCTGGCTCGCCGTGGCTGGGCTCGGGCCGGGCAATGACGCGCTGGTGACGCCCGAAGTGCAGGCGGCACTCGCAACCGCGACCGATGTCGTCGGCTATACGCCCTATGTGGCGCGGGTGGCGCCGCGGCCGGGCCTGACCTTGCACCCGTCCGACAACCGGGTGGAGCTGGAACGCGCCGCCCATGCGCTGACCATGGCCGCGGCAGGGCAGGGCGTCGTCGTCGTCTCCTCCGGCGATCCCGGAGTCTTCGCCATGGCCTCCGCCTTGTTCGAGGCGCTGGAAGCTGGGCCGAAGGAATGGCGCGACCTCGACATCCGCATCCTGCCCGGCATCACCGCGATGCTGGCGGCCGCGGCAGCGCTCGGCGCGCCGCTCGGTCATGACTTCTGCGCCATCAACTTGAGCGACAACCTGAAGCCCTGGGATGTGATCGCGTATCGGCTGCGCATGGCGGCGCGCGGCGGCTTCGCCATGGCCTTCTACAACCCGCGCTCCAAGTCGCGGCCGCATCAATTCGCGCAGGCGCTCGACATCCTGCGTGCGGAATGCGGCAACGAGCGGCTGATTTCCTTCGCTCGCAACGTCAGCAAGCCGGATGAGCGGCTGGAGACGGTGACGCTGGGCGAAGCGGTGCCGGAGATGGCCGACATGCGCACGGTGGTGATCGTCGGCAATGCCGAGACCCGCCGCGTCGGCCGCTTCGTCTACACGCCCCGCTCCACGACGGGGGCGGCATGATCCAGCCAGTCCAGCACGGCGTCGATGCTGCCGGCCACCGGTCGCGGTGGAATCGCCGGGCGGTCGATCAAGATCACTGGGATTCCCAGCTTGCGTGCGGCATCGAGCTTGGCGCGCGCCCCTTCGCCGCCGGAGTTCTTGGCGACGATCAATTGGATGCGATGCGCCTCGAGCAGTTCGCGATCGCCGGCTTCGGTGAAGGGGCCGCGCGCGACAACCGTCTCGGCCTGCGGGAAGGGCAGCGGGTCGGGCGCCGCATCGACCAGGCGCAGCAGATAAAAATGCTCGGGCCGCACGGCGAAGGCCTGCAGGTTCTGGCGGCCGATGGCGAGGAAGACGCGGGTCGGCGCCGTAGGCAAGGCTTCGACTGCCGCTGCGATATCCGCAACCCGCGTCCAGCGGTCCTCCGGTCCGGCCGTCCAGGCCTCGCGCTCGAAGGCGCAGAGCGCGACACCTTCGCCCTTGCAAGCGGCCACCGCATGGGCGCTCATTTGCGCGGCGAAGGGATGCGTCGCGTCGATCACATGGGTGATCTTCTCGCGGCGCAGATACTGCCGCAGCCCATCGACGCCGCCGAAGCCGCCGACCCGCATCGGCAGCGGCTGGCCGGCCAAAGCATGCGTCCGTCCGGCATAGGAGAAGATCGCGTCGGTGCCGCGCGCGGCGAGCGCCACGGCGAGGCGGCTGGCCTCGGTCGTGCCGCCGAGCAGAAGGATGCGTGTCATGTCTAATTCTGGGCCTGATGCCTGGCTGAGTATCATCGGTCTCGGCGAGGATGGCCTGAACGGCCTGACCGCGGCAAGCCGGTGCGCGCTCGACCAGGCGGAAATCGTCTTCGGCGGCCCGCGCCATCTCGAACTGGCCGGAGTTGGCGCGCGCGGCCGGCCCTGGCCGGTGCCCTTCTCGGTGGAGCCGGTCCTGGAACTGCGCGGCCGCCGTGTCGCGGTGCTAGCTTCGGGCGATCCCTTCTGGTACGGCGCGGGCGGCACGCTCGCGGCGCATCTCGCGCCGGAGGAATGGCGCGCCTATCCTTCGCCCTCGACTTTCTCGCTCGCGGCGGCGCGCCTGGGCTGGCGCCTGGAGGAGGCGCTCTGCCTCGGCATCCATGCCGCGCCCTTCGAGCATCTCGTGCCCCTGCTGTCGCCCGGTGTGAAGGCGCTTTGCCTGCTGCGCGACGGCGACGCCCCGGCCGCTTTGGCCGCATGGCTGACCGCGCGCGGCTTCGGCCCCTCGCGGCTCCATGTGCTGGAAGCGCTTGGTGGACCGCGCGAGCGGCTGCGCAATGCCGCGGCTGAAGGCTTCAATCTCACCGGCATCGCCGCGCCCGTGGCGGTGGCGATCGACACTGCGGGCGTCAAAGGCCTGCCGCGTGCTTCCGGTCTGCCCGATGATCTCTTCGCTTCGGACGGCCAAATCACCAAACGCCCGATCCGCGCGCTGACCCTCTCGGCGCTGGCGCCGCGACCCGGCGAGACGCTGTGGGACATCGGCGCGGGATCGGGCTCGATCTCGATCGAATGGCTGCTTGCGGCAGCCGCCACGCGGGCGATCGCCCTGGAGCCGCGCGCCGATCGCTGCGCCAACATCCGCCGCAATGCCGAAACCTTCGGCCTGGCGCATCGGCTCGATATCGTTGAAGGCAGCGTGCCGGAGTCACTCGCAACCCTTCCCAAGCCGGATGCGGTCTTCATCGGCGGCGGCGCTTCGGAGGCGGTGCTGCAGTTTCTGTGGGATCATCTCGCGCCCGGCACGCGCATCGTCGCCAACGCCGTGACCCTGGAGACCGAGGCATTGCTCACCGACTGGCAGGCGCGGGTCGGCGGCGCACTGATGCGCGTCGAGCTGGCCGATGCCGCGCCGCTCGGGCGGATGCGTGGCTGGGAGCGGGCGCGGCCGATCATTCAATGGAGTGTCACTCGATGAAGGACGCGCGATGACCGTGCATTTCATCGGCGCCGGTCCCGGTGCCGCCGATCTCATCACTTTGCGCGGGCGCGACCTGATCGCCGCCTGCCCGGTCTGCCTCTATGCCGGATCGCTGGTGCCCGAGGCCTTGCTCTCGCATTGCCCGCTCGGCGCCCGCATCGTCAACACCGCGCCGCTGACCCTGGACGAGATCATCGCCGAGATCAAAGCCGCGCATGACAAAGGCCAGGACGTGGCGCGGCTGCATTCCGGCGACCTCGCGGTCTGGTCGGCGATCGGGGAGCAGCTGCGGCGCCTGCGCGCCGAGAACATCCCCTATGACATCACGCCCGGGGTGCCGGCCTTCGCCGCCGCCGCCGCCGCCCTGGAAACCGAGCTCACCCTGCCGGAGATCGGCCAGTCGCTGGTGCTGACCCGCACCTCCGGCCGCGCCTCGCCGATGCCGGCCAACGAGACCCTGGAGAATTTCGCCAAGACCGGCACGACGCTGGCGATCCATCTCTCGGTCCATGTGCTGGACGAAGTTGTGGAGCGGCTGACGCCTTACTACGGCGCCGACTGCCCCGCCGCGGTGATCTGGCGCGCGAGCTGGCCAGACCAGCGGATCGTGCGCGCGACGCTCGGCACGCTCGTCGCGGCGACCGAAGGCGAGCGCGGCCGCACCGCGATCATCATGGTCGGCCCGGTTCTGGGCACCGAGGACTTCCGCGAGAGCGCGCTCTACGCTGAAGGCTACGACCGCCGCTTCCGGCCGACCGGCGCATCGCCGCGATTCCCCAAGGGGACGGAATGAGCCTCACGCTGGTCCTGATCGGCATCGGCACCGGCAACCCGCGGCACCTGACGCAAGAGGCAGTCGCGGCGATGAACGAGGTCGATGCGCTGCTGATTCCGCGGAAGGGGCCGGATAAGGAGGACCTCGCCGAATTGCGGCGCGAGATCTGCGCCCGCAACCTGCGCACGCCGGGCCCGCGCCTGCATGAGTTCGATCTGCCGGTGCGCGACGAGAGCACGCCCGACTACCGGCAGCGGGTCGACGACTGGCATGACGCGATCGCCGAGACCTGGGCGCGCGCGCTGGCCGATGCCCTGCCCGAGGGCGGCAGCGCCGGCTTCCTGGTCTGGGGCGATCCCTCGCTCTACGACAGCACCCTGCGCATCGTCGAGCGTCTGCGGAAAAGGAAGCCGCTGCAGCTCCGGGTCGTTCCCGGCATCACTGCGATCCAGGCGCTCACCGCCGGACACGGCATCACATTGAATGAGATCGGCGCGCCTTTCGTGGTCACCACCGGCCGCCGCCTGCGCGACGAAGGCTGGCCGCCCGCCGCCGACACGGTCGTGGTGATGCTCGACGGCAGCTGCTCCTTCCAGAGCCTGGATCCCGCCGGCATCTCGATCTGGTGGTCGGCCTATGCGGGGATGGAGACCGAGATCCGCATCGCCGGCCCGCTCGCCGAAGTGGCCGAAGGCATCGTTGCCGCGCGCCAGGCCGCTCGCGCCGAGCATGGCTGGATCATGGACATCTACCTGCTGCGTCGCGGCGCTCAGCCGGCCCGCGGCGGCATCACCGCATAGCGCAGATGCACCATGCCGTGCTCGAGCGGCGTCGCGGATTTGAAGCTGAGCTCGCATTTGCCGGCGAGGCCGCCCGGGTGGAAGACGATGCCGTGCTGGCTGCTATCGCCGTCGAAAGCCGGGCCGATCAGGACATGGACCTCATCGACCAGGCCGGCGGCCAGGAAGCTGCCGTTCACGGTGCCGCCACCCTCCAGCAGCAGGCGCTTGATGCCGAAGGCGCGGTTCAAGGTCTCCAGCATCGCCGCGAGGTCGATCTCGGGCCCTGCCGCGACGATGTAGGAGACGCCGTCTGCCGCGAGCTCGGCCAGATGCGCATCGCCGACGTCACGGCCCAGCAGCGCGATCATATGATCGCCCCAGACCGTGCCGCCGGAGAAATGCGCCTTGCCGGACGGATCGAGCACCACGCCGTAGCTCTTCGCTTCCTTGGTCGCCACGTGCAGCGGCCGTTCGACCTTCGGCACCTGGGCCGGCGGATGGGCCGCCGCCTTGCTCATCTCCTGCATGGTGACCCGGCCGACGATCCAGGCGTCGCCGCCCAGCGTCTCGTGCACCTTCTCGAACATCGTTCCCCAGTCCTTGCGCTCGCCGTCGGGCGTCAAGGTCCAGCGGCTGGGGTGCTGCCGCCCATCCAGCGAGGAGGTCATCAGCATGATCACTTCGGGCTTCATGATGCTTCCACGGTTGCTGTAAATCGCCCGGCAGAAGACGCCGCCCGGCGGCGATTGTCAAAGCCATCGGCCTGCGGGATTGGAATCCGCCGTCAATTCTGCTTAGTTCGCCGCGCCCGCAATTTTCCAGACCCCCGCATGCCCGAATCCTACATAGACACCTATTACCGGCGCACCATCGCCGATCATTCGGCCTATCCGGCGCTGTCCGGCGCGCAGCAGGTCGATGTCTGCGTGATCGGCGGCGGCCTGGCCGGGCTTTCCACCGCCTATGAATGCCTGCAGCGCGGGCTCAAGGTCGCGCTGCTGGAGCAGCACCGGATCGCCTGGGGTGCCTCGGGCCGCAACGGCGGCTTCGTCACCGCCGGCTATGCGACCGGCCATGCGCAGATCGCGCGCCGGGCCGGCGAGGCGGGGGCGAAGGCTTTGCACGATCTCTCGGTCGAAGGTGTGCGGATCGTGCGCGAGAACATCGACCGCCTCGACCTCGCCCGGGTCAACCCGACGCCCGGTATCCTGCGCGCGATCCGCTACGACGATGCCGCCGGTCTTCAGGCGGAAGTGGCGGAGGCGAAGCGGCGGTTCGGTGCAACCTTGCACTATCTCTCCCGCGCAGAGGTGCAGGAGAAGCTGAAGAGCAAGGCCTATTTCCAGGGTCTCTATTCGCCCGATGGTTTCCACTTCCATCCGCTGAACTACGCGCTCGGCCTCGGCGCGGCTATCGCGCAAAAGGGCGGCCTGATCTTCGAGCAGAGTCCCGTGACCGGCATCACGCGTAAGACCGGCGGCTACGCCGTGACGGCAGCGGGCGGCAAAATCGAGGCCGAGCATGTCGTCCTCTGCAGCGGCGGTTACACCGATCGCCTGGCACCGGCGTTGCACCGCGCCTATCTGCCGATCGCCACCTACATGCTGCTGACGGAGCCGATTGCGAATCTCGCTTCGGCCATCGACACGCCTGCCGCCATCGCCGACGATCGCCGCGCCGGCGACTATTATCGCGTGGTGGACGGCAACCGAATCCTCTGGGGCGGCTGCATCACCACCCAGACGCGCGATCCCGCCAACCTGGCCGCGATCATGCGCCGCCGCATCGTCGACACCTATCCGCAGCTGAAGGACTTGCAGGTCGCCGCCGCCTGGTCCGGGCTGATGTCCTATGCCCGGCACCTGATGCCGCAGATCGGGCGCAGCGCTGACGGCCTCTGGTTCGCGACCGGTTTCGGCGGCCATGGCATGAACACGACCACCATCGCCGGCCGGGTGGTCGCCGAGGCGATCGCGGGCGAGAGCGACCGGATCAGGCTCTATGCGCCCTTCGGTCTCGACTGGAACGGCGGGCCGTTCGGCCGCATCGCGGTCCAGGCCACCTACTGGTATCTTCAGGCCATGGATGCCTGGCGCGAAAGAGGAGCCCACAAGACGCATGCTCGACCCTGACCGCATTCGCGCCGCGATCCCGAACGTCCTCACCGAGGCGCATTTCCCCGAGCTGCCGAACTACTACCGCGGCAAGGTGCGGGAGAACTACGACTTGCCCCCAACCGATTCCATGGGTGGCCGGCGCATTCTGATCTCCACCGACCGGCAGAGCGCCTTCGACCAGGTGCTGGCCGCCGTGCCGTTCAAGGGCCAGGTGCTGACCGAGACCGCGCGCTTCTGGTTCGAGGCGACCAAGGACATCTGCCCCAACCACGTGCTCGACTACCCGGATCCCAATGTCGTGGTCGGCCGCCGGCTGTCGATGTTGCCGGTCGAGATGGTGGTGCGGGATTACCTGACCGGCTCGACCGACACCGCGATCTGGCCGATGTATCGCGATGGGCTACGAACGGTCTATGGCGTTGCGCTGCCCGACGGCTTGAAGAAGAACGACAAGCTCCCCGGCACCATCCTGACGCCGACCACCAAGGCGGAGCAGGGCGGTCATGACGCGCCGATCACGCCCGAGCAGATTGTCGCCCAAGGCCTGCTCAGCCGGAAGCAATGGGACGAGGTCGCGGCGCTCAGCCTGGCGATCTTCGCCCGCGGCCGCGAGATCGCGGCGAAGAACGGCCTGATCCTGGTCGACACCAAGTTCGAGTTCGGCCTCGATGAAGCGGGCAAGATCGTCCTCGCCGACGAGATCCTCACCCCGGACAGCAGCCGCTACTGGAGGGCCTCGAGCTACGCCGCGCGCCAAAGCGCCAGCGAGGAGCCGGAGAGCCTGGACAAGGAATTCCTCCGGCTCTGGATCTCCGCGCGCTGCGACCCCTACAAGCAGCCGATCCCGGAGATTCCCGCCGACACCCTGGTCGAGTTCGCGCAGAAATACATCGCCCTCTACGAGACCGTGACCGGCAAGAGCTTCGCGGCGCCGCCGGCCGGCGAGAAGGTGAAGGACCGCATCCGCCGCAACCTGGCGAAGTTCTTCTAGATGAGCGAAGAAGCGCAACGCGAGACCGTTGCCTTCCTCTCCGACCCGCGGGTGCATGGCGGCGCCACCGTCGAGACCATCACCACCCATGCCTCGCGGATCTTCATGGCGGGCGAGCGCGTCTATAAGCTGAAGCGCGCGGTCAAATATTCTTATCTCGATTTCTCGACCGCCGCGCTTCGCCGCAAGTCCTGCGAAGAGGAACTCCGGCTCAACCGCCGCACCGCGCCGAATCTCTATCTCGACGTCCGGCCGATCACCCGCAACGCCGGCGGCCTGAAGCTCGGCGGCCGGGGCGAGGCAGTGGACTGGGTCGTCGTCATGCGCCGCTTCCCGCAGGAAGCGCTGTTCAGCCATCTCGCCGAAACCGACCAACTGACATCCGGCCTGATGCGCCGTCTCGCCGACCGCATCGTCGCCTTCCACCGCGCCACGGAGGTGATGCGCGACTTCGGTGGCGCCGAGGGCGTCGAGCAGGTTATCCGCATCAACGACGAGAACCTGCGCCGCGACGGCCCGCCCATGATCCCGGTGCGCGAAGCCGAAGCGCTGACCGCAGCGGCCTGCCGGGCCGCAGGCGACCTTTCCGCGCTGCTGGAGCGGCGTCGCGCGACGGGCAAGGTGCGGCAATGCCATGGCGACCTGCATCTCCGCAACATCTGCCTGATCGACGGCGAACCGACCTTGTTCGACTGCATCGAGTTCAACCCCTCGCTGGCGGCGATCGACGTGCTCTACGATCTTGCTTTCCTGCTGATGGACCTGCGCTATCGCGGCCACGGCACCGAAGCGGCCATCGTCTTCAACCGCTACCTGGACGTCAGTGACGAGAGCGACGGCCTCGCGGCCATGCCGCTGTTCCTCTGTCTGCGCGCCTGGGTTCGTGCCCATGTCACCGCGACCGCCGCGAAGAGCGGGGCCGGGGACGCAGCCGAAGCCCGCCGCTATTTCGACCTCGCTTGCGATTTGATGAAGCCACGCCCGCCGCGCCTGCTTGCGGTCGGCGGTCTCAGCGGCACCGGAAAGTCCACCATCGCCGCGATACTGGCTGGCCGTCTCGGCCTCACGCCCGCCCGGGTGCTGCGCAGCGACGTGATTCGCAAGCGCCTGTTCGGCGCGGCGCCGGAACAGCGCCTGCCGGCGGAAGCCTATGCCCGCGATGCGGCCGAACGCGTCTATGCGAAGCTGGAAGCCGAGGCGCAAGCCGCCATCGCAGCCGGCAGCAGTGTCATCATCGATGCCGTCTCCGCCAAGGCGGAGGAGCGCACCGCCTTCGCCGCCCTCGGCAAGCGCTTGAACCTGCCCTTCGACGGCATTTGGCTGGAGGCTCCGGCCGAAATCCTGCGTGCTCGTGTCGGCGCCAGGGGGAACGACGCCTCCGATGCTGATCTCGCGGTCCTGGAGAAGCAGCTGGGTTATGATCTCGGCGCGATCGACTGGCACCGCATCGACGCCTCTCCGGCAGCCGAGGCGATCGCAGACGCCGCGCTGAAGGCGATCAGCCGGTGATCGCCAGCGCCTCGGTCTTGTCGCGGAGATGGCGGCAGAGCATGCGCGGGTCGCGCATCTCCCGCAGCGTCTCGTAGGGCAGCACATCGCCGATTGTGGCGCTGAAGCGGCCGCCGATCTTGTTAGCAACCTCGTGCAGCAGATAGGCCATGCGCGTGGTGACGCCGAGATGGCTGGCGATCTGAAACGCCCGGCTGTTCTGGCCGGGAAAGAAGATCGGCAGCACCGGCGCCTTGGCCTCATGCACCAGCCGGGCGGTGAAATGCTTCCATTCGAAATCGACCGCCTTCCGGGCGAACAGGCTCGGCGTGGTGGCGACGCCCCCACCCGGAAAGACGATGATGCAGCCGCCACCCTTCAAATGCGCGCGCGCCACGGCCCGGCTCTGCAGGTTGGTTTCCTGCGCCGTGGGCGTCGGGTCGAAATCGATCGGCAGGATGTAGTTGCGGATTTCTGCATCCGGCGGATATAGCCGCGAATTGGTCAGCACCTTGAAGTCGCGCCGCACCCGGTTGGCGAGATGCCCGATCAGCAGGCCGTCGATCAGCCCGAACGGATGGTTGGCGACGATCACCAGCGGCCCGCTGCGGGGCAGGGCCTCAAGCTTCTGCGGATCGTAGTCGACCGAGAGCCGCATCAGCCGCATCGCCGCTTCCCAGAAGTCGACGCTGCCCCGAAGCTCGGTCTGATAGATCTTGTAAAGCCGCTTCAACTCGAGCTGGCCGGTGGTCGCCTCGATGAGATGGATGAAGGCGCGGGTCAGCCGGCTGTCGCAGGGACTGGCATAGCTGAGATCAATCGCGGCATGCATGGCTTGGACGCTAGCAGCGATTCGTGACGCCCGGGCCGCAACGGCGTGACGGTTTGATGTCTAGCGCCGCCCGCCGGCCAGCTTCTCCGCTTCCGGCCGTTGCCGAAGCTTCGCCATGGCATAGATGCCGAAGACCGGACCCGCCGCCAGGAAGACGAAGACCTGCGACCAGCCGATCCGGTCGACCAGGAAGGGCACCATGTGGATCGTGAGCATGGTCAGCAGGAATCCGGCGCAGGTCTGGATGGTCAGCATGGTGCCGATCTGCTCCGGCGGCGAAAGCTCGGTGATCGCGGCGGAGAATTGCGCTGAATCCGCGACCACGCTGATCCCCCAGATCACGCAGAGGATGAGCAACAGTGTGGGATTGCCGCCGAACAGATGCCCGACCAGCACCGCGCAGCTGCCACTCGTGGCGAGCGCCACCATGGTGATTCGCGTCCGGCCCCAGCGATCAGCTGCGAGCCCGGCGATCAGGCAGCCGATGGCGCCGGAGCCCACCGTCAGGAAAGCGCCGACCCGCGCCCAGTAGGCGGCGTCCGCGCCGAGCATCGTTCGGTCGAAGCTCGCCTGCAGGAAGACCGCAATCCACGCCCACATGGCATAGAGCTCCCACATATGGCCGAGATACCCGAAGTTGGCGAGGCGTAGCGCCGGCATGCGCCAGGCATCCAGCGCCGCGCCGAAGCGGAAGATCCGCGGCTTGGCGCGGTTGGGCCCGAGCCCGGCAAGATTGATCATCAGCGCCGCGCAGAGGGCCGCGATCGAGGTCGCGGCGATGGTGGCGCGCCAATCGACGCCGCCGAGCGCGTTGAACAAGTGCGGCGCCGCCGAGCCCAGGGTCAAAGCGCCGACCAGCATGCCGACCAGCAATCCCAAGTCACCGCGCGCCCAGGTCGCGGCCAGTTTCATGCCGACCGGATAGATTCCGGCCATCGCCGCCCCAGTGACGAAGCGCAGCACCGGTATCAGCGGCGAGGTCGGCGGCACCACCAGGATCAGTGCATTCGCCCCGCAGGCGACCAGCGCGGAAAGGGTGAAGAGGCGCCGTGGGTCGAATCGGTCGGCCAGACCCAGCAGTGCGCTGATCAGCGTGCCGGCGACGAAGCCGGCCTGGACCGCGCTGGTGAACAGTGAGGCGCTGAAGGCGTCGATCGCCTCGGCCTGCCGTAGGCTGGGCACGATCGCCGTCGCCGAAAACCACAAGGAGAGTGCGAGTACCTGCGCCCCGCACAAAGCCGCCAGCGATGGCCACTTCCCTTTCAGCATGGCAAGACCCGTATCACACTCCGGGCGGATCGGCTAAGGTCCCGCCACGCAACACTTTTGCAAACGAGGTTCCGATGTCGCCCGCCATGTACAACGCGTCCGTTCCGGTCTTCCGCCAGATGCTCTCCGCGCTTTCCAGCATCATCGACAAGACCATCGCCCATGCCGAGGCGAAGAAGATCGATCCGGCGGTCTATGCCAGCGCGCGACTCTATCCCGACATGTTCCCCTTCGCGCGCCAGATCGGCATCGCGACCGACTTCGCCAAGGGCGCCAGCGCGCGGCTCGCCGGAGTCGAGGTGCCGAAATTCGAGGACAACGAGGTGACGCTCGCCGATCTGAAGGCGCGGCTGCAGAAGACCCTCGACTTCCTCGCCACCCTGAAGCCGGAGCAGTTCCAAGGCGCCGAGACCCGCGACATCACCATCCAGCTGCGCGGCACGCCGACGGTGTTCAAGGGCCAGCCCTACCTGCTGCATTACGCGCTGCCGAACTTCTATTTCCACACCACCACCGCCTACGCCATCCTGCGCCATAACGGGATCGAGATCGGCAAGCCGGACTTCATCCATCAGCTGATCACCGCCTGAGGGTTGCGACTCTACACAGAGTCGTGACAGCGCCGCCACAACGGGTCTAGGATCGCCGCCGGAAGAGGGGCGGCTTATGGACGACACGGCGAAACCGGCTGGGGCAAATCCCAGTGGAGCGAATCGGTGGCGGCGCTTTGCCGACTGGGACGAGCGCCCGCTGCGCCTCGACCGCTTCGCCGTCGAGGATGCCGAGAACGGCTTCGCCGCCTTCGCAAGCCCGAACGACCCGAAGCCCGGCCTGGAGCTGAAGAACGGCCGCGTCGTCTCGCTCGACGGCAAGGCCGAGGCCGATTTCGACATGATCGACCTCTTCATCGCCCGCCATCACATCGATCCCGAGATCGCGCCCAAGGCGATGGCGATGGATTCGGCCGCGCTTGCGCGCATGCTGGTCGATTTCAACGTGCCCCGCACCGAGCTGACGCGCCTCGCCCACGGCCTGACGCCGGCGAAGCTGGCCGAAGTGGTGGCGCAGTTGAGCGCCATGGAGATCGCCTTCGCCTATTCCAAGATGCGGGCGCGCAAGACTCCCGGCAACCAGGGCCACGTCACCAACGCCAAGGACGATCCGCTGCAATTGGCGGCCGACGCGGCGACTGCCGTTGCCTTTGGTTTCGACGAGATCGAGACCACGCAGCGCGTCGCCCGCAATGCCTGGTCCAACGCGGTCGCCTGTGCCGTCGGCGGCGCGGTTGGACATTGGGGCACGCTCTTTCAGTGCTCGTCCGAAGAGGCCGAGGAATTGCAGATCGGCATGGCCGGCTTCTCCTCTTATGCCGAGACGGTCTCAGTCTACGGCACCGAGCGCGCCTTCATCGACGGCGACGACACGCCCTGGTCCAAGGCCTTCCTCGCGGCTGCTTACGCGTCGCGCGGCATCAAGATGCGCTGCACCTCCGGGGCGGGCTCCGAGCTCTTGATGGGTTTCCACGAATCGAAGTCGCTGCTCTATCTCGAGGCCCGTTGCCTCTGCCTGCAGCGCGCCATGGGCGTGCAGGGAACGCAGAACGGCGGCATCGACGGCGCGCCGGTGACCTCGACCGTGCCCGGCGGCGTGCGCGAGCTGCTGGCCGAGAACCTGCTCGCGGTCTGGCTCGACCTCGAATGCGCCTCGGGCAACGACGCGCGGAGTTCGGAATCGGAGATGCGGGTCGCCGCCAAGATCACGCCGACCTTACTCGCCGGTTCCGACCTGGTCTGCTCCGGCTTCGGCACCATCAAGGCCTATGACAATTCCTTCAATCCTTCCTCCTTCAACGGCGAGGAGATGGAGGACTTCCTGGTCCTGCAGCGCGACTTCGAGGTCGATGGCGGCCTGACGCCGGTGGATGAGAGCCGAGTGCTCGACGTGCGCGGCCGCGGCCTCGACGCCATTGCCGTCGTGCTGGAGGAGCTGAACCTCGGCAAGCCCAGCGCCGCGATGAAGGCCAGCGTGCAGGTCGCGTCCGGCTCGGCGGAGACCGAATCCTACACCCCCCGCGAAGTGACGCTGATTAGCGATGCGATCAAGGCCCGCGGCATCACCGTGGTCGATGTGATCCTGGCGCTGGACAAGCGCGGCTTCGCCGAAGAGGCGGAGAATCTCCTCAACGTGGTGAAGCTCCGGGTCTCCGGCGACTACCTGCAGACCTCGGCGGTGGTGCGCGACGGCAAGGTGTTGAGCGCGGTCAATGATCCCAACGACTATACCGGACCCGGGACCGGCTATCGGCTCGGCGAGAAACGCCGCGACGAGATCATGCATATCCGCGACGTGCTCGACCGCGAGGCGGTGTTGCGCGACCAGAACCGCCACGCCAGGACCGAGGCCCGCCGCATCGTCTACCGCGACATGGGACCGGCCGACATCGGCAACGACCCGACCGAGGTCGTGGTCGGCATCAGCCCGGCCTTCGGCCTGAAGCTGTTCCAAACGACCGCCGGCCATTCGCTCGCGGCCGTGCTGAAGGAACTCACCGCCGGCATCAAGGCCAAGGGCGGCAAGCCGCGCATCGTCCGCTTCCGCCACACCGCTGACACCTCCTTCCTCGGCCTCTCCGCCGCCGGCATCGCGGGCTCGGGCATCGGCATCGGCATCCAGGCCAAGGGCACCGCGGTCATTCACCAGCGCGGCCGCCTGCCGCACAACAATCTCGAGCTCTTTTCCAACGCGCCGATCACCACGCTCGAGCATTATCGCCGCCTCGGCGAGAATGCCGCGGCCTATGCCAAGGGCGAGCTGCCCGATCCCGTCGTGGTGCTGACCAAAGGCCAGGCGCTCGGCGCCCGCTTCCACGCCCAGACCGCCCTCATCTACGCGATCGAGACCTCGCTCACCGAGGAGGGCGCCAAGCCGGAGAATATCGAAATCAGGCTCCTGGAAGGTGCCGCATGACACTCGCGGTCAACGATTATCCGCTCTCCGAGAAGCGCGCCGATCTCATCCGCACCCGCACCGGCAAGCCGCTCGGCGATATCACCGTGGCCGCGCTGAAATCCGGCGCCGCGACGATGGAAGATCTCCGCATCACCAAGGATGCCTTGCTGATGCAGGCCGAGATCGCCACCGCCGCCGGTCGCCCGCGCCTGGGCAGCAACTTCGAGCGCGCGGCGGACATGGTCGACGTGCCGCAGGATTTCCTGCTCCGGGCCTACGAACTGCTCCGCCCCGGCCGCGCCAAGTCGAAGCAGGACCTGCTCGACGCCGCCATAACCTTCCGCGAGACCCACAAGGCTGAACGCGTCGCCGCCTTCCTGGAAGAGGCGGCGGAAGTCTATGAACGGCGCGGGCTGTTTAAGTTTCGGTATTGAAGACGCCTAACGTGGGGACGCATGACCTGGAAGACCCGCAACCGTTCCTTCTATTACGAGGGCGCACCCGAGCCCGATGATCTCGATCTCACGCCCGCGGAAACCGCGCTGCTGGTGATCGACGTCCAGAACACCTATGTCGAGCGGCCCGACCGCGCCAAGCTCTCGGCCGCGGAACAGGCGAGCTACGACAAATGGACGCCGTTCCACAATCGTATGCAAAAGCAGGTCATTCCGAACAGCCGCCGCCTGCTCGATCTCTGCCGCAAGCACAATATCGAATGCCTGTTCGCCCGCATCGCCTGCCAGACAGCCGACGGCCGCGACCGCTCGCTGTCGCAGAAGATGCCCGGCTGGAACAACCTGCTGCTGCCGAAGAACGAGCATGCCTCGCAGCTGGTGCCGGCGCTCAGCCCGATCGGCGACGAGATCACCGTGACCAAGACCACCGACAGTGCGCTGACCGGCACCAACCTGCGGCTGATCCTGCACAATCTCGGCGTCAGGAACGTGATCTGCGTCGGCATCTTCACCGACCAATGTGTCTCCTCGACCGTGCGCAGCCTGGCCGACGAGAGCTTCCAGGTGATCGTGGTCGAGGATTGCTGCGCCGCCGGCACCGACGAATTGCATGAGAAGGAGCTCGCCATCATCAACATGATTTACTGCCATGTGATGAACACCGACGAACTCATCCGGATGATGAAGCTGAAATGAGCAAGAAGTTCCTCGCCATCGTTCCGGAAAACTCCTCGCCGCCCGCTCTGATCGGCGAGGCGCTGCTGGAAGCCGGTCACAGCTACGACGCGGTCCACCCAATCGACCGCTTCGCCAGCCATTCGCCCCTGTCCTATCCCGGCCTGCCGTCCGAACCCGGCGACTATGCCGGCCTGATCATGATGGGCGGGCCGATGAGTGCCAACGACACCGCCGACCACGCCTTCCTGCAGGAGAGCATGGCCTTGATCCGCGGATTCGGCGTCGCGAAGAAACCGGTGCTCGGCGTCTGCCTCGGCGCGCAGGTGATCGCCCGCGCCTATGGCGGCGAGGTGTTCCGCATGAGCGGATTGGAAGCGGGCTATGTCGGCATGCACACGAGCGCAGCCGCGGCCGACGATCCCGTCTTTCGCGACGTCGCCGCCCGGTTCACCGCCTTCCACACCCACTATGACGCTGTCCGGAACATCCCCGAGGCGGTCATCCTGGCCAGCGGCGGGATGAGCGCGGTGCAGGCCTTTCGCATCGGCGGCACGGCGACCTATGGCCTGCAGTTCCACCCGGAGGCCACGATCGACATCGCCCGCGACTGGGTGCGGAAGTTCGGCGCCGTCTTCTGCAAGGACGAGCCGCGGCTGATCACCCATCTCGACCAGGATTTCGCCGCATACTTCCCGGAATCCAGCCGGCTCTGCCGGAACCTTGTGCAGAATTGGTCCCGACTTGCCTGATTTTTTGCCAGAAGTCTGGCATCCCGTTGTGGAACTTGACCATGCCTGTCAATATTCAGACGGCTGCGGTCAAGTCCGGATGGCCAGGATCCGCTAGCCTCGAAACCATGGCCGTCGTTCAAAATCCCGCGAAAAGCGGGGCGACGGTACCCAAGCCTTTGCCGCCATCGGGCACGGATGGCCGGGGCGTCTCAAAGCGTGCCGCAACAGGGAGCGTGGAGATGACGAGAAGGATATCGCGTCGCAGTTTCATGCAGCATTCGGCGATGGGCACGGCCTTGGCCGCGATCGGCGCCGGCAGTCTCGCGGGCAAGGCCTTCGCCGACCGGGCGAAGGAGCTGAACATCCTGTGCTGGGAGGGCTACAACTCGGCCCAGGTGCTGGATCCCTTCCGCGAGATGAAGGGCGCCACGGTGAAGGCGGAATCGCTCACCAACGACCCCACCATGATCAACCGCCTGCGGGCCGGCGAGACCAAGGTCTGGGACCTGATCAACGTGAACAATCCCTGGGCGCGCAAGATCATGTTCCCGGAGAAGCTGATCAAGCCGCTCGACCGCGCGGCGATGGAGCCCTATTTCGAGAAGATGCTGCCCATGTTCAAGCCGCCCTACAAATGGGCGATGGACGACAGCGGCAAGGAGCTGGTCGGCATGTGCCAGCGCTTCGGCCCCTACAGCTTCGTCGTGAACACCGACAAGATCAGCCGTGCCTCGGCCGAGGACCAGGGCTGGGACCTCTGGAACGATCCGAAGAACGACAAGAAGTACGGCATCCTGGAATCGGACGACTGGAACGTCTTCAATATCTGCTGCATCGCCGGCTTCGATCCGTTCAAGGAGCACACCGACGACCAGGTGGCGAAGTTCACCGAGACGGCGAAGCGGGTGTTCAAGGGTGCCAAGGTGGTCGGCGACATCGCCACGATGAACCAGGCCTTCATCTCCGGCGAGATCGACTTCCACATGACCGGCGGCACCTACAGCGCCTCGCCGGCGCGGCATGACGGCGCCACCTATGTCCGCGGCATCACCCCGAAGAAAGGGCCGATGGAAGGCGGCAAGGGCGGCATCTCCTGGATCGAGGTGACCTCCACCGTCAACAACCCCGAGCTCTCGCCGCTCGCCGTCGAGTTCCTGAAGTACGTCCAGGATCCGAAGGTCGCACACACCGTGGCCTTTGCCGAGGGCACGTTCAATCCGGTGGCGCAGATGGCCAACAAGGAATGCTTCGATCTCTTCTCCAATGAAGAGCTCGATGCGATCCAGTGGGACAGCCTGGACGAGGAGATGGCGCGTTCGGTCGAGTACGACATCGTGCCTGATTACGACAAGCTGCTCGACATCATGACCGCCGCCAAGCGCGAGGCGTCGGGCGGCTGATCGCGCAGCGGACGCGCGGCAACGCCTTCCCGCCGCGGCCGGCTGATCCCGGTCGCGGCGGAAGCGTGTTATAGTCGTCCAGCAGCAGAATGGTTTGAGTTCGGAAGCGGTTCATGAATACGCGCCCTCCCATCCTTCAGCTCAAAGCCCTGGAGAAGGTCTTCGGCGGCTTCGCCGCCGTGAAGCGGATCGACCTCGAGATCGCCGAGGGCGAGTTCTTCACCATCGTCGGCCCGTCGGGCAGCGGCAAGACCACGATGATCCGGATGCTGGCGGGGATGGAGATGCCGACCAGCGGCGATATCATCCTCCGGGGCACGCGGATCAACGACGTGCCGGCCAACCGCCGGCCGACCTGCATGGTGTTCCAGTCGCTGGCACTGTTCCCGCATCGCACGGTCGGGCAGAACATCGAGTTCCCGATGAAGATCCGCGGCGTCGATCCCCTGAAGCGCAAGGAGCGGGCGCTGGAATTGATGCGCCAGCTGCGCCTGCCCGAGGACTACTACGGCAAGAGCGTGACCAAGTGCTCCGGCGGCGAGCGCCAGCGGGTGGCCCTCGCCCGCGCGCTCGCCTATGACCCGGAGATCCTGTTCTTCGACGAACCCCTGTCCGCGATCGATTACAAGCTCCGCAAGACCCTGGAGAAGGAGCTGAAGGACATCCACCGCGAGACCGGCAAGACGTTCATCTACATCACCCACAGTTTGGAAGAGGCGATGGTGATGAGCGATCGCATCGGCGTCATGCGCGCCGGCGAGATGGTTCAGGTCGGCACACCCAACCAGATCTATACCGCACCCAAGGACCGCTTCGTCTCCGAGTTCATCGGCGACGTCAACGTGATCGCGGTGACCGCCGGGGCGAACGGCAGGCTCGCGGCCGATGCGTTCGGGACCGAGTTCACTTCGCCGGCGCCGCTCGGCGGCTTCACCAGCGGCCACCTGGTGGTCCGCCCCGAGTTCCTGCGCTTCCTGGCGAACCGCGGCGAGGCCGAGAATTGCCTGGTCGGCCGCGTCTACAACGAATACGCCCTCGGTTCCCGCATCCAGTACCAGGTGCGCGTGGGCGAGCACGTCTTCATCGTCGAGAAGCTGCGGCAGCAGGCTTTTGCCGGCAAGCTCGACGACGAGGTGCTGATCGGCTGGGACGCCCGCGACGCCATCCTGGTGAACGACTGATGGCGCGCAGCGTGCCTTTGGGTGGGAGGCTGGGGCCGGGACCGCGCGCGGCGCTGCCGCTGATCATTTTCCTGCTGGTCGGCTTTGCCGCGCCGCTGCTCGCGGTGATCGGCTTCAGCCTGATGCCGCCCCGGACCTTCGGCCTGCTGCACGCGCCGACCCTGGCGAACTATGCCGATATCTTCGAGAGCACGGCCTATATCTCGTTCCTGTGGTCGCTGGCCCTCGCCTTCGCCACGATCGTGGTCCTGGCGCTGGTCTGCTATCCGGTGGCGCTCGGTCTCGCGCGCGTCTTCGGCAGGTGGTCGCCACTCTTGACCCTGGTCTTCACCATCCCGCTCTTCGTCTCGGAGAACGTCCGGCTCTACGGCTGGGTGCTGTTCTTCATCAAGAGCGGCGTCCTGCTCGGCACCTTGAAGTCCTGGTTCGGCGTCGAACTCGATTCCTGGCTCTTCACCCGCGGGATCATCGTCTTCGGCATGGTCTATGTCTATCTGCCGTTCATGCTGTTCCCGATGACGCTGGGGATCAGCATGGTCCCGAACGAGACCCGCGAGGCGGCCTTCGACATGGGCGCCACCCGGTGGCAGGTGTTCCGCGAGGTCGACCTGCCGCTCTCGATGCCGGGGATCATCATCGGCGTGCTGCTCTCCTTTGTCCTGGCGGTCGGCGCCATCGCCGAGGCGAAGGTGCTGGGCGGCCAGCAGGTCATCCCGATCACCCATGACATCGAGATCGCCTTCACCTATGCGCAGAACTGGCCGCTCGGGGCGGCGCTCTCCTGCCTGCTGATGATCGTGATCGGCGGCCTGGTGCTGGCGGTGCTGCGGCGTTTCGATCTCGACGCCATCCTGGGGAGGCGCTGAGCGATGCAGCAGCGCTGGCGCACCTCCCTGATCTGGGTCTGGACCGCGACGGTCATCGTCTTCCTCTATCTCCCTGCGCTCTGTCTGCTGTTGGCTTCGCTGACCGCCAGCCGCTACTTCATCTTCCCGATCCCCCGTTGGGGGACCGATTGGTGGAAGAAGACCTTCGACTCGCTGGAGGTCCACGCGCTGTTCGATACCTCGATCTCCATTGCCCTATGCGTCACCGTCATCGCCGTGGTGATCGGCCTCTTCGGGGCGCTCGCCTTTGCGCGCTACGACTGGCGGGGGCGCTCGCTCTACCAGAAGATCGTGCTGCTGCCGATCTTCTTTCCGCAATCGGTGCTCGGCCTGGCGCTGCTGCTCTGGTTCAACGCCCTTGGTCTCGATCTCTCCTGGAAAAGCGCGGTCTTTGCCCATCTGGTCTGGATCATCCCCGTCGTGACCCTGGTGATCTCGATCCAGGTCTACAGCTTCGATCCGGCGCTCGAGGAGGCGGCCTTCGATCTCGGTGCCACTCGCTGGCAGGTGTTCCGCGAGGTGACCTTCCCGGTGCTGTTCCCCGGCATCTTCTCCGGCGCACTCTTCGCTTTCCTGCTTTCCTGGGGCAACTTCCCGCTGTCGCTCTACACGACCGGCGCGGACACCACGATCCCGGAATATCTCTACGCCAAGATGGTCGCCGGCTATACGCCCGGCGTGCCGGTCCTGGGTACGGTCAACACCGTGGGCGCGGCAGTCCTGCTGATCGGCGCTTATGCGCTGATCCTGTTGTGGCGCCGCCGCCGCGCCGAGAAAACCAGCTAGGGGAGACACGCCATGGCCACGTCATCGCTGCAAGGAAAATCCGTCATCGTCACCGGCGCCACCAAGGGCATCGGCAAGGGCATCGCCCGGGTCTTCGCGAGAGACGGCGGCGCCAGGGTCCTGGCGGTCTCGCGCAACCTGAAGGAAGCCGAGGCGGTCGCCAAGGAGTTCGGCAACGGGGCCTCCGGCTTCGCGGCCGACGTGACCAAGCCCGAGGACATGGCGGCGATGGCCAAGGCGGCGAACGAGCGCTACGGCGGCATCGACGTGCTTTGCGCCAATGCCGGCGTCTTCCCGCAGGTGAAGCTCGAGGAGATGTCGGTCCAGCAATGGGACGACACCTTCGCCATCAACTTGAAGGGCTGCTTCCTGTCGGTGCAGGCCTGCGTGCCCTACCTGAAGAAAAGCCAGCAGGGCAGGGTGGTGATCACCTCCTCGATCACCGGCCCGGTGACTGGCTTCCCCGGCTGGTCGCATTACGGCGCGACCAAGGCCGGGCAATTGGGCTTCATGCGCACCGCCTGTATCGAGCTCGCGAAATACGGCATCACGGTCAACGCGGTGCTGCCCGGCAACATCGTGACCGAAGGCCTGGCCGAGCTGGGCGAGGCCTATCAGAAGAGCATGGCCGCCTCGGTGCCGCTGAAGCGCCTCGGCCATGTCGACGACATCGGCCACGCCGCCTTGTTTTTCGCCTCCAAGGAAGCCGCCTACATCACCGGCCAGACCATCATCGTGGACGGCGGCCAGATCCTGCCGGAGAGCCTGGACGCCCTCGCTCAGGCTTGAGGTCCGCGACGGAATCCGGCATTGGCGGCCGGTCGGCCTAAAATCCGTCACAATCATATGGTGTAGATAGGGCCGCGACCAAATTCGCGGACCCATCCCCGTGCCCAGACTGCGCCTGTTTGCCTTGTCCCGCCAGCCTTTCGGCTGGGGTGGCACATTCTGTTGTCGCGCCTTGTCCGCGACAGTTGTATTCCTTTACCAGACACCCAACCCCTTGCCCGCCGGAGCACCCATGCGCGGTTTCCGCCTGCTCGCCTCGCTGCTGACCTTCCTCGCCTTGCTTGCCGCAACCCCCGCCGTGGCCGATCCCGACATCATCATCCGTTTCGAATCCAGCAGCACCGACGGGAAGATGGTGGATTCGTCGAACGCGCTGCGCAGCACCGAGCTGCAGGTGATCTCGGAGCGGGCGACCGCCGAGGCCTGTTTCACCTTCAACCGGCCGCTCGACCGATCGCCGAAGCTCAACCTGGAGAATTTCGTTGCGGTCGAGCCGCAGGTGGCGATCGCCGCCTCGGTGCGCGACAGCACCTTGTGCATCGAGGGCCTGCTGCATGGCGAAACCTACAAGATCCGCCTGCTGAGCGGCCTGCCGGGGGTTGGCGGCAAGCTGGAGACCGCGGAGGAGCATGAGGTCAAGGTGGGCAGCATGCGCCCGAGCGTCATCTTCGCCTCCAACGGCACGGTGTTGCCGCGCCTGGACAGCAAGGGCCTGCCGATCCAGACCGTCAATGTCGCCTCGGTCCATATCGCCATCGCCCGGATCAACGACCGCAACCTGATCGACCGGGTCCAGAGCAGTGGTTTCGGCGATTGGTGGACGGCGCTGACGGTCGGCGAATCCCAGGGCGAGCTGGTCTGGGAGGGCGATCTCGCGGTCGAGAAGGTCCCGAACCGGCCGGTCGTGACGGCTTTGCCGCTGACCCAGACCGTCGGTAAGCTGCGGCCCGGGCTTTACTTCGCGACCATCCTCTCGGCCGATGGCGTGGCGTTGCGCAATGAGGACGACTACCGAAAAAAGCCGGCCAATCAGTGGTTCGTGGTCTCCGATCTGGGGCTGTCGAGCTTCGTCGGCGATGACGGGGCGCTGGTCCAGGTGCGCTCGCTGAAGACGACACAGCCGCTGGCCGATGTCGACGTCGTCCTGATCGCGCGCAACAACAAGATCCTGTCGCGCGCCCGCAGCGACCGGCAGGGCTTCGCCCGCTTCGCGCCCGGCATGCTGCGCGGCAAGGGCGGCAACCGCGCCGCCGCGATCTATGCCTATGGCGGCAAGGGCGAGTTCTCCTATATCGGCCTGGAAGGGCCTGCGCTCGACCTCTCCGACCGCGGTGTCGGCGGGCGGCCGCTGCCCGGACCGCTCGACGTCCTCGCCTTCTCCGAGCGCGGCATCTATCGCCCCGGCGAGACCGCGCATGTGACGCTCCTCTTGCGCGATGACCACGGCCGGGCCGTCGAGCACCTGCCGCTGATCGCCAAGCTGCTAGATCCCACCGGCACCGAGGTCGAGAGCCACAACCTCACCGACCAGGGCGGCGGCGGTTATCGGCTGGATTTGCCCTTCGCGGTCTCGGCCAAGAGCGGGCAATGGACCGTTACGGCGCAGGCGACCTCGGAAGGCGAGGGGATCGGCTCGGTGAGCTTCCAGGTCGCCGATTTCGTCCCGCCGCGGATCGAGTTCGATCTCACCTCGCCAGCCAGGATCGTCGCCAAAGACCAGCCGGTCGACATCGATGTCGCCGCGCGCTTCCTCTACGGCGCTCCGGCCGCCGATCTCAACGGCGAGCTCTCGGTGGTGCTGCGGCGGGCGGCCAAGCCCTATCCCTCCTTCGCCGACTACCAGTTCGGCGAGGAACAGGACCGTGGCACCCCGCCGGTCCAGGTCGATCCGGTCAAGTTCAAGACCGACGGCGAGGGCAAGTCGGATACCCAGTTCACCCTGCCGGCCTTGCCCGCCACCAGCCAGCCTCTCGAGGCCGTCGTCCATGCCAGCCTGTTCGATATCGGCGGGCGCCCGGTCGAGAAGTCGATGACTCTGCCGGTCGAGAGCCATCCTTATGCCATCGGCATCAAGCCGAACTTCGACTCCGATTATATCGGTGGCGACAGCGTCGCCGGCTTCAGCGTGATCGCGGTCGATCCCAGCGGTCAGCGCATCGCGCGGAAGGGTCTGACCTGGGTGCTCTACGAAGTCTTCTACGAATGGCGCGAATACCAGAGCATCAACGGCGACTGGGACTGGCAGCGGGTGGAGCGGGATTCGCCGGCTTTGGCCGGCGGCGTGATCGATATCGCCGCCGATCAGCCGATCGAGCTTTCCCATGAGGTCGGCAATGGACAATTCCGCTTTGAGGTCTTCGACCAGGACAGCGGCGTGGTGAGCAGCGTCGCTTTCTACGCCGGCTGGTGGGGCGATACCGGCCGCAGCGCGCGGGCGCCGGACCAGGTTTCGCTCTCGAGCGATCGCGCCGTCTTTGCGCCGGGCGAAACCACCCGGCTGTTCGTCAAGCCGCCTTATGACGCCGACGTGCTGTTCAGCCTGGTCGATCGCGGCGTCCGGCGCAGCTTCAGCCGCAAGATCAGCGCGGCTGGCGCCGATGTGTCATTCGATATTCCGGAGGATGCCCGTGCCGGGATCTATATGGTCGCCACCGCCTTTGCCGCGCCGGACGGCAAGCAGACCCGCCTGCCGCGCCGCGCGATCGGGACCTACTGGCTGCCGATCGACCCGAAGGTGAACCGGCTCGACGTCGCCGTCGACCTGCCGGAAGTGGTGACGCCGCGCCAGACGTTGACGGTGCCGGTTTCCGTCCAGGGCGCCGCGCCGGGAGAGGCCGTTCATGTCGTGCTCTCGGCGGTCGATGACGGCGTGCTGCAGCTCACCGCCTATCAGACACCGGATCCGCTCGACTATTTCTTCGGCAAGCAGCGCCTGGGCGTCGATATCCGCGACCTCTACAGCACGCTGATCGACCCGCTCGGCGCCAAGGCCGGGACGGTGCGCAGCGGCGGCGACGCGGCGCCGCAATCGCGCCAGCTCGGCAATGCGCCCAAGCGCAATACCGAGGTTGTGGCGCTTTATTCCGGCATCGTCACGGTCGATAAGGACGGCAAGGCGCGGATTCCCCTGGAGCTGCCGGATTTCAACGGTCGCCTCCGATTGATGGTGGAAGCTTGGAGTACCACCAAGGTCGGCGGCATGGAGCGGATGCTCACGGTCCGCGCGCCGATGGTGGCGGAGCTTGCGCTGCCGCTCTATCTGGCACCCGGCGATCACTCGACGGCGGTGCTCAGCCTCACCAATCTCGACGCCAAGCCGGGTGATTATTTTGCCAAGCTGGTGACCGACGGCCCGGTCGGCGCATTAGGACGGCCGTCCGCGGCGACGCCGATCCGGCTCGGCCAGGGCGACGCCTTGCGTGCCGCCTTCGGCCTGGTTGCCAGCGGGCCGGG
This sequence comes from Dongia sp. agr-C8, assembly GCF_054658695.1. Lineage (NCBI taxonomy): Bacteria > Pseudomonadati > Pseudomonadota > Alphaproteobacteria > Rhodospirillales > Dongiaceae > Dongia > Dongia sp. agr-C8. The sequence continues at coordinate 626,912 of NZ_BAAGHZ010000001.1, forward strand.
TGACGGCAAGCTGCAGCTGGAAGTGACCGGTCCCGACGGCTTCAGCCTGGTGCGGAACTGGCATATCGCGGTCCGGCCGCAGAACCCGATCGACATCAAGCGGCAGATCGCGACCCTTCCGCCCGGCGCCGACTTCAAGCTCGACTGGGCGGCCGCCGCCGGCATGTTCCGCGACACGGCGCGGCTCAACCTCACGGTCAGCTCGGTGCCGGACTTCGACGCCCCGGGCCTGGTGGGCACGCTCAGCCGCGATCCCTACTGGTGGTGCTCGAATGTGGTGAGCCGCTACGTGCCGCTGCTCTACAACGGCGACGTCTACCAGCAGCTCGGCCTCGGCGACAAGGCGAAGCAGAAGGCGCGGATGGAGGAAGGCATCCGTGACATCCTCGGCTATCAGGTGGCGCGCGGCACGTTTGCGCCCGGCTGGTGGTATCTGGACGAAGCCGAGGAGGAATGGCTGACCGGCTATGTACTCGACTTCATGACCCGCGCTCGCGAGCAGGGTTTCGAGGTGCCCAGCCTCGCCTATAGCCGCGGCATCCGCTGGATGACCCGCTTCGTCGCCCAGGACCGTAACTCCGATCATGATCTCGGTGTCGAGGCCTATGCTTATTATGTGCTGGCCCGTGCCCATGCCATGGACGCGGGGCGCCTGCGCCGCTTCTTCGAGGCGAAGGGCAAGGACCTGCCGACCGCCTTGGCCCGCGCTCAGATCGGCGCGGCGCTGGCGCGGCTTGGGGATCTCGAATCCGCCAAGCTCGCCTTCGATGCGCTCGACAATTCCGACCACGACTTGCTGACCCTGGTCGGCGGCGTCAGCGGGCGCAGCCTCGACGATTATGCCTCGCCGATCCGCGATCGCGCCGCGGTCATCGCGCTCATGGCCGAGAGCGGCGTGGTCGATCGCAACCGGATTACCGCGCTGGCAGTCGCGCTGGCCAAGGAAGCGGCCGAGACCCGGATCATGAGCGCCCAGGAGCTCGCCTGGCTGCTCTATCTCTCCAACGACCTACGCGCCATGGCGGCGCCGATCGCCGTGAGCCTCGACGGCGAGCCAGCGGGGGACAAGGCCAGCCGCCAGCCGGTGTTCCGCCGCTTCGACGGCGAGGCCGATGCGCGCGACCTGCTCGCGACCCTGCACAACGACGGCGATGCGCCGCTCTACCTCTCGGTCTCGGCGGTCGGCAATCCGCTCGGCGAGCTGCCGGCTGTGGAGAACGGTTTCGACATCAAGCGCCGGATCGTCGATCGCTTCGGCAACGACGTCGATCTCACCGCGATCAAGCAGAACGATCTGCTGGTGGTGATCATCGAAGGCCGCCGGCTGAACGAGGAGGGCGGCCAGACCACCGTTGCCGACATGCTGCCGGCCGGGCTCGAGATCCAGAACGTGCCGCTCGACGCCGGCAAGCGGACCGAGGACCTCGCCTGGCTCGACGAGCTCAGCCGGCTGCAGCAGAAGGAGTATCGCGAAGACCGCTTCGTCGCGACCGCCGACATCAGTCGCTATTATTGGCGTTATCGCGGGCAATTCCGCATGGCTTACATGGTCCGCGCGGTGACGCCCGGCGACTACGTCATCCCCGGCATCTATGTCGAGGATCTCTATCGGCCGAATGTCTTCAGCCGCGGCCCGGCCGAGCACCTGAAGATCCTGGCCGACTGAGCATGCGGCTGGGCGGCGTGCATTGGCGGAAATGGCTGGCGGGCGTGGGCGGTTTCGGCCTCGCGCTCGTCCTGCTGGCCGTCCTGGCCGACCGGCTCTGTCCGCCGGATCTCACGCGCTACCTGACGCGCTCCACGGTGGTCGATGACCGCAAGGGCGTGCTGCTGCGGGCCTTCACCACCGCCGACGGAACCTGGCGCCTCCCGGCCGATCCCGAGGCGGTGGACCCGCTCTATCTGAAGATGCTGCTCGCCTACGAAGACCGGCGCTACGAGACCCACTTCGGCGTCGATCCGCTGGCGCTTGCCCGCGCGCTTGGGCAGTGGATCGCGCAGGGCCGCGTGGTGTCCGGCGCCTCGACCATCACCATGCAGACCGCGAAGCTGCTGGAGCCGCGGCCGCGCACCCTCGGTGCCAAGGCGATCGAAATGGCGCGCGCGCTGCAGCTCGAAGCGCGTTTCTCCAAGCGGGAGATTCTCGCCACTTATCTCACCTTGATTCCCTATGGCGGCAATCTCGAAGGGGTGCGCGCGGCCTCGCTCGCTTATTTCGGCAAGGAGCCCACGCGCCTGACCGAGGCCGAGGCGGCGTTGCTGGTCGCCCTGCCGCGCGATCCGGAGGGGCTGCGGCCGGATCGCTTCCCCGCGGCGGCTCGCGCCGCCCGCAATGCCGTGCTGGAGCGGGTCGCGGCGCGCGGTGTGATCGATGCCGCGGCTTTGGAACGCGCCCGGGTCGCGCCGGTCCCGAGCGGACGATTGCCGCTGCCTTTCCTGGCGCCGCATCTCGCCGAGCAGCTCGCGGCCAAGACGCGCGGCGGCGAAATTGCGACCACGCTCGATGCCGGCCTTCAGGAGCAGCTCGAAGCGCTGCTTCGCCGCAGCGTGGCGCAATTCGGCGGCCGGGTCGGCACCGCTGCGATCGTCGTGCACAATCCGACGCTCGCGGTCGTCGCCTATGCCGGCGGCGCGGATTACTTTGACGCCGATCGCTTCGGCATGATCGACATGGCCTCGGCGACCCGCTCGCCGGGCTCGACCTTGAAGCCCTTCATCTACGGTCTCGGCTTCGACCGGCTGGTGGTGCATCCCGACACCTTGATCGACGACGCGCCGCGCGACTTCGCCGGCTACATCCCGCGCAATTTCGACGACGGCTATCACGGCGAGGTCACGGTGCGCGAGGCGCTGCAGCATTCGCTGAACGTGCCGGCGGTCGCCGTGCTCGACCGGATCGGCGCCGGCAGCTTCGACGCGGCCTTGCGGCAGGCCGGCGTCACCCTCGCTTTCAACCGCGGACAGGGCCCGGCCACCCTCCCGCTGGCCTTGGGCGGCGTCGGCATCGACCTCAAGGAACTCGCTATGCTCTACGCGGCGATCCCCAATGGCGGGATGGTGCGGCCGCTGCGCGTGACACCGAATGCAGCCAGCAGCGACGGTGCGCGCTTCATGGATGAGGCCGCGGCCTGGTATGTCGCGCGGATCCTCGAAGGCGTGCCACCGCCCCCCGGCTATGCCGATGCCGATGAGCGCCAGCATGCGGCGATCGGCTACAAGACCGGCACCTCCTACGGCTATCGCGACGCCTGGGCCTTGGGCTTCACCGGCGACTACACGATCGGCATCTGGGTCGGGCGGCCGGATGGGACGCCTTGCAGCGCATGCGTCGGCATCGAAGCGGCAGCGCCGATCCTGTTCGGCGCCGTCGATCTGCTGCCGCCGTCCCTCGATCCGCCCAAGACGCCGCCGCCCGAAATCATTGCCGGCCCGACCAGCGCACTGCCGGAAGGCCTGCGCCGCTTCGATACCCCGGATCCGATCGCCGAAAGCAGCGCCGCCTTGCGCAATCTGCACATCGCTTTCCCGCCGGACGGCAGCCGGGTGCCGCTGGAGGATGCGGCGGAGAGAATCCTGCCGCTGGCCTTGCGGGCGACCGGCGGCCGGCAGCCCTTGACCTGGATGGTGAACGGCCGGCCGCTCGCGACGTCCGGGCGGCGCGGCGACGCCGACTGGATTCCCGACGGCGCCGGCTTCGCCGAGATCGAGGTCACCGACGCCCTCGGGGCGCGGGCCAGCGCTGAGGTGTTTCTGATCCCGACCGAAGAACCGGGACGCCTGGATGAAGAGTGAGAACGGCATCGCCGGCGGCCTGATCCTGCTCCAGTTCGCTCTGGCGGCCGGCGCAGCGGCCCACACGCCCTGCGACCGCCTGCGCGCGGAGCTGCAAATCCTGGCCGCGCAACATCCTGAAGCGACCGAAGATTGGGGTGATGGGCGATTCCTGAACGCAGTCATCGGCCCGAAGCGCGACGACAATGCCAAGGGTACCGATTGCAAATCCTTCGCGGATTGGCTCCGACAGGAGGCCTCGCTGCGAGCATCGCGGGCCATCTTGAAGACGATGATCGTCTGCTCTGCTGGGGTTGGCTGCAGCTCTACGATCACCGCGAGGATGGCGGCTTCATCGCGCTCGCCGGCACGCAAGGCAGCGCGCATTGCCCGACGGTGCAGGTGATCGCGCTCGACCAGGACCGGCTGCGGCTAGGATGGGGCTGGGAATCGGACTGCAATCCCTCGACCTTTGGCGTCCTGCGGGTCGATGGCCGCGCCTATCCGGCGATGTTCAGGCCCAAGATCTACGGCACCGATCTCAGCTACCGCCTGGACCTGATCTCCGTCGACCCCAGCATAGACGGTCCCTTCTGCGGGCTGTCGATCATATATCAGCCGGAGTTCATCGGCCGCTGGTTCGGTCCCAAGGGCGAGGGTGACGTTGACCCCGCTTTGCGCCGGGCGGTCGATCCGATCATCTCGGCACTCGGTGCCGGCGGCGATGTGCAGGGGCTGGTCGCACCCTGGCTCGATCACCCCCGCGGCAACTCGCCTTACGACCTGGCGATCGACGGCTATCCCGAGCAGCCCATGGACGGGATGCGCTACCCGAATACCGGCGATCATGTCTATTCACTGCCGTTTGGCGTGCCGTTCCTTGGCGGCGCGTATGACGATGACGGCTATTACGCCAATGCCTATGGCACATCCACCGAAGACGCGGCGATCCCCATCATCGTCAACGGGCGACGGCTGCTCCTCACCTTCGGGCACGCCTGGGCGCCGGGGACGCCGCCCCCGGATCCCGGCTTCGGCCTCTGGGAATACAACGACCAGCGGCGGGACTTCGACGGCGTCGCCGGCGGCATCGTCGAACGCCGCGGCAGGAACCCGAAGATCGAGTAGCCGTAGCCGCCAGCACCCCGGCCGCGCATAGGGCTCGAGATCGGCCACCGGCTTGACGTCACGCAACGCCCTGCTGGTCCATTGTCCGATCAAGCGGCCGGCTCCGACGCTTCCCTCTGGTGTTCCGCGGCCAGGCGGCTGCGCCTGCGCTCGCGGCGTTCGCGGAAATCGGAATACTCCTGGTCGGCCAGGACACCGATCAGGATCACCGAGCCGCTGACCGCGAAATTCAGCGAGGAGGGGATGCCGAGCAGATTGACCAGGTTTTGCAGCACCTGGAGCAGAATGGCGCCGAGCACGACACCGATGATCGAACCTTCGCCGCCCCGCAGCGAAAATCCGCCGAGCACGGCCGCGGCAATGGCGTAGAGCTCATAGAAGTTTCCGTGTGAGCTCGGCAGGATCGAGCGGGTGTACATGGCGAGGAATATGGCCGATATCGCGGTCAGGGCGGCGCAGATGACATAGGCGGCGATGATGACGCGGTGGGTACGAATCCCGGAGAATCGCGCGGCCTCCTCGTTCTTGCCGACCGCGTAGAGATATCGCCCGAACACGGTCCGGTGGAGCACGATCCACATCATTGCGGCGAGCAGCAGCATGAAGAAGAAGGCATGCGGAATCGGGATTGAGCTGTAGGCGCCGTCGGACAGGATCGCCACCAGATCGGTTCGCCCGGTGGTGATGTATTCCAGCGTCTCGAACCGCACCCCGAACGGAAACCCCGCGGTGGCGTCCTGGGTGTAGAAGCGCGCCAGACCACGGTAGATCAGCAAGCCGCACAGGGTGACGACGAAAGGCTGCATCCGCTTCTTGGTGATGAGCAAGGCGTGGACGAAGCCCATTGCCACCCCGATCGCGACCATGAGCAGGGCGGCCAGCGGCCAGGGCACACCTTCCACGGCAATGAGATCGACAAAGACAACGCCGAGCAGTGCGATCATCGATCCCACCGACAGCTCGATTCCGCCGGTGATGATGACGAAAGCCTGGGCGATCGAGAACATGCCGAACAGGCCCACCAGGTTGGCGGTATTGGCAATGTTGATCGGGGAGAGAAAGCGCGGATTGATCAGCGCCACCACGGCACCGACGACCACGATCAACACCAGCAGCCCGATATCCTTCTTGAAGCTCAGCATCCGTCAGTCCCCAGTTGTGCTGCCCGGCCGGGCGCCCCCGGCAATTCCGCCGACCGCAAGCCGCAGAATGTTCTCTTCGCTGCACATCTTGCGGGCGAGAATGCCCGTGATGCGCCCCTGGTGCATGACCGCAACCCGGTCGGAGACGCCGATCACCTCTTCCATGTCGGAGGAGATCATCAGGACGGCGACGCCGGCATCTGCGAGCGCGCGCATCAGCCGATAGATCTCGGACTTGGCGCCGATATCGATGCCGCGGGTCGGTTCGTCGAGGATGATGGCCCTGGGCGCCATGGCCAGCCATTTCGCCAGCACGATCTTCTGCTGGTTGCCGCCGGAGAGTGCGCCGGTGCGCACCGTCACGCTCGGCGCACGGATGTCGAGTTCGCTCCGGCTGCGTTCGGCGCGTCGCCGCTGGGCCTCGGTCGAGACCAGGTTCCCCTTGGCATAGGCGTGGAGATTCGGCAGCGTGACGTTCTCGGCCATCGTCAGGTCGAGCAGCAGGCCCATCCCCTTGCGGTCCTCGGGCACCAGGAAGACGCCGGCCTTGACCGCGTCGGCGGCCCCGGCAAATCGCACCGGCTGCTCTTCGAGGAAGATCTCGCCGCCTTCGTTGCGATCGACGCCGAACAGCGCATGGGCCAGCTCGGTGCGGCCTGCGCCGACCAGGCCGGCCAGGCCCAGGATCTCCCCCCGATGAAGATCGAGGGATACTTCGCTGGCGGGAAAGGCGCGGGTGCGGAAGTTGCGTATCGACATGACCGCGGCGCCGCGCGGCTGTGCCGGGTCCGCATAGGCGACCTTGAGGTCGCGGCCGACCATGAGCTTCACCATCGTGTCATGGCTGATGGCGTCGCCTTCCAGCTGTCCGACCAGATGGCCGTCGCGCAGCACCATGATGCGATCGCAGGCCTCGACGATCTCGGTCAGGCGATGCGATACCAGCATGACGGCGATCCCGCTGGCCTTCAGGGCGGCGATCAATTTTAGCAGGCGACCGGTCTCCGCGATCGGCAGGCTCGACGTCGGCTCGTCGAGGATGACCAGCCTCGCGTTCAGGCTGAGCGCCTTGGCGATCTCCACCATCTGGCGCTGGGCGAGCGAAAGACGGGCGACCGGCGCATGCGCGCCGAAGTTCGCCCCGAGCTTCTCGAGATAGGGCTGCACCATCCGATGCAGCCGCTTCGTGTCGATGATGCGCAGCGGGCCGTATCGATAGGGTTCGCGGCCGATGAACACATTGGCGGCGACGTCCAGATTGTCGAACAGGTTGAGTTCCTGGTGGACGAAGGCGATGCCGGCTGCCATCGAGTCCGCCACGGTCAGCGCCGCTCGTTCCTTGCCGTCGATTTCGATGCTGCCCTTGTCGGGGGAGATCACCCCGCCCAGGATTTTCATCAGCGTGGACTTGCCCGCGCCGTTCTCGCCGACCAGCCCGACGACCTCGCCGGCGCGCAGCTCGGCGGAGCAGCCGGCGAGTGCCGTCACGCCGGGATAGGACTTGGCGATGCCCTTCAGCCGGAGGAACGGCTCCGGTTGGACGACTGGGGCGGAAGACAAGGTGGTCAAAGGCACTGGTCAATCCAGGAAAAGGACCCGCGGCCGCGGGAGGTGCGTCTGCCGCGGGTCAGGCTCCACTACTCTTTCAGCTTGGCCTGGAAGTCGGCCTGGAACTTGTCCACGTTGTCCTTGGTGACGACGATGCCGGGGATGATGATGAGCCCGTCCGCGGGCACACCCGACTTATCGCCCTTGAGATAGGCGGCCATCAGCTTCATGCCTTGATAGCCCCATTCGAACGGCTGCTGCACCACGGTCCCGGCGAAGGAGCCTTCCTTGACGGCGCCGAGGGTGATCGGGTCTTCATCGAAGGCGACCACGGTGATCTTGCCGAGCTTGCCAGCGTCGCGCAGAGACTCGTAGATCCGCGGTGGATTGTACGAGTAGAAGCCGACCATGCAGTTGATCTCGGGATGCGCCACCAGCGTATCGTCGACATTGGCGCGGGCCCGGGCCTGGTCGTGATCGTCGGTGCGGACATCGACCATTTCGATATTGTGCGCGCCGGCCACCTGCTTGAAGCCTTCGATGCGCTCGCGCGCATTGTCGGACCCGGTGTTGCCGACGAAGCCCATGCACTTGCCGCCTTGCGGCATCGCCTTCACGGCGATCTCTCCGGCGTTCTTGCCGAGATCGGTGTTCGAGGAGCCGATATAGGCGACCCGCTTCGACGTCGGGGCATCGCTGTCGAAGGTGAACAGCGGAACCTGCGCGCCGACCTTGTTGAGCGCATCGAGCTGAGTCTTGGGGTCCAGGGCGGAGACCGCCACCGAACCGACGCCTGCCGCCAGCAGGTCGTCGAGCAACCGCTGCTGGATGGCAGCGTCGGCACGCTCCGGATACTGGAACAGCAGCTCGTAGTCCGGCAGCTCCTTCTGGGCCTTTCGCACGCCCGCCTCGGCGATCTTCCAGAAGTCCGAAGGCCCGTTGACGACGAAGGCGAGCTTCGGCTTCTCCTGTGCCATCGCGGCACTGGCGATCATCATGCCGATGGCGGTGCCCGCGGCGATGATGAGACCGGTATACTTCATAATCGTTCTCCCTTTCGGTTTCTTGTCGGACCGGCATCGGTGCCGGCGGCCTCTCCCCATCCGTGCGCCCAGGCCGACTTGATCATGGGCGCACGAGATCATTCGCGCGGCCACGCCGCGCGCTGAAATCGCTGCGATCTTCAAAACAGCGTCGACCGCCTTCGCCGGCCGGTCGACGCGCCTATGCGAGTGCTTCAGCCATGGTCCGCATCTGGATCTGGATGATCCGCGACGCCTTCGGTTGCGTGCAGGCGAACAGGATGGCTTCCGCCACGTCCTCGGATTCCAGCATCTTAGACTCGCGGACACTGTCTTCGGTACGGCCCTTGCCGAGCGCGAACTCCGTTTTCACCCCGCCCGGGCAGATCGCACCGACCTTGATTCCGTGCGGGCGGAGTTCCTTGTCGAGCGCCTGGGCGAAACCGACCTGCGCGAACTTGGTCGCGCAATAGACCGCCTCGCCTGGAAAGCCATAGACTCCGGCCATCGAGGACACCATCAGGATCGTGCCCTCGCCTTGGGCGATCATCACCGGGGCGACGTGGCGGGCAAACAGAAAGGTCGAGCGGACATTGCCGTCGAACATCTCGACATAGTCGGCGAGGCTGGTGTCGACCAGCTTCTTGTAGTTGCCGACGCCCACGTTGTTGATCAGGAAATCGATGCGGCCGAAGGCGGCCTTCGCGGCTTCAACGGCCTGTAGTGCCGTCGCTTCCTCGCGGGCATCGCCCACGACCGCGACGCCCTTCGCGCCGCTGGCGCGCGCTTCTTCGATCAGGCCCTTCAAGCGGTCTTCGCGGCGCGCGGTCAGCACCAGACTTGCGCCCTCGCGCGCCAGCGCGCGCGCCGTCGCCCGACCGATCCCGGCGCTCGCGCCGGTAATGACTGCCACCTTGCCTTGCAATCTCTGAACCACTGAATGCCCCTGCACTTCCTGAGGTGTGAAAAATTGATCCCCGCGACGCTTCTCGGGCGCCGTCGTCAATCATTCCGATGTGATTCAACAATAGGAGAGGCCTTGCCTTTCGGTCCAAGTGATAATAGAGATCGATTCCATCTACTCGGACGATAAGAGACTGGCGTGGGACCATGGAGCTCCGTCATATCCAGCACTTCATCGCGGTGGCCGAGGAGTTGAACTTCAGTCGCGCGGCCGAGCGCGTGCATATCGTCCAGTCGGCGCTGTCCACTTCTATCCGAAGTCTCGAAGAAGAACTTCAAGCCCGGCTCTTCGTGCGCAGCACGCGGCAGGTTCAGTTGACACCGGCGGGCCGCGCGCTGCTCGAAACGGCGCGCGAGGTCTTGCGGGTCATCGACCTTGGCCGGGAGAAGGTCGCGGCCATCGAAGGGTTGCGGTCCGGATCGCTCTCGCTCGGAACGGTGCACAGCCTGCCGGCTTTTCTCGATCTGGCGTCGTTGATCTCGCGGTTTCACGCGGTGCATCCGGGGATCGAGGTGCGGCTGCGCCAGGGCGACGCTCTTGGCCTGATGGAGCACCTTCGCGCCGGTCGGCTCGATCTTGCCTTCCTGCCGCTGCTCGATCCGCCCGACGATATCTCGACCAGGATCATTGCCTGCGAGGATCTCGTGGTCGCCACGCCGCCGCATCATCCGCTGGCCGGGCGGACCGACGTAACCTTGCGGGAGCTGGCGAACCATGCCTTCGTCGACTTCGAGATTGGCTGGGGGACGCGGCCACTGATCGATCGTGCGTTCGGAAAAGCCGGTTTGCATCGGCGGACCGTGTTCGACGTGACTGATATCGAGACGATCATCGATCTCGTCAGCCGCGGGCTGGGGGTTGCCCTGCTCCCGGAGACCATCGCGGAGATGCGGCAGCCGAAGATCGCGGTCGCCGAGCTCTCCGAGGAGCCGATCTGCTGGGAGCTGGTCCTGGCCCATTGCCGCGCCGACGGCGCGGAGCCGGGCAATGGCGCCGCCAAGGCCTTCCGCGACCTGATGCCGGAGCAATAGCCGGCCGCAGCGCCTAGCGGGAGATCAGGGCTTCGAGCCGCGGTGTGCCGAAATCGGGATCGCGCTCCCTGACCCAGTCGATGAAGGCGGCGATCCGGTTCACCTTCTTCACCGCATGGTTCTGCGCGATGTCCGAAAGGCGATGCTCCAAGAACGGATTGCGGAACCGCTCCAGGGTGGTCGCGACATAGCGCTGTGCTTGCTCCTCCATGCCGCGGCGGGCGAAGCCCGGCAGCACCTCGTTCCAGTAGATCTCCATCAGGCGCTTTGCATCGTCGGTACCGTCGATGATCTGCCGCACCAGCTCGCCTTCCGGCGCGCCGCGCTTCATCCAGCCTTCGGTGAGCACGGTGTGGCCCAGGTTGAGAATATGCAGCTTCAGCCGCGCATAGGGCTCGAGATCGTCCACCAGCTTGACGTCGCGATGGTCGAGGAAATCGAACCCGCCCTTGCGGATCGCCCAGAGCGCATAGGGCTCGGCCACGGCGCCGATCGGCTCGATCGGCTGGGCGACGATGCGATCCACCAAGGTGTCCGGGAAGGTGACCGCCTGTGCCATCCAGTCGCGAAAACCCGCGCTCTGACCGGTCGTCTTGGCGAGCTCCTGCAGGATGCCGCTCAGCACCCGGCCGTTGTTGGAGATGAGCTCGGTCGGCAGGAACAGCAGCGGCTTGCCGCCGGCGCGATGCCGCGCCAGCAGCAGCGCCAGCACCTTGGCGGGAAAGCTCGCCGGCGGCTGGGTCCCGGCATAGTCATGCGCCGCGTCGGCGGGGTTGAGCTCGTAACCGCGCTCGGCGACATTGGAGATCGCGATCTCCGCCTGTTCGGCGAAGCAGCGCAATACATCAGGCCATTCTTGGTCCGCCTCGTAGGCCCGATCGATGCTGGCGACCTCGATCGTCTCATCGATGGTCTTGCCGTCTTCGAGGCCGCGGATGCGGACCGGATAGGGTCGGCCGCTCTTCAGCGCCGCGATGCGGCCGGCGCGATCGCCGCCGCTTGTGGTCTTCACCACGGCGATCGGACCGACGTCCTGGCCCGCGAGCCTCGCCTGGTGCACGAACAGGTCGGCATGCGCCTGCAGGAACCGGCTGGTTCCGAACTGGATGATCCGGCGCATGCGGGTCAGTCGAGCTCGACCAGGGCTTTCACGAGACCGCGCTTCTCGCTGGCCCAGCGCGGCAGGTCGGCGATCGCGCCCGCGAGCGAGGTGCGATGGGTCAACAGGCGCTCGAGCGGCACCTTGCCGTCGCGGATCGCCGCGATCACCCGCGTGAAGTCCGCTTGCGTCGCATTGCGGCTGCCCATCACCGTCATCTCGCGCTTGTGGAAGTCGGGGTCGGAGAACGTGATCGTCTCGTTGACCACGCTGACCAGGACCAGTGTACCACCATGGGCGACGGTGAGAAAGGCGGCTTCCATCGAGGCGCGGTTGCCGGTCGCGTCGAACACCACGTCGAAGCCTTCGCCGCCGGTGGCCGCGGAGATCTGGGCTTGGACCCTTTCGCCGGCCTTGATCACGGCGCCGGCGATGCCGGCCTCGATCGCGAAGTCGAGGCGCTCCGGGTCGCGATCCATGACGGTGACCGCGCCGCCGGCGATGCCGGCGAACAGCGCGGCGCCGAGTCCGATCGGCCCAGCACCGATCACCAGCACCCGGGCGCCGGAGCGGAGCGTCGACCGTGCCACCGCATGGGCGCCGATGGCGAGGAACTCGCAGCTTGCCGCCTGGTCGACCGTGAGGCCGGCGGCGGGATAGAGATTGCGCTCGGGCACGGCAATGCGCTCGCACATGCCGCCGTCCTTGTGGACCCCGAGCACGCTGATGGCGACGCAGCAATTCGGCTTGCCGTTGCGGCAGGCGATGCAGCTGCCGCAGGCGACATAGGGATTGACGACGACGGTGTCGCCGGTCTTGAGCGAGCTGGCCGGCGACGCCTCGATGACGACGCCGGAGAACTCATGACCGATGACGCGTGGATATTTGAGGAAGGGGTGGCTGCCCTCGTAGATGTGGTAGTCGGTCCCGCAGATTCCGATCCGGCGGACGCCGACCAGCACCTCCGCCGCGCCGCGGACCGGCTCGGGGCGTTCTTCCAGCGCGATCTGGCCGGGCTGTCTGCAGACGACTGCTTGCATGATTCACTCTGCTGTTGGCGGGCCCGACGAGGGCCGGCGCGGCGCCGGCCCTCGCTTGGCGGTCAGAAGTTGGCCATGTTGTCCTTGGTCACCAAGGCGGCGCCGGAGTCGATCAGGGATTCGACCTTCTCGCCCTTGATGGCCTTCACCAGCGCATCGACGCCGAGCTCCGCCATCTTGGCCGGGAACTGGGCCACGGTGGCATCCTCGAGGCCGGCTTCGAGCGCTTCCTTCTCGCCGCAGCAGAAGTCGAAGCCTGCGAGCACGATCTTGTCCTTATCGATCTTCGCGTTCTTGATCGCCTGCGCCGCACCGGCGGCCGGCGGGCCGCAGGCCGCGAAGATCGACTTGATCTCCGGGTTCTTGGTGATCAGGTCCTCGGCGACGCTGATGCCGAGCTCCTCGGTGCAGTTGGTGGCGCCCCTGCCGACGATCTTCACGTCGAGGCCGTCGAGGCCGTCCATCATGCCCTTCACCCGGTCGTCGAGCGCCGGCACGCCGGGCACGCCTTCCAGGATGCCCATCGTGTCGCCGGGTTTCAGCACGGTCTTCAGGTAGCCGCCGATGATCTTGCCGGCATTGTAGTTGTTGGTGGTCGCCAGCGAGGTCGCGTTCTTCCAGTCGGGGATGTTGTTGTCCATCAGGACGACCTTCACCCCGGCGGCGACCGCTTTGTCGAGCGCCGGCGCCACGGTCGGATCGACCGGGGTGATGGCGATGCCCTTCACACCCTTGGTGACCATTGATTCGATGAGCGCGATCTGGCCCTCGATATCCGTGGCCGAGGTGCCTTGGCCGAAGACGATCTCGACCCCGGGATGCGCCTTGGCATAGGCCTTGGCGGCGTCTTCCATGGTGGCGAAGAACGGCACCGGGAACTTGGTGATGAAGCCGAGCTTGATGGTGTCGTCGGCCAGGGCGGGCCTGACGAAAGCCAGAGCCAGCGCCAGTCCTCCCAGCAGCAGTTTCAGTCTCATTGACGTCTCCTCCCAATTGGATCGCCTCGCATCGGGCGACCCTTCCATCCGCCGCCCATCGGCGGCGAATTACTCATGCCTCCGCGCCGACGATCATCGACACCAGCTCCTGCTGGTTGGCGCGGTTCGGCTTCAGCTCGCCGACCTTGCGGCCCTGGCGCAGGACCACGGCGCGGTCGGCAAGCTCGATGACGTGTTCCATGTTGTGGGTGATCAGGATCACCGCATTGCCCTCGGCGCGCAGGCGCGCGATCAAGTCCAGCACCTTGCGCGATTCCCGCAGGCCCAGCGCCGCGGTCGGCTCGTCGAGGATCACCAGCTTGCGCGCGAACACCGTGGCGCGCGCCACGGCGATCGCCTGGCGCTGGCCCCCCGACATTAAGGCGACTGGCGCGTCGAATTTCGGCAGCTTGACCTTCAAGCGGTCGAGCACGCCTGCGGCCTCGCGTTCCATGGCGCGCTTGTTGAGCAGCCGCAATCCCTGCGGCAGCCAGGAGGGAAAGCCGAGCTCGCGGCCGCAGTAGAAGTTCTGCGCCGGCGTCAGGTTGTCGAACAGCGCCAGGTCCTGGTAGACGGTCTCGATTCCAGCCCGCCGCGCCGCCGCCGGTGAGTGCAGGAGCACGGTTTCGCCGTCGAGCCGGATCTCGCCCTCGTCCAGGGCATGGACGCCGCTGATGCATTTCACCAGCGTCGACTTGCCGGCGCCGTTGTCGCCGAGCAAAGCCAGCACTTCGCCGCGATGCGCCTCCAGGCTGACGCCTTTAAGCGCATGGACCGCGCCGAACCGCTTCTCGGCCTGGTGGATGGCGAGCAGGGGCTGGGTCATTGGCCCCTCGCCGATTGCAGCACCCGCGCGCGCGCTTCCAGGTGGTTGCGCAGCACATCCGCCTCGACCGCGACGACGATGATCAGGCCGATGGCGATCATCTGGAAGAAGACGTCGACCCCCAGCAGGTTGAGCGCGTTGCGGATGACACCGATCATCACCGCGCCCACCAGTGCATGGCCGATATGGCCGCGGCCGCCGAGGAAGCTGGCGCCGCCGATGATGACGGCGGCGATGGTGTCGAGTTCCAGCAGGTTGCCGTAGAGCGGCGAGCCTGCTTCGGTGCGGCCTGAGAGCAGCACCGCGCCGATGCCGGCGCACAAGCCCGAGATCACATAGGTCGAGATCAGCACGCCGCGGACCGGGATGCCCATCTGCCGCGCGGCATCGGGCTGGCCGCCGACCGCGTAGATCCAGCGGCCCCAGACCATCGCCTTCGCCATCACCAGCACCAGCGCCGCGACGCCGGCGACGACGAAGAAGGAGTTCGGGATGCCGAAGCTGTCGCCGCCGCCGATCGCGGCGATCGCCGGCGGCATGCCGCGCATCGTGGTGTGGCCGATCGCGAGTTCCAAGGCGAGGCCCTTGCAAATGCTCAAGGTCGCCAGCGTGATGATGAAGGGGTGCGGCAGCCGGCCGAAGACATAGGCGATGCCGTTGACGGCGCCGACCGCGGCGCCGGAGAGCACCATCGCCAGCATCACCAGCGGCGCGGAATCGGTCTGCCGGAACACCAGCCCGCCGATCACCGTGGCCAGCGCCAGGTTGGCGCCGACCGAGAGGTCGATCCCGCGGGTGAGGATGACCAGATGCTGGCCCATCGCGACGGTGGCGATGACTGCGGTCTGCGCGACGATGTTGCCGATGTTGCCGGGTTTCAGGAAATCCGGGGTGAGCAGCCCGATCACGGCGACCAGGGCGACCAGGATCAGCAGCGGCCCGATGCCGAGCAGCCGCAGGCCGAGGGTGATCAGGGCGGAGCCACGCGGCGCCGGATCGCCGATGCCGACCTCCGGCTGTTCTCTCGCCACGTCCACCATGCCTTCCCCTGTTTATGTTTCTTATAGACAAAAAGCAGGTGCTGGCGCTGGTCAATTTGTTTTTTATGGATTAATAATCAGTCTGAGCAGAGATGGGGCAAAAATGAAGACCGATGCAGTGTTCAAGCGGGCGTTCAATGAGGCGCTGGATCTGGTGTCCAACCTCGGCGAGGGCGCCGCGCTGCCTTCAGAAAATCAGCTCGGCGCGCAGTTGCGGGTGAGCCGCACAACGGTGCGCAAGATCCTCTCGGTCTTGGGCGAGCAGGGCACGATCGGCGGCAGCGGGCGGGATCGCTCGGTGCGTGCCGCCGCCAGGGTCCCGCGCTTTCCCGAGGAAGAGACCGTGACCATGTCGGAGCAGGTCGAGCGCCGCTTCATGGAATGGCTGCTGCGCGACAACACGCGGCCGGGCAGCAGCATCAACGAGCTCGACCTGGCGCGCCGCTTCGGCGTAGCGACCACCGGCATCCGCGAGTTCCTCAATCGCTTCGAACGCTTCGGCCTGATCGAGAAACGACCGAATGCCGGTTGGGTGTTCAAGGGCTTCACGCCGAGCTTCGCGCTCGAGCTGTTCGAGATCCGCGAGATGTTCGAGCTGCGCTCGGCGATGGCCTTTGCCGCCTTGCCCGACAGCTCACCGCTCTGGCCGCGGCTGAAGGCCCTGCGCGAGGAGCATGTCGCCCTGCAGCAGGAAGTAGACCTGCGCTTTCACGATTTCTCCGACCTCGACAGCCGGCTGCACCGCCTTATCAATTCCGCCGCGCCCAACCGCTTCATCGAGGATTTCTTCGACATCATCACGCTGATCTTCCACTATCACTACCAGTGGAACAAACGCGACGAGCGCCAGCGCAACGAGGTCGCGATCCGCGAGCACCTGACCTATATCGATGCGCTGCTCGGCCGCAATACCTCGATCGTGGAGCTGGCCTGCCGGGCGCATCTCGCCTCGGCCAAGGAGACGCTGATGCGGGCCTCGTCAACGCGGCAGGGCTGATGATTCAGCCGAGCTCCACCAGCGCCTTCACCAGCCCGCGTTTCTCGCGGACCCAGCGCGGCAGGTCGGTGATGGCGCCGCTGAGCGAGGTGCGGTGGGTGATCAACTTCTCCAGCGGCACATGGCCGCTCTCGATCGCGGTGATCACCCGCTCGAAATCGGCGCGGGTGGCGTTGCGGCTGCCCTTCACCGTCATCTCGCGCTTGTGGAATTCCGGATCGGAGAAGGTGATGTTCTCCGTCACGATGCTGACCAGCACCAGCGTGCCGCCATGGGCGACATGGCGGAAGGCGCCCTCCATCGAGGCCTTATTGCCGGTCGCATCGAAGACGACGTCATAGCCTTCGTTGCCGGTGGCCGCGGCGACCGCTTCGACGACCTTGTCGTCGGCCGCCATCGAACGCGCGGCGATCCCGTTCTCGACCGCGAAACCGAGGCGCTCGCTGTCGCGGTCCATGATCGTGATGTCGCCGCCGGCTAGCTTGGCGAACAGCGCCACGCCCAGACCGATCGGCCCGGCGCCGATCACCAGCGCCCGCTTGCCCTCGATGATCTCCGATCGCGCGACCGCATGCGCGCCGATCGCCAGGAACTCGCAGCTCGCCCCCTGGTCGACCGTGAGGCGGCCGGCCGGATAGACGTTGCGCTCGGGGATGCTGATCCGCTCGCACATGCCGCCGTCGCGGTGCACGCCGAGCACGCCGATCTGCATGCAGCAATTCGGCTTGCCGTTGCGGCAGGCGATGCACTTGCCGCACGCGACATAGGGATTGATCACCACCGTCTCGCCGGCTTTGAGTGCGCTGCCTTCGGGCGCCTCGATCACCGTGCCGGAGAACTCATGGCCGACGATGCGCGGATATTGGAGATAGGGGTGCTTGCCCTGGTAGATGTGGAAGTCGGTGCCGCAGATCCCGATCCGCTGCACGCCGACCAGCACCTCGCCCGCGCCGCGGATCGGCTCCGGGCGGTCCTCGACCACGATCTCGCCGGGCTGCCGGCAGACGACTGCTTGCATGAACTCTGACCGTCTGGAAATGGATGGGATCAGCCTTGGTTAGGCCTTTCGGCCGCCCGTTACAACCTTCGAGCTAAAGCCTTGATTCGTCTAGTGTCTGACAAGGCTCTGGCGGTAAATCCGCGGCGAGACCCCGGTCCAGCGGGTGAAGGCGCGGGTGAAAGCGGAGAGTTCCGAGTAGCCCAGCAGCAACGCCACCTCGGTCAGCGGCAGCTGGCGCTGTTCGAGATACATGCGGGCGAGGTTCTGCCGCATGGTCTCGACCGCGTCTTTATAGGTGAGGCCCTGCTCGGCGAGGCTGCGCTGCACTGAAGGTGCGGAGACGCGAAGCTCCGCCGCGATCTGGTCCAGGGTCGGCGCGCCGTTCGGCAGGCGCATGCGGATCGCGGTGCGGATCCGGTCGAACAGGCCGCCTTCGCCGCCCTGCAACCCCAGCGCCTGCAGGCTGGCCTGCATGGTCGCCAGCAATTTGAGATCGCGCGCCGGCATCGGTTTCTCCAGCACGTCGCGGCGGAAGGCGAGGGCGTTGGTTGGCTGGCTGAAATAGACCGGCGCATCGAAGGCCGCCTCATGCTCCTGCCAGAGCTGCGGCCGCGGATGCTCGAAATAGACCTCCTCGGGCGACCAGTGCGGGCCGCAGCATTCGCGGATCACGTTGAGGAACATGCCGAGCGAAAGCTCCGCATCCTGTCGCCGCTCCAGGATCTCCGGCGCCTCGACCCGGTATTCCAGGCGAATGAGCCCGTCGCGCCCGGGAACGAGGCGCATGGACGAGGATTCCTGGTGATAGCGGAACAGGCCGACCAGGTTTTCCAGCGCCGAGCCCAAGGTCGGCGACGAGACCGTGGCATAGCCCCAGAGGCCGAGATCGCGCGGCTGGAACTGGTTGCCGAACCAGAGGCCGAAATTGTCGTTCTGGGTCCGCCGCGAGGCTTCCTCGAACAGCCGGCAATAGTCGCTCAATTTCAGCTTGAGCGTGGGCGAGCCGGCCATGTCCGGGGCGATGCCGGAATTGCCGAAGATCCGGTCGATGTCGCCGCCGGACTTCTCGATAAAGGGCACGATTCCGGTCGCGGCACAGGCGAGCACGATCGGGCCGTGCGCGTGTTCGCTCTGGATTTCAGCCAGTCCGGTCATGGCGCGCCTTCCCTGCTGGGATCCCTGTAGAACGGCGTCTTTGAGCGAAGGATTGCACGCTTGCTGCACCGCCGCAAGCGGGGTGTCGGGCGTCGCTGCCTGTCAAGATCGGCAGGCCGCCGGTCAAGTAAGACGCGGTCCCGGGTCCTAGGGTCCAGCAGTTCCGAGGAGAGGCGATGAGCGAGATGCCGAGTCACGAGTCCCTGATGCGCAGCATCGGCCTGCTGGCCGAGGCGGCCTTGCCGCGCTGGGGTCTCGAGGGCGCCGCCCTCAAGATGATCAACCACTCTGAAAACACCACTTACCGCGTGGCTCCAGCCGGTGGCCGCAAGCCGGTGATCCTGCGCGTGCACCGCCCCGGCTATCACAGCGTCGACGGCATCCGCAGCGAACTGGCCTGGATGCGCGCGCTTCAGGCCGAAGGCGGCGTGCCGACCCCGCAGGCGATCCCGGCGCGCGACGGCCAGGATGTGCAGACCGTCGCGCATCCCTCGCTCTCGGCGCCGCGCAACTGCGTGCTGTTCGAATTCATCGAGGGCGAGGAGCCGCGACAGGATCACGACCTGATCGAGCCCTTCAAGCAGCTGGGCGAGGTGACCGCGCGCACGCATCTGCATTCGATGCAGTGGAAGCGGCCCGCCTTCTTCGAACGCACCATCTGGGACTTCGAGCACAGCATCGGTTCAAAGCCGAACTGGGGCCCCTGGACCGAAGGCCCCGACATGACCCCGGCGCGCCTGCCGCTGCTGAAGAAACTGGCCGCGGCGATGGGAAAGCGTCTCGCGCGCTACGGCCAGGGGAAGGACCGCTACGGCCTTATCCATGCCGATTTCCGGCTGGCCAATCTGCTGATCCACCAGGGCGACATCCGGGTCATCGATTTCGACGACTGCGGCCTCGGCTGGTTCCTCTACGACGCCGGCACCGCGGTCAGCTTCTTCGAGCACAAGCCGGAAGTGCCGGGCCTGATCGCGGCCTGGGCCGAGGGCTATCGCCGGGTGCGACCCTTGTCGCAAGAGGACGAAGCGGAGCTGCCGACCTTCGTCATGCTCCGCCGCATGATCCTCTTCGCCTGGATGGGCAGCCACGCCGAGACCGATCTCGCCAAGCAGGAAGGCCCGGCCTACGCCGAGGGCACCTGCGAAATGGCGGAAGCCTATCTCACCAAGTTTGGATGAGGCCGAAGATGGAACAGCCCAAGGGATTCAACGAGGGCCAGAGCCCGGCCAAGCAGGAATTCATCGCGAAGTCGAAAGAGTTCTGGAACCCGAACAAGACCCAGTTCTGGCAGGACCAGCATGTCGACCTGGTGATCGACCGCCGGGAAGGCTACCTGCTCTATGACATGGACGGCCGGCGCCTGATCGACGTGCATTTGAACGGCGGCACCTACAACATCGGCCATCGCCATCCGGAGCTGATCGAGGTCCTGCACCGCGGCACCACCCGCTTCGACATGGGCAATCACCATTTCCCGGCACTGGGGCGCACCGCGCTGGCGGAGGAGCTCGCCAAGGTCTGCGGCGGCGGCATGCAATACACCATGTACACCGCGGGCGGCGCCGAGGCGATCGACCTCGCGATCAAGTGCGCGCGCAACGCGACGCAGAAGCGCAAGATCGTCTCGATCATCAATGCCTATCACGGGCATTCGGGCCTCGCGGTCGCGACCGGTGCCGACCGATTCTCCAAGACCTTCCTCTCCGACCGCCCCGACGAGTTCATCCATGTGCCGTTCAACGACCTGAATGCGATGGAGGACGCGCTCCGGGCCAAGGACATTGCCGCGGTCATCATGGAGACAATTCCGGCGACCTACGGCTTCCCGATGCCGGTGCCGGGCTACCTGACCGCGGTGAAGCAGCTCTGCGAGCGCTACGACGCGCTCTACATCGCCGACGAGGTGCAGACCGGTTTGATGCGCTGCGGCGAGATGTGGGGCTATCAGCGATACGGCATCGAGCCCGACCTGATGGTGACGGGGAAGGGAATCTCCGGCGGCATATATCCGATCGCCTGCGTGGTCGCGACCGAGCGCGCCGCTCAATGGCTGAAGCAGGACGGCTTCGCCCATATGTCCACCATGGGCGGCGCTGAATTGGGCTGCCTGGTGGCGCTGAAGGTGCTGGAGATCCTGCAGCGGCCGCAGATCAAGCCGATCGTGAATTACATCTCGGAGACGATGCGGTCGGGGCTCACCGAGATCATGAAGCTCTATTCCGACTTTTTCGTCGGCATCCGGCAATGCGGCGTGGTCATGGGATTGGAGTTCGACTACCCGGAAGGCGCCAAGCCGGTGATGAAGCATCTCTACGAGCACGGCGTCTGGGCGATCTTCTCGACCCTCGACCCGCGCGTGCTGCAGTTCAAGCCCGGTGTACTGATGCCGACGGCGCTCTGCGAGGAGCTGCTGGAGCGGGTCGAGCGCGCGATCGGCCTGGCGCGGGCCGAATGCATGGGCTCGAAGTCCAAGCGCTGGGTGCGGAGCGCGGCCGAATGAACTCGATCGTCGCCGAGCTGCTCGCGGGCGAGAAACGCCAGACCGGCCAGGCCGACCTGATGCTGGAGGCGGCCGGCTGGGCCGCGTCCGCCTTCGCCTTGTTCGACCGAGCCAAAGTCGAGGCGATCGTCCATGCCGCGGCGGAGGCGGGCTACGCCGTCGCCGGCAGGCTCGGCGAAGCCGCGGTCAAGGAAACCGGCTTCGGCGTTGCCGCGCATAAGAAGCTCAAGAATGAGATCACCACCCGCGGCCTCGCCGAGCTCTATCGGGGCGAGGACTTCTGCTCCAAGCGGATCATCGCCGAGAAGAAGATCGTCGAGCTGCCGCGTCCGGCCGGCGTCATCTTCGCGCTGACGCCCTCGACCAACCCGGTCTGCACCGTCTTCTTCAAGATCCTGCTCGCGCTGATGACCCGCAATGCGATCGTGATTTCGCCGCACCCGATGGCCAAGGCCTGCTCGGCCGAGGCCGCGCGGGTCATGGCGGCGGCGGCGGAGAAGGCCGGCGCGCCCGTCGGCACCGTCCAGGTGATTGACACACCGACGCTGCCGCTGGTCGAGCATGTGATGCAGTCGCCCAAGATCAACGTGATCCTGGCGACCGGCGGCACGCCGATGGTGCGCGCCGCCTACAGCTCCGGCAATCCCGCGATCGGCGTCGGCCCCGGCAATGCGCCGGCGCTGGTCGATGCCAGCGCCGATCTCGACCGGGCGGCGAAGCGGATCGTGGAATCGAAGAGCTTCGACAACTCGATCCTCTGCACCAACGAAAGCGTCGTGGTGGCGGAGGAGACGATCGCCGACCGCCTGCTCTCCGCTTTCGCGAAGAACGGCGCCTATGTCGCCAAGCCTGACGAGGTCGCGGTTTTGCGCGACCTGCTGTTCGGCAAGGGCAGCTTCAACATCGAGGTGCTGGGTAAGTCGGCGCTCGAGATCGGCCAGAAGGCCGGGATCCGCGTGCCGGCCAATGCCAAGATCATCCTGGCCGAGATCGACCGGATCGGCATCGACGAGCCGCTCTCCAAGGAGAAGCTCTGCCCGGTCGTGGGCTTTGTGCGCGCGCCGCATGCCGAAGGCGCCATCACCATGTCCCGCGCGCTGATCCGGCTCTCCGGCGCCGGGCATTCGGCGGCGATCCACAGCAAGAACCCGGCCACCATCCTGAAATTCAGCGCCGCGGTAAAGGCGCTGCGCGTCGCGGTCAACGCACCCTGCAGCCAGGGAGCGGCCGGTTTCGCGACGCATCTGGCGCCGACCTTCACCATCGGCACCGGCTTCTTCGGACGCTCCTCCGTGGGAGAGAATATTGAACCTAAGCACCTCGTGAACTGGACCCGCATCGCCTACAACAGCGACCCCGCTGAAGCCTTCGGCGATTTCAGCGGCATCGACGCCCGTTTCCCCGATCCGGTGCTCGGCCGCGAATCGCCGATGACCCTCGGCCGCCTGCAGGAAGGCGCCGAAGCCGCACCCGCGAGCGACGAGGTCGCCATCCTGCGCGAGGAGATCCGCCGCATCGTGCTCGACGAACTCCGCCACGCCCTACGGAAATAGGGTGGGGAAACAGCCATGGCGGAATTGCGCTCCTTCATCTTCATCGACCAGTTGCAGCCGCAGACGCTCTGCTACATGGCGAGCGGCATGCGCGGGCGGTTGCCGCGCACCAACATGGCGGCGCAGATCATCGAGATCGCACCGGGCCTCGACATCGAGCCGCTGACCGACGTGGCGCTGAAACATGCCGATGTCGGCGGCGGCATGCTGGTGGTCGAGCGGCAGTTCGGCACCCTGGAATTTCATTCGCGCTCGACCTCTTCCGTGAAAGCGGCGGCGCGCGCAGTGCTGGACGAGCTCGAGGCCGACGAGGGCGATGCGATGAAGCCCAAGGTCCTGGCGGCGAAGATGGTGACCCGGGTCGATCCGGTCCATGCCTTTCTCATCAACCGCAACAAGGCGGGCTCGATGATCCTGCCGGGCGAATCGCTGTTCGTGCTGGAGATGCAGCCGGCGTCCTACGCCATCCTCGCCACCAACGAGGCGGAGAAGGCGGCGGAGATCAAGGTCGTGGACTACCGGATGATCGGCGCGACCGGCCGGGTCTATCTCTCCGGCGAGGAATCGGATGTACGCATGGGCGCGCAGGCGGCGGAACGCGCCATCCGCGCCTTGGAAGGATAGTGATGCTCGACGGCAAGGAACTCCGTGCTCTGATCCGCGACGTGATCGCGACCGAGATCGCGGCGGTGAAGCGTGATGCCGCGCCGGTGAAAGCCGCGCCCGCGGAACATCGGGTGCGGATCGCCAATGACGCCGACCTCGCGGCCTTTGCCCGGCAGGTGCTGAGCCTGGCCGGCGATCCCGCCACCCGCAGTGCCATCGCCAACGGCAGCTACCGCTTCACGCTGGAAGGCGGCGCTGCGACGGCGCCGATGCCTGCCGCGCCGGCAAGCGCTTCCTCGCGGATCGAGAAGGGCGTGGTGACCGAAACCCTGCTGCTGAAACTGCCCAAGGGCACGAAACGGCTGCAGGTCGGCGCCCAGGTCAGCGTCACGCCGCTCGCCCGCGACAAGGCGAGCAGCCTCGGCATAACCATCGAGAGGATGAAGCCATGATTCGTGGAAACGTGGTCGGCCGCTATTGGGCGACCAAGCGCATCGAGCACATTCCCTCGGGCGCCTTTCTGGAAGTGGAGACGTCGGGCGGCGGCCGCATCATGGCCTTCGACGTCTTGGGCTGCGGCGAGGGCGAGGAGGTCATGGTGGTGACCGGCTCGACCGCGGCCTCCTGGCTCGGCGGCGGCAAGATTCCGATCGACGCGCTCATCATCGGATCCCTGGACCAACCGGCCGACGCCAAGTCGGCCCGCAAGTAACTCAATCAAGCAACGGAGAGAACCATGTCCAACGCAATCGGAATGATCGAGACCAAGGGCTTCGTCGCGGCACTCGCCGCTGCGGATGCGATGGTGAAAGCGGCGAACGTGACCATCGTCGGCCGCGAGGAAGTGGGCGACGGCCTGGTCGCCGTCATCATCAACGGCGATGTCGGCGCGGTGAAGGCCGCGACCGAAGCCGGCGCCGAAGCCGCCAACACCGTCGGCACCCTGGTCTCGGTGCATGTCATCCCGCGGCCGCATGCGGACCTGGCGAAGCACTTCACGACGTCGGGCAAGTGACGATCCTTCCGGATCGTCATACCCGGGCCACGTCCGCGAACGCGGACATTCGCTAACGTGGGCCCGGGGATCTGGCGGGGCGTGCTTCCATGACCGAGCTCAGAGTCTATCTGCTGATCGAATCCCTCGCGCGGCAGTTCGCGGCGTACATGTCCACGCCGACGCGGGCGCGGGGCTATCCGCCGCTGGAGGGCGAGCACAGCCTGATCATCGAGGTGGCGCCGGCCTTGGCGATCCACCGGATCTGCGATCTCGCCTTGAAGAGCGCGCCGGACATGGAGCCCGGCCTGCTCTATGTCGAGCGGCAATACGGCCTGCTGGAACTGCATTCCGCCGACCTCGACGCCCTGAAGCAAGTGGGGCAGGTGGTGCTGGACGGAATCGGCCGCAAGGCGACCGACCAGCTGAAGCCGCGCACCCATTTCGCCGACATCATCGAGAATGTCGCCGACCAGCATGCGATCATCCTCAACCGCACCCGCGAGGCCTCGATGCTGCTGCCGGGCAAGTCGCTGCTGCTCTATGAGCTCGAGCCGGCCCTGTTCGCCACCGTCGCCGCCAACGAGGCCGAGAAGGCGGCGCCCGGCATCACCCTGGTCGATGTGCAGATGATCGGCGCGACCGGGCGGCTGTTCCTATCGGGCTCGACGGAGGATTGCACCAAGGCCCGCGACCGCATCGACGCGGTGCTGGGCAAGGTCGAGGGCCGCGCCGCGTCGCGCTGACTGGCGAGAGTCTTCAGTCGCACCCCCACCTTACCTCCCCCAGCTTCGGGGGAGGCTGGGACGGGGTGCCCCAGACTCGCTCTCTCAGAACCCATCCACCGGCAGCTTTAAATACCTTACGCCGTTGCTCTCCGGCTCCGGCAAAATCCCGGCGCGCATGTTGATCTGCACCGAGGGCAGGATCAGCTTCGGCATGCTCAGGGTCTTGTCGCGGCCGGTGCGCATGGCGACGAATTCCGCTTCCGAGATGCCGTCGCGGATATGCAGGTTCTTGGCGCGCTGCTCGGCGATGGTGGTTTCCCAGCGGTACTCATCCCGGCCCGGTGCCTTGTAGTCGTGGCAGAGAAAGACCCGGGTCTCCGGCGGCAAGGCGAAGACCTTGCGGATCGACTGATACAGGACCGCGGCATCGCCGCCGGGGAAGTCGCAGCGCGCTGTCCCATAGTCCGGCATGAAGAGCGTGTCGCCGACGAAGGCGGCATCGCCGATCACATAGGTGATGCAGGCGGGGGTATGGCCCGGCGTGTGGATCACCCGGGCGTCGAGATTGCCGATCTTGAAACGGTCGCCGTCCTTGAACAGCTGGTCGAACTGCCGTCCGTCGGTCTTGAAATCGGCCCCGGTGTTGAAGATCCGGGCGAAAGCATTCTGCACGATCCGCACATGCTCGCCGATCGCCGAGCGGCCGCCGAGCTGGTGTTTCAGATAATCGCCGGCGCTGACATGGTCGGCATGGACATGGGTCTCCAGCACCCAGTCGACCGTGAGGCCCCGCGACCGGACATGGGCGACGATCTTGTCGGCGGAGGCATGGCGGGTGCGGCCGGAGGCATGGTCGAAATCGAGCACGCTGTCGACCACCGCGGCCCGCCGGGTTTCGGGGTCCGCGACCACATAGCTGACGGTGAATGTGTCCTCGTCGAAGAAAGCGACGATATCCGGCTGCATGAACACTCCACTCAGAACGCTGTTTCGGCTGACTATAGCGAAACCGGTGATTTTCCGAAAATGCCATGCAATTCAATTTACTATAAGTGGAACAGAATCCCCTGGGCGCCGTTCGGTCCCAAGTGGGCTGCGCTGGCGGCCCTCTTTGGCGCATAAGGGCGGACTGCTATGCTCGATTTCAAGAGTATCGTCCCGGAGGAGACGCAGTTGAGCGAGCCCCAGATCATGGAGGGCTTCCCCCCGCCCAACGAAGGGCAGGTCACCATCACCAACTGGCGCCTGCCCCCCTTCAACCGCTGGGCCTTCCACCATGTGCGGGAGTTGATCCCGACCTCGACGATCCACCGCACCGAGAAGCCGGTTGAGCGGATCACGCTGATCTCCTCCTTGCTCGAGCGGCTGGCCTTCCAGGGGCCGGATGGACGCGAATGGACGGTCGGCAGCTTGCTGCCGCTGACCTGGACCGACGGCTTCCTGGTGATGCAGCGCGGCCGGGCGCTGATGGAATGGTATGACGCCGGCATGCGGCCGGAGATCCAGCACATCGTCTTCTCGGTCTCGAAGTCGATCTCGGCGATCCTGGCCGGCGCGGTGATCGGCGACGGCAGGCTCGATCCCGACGCGCTGGTGACGCGCTACATCCCGGAGGTCGAGGGCTCCGCCTATGGCGGCGACTGCACGGTGCGGCATGTGCTCGATATGACGGTCAGCATCAATTTCATCGAGGACTATCTCGACGCCCAGGGCGATTTCATGCGCTACCGCGTGGCGACCGGCTGGAATCCCGTACCGCCGGGGTCCAGGGCGGAAGATCTCCGAAGCTTCCTGGGCACTCTGCGGCGCGGGCCGGGGCCGCATGGCCAGGTCTTCCACTATGTCTCGCCGAACTCGGACCTGCTGGGCTGGATCCTGGAGCGCGCCACCGGGCGGCCCTATGCCACGCTGCTCGCGGACACGATCTGGAAGAGGCTCGGCACCGAGTTCGACGCCTATGTCACGGTGGACCGCATGGGCGCGCCGCGCACCGCCGGCGGCATCTGCGCGAGCCTGCGCGACCTCGGCCGGTTCGGCGACATGGTCAGGAACCGCGGCCGCCTGGGCGACATGCAGGTCGTGCCGGAATGGTGGATCGACGACATCCGCACCAAGGGCGATCCGGTCGCCTGGGCCGGCAGCAGCATGGCCAAGCTGCTGCCGCGGGGCCGCTACCGCGGCAAGTGGTACTCGACCGGCAACGAACGCGGCGCCTTCTGCGCGATCGGCATCCACGGCCAATGGATCTACATCGATCCGGCTTCCGAGGTGGTGATCGTCAAGTTGTCGTCGCAGCCGCTGCCGCTCGACGATGCGATGGATGGCCTGTTGCTGACCGCGTTCGACGCGATTGCGCGCAGTTTGGGAGGGTAACCGTGCTACGCCGCATCCGCCTTGCTGTGTCGGGGAAACGCCTTGCCCTCAGCATCGAAGAGATGCAGGTGCGCGACATCGGTCGAGACCGGGATCCGGCTGCCAATCTCGGCCCGGCTGTCGCCCGGCGAGCGCGCGGTGAGCATGGTGCCGTCGTCCCGTCTTACATGGACGTAGCTCGCCTCGCCGAGGTGCTCCACGGCGTCGACCGTGCCGGTGAGGACCATGGCGTGACGCGCGCCTTCCCCCAGATGTTCGGGTCGGATCCCCAGCGTTACTGAGTCTCCGGGCTTCGCGTCGCCGCCGGCGAAGGGAATCGGCATCGGCTTAGCCTCGCCGAAATCGACGGTCAGGCCCATGGCATCGATCGCGGTTACCGCTCCCTTCACGAAATTCATCTTCGGCGAGCCGATGAATCCGGCGACGAACTGGTTCTGCGGGTGGTGGTAGAGCTCCAGCGGCGGCCCGACCTGCTCGACCCGGCCCTGGTTCATCACCACGATCTTGGTCGCCAGCGTCATCGCCTCGACCTGGTCATGGGTGACGTAGATGGTGGTGGCGTTCAATTGGCGATGCAGCTTGGCGATCTCGATCCGGGTGTTGATGCGGAGCGCGGCGTCGAGGTTGGACAGAGGCTCGTCGAACAGGAAGACTGCGGGCTCGCGCACGATGGCGCGGCCGATCGCGACCCGCTGGCGCTGGCCGCCGGAGAGGTCGCGTGGCTTGCGCTCGAGATAGGGCGTCAATTGCAGAATCTCGGCTGCCTTGCGCACGCGCTTGTCGGCCTCGGCCTTGTCGGTCTTGGCGAACTTCAGGCCGAAGGCCATGTTCTTGTAGACCGACATATGCGGGTAGAGCGCGTAGGACTGGAACACCATGGCGATGCCGCGCTCGGCCGGCGGCACCTGGTTGACCAGCTTGCCGCCGATATGGAGCTCGCCCGCGGTGATCTCCTCGAGGCCGGCGATGATGCGCAAGGCCGTGCTTTTGCCACAGCCCGAGGGGCCGACGAAGACCACGAACTCGCCGTCCTTCACGTCCAGGCTGATGCCGTGCAGCACCTCGACCTTGCCATAGGACTTCTTGATGTTGCGCAGCGAAACGTCAGCCATGGTGTCGAATCCGTCTCGTCATTTGACTGCTCCCATGGTCAGGCCGCGGACCAGGTGCCGCGAGAAGGCGATGTAGAGCACCAGAATCGGGGCAATCGCGAGACTGAGGGCGGCCAGGACCGCATTCCAGTTGGTCACGTATTGCCCGATGAACTGCTGGGCTCCGAGCGTGATGGTCTGCTTGCCGTGGCCCGAAGCTAGAATGAGCGGGAACCACAGATCGTTCCAGATCGGCACCATGGTGAAGACCGCGACGGTCGCCACGGCCGGGCGGATCAGCGGCAGGATCACGTCGGTGAAGATGCGATATTCGCTGACCCCGTCGCAGCGCGCCGCCTCGCGCAAGTCGCGCGGGATCTGCGCCATGAATTCGCCGAGGATCAGGATCGCCAGCGGCAGGCCCATCGCGGTGTAGACCAGGATCAGCGCGGTCAGGGTGTTGATCAGCCCCATGCCGACGATCATTTTCAGGATCGACACCGTGCCGAGGCGGATCGGCACCATGATGCCGATCGCCATGTAGAGCGCGACCAGGGTGTTGCCCTTGAAGCGGTATTCGCCCAAGGCCCAGGCCGCCATCGCGCCGGCGATCAGCACCAGCGCCAGGGAGATCACCGTCACGATCAGGCTGTTGCCGAAATAGGTGCCGAAGGCGGCCTTGTCCAGCACCTGGGCATAGCCAACGAGATCGAAGGTCTCCGGGCTGGGGAGCGACAGCGGATTGCCGAAGATCGCGCTGCGGGACTTCATCGAGTTGATCAGCACCAGCCCGATCGGGAAGGTGGCGATCAGGGTGTAGAAGATGAGCGCCGCATGGACGGCGATGCGGTTCAGATTGACGCGTCGGTTGACCATCGCCATCGCTGCCTCCGCTACGCCAGGTGATGCTGCAGCTTGCGCTGCACGGCGAAGAGATAGAACAGGACCCCGATCAGGATGATGAACAGCATCACCGTGGCGACGGCGGCGCCCATGGTCGGGCTGCCGGCCTGGAGCTGATAGCCGAAGAAGGTGCGGTAGAAGAAGGTGCCGAGAATGTCGGTCGCGTAGTTCGGCCCGGCCTGCGCGCCCTTCATCGCATAGATGAGGTCGAAGGCGTTGAAATTGCCGACGAAGGTCAGGATCGAGACCACGCCGAGGG
This sequence comes from Dongia sp. agr-C8, assembly GCF_054658695.1. Taxonomy (NCBI): domain Bacteria; kingdom Pseudomonadati; phylum Pseudomonadota; class Alphaproteobacteria; order Rhodospirillales; family Dongiaceae; genus Dongia; species Dongia sp. agr-C8. The sequence continues at coordinate 656,659 of NZ_BAAGHZ010000001.1, forward strand.
TCGGATAGACCAGCGGCAGGCGGATCTGCCAGAACACGTAGAAGGGCGGCGCGCCATCGACCGTCGCTGCATCAATCAGGTCGTCCGGGATGTTGATCAGCGCGGCATAGATCAGGATCATCGGGATGCCGACGAACTGCCAGACCGAGATCAGCGAGACGGTTATGAGCGCGGTGCCTTCCTGGCCGAGCCAGGGCGCGAATAGCGCGCCGAGGCCGAAGGTGGTGAGGAAGCCCTTCGCGATGCCCCACAGCGGCGAGAGGATGAGCTGCCAGACGAAGCCGATGATCACCACGGAGAGCATGGTCGGCATGAACAGCAGGGTGCGGTAGATCCCGGCGCCCTTCAGCCGCGGCAGGCTGAGCAGGGCGGCGAGCGCCAGGCCGATCGAGGTCTGCACGACCATGTGGATCGCGAAGAAGACGAAGTTATTGCGGAGCGCGTTCCAGAACGGCTTGGACCAGACCGGGTCGGTCAGCAGAGTCACGAAATTGCCGAGGCCGATGAAATGCTGCGCCCCGGTCTCGTCGGCGGTGTAGAGGCTCAAGCGGATCGTGTCGATCAGCGGGTAGATGGAGAAGACCGTGTAGACGATGAAGGCCGGCGCCAGGAACACGACGATATGCGTCGGCCATTTCCGTCTTCCGACGGAAGTATCCGCCGCCATGGCGATCGACGTCATGCCCGGGTTTTCCTCGCTGCTCTCATGCCGGAAACGAACCGCGGGTCGCGGCCGGTGCCACGACCCGCGGGATTTTCAGTCTAGCCGATCACTGGGCCGGCTTGTACCAGCCGTCCAGGCCCTTCTGCAGCTGCTCGGCAGCGGCTTCCGGGGTCTGGGTGCCGTTCAGCACATTGGCGCTGACCGCCCACAGCTCGTTCTCCAGGTTGGGCGTGCCGCGCGAGAGGATCTGGTAGGAGTTCCGGATCGTGCTCTCACAGTTCTTGCGCCAGCCGACGAAGGTCTGCGCCACCGGGTCCTTGATCTCGACCGCTTCCTGGGTCAGCGGGAAGAAGCCGGGGAGGGCGTTGGCGTAGAGGCCGGCGAACTCCGCCGAGCCGACCCATTCGATGAAGGTCTTCGCGGCGTCCATGTTCTTCGACTTGGCGTTGACGCCCATGCCGATGTCGACATGGTCGCTGATGTAGCACTTGTCGGTGCCTTCCGGCTGCACTGGCGGGAAGGCGTCGAAGGCGAGATCCTTCGACTGCTCGAACAGCGGGATGTCCCAGGAGCCGGCCGGATAGATCGCAGCGCGACCCAGCGAGAACAGGTTCTGGGTGTCCGGATACTTCTGCGCCTGATAGCCCTCGCCCATGTACGGGCCCCAGGTCGCCAGCTCCTTGAAGACGTCGACATATTCCTTGTCGGTGAGCTTCGCCTTGCCGGCGATCAGCGCCTTGCGGCCTTCCTCGCCCTTCCAGTAGTCGGGGCCGATGTTCTGGAAGCCCATGGTCGCCGCTTCCCACTGGTCCGCGGTGCCGAGGGCGATCGGCGTGTACTTGCCGTCGGCCTTGATCTTGTCGAGCACGGCGTGGAACTCGGCCGTGGTCTTCGGCGGGGTCAGGCCCAGTTCCTCGAAGATCTTCTTGTTGTAGATGAAGCCGTGGATAACCGAGGCCATCGGCATGCAGAAGGTGTCCTTGCCGTCATCGGTCTGCCAGGCGGCCTTGGCGACGTCGGAGAAGTTCTTCATCGACGGGACGTCGTCGAGCTTCACCAGGTAGCCCTTCTTGTAGAGATCGAGCGAGGCGTCGAACGGACGGCAGGTGATGATGTCCGCCGCGGTGCCACCCTCGAGCTCGGTGTTCAGCGCCGCGTTGTACTCGGTCGGCGGATAGCCCTTGAACGATACCTTGATTTCCGGATGCTTGGCCATGAAGGCTGGCAGGATCTGCTTGTTCCAGATGTCGGCATCGTCGTTGCGCCAGCTCTCGATCGTGAGCTCCTGCACTGGCGCCGGCTTGTTCATATACCATAGGCCCACCGCCGCGACGGCGATGACCACCACTGCACCCCCGATGAGTGCCCCTTTGTTGGCCATGTTCAGCTCCCTTGTTTTCGTTGCAGGTTGGTCGGTTGGCGAGATTCGGTCGTTTGGGCGGAGCCCAGGGCGGCGCGCAGACTGCCGCCGACTTGGGAGAGGATCTGCTCCGCTTCCGCGGGGCTGCGCCCGGCGAGCACCAGGGCGGCCGGCTTGATGCGGTCGTTGCAGGCGGCGAGCGCCGTGGCCGCCGCGTCTCGGGTGGCGCCGGTGATGCTCTGAAGAATGCCGATCGCGCGGTCGCGCAGCTTGGCGTTCTGCACCCGGAGATCGACCATCAGCCCGTCATGCACCCGGTTCAACCGGATCATGGTCAGGCTGGAGAGCATGTTCAGGACCGCTTTCTGCGCGGTGCCGGCATTCATGCGGGTCGATCCGCTGATCACCTCCGGCCCGGTCTCCAGCAGGATCGCGTGGTCGGCGGCGCTCAGCATCGGCCCGCCGGCGTTGTTGGCGATGGCGATGGTGAGCGCCTTCGCGCGGGCCGCGGCTTCCATCACCGCCAGCGTGTAGCGGGTGGTGCCGCTGGCGGCGACCGCGATGACCGCGTCGTTCGCGGTGAGCTTCAGCGCCTCGGCCTCGATCCGCCCGCGGTCGTCGTGGTCCTCGACATCGCCTTTGAGGCCCGGCGTCAGATCGGTGCCGCCCGCCAGCAGGACGAAGACGCGGTCATCGGGCCAGTTGAAGGTTGGGCCAATCTCCATCGCGTCGCCCGCGGCCAGCAGACCGGAGGCGCCGGCGCCGGCATAGACCACCCTTCCGCCGGCGTTCAGGCGGCCGGCGAGGGCCTGGGCCGCGGCGGCGATGGAGGGCATGGCCGAACGGATCGCCGCGATGGCGCGTGACTGACCCTCCCAGAAAGCATCGAGGATCTCCCCGTCGCTCCAGGTGTCGAGGCCGCGATAGCGCGCCGCGTTGGTCTCAGTCCCGAACGTCATCTGGGCCAAATGCCATATGGCTGTTCTCAGCCTCGCCTTCCCTTAACTGATATTATGCTGGTATTATAGAAACGAGTCAAATTCTTTGCCACTTCCCGATCTGGACCTAAACTGGCATTATAACTCTGGCGAATGTCTGGGAGCGCCGCCAGCTGAATGGCTGACACTCTATTTATAGGAATCGACGGCGGAGGGACCCATTGCCGGGCCCGGATCCGCGACGGCGGCGGTCGTCTGATCGGCGAGGGCACCGGTGGACCGGCCAACCTGCGCCTCGGCCCCGCGGTCGCCATGGCCGCGATCGTCGATGCCGCCATAGCCGCGGCGAAAGTGGGCGGCCTCGGCGAAGGCGATCTCGGCCGCGCCTCGGTCGGCCTCGGCATGGCGGGAGCCATCGACGAGGCCCGCAACGGCCAGCTGCTGGCGCAGCCACATCCCTTTCCGCGTGTCGCCATCGACACCGACGCCTATATCGCCTGGCTCGGCGCCTTCTCTGGCGGCGACGGCGCGATCCTGATCATCGGCACCGGCTCGGCCGGGCTCGCGGTGGTTAAGGGCCAGCGCTTCAATGTCGGCGGCTGGGGCAACGTGATCTCCGACGATGCCAGCGGCAACGAGATTGGCAAGCACGCCATCCGGCGCGCGCTCTGGGCCCATGACGGCATGGCGCCGATGACCAAACTCGCCGCGAAGATCCTCGATCGCTTCGATCATCAGCCGCCGAAGATCGTCACCTGGGCCGACCAGGCGCGACCGACCGACTTCGCGCAGCTCGCGCCCTTGGTGCTGGACTATGCGGGGCAGGGCGATGCGATGGGCGTCGCGGTGATCGAGCATGCGGCCGAAGGTGCCGCCCGCATCGCCGATCGATTGCTCGACGCCGGTGCGCCGGGAATCGCTCTCTTGGGCGGGCTCGGCGAGCCGCTGCGGCCCTGGCTGCCGCGGCGAATCCAGGAGAAGCTGGTTGCGCCGAAGGGCGACGCTATGGAAGGCGCGCTGCTGCTGGCGCGCGAGGCGCAGCCCCAGGGGGCGCTTCCATCGCAGCAGAGGGCGGGCGCTTGAAGACGGCGGCGCAACCGGATTTCCGCGACGCGGGTTCGCTCGACGAGAGCAGCCCGACGCCGCTCTATTTGCAGCTCCAGCATCTGATCCAGCAGGCGGTGCGCTCCGGCAAGCTCCGCGCCGACGAGGCCCTGCCCAGCGAGCGCGATCTCTCACGCCAGCTCGGCATCTCCCGCGTGACCGTGCGCAAGGCGATCGCGGGCCTGGTCGAGAAGGGCATGCTGGTGCAGCGCTGGGGCTCCGGCACCTTCATCGCGCCCGCGGTGCAGGTCGAGCAGCCGCTCTCCCGGCTCTCCAGCTTCACCGACGACATGCTGGGGCGCGGGCTGCAGCCCGGCGCGGTCTTTCTCGGCCGCGGCGTCGGGCCGGCCACGCCGAAGGAATCCATGGCGCTTGGCCTCTCGCCGGGCGAACTGGTCAGTCGCTTCGACCGTCTCCGCACCGCCGACGACGTGCCGATGGCGATCGAGCATGCTGTGGTGCCGAACCGCCTGGTGCCGGATCCGGAAGCGGTCGCGACCTCGCTCTATGCCGTGCTGATCGGCCGGGGCCATTCGCCGCGGCGCGCCTTGCAGCGCCTGCACGCGGTGCTGCTGAATTCCGAGCAGGCGAAGCTGCTGCAGGTGCCGGACGGCACCGCGGCGCTCTACATCGAGCGGCGCTCCTTCGACCAGGACGGGGTCGCCGTCGAGTTCACCTCCTCCTACTACCGTGGCGATGCCTATGACTTCGTCGCCGAATTGAGCCTTGGCACACCGAGTACCGAACAGGAATAGAATGGGATCTGCAAACGGAAGCCTGATGCGCAGCGAGGCGCTGGAAGCGCCGCAGGTGGTGGCCAGGATGCTCGCCGCCAATGCCGGGCGCTGCGCCGACCTGGCTAAGCGCCTGCGCGCCGCGCCCCCGCCTTTCGCGGTGACCTGCGCGCGCGGCAGCTCGGACAATGCCGGGACCTACGCGAAATACCTGCTGGAGATCCACCAGGGCCTGGTGACCGCCTCGGTTGGGCCCTCGGTCAGCTCGGTGTTCGGCGGCGCGCCGCGCATGCAAGGGGCACTCTGCCTCACCATCTCGCAGTCGGGGCGCAGCCCGGATCTGCTGTCGCTGACCGACGCGGCGCGCGGCGCCGGGGCCATCACGGTGGCGCTGGTGAACGACACGGAATCGCCGCTGGCGCAAAAGGCGGAGATCGTGCTGCCGCTGCTGGCTGGCCCGGAGCGCAGCGTGGCGGCGACCAAGTCCTATATCGCCTCGCTCGCCTCGATCCTGCAGATCGTCGCGCATTGGTCGGGCGACGCGCTGCTCCATGCGGCGGTCGATCGCCTGCCTGAGGAGCTGTCGCTGGCCACGCAATACGACTGGTCGGCGGCGGAGCCGATATTGAACAGTGTGCGCAATCTCTTCGTGATCGGCCGCGGTCCCGGCTTCGGCGTCGCGCAGGAAGCGGCGCTGAAGCTGAAGGAGATCTGCGGCCTGCATGCCGAGGCGATGAGCGCCGCCGAGCTGATGCATGGACCACTCGCTCTGCCGGGCCAGGATTTTCCGGTGATGGCCTTCCTGCAGCCGGACAAATCCGAGAGCGGCGTGCTGAAGATCCTGCGCGGCCTCGCCGGGCGTGGCGTGCCGGTGATCGCCGCCGGCGCCGGCGACCAGGCGACCGGCGCGATCTCCTTGCCGAGCCTCCCGGAATCCAATCCCTTCTCGGCGCCGATCCTGCTGATCCAGAGCTTCTATCTGCTGGCCGAGCGCCTCGCCTGGGCGCATGGCCGCGATCCAGACCGCCCGCCGCATCTCAAGAAAGTCACGGAGACCCAGTAATGGCGACGGCACTGATCGGCGCCACTTTGTTCGACGGCATAGGTCTGCGCCGCGGACATGCCGTCCTTATCGAAGCCGGCAAAATCGCCGGCGTCATGCCGGAGGCGAAGCTGCCCAAGGGCGTGGAGCAGCAGGCGATCAGCGGGCTGCTCGCGCCGGGCTTCATCGACGTGCAGGTCAATGGCGGCGGCGGCGTGCTGTTCAACGAGACCCGCAGCATCGCCGGCATCGCCGCGATCGGCGCCGCGCACCGCCGCTTCGGCACCACCGGATTCCTGCCGACCTTCATCACCGACACGCCGGCGAGCATGGCCGAGGCGATCAAGGCCGCCGATGCCGCGATGCAGGCACGCACCCCCGGCGTGCTCGGGATCCATCTCGAAGGCCCCTTCCTCAACCCAGAGCGCAAGGGCATCCACCGCGCCGAACTCATGCGTCCGATCGGCGACCAGGACCTGGCGATGATCGACCTGCCGGCCGGCGGCCGCGTGCTGGTGACCCTGGCGCCGGAGAAGACCGAGCCGGCGACCATCGCCAAGCTCACCAAATCCGGCATCATCGTCGCCGCCGGCCACACCAAGGCCGACCTCGAGACCATCCGCGAGGCGCAGCGAGCGGGCCTCACCGGCATCACACATCTCTTCAACGCCATGCCGCCGATGATGGGGCGCGAGCCCGGCCCGGTCGGCGCGGCGCTGGAGGACAAGCAGCTCTGGTGCGGGCTGATCGTCGATCTGCACCATGTATCGGCGGTTTCGTTGCGCGTGGCTTTGGCGGCACGCGGCACCGAGCGGATGATACTGGTGACCGACGCCATGCCGTCGGTCGGCAGCGCGGAGGATCATTTCGAACTGCTGGGCGAGAAGATCAGCCGCATCGACGGCGCGTTGGTGAACGATGCCGGCACGCTCGCCGGCTCCGATCTCGACATGGCGAGCGCCGTGCGCAACACGGTCCGCCACCTCGGCGTGCCGGTCGAGGATGCGCTGCGGATGGCATCGCTCAATTCCGCAGCGTTCCTGCGCCTCGATGGCGAGCTCGGCCGGATCGCCGAAGGCTATCGCGCCGACCTGGTGCTGCTGGACGGCGATTACAAAGTCAAAGCGACCTGGATCTCGGGCGCGCGACAGGACGAAAGGGTGAAGGGATGAGCGGCAAGCTGCGGGTCCTCAGCGTCGGGCTGGGCAATATGGGCATGTCCCACGCCATGGCCTATGCGCGGATCGACGGCTACGAGGTCGCCGCGGTCTGCGAACGCCGCATCGCCGAGCGCCAGCTGCCGCCGGTGCTGGCTTCGGCACAGCGTTTTGCCGACTACGGCGAGGCCCTCAAGGCGGTGAAGCCCGACGTGGTCTCGATCAGCACCTGGTCGGACAGCCACGCCGAATATGCGATCGCCGCCATGGAGGCGGGGGCGCATGTCTTTGTCGAGAAGCCGCTGGCGGACACCGTGGAGGATGCCGAGCGCGTGGTCGCGGCGGCGAAGCGCACCGGCAGGAAGCTGGTGATCGGCTATATCCTTCGGCACCACCCATCCTGGATCAAATTCATCGCGCTCGCCAAGACCCTGGGGTCGCCGCTGGTCTTCCGCATGAACTTGAACCAGCAGAGTAGCGGCAAGCAGTGGGAAGACCACAAGAAGCTGCTGCAGAGCCTGTCGCCCATCGTCGATTGCGGCGTCCATTATCTCGACGTCATGTGCCAGATCACCCGGGCCAAGGCGGTGCGTGTGCACGCGCTCGGCGCGCGCCTGACCGACGGCATGCCGGACGTCGATCTGCCGCAGGGCATGTATAATTACGGCATGCTGCAGGTCGCCTTCGACGACGGCTCGGTCGGTTGGTACGAGGCCGGCTGGGGCCCGATGATGAGCGAGACCGCTTTCTTCGTGAAGGACGTGATCGGCCCCAAGGGCAGCGTCTCCATCGTCGTTGCCGACGAGGGCAACAAGGACACCAAGTCCGCCGACATCAACACCCACACCAAGACAAACCGCATCCTGCTGCACCACGCGGCGCTCGACGCCGCCGGCAATCTCGCCCGCCAGGACGAGGTCTTCGACACCCAGGACGAGCCTGACCATGACGCGCTTTGCGAACGCGAGCAGCGCTATCTGCTGAAGGCGATCCGCGAGAACGTCGACCTCACCGATCACATGTCGGATGCGGTGCGCAGCTTGCGGATCGCACTGGCGGCGGATCGTTCAGTGCGGATGGGCGAAGTGGTTACGCTTTAGCCCCCACCAGATGTGGTGCCATGCGATGGAATCATTGTGCGGCACCCCCGCCCCCACCTTCCCCGAAGACGGGAGAGGGAGTCAAATCGAGCCCTCCCCCGTCTTCGGGGGAGGATCGGGTGGGGGTGCAGCAAACTCCGTGCAGCAGACTAGATTCGCACCGGCTCCAGATCCGTCGACCACAGCGCGGTGTCGGCGGTATCGCGCAGGGTCACGGTCATGACGCCGGTATCGGCCTTGATCGCAACATGGCCGAAGAACTGCATGCCCTCGACCGGGCTCAGGTTCACCTTGCCGGCTTCCGGCGCCTTCACGTATTTCACCTCGGGGCCGAAGGTCATGTCGAGGTCGTTCGGGCCGAAGGTGCCGGCGTGGATCGGGCCGGAGACGAACTCCCAGAACGGGTTGAAGTCCTGGAACTGCGCCTTGTTGGGATCGTAGTAATGCGCGGCGGTGTAATGCACGTCCGCCGTCAGCCAGACCGTGTTCTGCACATTCGCCGCCTTGATGAAGCGCAGCAGGTCGGCGAATTCCAGCTCGCGGCCCAAGGGCTTGCCGCCGTCGTTGTTGGCCACCGCCTCGAAGCCCTTCTTGTCCTTGGCGTTGTTCCAGACGATCAGCGAGAGCGGCATGTCGGCGGCGATCACCTTCCAGAGCGCCTTGGAGGAGACCAGCTCCCGTTTCAGCCAGGCGAGCTGCTCGGCGCCGAGGAAGACCGCCTTGCTCTCCTCGGTCTCGAGGTTGTCGCCGTTGGGATCGCGATAGGTCCGCATGTCGATCATGAAGACGTCGAGCAGCGGGCCGTAGGCGATCTTGCGATAGACCCGGTTCGGTTCCTGCGGGTATTGCGCGATCGGCATGTACTCCTGGTAGGCGCGGGCAGCGCGGGCCGCCATCACCGCGATCGACTTCTCGGTATAGGGCTCGGCCAGCACCTTGGAGGCCGACCAGTTGTTGGTCACCTCGTGGTCGTCCCATTGCGAAAGCACCGGCACGGCGGCATAAAGTGCCAGCAAATTCTTGTCCATGAAGTTGTATTTGTACTGGCCGCGGAACTCGTCGAGCGTCTCGGCCGGCTTGGACTTCTCCGGCGTGACCAAGTTCTTCCAGGTGCTGCCGTCGGGCAGCTTCACCTCGGCCTGCAGCGGGCCGTCGGCATAGACGTTGTCGCCGGAATGCAGGAAGAAATCCGGCTGGTGTTTCAGCATCGTGGCATACGCCTTCATCCCGCCGCGGGATTCATCGATGCCCCAACCCTGGCCGCAAGTATCGCCGGACCAGGTGAAGGAAACGTCGCGCAGCGCCGTCGGCGCGGTGCGGAAATGGCCGGTTAGCGGTTCGCTTTCGACGCTGGGATCGGCCAGATCCTGGAACTTCACGCGATAGAAGATGTCCTGGTTCGAAGGCAGGCCGCCCGCCAGCAGCTTCACCGTGAAATCGGAATCCGGCAGCGCCGCGACTTTCGGCAGGGTATGCGCGTCCTTGAAGCTCTCGGTGGTCGACCATTCGAACACCGCGTTGGCCGGACGGTCGGCGCGCGACCACAGCACCGCGCGATCGGTGCCGACGTCGCCGGACTGGATGCCATGGGTGATCAGCGGCCGCGCGGCGGCGCGGCTGATGCGCGGCGCGGCGATGCCGGTGAGCGTGGCGGCGCCGATGGCGGCGGTGCCTGTCAGGAAGCGGCGGCGCGATAGGCGATTCTCGGTGATGCGGATCTTCATGGCGGGGACTCCGGAACGGTTCAGGCGGGGGCCGCAACATCCCGCCGGAACGTGACAGAAGTTTCGCGTTTCGATGAAAGAGCAGTCACAATCAGTCGAAGCCGGCGCTCATCCTGCCCAGCACGAAAAAGTCCATCACCACCGTATCGCCGGCCGCGACATCGACCGGCTTCACGCAGGTGCCGGTGGTGACGATCTCGCCGGCCTTCAGGCCGAGGCCGCGCTTGTTGAGGTGATTGGCAAGCCAGGTGAGCGCGATCCGGGGATCGCCCAGCGCATTGGCGCCGCTGCCCTCGGCTACGAGCCTGTCCTGTTTCCAGGCGCGGACCGGCTGCCGGGAAAGATCGAGCCCGCGCCAGTCCGGCACTTCGGGACCCAGCAGGAACCAGGCGTGGAAGGCGCAATCGGCGCAGATCGAGGGCGCGCCGATCGTGTCGAACACCTGATAACGCGCGTCCGGCACCTCGATCGCGAGATGCATCGCCGCGACCGCATCAATGACCTCGCTCTGGTCGTAGTCGCGCCCACGCGGCGGCAAGTCGCGCGCCATCCTGAAGGCGAACTCCGCCTCGGCGACGCGCATGTGGTTGCGGGCGATCGGGCGTCGGGCACCGTCGGCCAGCACGAAGTCGCGGAACAGCCGGCCGGCCAGGGGCTCAGTCACGCCGATATGCTTCTGCCCGGCGGCGCTGGTGGCGGCGATCTTCCAGCCGACCGCCGGCTGCTCCACCAGATCCAGCATCGCTTCCTGGATTGCGTAACCCTCGGCCAGCGACGCGGGCCGGATTTCCGGCGGCAGGGCATCGATGCGTGTCTCGGCGAGACGGGTGCGCCACAGCAGTTCGGCGGCGCGGGCGATCGCGGTCTGGTCCATTTGTCCCCCAGCTTGACGGGCCGCATCTTACCGCGTTCGATGGCCCCCAGTGGAACATCAAAAGCAGGGGATTGGGGGAGATGGCGAACTCGGAATTTCCGCGTTTCGACTTGAGCGGGCAGGTGGTGCTGGTGACGGCGGCGGCACGCGGGCTGGGCCGCGCCTGCGCCTTGGCCTGTGCCCATGCCGGGGCGGATATCGCGCTCGGCTTGCGCGACAGGAAGTCGGGCGAGAGCCTGGTCGCGGCGATCCAGAAGCTCGGCCGCAAGGCGCTGCCGCTGCAGATGGACATGACCAAGCTGGACGAGATCCAGAGCGCGGTCGCCGAGGCCGACCGGCATTTCGGCAAGATCGACGTGCTGGTGAACAATGCCGGCGCCAGCCCGGAGAACCTGGCCGAGAACGTCAACGAGGCCGATTTCGACCTGACCTTGCAGGTCAATCTGAAAGGCACCTTCTTCGCCAGCCAGGCGGTGGGCAAGCTGATGATCGCAAGGCGCTATGGCCGCATCATCAACATGAGCTCGCAGGCCGGCAGCGTGGCGCTCCGCGGCGAGCCGATCTACTGCATGAGCAAGGCCGGGATCGATCACCTCACCCGCTGCCTGGCGCATGAATGGGGCCGCTACAACATCTGCGTCAATGCCGTGGCGCCGACCTTCATCTGGACCGACGGCACGCGGCCCGCGCTCTCGGACCCGGAATTCCTGAAGCAGACGGTCGCGAAGATCCCCTTGGGCCGCATCGGCGAACCGAAGGAGGTCGCCGGCGCGGTGGTGTTCCTGGCGTCGCCGGCCGCCTCGCTGGTCAACGGCACCATCCTGCATGTGGACGGCGGCTGGACCACGGGCTGAGCGGATCACCAATTCTCGAAGTATTCGCCGCAGGTCTTTTCGCACAAGCGGGCGGCCGTCACGTTCATCACCGGAATGAACATGGTGTTGCCCGACACGGTCATTTGCTGAATATCGGAAAACTCGCCGACGAAGATCGCGGTCGTTCCGGGATCTCCGAACATTTCGTTGGCGATGCCCTGCGCGATGAACTGGCCGTGGTCGCCATAACTGCCCGCTTCATCCCAGGTGAACCAGCCGCGACGGTCGCCGACCATTTGGACGAAGCTGCCGCGCACGACTAGGCGCTGTCCCTTGAATCGGTATGGATTCGGCTGGATATCCTGCAGCCAGCCGAAGCCGTCGATCGGTCCGGCCTCCTGGCGGATACTCTCCCAACTCGCCCAGCGTTCCTGGATCTCCTTCTCCCCGACACGGTTTCTCATGTGGACCGCCAAGCGGGAATCGGGATTTTGCTTGTCCACGAGCAGGCCAGACCAAATGTTGTCTTTCGGGCCGCCATGGACTTCGTAACAGCGATCCGCTCGCTGCTTCCGCATCAGACCGAGATCGTGCAGGCACAAAGCGTCATCCTTGATCGCGAAGCTCTCGGTATAGACGAGGCTGACCTTAGAATTGCCGTCGGAAGCGATTACAAGAAGTTTGCCGTCGGTACTGAAGTAGGCGGCCTGACTAAGCCTGGTGCCGTCTGCGGCGACGCCAGACCCAACGAGGAGGTGCCCGAGGAATTGAGATCGGATCTCATCTGCATTCAGCGCGGGTTCGTCATCGGCGCGTGCGGCAAGACCGGCAAACGCAAGCGCTGCCGATGCGACACCGAGCCGGGCCAGCCTGCTGAGTTTCACGGATGCCTCCTCAGGCGTCGATCGCCAGCAGGCTGTCGCGCACCCGGACCAGGTGCTGGTGGATGAGCCGCCGCGCCTTCTCGGCGTCGCGCTGCTTCAGGGCATCGACCAGGGCGCTGTGCTCGCGGTCGTATTGCGAGCGCAGGCCGTCGGTCAGGCTCTTCTGCTTCAGCCGGTGCCAATGCGGCTGGTGGCGGGCGGTGTTGATCGCCTCGCAATAGTCGATCAGCAGCTGGTTCTTGGTGGCGCGGAACACCGCGAGATGCAGCGCTGCGTCCCAATGCTCGAACTCGGCGATGCCCTTGGCGGCGATCGAGCGGCGCAGGATCTCCTCGATCTCGGCGAGGTCCTCGCTGTTGGCCCGGTGCGCGGCCAGGGCCGCCGCCTGGGGCTCGATGATGAGGCGAACCTCCATCACCTCGGCCGGGCTGGCATCCTTCATGTGCCGGCCGAGGCCGGGCACGCCGCCGCCGCTCTTCGCCCGGACATAAGTGCCGCGGCCGACCACCCGGATCAGGTCGCCGCCCATCTGGTTGAGCGCGCTCCGCACCGTATTCCGCGCCAGGCCATAGAGCGCGGCGAGCTCCCGCTCGGGCGGGAGCCGGTGTCCCTCGGGCCATTCGCCGCTTTCGATACGGCGGTGGATGTCCGAAACGACGTCCTCGGCATTCTGGAAGCGGGTGTTGGTGGTCTGGGGCAGGGCCATTGAGGCATTTCCATTATCGATGATTCGGCGCCCCCCGCCGTTGACTCGGCGCGGGAAGGCTGACACCATACCCTATACCAAACGGGTCAATGGTTCAACATTGGCTCAATCGGGAGGGGTTCATGCGGATTGCCACGTTTCGTGCGGGCAGCCGAAGGCGCGTCGGCCTGCTGAGCGCCGACGGCAAGACCATACGTCCGTTCGATCTCGGCGCCGAAGTGGAGGAGCGCGGCGCGCTGCCGGTCATCGAGCGCGGCTTGCGGGCGGATTCCCCCAGCCTCGGCGCCTCGATCCCGACCGCCGGCCTGGTCTTCGACGCGCCGATCCCCCGCCCGCGCCGGAACATCTTCTGCGTCGGCAAGAATTACTACGAACACGCCCATGAATTCGCCAAGAGCGGCTTCGATTCCAGCGCTGCCAGCGGGGCGGTCCCGGAATCGCCGATCGTCTTCACCAAGGTGCCGGAATGCGTGATCGCACCGGGGGCGGCGATCGAGATCGACCCGGCGGCCAGCAGCGCGATCGACTATGAGGCCGAGCTCGCCGTCGTGATCGGCAAGGGCGGCCGGGGCATCAAGAAGGCCGACGCGCTGAAGCATGTCTGGGGCTGCACCATCGTCAACGACGTGACCGCCCGCGACCTGCAGGCCAAATACAAGCAGTGGGACATCGGCAAGTCCCAGGACACCTTCTGCCCGATGGGGCCGGTCCTGGTCTCCGCCGATGAGCTGGACATCGCCAACATCGACCTCAAATGCTGGGTCAACGGCGAGCTCCGGCAGAGCGCCAATACCAGCCTGCTGATCTTCGACGTGCCGACCCTGATCGAGACCATCTCGGCGGGGATCACGCTCTATCCCGGCGACATCATCGCCACCGGCACGCCGGTCGGCGTCGGCATCGGCTTCAACCCGCCGAAATACCTGAAAGCCGGCGACACGGTGAAGATCGAGCTCTCCGGCATCGGCGTGCTGGAGAATCCGGTGCGCCAGCGCGGCAGCGCGGTCGAACCGAAAGCGAGAGCGGAGGCGCGCGCGTGAGCAGCCTCGCGGTCGAGCGCATGCAAGTCGAGGTCGAGGGCAGCGGCGATCCGGTCATCATGCTGCATGGGCTGGGCGGCACCTCGAACACCTTCTGCCCGCAAGTTCTCGGACTGGGTGGGCGCTATCGCACCATCCGCCCGGACCTGCCGGGCAGCGGCCGGAGCCCGCTTTCCGGCAGTCTCTCGATCCAGAGCATGGTCGATGCGGTGGCCAAGGCGGCGCGGGCGGTCGGCGCCGAGCGGGCGCATTTCGTCGGCCATTCCATGGGCACCATCGTCTGCCAGCACGTCGCCGAGCAGCATCCGGAGCTGGTGCGCAGCCTCGCTCTGTTCGGCCCGATCCACCAGCCGCCGGAGCCGGCGCGCAAGGGCCTGGGCGACCGCGCGGCCAAGGCGCGCAGCGAAGGCATGCCCGGCATCGCCGACCAGATCGTGCAGGCGACCTTGTCCGGCGACACCAAGAGCAACGCGCCGGTCGCGGTCGCTTTGGTGCGCGAGTTCATCATGCGCCAGGACGCCGAGGGCTACGCGAAGAACTGCGAGGCGCTCGCCGCGGCGCAGCCGGCCAATCTCGACCGCATCAAATGTCCGGTGCGGCTGGTCACCGGCGACGAGGATCCGGTGGCGCCCGCGTCCAACGCGCGCGCCATGGCGGAGCGCCTGGCAGATGCGCGGGTCACCATTCTCAACCGCTGCGGCCATTGGAGCACGATCGAGCGGCCGCAGGAATGCAATCAGGTCTTGAGGGAGCTGTTCGGCGGGCGCGCCTAGACGCAAGGCACATCCGGAGCACCAAGAATTCCGGAGAGCGGGAGGACGAAGACATGGCCAACGTGCTTTACACCAACGTGCGGATCTTCGACGGGTCCGGCGAGCATCCCTATCTCGGCGAGGTCCTGATCCAAGGCAACCGGATCCGGCGGGTCGCGCGCGGCACGCGCAGCATCCCGATGAACGGCAACATCGTGATTGACGGCGCCGGCGCCACCCTGATGCCGGGCTTGTGCGACGCGCACACGCATCTCTCCTGGAACAACGCGCCGAGCCTCGAGGCGCTGATCAATCTGCCGCCGGAAGAGCACACCTTGTTCGCCGCCGACGTGGCGAAGATCTATCTCGACCATGGCTTCACCATGTGCGTCGGCGCCGCGGCGGCGAAGCCGCGGCTCGACGTGGTGATCCGCAACGCCATCAACAAGGGCCAGATCCCCGGCCCGCGCTATCTTGCCAACTGCCCGGAGATCACCACGATCGGCGGGCTCGGCCACGCGCATCCGCCGCACGTCCCGCACGAGGCGCTGAACTTCGGCCTGGTGGTAAACGGGCCGGAGGAAGTGCGCCGCACCGTCCGCACCATGATCGGCTACGGCGTCGATCTCATCAAGCTCAACCTCTCCGGTGAGGAGCTGACCAATGTCGGCGCCGAGGAATCGCCGATGTCCGAGGAGGAATGCGTGATGGCGGTGCGGGAGGCGAAGCGCCGCGGCCGCCGGCTCTGCGCCCATGCCCGCTCGGCGGAATCGGTCAAGATGTGCATCCGCCACGGCATCGAGATCATCTACCACGCGAGCTTCGCCGACGAGGAGGCGCTTGACCTGCTCGAGGCCAACAAGGACAAGCATTTCGTGGCGCCTGGCCTGGCTTGGCTGATCCGGATCTCCCACCACGCGGGCGAATGGGGCATCACGCCGGAAAAGGCGCGCTCCATGGGCTATCACCGTGAGCTGGAGATCGCGATCGAGACCGCGAAGAAGATGAAGCGCCGCGGCATCCGGGTGCTGCCCGGCGGCGATTACGGCTTCGCCTGGACTCCGCACGGCACCTATGCCCGGGACTTCGAGTATTTCGTCGAGCTCCTGGGTTTCACGCCGATGGAGGTGCTGGTCGCGGCGACCAAGCTCGGCGGCCAGATCATGGGCGCGCCCGGCGAGCTCGGCCAAGTGAAGGAGGGCTATCTCGCCGACATCATCCTGGTCGACGGCGATCCGCTCTCCAACATCAAGATCCTGCAGGACAAGAAACGCATCCTCTCGGTCATGAAGGACGGCGAATTCTTCCGCGCCCCGGAAGCCAACCGCCCCGGCCTGCGCGTCGCGGTGTAGGGGCGATGCTTCTGGCCGCCAACAAAAGAGCCGTCATGCCCGGGCTTGACCCGGGCATCTCGTGCCGGTCGGCGCAAGATCGCCGGGTCAAGCCCGGCGATGACGGCTTCCCTGTGGCGGTCAAGCGTCCATGAAGCTCTTCATCCTCACCGTGATGAACGGCATGACCCTGGCCGCGCTCTACTTTCTGGTGGCGAGCGGGTTCACGCTGGTCTTCGGCCTGATGCGCAACGTCAACCTGGCGCATGGCTCGCTCTATCTCCTGGGCGCCTATGTCGGCTTCGACATCGCCGACTGGACCGGGTCCTGGTTCCTTGGCGTCGCCGGCGGCTTCCTCGGCATGGCGGTGGTCGGCGCGATCCTGCAGGTCGCGATCTTCCGCAGGATGCAGGGCCAGGACCTGCGGCAGACGCTGGTCACCATCGGCCTCTCGATCGTGATGGCCGACCTCATGCTCGCGGTCTGGGGCGGGCAGACCTATCAGTTCGATCCGCCGTCCTGGCTCTCCGGGCCGGTGCAGCTGATGAGCGGGCCGGTGGTGAAGTATCCACTCTACCGCCTGGTGCTGTTCGCCAGCGCCATCGTGATCGGCGTCGGGCTCTGGCTGCTGCTGAACAAGACCCGGATCGGCATGATGATCCGCGCCGGCGTCGATGACCGCGGCATGCTCGCCGCGTCGGGCGTCAACGTTCAGCGGATCTTCACCATCACCTTTGCGCTCGGCGCCGGGCTCGCCGGTTTCGCCGGCGTGGTCGGCGGCACCGCGCTCTCGATCGCGCCCGGCGAGGACACGCGCTATCTGCTGGCCTCGCTGGTCGTGGTCATCGTCGGCGGCATGGGCAGCGTCACCGGTGCGGCGATCGGCGCGATCCTGATCGGCCTCGCCGAGCAGCTGGGCCTGGTCTACTCGCCGACTTACGGCGTGGTCTACACCTTCCTGATCATGGTCGTGGTCTTGGCCTTCCGGCCCCAGGGCATCATGGGGAAGGCCGCATGAGCTGGACGGCGACAGGAGCGGCGACGAAGCCGGCGACACCGGCCTGGATGAAGGTGATCCGGCCGCAGCATGTGCTGGTGGCCCTGTTCCTGGTCGCCTATCCGCTGGTCGCCTCGCCGTTCTGGACGGTGCAAATCGGCGCGCAGTCGCTGTTCCTCGGCGTGATCGCGCTCTCCCTCATGTTCCTTGCCGGCTATGGCGGCATGGTCTCGCTGTCGCAGATGACGGTCGCCGGCGTTGCCGGCTACATGGTCGCGGTGTTCGGCACCAACAGCACGCATCCGCTGTTCGACTGGCCGCTCTGGGCCGCGGTGCCGATCGCCCTCTTGATCGCCACCGCCTTCGCGATCCTGATCGGCATCATCTCGGTGCGCACCGCCGGCATCTACACGATCATGATCACGCTGGCGATCGGCGTCGCGGTCTTCTATTTCGCGCAGCAGAATTACGCGATCTTCAACGGCCATAGCGGCTTTGCCGGCCTGCCCGCGCCGGTCGGGCTCGGCCTCGACTGGCGCGAGCCGATGCCCTTCTACTACATGAGCCTCGGCGTCGCCGCCGCGAGCTATCTCGCCGTCCTCTATCTCGCGCGCTCGACCTTCGGCCTCACTTTGCAGGCGATCCGCGACAATGCCCGGCGCATGAACGCGCTCGGCTTCAACGTCAACGCCCACCGTGTGGTGGCCCACGGCGTGGCGGGGCTGATCGCGGCAGTCGGCGGGCTGCTCTATGTCTGGATGAACGGCCGGGTCTCGCCGGGCACCATCGACATCGGGCCGGTGATCGACATCCTGGTGATCGCGGTGATCGGCGGCCTCAGGCATCCGGTCGGGCCGTTCATCGGCGCGGTGCTGTTCGTGCTGATGAAGAATTTCGCGATCGACCTGATCAGCCCCGAGCGCTTCAACACGCTGATCGGGCTCATCTTCCTGGGGATCGTTCTGGTTTCACCCGACGGACTGCTCGGCCTCTGGCGCCTGGCAGCCGATCGCTTGAAGGCTGCCGGTTCCACTCGGCAGTGGGGCAGCAATTCGTGGCGTAACAACAACAGCAAATAATCTGGGAGGGACTGATGACTGGATTAACTCGGAGAAGCGTGCTCGCGGCCTCGGTCGCGCTGACCGTGGGCTTCAGCGTCTCGGCGGCGATGGCCGAGGACACGATCAAGGTCGGCGCGCTCGCGACCCTGCAAGGCGCTTTCACCGTGCTCGGTGAGGACGGCATGCGCGGCGTGAAGCTCGCGCTTCAGCAGCACAACAACATGGCGGGCGGCAAGAAGATCGAGCTGGTCACCGGCTCGTCGGATGCCTCGCCGGACAGCGCGGTCAACGCCGCGCGCAAGCTGGTCGAGCAGGACAAGGTGCAGATCCTGGTCGGCCCGCTCTCCGGTGACGAAGGTCTCGCGGTCAAGAACTACGCCAAGACCCAGCCGCAGGTTACCTTCATCAACGGCACCTCGGCCGCGCAGGATACGACGCTCCGCGATCCGGCGCCGAACTTCTTCCGCTTCACCACCGATGGCGCGCAATGGCAGGCGGGCCTCGGCGAATACGCCTTCGGCACCAAGGGCTACAAGAAGGTCGTCACCATCGCGGAGGACTATTCCTTCCCCTACACCCAGGTCTTCGGCTTCATGAGCGGCTTCTGCAAGTCGGGCGGCCATGTGGTCGACAAGTTCTGGGTGCCGATCGGCAACAAGGACTTCTCCTCGATCGTCGCCTCGATCCCGGACGACATCGACGCCATCTACGTGGCGCTGGGCGGCGCCGATGCGGTCAACTTCCTGAACCAGTATGAGCAGGCCGGCGGCGACAAGCCGATGATCGGCGGCTCGATCACCGTGGACCAGACCGTGCTCGGCTCCAAGGGCAAGCAGCAGGAATACGTGGTCGGCACGCCTTCGGCCGGCCCGATCGCCGACGACTGGGACAATGCCGAATGGAAGAAGTTCGTCGCCGACTACAAGGCGGCCTTCCCGGACGGCTTCCCGTCGCCCTCGCTGTTCGCACATGGCTATTACATCTCTACCCTGGCCATGCTCGACGCGCTCGACCAGGTGAAGGGCGATCTCGGCGGCGACCAAAAGGCCTTCCGCGACGCGCTGCAGAACCTGAAGCTCGCGACGCCGACCGGTCCGGTGACCCTGGACAAGAACCGCAACGCCGTCGCCAGCATCTTCCTCACCGAGGTGGCGAAGGCCGATGACGGCCATCTCTACAACAAGGTCATCAAGGTCGTGGACAACGTGAACCAGACCCTCGGCATTCCCGAGGAGGAGTTCATGAAGCTCGGCCCGGTCAGCCGCGACAACCCGAGCTGCCCGTGATCGAGGCCTTGTGACGGAGCGCCAAGGCGTGGCCGAAGCGCTCAGACTGAACCGTGCCGGTGCGGCCCATGCCCTCGTCCTCGAGGGCGTGAGCCGCACCTTCGGCGCATTGGTGGCGCTCGATAAGGTCGATCTGACCGTCGGCGCCGGCGAGCGCCGCGGCATTCTCGGCGCCAACGGCGCCGGGAAGACGACACTGTTCAACGCGATCACCGGCGACTTTCCTTCGACTGCCGGCCGCATCCGCTTCTTCGGCGAGGACGTGACGACGCTCCCACCCTATGAGCGGATCCGCCGCGGCATGCGCCGGACCTACCAGAACTCAATGCTATTCCGGGGCCTCTCGGTCCTCGACAATCTCTATCTCGCCTGCCGCGGCGTCACCGCCGGGCGTTTCAGCTTCATCCGCCCGCGCCAGGACGACGCGGCGCTGGAAAGCGCCCGCGACCTCGCGCATGCGGTGCATCTCGACGGCGTCGCCGACACCCTGGTCTCCGATCTTTCGCACGGCCAGCAGCGGCAGCTGGAGATCGGCATGGCGCTTAGCGGCGCGCCGCGCCTCATTCTGTTCGACGAGCCGGCCGCCGGCCTCTCGCCCGCGGAGCGGCGTGACCTGGTGCAGATCCTCTCTGCCCTGCCGCGGCATATCAGCTACGTGATCATCGAGCATGATCTCGACGTCGCCTTGCGCGTGGTCGACCGCGTCACGGTCATGCATAACGGCGGGGTCTTCAAACACGGCACGCCGGCGGAGATCCAGGACGATCCCGACGTGCAACGCATCTATCTGGGTGGCAAGCATGGCTGAGGCGGCGAGAATGCCGGCCGGCCAGCCGGTGCTCGAGGTCGAGGGGCTGCAGGTCTATTACGGCCATGCCCATGCCTTGCAGGGCGTCTCCTTCAGCCTGAAAAGTGGCGTGCTGGCGATCGTCGGCCGCAACGGCATGGGCAAGACCACGCTCTGCAACGCGCTGATGGGGCTCATTCCGGCAAGCGGCGGCAGCGCGCGCTCGCATGGCATCGACCTGCTCGGCCTGGCGCCCAACGAGGTGGTGGGTCTCGGCATCGGCTATGTGCCGCAGGGCCGGCGGGTCTGGGCCTCGCTCACGGTTGACGAGCACCTGCGGCTTTCCGCGCGCGGCAACACCGCCAAGTCGGCCTGGACGGTGGACCGGATCTACAAGACCTTCCCGCGCCTGGCCGAGCGCAAGAAGAACGGCGGCGCGCAGCTTTCCGGCGGCGAGCAGCAGATGCTGGCGATCAGCCGCGCGCTGCTCGCCAACCCGAAGCTCCTCATCATGGACGAGCCGACCGAGGGGCTGGCGCCGGTCATCGTCGACCAGGTCTCGGAGATGCTGCGCAGGCTCGCCGACGAGGGCGAGATCTCGGTGCTGCTGATCGAGCAGAACCTGGGCGTCGCCACTTCGGTCGCCAGCCGCGTCGCGGTCATGGTCAACGGCCGTCTGGTCCGCGAAATGCCGGCCCAGGAGCTGGCCCAGGACCAGGAGCTACAGCAGCGCCTGCTCGGCGTCCGCACCCATGGCGAGGAACACGCGCCGCCACCGGCGGAGGAGATCGTCGACGAGCAACCGCAGACGGTGATCTACCAGGTGCGCCGCCACGCCGAGGATGACGGCGGCGCGGCGTCCCTGCCGCCGGCCGTTGCGCCAGTCGGCTACACGACGGCGCGCGCGCCGACCCGCTGGTCGCAAGGGAATCCCTTGCAGGCTGCCACGACGGAACCGGAAGAAATCGTCGCCGAGACGCGCGACAGCCCGCCCACAGAGATGCAGGTGCCGGTCGCGCAGCTGGTCGGCCGCTCCTGCTATGTCGCCGGCACCTTCGACACCAAGGGTCGCGAATTGGGCTTCCTGGCGAACTGCCTACAGAAGCTGGGCCTGCGCACGGTGACGGTCGATCTCTCGACCAGCCAGATGCCCTCGGCCGCCGATGTCGGGCCGCAGGAAGTGGCGCGCTTCCACCCCAAGGGCAGCGGCGCCGTCTTCAGCAACGATCGCGGCCACGCCGTCTCCGCCATGGCCGAGGCCTTCGAGCGGTTCATCCTGTCTCGCCGCGACGTCGGCGGCATCGTCTCCGCCGGCGGATCCGGCGGCACCGCGCTGGCGACGCCGGCGATGCGGCGGCTGCCGATCGGCCTGCCCAAGGTCATGGTCTCGACGGTGGCCTCCGGAGACGTGCGGCGCTATGTCGGTCCGTCGGACATCTGCATGATGTATTCGGTGACCGACGTCTCCGGCATCAACCGGATCTCCGAGCAGGTGCTCGCCAACGCCGCGCATGCCTTGGCCGGCATGGTGGCGCATGCACGGCGTGGCGCCAGCACGGCGAAGCCCGCCATCGGCCTCACCATGTTCGGGGTGACGACGCCCTGCGTGCAGGCGGTGCAGAAGGCGCTGGAAGAGCGCTTCGACTGCCTGGTGTTCCACGCCACCGGCACCGGCGGCCAGTCGATGGAGAAGCTGGCGGATTCCGGCCTGCTGGCCGGCGTCATCGACGTGACGACCACGGAAGTCTGCGACCATCTGTTCGGCGGCGTGTTCAGTGCCGGTGAGGCGCGGTTCGACGCCATCATCCGCTCGCGGATTCCTTATGTCGCCTCGGCCGGCGCGCTGGACATGGTGAACTTCGGCCCGATCGAGACGGTGCCGGCGGAGTACAAGAGCCGCAATCTCTACATCCACAATCCGCAGGTCACCTTGATGCGAACCACCGTCGCCGAGAACGAGCGCATGGGCCGCTGGATCGGCGAGAAGCTCAATCGCATGGACGGGCCGATCCGCTTTCTCATTCCGGAGCGCGGCGTCTCGCTGCTGGACGTGCCGGGCAAGCCGTTCCACGACCCGGCCGCCGACAATGCCTTCTTCAAGGCGCTTGAAGCCACGGTGCGCCAGAACGACCGGCGCCGGATCATCCGCCTGCCTTACGACCTCAACGATCCCGCCTTCGCGGCGGCGCTCGTGAAGACCTTCCTGGATCTCATCGATCGAAACGGACGCTGAACCCATGCCCAGAATCGCACGCAAGGACATACTCGAAAAATTCCGCGGCATGATGGCCCGCAACGAGCCGATCGTCGGCGGCGGCGCCGGCACCGGCCTCTCCGCCAAATGCGAGGAGGCCGGCGGGATCGACCTCATCGTCATCTACAATTCCGGCCGCTACCGCATGGCCGGGCGCGGCTCGTTGGCCGGCATCCTCGCCTATGGCAACGCCAACGAGATCGTGGTCGAGATGGCCCGCGAGGTGCTCCCCGTTGTGAAGAAGACCCCGGTGCTGGCCGGCGTCAACGGCACAGACCCCTTCCTGCTGACCGATCATTTCTTGAAGCAACTGGGCGCGCTCGGCTTCTCCGGCGTGCAGAACTTCCCGACCGTGGGCCTGATCGACGGCACCTTCCGCGCCAACCTGGAAGAAACCGGCATGGGCTACGGGCTCGAGGTCGAGATGATCCGTAAGGCCCGCGCCCTCGACCTGCTGACCACGCCCTATGTCTTCTCATTGTCGGAGACCGAGGCAATGACCGAGGCGGGGGCGGACATCATCGTCTGCCACATGGGCCTCACCACCGGCGGCTCGATCGGCGCGGAAACCGCGCTGACGCTGGATGATTGCGCCCAGCGCATCAACGAATGGTCCAAGGCGGCGCTCAAGATCCGCAAGGACGCGATCATCATCTGCCATGGCGGGCCGATCTCCATGCCGGAGGATGCGGCCTATATCCTGAAGCATTGCCCCGACTGCCACGGCTTCTACGGCGCCTCCAGCATGGAGCGGCTGCCGACCGAAATCGCACTCACCGAACAGACGCGCAAGTTCAAGGCGCTGGCGCGCAAATAGAGAGAACCGGCCGGAGACGGCCGAGGGAGGAAAGCATGTCTGGCTCGACCATAGGAACGATCATCTTCGTGATCATCGTCACCGCGATCCTGATCGCGGTCGGCGTCTGGCTGATGAACTGGCTCTACCGGCGCTCGTCGAAGGAGATTTCCTTCGTGCGCACCGGCTTCGGCGGCCAGCGCGTGTTGCTGAATGGCGGCGCCTTCGTGCTGCCGATCGTCCACGACGTGATCCCGGTCAACATGAACACGCTGCGGCTGGAAGTGCGGCGGGGCCGGGAGCAGGCGCTGATCACCAAGAACCGCATGCGGATCGACGTGGTGGCCGAGTTCTACGTGCGGGTCCAGCCGACGCCGGACGCCATCGCCAACGCGGCGCAGACCTTGGGCCAGCGCACCATGCAGCCGGAGGCGCTCCGCGAGCTGCTCGAGGGCAAGTTCGTCGATGCGCTCCGCTCGGTCGCAGCCGAGATGACCATGGACGAGATGCATGAGAGGCGCGGCGAATACGTGAAGCGCGTCCGCGCCGCGGTCGCCGAGGACCTGCTGAAGAACGGCCTGGAGCTGGAGACCGTCTCCTTGACCGGCCTCGACCAGACCAACATGGAGTTCTTCAACCCGTCGAACGCCTTCGACGCCGAGGGCCTGACGCGCCTCACCGAGGAGATCGAGCGGCGGAAGAAGATCCGCAACGACATCGAGCAGGACACGATGATCCAGATCCGCAACAAGAATCTGGAAGCGGAGAAGCAGTCGCTCGCGATCGACCAGGACAGCGAGCAGGCGCGGCTGAGCCACGAGCGCGAGCTGGAGATCCAGCGCGCGATCCAGCGCGCCGATCTCGCGCGCGAACGGGCGCAGCGCGAGCAGGAAGCCGAGCAGGCGCAGATCGCGGCCCGGCTCGAGGTCGAGAAGTCGCGCATCACGGTCGACCGCGAGCTCGACGAGGAGCGGATCAAGCGCGAGCAGGAGATTCAGCGTCTGGAAGTCGAGCGTCGCAAGGCCTTGGAACTGGCCGAGCAGGATCGCGCGGTCGCCATCGCCCAGGCGTCCAAGGCGCAGTCCGAGGCCCAGGCCGCCGCCGAGACCGCCCGCGCCAAGGCGGTCTCCGCCGAGGAGAAGGTGTTCTCCGCCCGCGAGACCGAGGTCGCCGAGCGCCGCAAGGCGATCGAGCTGATCGCCGCCGCGCAGGACGCCGAGCGGCAGGCGATCCGCATCCGTGTCGAGGCGGAATCCGAGAAGGCCGCGGCCGGCGATCGCAGCGCCGCGCGGAGGATCGAGGCCGAGGGCGAGGCCGAGGCCGAGAAGATCCGGGCGCTGGCCGCAAGGCTCCGCTACGAGATCGAGGCGGAAGGCAACCGCTTGATGAACGAGGCGGCGAACGTGCTGACGCCGGAATCGCGCGGCTCGGCGATGCGGATGAAGCTCTTGGAGAAGCTGGAGGGCATCATCCGCGAATCCGTGAAGCCGATGGAGAAGATCGACGGCATCAAGATCCTGCAGGTCGATGGGCTGGGCGGTGGTGGCGGCGGCGGTCAGGGCGGCATGCGCGAGGGCTCGGGGAACTTCTCCGACAACCTGGTGAACAGCGCGCTGCGCTATCGCGCCCAGGCGCCGCTGGTGGATTCTCTCCTGAAGGAGATCGGCCTCTCCGGCGGCGACATCGGCCGGCTGACCAATGTCCTTGAACCCGCGGGCAGCGACGACGAACCGAAGCGCTAGGCCATGGTCAAGGTCTATACGTCCAGCGTGATCGACGCGCCGGCCGACCGGGTCTGGGCGACGGTGCGCGACTTCAACGCGCTGCCGCAATGGCATCCGGCGATCCGCGACAGCCGCATCGAAGGCAATCACCCGAGCGACAAGATCGGCTGCATCCGCAACTTCAACCTGAAGGACGGCGGCAATATCCGCGAGCGCTTGCTGGCGCTCTCGGATTACGACTTCACCTGCACCTATGCGATCCTGGAATCGCCGATGGGGGTCAGGGATTACATCGCCACCTTGAAGCTCTCGCCGATCACCGACGGCAACCGCACCTTCGCCGAATGGAGCGCCGAGTTCGACTGCGAACCGGCGCGCGCGAATGAGCTGGCGACGCTGGTCGGCCAGGGCGTGTTCCAGGGCGGCTTCGACGCGTTGAAGCGCTCGTTGGCACGAAGGTAGTCGTGCAGCGCGTGTGTGGCTCCCCCTCCCAGCCTCCCCCGAAGTCGGGGGAGGGGTTGCTTGGCACGGCGCCTTTCTTCTCCCTCCCCCGTCTTCGGGGGAGGGCTGGGGAGGGGGTGCCGCGTGAAGATTCCATCCGGACGCGCGCGTGATCACCGTCCGCCGCAGCACCATCATCGATGCGCCGGTCGATGCGGTCTGGGCGATCCTGCGCGATTTCAACGGCCATGAGCGCTGGCATCCCGCCATCGCCGAGAGCCGGATCGAGGAGGGCCGCGCGGCCGACGAGGCCGGTTGCGTGCGGCGCTTCCGGCTGACCGACGGCGGCGAGCTCCGCGAACAGCTGCTCAACCTCTCCGACCGGGACCGGCGGTTCAGCTACTGCATCCTCGAGGCGCCGATCCCGCTGATCGACTATGTCGCCAACGTGAGTCTCAAGCCGGTGACCGACGGCAACCGCACCTATTGGGAATGGTCGTCGAGCTTCACCGCACCCGAGGACCGCGCCGCCGAGCTCGCGGCCCTGGTGGGCGAGGGCATCTACGAAGCTGGTTTCGCCGCGGTCCGCGCCATGTTCGGCCAGGAGGCGCCGACCGGCGTCACCGCTTTGCGAACCCGCGCCGTCAGGCCGATGGGCGATCATCGTCCGCTCGACGGCGGCGCCGTGGTCATCGAGCGCTATGGCGGACCCGAAGTGCTGCGCTGGGAGCGCACGACGGCGCTGCCGCCAGGACCGGGCGAGGT
Source organism: Dongia sp. agr-C8 (assembly GCF_054658695.1). Lineage (NCBI taxonomy): Bacteria > Pseudomonadati > Pseudomonadota > Alphaproteobacteria > Rhodospirillales > Dongiaceae > Dongia > Dongia sp. agr-C8. Next base: position 682,995 of record NZ_BAAGHZ010000001.1, read on the forward strand.
GCGGATCCGGCATACGGCGATCGGCCTCAACTACATCGATGTCTACACCCGCACCGGTTATTACCCGCTGGTCGAGCCGCCCGGCATCCCCGGCATGGAAGCGGCCGGCCTGGTGCTCGACATCGGCCCCGGCGTGCATGGGCTGATGCCGGGCGACCGCGTCGCCTATGCCTGTCCGCCGCCCGGTGCCTATTGCGAAATGCGGACCATGAAGGCGGACCTGGTGGTGCCGCTGCCGGACGAGATCTCCGACCGCGTGGCCGCCGCGGTGATGCTGAAGGGCATGAGCGCGGAGTTCCTGCTGCACCGGGTCGCACCGGTGAAGGAAGGCGACACCATTCTGGTGCATGCGGCCGCGGGCGGCGTCGGCCAGCTGCTCTGCCAATGGGCGCGGCATCTCGGCGCCACGGTGATCGGCGCGGTCGGCTCGCTGGACAAGGCGAAGATCGCGCGCGCTGCCGGCTGCGCCTATCCGATCGTCTATACCGAGACCGACTTCGTCGAGCGCGTGCTGGAGATCACCGAAGGGCGCGGCTGCAACATCGTCTATGACGCGGTCGGCGCCGACACCTTCCTGAAATCCTACGAAGCGCTGGCGATGCGCGGGCATCTGGTGAGCTACGGCCAGGCTTCCGGCCCGATCCCGCAAGTCGACATCGCCGCCTTCGTCGGCAAGTCGGCGACGGTCTCGCGGCCGAACTTCGGCCATTACACCGGTACGCCCGCCGAAGTGCGGTCGATCTGCGACCGCCTGTTCCGCGCGCTCTCCTCCCATGTATTGCAGGTGGAGATCGGCCAGGAATTTCCGCTGCGCGAGGCCGCGGCGGCGCACCAGGCGCTGGAAAGCCGGCGCACCACCGGCTCGACGATTCTGATTCCCTAGGCGGCGTGGGCGGCGGTGGCCTGGGCGCGCGCCAGCAGCGCGTGCATCACCAGGTCGATCATCGCCGCGGCGAAGCGGTCGCGCGGCACCCGGTCCATACCGATCAGGCCGCCGCGCACGATGCCGATCAGCATCGAGGGCACGGTCTCGAGATCGACCGGGCGGAACTCGCCGCTGGCGATGCCTTGTTCCAGGATGTTGCGCGCGGCTTCGACGAAGGGCCGGCGGCGGCGGCGGAACTCGTTGCGCCAGCGCCGCATCACCGCCGACTGGTCGTCGGTCAGCATGCGCAAGGCCGCGACCTGGCCGCCCAGCGCATTCAACAGCGCCTGGAGCAGCCGTTCGAGCGACCGGCCGGGCTGGTCGCGGTCCTTCAGGATCGCGGCGACCTCGGCATCGAGCCGGTCGAGTCCCGATTTGAAGACTTCCAGGAACAGCTCTTCCTTCGACGGAAAGTAGCGGTAGAGGGTCGGCTTTCCGACCTCGGCCCGCGCCGCGACGTCGCGCATTTGCACGGAATCATAGGGGTTTGCCCCGAACAACTCGGTGGCGGCAGCGAGGATCTTCTGGCGGCGTTCGTTGCGCCAGTCGCGGCGTGGGAGCACAGTCATGACTTGTCACCGCGCGGTCGTTGAAAAGTAAACCTTCGAGTTCTATTTTAAGAAGGCGGACCGCCGGGTTCAAGCCGGAGTGGCGTATTAAGCTGATGAAAATGCCGGGAAGTGTGAAATTCGGAGGTCCGAACGAACGCCGGCGGGGAAATGACAGATCCGATGCGGGCTCGGCTCGTTCTCTTGATTTTGCTCATCGTCGCCTTGGGCGGCGGGGTATTCCTTTATTCGCACCAGCGCGGCACTGCAGCCCAGGCACCCGGTAAGCCTGCCGCCACCGCCGTCCCGGTCTCGGTGGTTGCCGTCGAGCAGAAGGCGGCGCCGGTCGAGATCCGCACCGTCGGCCGGGTGCAGACCCTGGCCAGCGTCGCGGTCCGGTCGCGCATCGACGGGGTGATCGCCAAGGTTTCCGTCACCGACGGCCAGGAAGTGAAGGCCGGCGACGAGCTGTTCCGGATCGACGACCGCGAGGCCCAGGCGGCGCTCAAACTCGCCCAGGCCAATCTCGGCAAGGACCAGGCCTCGCTCGCCAATGCCAAGCGGCAGGTCGATCGCCTCACCCCGCTCGCGGCGAAGAATTTCACCACCAAGCAGGACTACGACGCCGCGACTACTTTGGTCGCGACCCTGCAGGCCACCATCGCCGCCGACCAGGCCGCGATCGATGCCGCCAAGGTGACGCTCTCCTACACCGTGATCACCGCGCCGATCTCCGGCCGGATCGGTACCGTGGTGCAGAAGCTCGGCAATTCGGTGCGCGCGGCGGATTCGACCGCGTTGGTCACCATCAACCAGCTGCAGCCGATCCTGGTCGCCTTCTCGATCCCGCAGGAGAGCATGGGTGAGCTGCAGCGCGCGTTGACCGCCGGCAAGGTGCCGGTCTCGGTCACCATCCCCGACAGCAGCGCGCCCGCGCAGCTGGGCGAGGTCTCCTATGTCGAGAACGCGATCGATCCCGCCACCAACACGCTGTCGGTGAAGGCCCAGTTCCCCAACGCCGACGAGTTCCTCTGGCCGAGCCAGTTCGTCAACGTGGTGATGACCATCCGCGTCGATCCGGACGCGATCGTCGTGCCGGTGGTGGCCGTGCAGATGAATCAGGAAGGCGCTTATGTCTGGGTGGTCAAGGCGGACAGCACGGTCGAGTTGCGGCCGATCACTGTCAGCCGGCAGATCGGCCGGGAGATGGTGGTGACGGGCGATTTGAAGCCCGGCGAGAAGATCGTGATCGAAGGCCAGCTCCGGCTCGAGAACGGCGCCAAGGTCGAGGTCTCCGCCGCGGCCGAGCCCGACCCGCAGGAGAAGACCCTGCCTGAAGGCGCGGTGAAGGTGGGCCAATGATGAGCCTGCCGGAGCTCTGCATCCGCCGGCCGGTGATGACATGCCTGCTCATGATTACCGTGGTGATGCTGGGCATCGCCGGCTACCGCCAGCTCCCCGTGGCCGCGCTGCCGCGGGTCGACTACCCGACCATCTCGGTCACCGCCACGCTGCCCGGCGCCAACCCGGAGACCATGGCCTCCGCGGTGGCGACGCCGCTGGAGAAGCAGTTCTCCACCATCTCCGGCATCGATTCCATGAGCTCGACCAACACCCAAGGGTCGACCCGGATCACGCTGCAGTTCGATCTCGACCGCGACATCGACGGTGCGGCGCTGGATGTGCAGTCGGCGCTGAGCGTCGCCGCCCGGCGTCTGCCGACTGAGATGACCGACCCGCCGAGCTTCCGCAAGGTCAACCCCGCCGACCAGCCGATCCTGCTGCTGGCACTGACCTCCAAGACGCTCCCGCTGTCCGCGGTCGACGAATATGCGGAATCCTACATCGCCCAGCGCCTGTCGCTGCTGGAAGGCGTCGCCCAGGTGCTGGTGTTCGGCGCGCAGAAATTCGCGATTCGCATCAAGGTCGACCCCAACCAGCTTTCCTCCATGGGGGTCGGCGTCGACGAGGTCGAGAACGCGATCGCCGCCGCCAATTCCAATGCCCCGGTCGGCGCATTGAGCGGCGCGGAGAAGACCGCGACCCTGCAGGCCCCGGGCCAGCTCTCCGACGCCGCGCAGTATCGCGATCTGATCGTCGCCTATCGCAACGGCAACCCGGTGCGTCTGGGCGACATCGCCACCGTGGTCAACGGCGTCGAGAACGACAAGACCGCCAGCTGGTTCAACGGCCAACGTTCGATCGTGCTGGCGATCCAACGCCAGCCCGACGCCAATACCGTCGCGGTCATCGATTCCGTCAAGAAGCTGTTGCCGCAGATCCAGAACGAGATCCCGCCCTCGGTCCATGTCGACATCCTGGTGGACCGCTCGATCTCGATCAACGCCTCGGTCGCCGACGTGCAGTTCACCCTCGGTCTCACCATCGCCCTGGTGGTGATGGTGATCTTCCTGTTCCTGCGCAACCTGACCGCCACGATCATCCCGGCCCTGGCACTGCCGGTCTCGCTGGTCGGTACCTTCGGCGGCATGTATTTGCTCGGCTATTCGATCGACAATCTCTCGCTGATGGCGCTGACGCTCTCCGTCGGTTTTGTCGTCGACGACGCCATAGTCATGCTGGAGAACATCGTTCGGCACGTCGAGAAGGGCGAGCGGCCCTGGATGGCGGCGCTGCGGGGATCCCGCGAGATCGCCTTCACCATTCTCTCGATCACCATCTCGCTGGTCGCGGTGTTCATTCCGGTCCTGTTCATGGGCGGCGTGGTGGGCCGGCTGTTCCGCGAGTTCGCGGTTACCATCAGCCTCACCATCCTCATTTCCGGCCTGGTCTCGCTGACCCTGACGCCGATGCTCTGCAGCCGCCTGCTCCGCACCCACCGCGAAGGCGAGCGGCACGGCTTGGTCTATCGCGGGCTCGAGGCGAGCTTCGATGCCATGCTCAATGCCTATGCGGCGACGCTCGGCTGGTCGCTGCGCCACCGCTTCATCATCCTGCTGATCACCTTCGCCTCGGTCGGGGCCAGCGCCTGGCTGATCGTCGCCACCCCCAAGGGCTTCTTCCCGGAAGAGGATACCGGCCTGATTTCGGTCTCGGTCCAGGGTCCGCAGGACATGTCCTTCGCCGCCATGGTGCCCGCGCAGCAGCAGGTGGCCGAGATCGTGCGCGCGGATCCGGCGGTCGATTATGTAAGCTCGACGGTCGGCACCTCGGGCTTCGGCGCCGGCGGCGAGAACAACGGCTCGATGTGGATTACCCTGAAGCCGCTCGGCGAGCGCGACGCCTCGGCGCGCCAGGTGATCCAGCGGCTGCGCGGCAAGCTCGCCGAACTGCCGAGCGTCAGCGTGTTCATGACGCCGATCCAGAACATCAATGTCGGCGGCCGCTCCTCGCGCAGCCAGTACCAGTACACCTTGCAGGCGGTCGAGTTCGACCAGCTCAAAAAGGTCGCCCAGGACATGGAAGAACACCTGGCGCGGCTGCCGATCCTGCAGGGCGTGAACTCCGACCTCGAGGTCGACAATCCCCAGTATCTGGTCGATATCGACCGCGACCGCGCGGCGGCGCTGAACGTCACCGCCGACGCGATCCGCACCACGCTCTACGGTGCCTTCGGCTCCAGCCAGGTCTCGACCATCTACAAGCCGACCAACTCCTATGAAGTCATCATGGAGGCGGTCCAGCCGCGGACGGTGAGCGAGCAGGCCTTGCGCGAGATCTATGTCCGCAGCACCGACGGCGCGCTGGTGCCGCTGGATTCGGTGGCGAAGATCACCCGCCAGGCTGGCCCTTTGAGCGTGCAGCACCAGGGCCAGCTGCCGGCGGTGACCATCTCCTTCGACCTCGCGCCCGGAACCTCGCTGGGGCAAGCGACCGAAGCGATCCGGGTGGTCGAGCGCGAGATGAAATTGCCGGCCGGCATCTCCGGCAGCTTCCAGGGCACGGCGCAGGTGTTCCAGGATTCGATGAACGGCATGACCCTTTTGGTCCTCGCCGCGATCTTCGTCATCTACGTGATCCTCGGAATCCTCTACGAGAGCTTCATCCACCCGATCACCATCCTGTCCGGCCTGCCGGCGGCGGCCTTAGGCGCGCTGCTGACCCTGCTGGTCTTCGGCAAGGACCTCAACGTGATTGCCATCATCGGCATCGTCATGCTGATCGGCATCGTGAAGAAGAACGCGATCATGATGATCGACGTGGCGCTGGAGAAACGGCGCGAGGGCGCCGATCCGGAGGCCGCGATCCACGAAGCCTGCCTGCTCCGGTTCCGGCCGATCATGATGACCACCATGGCGGCGATCATGGGCACCCTGCCGATCGCCCTCGGCCACGGCGCCGGCGCCGAATTGCGCCAGCCGCTGGGCCTCGCGGTGGTCGGCGGCCTGATCGTCTCGCAGCTGCTGACGCTCTACATCACGCCGGTGATCTACATCTACTTCGAGCGGCTGGTCGGCCTGTTCAGCCGCGGGTCCTCTGTGACCCAGCCGGCGCCGGGCGAGTAGCTCGGCGCCCTGGAACAAGGCGTCGAGCCCCACCGGATCGGCCCGAATGCCGTTGCTTTCTGCTAGCATGCCGCCGGGGGCAATGCAGCGGGAAGGGGCGGGGCTGATGATTCCGGCGACAATGACGGCGGTGCAGCTCACTGGTCACGGCGGACTGGAAAAGCTCGTGCTTCGCACGGATGTGCCCGTGCCGCAGCCGGGTCCCGGCCAGGTTCTGGTCAACGTCACCGCGGCCGGGATGAACAACACGGACATCAATACCCGGACCGGCTGGTACAACCAGGCGGTCGATGCCGGGACGACGCGCGAAGGCGGCCAGAGCGGCTTCGGCGTGACCGAGAAGGGCATGGGCGACTGGGAAGGCGGCTTGACCTTCCCGCGCATCCAGGGCGCGGACGCGGTCGGCCGAATCGTGGCGGTCGGCGACGGCGTGCCGACCCGCCGGATCGGAGAACGGGTCGTCTGCGACCCCTATATCCGCGATCCCGACGACGCGGAGGGCTTCGACAGCGCAGGTTTCCTCGGCCTGGAGCATGACGGCGCCTTCGCGCAGTTCACCGTCGTGCCGTCAGCCAATGCGGTCGCCGTTCCCGCCGATCTCGATCTGACGGACGCGGCGCTTGCGACCTTGCCCTGCGCCGGCGGCACCGCGATGAACATGCTGGCGTTGGCCGGCGCCAAGGCCGGCGACCTTGCCCTGGTGACCGGATCTTCCGGCGGCGTCGGGACGTTCCTGGTCCAGATCTTGAACGCCCTTGGCGCCGAGGTCGCCGCCGTGGCGGGAAAAGCGAAGCTGTCGGCGGTTCGCGCGCTCGGTGCCCGCCATGCCATCGATCGCGATACCGGCGACTTGGTCGCGGCGGTGCTGGAGGCGACCGGGGGACGGAAGCTCAGTCTGGTCGCGGACGTCGTGGGCGGACCGCAATTCGCCAGCCTGCTCAAGCTTCTCCGGCGCGGCGGCCGATACGTCACCGCGGGCGCCATCGGCGGGCCCAAGGTCGAGCTCGATCTGCGCACGCTCTATCTGAAGAATCTCTCCTTCTTCGGATCGGCGGTCTACCTGCGGAGCAGCTTTCCGCGGCTGATCGAGATGGTGGTCGCCGGCAGGATCACGCCCTTCACCGCCAGAACCTGGCCGCTGGCGGAAATCCACGCCGCGCAGACGGCGTTTCTCGAGAAGAACCACGTCGGCAACCTGGTCCTGCTGCCTCCGGCGCCCGATGAACTGCGGCCAGCGGGTGATGCCGTCCGCGCCTGACGGGTGCCGTGCGATCACATCAGCTTGGCGTCGCGCGCGATCTCCAGCAATGCGGCCCTGAGCAGCGGATCGCCGTCCAGCGCCTCGGCCTGGAAGCCGAGCGCCTCCAGGCCCGCGAGATAGAGGGCGTTCATCCGCGCCGAACCGATCACCGCGACGGTGCCGCCGCCAAGCTTCGCGGTGGCGTCGCGGAGCTCGGCGCCGATCAGAAGGCCGGAGAGATAGGAGGCCAAAGCCTCGCCGGGCAGCTCGGCGAACAGGCCGAGGCTGCGCACGCTGAACAACCGGTTGAGCAGCCCGCCGGCGCTGGCGCCCGCGCTGACGGCCAGGCCGCGGCGGAAGGCGGCGTCGTCATGCGGCGCGTCCTTCTGCATCAGCTGGGCGAGCGTGCCGCTGTTGCAGAGCTGCGAGAACAGCTCGCCGGTCATGTAGGTGCTGAACGTCGCGAGGCCACCGTCGCGGATCTCGGCCCATTTGGAATGGGTGCCGGGCAGGACGCAGAGTCGCATTGCCTGGGCCTGCAGCCAGAGACCATAGAGCTGGCATTCCTCGCCGCGCATGACGTCCGGCCGCCCGTCCTCGCGGGCGGAGAGGCCGGGCGCGATGCGGATCGGGTGACCGTCGAGATCGGGCAGGGCAACCAGGTTCCGGGCGAGATCGGCGAACTTCGCGGGTGTGGCGACATAGGGCGCCTCGCGCCAGCCGAGCTTGCTGCCGACCATGCCGGCCATGACGACCGGCGCCTTCGGTGCGGCGGCCTGCAGCCAGTCGCCGATGAAGCCGCGGAACGAGGTCTCGAAGGCACGGTCTTTGACGCCGAGCAGCCCCTGGTCGTCCTTGCGCTGGTCGAGCACCTGCCCGTCGCGATCGACCGCCCAGGCCCGCCGGTTGGTGGTGCCCCAATCGGCCAGGATGGCGCTGATCTCAGCCATGATCTTAGAGGACGGCGACGCCACCATAGGCGAAGTCTTCCGGCGACTTGGCGGCGAGCGTGTTGCGCAGCGGGGCGCCGAATTCCTTCATCTCGATCTCGAACATGTCGCCGGGCTCGGTGCGGATGCCGTCGGCGAAGCTCAGGGTCGCGGCGCCGAAATAGTGGATGTGCACGTCGCCGGGATGCCGGAACTGCGTGTATTTGAAGTGGTGGTATTCGAGATTGGCGATGGTGTGCGACATGTTCTTCTCGCCGGAGAGGAACGGCTTGGTCCAGATCACCTTGCCGTTGCGGATCAGGCGGCTGTCGCCGTCCACATGCTCGGGCAGCGGGCCGACCCGCAGTTCCGGGCCGATCGAGCAGGCGCGCAGCTTGGAATGCGCCAGCCAGAGATAGTTCACCCGCTCGGTGATGTGGTCGGAGAACTCGTTGCCGAGGCAGAAGCCGAGCCGGAACGGCTTGCCGTCCGGGCCGATGACGTAGAGGCCGACCACTTCCGGCTCCTCGCCGCCGTCCTGGGCGAAGGAGGGCATCGGGAAGGCGCCGCCCGGACGCACCAGCGCGGTGCCGTCGCCTTTGTAGAACCATTCGGGCTGCACGCCGGCGCCGGCACTCTTCGGCTTGCCGCCCTCGAGGCCCATCTTGAACATCTTCAGGGAGTCGGTGAGGTTCTCGTCGCCGGCCCCGAGCTTCACATGCATCTTGTCGCGCGCCTCGGCGCTGCCGAGATGCGTCAATCCCGTGCCGGTGATCCAGCAATGGGTCGGGTCGGCATGATCGAGCGGCGGCAGCACCTTGCCACCGGCCAGCGCCGCCTCGTAGTCGAAGCTCTCGCCGGCGCCCCGGCCTTCGACTTCGGCGGTGAGATTGCGCTTCGCGGCGATGGCGCTCTGGGCGAGCTCGAGCATCGACTTCGCGCCGGGGACGATGGCGGGCTTGGCGCCATCGACCCGCGCCACGGCGCGGCTGGAACCGAGTTCGAGCTGGATGAGACGCATGGACGAGTTCCTTCCGCGGGGCTTAGGCTTTGCGTTTGTAATAGACGTCGAGGCAGACGGCGGCCAGCAGCACCAGGCCCTTGATCACCTGCTGCAGGTCGATGCCGATGCCGAGGATCGACATGCCGTTGTTCATGACGCCGACGATGAAGGCGCCGATCACCGCGCCGATGATCTTGCCGACGCCGCCGGTCGGCGAAGCGCCGCCGATGAAGCAGGCGGCGATCACGTCGAGCTCCATGCCCAGGCCGGCCTGCGGCGTGGCGCTGTTCAACCGCGCCGTGAACACCAGTCCGGCCAAGGCCGCCAAGACGCCCATGTTGAGGAAGGCGTAGAAGGTCAGCCGGTCGGTGCGGATGCCGGAGAGCCGCGCCGCCTTCTCGTTGCCGCCGAGCGCATAGATGCGTCGGCCGATCGTCGTGTTCGAGGCGACGAAGGCGTAGAGCGTGATCAGCGCGAACATGACCACCAGCACGTTTGGCAGGCCGCGCGCGGAGGCGAGCAGCCAGGTGAGCCACAGGAAGCCGATCGCGATCAGCACGTTGCGGCCGACGAAGATGATGAACGGCTCCTCGGCGAGGTCGTGCTTCTGCTGGTTCACCCGCTCGCGGATCTTGAAATAAATCAGCGCGGCGGTCACCAGAACGCCGACGATCATCGAGAACCAGCTGAACGTTGCCGGCAGGCCGAGGGAAACCGAGAATGCCTTGATGGCATCGTCGGTGTAGCTCGGGATGAAGCCGTTGGCCAGCAGCTGGAACCCGGTCGGGAAGGGGCCGTAGGAGGTGCCGCCGAGGACGTAGAGGGAAAGCCCCCGGAACACCAGCATGCCCGCCAGGGTCACGATGAAGGCCGGGATCTTCAGGTAGGCGACGAAGAAGCCCTGCGCCCCGCCGATCACCGCGCCGCACAGGATGCAGAGCAGGAAGACCAGCGAGAAATCCCACTTCTGCTGGACGATCAGCACGCCGGCCAGCGCGCCGACGAAGGCGACGATCGAGCCGACCGAGAGGTCGATATGGCCGGCCACGATGATCAGCAGCATCCCCAGCGCCATGATGACGATGTAGGAGTTCTGCAGCACCAGGTTGGTGATGTTGACCGGACGGAACAGGATGCCGCCGGTCGCGACCTGGAAGAACACCATGATGACGATCAGCGAGAGCAGCAGCGCGTAGTCGCGGATATTGTGCCGGATGTAGGTCGCCAGCGAGGTATGCGGCGCGCCCGCGGTGGCAATGGCGGTGGAGTCCTGGGCCATGCTCAATCCTCCCACGACTTCATGATGGTGTGCATGATTTTCTCCTGGGACGCTTCCTCGACCGGCATCTCGCCGACGATGCGACCGTCATTCATGACGTAAATGCGATCGGACATGCCGAGCAACTCGGGCATTTCCGAAGAAATCAGGATCACCGCCTTGCCGCTCTCGGCCAGCGCGTTGATGATGCCGTAGATCTCGTACTTGGCGCCGACATCGATGCCGCGCGTCGGCTCGTCCAGGATCAGTACCTCCGGCCCGGTGAACAGCCACTTCGAGAGCACGACCTTCTGCTGGTTGCCGCCGGAGAGGTTGACCGTCTGCTGGAACACGCTGGAGCAGCGGATGTTGAGATCCTTGCGGTATTTGTTGGCGACGATGATCTCCTGCTGCGCGTCCACCACGCTGTGCCTGGAGATGCCGTCGAGATTGGCCAGGGAGACGTTGCCCTTGATGTCGTCGATCAGCACCAGCCCGTAGCTCTTGCGGTCCTCGGTGACATAGGCGATGCCGGCATCCATCGCTTTGTTGATGGTGGAGACGTCGACCGGTTTGCCGTGGATCAGGGCCTGGCCGCTGATCTTCTGGCCGTAGGAGCGGCCGAACACCGACATCGCGAACTCGGTGCGCCCGGCGCCCATCAGCCCGGCGATCCCGATCACCTCGCCCTTGCGGACGTTGAGGTTGACGTTCTTGATCAGGTGCCGGTCGGCATGGACGGCGTGATGGACGTTCCAGTCGCGGACCTCGAAGATCACGTCGCCGGGATGCGCATGGCGCTCCGGATAGCGGTCGGTCAGCTCGCGGCCGACCATGCTCTTGATGATGCGGCCTTCGTCGATGTGCTCGGCGTGGCAGTCGAGATAGTCGACCGTGCTGCCGTCACGCAGCACCGTGACGTTGTCCGCGACCTTCAGGATCTCGTTCAGCTTGTGCGAGATCAGGATCGAGGAGATGCCCTGGGCGCGGAATTCCTTCAGCAGCGCCAGCAAGGCGTCGCTGTCGCTCTCGTTCAGGCTGGCGGTCGGCTCGTCGAGGATCAGCAGCTTCACGTCCTTCGACAGCGCCTTGGCGATTTCCACCAGCTGCTGCTTGCCGACGCCGATCGTGTCGATCTGGGTCTGCGGCGATTCCTGCAGCCCGACCTTCTTCAAGAGCTCCTTGGTGCGCCGGAACGCGGCGTTCCAGTCGATGATGCCGCCGGTCGCGATCTCGTTGCCGAGGAAGATGTTCTCGGCGATCGAGAGCAGCGGAACCAGGGCCAGCTCCTGGTGGATGATGATGATGCCGACATGCTCGCTGTCGGCGATGCCGCGGAAGCGGCGCTCCTCGCCGGCGAAGTGGATCTCGCCGTCGTAGGAGCCGTGCGGATAGACGCCGGAGAGGACCTTCATCAAGGTGGACTTGCCGGCGCCGTTCTCGCCGACGATGCCGTGGATTTCGCCCGCCTTCACGGAGAGATTGACGTTGCTGAGCGCCTTCACGCCCGGAAACGTCTTGGTGATCCCCCGCATCTCAAGAATGGCATTCATCAGTCGCTTGCGACCTCCGATCGCGAACCGTCAAGACAGCCCAAAAACTCGCTGATTTCCTGGGTGTGACCCAGCGGGCCAACTCTGCCCCAACCCGGCGCCCTTTGCCAAGCAAAACGCGGCGAAAGCGGCGGATTTCGGGGCTTCCGAAACGAAGTCGGGCCCCGCTTGGCTGCGGGGCCCGACCGTCGAAACAGCGATCCCGCGCTTACTGCGTGATCTCTTCTTTCTTGTAGTAGCCGCCATCGACCAGGATCTTCTCCCAGTTGGTCTTGTCGACCGCGACCGGGGTCAGCAGGTAGGAGGGAACGACCTTGACCTCGTTGTTGTAGGTCTTGGTGTCGTTCACTTCCGGCTCCTTGCCGTTCATGATCGCATCGACCATCTGCACGGTCACCTTCGCGAGCTCGCGGGTGTCCTTGTAGATCGTCGAATACTGCTCGCCGGCGATGATCGATTTCACCGACGGGATCTCGGCGTCCTGGCCGGAGACGATCGGCATCTTCAGGTCGCCGCTGCCGTAGCCGACGCCTTTGAGAGCCGAGATGATGCCGATCGAGAGGCCGTCATACGGCGAGAGCACCGCATCGACATGCTTGTCGGTGTAGTAGGCCGACAGCAGGTTCTCCATGCGGGCCTGGGCGGTTGCCGCGAGCCAGCGCAGGGTGCCGACCTTGTCCATGCCCATCTGGCCGGACTGCACCACCAGCTTGCCGCTGTCGATGTAGGGCTGCAGGACCGACATCGCGCCGTCGTAGAAGAAGAAGGCGTTGTTGTCGTCCGGCGAGCCGCCGAACAGCTCGATGTTGAACGGACCCTTGCCGTCCTTCAGGCCGAGCGCATCGACGATCGAGGTCGCCTGCAGCACGCCGACCTTGAAGTTGTCGAAGGTCGCGTAGTAATCGACGTTCGGCGACTTTTTGATCAGGCGGTCATAGGCGATGACCTTGATGCCGGCGTCATGTGCCTTCTGCAGCACGTCGGAGAGCGTGGTGCCGTCGATCGAGGCGATCACCAGGACCTTGGCGCCCTTGGTGACCATGTTCTCGATCTGCGCCAGCTGGGTCGGGATGTCGTCGCTGGCATACTGCAGGTCGGTCGAGTAGCCGAGCGCCTTCAATTGCTCGACGACGGCGTCGCCGTCATGGATCCAGCGGGTCGAGGACTTGTTCGGCATCGCGACGCCGACCAGGCCCTTGTCCTCGGCCTGCGCGGTCGAAGTGAGGGCGAAGACGCCCAGCGCTGCGGCGACCAAGAGTGATTTCAGATGTTTCAAGTGTGTCCTCCCATCGGGATTTTGGGTGTTGGATCGCGTTTGAGTTGATGGAGTTTGAGGCGGCCCGGCAGGCGCGGAGGCAGCCAGATCTATCGATCCCGCCGAGCAGGCAGCGCGCGGCTTCGGATAATCATGGTGCATCCCTCCCAAGGTCGTCTACGATGCCGCCGGCCCGTTCAACCGGGCTCTCTCAAAATGGCGTCGATATGTCGCTACTATCATAGCCGTTTTGGGGCCGCAACGACATTATGTATGACAATTCCCGAGGTTGTGATAACGTCGGCGGCAATCAATAACCACAAACTTTCTGGGACGGGGCGGCCTTTTGCGGTGCAATATGTATGACAATACCGGCATAGCCGCAACGCTGCGCCAAATCTAGCCATGCGTCAGCTCAAAACTGCGGGCAAGGTTGCTGCGGTGCGCAAGAGTAGCCTGCACCACCAGGTCGCCCAGGACATCGGCGCGCGGATATTGCGTGGAGAGTTCGCTCCGGGGGACCTTCTTCCCAACGAGGCGGAAAGCTGTCGGGCCTATGGCGTGAGCCGCACCGCGGTGCGCGAGGCCATGAAGATGTTGACCGCCAAGGGCCTGATCATTTCCCGGCCGAAGATCGGCTCCCGGGTCCAGCCGAAAGAGTCGTGGAACCTGCTCGATCGGGACGTGCTGGTCTGGTACTGCGCCGCCGCCGAGCGCAGTCATTTCCTCGCCTCCATGCACCAGGTGCGCGACATCCTGGAGCCGGAGGCGGCGGCGCTCGCCGCCGTCAACCATACGGCGAGCCAGTTGAAGACGATCGAGCAGGCCTTGCACGGCATGCGCGACGCCGTCGATCCCGCCGCCTGGAACGTCGCCGACGTGCAGTTCCATGTGGCCATCCTCTGGGCCGCGGGGAATGAGCTGCTGGTGCCGTTCGGCTTCCTGATCGAATCCGCGCTCGGCACCATGTTCGACTTCACCGTCAAGCATAACCAGACCTGGCGCGACGCCTATGCGCTGCACGAGAACATCGTGACGGCGATCCGCAAGCGGCGGCCGGAAGCCGCCCGCAAGGCGGTGCGCGCGCTACTTGCGGATACGGGCGATGTGCTGGCACAACAGGCCCGTGAAACCAGCCGCGAGAAGCGGCGGGCGAAACCGAAGGTCAAGAAATAGGGCGCTCCCGGTTCGTTCCCGGGGCCGGCCTGCCAGCATCATCCGAGGTAAGCATGGATCTATCGAAACTGGCCCGCCATCCGGGCCTCAAGGGCCGCAGCGTGTTCGTCACCGGCGGCGGCTCCGGCATCGGCGCCGCCATCGTCGAGGCTTTCGTCGACCAGGGCGCCAAGGTCGCCTTCGTCGATATCAACGCCGAGGTCAGCGGGAAACTCGCGACGGATTTGAAGAAGCAATACGGTAACGCGCCGCTGTTCATCCAATGCGACCTGAAGGACATCGCCGGCCTGCAGGCCGCGATCGCGCGCGCCGGCCGGGAGCACGGCGACCTCTCGGCCCTGGTCAACAACGGCGCCAACGACCAGCGGCACAAATGGGAAGAGGTGACGCCGGAATACTGGAACGACCGGCTGGCGGTGAACCTCAATCATGTGTTCTTCGCCATGCAGGCGGCGGCGCCGCAGATGAAGCGCGCCGGCGGCGGCTCGATCGTCAATTTCGGCTCGATCAGCTGGAAGCTGGCGATGGGCGGCATGGCGGGCTACACCGCGGCGAAGGCGGCGATGCATGCGCTTTCCCGCGGCATGGCGCGCGATCTCGGTCCCGACAGGATCCGGGTCAACACCGTGCTGCCCGGCTGGATCATGACCGAGCGGCAGAAGACGCTCTGGCTCACCCCCGAGGCCGATGCCATGCGCGAGGCCGCGCAGTGCCTCAAGGACCGGATCCAGCCGATGGATGTCGCGCGCCTGGTGCTGTTCCTCGCCTCCGACGATGCCCGGATGTGCACGGCGCAGGAATGGACCATCGACGGCGGCTGGGCCTGAATAATGAACCGACATGCACGGGCTTGACCCGGGCATCTGTCTCCATGCGGCGCGAGCCGGCCCCGTCCACGAATGCGGACATTCGTCCGCTGGGCCCGGCAATGACGATCAATCTGGGTTCCGATCCGCTGTCTACTCCGCGCCGCGCGCCTTTGCCTCGTCGACGACGACCGGCCGTGCGGCGCGGTGCCCGGTCACCTCGGCGCCGGCATCGGCGCTGAGCGGCAGGTAGAACAGCAGCGACGTGCAAGCGATGGCGCCGACCAGGAAGAAGGCCGGCGGGAAGTCGGCCGCCGAGATCGGCCCCGCGCCGTGCAGCGCGATGGTGAAATGCAGCACCATGGCGCCGATCCCGACCCCGACGCTCAAGGACAGCTGCTGGCCGATGCCCGAGAAGCTGGAGGCCTGGCTCATACGCGGCTGCGGGATGTCGGACATCGTCAACGTGTTGATGCCGGTGAATTGCAGCGAGCGGAAGAAGCCGCCGGCCAGCAGCAGGCCGAGGATCACCCAGCCCGGCGTGGTCGGCGTGAAGAAGCCGTAGACCGCGACGAAGGCGCCGGAGATCACCGCATTGGCGATCAGGGTGCGGCGGAAGCCGAAGCGGCGCAGCACCGGGCCGGCGGTCGCCTTCATAAGCATGGCGCCCGCGGCGCTGGCGAAGGTCAGCAGGCCGGAATGGAACGGCGTCAGGCCGAAGCCCAGCTGCAGCATCATCGGCAGGATGAAGGGCAGCGCACCGATCGCGATCCGGAACAGGAATCCGCCGAAGATGCCGGCGCGGAAGGTCGGGATGGTGAGCAGCCGGAGATCGATGATCGGGTGCGGGTTGCGGTACGCGTAACGCACATAGGCGGCGATCGAAGCGGCGCCGATCGCCAGCAGGGCGATCACGACCGGCATCGGCAGGGTGCCGCGGCCGATTGACTCAAAACCAAAGATCAACCCGGTGAAACCGACCGCCGTCATGATGAAGCCGTAGGTGTCGAACGGCCGCACGTCCTTCTCGCGGACGTTCTCGATGAACAGCGTCACCAGGGTGATGCCGAGGATGCCGATCGGGATGTTGATCCAGAAGATCCAGCGCCAGGAGACATAGGTCGCGAGGAAACCGCCGAGCGGCGGGCCGATCACCGGCCCGATCAGCGCCGGCAGGGTGAGATAGGCCATCGCCCGTACCAACTCGGATTTCTCCACCGAGCGCAGCAGCACCAGGCGGCCGACCGGCACCATCATCGCGCCGCCGACGCCCTGCAGGATGCGCGCGCCGATGAACTCGAACAACGTGTCCGAGAGGCCGCAGAGGATCGAGCCCAGCATGAAGATCGCGATCGCGGCGCGGAACACATGCCGCGCCCCGAAGCGGTCGGCGATCCAGCCGCTGGCCGGGATGAACACCGCGAGGCTCAGCAGATAGGACGAGATCGCGAGGTTGAGCCGGATCGGGTTCTCGCCGAGCGACTGCGCGATCGCCGGCAGCGCGGTGGAGAGCACCGTCGAATCCAGGTTCTCCATGAACAAAGCCGTCGCGACGATCAGCGGGACGAGGATGGGGCGGGGGATGTTGGACGGCATTACGGGCAATCGGAAATCGGGCGCATCGCTCTATATAAGAATAGAACGCGCGAGTTCCACTTGTCCTGCGAATCTCGGGCGCATGCCATGTCGCGCACGCGGGGAAGCGCAGGGGGTGAAAGGGCTGATTTGCCGGCTTTTGGCGGATTTACCGAGGAGGGATTTGGCAATTGGGTAGGGACGGAATGCTTGTTCTGCCCGATACCCAACCGCCCATCAAACCGCCGCTTCCGATGAGAAACGGCGTCGCCGAGGCTTGCAAGGCGAAGCCATCCCGGGGCTTCGCCGCCTCATTTACATCACGGCTTCCTTGGTGGCCTTGGACGGCCGGAAGCGGAACTTCTTGGACGCCGCGATCTTGATCGCTTCGCCGGTCTGCGGATTGCGGCCCATCCGGGCGGCGCGCTTCGCGACCACGAACGTGCCGAGGGTCGTGCGCACCGGCTCCTTCTTCGAAGTCTTGGTCACGGTTTCAAAAAACGCCTCGATGACGGCTTTCACGTCCTTGAGGGCGACGCCGCTCTTCTTCTGTACGGCGGCGAGCATGTCACGCTGGTTCATCGTAGACCCCTATTGATTGGCGTAAGGGCGAATCGCCCACAGCGATTCCAAGCTAACGAATCTGCCGGTTTGC
The DNA here is from genome assembly GCF_054658695.1 of Dongia sp. agr-C8. Taxonomy (NCBI): domain Bacteria; kingdom Pseudomonadati; phylum Pseudomonadota; class Alphaproteobacteria; order Rhodospirillales; family Dongiaceae; genus Dongia; species Dongia sp. agr-C8. The sequence continues at coordinate 700,384 of NZ_BAAGHZ010000001.1, forward strand.
AGCAATCGATTGAGCCAGGAAAATCGCGGGGATTCCGAGCTTGCGGCGACTCGGCACGCGCCGTGTTCGCATGCGACTCGGTGTCTTGGGCGGCACCGATGCATTGCGAAACGGACGCCGGAACGTGTACTGTCGCCGGCAGAAAACCTCCGGCGTTGGGATCACCCGAGGCTTGAAGGCGTGACCCGAAGTTCTGGAAATTGATGGTGCCCAACAAAGCGAAGAAGCGCGAGCCGCTGCGCCGATCGCCGCCTTCCAAGCGCAACAAGGGCGCGCCGGAAGCGGCGAAGAAGGCCGATGCCAAGCTCGATTTCCAGGACCCGCATCACGTCAGTGCGCAGCGCAACAGTCTCGAATTGGCGATCGGCCACGAGGTGCGCGACTTCCGGCGCAAGCTGAACATGACCGTCGCCGAGCTCGCGACCATGGCCGGCATGTCCACCGGCATGCTGTCGAAGATCGAGAACGGGCAGACCTCGCCGTCGCTGGCGACCTTGCAGGAACTCTCCAGGGCGTTGCAGGTCCCGGTCACCGCCTTCTTCCGCAAGTTCGAGGAGGAGAAGGACGCGACCTATGTGAAGGCGGGGCAGGGCCTCACCATCGAGCGCCGCGGCACCCGCGCCGGCCATCAATACCAGCTGCTCGGCCATTCGCTGAGCCGCGACCTCGCAGTCGAACCCTATCTCATCACTTTGACCAAGGACTCCGACGTCTTCCCGGTGTTCCAGCATGACGGGATCGAGTTCATCTACATGCTGGAGGGCGAGGTCGGCTACCGGCACGGCGACCGGCTCTACCAGCTCACCCCCGGCGACAGCCTGTTCTTCGATTCCGACGTGCCGCACGGGCCGGAGCAGCTGAAGAAGCTGCCGATCCGCTTCCTCTCGATCATCACCTACACCCGCGAGCGCGGCTGAGTGCTGCTTGCCTTATTAAACTCCGTCATGCCAAGCCATGGGATGACGATCGAGAGTGGAGCGGCGACAATCCTGCCGAACCGAGCCATTTTCCTGCCAGGAAAAATTGTTTCCTGATGCTTGAAATCGGGCCGAGGGCTGCGCTAATATCCGGCAGCTTTTTGCCAGGATACGGAGCAGTGCCATGTGCGGCATCGTCGGCCTCTTTCTGAAGAATCCCGCGCTGAAGCCGGCGCTCGGGAAGCATCTCGAGACCATGCTGGTCGGCATGACCGAGCGCGGGCCGGACAGCGCCGGGATCGCGGTCTATCACGCGGCCGTGCCGGCGGGGCAGAGCAAGATCACCCTGTTCAACGCCGATACGACCTATCACTGGCACAAGCTGGCCGGCGATCTTGCCGACGCGCTCAATGTCGAGACCGACATCGACCAGAAGGGCAACCATGCGCGCCTGGTGGCGCATTGCCCGGAAGACCGGGTGCTGCCCTGGATCCGCGCCAACCATCCCGATGTCCGCATCATGGGCTACGGCCAGCTGATGGAAGTCTATAAGGACATGGGCCTGCCGGCCGATGTCGCGGCGAAATACGGCCTGGCCGGCATGGAAGGCAGCCACGCCATCGGCCATACCCGCATGGCGACCGAGAGTGCCGTCACCACCGAGCATTCGCATCCCTTCACGCCGGCCTCGGACATGTGCCTGGTGCACAACGGCTCGCTCTCCAACCACAACAACCTCAGGAAGTGGCTCAGGAAGCAGGGCCAGGAGTTCGAGACCGACAACGATTCCGAGGTCGCCGCGCGCTATTTTGCGCACCGCCTGAAGGAAGGCGCCTCGCTGAAGGAAGCGATGGAAGCGGGCTTGAGCGATCTCGACGGCTTCTTCACCTTCACCATGGGCACCAAGGACGGCTTCGCGGTGTTGCGCGACGCGGTCGCCTGCAAGCCCGCGGTGCTGGCCGAGAACGACGACTGGGTCGCCATGGCCTCGGAGTTCCGCAGCCTCGCCTATCTCCCGAACATCGAGAAGGCGAAGATCTGGGAGCCGGCGCCGGCGACCGTCTACACCTGGTCACTCCATTAGGGCGAGCCTGCATTGAACACGATCGATCTCGAGAAGACCCCGCTCCGCGAAGTCAACCAGCGGCTCCAGGGTCTCCCCGCCGAGACCAACGAGCGGCTCTGGAAGCTCACCAACCCGCATGGCGAGCATGCCTGCGCGGTCGGGCTGACGGCGCCGATCGAGGTCCATATCGACGGCCATATCGGCTATTACTGCGCCGGCATGAACCAGAAGGCCAAGGTGGTGATCCACGGCCAATGCGGCGTCGGCGTCGCCGAGAACATGATGTCCGGCGAGGTCGTGGTGAAGGGCACCGCTTCCGCGGCGGCGGGCGCCACCGGCCAGGGCGGCTTGCTGGTGATCGAGGGCGATGCCGGCACCCGCTGCGGCATCTCGATGAAGGGCATCGACATCGTGGTGAAGGGCTCGGTCGGCGCGATGAGCGCCTTCATGGCCCAGTCCGGCGCGCTGGTGGTCTGCGGCGACGCCGGCGCCAATCTCGGCGATTCGATCTACGAGGCGCGGCTCTATGTCCGCGGCAAGGTCGAAAGCCTCGGCGCCGACTGCGTCGAGAAGAAGATGACGCCGCACCATCTCGCCAAGCTCGCCCGGCTGCTGCAGGCGGCCGGCGTCGATGCCGATCCCAAGAGCTTCAGGCGCTACGGTTCCTCGCGCAAGCTCTACAACTTCCACATCGACAACGTCGATGCCTACTGACGAAGGCCGCACATGAGCGATCGCGCCAACCCCACGCCCTTCTACACGCCGCCGCGCATGTCGGCGACGTTCGATGCCCATTCGATCGCGGAGATCCATCGCGCCGCGGCGACCGGCATCTATGACATCCGCGGCGGCGGCGCCAAGCGCAAGGTCCCGCATTTCGACGACCTGCTGTTCCTCGGCGCCTCGATCTCGCGCTATCCGCTGGAAGGCTATCGCGAGAAATGCGCGACCAACGTCACGCTCGGCACCCGCTATGCGAAGAAGCCGATCGAGCTCAAGATCCCGGTCACCATCGCCGGCATGAGCTTCGGCTCGCTCTCCGGCGCGGCCAAGGACGCGCTCGGCCGCGGCGCCTCGATCATGGGCACCAGCACCACGACCGGCGACGGCGGCATGACACCGGAGGAGCGCAAGTCCTCGAAGACCCTGGTCTATCAGCTGCTGCCCTCGCGCTACGGCATGAATCCGAACGATTTGCGCAAGGCCGATGCGATCGAAGTGGTGATCGGGCAGGGCGCGAAGCCCGGCGGCGGCGGCATGCTCTTGGGGCAGAAGATCACCGAGCGCGTCGCCAAGATGCGCAACCTGCCGATCGGCATCGACCAGCGCTCCGCCTGCCGGCATCCCGACTGGACCGGCCCGGACGATCTCACCATCAAGATCCACGAGCTCCGCGAGATCACCAACTGGGAGAAGCCGATCTATGTGAAGGTCGGCGCCACGCGGCCCTATTTCGACACCGCTTTGGCGGTGAAGTCGGGCGCCGACGTGGTCGTGCTCGACGGCATGCAGGGCGGCACCGCGGCGACCCAGGACGTCTTCATCGAGCATGTCGGCCTGCCGATCCTGGCGGCGATCCGCCCGGCGGTGCAGGCGCTGCAGGATCTCGACATGCACCGCAAGGTGCAGCTGATCGTCTCCGGCGGCATTCGTAATGGTGCCGACGTGGCGAAATGCCTGGCGCTGGGCGCCGACGCGGTCTCGATCGGCACCGCGGCGCTGATCGCGCTCGGCGACAACGACCCGAAATGGGAAGAGGAATACAAGAAACTGGGCTCGACCGCCGGCTGCTACGACGACTGGCATGAAGGCCGCGACCCGGCCGGCATCACCACCCAGGATCCGCAGCTGGCTGCCCGGCTCGATCCGGAAAAGGCCGGCCATCGCCTGGCGAACTACCTCGCCGTCCTCACCATGGAGGCGCAGATCATCGCCCGGGCCTGCGGCAAGAGCCACCTGCACAACCTGGAGCCGGACGACCTCGTGGCGCTGACCGTGGAATCCGCGGCCATGGCGCGCGTGCCGCTGGCGGGGACCAACTGGATTCCCGGACAGGACAAATACTGACAGGACAAGTGCTGATCACATCTTCGATGGCGTAACAGGGAGACGCCGCGCGACCAGCGACGCGGCGCCGAAAGCAAGAGGGGACCATGGCGACCGATCTCGCGAAAATCGCGAAAGAGCGAAAGATCAAGTATTTCCTGATTTCCTACGTCGATCTCTTCGGCGTGCTGCGCGCGAAGCTTTCGCCCGCCGCCGCGATCGGCGCGATGCAGCGGGACGGCGCCGGTTTCGCCGGCTTCGCGACCTGGCTCGACATGACGCCGGCCCATCCCGACCTCTTCGCCAAGCCCGATCCCGAAAGCCTGATCCAGCTGCCGTGGAAGCCGGAAGTGGGCTGGCTGGCCAGCGACCTCTGGATGGACGGCAAGCCCGTCACCGACAGCCCGCGGGCGCTGCTGAAGCGCAAGATCGCCGAGGCCGAGAAGAAGGGCCTGCGGATGAAGAGCGGCGTCGAATGCGAGTTCTTCCTGATCACGCCGGATGGCAAGGCGATCGCGGACGGCGCCGACACCCAGGACAAGCCCTGCTACGACCAGCAGGCCTTGATGCGGCGCTACGACGTCATCACCGAGATCTGCGACAGCATGCTGGCCTTGGGCTGGAAGCCCTACCAGAACGACCACGAGGACGCCAACGGCCAGTTCGAGATGAACTGGGAATATGACGACGCGCTCTTGACCGCCGACCGCCATGTCTTCTTCAAATACATGGCGCGGTCGATCGCCGAGAAGCACGGCATGCGCGCGACCTTCATGCCGAAGCCGTTCTCGAACCTGACCGGCAACGGCTGCCACGCGCATGTTTCCTTCTGGGACAAGAGCGGCCGCACCAACCTGTTCGGCGACCCGAAGGGCGAGCTCGGCCTCTCGAAGACCGCCTACAAGGCGCTGGGCGGCATCCTGCACAATGCCGACGCCCTCTGCTCCTTCTTCAACCCGACGGTCAATTCCTACAAGCGCATCAACGCGCCGCGCACCACCTCGGGCGCCACCTGGTCGCCCTCCAGCATCACCTGGACCGGCAACAACCGCACCCACATGATCCGGGTGCCCGATGCCGGCCGCTTCGAGATCCGCCTGGCCGACGGCGCCACCAACCCCTACCTGCTGCAGGCCGGCATCCTGGCGGCGGGCCTGGACGGCATCGCCAACAACCGCGATCCGGGGAAGCGGCTCGACATCAACATGTATACCGAAGGCCACACGGTGAAGAACGCGAAGAAGCTGCCCTTGAACCTGCTGGACGCTTTGCGCCTCACCGACAAGTCGAAGTCGGTGCGCGAGCAGTTCGGCGACAGCTTTGTGGACTCTTATGTGAAGATGAAGACCGACGAGTGGAACAGCTTCACCAAGCACCTGACCGAGTGGGAACGCCAGAACACGCTGGATTGCTGAGCGAATCTTCGCTGATCGAAGGGCATGCCCGGGTCGCGAGACCCGGGCATTCTTTTTGGCGAGGGGCCGGATGCCTGCTGCTCAAGCGAGCGGATCATTGGTGTGGTAACCGAAGTTCCCCTATCCCCGATCCCTCCGTCCAACATCAATCCGGCGAGCGCCAGTAGTCGGCGGCATCTCGTGCTCGGCTCTCTTTGAGCATGCGAAGGAGGTAGCCCGGCGACATCATGTCCTGCAGATGATGCCGGACTGCCCGGTTAAGCGCCTCCCGGGTCGAATACAAACGGTCTAGCGCAGCTGCATCGCCTTGGCGTCTGGCCCAGTCGGCAAGTTCGCTTCGAATGTCCTCGGCATCGCGCGCCTTTTTCCAGAGAGCGATCGCCGGCGGAATGGCCGGATGATGCAGCTCCGGGTAGCTGCTCAATGGCACCTGGCTCAAACCGGTAGTCCGGCCGAATAGATAGTCGGCGCAGAACCCGAGCGCACCGCTGATGCGCGCCGCGTCGAACCAGGACTGGTCGTCCGCTTCTTGCCCGCCGGCGCGCTCAGCAAGGTTACGGAGCCGCTGAAGGAGGACCTGCCAAATCAGGAAGTTGGCAAACGGGTTAAGGACGTCGCCGCTTGAAAGCGCCTCTCGCATAGTCCGGTCTGTCTGACGCTCTGCCGTCGGATCACCGAGCGGCTTCGGCGGGACGGGAGCACGGAACTCCCGAAACAACGCCATGAATCGCAACAGCGCCCCTTCGGCGGTGAAATCGGCAACTCCTCGGCCATGCGCGATATGGTTCGGCCCGTCTGGCTCCAGAGCTATGAAGACCAGTCGATCCCAAAAGTAGCGCATCAGTGACTCAATCGTCGCTCGGGACTGCGCCTCGGAATAGGATCCGGTGCGGGGTGCGAGGCGGCAATCGGCACGGTGCGACTCCCATCCCTCCGGCGTTATGCTGTATTGCTGCAACACCGATGCAAGGTGAGGGTCCAGCTCGGAGTGGCTGCGTTTCAAAGCGCTGCTCCCGAACAGTCGAAGCGTAAGCCAGATCGAGCGGCGTGCCGCCTCCCGCCACCAGTTCGACGCGTCGAGCTTCATCAATTGGCCCAGCAACTCGGTCGAGCGGCCCGGCGGGAGATCCCATGCGGTGAATGGCTCGACCAAGGTGGCCCGCATGCAGCGACAGAAGAGCTCCACATGTTGAGCAAATGACTGTCGCTCCCTCGGCTCTGCGATCTCCGCGCCTGAGGCCATCGCCGACAGATCGCCATCGATTGCCTGAAACAGCGTGTTGTCATTCAGCGCTGGAAAGTCGTTCGCACCCGGAAACAGTGCTACCGCGAGGTCGATGAGTTCCTTGGGCGCACCTTCGGCGATATCGAGCTCAATTGCCGGATGAAGCAACCCGATCGCGCGGACCGGCGCGAGACTGCTGACAATGCCCTGGATCCGTTGCCGATCCTGCGGCTCAACATCGAGACCAAGTTTCTGAAGCGAAAAGAAGATGCCTTCAAGAAAGGTCTCAGGGTTGGCGCCAAAGACGTCCACCATGCCGATCCGCCGCGCCGCGCGTTCGAGTCCGGAAACCACCGCCTCACGCAACGAGCCGAAGCCGAAGCGCGTGTTGTATTCGGTCCAGCTGTCGCCATCCTTGAATCGCAGGTCCATCTCGACGTGACCGAGCGTGACGATCAATTCCCAGGCGCCATCGAGCACCTCTTCCACGCCGCCGGGTTTGATCATTCCGGTATCGAGCAGTGGAATGATAGAGGCCACCCATGCCGCCTTGCCGGCGCGCCGCAGTCGTAAGGGATCGTGGCTGTGGCTGATCAGGTGGCCCGGATAGGATGTCGTCGGTGTCAGCCGACTTTCCAGTCGGTGGACACGGTCCTGATAGGATGAAATGACCCTCGCGAGAGTAACCGCCTGCGCGGGCAACGATGCATCCTGTGTTGGTGGGTTGCTGCTCGCACTGTGCTCATTTGACTCCGGTCCAATTCGCCAAAGTGCGCGCGCGACTTGGCGATCGAACTCCGGACCACCGCTGGTCCAAAGCGGATGAAGATTCGCCTTCTCGATGTCGGCAATCAGATGATGCAGCAACAGCGACCAAAGATCGATCTGTCGCGCTTTCACCGACCAGAATGGCTTCGGCGCCCCTTCAGCTCCGCCGCCTGAGCTCGCGCCGTCCCGCGCCGCCAGGGCCGTCGTATCCGGGTTGCCAGTCAGGATACTTTCCAGCCCTTCGGCCGGGCTGTGCCTCCACCCGCGGACCACGTGCTCCACGACCCGGCGCATCCGCGCCATATCCCGATCCCGGTCTGACATTCCCGACACTTGCAGCCTCCGGTGTTCTACATTTGTACTATATGCAACTAGTCGCTGTCCGGCAAGCCGATCTTGATGGGCACTAGCTCCTTTTGGAGTGGCATTGGTATGGGCAGCGGCTGCATAAGGTATTTCTCGCGGTGCAACGCCTTAATGTGTTCCTTTATCCGCAGCAGTCGCAGTTGCTGTGCTTCGGTCAACTCGTAAGTCATGTAAGTTGCTTCGACGCCCAGTTCCCGTGCGTATCTCTCCGCCTGCTCCTTGCCAGCTTTCACGCCGCTCGGCGTCCCGGGTTTGAACTCGATAATTCCCACGATCGAAGTAAAGTCGGGCTTCTGCAGCTTTCCCGAAACGCCGGGCGTTTCGAACCGGGTGTTCCAGTGCGGCAAGTACTCCTCAAACCATCCTTTGACGGCGAGATCGACATCATAGCCGATGATTGAATCAGGCAGCCGTCCGCCTCCTGGTGCGTTCTCGCCAACCTTGCCCGCCCAAAGCTCTGAAAGCTCCGCATTCGTCATCGCCTCCATCCGATCCAAGCTTCCGTCGATGGAGTTTCGGATCACGTCAACAAGCCCAATAAAGGGACGACGCGGCGTTGCGGTTTCACCAGCCGGGGCAACGTTGTCGTTGTCAGCGCGGACATTGTCATTGGCTGGAGCTTCATCGGTGCGAGCACCGGCAACCTTCGACGGTTGGTCGTCCGCAGCCGACTCATCGGAGCGGTGTGTTAGGAGTCGGCGCTCCTCCGCCTCCAGCAATGGTGGCCCACTCTCCGGCGCAGCCGTCGCATGTCTTGCGTTCCGCATTGCCTTCACGGCGAGCAAGAGACCTTCGCCGACAACCCCGAGGCCCAAATCTTCGACCGCGTGCTTGAAGCGGTTCAGCGCGGCGTTGTCGCCGGTTTCGTGGCCAGGACCTCAGCAATTGGATTGGCGAGGGCCGGTTGCTCCTGCATCAGGTTGGCAAGGCCAGGATCATCGGGCCCCATTGTCAGGAACGCCGAAAGACTGCCGGCGCCGAGCATCGGCAATTTTCCGGTCCCTCCGAAACCCGGTATGCGCCGAGCCAGCGCAAGCCCGGTGAGAAAGGATGCCGTGCTCCGGATCAGCGAGCCGGTGACGGTGTCTCCGTGCTCGATCGACTTGAAGCCCTCGGCGAATTGCTTGAACTCCGGCGAGTTCATTTCGGGATTTGATGTGTCCGGATTTCCAAGCAATGTAGAAAATCGAAGGTCTGCGACATTACGATTGAGCCAACCCGAAAGCTCATCGACCGCCAGCAATGTGTTTCCGATTCCGTCGGAGACGCCCGCAAATAATTGCTTCGGGCCTTCGACAAAGATGCCTTTACCGATGTCCCAAACGACCGGCGCCGCCGATCCACCCCAGTACTCCGCACCGGCGGGCGCGGGGCCAGGATTGACCAGCGCATCGATCATGGTTCGAGGCGCCGCCCCGGCATTCGCGGGACTTGGTCGATGGTTGCCGAGCTTCTCGGTGCGACGGATATAGAGATCGAGCGCCTGCACGCTCATTCCGCCGTAGACCTCTGCATCTCCCAAGCCCCCAGCTTCATCCACGCGCTGCTGCGCTTCAGCTAAGGTCACGGTCGGAAGAGCAGATCCACGGACGCGCGGCATGAACTGCGCGCCGAGTGGCGGCGCGATATCTGCTCTGTCATCGCCCTCGGATGCCGGAACTGCCTCAAGCTGCGTCTGAAATGTCATTTATAATCAACCAAAAATTGTATACAGAGACGCAGAATGCTTCGCAAGCATCGGCGCTCTAAAGCATCAGCGAGGTGGTTCGGGCCGCCCCTAAATCCCGCCGCTTTGGAGCAACTCCGGCCACAGGATGGTGATCGGCTTTCCTTCGATCGTCACCGGTGCTCCCGTAGGCGCCCGAAAATAGAGCCCTTGCTCGTCGCCCCTTGTGGTCCAATAACCATTGTTGGCCAATGCCAACTTGATGAACTCTGCTGGTAGGCTCTGCAGATGCGCCGGTTTATCCACCTTGCCGTAGTCGATTGAATCGGTTGTGTACTTCGGCAGCATTTCGGCGATGACACCGGCGTCATAATTGCGCGGGATGCGGTAATAGTGGCCGTTGAACTGTTGTGCAGAGTAACGATCGGTCGCCACCTCGAGGGCGGCACGCTCTGCGGCTTCCGCAGGCTCCAGGTGCTGTGTCTCGATATAACTTAGGGTCAGCGCATAGACGGAAGTCATGATGCGCTCAAACACCTGCGCGCCGCCTGGTTGCTCGCTGAAGCTCGGCGCCAATTCATCGAGCGCGCTCCGCACGCGGCTAAGAACATTCTGCGCCGAATACTTCTTCGGCGGCGATGCTTCCAGAGCGGCGGTGCCGCCATTGCCATTGATCTCGAGCAGCTGTGCACGAACGCGACCCTGCTCCGAGTCGAGCATGAGCGCGACATTCACTAGAGGACCGGCCTTTCTACTCGACTGCTCGAGCAGCTCCTTCCAATCGTCCCCGAGAGCTTCTTTCATCTGCGGGATCGCGTCGGCACCGTCCGGTCCGGTGGCGACCTTCAAATAGAAGTCGCCCATCGCCTCCGGCAATACGCGCACATTCTTGTCATTGACGCCGCGCGCCAGCTGCGCTTGGCGGGAGAGTTCGATGGTCTTTTGCAGGAGATCGACGTTGTCGGGATTCTTGGCAACTTCATCCCAGCCCCTCTGCACCTCCGGCACCCATTGCCGTACGTAGGCTTCTGGGCTGTGCTTGAGTGCCGCCGCTTTAATCCGACGCTGCTCCTGGATATTCTTCAGCCGGTCGATGAGTCCCTGGTCATGCGGCTTTGCGCCCAAATCGACCTTGATGCGAGTTTCGAGCTCTTGGTCCTGCGCCTCCGTCTGCGCGGGGATGATGAAGCTGTCGTGGCCGATCGTGCGTTCGCGCGCCAACGCAGCTTGAATCTCCTGATACTTGTCGGGAAATGCCTTCTTGATGACGTCAAGGTCGGCCAGATTGTATTCGCCCGTCTCGCGTGCCGCATTGAAGGCCCGATTGATCACGACCTTGCCGTCCGCCTGCAGCTTCTCCTGCTGCTGCTGCCGCACGAGATGCGCCTCGCTTTCGCGCAGCGCGCGCTTGCTCTTGATCGTATCGCGGTAGGATTGCGCGTCGTCGTTGGTGAGCACACCATCCAGCTTGCCGGAACCCAAGACCCTGTCCGCTGCCTCCAGATCGCGCTCGATGAGCGCGTCCAGGCCCCGCCTTGGCCAACGCATGCTTGGCAATCGAGCTGAACTCGATTTTGCGGTCGGCGCCGAGATGGCGGTTGGCAGCGAGTGTTTCGTCGATCAACCCAACCGCGGTATCGTAGTTGGCGAAGTCGTGGGCAACGAGCTTGGACTGGCCCTCCAACAGTGATTGCAGCGCGGCCGCGTCGCGCTTCAGCGTGGCAACCGTTCTCTCCTGGATCCCGGTTGTCGCCGCCGAGACGCGATACGCATCCATGTAGCCGCGGACATAGCGCTGAACGCGAGGATCGGAATATTCCTTCAAGGCTTCTTCGGTGGCACGCGTGATCGCCGCGTTGATCTTGTCTGGGTAATCCGCGAGGCCGGGCGCCGCCTGCGCCTTGAGCTCAGGCAGTTGCTCGGCGATCTGAAGTTGAAGCTGGTTTACCAGCGCGGCTGCTTTCGGTTGGTCGATTTCCCATTGCTTCTCGGCGCGTAGCGCATCGGCCTTCTGCACCGCGCTCGCTGCGCCCGTCGCGGCGCTAACGAGATCGGATACTCCTGCGCCAAAGGATTCGGCGAGGCTCGGGCCGGCTTGCGGCGCGACGATACTGCCCTGCGGCAGCACGCCTCGTTCCCACATCTGGAAATCAGCCATGCCGGACGCCTCCCTGCTTGGGGCCTGATTGCGGTGCGCGTGAATCGAAGCGGCCTGCGAGGGGTGCGCTGATCTGGACCTCGCGGCCTAATCCAGTGATCTGGTGCCACGCCCCAGCAGGAGGCGCGTCAATGATGAACACACCATAGTGATATTTTCATTGGAAGGCAAGGGGTCGGTTGCAGCTATTCCTCGAAGCTCGCGCTTAGGTCGTTATGCCTATGCCGGAAAGCCACAAGTGCGCGGAGGAGGCACCCCCCTCGCTTCGCTTAATGCGCCTCTGCCGAGGCCTTCGCCGGCGCTGTGCGCGGCTTGGAGAGCAGCGGGATGAACAGCAGGCCGCCGATGAAGATCGCCGCCATCACCAGCTGGGTGTCGGCGAGCGTGAGCGTCTCCGCCTGCTGGCGGACCAACCGCGTCAGCAGCTTCAAGCCGGCGAGCGTGCCGGAATCCCCCAGCGCATCGCCCATCGCGCCCTGGGCGCCGTCGAGATAGGCTTGCAGGTTCGGGTTGCTGGGGGTGAGGCCCTCGACCAGCCGCGCCCAATGCAGCGCGAAGCGGTCGTTGATGATGGTGTTGATGCCCGCGAGGCCGATGGCACCGCCCAGGTTGCGCATCAGGTTGTAGAGGCCGCTGGCATTCTTCAGCCGGGCCGGCGGCAGGGTGCCGAGCGCCACCGCGTTGATCGGGATGAACAGGAACATCAGCGCGAAGCCGCGCACCGCCTGCGGCAGGAAGAACTCCCAGAAGCCCCATTCCGAGGTCATATAGGTCTGCAGCCAGACGCCGCCGCCGAACATCAGCAGGCCAAAGGCGAGCATGATCCTGAGGTCGAGCTTGCCGGCGAGGCGGCCGGCGATCGGCGCCGACATGAACTGGAAGACCCCGGTCACGAACATGATCTGGCCGATCTGCAGCGCGTTGAAGCCGCGCACCTGGCCGAGGAAGACCGGTGTCAGATAGGTCGAGCCGTAGAGGCCGATGCCGATGATGAAGCTGTACATGCAGCCCAGCGCGAAATTCTTGTCGGCGAAGCCGCGCAGGTCGACGATCGGCGCCCGGTAGGTGAAGCTGCGCCAGAAGAACAGCACGGCGAACAGCGCGGCGACCACGGCGGCGTTGCGGATCGCCGCGTCCTCGAACCAGTCTTGGCGCGGCCCTTCCTCGATCGCGTATTGCATGCAGCCGAGGAACACCGCCATCAGGATGAGGCCGGTCGTGTCGAAGTCCTTCAGCAGCGACTTGTCCGACTTGTCGAAATCGACCAGCAGCCAGACGCCGACCGAGACCACGATGCCCGGCAGCAGGTTGGCCAGGAACAGCCAGTGCCAGGAGAAGGTCTGGGTGAGATAGCCGCCCAAGGTCGGGCCCAGGGTCGGCGCCATGGTCGCGACCAGGCCCATCAGCACCGAGAGGAAGTTGCGCTTCTCCGGCGGGAAGACGATGAAGGAGGTGGCGAAGACCGTCGGGATCATCGCGCCGCCCAGGAAGCCCTGCAGCGCCCGGAAGACGATCATCGAGTTGATGTCCCAGGCCAGCGCGCAGAGCATGCTGGTGAGGGTGAAGCCCGCCGCCGCGATCGAGAAGAAGACCCGCGTCGACATCAGCCGCGACAGGATGCCGGTCAGCGGGATCATCACCACCTCGGCGATCAGGTAGGAGGTCTGCACCCAGCTGATCTCGTCGGCGCTGGCGGCCAGCCCGGCTTGGATCTCGGCGATCGAGGAGGAGACGATCTGGATGTCCAGGATCGCCATGAACATCCCGAACACCATGATCATGAACCCGACCCAGTCGCGGGTGGTGAGCGGGCGGTTCATCTCAGGCTTTCCTTAGAAGCAGCGCTTACTTCTGGTCGCTGGCGACGGCGGCGCCGAACAGCAGGCCGCCCGCGGCGATCTTCGGCGCCTTGTCGCTCTCGCCCGGAACCTTGGGGCCGGTGCGGGTGTCGACATCGACCACCACCGAGAGGCCCGGCCGCAGCAACCCGTGCAGCGGATTGTCCGCCGGCAGTGCGATCCGCACCGGCACGCGGCGCACGATCTTGGTGAAGTTGCCGGTCGCGTTCTCCGCCGGCAGCAGGCTGAACTCGGCGCCGCTTGCGGGCGCGAAGCTTTCGACCGTGCCGATCAGCTTCTCGCTGGGGAAGGCATCGACCGAGATCGCGACCTCCTGGCCCGGCCGCATCCGGTCGAGCTGGGTCTCCTTGAAATTGGCGACCACATGGACCTCGGTCGGCACCAGCGACAGGAGCTGGGTGCCGGCCTTCACATACTGGCCGACCCGCACGCCGCGATTGCCCACGACGCCGTCGATCGGCGCCTTGATCACGGTGCGGTCGAGGTTGATCTCGGCCAGCTTCAAGGTCGCGGCGGCCTCCATCTGCTTGGCCTCGGCTTCCTTGCGCGAGGCCTGGTAGACGCCGAGCTGGGTCTGCTCCGCGGCGAGCTCGGCCGAGCTTTCGGAGACGGCGGCCTGCGCCTTCACGTAAGCCGCGGTCGCCTCGTCGAGGTCCTGGGTCCCGATCACCTTGCTCTCGATCAGCTTCTTGTAGCGGTCATAGACCGTCTTCGCGCGCGTCAGCTCCGCGGCGGCGCTGCGCTGCTGGGCGACGATCTGGTCGATCTTGGTCTGCTGCCAGGTGATCTGGCTGTCGATCGTGGCGATCGAGGCGGCCGCGGCGGCCGCGCTGGCTTGCGCTTCGGCCACCCGCGCGCGGAAGTCGTCGCTCTCGATGGTGACCAGGACGTCGCCGGCCTTGACCGCCTGGTTGTCGCCGACCGCGACCTCGGCCACCTTGCCCTCGACCAGCGGGCTCACGACCGAGATGTCGCCCTCGACATAGGCGTTGTCGGTGCTCTCCTGGAATCGGCCGGTCTGCCACCAATAGGCTCCACCGCCGACCGCCCCGGCTGCTACAATCAGCACCAGGAGAAGACGAATCGCGAGCTTGACCATGGCGGATATCCTTTCCTCATCAGAGGCTTAGCGGCGCTCAGTCGATCAAACTGAACCGTACAGTTTAGTCTTGACGGAGATTGGTGCCCGGACTAACTAGAGTCAAGCGCGAACTGAACCGTTCAGTTCAGTCAGCTGTGCGCTGGATCACACTTCGTATCGACCTTGGAGTGAGAGAATGAGTTCCGCCCCGCTGGCCCAATCGGTGGCCGAGACCTTCGCCCCCTCGGCGGGCCGCCGCCCGGAGAAGACCGAGGCGATCCTCGATGCCGCCGGCCAGCTGTTCCGCGAGCATGGCTACGGCGCGGTCAGCATGGACCAGATCGCCCGCGCGGCCGGCGTCTCCAAGGCGACCGTCTATGCCCATTTCGAGAGCAAGGACCGGCTGTTCGCTTCGATGGTCCACAATGCCTGCCGCGTCTATGCCGAAGGCCTGATGCCGGCGCTGACCGAGATGGAGGATGTGCGCGAGGCGCTGACCCAGATCTGCCGCGAGATCGAACGCTTCCTGCTGGCGCCGAAGACCCTCGGCATCTACCGCGTGATCATCGCCGAAGGCCCGCGCTTCCCCGAACTGGTGCAGGCCTTCGTCGAATCCGGGCCGCTGCCGTTCCGCAAGATGCTGGCCGCCTTCTTCGAGGCGAACAACCGGCGCGGCACCTTGAACGTTCCCAACCCGCGGCTCGCCGCCCATCAGCTGATCTGGCTGGTGCGCGGCCCGCTCTACCTGCAGCGCATGCTCGATCTCGGCGACCTGGCGAAGGACGAGCCGACCGCCGACGACGTCGTCGCCGGCGCGGTCGAGATGTTCATGAAGGGCTACGCGGCGAAATAGAGCGCTAGCTCTTCCGTATCCGCACCAGCCCCAGCTTGGCCAGCCAGAGCAGGCTGCGCGCGCGAGTGCTCTGCGTCTCGCGCGATCCATCCTGCGCGATCTGCGCCACCGACCGGCTGCCGCCCTTCAATGACTCCAGCACGCGATGCATCTCCGCGGCCGGCGGGTTCACCGCCCGGGCGAAGCTGATCAGCGCCGAGCTGGTGACGCCGTCGAAGGTCGCCGGCGTCGCGCCCGGCGCCAGCTCGATCTTGTCATCCGGCGCCAAGGTCGACGTCGCATAGCCGGCGAAGGCCTGGTAGGGATCGGCGCGGGTCGGCTGCACCGGCTGCCCGGCCAGCCGCGGCACGGATTCCGGCGCACTCTTGCGGCGCTCGGCGAGCTCGGCCCAGAGCTGCTGGTACTGCTTCACGACCACCCGCCAGTCGAATAAAGCCACCGCGCGTTCGCGGGCGGCCGCGCCCATCTGCCGGCGCAAGTTGGGATCGCCGGCGAGCCGCGCATAGGCCGCGGTGCAGGCCTCGGGATCGACCGCGACGAACTGGCTGGTGAAGCCGCAATAGTGATCGTAGTTGTCGAGCTGGTTGGCATGGCGGTCGGCGAGATCCTCCGACCAGCCGGGCGGCGGCATGATGGTGGGTACGCGGATGCCGTCGATGCCGTCGCGCACGGTGTCGCGATAGCCGTCCCAGTCGGTCACCACGCAGGGCAGGCCGGCCGCCATGCCCTCGACCGGCGCCAGGCCGTAGGTCTCCTGGATATTGTCCGAGAGCGAGGTGAAGATGTCGGCGGCGGCCCAGGCCTGGTCCCGCGCCGGGGCGTTGCGGCCATCGACGAAGCGGCAGCGCACCGAGGGGCAGAAGGTCTGCGCACCCGACTTGAACGCTTTCTCGATGAACTCGTTGGCGAACCAGCCGGCCTGCAGCAGGTGGATCTTACGCCCCGGCATCGTGCGCGCCAGGCGCTCGAGCCCCAGATACATCGGCAGCGGATGCGCCTTGGCATGAAAGCTCAGGCGGCCGACGAACAGCACCACGATGTCGTCCTCGGCGATGCCGAGCGCGGCGCGGCTCTGGCCGCGCTTGGCGGCATCGGGCGTGAAACGCGCGGTGTCGATACCGAGCGGAATGACGGGAAGCTGCGGCCGCGGGAACTTCTGCGCGCCGAGCCGGGCGCCGAGGAACTCGGCCTGGGCCTCGAGCACGAAATCGACCGTCTGCTTCACCACCGTCGAGGTGCAGACCAGCGCGTCCCAGTCCTGCGCCGGCGAGAGCTGCAGGCCGGAGATCCAGTCCATGGCGCCGGCCGAGGCGGTGGTATGCGTGATGCCGACGATCGAATAGGCACGCTGGTCGAAATGCCGCCGCCGCCAGGCATGCAGCGAGACCGAGGGATCGGGCAGATAGAGCGTGCCGGCCTTGGCCGGCGCGCGCGCATCGATCTCGTTCAGCCACTCGACCGGCCGGTTGTTGCCGTTGGCCTCGACCGCGGCGTTGAAATGATCGGCCTGCTCGCGGCGCGGCGCGTAGCAATAGAGCTTGTCCACGTCGGCATGCTGCACGAAGCCCTTGAGGAAGCCCTCGCCGGCGGCTTGTCTTCCCATCAGCCGCGGCCCGCTGGTCTCGAATCCCTCCGGCCGATAGAGAATCGCGGCATTCGCGCCGGAAGCCATGCTGATCTTCCCCCCTGGTCTTGAAGGGGCGTTCGCATGTGGATCCCCTCTCCCCCTGTGGGAGAGGGTTGCAAGGCTTAGCGAGCAAACCGAGCTTAGCCGTAGCTGGGTGAGGGGTTGCGCGCCGCAGGCGCGCGCGCACCTCTGGGTGCGCCCCCCATCCAACTGCGGCTACGCTCGGCTGCGCCTCGCCAAGCCTCCGTATCCTTCTCCCACGAGGGGAGAAGGGCACATGCGATTGCCTTCTTCGTGCCGGAGGCGAGCATAACCACCACGGCAGGGCGGGCGAAGGGGGAAGTTGCACCGGCTGTGACGGCGCCCATAAAGTGGCCCGCATGAGCGAAAAGCTGTCCTTTCACCCGCTGACGCCGGAGCGCTGGCCGGATCTCGAGCGCCTGTTCGGGCCGAACGGCGCCTATTCCGGCTGCTGGTGCATGTTCTGGCGCCAGACCGGGCCGGACTGGCATGGCTGCACGGGTGCCGGTCGCAAGCAGGCGTTCAAGTCGCTCTGCGCCAAGGCCGACACGCCGCCCGGCGTCATCGCCTATCGCGGCGACGCGCCGGTCGGCTGGGTCGCGATTGCGCCCCGCGCGGATTACAAACGCCTCGCCGCGGCGCGCGTGCTGGTGCCGCTGGACGACAAGCCGGTCTGGTCGATCACGTGTTTCTTCATCCACCGCACGGCGCGGCGGCAGGGCTTGATGGAGAAGCTGATCCATGCCGCGGTCGATTTCGCGCGGGGCGAGGGCGCCACGATCGTCGAAGCCTATCCGCGCCCGACCATCGGCAGGACGGATTCGGCGACGCTCTATGTCGGCACGGTGAATTGCTTCGAACGCGCTGGCTTCAAGGTGATGGCGCGGCCGAGCGAGAAACGCGCCGTGATGCGCAAGTCGCTCAGGAGGCGACGCGCAGAGCGGGCTTAGGCCCTCGTCTTGCCGCCTGCCGGCCTTCGAGCAGGGCGCGGTCCTCGTGGAACAGCCGGATGATCGCGTCCATCACCGCGCGGACCCGGGGCAGGGCGCGCAGATCGCGGTGCACCAGCAGCCACTGCTCGGCGATCACTTCCTTCAGCGGCGCGATGCGCCGCAGCGTCGGATCCGGATCGGCGAGATAGCAGGGCAGCACCGCGAGCCCGGCGCCGCTGCGGGTCGCCTCGGCCAGGATCTGCCAGTCGTTGGTGCGGATGACCGGCCGCTTGTCCTCGAGCAGGTCGTGGATCCAGGCCTGGCCCGGCATATAGGCATGCTCTTCGTCGAAGCCGATCCAGTTCATCTTGCGCAACGCCTCGCGCGACGTGCCGCCGAGGGCGAGACCGGCGGCGCCGTAGATCGCGTAGCTCGCGGCGCCGAGCTTGCGGGTGACGATCGAGGCGAGATCCGGCACCTTGTCGCGGATCATCAGGTCGGCCTCGCGCCGGGAGAGATTGGCCAGCGTGTGGGTCGCCACCAGCTCGAACTCGATGCAAGTCAGGTTGTGGCGCAGCCGCGGGAGATTGCGCGCCAGGTAGTCGGTGATCGCCTCGCCGGCGGAGATCCGCACCGTGCCCAGCGTGTCGCCGTTCATGCCGGCGCTGCGGCGGTGGATCGAGGCCGCCGCTTCCTCCATCGCCTGCACGTCGCCGAGCAGGGCCTCGCCGGCCGAAGTCAGCACGAAGCGGTCGGGCAGCCGGTCGAATAGCCGCGCCCCGACGGTGGCCTCGAGCTGCTTCACCCGCCGCGCCACGGTCGGGTGGCTGACATTGAGCTTCTTGGCGACCGCGGTGAGCTTCCCCTCGCGCGCCAGGGCCAGAAAAATCCGCAGGTCGTCCCAGTTCTCGAACATGGCGAAAGTCTACCTTCGATCGCAGAAACCGCCCTGAACAAATTTATACAGTAGCGGTTCGATTTTGTCGAATTGTGAACATGGGCGTACAGCGTATCGTTGCGACCGATTCTGAACACGGAGTTCCCGCCATGCATTTCGACCGCCAGCTCTGGACCTTCACCGCCGGCGTCCGGCTGCGGATCGCCTGGGCGACGCTGATCGGCCTCCTGGCGGTCGGCCTCGGCATGGCGCGGCTGATGCTGCTCGCCTGGCTGATCGCCGAGGTCTTCGCCGGGCGCCATCTGGCCGATCTCGCGCTGCCGATCGCCGGCGTCGCCGCGATCATGATCCTGCGCGGCGCCTTCGAGCATGCGCGGGTCATGGTGGCGCATGAAACCGCGGCCAAGGTGCAGAAGCATCTTCGTCGCGTCATCTACGACAAGGTCGCGGCCTTGGGGCCGGGCGCCGTTGCACGACGGCGCAGCGGGGCGCTGGCACTCTCGCTGATCGACGGCGTCGAGCGGCTGGAAGTCTATTTCGGCCAGTTCCTGCCGCAATTCCTGGTCTCGCTGCTGGCGCCGCTGCTGATCTTCGCCGTCATCGCCTGGATCGACCTGCCGGTCGCCCTGGTGATGCTGGTCGCGGCTTTGGTCGCCTTGTTCGCGCCGGCGCTCTGGCACAAGCATGATTCCCGGCACTCGGCGCAGCATGAGGAGGCCTACAGCGCCTTCGCCGCCGAGTTCCTGGATTCGGTGCAAGGGCTCGCCACGCTGAAAGCCTTCGGACAGAGCGGCGCGCGCGCCAAGAGCCTGGAGGTGAAGGCGCAGGAGCTGTTCCGCCGCACCATGTGGGTGCTGGGTTTGAACGTGCTCTCCCGCGGCATCACCGACAGCGCCATTGCCTGCGGTGCGGCGGCAGGCCTGGCGCTCGGCGCCTTCCGGGTCGAGGACGGGTCGATGGCGATGGCGGGGCTGCTGATGATCCTGCTGCTCGGCGTCGAGCTGTTCCGCCCGATGCGCGAGCTGCGCTCGGTGCTGCACCAGGGCATGGTCGGCATGGCGGCGGCCAAAGGCATCCTCGACATCCTGGCCGACGAGCCGATCGTCGCCGACGCCCTGCCGCCGGTCGATTCGCGGCCGCTGACGCCCAGCATCGCCTTCGAGACCGTGCGCTTCCGCTATCCCGGAACGACGCGGGTCGTGCACCAGGGCCTCGACTTCCAGGTGACGGCGGGCGAGCGGATCGGCGTGGTGGGGTCGTCGGGTGGCGGCAAGTCCTCGATCGTGCGGCTGCTGCTGCGCTTCTACGACCCGGAGCAGGGCACCGTTCGCCTCGGCGGCCGCGACCTGCGCCAGCTCAGCTTCGCGCAGATCCGCGCGATGGTGGCGGTGGTCAGTCAGGACACTTTCCTGTTCCACGGCACGGTCGAGGAGAATATCCGCATGGGCCGCCCGGAGGCCTCCCATGCCGAGATCGAAGCCGCCGCCAAGACCGCGAACATCCACGGCTTCATCGCAAACCTGCCGCAAGGCTACGAGACCATCATCGGCGAGAAGGGCGTGAAACTCTCCGGCGGCCAGCGCCAGCGGGTGGCGATTGCGCGCGCTCTTCTGCGCGATGCGCCGATCCTGGTGCTGGACGAGGCGCTCTCCGCCGTCGATGCCGAGAACGAGGCGGTGATCCAGGAAGCGCTCGACCGGCTGATGAAGGGCCGTACCACGCTCGTCCTGGCGCATCGCCTTTCCAGCGTGATCGGCTGCGACCGCATCCTGGTGCTGGACGGCGGGCGCGTGGTCGAGAGCGGCCGCCATGCCGACCTCATGCGGCAAGGCGGTGTCTATGCCACGCTGATGGCCGAGCAGGCTTCGGAAGCGGCGCGCAGCGAGCCCATCGATGTCGATCTCGATGCGGCGGCCGAACGCCCCGGCGAGGCGGCACAGGCGGCGGTGAAGCCGCTCACCGAAGGCATCATCAAGGCCGAAGGCCTCGGCTGGCCGCAGCTGGTGGTCGAGCTGATGAAGCTGATCATGCCCTGGAAGGGTCGCCTGGCCTTGACCTTCTTCTTCGGCGTGACCCGCGTGGTCGCCTTCATCGGCGTCGGTGTCTTGAGCGCGCTCATCCTCGCCGCGCTCAAGAACGGCGAGACCTACAGCGGGCTGCTGATCGCGCTCGCCATCCTCGCGCCGCTCTCCGGCGTGCTGCATTGGCTGGAATCCTGGATCGCCCATGAGATGGCCTTCCGCCTGCTGGCGGAGATGCGGATCGCGGTGTTCCGCAAACTCGACGCGCTGGCGCCGGCCTACCTCACGCGCCGGCGCACCGGCGACTTGATGGCGCTCGCCACCCATGACATCGAGCTGGTCGAATATTTCTTCGCCCATACCGTGGCGCCGGCCTTCGTCGCCGTGCTGGTGCCGGCGACGGTGCTGGCGGTGCTCGGCTGGGCCAGCCCCTGGCTCGCCGTGGCGCTGCTGCCCTTCCTGATCGCGGTCGGCCTGAGCCCGTTCCTGATGCGCAAGCGCGTCGATCACCTGGGCTCGCGCGCCCGCGAGGCGGCCGGCGAGCTCGGCGCCTTCGCGATCGATTCCCTGCAGGGCATGGGCGAGATCGTCGCCTTCCAGCAGGAGGCGCGCCGCGGTGCCACGCTGGATCAACTGTCGGACCGGCATATCGCCCTCCGCAAGCCTTTCTTCCGCGAGCTCACCTTGCAGCAGGCCTTGCTCGAGATCTTCACCGGCCTGGGCGGCCTCGCCATCGTGGTGGTCGGAGGCGTGCTGGCGCTCGATGGTATCGTGGATGCCGCGATCCTGCCGCTGCTGACCATTCTCGCCATGGCGGCCTTCTTGCCGGTCTCGGAGATCGCGCAGGTCGGGCGGCAGCTCGCCGATACCTTGGGCGCCACGCGGCGCATCTATGCCTTATACAACGAGCCGGTCCCGGTAACCGACGGGCCGGGTGTCGCGCTGCCGCAGGGACCGGTCGCGCTCGCCTTGCAGGACGTGACCTTCCAGTATCCGGGCCAGACACGGCCGGCGCTGCAGGGCGTGGGCTTCGCCATCCCGGCGGCGCAGACCGTGGCGCTGGTCGGACCTTCGGGTGCGGGCAAGACCACGGCGGCGCAGCTGCTGATGCGCTTCTGGGATCCCGACCAGGGCCGCGTCACCATGAACGGCAGCGATCTCCGCCAATACCAGCTCGACGACCTGCGTCGCCAGATCGCCCTGGTCTCGCAGGACACCTATCTCTTCAACGACACGCTGCGGGCCAATATCCTCATCGCGCGGCCCGATGCAGGCGAGGAGGAGCTCCGCGCCGCGATCGACCACGCGGCGCTCGGCGATCTGGTGGAGGCCCTGCCCGATGGCTTGGACGCGATGGTCGGCGAGCGCGGCACCAGCCTCTCCGGCGGCCAGCGTCAGCGCGTCGCGATCGCCCGCGCGTTCCTGAAGGACGCGCCGGTCCTGATCCTCGACGAGGCGACCTCGCATCTCGACGCCGTCAACGAGCAGCTGGTGCGCCGGGCGCTCGACCGGCTGCAGGCCGACCGCACCACCATCGTCATCGCGCACCGGCTCTCCACCGTGCGCGACGCCGATCTCATCGTGGTGCTGGACGGCGGCAGGCTGATCGAGACCGGCACGCATGAGGCGCTGTTGATGAAAGGCGGACTCTATGCGCGGCTGGTTTCGCGCCAGCTCAGCGCCGGCATCGCCGCGCAGTGATCAGCCGGCCTTCAGTTCCATCAACCCCTGGCGCAGGGCGAGCCGGACCAATTCAATGTCCGAGTCGACGCCGAGCTTGCTCTTGATTAGCGAATGCAGGTTGGCGACGGTCTTCGGGCTGAGGTTGAGCAGCTGGGCGATCTCGTCGGTCGAGCGTTCGGCAAGCAGCAGTGTGAGGATCTCGAACTCCCGCGCAGAGAGGATGTCGGCGGCATTCGCTTCTTCCGCCAGGCGGTTCAGGGCCAGTTCATGATCGATGTCGGGACTGAGCGCGATGTGGCCGGCGAGCACCTCGGCGACGGCGCGCAGCAGCGCTTCCGGCGGACTCATCTTGGTGACGTAGCCGCGGGCCCCGGCGCGGATCGCCTGCAGGGCGAAGGCCGGGTTCTGGTGCATGGTGAAGACCAGGATGCGCGCGGCGCGATCCCATTCCCGGATATGTCGGATCCCTTCGATGCCGCTGACGCCGGGCATGGTGAGGTCCATGATGACCAGGTCGGGTCGCGTGGCCTTGAACAGCTTATAGGCCGCCGCGCCGTCGCCGGCCTCGGCGACGACGCGCAAGCCCGGCTGCTTCTGCAGCACGGCGCGATAGCCTTCGCGGACCACGGCGTGGTCATCGACCAGCAGGATGGTGCGGTCGCCCTCCGTCATGCCGCGCGCTCCGCGATGTTTGCGACGGCGTCGATCGGGATGGTGGCACAGAGGATGGTGCCGGCGGCGTCTGACGTGATGCTCAACCGTCCGCCGAGGATCGCCACCCGCTCGCGCATGCCGAGCAGGCCCATGCCTGGTCGAGCCCCGGCCACGTCATGAGCCGGTCCGTCGTTCTCGACGCGCAGCTCGACTTCGCCGCCGCGCAACGCCAGCCGCAGCGTCACCAAGTTGGCGTCGGCGTGCTTGGCGGCATTGGTGATCGCTTCCTGCGCGATGCGATAGAGATCGACGCCGATAGAGACCGGCAGCTGGTCGAGCGGTCCTTCGAGCGCGATCTCGAAGCGCGGCCGGCCGCGGCTGCGGCCGTTCCAGCCGGAGACCAGTCCCTCGAGGCTGGCGGTGAGCCCCAGCTCCTCGACGTCGGGCGGGCGCAGCCGGAACAGCGTGCCACGCAGGCTCTCCATCATGGTCGTGGAGATGCGGCTGATGCTGTCGCATTCGGCGCTCTGGCCGGCGGAAGCGGCGAGGGCGCGGATCGCAGTCAGGTTCTGGCCGAACTCGTCGTGCAGCTCGCGCGCAAGACGCTTGCGCTCCTCGTCCTGGACCGAGATCAGCCGATGGGTCAGCGCGTTGCGCTCGGCGACGGTGCGCTGCAAGTCCTCGGCGAGGCGGTTGAAAACGGTGCGCACGGCCGAGAGCTCGGCAAGGTCGAAGGGCGGCAGGCGGGTCGACAGATCGTTGGCGGCGATCCGCTCGAGCCCGGTGCGGATCAGGCGGGTCGGCCGCAAGGCGCGCGCCAGCGCGGCATAGACCAGCGCGCAGAGCAGCAGCAGGGTCGCCAGCATCACGGCGAGGAACGGCCAGAGGCCATGCCAGACCTGCGCGACGATGGTCGCGTCGTCGAGCCAGGCGACGGTTTCGCCGATCACCTGCTGATGCGCCTGCACCGGCTTGCTCACTTCCCAGACCGGTCCGAACAGAGCCCGGTAGAGGGTCGCGAAGGAAGCCGGGATGCCGGCCGGGCCGGCTTCGGTGCCGCCGCAGATGCGCTGCAGCATATCGCCGCCGGCCGGCCGGTAGGCGATGCAGAGACCGGGCTCCATCACCACCGCCGCCGTGGCCTGCAGGTCGGGGAAAGGCGTCATCTGGACCTGCACCCATTCCAGCTTGCTCTGCTGCAGCTCCAGCGAGCTGGCGGCGAGCCGGGCAGCGCGGTCGAGCCGGCCGCGGGCCGCGCGATCGGCGTCGAGCAGCAGATAGGCCGCGCCGGCGGCAAAGCAGAGCGCGGCGATGGCGGCGATCCGCAGCGTGAGGCGGACCTTGAGATCGCTTTTCGGCATCATGCGCATCTCCGAATGACGTCCTGCTATTCAACCGCAAGGCACCGGGGGCTGCGCTCATCATTTGGGAGGAGAAGAAACGGTTGCGCTTGCGGTTGCGCACGGGCGCCACGGCTTCCTGGAAGCCCGGCGCCCGGCGCCTGTTGAAGGCCGGCCGTTGCAGAATGCGGGCTGATGCGAGACTACGCCTTCCTGCCGCGGATCTCGGCGGCCGCGCGCCGCAGGATCTCGGCGATCCGCTTGTGTTCCTCAGGCGAGGCGCGGAACTGCTCCATCAGCGCATGCTTGAGGTCGTGGCGCGCCTGCATGATCTCGACGATCGACTCGCGCCGGCTGGTCTTGCCGAAGCGGCGTTCGCCCAAGGGCCAGGTGCCGAGCTCGGAATCCTCGTCCCTCTCCTCCGCGCCCTCGTCCTCGTTCATCGCCTTCTGCGCGCGGGCGAAGCGGCGGCCGATCTCGGCGAGCTCATTCAGCATCGCTTGGGCGGTCTGCTGGTTCTCCTTCAGGAAAGCGGCGCCGGTCTCGGTGATCCGGTAGAGCTTCTTGTTGCCCTCGGCCTCCACCGAGGCGAAGCCGATCTCCTCGAGATAGGTGAGGGCGGGATAGATGACGCCGGGGCTCGGGCTGTAATAGCCGCTGGAGCGGCTCTCGAGCTCCTTGATCAGCTCATAGCCGTGCCGCGGATTCTCCTGCAGCAGGTGCAGCAGCAGGAGCTGGAGGTCGCCGGCGCCGAGCTTGCGGCCCATCCGGAAACCGTCGCCGCCGCCGCGGCCATGGCGCCCATGCCGGCCGAAGAAACCGCCGCCATGGCGATGTCCGCCGCGGCCCACACAGTCGTGGCGACCGCTATGTTCATGAAGTTCATGGAAAAAACGCATGTCTTTGTCTTTCGTTATTGTGTATGAGTGTATCTGTTGACATATCGTAAGATATATTCTGTCGTAGGAATGTCAAGATGCACGGAAAGGAAGGACGATGATGTTCGAGACCACGGCGCGTGTGCCCACCCTCAACGGCAGCCGCTATCTGCAGCAGCTCTGCAAGCACTGGAGCCACAACCTCAAGGTCGAGTTCACGCCGGAGGCGGGGACCGTGGTGTTCCCCAAGGACGCCCGCGGCGCCGACTGGCCGGGCGATGCGACGCTCACCTTGCAGGTGGAGCAGGGCATGCTGGAATGCCGGCTCGCAGCCAGCGCCGAGGCGCAACGCGAGGCCTTGAAGGGCGTGGTCTCCAGCCACCTCGACCGCTTCGCCTTCCGCGAAGGGCCGCTCAAGTTCGATTGGCGGGATGCCTAGTGCGCCAGTTCCACCACCAGCGCCGGATCGAAGTGCGGGTTGAGGTGCGTCGGGAAGTAGCCGCGCGGATTGCAGACCACCCGGGTCGATCCGATCCTGTAATCCGAGGAGGCATGGATGTGGCCGTGGACCCAGAGCTGCGGCCGTGTCCGCTCGATCAGCTCTTCCAAATCCGACGCATAGGCCGCGTTGATCGGGTCGCCTTGCCGGAAATCCGGCACGCTGCGGCCGCTCGGCGCGTGATGGGTCATCACGATGGTGACCCCGTCGAACGGCTGGGCCAGTTCTTGCTCGAGGTAGTTCCGGCTCTCGCGATGCAGGCGGAGGCAATCCGCCGGCGTCAGCGGGCGCTCGGCCCGGAGCAGGCCGCCGGCGGTCCGGATCATCCGGAAGTCGTTCATGGCGCGGTGGGCCTCATCCATCATGCGCGCCTGCCGCGCCGTGCCGAACAGCGCGAAATCGGTCCAGAGCGTGGCCGCGATGACCCGCGTCGGCGTGCCGTCGGCCGCAGTCATGGTCCAGGTCTCGCGTTCGAGCACGCGGACCGGATGCGCGCGGGCGACCGAGCATCGTTCCGCGCTCTGTCGCTCTGCCGCCAAAGACGCAGCGAGGCTGTCGCCATAGGCCTCGTGGTTGCCGAGGATGATCGCGACGGGTGCCGCGAAGGTTGCCGCGGCCCAAGCCGCGCCGCGGCGCTGCGTGTGAACATCCCCCGCCAACAGGACGAGATCGGCCGCAGCGCCGGCGCGAATCCCAGGTGGAAATTCACAATCGCCGAACTCGAGATGAAGATCCGAGAAGACGTGGAGGCGCATGGTTTCGATTTTATCATGCGCCGCGTTCGCCGGTGTCATGGGCTTAATATGCCGCGCGCATATTAAACCATCCCGGGAACATGACGTTCGTCACACACGTGCGCGATCGCGCGCCGAGCCTGCTCGTCGGTGTGCGGAATGTGACCCTGCCAACTTGCGAAGACTGCCGGTTCGGGTCCAATCCTCTCGATCTTTTCGTCGAGGAAAGCCATGAGACGGTTATCGATACTGAAGGTGCTTGCATTCGCGTTGACTGCAGTCCTGTCCGTTTCAGGGTCGGCTCTGGCGGAGGGCACGGCACCGGCCGCGCGCATCGCGCTGGTGGTCGGCAATTCGAATTACGGCGGCGATCTCGGCGTGCTCGCCAATCCGGTCAATGACTCGCGGCTGGTCGCGCAATCGCTGAAGCGCATCGGCTTCGACGTGATCGAGGTCGAGGATGCCGACCAGAACACGCTGAAGCGGGCGATCGCCGAGTTCGGCGACCGCATGGCGGCAGCCGGCAGCGACGCAACCAGCCTGTTCTTCTACGCCGGCCACGGACTGCAACTGGCCGGACAGAACTACTTGATCCCGATCCGGGCCAACATCAGCCGCGAGCGCGATGTCGATATCGAGGCGATCTCGCTCGAGACCGTGCTGAAGCAGATGGCCTGGGCCGAGAGCAAGGTCAACATCGTGATCCTCGACGCCTGCCGCAACAACCCGCTGGCGCGCGGCCTCCGCTCGACCGCGCAGGGCCTGGCCGAGATCACGGTGAAGCCGCAGGGCAGCTTCATCAGCTACTCGACCGCGCCCGGCGACGTCGCGGTGGACGGCAACGGCGCCAACAGCCCGTTCTCGGCGGCGCTGTCCGAGGCGATCGAGAAGCCCGGCCTCGACATCAACGACGTGTTCCGCGAGGTCCGCGCCGACGTGATGTCGGCGACCAAGGGCAAGCAGGTGCCCTGGGATTCCTCCTCGCTGACCGCGCCCTACTATTTCGTCGCGCCTGCCGCCGACAAGGAGGTCGTCCAAGCGATGCCCTTCGTCACTGCCGGCGTCGATCCGAAGACCATCGAGCTTACCTTCTGGGAGGCGATCAAGGACAGCAAGTCGCCGGACGACTTCGAGGCCTATCTCGAGAAGTATCCTGCCGGCGATTTCGCCGGCCTGGCAAAGCTCCGGGTGAAGCAGCTCGGCGCCAAGCCGGTGGCGCCCGCCGCCGCGGAGACGGTCGCGGCCCAGCCGGCGAACCGCTCGCCCGACCTCGCCGCCGACATCGAGCTGACCTATTGGAACTCGGTGAAGGATGCCGCGGAGATGGAGGGCTATGAGGCCTACCTGAAGAAGTATCCGAACGGACATTTCGTCGATCTCGCCGAGGCCAAGATGGCCGAGCTGGAGAAGCTGGCGAAGGCCGAGGCGGCCGCGGCCGCGGTTCCGGCACCGGAGCTTGCGCCGCCGCCACCGCCGGCGCCGCTGAAGATCCAGGAAATGGACGAGACCTTCGTGACGCGCCAGTCGGCCAACGTGCGCGCCGAGCCCGGGACCGATGCCAAGGTGATCGTGCGGCTGAAGGAAGATGAGGCCGTCGCCGTCACCGGCAAGGTCGAAGGCAAGGACTGGTACCGCGCCAGGCTCGATGCCGGAGTGGGCTATATCAGCGCGAGCCTGTTGCAGCCGGCGGATGCCGACGCGATCGCCGCCTGGCAGGCGGCCAAGAAGGCGGCGACCGTCGCCGCCGTCGGGGATTTCATCAAACAGCATCCCGGCAGTGCCTTCGACGCCAAGGCCAAGAAGCTGCTGGCCAGCCTGCAGCCGCCCGCTCCACAACCCGTGGCGCAGCCCGCGAAGACGCTGCCGCAGCCGTCCAAGCTGGCTGCGGCACCAAAAGTCGCCACGGCGCC
Organism: Dongia sp. agr-C8; assembly: GCF_054658695.1. NCBI lineage: Bacteria > Pseudomonadati > Pseudomonadota > Alphaproteobacteria > Rhodospirillales > Dongiaceae > Dongia > Dongia sp. agr-C8. The sequence continues at coordinate 729,001 of NZ_BAAGHZ010000001.1, forward strand.
GGTTGAACAGGCCGCCGCGTTGCCGCCGCCGGCGCCGGCCGATTCAGGCGAGCTCAGGGTTGGCGACACGTTCGACATCATCGCCCGCGGCACGGTCGGCATCACCGGCAAGTGGTGGGGCAACACCCGAGTCACGCTGGTCATCGAGCAGAAGAACGGCGACGGCGCGTTCGAAGGCCACCTGCTCGGTTCCGGCGAGCTCAATTTCTCGGAAAGCTGCGACATCGAGCTCGACGGCGACAAGCTCGTCATCCGCGCCACGGTCAGCAGCGTCGGCAACAAGCCGGACGTGCTGCGGCTGACCCGCAGCGCGCCCGATCGCTTCGAGGGCCGCGCCCAGTCCGGCGCCTACATGGGCGTCGCGACGATGACGCGGAAGAGCCGCGGCGCTGCTTGAGGTGATCGGGGACTAGACGTCCAGATTGGCGACGTTGAGCGCGTTGTCCTGGATGAACTCGCGGCGGGGTTCCACAACGTCGCCCATCAGGGTCGAGAAGATCTCCTCCGCCTCGTCGGCATGGGAGACCTTGACCTGCAGGAGACTCCGCACCTCGGGGTCGAGCGTGGTTTCCCAGAGCTGCTCCGGGTTCATCTCGCCCAGGCCCTTGTAGCGGTTGATTGCCACACCCTTCTTGCCGGCCTCGGTCACCGCCTCCATCAACCCGATCGGGCCGGTGATGACGATCTCGCGGTCTTTGAGCGTCAGCTTCGCCGACGCGCTGTAGATCTCGGCGAGCTCGGCCTTCAGCTGGTCGAGGCGATGGCACTCCGCCGAGCGGATCAGGATGGAATCGATCAGGTGGTGGTTGAGGACGCCGCGCAGCCGCCGCTGGAAGCCGAGGCCGCCGTCCTGGTCGGCAAGCCCGGTCCAGCCCTGCTCGCCCGGCGGAGAAATCGTGTCGAGCCGCTTGGCGATGGCATCGGCGACGGCGGGATCCTTGGCCGCCTGCGGGTTCAAGGCGCCCATGATCGCTGCCTGCTCAACCACGGCGCCGGAGCCGACCTTACGGATCACCGGTTGCATCAGATGGACAGCCTGGGCCGCCATATCGACCACGCGGCGGAGATCGGCGAGGCCCAGCTGCTGGCCGTTGCCGAGCTGCAGGATCGCGCCCTCGAGGCCGGCGGTGATCAGGTAATCCTCGAGCGCGCGCTCGTTCTTGAGATACCGCTGCGACTTGCCCTTGACCGCGCGGTAGAGCGGCGGCTGGGCGATGTAGAGATAGCCCTTCTCGATGATCTCCGGCATCTGGCGATAGAAGAAGGTCAAGAGCAGCGTGCGGATATGCGAGCCGTCGACATCGGCGTCCGTCATGATGATGATCTTGTGGTAGCGCGCCTTGGAGATGTCGAACTCCTCGCTGCCGATGCCGGTGCCGAGCGCCGCAATCAGGGTGCCGATCTCGGCCGAGGACAGCATCTTGTCGAAGCGCGCGCGCTCGACGTTCAGAATCTTGCCGCGCAAGGGAAGGATCGCCTGGGCCTTGCGGTTGCGGCCCTGTTTCGCGGAACCGCCGGCGCTGTCACCCTCGACGATGAAGATTTCGGAGAGAGCCGGGTCGCGCTCCTGGCAGTCGGCGAGCTTGCCGGGCAGGGACGAGATGTCGAGCGCGCCCTTGCGCCGGGTCAATTCGCGGGCCTTGCGCGCGGCTTCGCGCGCCGCGGCCGCTTCAACGACTTTGCCGACGATACGCTTGGCATCGGCCGGGTGCTCTTCCAGCCATTGGCCGAGCTTGTCATTGAGCACGCTCTCGACCACCGGTCGGACCTCGGAGGAGACCAGCTTGTCCTTGGTCTGCGACGAGAATTTCGGATCCGGCACCTTGACCGAAAGCACGCAGGTCAGGCCTTCGCGCGCGTCGTCGCCGGTCAGCGCCACCTTCTCCTTCTTGGCGATGCCGCTGTCTTCCGCATATTTGTTGATCTGCCGCGTCAATGCCGCCCGGAAGCCCGCGAGATGCGTGCCGCCGTCCCGCTGCGGGATGTTGTTGGTGAAGCACAGCATGGTCTCGTGGTAGCTGTCGGTCCATTCCAGCGCGCATTCGACGGTGATGCCGTCGCGCTCGGCCGACATGACCACCGGCGGCGTATGCAGCGCGTTCTTCGAACGGTCGAGGTAGCGCACGAAGGCCTCGATGCCGCCTTCGTAATGCAGCTCGACCGATTTCGGCTCGACCGCGCGGGCATCGGTAAGGAAGATCCGCACGCCGGAGTTCAGGAAGGCGAGCTCGCGCAGGCGATGCTCCAGCGTGGCGTAGTCGTATTCGGTCTTGGTGAAGGTTTCCTTCGAAGCCAGGAAGGTGACCTCGGTGCCGCGCTTGCCTTCCGGCGCGTCGCCGACCACCTTCAGCGGCGCCTCGGCATCGCCGTGGCGGAAGCGCAGGAAGTGCTCCTTGCCGTCGCGCCAGATCTTGAGCTCCAACCGTTCACTGAGCGCGTTCACGACCGAGACGCCGACGCCGTGGAGCCCGCCGGAGACCTTGTAGGAGTTCTGGTCGAACTTACCGCCGGCATGGAGCTGGGTCATGATGACCTCGGCCGCGGAGACGCCTTCTTCCTTGTGGATGTCGACCGGGATGCCGCGGCCGTTGTCGCGCACGGTGACCGAGCCGTCGCCGTTCAACAGCACGTCGATCCGGTCGCACCAACCGGCCAGGCTCTCGTCGATCGCGTTGTCGACCACCTCGTAGACCATGTGGTGCAGGCCCGAGCCGTCGTCGGTGTCGCCGATATACATGCCGGGGCGCTTGCGGACCGCGTCGAGGCCCTTCAGGACCTTGATCGAATCCGCGCCGTAGTCATTGCCATTGCCACTGGGGCCATTGCCGTTCGGGGTCTCTTCGGTCATGTCACTTCTCGGATGTTAGGCGACGTCGCGCAGGGCGCGTGCGTCGCGCAGGGTGAAGAATTGGGCCGCCTCGCGCAGCGGCCGGAACAGCTCGGCCTCGGTTCCGGTGAACCAGGCCTGGGAGTCGAGCGCCAGCACCTCGGCATAGAGATGCTTGCGGCGCTCCGGATCGAGATGCGCCGCCACTTCGTCCAGCAGCAGCACCGGTGCCTCGCCGCGGCGCGCGCGCTGCAGCCGCGCCTGGGAGAGCAGGATCGAGATCAGCAACGCTTTCTGCTCGCCGGTCGAGGCCGAAGCCGCCTCGAGCGCAGCGTTGCCCAAGGACTTGCCCTGGAACGTCACCGCGAGATCGCTGCGATGCACGCCCCATTGCGTGACGCCCGAAGCCGCATCGCCGTCGCGGGCTCCTGCCAGGCGTTCGCGCAGCAGATCCTCGGCCTGCAGCGCCGAGCGGTCGGCCAGCGACTGCTCCACCGCGCCGTCGATCGCCAGGTCGGCGCGCGGGAAGGGCCCGACTGCCTCGGCCATCGCCGCGTTCAGCGCCTCCGCGGTTTCCAGCCGCGAGGCCGCGATCGCCACCGCCTGCGCCGCCATCTCGGCTTCCAGGCCGCCGAGCCAGCGGTCGCGCTCGGGCCGGTCCATGGCGGGGCCGTCGCCGCGCAGGATTCGCGCCCGGTCGCGCATCGCCTGCTCGTAGGCGGAAACCCGCGACGGATGCTCCGGATGCAGTCCCGTGGCCAGCCGGTCCATGAATCGGCGCCGCGCGCTGCTGCGCTCGACGAAGATCCGGTCCATCGACGGCGTCAGCCAGAGGATCGACAGGATCTCGGCGAAGGCCGCCTGGGTCTTCGCGTTGGAGCCTTCGATCCGGCACAGCCGCCGGTCGCGCCCGTTGCTTTCCTCCGCGGCCAAATCCTCCTTGGGATCGCGGCCGGTGCCGAGCCTGAACTCACCTTGCCGGCCCTGGTAGCGCGCATGAACGGCCCAGGCGCGGGCGTTGCTGCCATTGTTGGCCGGCAGCCGGCAATCGACCTCGCGCAACGCAGCGCTGCGCAGGCCGGAGCCCGGCGAGAGAAAGGAGATCGCTTCCAGCAGATTGGTCTTGCCGCCGCCATTCGGGCCGGTGAAGACCAGCGGCCGCGCCTCGATTTCCAGCGCAAATTCGCGGAAGCCGCGGAAAGCGGTCAGCGTGAGGTGCGAAAATCCGTTCACCGCGTTGGTCTGCGCCGTGCTGCTGGGATCAGTAACTTCAGCCCAGGCGCGACCCAAGCTACACCCGCATCGGCATCAGGACGTAGAGCGCCTGCGCATCGGCCATGTCGCGCATCAAGGTCGGCGCCACGGAATCCGCCAGCAGGATCTGCATGCCTTCGCCCTCGATCTCGTCGGCGATGTCGAGCAGATAGCGCGAATTGAAGCCGATATCGATCGGCGCGCCGTCATACTTCACTTCCAGCTCTTCCGTCGCGCTGCCCTGCTCGGCGCTGGTCGCCGACAAGGTGAGCAGGCCGTTCTTCAGGCTGAGCTTCACCGCGCGCGATTTCTCGCTGGAGATGGTCGAGACGCGATCGACCGCATCGCGGAAGGTCTTGCGGTCGACCTCCAGCATCTTGTCGTTGTTGGTCGGAATGACGCGGTGATAGTCCGGGAAGCTGCCGTCGATCAGCTTCGAGGTCAGCACCACGTCGTCGAAGGCGAAGCGGATCCGGCTGTCCGACAGCGAGACCGCGACGCTGCCGGTCGTCTCCTCGATCAGCTTGCGCAATTCGTTGACCGCCTTGCGCGGGATGATCACGCCCGGGATGTTTTCCGCACCTTCGGGCAGCGGCATCTCGACCCGCGCCAGGCGGTGGCCGTCGGTCGCCACCGCGCGCAGCGCCTTCTGCTTGCCCGAGGAGAAGGCATGCAGGTAGATGCCGTTCAGGTAGTAGCGGGTTTCCTCGGTGGAGATGGCGAATTTGGTGCGGTCGATCAGGCCTTTCAAGTCCGCCGCCGAGAGCGGGAACTGGTGCGGCAGGTCGCCGGAACCGGTCGCCGGAAAGTCTTCCTTTGGCAGGGTCGCCAACTGGAAGCGCGAGCGCCCGGCCTTGATGGTGGTCTGCTGGCCGTCGCCGGAAAGCTCGAGCTGCACCTGGGCGCCGTCCGGCAGCTTGCGGACGATGTCGTAGAGCGTGTGCGCGGGCACCGTGGCGGCGCCGGCCTGCGCGGCATCGACGGCGACCTGCTCGACGATCGCGAGCTCCATGTCGGTCGCGGTCAGCCCCAGGCGGTCGCCTTTGGCCTCCAGCAGCACGTTGGAGAGAATCGGAATGGTGTTGCGCCGCTCGACCACGCTCTGCACATGCCCCAGCGAATGCAGCAAAGCCGTCCGTTCGATCGTCAGTTTCATCGCCCTGATCTTCTTTCCCGATCTGTCACAAGCTCTTTTCACCACGCAACGGGCGGGACGACCGGGGCAGCGCGCGGGCCGAAAAACAGGCCCATCAGCCGACCAAACCGGGTCGATCTTCAGCACGTTACGACTTGCCAGAGGCCCCCGATTCCGGAGCGAAATCCCGGGCGGAACGGCCGAATCGGCCGGGCTTGATCAGCAAGTATTGGATTATAGCAACTAAGGCCCGGGACAACAGGGAAAAACGCCCGGATTCCAGGCCCGTGAGGACCGGAATCCGGGCGAAAAACCGGCCTGAAAAGCCGCCAAGAACCCGCGGGAAAACTCAGCCTTCGAGCATCCGTTTCAAGAGCTCGACGTCCTCGAGGAAGGCGCTGTCCGCGGCGCAGAGTTCCTCTACCTTCTTGACGGCATGCATGACGGTGGTGTGATCCCGCCCGCCGAACTTGCGGCCGATTTCGGGCAGCGAACGCGTGGTCAGTTGCTTGGCGAGATACATCGCGACCTGCCGGGGACGGGCGACCTGGCGGGCGCGGCGGGGCGACTGCATGTCGGCCTGCTTGATGTTGAAATGCTCGGCGCAGCGGCGCTGGATCTCCTCGATCGTGACCCGGCGGTCGTTGGCGCGCAGCAGGTCCTTCAAGAGCTCCTGGGTGGTCTCTATGGTGATCGGCGCGCCGATCAGGTTGGCATGGACGACGATCCGCGTCAGCGCGCCTTCGAGCTCGCGCACGTTGGACGAAATCCGGTGCGCCAGGAATTCCATGACCTTGGTCGGCACCTGCGCTTTCGACTGCTCGGCCTTGGTCTGCAAAATGCCGAGCCTGAGCTCGTAGGTGGTCGGATGGATGTCGGCGACCAGGCCCCAGCCGAAGCGGGTGCGCATGCGCTCTTCCAGGCCTTGCAGGTCCGAGGGCGACTTGTCGGCCGAGAGCACGACCTGGCGGTTCTGGTCGAACAGGGCGTTGAAGGTGTGAAAGAACTCTTCCTGGGTCGATTCCTTGCCGATGATGAACTGGACGTCATCGACCATCAGCACGTCGACCGTGCGGAAGCGCTCCTTGAAGGCCATGGTGTTCTTGTTCCGGAGCGCCCGGATGAACTGGTACATGAACTTCTCGGCGGAGAGATAGATGACGCGCTTTTCCGGCTTCTTCTTGCGGATCTGATGCGCGATCGCGTGCATGAGGTGGGTCTTGCCGAGACCGACGCCGCCATAGAGGAACAGCGGGTTGAACGGCACCTGGTCGCTCTCGGCCACGCGGAAGGCGGCGGCTTGCGCCAGCTCGTTCGACTTGCCGACCACGAAATTCTCGAAAGTGAGGCGCGGGTCGAGATTCCCGCTCCATTCGTCCAGCGCATCCGGCTCGGAATCGCGGATGATTGCCGGCGACGCGAGCGTTTCAACCGCTTCCGGCGCCTCGGCGATTTCCGGCGCTTCCTCCACCGTCGCCTCCGGCTGGCTGGCCGGCTCGGTTTGGGTGGTGTCGACAATCACCTCGACCGAATGGATTTCGGGATTCTCGCTGCTCCACAGCGTGCGCAGGCGATCGGCGTAATGCGTCGCCACCCAGTCGCGCATGAATCGCGAGGGAACCGAGACGCGCAGATCCGCGCCGCGGCGCCCGGCCAGGGTCAGGGGCTTCAGCCAACTCCGGAACGTCGCTTCGCCGAACTCCTGGCGGAGACGGCCGCGAACCCGCGCCCATTGCGCGTTCAACTGAGTGTCGGTGCCGGTCATTGGCTCAGCCATTGATCCACCCCCCATTTCAAATCTTGAACCCACTTCTAGTCTTGAACCCAGGCCTGATCTTGAACCCAAGGCCTAATCTTGAACCCAAGGGAGGCCGGCGAACTTCCAGCCCCCACGCTGGCCGCGATGGCTGGCGCCATCCTTGTCGCCCTCGAACCCCTCCGAAACATTGAAGCAACGCGCATAGCCCGCGGCGGTCGCCGCGATCGCGGCCGAACGCGACCTTGCACCGCTGCGGCAGATGAACAGCACCGGACCTTCAGCAGCGCCGATCTGCGCCTTCAGCTTGGCGGCGAAATCGGGGTCAATCGCCATGTCGGGAAAATTCTGCCAGGACAGCAGGACCGTCTTCTTGCCGAGGTTGGCGAGATCGGGAATGCCGACGAAGGCCCATTCGGGGTGCGTCCGCACATCGACCAGAACCGCGCCAGGTTCCTGGCTCAGAACCTCCCAGGCTTGCTTCGGCGAAATGTCCCCCGCGTAGCTCATTCAACCCTCGACCCGTCTTCGACCCAAAAATCCGCCCACGCATCGCCGGCACCGTTGCGCTGATCCCGAAACAAAGGTTCGGGCTGCAACGGGTTGGCGATCCGGGTTTTTACTGCTGCCCCAGACCGCCGGTGAGGCAAGGGTCCGGGTCGGGAATCCGCGACTTAGAGTAGTAATTATGCGACGCGAAGCGCAGGATTGGGTGCGCCCCGGCGGGTGCCGAGATGGCGTTGGAAGTCGGGCAGTAAATATTGTGCTCTTTGTGCAACAGTGCGGTCGCTGTCAAGAAATTGACGCCGAGATCGGATCCGACGCCAAATGTTGCCTTAACCACAGCTGGCAAGTCCCGACTTTCCATGATAACTCTTTGATTTTATTTTATTTATTGCCGAATTTTACGACGCGTTTCTGACCGGGTCGCTCCCTGTCCGGCGCTTGGGGATAACTCTACGCTCGCGTTTTAGGGCTTGCAATAAGTCCGAATCATGAACGTCCGGGCTCCCAAAGTGACAGGTTTAAGCGTTGCAACTTCGCAACAGTTTGTCATGCTTCTGCAATCAAAAGCGCGCCCGAAACCCACAACAATGGGTGGCGAAGCCCGATTTCCGGGCAAGCGAAAACCCCCGCCGGCAAGGACTTGCGCGACGGGGTTGTATCCGACCGATAAGACGGAAATTAGAGCGCTTTGACCCGCTTGGTGAGGCGGGAGATTTTGCGCGAGGCGGTGTTCCGGTGGAGCACGCCCTTGCCGACGCCGCTCTGCAGGATCGGCTGGGCCGCCTTCAGCGCGGCTTCGGCGGTGTCCTTCTTGCCCGAGGCGATGGCCGCCTCGACGCTCTTGACCGCGGTCTTGACGCGGCTGTCGCGGGCGCGGTTGATCGCGGTCCGCTTGACGGTCTGGCGCAGGCGCTTTTCCGCCGATTTGTGATGAGCCATGAAACGTGTCCGATGATTAGCCGAATTGCAGGCGGCGGGTTATACAGGCCACCCATAGGCCCGTCAACCAGCCGCCAAGCGCCCGGAATTGCCCGGAAAATCAAGACTCTCCGGGCGTCTGCGACGGGAAATCTATAGACTCACCGGCTCGGCGGGGTCATATACCGGACGGTTTTGGACTTCGAGACATGCGGCTGCCGTTTACCAAGATGCACGGGCTGGGCAACGACTTCGTCGTCATCGACGCGCGAAGCCGGCCGATCGGCTTGAGCGACGACCAGAAGCGCCGGATCGCCGATCGCCGCCGCGGCATCGGCTGCGACCAACTGATCCTCCTGGAGCGCAGCGGCCGTGCCGATGTCTTCATGCGAATCTACAATCCCGACGGCAGCGAGGCGGGCGCTTGCGGCAACGCGACCCGCTGCATCGCCGGTCGGCTGATGGCCGAGCAGGGCGTCGAGCGCATCGTGGTCGAGACGATCTCCGGCCTGCTGGAGACCAGCGCCGCCGATCACGGCGACATCGCCGTCGATATGGGCGAGGTCAGGACCGACTGGCGCGACATCCCGCTCGCCGAAGCTTGCGACACGCTGCATCTGCCGCTGGCACTCGGTTCCCTGGCGGATCCGGTCGGGGTCAATGTCGGCAATCCGCATGCGGTCTTCTTCGTGCCCGACGTCGCGGCGATCGATCTCGAAACGGTCGGGCCGAAGCTGGAGCATGCGCCGCTCTTTCCGGAGCGCGCCAATATCGAGATCGTGCATCGCCTCGCGGCCGGAAAACTACGCATGCGGGTCTGGGAACGCAGCGCCGGCATCACCCAGGCTTGCGGCAGCGGCGCCTGTGCGACCCTGGTCGCGGCGGCCCGGCGCGGCCTCACCGGCCGCAAGGCCGAGGTGGTGCTCGACGGCGGCACGCTCACCATCGAATGGCTGCCGAACAACCACGTGCGGATGACCGGCGGCTGGACCACCAGCTTCCAGGGCGAGATCGAGCTCGGCGAAGTCCAGGTTCGTGAGGCCGTCAATCATGGCTGACGCACGGCTGATCACCATGGGATGCCGGTTGAACACCTTCGAGAGCGAGGTGATGCGCGGCCATGCCGCCGCCGCCGGGCTATCGGACGCGATCATCGTCAATACCTGCGCCGTCACGGCGGAAGCCGAGCGCCAGGCTCGGCAGGCGATCCGAAAGGCGCGGCGCGAGAATCCGCACGCCAAGATCATCGTCACCGGCTGCGCCGCACAGATCGCGCCGGAGAAGTTCGCTTCGCTGCCGGAAGTCGACCATGTGCTCGGAAATTCCGAGAAGCTCGAGGCCAAGAGCTTCCAGCGCATCGCCGACGGGAGTGCCAATGACCGGATCGCCGTCTCCGACATCATGCTGGTCAAGGAGACCGCGGCGCATCTCATTTCCGGTTTCGCCGAGCGCAGCCGCGCCTTCGTCGAGATCCAGCAGGGCTGCGACCATCGCTGCACCTTTTGCATCATCCCGTTCGGCCGCGGCAACAACCGCTCGGTGCCGGTGGGCGAGGTGGTGCAGCGCGTGCGCAAGCTGGTCGAGAACGGCTTCCGCGAGATCGTGCTGACCGGCGTCGACATCACCGGCTACGGCGCCGATCTGCCCGGTGTGCCGCGGCTTGGCCAGCTGGTGCGTCGCCTGCTCGCCCTGGTGCCGGAACTGGAGCGCCTGCGCCTCTCGTCGCTCGACGTGATCGAGGTCGATGACGAGCTGCTGCGACTGATCGCCGAGGAGCCGCGGCTGATGCCGCATCTCCATCTATCGCTGCAGGCCGGCGACGACATGATCCTGAAGCGGATGAAGCGCCGCCATCTCCGGGCCGACGCCGTGAAGTTCGCGGAAGATGTGCGCCGCCTGCGCCCGGACGTGGTGTTCGGCGCCGACTTGATCGCCGGATTCCCGACCGAGGACGAGGCGATGTTCCGGAACAGCCTCGCGCTGATCGAGGATTGCGGCCTCACCTTCCTGCATGTCTTTCCCTATTCGGCGCGTTCCGGCACGCCGGCCGCGAAGATGCCGCAGGTGAAGGGCGATATCCGCAAGGAACGCGCCGCGCGGCTTCGCGCGGCGGGGCAAGAGGCGATGCAGCGCTACTTCGCGCAGCGCATCGGATCGCCGGTCAACGTGCTGATCGAACGCGCCGAGGACGGCATGGGCTTCGGCCATAGCGAGCATTTCGCGCCGGTCCAGGTCCGCAGCGATGCGGCCATCGGCGCCGTCGTCACCGGCCGCGTCGCCGGCCATACGCAAGAACATCTCCTCGCCGAAGCGGCATGACCGACACGCAGAATGGCGAAAAGCGCGGCTGGCTCCAGCGGCTGCGCAACGGGCTCAGCCGGTCTTCGAGCAAGATCGGCGAGAGCATCACCGGCCTCTTCACCAAGCGGAAGCTGGACAAGGCCTTGCTCGACGAGCTCGAGGAGGCGCTGATCACCGCCGATCTCGGCCCCGCCACCGCGGCGAAGCTGACTGCGGCGCTTTCCAAGGAACGCTTCGGCAAGGACATCACCCCGGAGGAAACCCGGGGCATCTTCGCAACCGAGGTCTCCCGGATCCTGACGCCCGTGGCGCAGTCGCTGAAGATCACTCAAGCCAAGCCGCATGTCGTGCTGGTGGTCGGCGTCAACGGCAGCGGCAAAACCACGACCATCGGCAAGCTGGCGCAGCATTACCGCGGGCAGGGATTGAAGGTGATGCTCGCCGCCGGCGACACGTTTCGTGCTGCCGCGGTGGAGCAGCTCAAGATCTGGGGCGAGCGCACGGGTGCCGCGGTGGTGGCGCGCGAGCAGGGCGCCGATGCGGCGGGCCTCGCCTATGACGCGCTGGCGCAAGCCAAGGCGGAAGGCGCCGACCTGCTGCTGATCGACACCGCGGGCCGGTTGCAGAACAAGGCCAATCTCATGGCCGAGCTCGCCAAGGTCATCAAGGTCCTGAAGAAGCTGGAGCCGACCGCGCCGCACGATACGCTGCTGGTGCTCGATGCGACCACCGGCCAGAACGCGCATTCCCAGGTCGAGATCTTCAAGGAAATCTGCGCCGTGACCGGCCTGGTCGTGACCAAGCTCGACGGCTCCGCCAAGGGCGGCGTGCTGGTGGCCCTGGCGGAGAAGTTCGGCCTGCCGGTGGTGGCGATCGGCGTCGGCGAGAGCGCCGACGACCTTCGGCCGTTCGAGGCCGAGAGCTTCGCCAAATCGCTGATGGGCCTGGTCTAGATTCCGGGGGTCTAGTAGTCGTCCATCAATACCCAGGCGTCGTCGATCTTGTGATACTTGCGCTCGACCGCCGCCCAGGCGACCTGGTTGCAGACGGCTTCGCGGTCCGAGTGATCGGCGTATTCTTCCCAGGCGTGGTTGTAGGCCGCCCGGAAGATGTCCTGGGCGTGGGGCGGCAGATGCTCGCGCACCGAGGGCGGCAGATCCGAATTGGCGGCATAGGGCATGACGATACCTCCAAGAGATAATGCTACCTCGGCTGCCGGCGTCCCGCTCTGATCGAAATCAAACTCACCCGAAGGGTCATCCGCCGGGCCTATGCCGGTATCGGTACAATCTATTGGGCAGCTGTGCCTCACTCATGCCATGTTGCGGTTCCATGACATGGCGGCAGAGCGCGCCGCGCGGAATTCTCTCCTGGACCGATCATCGTGACTCTCTCCATTGGCATGACCCTGCTCATCCTGCTGGCGGCCGTGATGCATGCCGGCTGGAACGTGCTGGTCAAATTCGGCACCGACGCCTTCCTCAACATGGGGCTGATCGTCGGCTTGGGCGGGCTGATCGGCTTGGCCTTCACGCCCTTCGTGGACTTTCCCGAGCCGGCGAGCTGGATCTGGCTGTTCGGCTCCTGCGTCTTCCATCTCGGCTACTACACCTTCCTGGTGACGGCTTATAAGCACGGCGAGCTCAGCCAGGTCTATCCGATCGCGCGCGGCTCGGCGCCGCCGCTGGTGGCGCTCTCCTCCTGGCTGCTCTATGCGCAGATGCTGACGCCGTGGCAGACCGCCGGCGTGGTGGCGATCTCGATCGGCATTCTCACGCTTGCCGCCGACAAGCCGGTCGATCGCGCGCATAAATGGGAGGCGATCTGGTTCGGCCTGCTGACCGGGCTCACCATCATGGGCTACACGATCTGCGACGGGCAGGGGATCCGCAACGCCGGCGATACCGAGCGCGAGCAGATCGGCTACATCATCTGGCTGTTCGTGCTCGATTCACCGCTCTTGGTGATCTACTGCTATCTGCAGCGCGGCCGCGAAGTGACGGCGTTCGTGAGGAAGAACTGGAAGCTCGGCTTGTGCGGTGCGGCCCTCTCGCTCGCGGCCTACGGCATCGCAATCATGGCGATGAAGTTTGGCGAGTTCGCCCATGTCTCGGCCTTGCGCGAGACCAGCGTGATCTTCGCCGCCTTGATGAGCGCCTATCTGCTGAAGGAACGCTTCCGCAAGCGCCGCTACGTCTCGGTGACTCTGGTCGCCCTAGGCGCCGTGCTGCTGCACTAACTCAGTGCGCGTAGCTGGACTGCAGCGCGTAGTATTTGCGGCTGGTGATCAGGCCCTGCAGCGACAGCGACTTGCACGAGGTCGCGTCGTTCAGGTTCTGGATCACGACATGCGGCGTGTTGTTGCACGAGAAGCGCTTGATCACCTTCCACTGCGGGAAGCGGTGCTTCGGCAGGAACTCGCAGCTTTCCAGCAGCACGGTGCCGACCTTCAGCTGCTCGACAGAGTCCTTGTCGATCTTGACTTCGCTCCGGTCGCGATCGGGGCCGGACATAAACTTGAACATGGGCGTTGCTCCATCCCACCAGGCAATACGGTTCTGGCAGCCTCTGGCCAGTCCGTATTTTGCCTGACCCTAACTTAACAAAGGGTTGCGCGCCAAGCCTCAACCCGGCAGTCGGAAAACTCCGCTAAATGCGGTGTAATTTTCAAGGAACGGCCTCGACCCTGGCGTGCAGCCGGTTTGTCGGTTAATGGCCGGTAAACTTGACGCTCTTGATTTCGTCGCCGATTTCCAGGTCCTGCATCACCTCGAGCCCCTTGGAGACCTGGCCGAACACGGTGTGCAGCCCGTCAAGATGCGGCTGGGGCGCCAGGACCAGGAAGAACTGCGAGCCGCCAGTGTCCTTGCCGCGATGCGCCATGGAAAGCGAGCCGGTCTTGTGCTTGTGCGGATTGCCCTTGGTCTCGCAGGGGATGACCCAGCCCGGGCCGCCGGCGCCGGTGCCGTCCGGGCAGCCGCCCTGGGCGACGAAGCCGGGGATCACGCGGTGGAAGGACAGCCCGTCATAGAAGCCGCTCGAGGCCAGCGTGTAGAAATTGGCCACCGTGTTCGGCGCCTCCTTGGGGAACAAGTCGATGGTGATGTCGCCCTTGCTGGTCGTCATCACGCATTGGGTCAGGCCCTGCAGCTTGTCCGCCGGGATGTCGTGGATCTTCAGTTCTTCGCGTGCCATGTCGGACGTCCTTTCGAAAGCGTGGCGGATGTTAGGCGAGGGAAACTGCCGCTGTCGACTGAAAGCGGCGCGGCGGATCAGGAATTTTCGCCGCTGAGGAGTTCGCGCGCGAGGCGGATGGTGATGGGCGCACGCCGCGCCAGGGCTGCACGGTCGAGCCGCCTTGCCATGGTCTCGGCCGCGATAAATGAGCGCTCGATCTGTTTCACCAGATAGGCGATCATCCCCGGCGCCACCTCGACCTGGCGGTCGGCGAAATGCTTGGCCAGCACGGCGGCCAGCAGCCGGTCGTCCGGTGGCAGCACGGCGACCGCGGGAACACCGGCCAGGCGCGAGGCGAGATCGGGCAACCGCACCGTCCAGCGCGCCGGCGGCTCGCGATCGAGGATCAGCAGCGAGGTCTTCTCGGCCCGCACATGGTTGATCAGATGGAAGAGATGCTCCTCGGGCAGGCGGATCCCGTCCAACACCAGGTGTTCGCCCTGCGGCAGCTGCTCCATCGCGCTCGGCTCCAGGAAGCGCGCGGCGCTTCCCGCCTGCCACGCCCTTTCCTGCCAGACATGGGCGAGATGGGTCTTGCCGCAGCCCGGTGGGCCGTAGACCGCCAGGATCCCGTTCGGCCAGTCGGGCCAGCGGTCGGTCCAGGCCACGGCGTCGCGATTGCTGTCCGAGACCACGAAGCCGGCGGCATTCATGGCGCTGCGGACCGGCAGGTCCAGCGGCAGCTGCTCGGGTTGCATCACGCGCCTTCGTGCTTGTCGAAGCCGACCAGCGGCGCCGCCGCGCGGGCCGCGCTGCCGGGCCCGAGATAAAACGGGCTCGCCAGATAGCGCGAGAGCGCGAATCGGATCAGCACGCCGCAGCCGGCGGCGACCGGCACGGCCAGCAGCAGGCCGAGGAAGCCGAACAGGGTGCCGCCCGCCAGCAAGGCGAAGATCACCCAGACCGGGTGCAGGCCGACACGGTCGCCGACCAGCTTCGGCGTCAGCACGTTGCCTTCCACCACTTGGCCGACCGCGAAGATCGCCGCCACCGCGATCGGCCCCGACCAGCCGTCGAAATTGACCAGCGCGATCGCGATCGCGATAACGAAGCCGCCGATCGCGCCGAGATAGGGGATGAAGGTCAGCAGGCCGGCGGCAAGTCCGACCACCAGGCCGAAGGGCAGGCCGGCGATCATCAAGGCGGTCGCGTAATAGGTCGCGAGGATGATGCAGACGGTGGCCTGGCCGCGGGCGAAGCCGGCGAGCGTGGTGTCAATCTCGCGGCCCTGGGCGCGGATCACCGCCGCGTGCTGGCGCGGCAGCAGCACGTCGATCTTGGCGACGATCTTGTCCCAGTCGCGCAGCAGGTAGAAGGTGACGACCGGCGTGATGAAGATCAGCGACAGCAGGTTGGCGAGCGCCATGCTGCCCTGCGCGACATTGAGCAAGGTATCGCCGAACCAGGTCAGCCCCGGGCCAATCCGGGCGCGTGCCATACCCGCGAGCTCGGTCAGATCGGGGAGACCGAAGCGCTGTTGCAGGCTCATATAGTAAGGCAGCAGTTTCTCTGCCGCCCGGTTGAACAGGTCCGGCAGCGCCTGGACGAACTGCGTCAGCTGGTCGAGTAGCAGCGGCGCGATCAGCACGAAGCCGAGCACCAAAAGGATGGCGAAGATCAGCGTCACCACCGTGGTCGCCCAGGTGCGCGACATCCATTTCTCGAGCTTGTCGCAGGCGGGATCGAGGAAATAGGCGATCGCCATGCCGGCCACGAAGGGCAGCAGGATCGCGCGCAGCAGGTAGATCGCGATCAGCGCGACGACGAGACCGATCAGCCAGAAACGAAGCTGCCGCGCCGCCGTCATTCCCGAACCGAAAGGAGGTCCGTCATTGCGGCACGGCCGGCTGCGTCAGGTCGGGATTGTCGTTCCCCGGCCCGCCATTGATTGTGTCACCATTCATCATGGCGCCGCCGCCGGGGTTGAGCGTCATGGTCTGCAAGCCCTCGCCGCTGGAGGTGATCATCAGATCCGCCTGGTTGAGCGCGCGGATGAACTGCACCTCGTCGCCGAGGTAGGTGAGCTCGATATCGGCGCCGCTGCGCGAGAGCCGGGTCAGGTTGACGCTCTTGATCAGGTTGACCTGCGCCAGGTGCCGCTTCACCTGCACCCATTGCGCCTGGGTCGAGAACGGCACATGCACCTGGACTGTGGCGCGGCTGTTCGGATCGACCAGGTTGTCCTGCTTCCAGGAATTCTGCACCAGCTCGGCCACCTTGGCGACGCCGTCGCGCAGCAGCTGGTCGACGTCCCCGCTGTCGCTCACCACCTGGTCTCGGAGATTCTGCACCCCGGCGTTGCCGTAGCTGGAGATGGTCAGCGCCAGCACCCGCTTGCCGTCCGGCGAGGGCGGCTGCAAGGCGGCCTCGGCGACCATCACGTCGCCGACCGCATAGCGATCGGCGAGCGACTGAATCCGCACCCGGTCGCCGGCCAGCGCCTGGGTGGCGCTGATCGCATTGGTGTCGGGCAGATCGCCGACCGGCGTCTTGATCGGTACCAGGCCCGGCTGCTGCTGGCGCGAGGCCCAGGCCGCGAACCAGGGATTGGTGGGGCCCCAGAGCTCGGTGTCGCCGGTCTCGGTGGTGTAGATCGGAAGCACCAGCACCGCCTTCGATTCGGTCTCGGCATAGGCGACGCCCTGGTCGGCCAGGAACTGGCGAATCGGATCGGCCATGAAGCGGAAGGTGAAACGGCCGATGTAGCGCGAAGCGGAGGTCTTCTCCTCCTCGATCTCGAAATCCTGCACCCAGCTGGTGATCTCGTCGTCGCTGGGGAGGGTGATCGACTTCAGGTCCTCGGCCGAGGCGATGGTCGAGAGCACCTTCATCAGCCCTTCGCGCTGGCCTTTCAGCATCGCCTGTTCGCGCAAGGTGGCGAGATCGCCGGTGATATCGACCGGGATACCGGCGGCCACATAGACGTTCTGCTGCGCCGCGGCGGGCGCGGCCCCGAGGGTCGTCAGCCCGATCCCGACGGCGACGGCCAAGGCACTGGCAAGCTTGCAAATTTTCCCGAGAAAACCGGCGGCAACGCCCATTGAAAACCGTCTTGAAAACGCTATTGTCCCGTCCCTGGCTTATAGCCCAGTTCCGGGGAGGATGTCATCACAAGCACGACCAGCCGAAACGGCCTCACCTATCGCGACGCCGGCGTGGATATCGATGCCGGCAATGCGCTGGTCGAGGCGATCAAGCCGCTTGCCAAGGCGACGGCGCGCAAGGGCAGCGACGCGGGCCTGGGCGGCTTCGGCGCCTTCTTCGACCTGAAGGCGGCGGGCTACAACGACCCGATCCTGGTCGCCACCACCGACGGCGTCGGCACCAAGCTGAAGATCGCGATCGAGGCCAACCGGCACGGCACGATCGGCATCGATCTCGTCGCCATGTGCGTGAACGACCTGGTGGTGCAGGGCGCCGAGCCCTTGCTGTTCCTCGACTATTTCGCCACCGGCAAGCTCGACGTCGAGAGCGGCCGGCAGATCGTCGCCGGCATCTCCGACGGTTGCCTGCAGGCCGGCTGCGCGCTGGTCGGCGGTGAGACCGCCGAGATGCCCGGCATGTACGCCCAGGGCGATTACGATCTCGCCGGCTTCGCGGTCGGCGCGGTCGAGCGCGGCAAGCAGATCACCGGCGAAGGCGTCAAGGCGGGCGACGTCGTGCTGGGCCTCGGTTCGTCGGGTGTGCATTCCAACGGCTACTCCCTGGTGCGCAAGGTCGTCGTCTCGGTCGCCGGCCTCGACTACAGCGCCAAGGCGCCGTTCGATCCCAACAAGACTCTCGGCGAAGCGTTGCTCGCGCCGACGAAGATTTATGTAAAGAGCTGCCTCGCCGCGATCCGCGCCAATGGCGGCGCGGGTGGCGTCAAGGCGCTGGCGCATATCACCGGCGGCGGCTTGCTGGAGAACATCCCGCGCGTGCTGCCGAAGGATCTCGCCTGCGAGATCGACGCGTCGCGCTGGCAACAACCGCCGGTCTTCGCCTGGCTGCGCAAGACCGCCGGAATCGATGCTCAGGAGATGGCGCGCACCTTCAACTGCGGCATCGGCATGGTGATGGTGGTGGCGCCGGATCGCGTGGACGCGGTCAAGGGCATCCTGGAAGGCGCCGGCGAGACCGTCGCGGCGATCGGCACGATTCGCCCTCGCGTCGGCGACGCGCCCGGCTGCAGCGTGATCAACACCGGCAAATGGTAGCCCAGGCGGCGACCAAAGGGCCGCTGAAGGTCGCGGTGCTGATCTCCGGCCGCGGCAGCAATCTGCAGGCGCTGATCGATCATTTCGGCCCGGTGATCACGTCGAGCCCGGTGCGCATCGTCACCGTGATCTCCAACCGCCCGGGCGTGCAGGGGATCGAGCGCGCGAAGAAGGCCGGCATCCCGACCCGGGTCATCGACCACAAGACCTTCCCCGACCGCATCGCCTTCGACGCCTCGCTCGACCGCGCAATCCGCGAGGCGGGCGCCGAGCTGGTGGTTCTGGCCGGCTTCATGCGGCTGCTGACCGAAGGCTTCGTCGCCGCCTGGAAGAACCGGCTGGTCAACATCCATCCCGCCTTGCTGCCGTCGTTCCGCGGCACCGACACCCATCGCCGCGCCCTGAAGCGCGGGGTGAAGCTGCACGGCGCCACCGTGCATTTCGTGCGGCACGAGACCGACACCGGCCCGATCATCGCCCAGGCCGCCGTGCCGGTGCTGATGAACGACACGCCCGATACGCTCGGCCTCCGCGTCCTCCAGGCCGAGCACAAGCTCTACCCGCTGGCGCTGCGCCTGATCGCCGAAGGCCGGGTCACGCTCGACGACGAGCGCGCGGTGGTCGACGGCCGCTCCGAGCCGGCCGTCCTCTTCAGCCCGGCGCTCTGAACAATGCAGCGCTGGCTCCTGGCGCTGGCGATCCTCTCCGGGCTGGTTCCTGGTGCCGCCCGCGCCGAGGTCACCGACCACTATGTCCTGCTGATGGTCTGGATGCCGGGCCTGTGCAAGTTCGAGCCCGATCGCCCGGAATGCAAGGAACTCACCCTGCGCCGCTATGACGGGCTGAACCTCGCCTTCATGGCGCTGCAATCGGCGCGGCCGAGCAACGCCTCCAACACCTTCTGCTACACCATGATCAGCGACGAGAGCCAGGATCGGTCGCGGCAATGGTGCGACATGTACCAGCCGAAGATCCCCGACACCTTGACCTTGCAGCTGAAGACGCTGATGCCGGTGATGCAGTCCTGCCAGGACCGCGGCCTCTGGGCGCGCTATGCCAGCTGCACCCTGTTCTCGGCGACTGACTATTATTCCCGCGGCATCAAGCTCGCCAAAGCCTTCGCCGCCACCCAGTTGAACGGCAAGATCGCCGGGGCGGTGGGCGCCACCGCCAAGCAGACCGAGCTGATCGAGGCCTTCAAGGCGGATTTCGGCGACGAGAAGGTGAACGCGGTCGAGTTCATCTGCCGCAAGCTCGGCAAGGAATCGCACCTGCTGCAGGTCCGGGTCGCGCTGATGCCGCGCGCACTCACCCGCGGCATCGCCAAGGAATTCCTCTGGAAGCCGGCGACCCCGCTGCGCCGGACCTGCCCGGAAAACATCATCGTGGACGCGCCCCCGGTGCCGATCGCCGGGACCGGTCCGGACGCGCCCCCGGCCCAGCCGGCCGAACCCGGGGTCCCGGAAGCCGTCCCGGTCGGCCCGGTCGATACCGAGCCCCTGGAGCCGACTGGGCCGGTGGTGCGCTAGGAAACATCAAGTTCTTGTGGCGCCCCCACCCCCAACCCTCCCCGGAAGACGGGGGAGGGCTTTGCACGGTGATGCCGTCTTCCTCCCCCGGCTTCGGGAGAGGTGAAGTGGGGGTGCCCCGCAATGATTGCCGCCAGAAGCACCCCGATCTGCGGCTTTCGGCGCATTGCCCAAGCGGCAAAGCTCGGGTAAAACTCCGCGCCAGGACGAGACTCTAACGGGGTATCCGATGACGACGCTGAACGACGAAATCCTTGCCGACCGCCAGCGCACCTGGGCCGGCGTTTCCAAGCTGCTGTTCTGGGGCACCATCGAATCGCTGGTGCTGACCCTGGTGACCGTGCTGTTCGCCATCAACGGCCCCAGCCTCGGCATGTTCGTATTCGGCTTCGGCGCCATCATCATCGTCAGCGGCATCGTGTTCGCGAAGATCGTCGGCGGCAAATAGCCGGCGCGCCTCCACGCG
This sequence comes from Dongia sp. agr-C8, assembly GCF_054658695.1. Taxonomy (NCBI): domain Bacteria; kingdom Pseudomonadati; phylum Pseudomonadota; class Alphaproteobacteria; order Rhodospirillales; family Dongiaceae; genus Dongia; species Dongia sp. agr-C8. The sequence goes on from NZ_BAAGHZ010000001.1 coordinate 749,127, forward strand.
CGCCAAAGCAAAACGGCGCCGCCCGGTGGGGCGGCGCCGTTTCTGTTTGCAGCGGACGGCGGCTTTAGCCGACGATCTCGATCCCGCTGAAGAAGAAGGCGATCTCGATCGCGGCGTTCTCCGGCGAGTCCGAGCCGTGCACCGAGTTGGCTTCGATCGATTCGGCGAACTCCTTGCGGATGGTGCCGGCATCGGCATTGGCCGGGTTGGTGGCGCCCATGACCTTCCGGTTCTTGGCGACGGCGTCCTCGCCCTCGAGCACCTGGACCACGACCGGGCCGCTGGTCATGAACTTCACCAGGTCGTTGTAGAACGGGCGCTCCTTGTGGACGGCGTAGAACGCGCCGGCCTGGGCGGTCGAGAGCCAGACCCGCTTCTGCGCGACGATGCGCAGGCCCGCCTCTTCGAACTTGGCGTTGATCTTGCCGGTCAGGTTGCGGCGCGTGGCGTCCGGCTTGATGATCGAAAAGGTGCGCTCTTTGGCCATGGTCTCGTTCCTGTGTGTGGGAAAACGCCGCTTCTATTGCGGCTTGGCGAAATGGTCGCTGGCTTATATACAACTCGCCGCGCCGCCGCAACGCCCCGGAAATCCGGCCCAAGTGACCAATCCATAAGGCTTTTTTGACCGCATGTTGACCGTATCGAACCTCTCTTACCGGATCGCGGGGCGGGAGATCTTGTCCGACACCGGCTTCAGCCTGCCGGCCGGGCACCATGCCGGCATCGTCGGCCGCAACGGCACCGGCAAGTCCACCCTGCTCAACATCATCTCCGGCAAGCTCCACCAGGATTCCGGCACGGTCGAGTGGCCCAAGCTCTGGCGCATGGGCATGCTGGCTCAGGAAGCGCCGGGCGGGCCGGAAAGCCTGCTGGAGACCGTGCTCGCCGCCGACAAGGAACGCGCCGCCTTGCTGGCGGAAGCGGAGACCGCCGAGGATCCCGACCGGATCGGAGAGATCCATGCGCGCCTGATGGACATCGACGCGCATTCGGCCGAAGCGCGCGCCGCCGAAATCCTCGCCGGCCTCGGCTTCAACGCCGAAGCGCAGCAGCGGCCCTGCAGCGACTTCTCCGGCGGCTGGCGGATGCGCGTGGCCCTCGCGGCGGTCTTGTTCTCGCGGCCCGAGCTGCTGCTGCTCGACGAGCCGACCAACCATCTCGACCTCGAGGCGACGCTCTGGCTCGAAGGCTTCCTGAAGAACTACCCGCACACCATCCTGCTGGTGAGCCACGACCGCGACCTGCTGAACAATGTGGTGGACAAAATCATTCACCTGCACGACTGCAAGTTCACGGTCTATACCGGTGGCTACGATACCTTCGAAGAGACGCGGCGCGAGCGTCTGGCCCTGCAGGCCTCGATGGCGGCGAAGCAGGAAGCCCAGCGCAAGCACATGATGGCCTTCGTCGACCGCTTTCGCTACAAGGCCTCGAAGGCGCGCCAGGCCCAGTCGCGCCTGAAAGCCATCGAGAAGATGAAGCCGATCGCCGTCGCCGCGGAAGAGCGAGGCGTCGAGTTCGACTTCCCCGAGCCGCAGGAATTGCCGCCGCCGCTGATGACCCTGGATCACGTCGCGGTCGGCTACGAACCGGGCAAGCCGATCCTGCGCAAGATGGATCTGCGGCTCGATCCGGACGACCGCATTGCGCTCCTGGGTTCCAACGGCAACGGCAAGTCCACCTTCGTGAAGCTGCTGGCCCAGCGGCTGCAGCCGATGGAAGGCGAGATTCGCCGCTCCTCCAAGATCCGCATCGGCTATTTCGCCCAGCATCAGACCGAGGAACTGGACCTCGACGCGACGGCGCTGATCCTGATGGACCGCGCCGCGCCGAACATCACGCCCGAGAAGCGCCGCGCCCATCTGGGGCGCTTCGGCTTCGGCCCGGACAAGATCAACACCAAGGTCGGCTCATTGTCCGGCGGCGAGAAGGCGCGGCTGTTGCTGGCGCTGATGAGCTGGTCGGCGCCGAACATCCTGCTGATGGACGAGCCCACCAACCATCTCGACGTCGACAGCCGCCAGGCCCTGGTGCAGGCGATCAACGATTTCGGCGGCGCCGTCGTCCTGATCAGCCACGACCCGCATCTGATCGAGCTCTGCGCCGATCGCTTGTGGCTGGTGAAGGACGGCACGGTGCGCGGCTTCGACGGCGACCTCGACGACTACCGCCAGCTCCTCCTGGACGACGCCCGCGCCGCCGCGCGCGGCGAGAGCAGCGCCAAGAAGGGCGACCGTCCCTCGCGCAAGGAAGAGCGCCGGCAAGCGGCGCATCAGCGGGCGGTGAAACGCGCCCAGCTAGAAGAGCAGGCCGAGCGCGCCGGCCGTGCGGTCGAGAAGCTCACGCAAGCGCTCAAACTGGTCGAAGCCAAGCTCGCCGACCCGAAACTCTACGAACGCGCCCCCGCGGAAGCCGCCGACTGGCAGAAGAAGCACGCCGAAGTCACCGCCAAGCTCGCCGAAGCCGAGGAGAGCTGGCTGGAAGTGTCCGGTCAGCTCGAAGGCAAGGTGGCGGCGGAGGAGTAGGGAGCGCGCCTGCTCCCAACTCGCTCGTCATCCCAAGGCTTGGCCTTGGGATCCACGAGTTTCTCGCTTCAGCGACGCTGCCCGCCGATCTAAACTCGTGGCTGCCAAGGCCAAGCCTTGGCATGACGGTACTCATTCCGGGGAAATATTCCGGGCGCATAATGCAAATCTGACGGCGCGATCGGCTTTGGCATGGCCGATTACAACGATGGAGTGACGCGTTTGGACGATCCCTACCAGACCCTCGGCGTGGCGCGCGATGCCGGTGCGGAAGAGATCCGCAAGGCCTATCGCAAGCTGGCGAAACAGCTCCATCCCGATCTCAACCCCGGCAATGCCAAGGCGGAGGAGCGGTTCAAGGCGGTCGCCGCCGCGTATGCGCTGCTCGCCGATCCGGTCACGCGCGGAAAATTCGATCGCGGCGAGATCGATGCGGAGGGTCATGAACGCGCCGCCCAGGCCGGCCCGCGCGGTCCCTTCTATCGTAACTATGCCGAGGCCGATCACGGCCATCGTTATGCCTGGCATGCGGAGGATCTCAGCGATCTGTTCGGCTCGGCCTTCGACGAGGAAGGCACGCCGCGGCCGCGCCGCGGTCACAACGAGCATTATGCGCTGGCGGTCGAGTTCCTCGACGCGGTCAACGGGGCGACGCCACGGCTGACCCTGCCCGACGGGCGGGTGCTGGATGTGAAGATTCCGCCGGGCACCGTCGAGGGCCAGACGCTGCGCCTGCGCGGCCAGGGCGGCCGCGGCCGCAACGGCGGCCCGAACGGCGACGCCTTGATCGACATCCACGTGAAGCCGCACCGCTTCTTCACCCGCGACGGCCGGGACATCAGCCTGGACCTGCCGGTGAGCCTGGCCGAGGCGGTCCTCGGCGGTCCGGTCGAAATCCCGACGCCGCGCGGCAAGGTGCGGATGCAGATCCCCAAGCATGCCGACAGCGGCACCAAGCTTCGGCTGCGCGGGCGCGGCGTGGCCGCGCACGGCAAGGTCGCGGCCGGCGATCTCTACGCCACCTTGCGGGTGGTGGTGGGCAAGCCCGACGCGGCCCTCGAAGAGTTCCTGCGCAACTGGAAGCCGGAGCCGCCACTCGAACCGCGGCGCGCGATGGAGGCCGGATCATGAGCGACCAGCCAATGACGATCACCATCGACGTCCTGATCGCGCAGGTCACAGGCCTGACGCGCGAGGACCTGGAACACTGGATCGCCAATGAATGGGTGCGGCCGGAAGAGGCGGGAAGCGGCGGCGACTACGTGTTCCACGAAATCGACGTGGCCCGGGTGCGGCTGATCCAGGAGCTGCACCACGACCTCAAGATTAACGAGGAGGCGCTGCCGGTCGTGCTCTCGCTGCTCGACCAGCTCTACGAACAGCGCCGCCGCCTGCGCGCGCTCAACGACGCCATCGCCGCGGTCGCACCGGAAGAGGTGCGCCGCGATCTGGCGCGGCATCTCGCCAAACGCACGGAGTAGCCGCGCGACTCGTCCGCGCCTGAAGGCCCGCGCGCTATTGCGCGAAGTCCAGCACGACCCGCCCGTCCACCGTGCCTGCCTTCAGCCCGGCGAACACCTCGTTGATGTCGCTGAGTGACTTCCGGTGGATATGCGCGTTCACCTTGCCTTCAGCGGCGAACTGGATCGCCTCGGCGAGGTCCTTGCGGGTGCCGACGATCGAGCCGCGGATGGTGATCCGCTTCAGCACCACGTCGAAGATCGGCGTCGCGAAATCTCCCGGCGGCAGGCCGACCAGGCTGATCGTGCCCTTGCGCCGCACCATCTGCAGCGACTGCGAGAAGGCGGCGGGCGAGACTGCGGTGACCAGGATGCCGTGCGCGCCGCCGCCGGTCTGCTTCACCACCTGCTGGGCGGCATCCTTGTCGCGGGCGTTGACGGTGACCTCGGCGCCCATCTCGCGGGCGAGCTTCAGCTTGTCCTCGGCGACGTCGATCGCCGCGACATGCAGGCCCATGGCCTTGGCGTATTGGATCGCGACATGCCCCAAGCCGCCGATGCCGGAGATCGCCAGCCATTCGCCGGGCTTGGCCACGGTCTCCTTGATGCCCTTGTAGGTCGTGACTCCGGCGCAGAGGATCGGCGCCATTTCGCCGAAATTGACCCGGTCGGGCAGGCGGCCGACATAGGCGGCGTTGCCGATCGCATACTCGGCGAAGCTGCCGTTCACGCTGTAGCCGCTGCAATGCTGGGATTCGCACAAGGTCTCCCAGCCGGTCATGCAATGCTCGCAGCCGCCGCAGGCGTCGTGCAGCCAAGCGATGCCGACCGGATCGCCTTCCTTCAAGCCGGTGACGCCGGCCCCGAGCGCGGCGACGATGCCGGCGCCTTCATGACCGGGGATGAAGGGCGGCGTCGGCTTCACCGGCCAGTCGCCGTCGGCGGCATGGAGATCGGTATGGCATACGCCGGTCGACATGATCTTCACCAGCACCTCGCCCGGCCCCGGTGTCGGGATCGCGACTTCCTCGATCGTCAGCGGCTTGCCGAACGCGCGAACCACCGCGGCCTGCATCGTCTTCGCCATCTTATCCTCCAATGTTCATCAGTCGGGAGGAACATAGAAGCCGCGCCTTCGCACCGGCCTTGACCGATGTCAATCGCCTGCGCAGTCGGTGCTCTCGACTCGAAATGTCACGCCGCTGTCATCGAGCCCCGGCGCTACGGGGCGGGCGGCGCTTGGAAGCCTTGGCGGGTCCATTCATAGACACGTGTGTCGGTCCGGAAGCTTCCGACGCGGGCGGAAGCCATATCCAGGATATTCACGATGACGATCGTCCAGATCGCCGTCAGCATCAGGATCGGCAGGCGTACCGGCTTTCCCTTGAGCCCGAATTGATAGCCGAGCGACGCCATGCTGAGCAGCATGAGGGCGATCATCAGCCAAAAGATCTGCCAAGGCAGCCTGATGCCGAGCACGAAACGCTCGGCGGTGCTAGCGTCAAAAGTCTCGTTGACGGCAGCCATCAGCGACGCCGAGATCGGGTCCGGGCGTTCCCGGACCAGGGTGGTGACATGACTCCAGATCGTCTGCTGCAACCGGGATGTCTCGTCGTTCGCCTTGGCGCGCTCGGCCTTGTCGAGACCGGCGCGCACGAAGCCCTCGCGCACGTCGAGATACTTCTCGAGCAGCCGCGCGACCTCCGCGGCGGCAGGCGCGTCGATGGCCTTTGCACGCAGCCAGGCCGTGCCGATGGCATTCGCCTCCTCGAGAGAGCCGAGGCGCCGCTCGTTGAACCGGCTTGTGGCGTAGGAAAGCGTCAGCGCCAGGACGAAGGCCAGGAGCGCCAGCATGCCGGCGACGACCACGCTCACATGCTCGGCTTCGCCGCCGCGCTGCGCCTTGACCCGACCGCCGAAGCGATACCCGAGTTCATGGGCGGCGAACTGGCCCGCCAGGATCAGCAGGGCGACCAGCGCGATGCTCACGTCTGCGATTTCAGCGAGCATTTCCATGCAGACCGATCTTGTCCGGAACGCCGGCGATTAGACATTGGACCTTGGGGCACTCCACCGAACCGCCATCCGGACGCATGGCTGTCCGGCGGCGATCGCAAATCTCCCGCGGCTGCCGCTCGCCTAGTCTCACTCCATCACGGTACGGGAGAGTCGGGACATGTCGGGGGAAATCGCAGAAACACCGCAGCCGCCCTATTACGCGGTGATCTTCAGCTCATTGCGCACCGAGGGCGACGACGGGTACGGCGCGATGGCCGAGCGGATGGATGCGCTGGCGCGGCAGCAGCCGGGCTTTCTCGGCATGGAATCCGCGCGCGAGGGGCTCGGGCTCACGGTCGGATACTTCCGCAGCCTCGAGGATATCGCCGCCTGGAAACGCAACGTCGAGCATGCCGAAGCGCAGCGCCGCGGCCGCGCCGACTGGTATTCAGCCTATCGCGTGCGCATCGCCAAGGTCGAGCGGGAATACGGCTTCGAGAAGAAGGCCTGATGCCTCCGGCTCAGCAGTCGTTGCCGAGATAGAGCGCGCCCGCCTTGAGATCGACGCCCATGTAGCATTCATAGGGCGAGTCGTCGGGCGCCAGCGAACCGCCGGATTCCGGGCTTGGTCCGGCATAGCAGGCGAGGCTCTTCGACCACTTCACCATGCGGCCGACGCATTCGTCCGGCTTGGGCTCGCCGGGGATTGCGTCCCACATCGACTTGGCGACGTCGCCGGTCAGCGTCATGTAGACGTGGTCCTTCGGCGCATTCGGATCGTCGGAATCCATCGCCGGGCCCATGTAGAAGTCGCCGGTGAGCGGCTTGATGTCGAGCTGCACGTCTTCCTGCGCCAGCGCCGGCGCGCTTGCCGCGCAGAGCAGGCCGACCATCATCCAGAACCGCATCTCGATCTTCCCCTTCATTGCGATCAGCACTCCTGCCGGAATTCCGTCTCGCTGGACTTCAGGTTGATGCCCACATAGCAGTCATAGGGCGACTCCAGCACGATGTCGGGCGATCCCGGGGCCGGCGGTCCGTAGCAGACCAGCTTCTCCAGCCGCTTCGCCATCCGGCCGCTGCATTCCTCAGGCGCGGCCGCGACCGTGATCGCATCCCACATCGACTTTGCGACGTCGCCGTCGAGGTAGAAGGAGACGTAGTCCGCCGGCGCGTTGGGATCCTCGGATTCGGCCGGCGGTGACAGGAAGTAGGTACCCGTGATCGGACGACCCTCGTCCTGTGCCAGCGCCGGGATGCCGGCTGCTGCACAGATCAAGACGGCTACCACCAGCAACCGCATCTCAGTTCTCCCCGTCGCTGTCCCCCGAAGCCCCGCCCCCGGCGGCCCCTTCGGCCTGGCTCTTCAGAAACTTGCGCCATTTGGCCACGTTCTTGTTGTGCTGGTCCAGGGTCTCGGCGAAGGCATGGCCGCCGGTGCCGTCGGCGACGAAATAGAGCTCCTTGGTCTTCTGCGGCCTGAGCACGCCCTTCAGCGCCGCCAGGCCGGGATTGGCGATCGGTCCCTTGGGCAGGCCGGTGATGACATAGGTGTTGTAGGGACTGTCGAGCTTCAGGTCCGCGGTGGTCAGCAGCCGGTCCAGCTTTCCCTTGCCGTCGGTCAACGCATAGATGACGGTCGGGTCCGACTGCAGCGCCATGCCCTTCTTGATCCGGTTGTAGAAGACCGCGGCGACGCGGGCACGCTCATCGGCCTGCGAGGTCTCCTTCTCGACCAGCGAGGCGAGGGTCACCGCCTCGTCGGGCGAGGTCAGCGGGATGTCCTTGTCGCGTTTCTCCCAGAGGGCGGCCAGCTGCACCTGCATCTCCGAGCGCATGCGCTCGATGATCTGCGCGCGGGTATCGCCCAACACGAAGAAATAGGTCTCCGGCAGCAGCGAGCCCTCGGGCGACTTCGGCGGCAGCGGGCCGTCAAGGTCGGGTTGCGCTGCCAGGACGTCGTAGATCTCGCTGACCGTGAGCCCCTCGGCGATGGTCACCCGGTGCAGCACCACCTTGCCTTCGATCAGCACGCGCATGGCGCCGCGTGGGCTCACCGAAGCGGGGAACTTGAACTCGCCGGCGTGGAGCGGCAGGCCCTCGGCGGAGAAGCGCGCCCCGAGCTTGAACACCAGCGGGTTGTCGATGACACCGGCATCGGCCAGCACCTTGGCGATGCCGTTCAGGCCGGCGCCCTTCGGGATGACGACGATCTTCTCGTCGCGCAACGGCCCGGCGGCGTTGAACTCGTGCCAGTACCAGGCGGCGAGGCCGCCGACCACGAAGCCGAAGACGATCAGGACGAAGAAGACGCCCTCAACCCATTTGAAGAGTCGGCTGTGCGGCTTCTTGGGTTCAGTGGGCTCGCTCACCAGCCCACCGCCTCAGTTCGGTGCGGAGAAGACCAGGCTCGCATTGGTGCCGCCGAAACCGAAGGAGTTCGACAGCACGTTGCGGATCTTGCGCGGCTTCGCCTGCTTGGGGGCAAGGTCGATGTCGCAGCCCTCGGAGGGGTTGTCGAGGTTCAAGGTCGGCGGCGCCACTTGGTCGCGCAGCGCCAGGATCGAGAAGATCGCCTCGACCGCGCCCGCCGCGCCCAGCAGATGCCCGATCGCCGACTTGGTCGAGGACATCGTGAGCTGGTAGGCATGGTCGCCGAACAGGCGCTTCACCGCACCCAGCTCAATCTCGTCGCCCAAGGGCGTCGAGGTGCCGTGCGCGTTGATATAGTCGATGTCCGCCGGGTTGAGCTTGGCGCGCTTCAACGCCGCCTGCATGGCGCGGAAGCCGCCGTTGCCGTCCTCGGCCGGCGCGGTGATGTGGTGCGCGTCGCCGGACATGCCGTAGCCGACGACCTCGGCATAGATCTTGGCGCCGCGGGCCTTGGCGTGCTCATACTCTTCCAGCACCAGGATGCCGGCGCCTTCGCCCATGACGAAGCCGTCGCGGTCCTTGTCCCAGGGCCGCGAGGCCGCCACCGGGTTGTCGTTGAAGCTGGTCGAGAGCGCGCGCGATGCGGCGAATCCGGCGATGCCGAGGCGGTTGATGGTGGATTCGGCGCCGCCCGCTACCATCACGTCGGCGTCCTCCAGCATGATCATGCGCGCGGCGTCGCCGATCGCATGGCTGCCGGTGGCGCAGGCCGTCACCACCGAGTGGTTCGGGCCGCGGAAGCCGTGCTTGATCGAGACATGGCCCGACGCGAGGTTGATCAGAGCCGCCGGGATGAAGAACGGGCTGACGCGGCGCGGACCCTTTTCCTTCAGGATCTGCGAGGTTTCGTAGATCACGTTGAGCCCGCCGATGCCGGAGCCGATCATGACGCCGGTCGAGTTGCGCTCGGCGTCGGTCTTCGGCTGCCAGCCGGCATCCTTCACGGCTTCATCGGCGGCGGCCATCGCCATGACGATGAAGTCGTCCATCTTCTTCTGGTCTTTGGGCGTGACGTATTCGTCGGGATTGAAGTTGCCCGAGGAGATGTCGCCGCGCGGCACCTGGCCAGCGATCTTCGCCGGCAGGTCGGAGACGTCGAAGGATTGGATCGAGCTGATTCCGGAATCGCCCTTGATCAGCCGCTTCCACACATGCTCGACACCGACGCCCAGGGGCGAAACGATACCGATTCCTGTGACCACCACTCGACGCATGATGACCTGCCTTCAGCTCGACGATGTAAGGAGATGCGAGCCGATCAACTCACGCGGACTTCGACTTGATGAAGTCGATGGCATCCTTCACCGTGAGGATCTTCTCAGCGGCGTCGTCGGGGATCTCGCAGCCGAACTCTTCTTCGAAGGCCATGACCAGCTCGACGGTATCAAGGCTGTCCGCGCCCAGATCGTCGATGAAGCTGGCGCCTTCGGTGACCTTCGACTCCTCGACGCCGAGATGCTCGATGACGATCTTCTTGACCCGTTCCGCGATGTCGCTCATTTGCAAGTCCCTCTCTGCTGCGCCGCCCTTCGCTCTTTGCCGGCGGAAAATCATGTCACGCTGGCCGGTCTTACGGCCACGAAATTGGCCCGCAAACCCCCCGAAATCCCAGTGGGCCGGCGCATGTCGAGCGGTGAATTAACATAGTTGTTCCGCTTTTGCCAGCGCCCGGGGCGATTCGCAAAAAGCCTCGTCAAATCATGGCCATGCCGCCGTTCACATGCAGGGTTTGACCGGTCACGTAGCCGGCCTCGTCGCTGGCCAGATAGACCACCGCGGCGGCGATGTCGCCGCCGGAACCGAGCTTGCCCATCGGCACCTTGGGCAGGATCTGCGCCTTCTGCTCCTCGGTCAGCGCATCGGTCATCGCGGTCTCGATGAAACCCGGCGCCACGGTGTTCACCGTGATCGAGCGCGAGGCGAGCTCCTGGGCCAGCGCCTTCGACATGCCGATCATGCCGGCCTTGGCCGCGGCGTAGTTCGCCTGGCCGGGATTGCCGGTGACGCCGACGATCGAGGTGATGCCGATGATGCGGCCGAAGCGGCGCTTCATCATGCCGCGCATTGCGGCGCGGGCGAGGCGGAAGCCGGCGGTGAGGTTCACGTCCAGCACCTTCTGCCATTCCTCGTCCTTCATCCGCATCGAGATGTTGTCGCGGGTGAGGCCGGCATTGTTGACCAGGATGTCGAGCTTGCCCATGGCCGCCTCGGCATCCTTGACCAGGGCCTCGGTGGCCGTAGGATCGCCGAGGTCACAGGGAAGAACATGCGTGCGCTCGCCCAGTTCCGCCGCCACTTTCTCCAGCGCCTCGCGCCGGGTGCCGGAGAGCGCGACCGTGGCGCCCTGCGCGTGCAGCGCCTTGGCGATGGCCCCGCCGATGCCGCCCGAAGCGCCGGTGACAAGCGCGGTCTTGCCGGTAAGATCGAACATCCTGCTTTCCTTCTTCTCTAGCTGAGCGCCTTCAGCGCCGCTTCGATATCCTCCGGCGCGCCGACCGAGCTCGCTTCGATCTCGCGGTCGATGCGCTTGGTGAGGCCGGCCAGCACCTTGCCGGCGCCCAATTCGAAGAGGCGGGTGACGCCTTCCTTCTTCATGGTCTCGACGCCCTCGCGCCAGCGCACGGTCGCGGTCACCTGCTCGACCAGGAGCTTGCGGATCTGGTCCGGATCGCTGACCGGCTGCGCGGTCACGTTGGCGATCACCGGCACCGCCGGAACTTTGAGCGTCGCCTTCTCCAGCGCCTCGGCCATGGCGTCGGCGGCCGGCTGCATCAGTGCGCAGTGAAAGGGGGCGGAGACCGGCAGCAGCACGCTGCGCTTGGCACCTTTCTCGGCGGCCAGCGCGATCGCGCGCTCGACCGCTTCCTTGTGGCCGGAGACCACGACCTGGCCCGGCGCGTTGTCGTTGGCTGCGGAGCAGACCTTACCGGTTTCCTTGGCGGCCGCTGCGGCGATCTCCTGTGCCGCCGGCAGATCGAGGCCGAGCAGGGCGGCCATCGCGCCGACGCCGACCGGCACCGCCTTCTGCATCGCCTGGCCGCGCAGCTTCAGCAGTCTGGCTGCGTCCGGCAGCGAGAGCGCGCCCGCGGCGGCCAGCGCCGAATATTCCCCGAGGCTGTGCCCGGCGACGAAGCGCGCCTTGGCGGCGAGGGCCCATTTGCCCTCGGTTTCCAGTACCCTCAAGACCGCCTGGCTGACCGCCATCAGGGCCGGCTGGGCGTTCTCGGTCAGGGTCAGATCCCCCTCCGGACCCTCGAACATCAGCCTGGAGAGCTTCTGTTTGAGCGCGTCATCGACTTCCTCGAAGACGTGTTTGGCGGCCGGAAAGGCCTCGGCGAGCGCGCGGCCCATGCCGACGGCCTGCGATCCCTGACCCGGGAAAACGAAAGCGCGGATCATTTAACCCCCTGAAAGACGAATATATTTCGGTTAAGGACGGCTGGACTCGCGTGTTTCACGCGCTCCTATATAAGTCCGCTGTCTAGCCGTGGCGACGCCTGGTCGCAAGACCCCGAAATCGCCTTGATTTCAGGGGTTCGGGCTGTATAGTCCGCCGCCTTAACCCTGCCAGTTCACGGTTTCCCGCGGATCCGCGCGAAGCCAGCCGCCGCGACCCATGTCACGCCGGCCCGTGGGATTGGCTAGGTCCGGTCGGCTCGTCTTCTTGGAAGGCAGCTCCGGACCGCGAAAAGCCATAGGGAGTCTTTCGCTTATGCCGTTCTATGAGAACGTCTTCATTGCGCGTCAGGACGTGACCACCGCCCAGGTGGAAGCCCTGACCGAGCTCTTCTCCGGGATCATCACCGCCCAGGGCGGCAATGTCACCAAGAAGGAATACTGGGGCCTGAAGAGCCTCTCCTACCGCGTCCGCAAGAACCGCAAGGGCCACTACACGCTCTTGAACATCGATGCGCCGGCCGCTGCCGTCATCGAGATGGAGCGCAACATGCGCCTCCACGAGGACGTGCTCCGCCAGCTCACCGTCAAGGTCGAGGAGCTCGAAGAGGGCCCGTCGGCGATGATGCAGAGCAAGGGCGGCCGTGACCGCGACGATCGCGGTGACCGCGGCCCCCGTGGCGACCGTGACCGTGGCCCGCGCGATGACCGCGGCCCCCGTGGCGATCGGGGTGGTGATCGTGATGACCGCTTCCGCTCGTCGCGCGGCCCGCGCCCCGAAGCGGCAGCTTCCAGCGAAGGAGCATCTGAATAATGTCTGGTGAACGCGAAGGCCGCGAAGGCCGTGACGGTGGCCGCGAGGGCGGTCGTGGTGGTGGCGGCGGTGGCCGTCGTCCCTTCTTCCGTCGCCGCAAGTCCTGCCCGTTCTCGAGCGATAACGCGCCGAAGATCGACTACAAGGACGTCCGTCTGTTGAGCCGCTTCATTTCCGAGCGCGGCAAGATCGTACCGAGCCGCATCACCGCGGTTTCGGCGAAGAAGCAACGCATTCTGGCCCAGGCCATCAAGCGCGCCCGCTTCCTCGGTCTGCTGCCTTACGTGATTAAGTAAGGAGGACGGGAACATGGACGTCATTCTTCTGGAGCGGATCGAGCGTTTGGGCCAGATCGGCGATGTGGTGAAGGTGAAGCCGGGCTTCGCCCGCAACTTCCTGCTGCCGACCAAGAAGGCCCTGCGCGCGACCGACGAGAACAAGAAGCGTTTCGAGGCGCAGCGCGCGCAGATCGAAGCGAACAACCTGAAGCGCCGGCAGGAAGCCGAGAAGATCAGCGACAAGGTCGATGGCCTCAAAGTCGTGATCATCCGCCAGGCTTCCGAGACCGGCATCCTGTTCGGCTCGGTCTCGACCCGCGACATCGCGGAAGGCGTGACCAAGGCCGGCTTCACCATCGACCGCGCCCAGGTGAAGCTCGACAAGCCGATCAAGACCCTGGGCCTGCACGACGTGCGCGTCGCGCTGCACCCGGAAGTGATCGTGAAGGTCACCGCCAACGTCGCCAAGTCGGAAGACGAAGCGGCGGCGCAGGAGAAGGCCGGCGGCTTCGTTGCCGCGCAGGCCGAAGACCAGGCGCAGGCCGACCTCGACAAGCTGCTGGCCGAGGCCGAGTTGGCCTCCGCCGGCACCGAAGAGGCCGCGCAGCAGTAAATCTCGCTGCACGGCGTGCGAAAAGCTCGGCCGCTCCTCGCAAGGGGAGCGGCCGAAGCTTTTTTTGCTGAGAGAGTTGGGCGCGCTCGCCACACACTACGCCGTCATGCCAAGGCTTGGCCTTGGCATCCACGAGTTTGAATCCGTTGGGTAAGTGCGCGACGAGAGCAACTCGATGACGAGCGAGTTGGTTGAAACAGCGAGACGATCGCAATGACGATCGAGTGAATCGGAATCTTTTGCCTAGAGCGCGACTCGATAACAGTCCTAGAATCGATCCCGGATATACACGCTATCCACAAGCAGATCGTCCGCCGGTCTATGACGCTCTGATGTATGGTCGCGCAAATGGAAACTGGATCGAACAACGTCACGAGACTGCCGCGCGGCGACAACGTCGTGCCGCAGCGCACACCGCCCGTCAATTACGACGCCGAGAAAGCATTGCTCGGTGCGATCCTCGCCAACAACCTGGTCTATGACCGCGTCAACGAGTTCCTGCGGCCGGAGCATTTCGCGGACTCGCTGCACGGCCGCATCTACGAGGCGATCGGCAAGCTGGTGCAGCGCGGCCAGATCGCCAATCCCGTCACCCTGAAGAATCTGTTCGACCAGGATGGCGCGCTCGCCGAGATCGGCGGCGCGCAGTATCTCGTCGATCTCGCACAGTCGGTCGTGACGGTGATCAACGCCGACGACTACGGCCATGTGATTCACGATCTCTATCTGCGGCGCCAGCTGGTCGATCTCGGCGAGACCGTGGTCAACGACGCCTATGTCTTCGGCCTCGAGGACACCGCGGTCCAGCAGATCGAAGCGACCGAGCTGAAGCTGTTCAACCTCGCGGAATCCGGCCAGACCGAGAAGGGCCCGCAGGGCTTCAACGTCATCCTGAAAAGCGCGTTGGACATGGCGGAAGCCGCCTTCAAGCGCGACGGCCATATCACCGGTGTCACCACCGGCTTGCGCGACCTCGATCGCATGCTGGGCGGCTTGCAGAAGTCGGACCTGATCATCCTGGCCGGCCGACCATCCATGGGTAAAACCGCGCTCGCCACCAATATCGGCTTCAACGCCGCGGAAGCCGCGCGCGACCCCTCGACCGGCGAGCGCCACCGGGTGGTGTTCTTCTCGATGGAAATGTCGTCGGAGCAATTGGCCACCCGTATCATGGCGGAGAAGTCCGGCATCTCCTCGGACAAGATCCGCCGCGGCGAGGTCCGGACCGAGGACTTCCAGAAGATCGTCGAAGCCGCCCATGCGATGAACGAGGTGCCGTTCTTCATCGACGACACCCCGGCCTTGACCATCCCGATGCTGCGCACCCGGGCGCGCCGTCTGAAGCGCCAGCATGGGCTCGACCTGATCGTGCTCGATTACCTCCAGCTGATGCGCGGCTCCGGCTCGCGTGGTTCGGAGAACCGGGTGCAGGAAATTTCGGAGATCACCCGCGGCCTCAAGGCCATCGCCAAGGAACTCGACGTGCCGGTCCTGGCGCTCTCCCAGCTCAGCCGCGCGGTCGAGCAGCGCGACGACAAGCGGCCGCAGCTCTCCGACCTGCGTGAATCCGGCTCGATTGAGCAGGACGCCGACGTCGTCATGTTCGTCTACCGCGAGCAGTATTACCACGAGCGTGCCGAGCCCAATCAGCGCCCGGATGAGGACGACAGCAAGTTCAACGAGCGCCGCGACCGCTGGATGAAGCGCGGCGAGGAAGTCCACAACAAGGCCGACGTCATCGTCGCCAAGCAGCGCCACGGCCCGATCGGCACGCGGCAGCTCTACTTCGAAGGCATGCTGACGCGCTTCAGCGATCTCGCCGAAGACGGATCGCTGCCCCAGCAATACGAATAACGCGACGCCGATGCCCGATGCCTCGACGGCGGTCCTCACCATCGACCTCGCCGCCATCGCCGAGAACTACCGGATCCTGGCCCGGCAGGTGGCGCCCGCCACCTGCGGCGCGGCGGTGAAAGCCGACGCATATGGGCTTGGCGCCGCGATGGTGGCGCCGGTGCTGCACCGTGCCGGCTGCGAGCATTTCTTCGTGGCGACCGTGGACGAAGCCTTGGCGCTCCGCCCAATCCTGCCGACTTCCAAGATCTACGTCCTCAATGGCCTGCCGGCGGGCGCCGCCGAGACGATTGCGGCCGAGAACCTGATCCCGGTTCTCGGTACCTTGGCGCAGATCGCGGAATGGGGGCTTTTCTGTCGCGCGAACCGGCCGCACCCGGCGGCGCTGATGATCGACAGCGGCATGTCGCGGCTCGGCCTGTCCGAAGCCGACATGCTGCGCCTCGCCGGCGATCCCGGCTTGCTGCAGGGCATTCCCGTCGTCCATGCGATGAGCCATCTCGCCTGCTCGGATGACGAAAAGCACCCGATGAACCTGAAGCAGCTGACAGCCTACAAGGCGGTGGTCGAGCGCTTCCCCTGGCCACAAGGCACGCGGCCGACCCTTGGCATGGCGGCCTCCGCCGGCTGCTTCCTCGGCACCGACTACCTCTTCGACCTGGCGCGGCCGGGGGCGGCGCTTTATGGCCTGGAGCCCATGATCGGGCATCCCAACCCGATGCGTCCCGTGGTCGCTCTGGAGGGAAAAATCCTGCAAATACGGGACGTTGACTTGGGTATGACCGTTGGATATGGTGCCACGCATCAATTCAGGGGCAGGTCACGCCTCGCGGTCATCGGGGTCGGCTATGCCGACGGAATCTTCCGATCGCTGGGCAATCGCGGCGCCGTTTTCGTCGCAGGGGAGCGGGCGTCCATCGTGGGCCGTATTTCTATGGATCTGATGACCGCGGATATCGGCCATCTGCCTTCTTCCGCCTGCAAAGTGGGCGATGCCGTCGAGATCATCGGTCCGCACCAGAGCGTCGACGACTTGGCGCGCGATGCGGGCACGATCGGCTATGAGATCCTGACCGCGCTCGGCAATCGCTATCTGCGCCGCTATCACGCGCCAGGAATTCACAGCCCGGGAATTCACGGCGCGGGGACCGCAGCGTGACCGCCGTCCTGCAACCGATCGGCCGCACTTTCCTGAACGGCCTCTCCGCCATGGGGCGGCTGACCTTGTTCGCGCTGGTGGCGGTCCGGCATTGCCTGACGCCGCCCTTCTATCCGCGCCTGCTGGTCCGGCAGATGATCGAGATCGGCTACTACTCGCTGCCCTATGTTGGCATGACCGCGGTCTTCACCGGCATGGTCCTGGTGCTGCAGACCTATACCGGCTTCAACGTCAACGCCGAAGGCCTGATGCCGCAGATCGTGGTCCTGTCCTTGACCCGCGAGCTTGGCCCGGTGCTGGCGGCCTTGATCGTCGCCGGCCGGATCGGCGCCTCGATGGCGGCCGAGATCGGCACCATGCGCGTCACCGAGCAGATCGACGCGCTCTCGACCTTGAGCACCAACCCCTTCAAGTATCTGATCGCCCCGCGGATCTGGGCCGGCGTCACCATGCTGCCGCTGCTGGTGGGTATCGGCGATATCATCGGCGTGTTCGGCGGCTATTTGGTCGCCGTGCACAAGCTCAACTTCAACTCGGGAAACTTCCTGAAGAACATCTCGGAGGCGACCGAGTTCATCGACGTCTTCTCCGGTCTGGTGAAGGCGGCGGTGTTCGGCTTCACCATCACGCTGATGGGCTGCTACCACGGCTTCAACTCGAAGGGCGGCGCCCAGGGCGTCGGCAAGGCGACCACCAACGCGGTCGCCACCTCGATGATCCTGATCCTGATTCTCGACTACATCCTCACCGAACTGTTCTTCTCCAAGTGAGCCCAACGGTGACATCGGATCTCAAAATCAAGGTGCGGGGCTTGCGGAAGGCATTCGGCTCGAACGTCGTCCTCGACGGCGTCGACCTCGACGTGCCGCGCGGCAAGTCCCTGGTGGTGATCGGCGGCTCCGGCACCGGCAAGTCGGTGATGATCAAGTGCATCCTCGGGCTCCTGAAGCCCGATGCCGGGTCGATCGAGATCGACGGCGAGGAAGTGGTCGGCATGTCCGCGGTCGATCGCGAGCGGGTCATGAAGAAGTTCGGCATGCTGTTCCAGGGCGCGGCCCTGTTCGACAGCCTGCCGGTCTGGGAGAACGTCGCCTTCGGGCTGATCTCCGGCCGGCACATGAACCGCAAGGAGGCGAAGGAAATCGCCCTCAGGAAGCTCTCCGCCGTCGGCCTCCAGCCGGAAGTCGGCGAGCTGTTCCCGGCGGAGCTTTCCGGCGGCATGCAGAAGCGCGTCGGCCTGGCGCGCGCCATCGCCGCCGAGCCGGAGATCATCTTCTTCGACGAGCCGACCACCGGCCTCGACCCCATCATGGCCCAGGTGATCAACGAGTTGATCGTCACCTGCGTCGACATGGTGGGGGCCACCGCGCTCTCGATCACCCACGACATGCACAGCCTCAGGGAGATCGGCGACTATGCCGCGATGATCTACCAGGGCAAGATCGTCTGGTCCGGCGAGGCCAAGGATGTCGACAATTCCGGCAACCCCTATGTCGAGCAGTTCGTGAAGGGCAAGGCCGAAGGCCCTATCCGCATGCCGGTGCGGTCCTTCTGATGCAGCGCGTTTGGGGCACCCCCACCCCAACCCTCCCCCAAAGATGGGGAAGGGAGCAGCATGCTCGGTGCGCCACGCCCCCGGCTTCGGGGGAGGTCGGGTGGGGGTGCCCCGCAATAATTCTCTCCCGTAAGCGCACGCTCTAGCCGATGGCGAAATCCGCCGCGCGCTATGTCTGTCAGAATTGCGGTGCTTCCACCGCCCGTTGGAGCGGGCGCTGCGACGCTTGCGGCGCCTGGAACTCGATCGTCGAGGAGGCGCCGCGCGAGAGCGCGCCCAAGGGCCTCAGCGGCAAGAAGGGCAAGGGCATCGAACTCGTGGATCTCGGCGGCCCGGTGCCGGAGACCATGCGCCGTTCGACCGGCATGCCGGAGTTCGACCGCGTCACCGGCGGCGGGCTGGTGCGCGGCTCGGCGATCCTGATCGGCGGCGATCCCGGCATCGGCAAGTCCACGCTGCTGCTGCAGGTCGTGGTCGCGCTGGGACGGCTGAAGCCGCCGATGGTCTCGGTCTACATCTCCGGCGAGGAAGCGGTGGAGCAGGTGCAGCTCCGCGGCCAGCGCCTGGCCCTCGGCGAAGGTGCAACGCGCCTCGCCGCCGCCACCAACATCCGCGACATCATCGCGACCCTGGAGACCGGCGAGCCTCCGGAAGTCGTGGTGATCGATTCCATCCAGACCATGTATCTCGACACGCTCGATTCCGCACCCGGCACCGTCGCCCAGGTGCGCAGCTGCGCCGCCGAGCTGATCCGGGTCGCCAAGCGCCGCGGCTTCGTGCTGATCCTGGTCGGTCATGTCACCAAGGACGGCCAGATCGCCGGGCCCCGCGTGCTCGAGCATATGGTCGATACCGTGCTCTATTTCGAGGGCGAGCGCGGCCACCAGTTCCGCATCCTGCGCTCGGTCAAGAACCGCTTCGGCCCGGCCAACGAGATCGGCGTCTTCGAGATGACCGATGGCGGCCTGGTCGAGGTGGCGAACCCGTCGGCCCTGTTCCTCGCCGAGCGCCGCGGCAACATCTCGGGCGCCGCGGTCTTCGCCGGCATCGAAGGCACGCGGCCGGTGCTGGTCGAGGTCCAGGCCCTGGTCTCTCCGTCCCCTCAAGCCACGCCGCGCCGCGCCGTGGTCGGCTGGGACGGCAATCGCCTCGCCATGGTGCTGGCCGTTCTGGAGGCGCGCTGCGGCCTCGGCTTCGGCGGCAACGAGGTTTATCTGAACATAGCTGGCGGGTTGCGAATCGCCGAGCCGGCCGCCGACCTGGCCTGCGCCCTGGCGCTGATTTCGGCGCTGACCGACCGGCCGGTGCCCGACGACATCGCGATTTTCGGCGAAGTCGGCCTCTCCGGCGAAGTCCGCCGGGTCACCCAATCCGAGTCGCGGCTGCGGGAAGCGGCCAAGCTCGGCTTCCGGCGGGCTTTGGCACCTCAAGCAGTCAAAGCGGGGCGCGCCGCGCCGAAGATCGAGGGTCTCGAGGTCTTGGAACTTGGCCACCTACAAGACATGATCGACTGGCTCTATAATGAGTCGCGTTCCAATTCGGTGCCGAAGCGGCCGGATGTGGTCAGAAGTTAGGCCCCACGGTTTAGGCCAAGGATGCTCGCAGCGTGAATTTCATCGACGTCATCGTCCTGGTCGTGATCGGCCTCTCGGCCCTGATCGCCTTCTCCAATGGTTTCGTAAACGTGGTGCTGTGGATCCTCTCCTGGGTCGGCGCCGTGGTCGCGACGGTTTACTTCTTCCCCTTCGCCAAGCCGATCGCCGAGCGCTACATAGCCGAGCCGCTGATCGCCAACGTCGTGACCGCGGTCGCGATCTTCATCGTGGCGCTGATCGTCTGCGCGGTCTTGAATCAGATCATCTCGCGGGCGGTGCGGGGCAGCGCGGTCGGCGCCATCGACCGCTCGCTGGGCCTGCTGCTCGGCCTGGTGATCGGCGCGGTCATCGTTTGCGGCGCCTATATGCTGATGGTTTGGGCCATCCCCGATGAGCGCGACCGGCCGCAATCGGTGGCCGAGGCCAAGACCCTGCCCATGGTCCAGAAGGGCGCCGACCTGCTCCGGAACATGGTTCCCGCCTATGTGATCGAGAAGGGCCAGGCGGTGATCGACCAGGGGGTGAAGACCCTCGGCGATCCCAGTAATATGGTCCCACAGCCTGGAACCCAGCCGGCGGCGCCCGCCCAGCCTGCCGCCCCGCAGCCCGGCCAAAACAGCACAACTCCGCCCCCCGCGGGAGGCACTGGCGGAGCCTCTGGGCAGACGCAGGGCTCCAATGCAGTTCCGGGGGCGAATCCCGATGGACAAGCCGGCACAGCCGGGTATAAGGACGCGCAACGGAACGACCTCGATCGGCTGATCGAGAGTTCCCAGTAGCGGCGCCTTTCCAGCGGCGCCGTCGCAGTCTCGAGTTCGAGTGAGAGCAGCATAGGGACGCCGACCCGGAAAATGCTCACGACGCACCCCTTCGACGACGACCATCTCAAGGAAGAGTGCGGCATTGTAGGCATTTACGGGCTCGAAGAGGCCTCCGCGCACGCCGTCCTCGGCCTTCACGCCCTTCAGCATCGCGGCCAGGAAGCCGCCGGCATCGTCACCTTCGACGGCCAGCGTTTCCACGCCCATCGCGAGATGGGCCATGTCGCCGACAGCTTCAACAAAGAGTCCGTGGTCGCGCAGCTGCGTGGCCATGCGGCGATCGGCCACGTCCGCTATTCCACCACCGGCGACACCATCCTCAGGAACGTGCAGCCGCTGTTCGCCGATCTCGCCTTCGGCGGCTTCGCGGTCGGGCATAACGGCAACCTCACCAATGCCTACGCGGTCCGCCGCGAGCTGGTGAAGCGCGGCTCGCTGTTCCAATCGACCACCGACACCGAGGTGATCCAGCACCTGATGGCGACCCATCTGCGCGGCAATGCGGTGGATCGCCTGATCAACGCGCTGCACCAGGTGGAAGGTGCCTATTCGCTGGTGGCGCTGGCGAACGACATGGTGATCGGCGTCCGCGATCCCCTGGGCGTGCGGCCGCTGGTGCTCGGCAAGCTCGGCACCGGCCATATCCTCGCTTCCGAGACCTGCGCCCTCGACATCGTCGGCGCGGAATTCATTCGCGACGTCGAGGCGGGCGAGGTGATCGTGCTGGACCGCAACGGCGTCCACAGCTCGAAGCCGTTCACGCCGGCGCCGAAGAAGTTCTGCGTCTTCGAATACATCTACTTCGCCCGGCCCGACAGCGTCATGGAAGGCACCAGCATCTACGACGCGCGCAAGGCGATCGGCCGCGAGCTCGCGGTGGAATCCCCGGTCAAGGCCGACGTGGTCGTGCCGGTGCCGGATTCCGGTGTGCCCGCGGCGCTCGGCTTTGCGGAAGGCTCCGGCATTCCGTTCGAATACGGAATCATCCGCAACCACTATGTCGGCCGCACCTTCATCGAGCCGACCGACCACATCCGGCATCTGGGCGTCCGGCTGAAGCACAACGCCAACCGCGCCAAGGTCTCGGGCAAGCGCGTGGTGCTGGTCGATGACTCGATCGTCCGCGGCACCACCTCGAAGAAGATCGTCGAGATGATGCGCGCGGCTGGCGCCAGCGAAGTGCACATGCGGATCTCCAGCCCGCCGACCACCCATTCCTGCTTCTACGGCATCGACACGCCGGAGCGGAAACAGCTGCTCGCCTCGCGCATGGACCTGAAGGAGATGGCCGAGTTCATCGGCTGCGATTCGCTCGCCTTCATCTCGATCGACGGCCTCTATCGTGCCATGGGCCACAAGAATCGCGACAAGCTCGAGCCGCAATATTGCGACGCCTGCTTCACCGGCGACTATCCGACCGAATTGACCGACCAGACCGGCGGCGACGGTACCCACCAACTCTCCCTGCTCGCGGAACGCGCCTCCTGATGCAGGCTTCGTCGGGTCTACTCGCGGGCCGCATCGCGCTCGTGACCGGAGCCTCGCGCGGCATCGGCAAGGCCGTAGCCAAGCTCTTCGCGCGCGAGGGCGCCGAACTCATCCTGGTCGCCCGCACCACCGGGGGGCTCGAGGAGCTGGACGACGAGATCCGCGCCATCAACGGCAAGACCAGCCTGCTGGTGCCGCTGGATCTGCGCGAGTTCGAAGCGATCGACCGCCTGGGTGCAGCGCTCTACGAGCGCTATGGCCGTTTGGACGTGCTGGTCGGCAATGCCGGCGACCTCGGCACGCTGGCGCCCTTGGGCCATATCGAGCCGGCGGAATTCCAGCGCGTCCTGGACCTCAATCTCACGGCAAATTGGCGCCTCATCCGCAGCCTCGATCCGCTGCTGCGCCAGTCGGAAGCGGGGCGGGCGATCTTCGTCTCGTCCAGCGTCGGACACCAGGCCCGCCCGTTCTGGGGCACCTATTCGATCTCCAAGGCGGCGCTGGAGATGCTGGTGAAGATCTACGCCGAGGAGATCAAGTCGACCAAGATCCGCGCCAACCTCCTCGACCCCGGCCGCACCCGCACCGGCATGCGCGCCGCCGCCTATCCCGGCGAGGACCCGCAGACGCTGCCGACGCCGGAAGCGATCGCCGAGAAATTCCTCCCGCTCGCTACCGCCGCCTTCGACGGCAACGGCCAGGTGATCAAGGCGCAGTAGGCCGCAGGCGAAGTGCAATCACGTGGAAGACAATTCCACAGATGGTGCCTATGCCTGTGCACATAGCGAACGGCTCTAGCGCGGTAAGTCCCGGTATGTCCGGTCTAGGCAAAGTCAATTTCAGCAACACCAGATCAAGACATCCGATAATCGCGCCCACGATTCCCGATGTGATCCAATGCTCATGGCCGCATGCTCTGATCACCGCAATAGTAACTCCTCCGGCAAGCGCGGCGAGGACGAAGAATGGCCATCCTAAGAGCAGGACGAGCCCGAGCGACGTATAGCCGTCGCTGACCGCAGGCGAGACAATTGTCAGAAGAATTGCCGCCAGAAAGGAGCTGACGACTCCGGCGATTAAAAAGCGGTGAGTGTCACTTCGCTGCGATTCCAAGGACAGCTCATCCCCGCCGCTTGTTCTCCAGCGAAATGCTGCGCCCCACCTCGGGCGGCCGCGGCAAAGACGCGTGTGCTTCCTTCACCCGGCTGATCAGCGCGAAGATGTCGTCCGGCATCTCGGCGACCTTGCGCTTGTTCATGTCGATGAACAGGATCATCCATTCGCAGGTCGCGGCGAGCTTCAGGGTCTCGCCGTGGCGCATCTGTTGAAACCAGTGGAAGCGCTTGCGGTTGAAATCGACCAGCTGGGTCTCGATCCGGATCGGGTCGCCCTCGAACAGCTCGCCCTGATAGGTGATGTGCATCTCAGCCGCCATGGTCGAGACGCCGCGGCGCTCGATCATGTCGAAGCCGAACTGGATCGCCGCATAGGCGGCGTCGAACCCCTCGTCGAACGCCTTTAAGTAGTAGGCGACGTTCATATGCCCGTTGCCGTCGATCCATTCGGGGATGACGCGCAACTGGTCGGAGACGAAGGGGGCGGGGATGGGCGCGCGAAGGTCATGGGGCATGGGCGCACCTTGCGGCGCGGCAGGCGGCCGGTCAAGCGGCGGCACAATGCAGGTGGTTCGGGCAAATCGGCGGTCGTTAACCGGCGCTTCGGGGCCTCTCTGGTATCGTGAAAAAGCCGCCAAACCCCCGAGAAACATGAACAAGATCAAGCTTGGAATTGACACCCTTCCGGGAACAGGCCTACGTTCCGCAGCAACGGGGACGGGCCAAAAGAACCAATCCATAACGGCTCCCCGGGACAACACGTGAGGGAGACTCAAATGAAAGTTCGGCTTATCACCGCCACCGCGGCGCTTGCTCTGATGATGGGCGTCGCCGCGTCGGCGCAAGCGGCCTCGACTCTCCGCTACTGCTCGGAAGGCAGCCCGGAAGGTTTCGGTCCGCAGCTGTTCGACGCCGGCACCACGCTCGACGCCGTGCGTCCGATCTTCAACCGCCTGATCGAGACCAAGTTCGGCACCACCGATCCCGTCGCCTCGCTGGCCGAGAGCTGGGAAGTCAGCGACGACGGCAAGGTCTATACCTTCCATCTGCGCAAGGGCGTGAAGTTCGGCGCCACCAAGTATTTCAAGCCGACCCGCGAGTTCAACGCCGACGACGTGGTGTTCAGCTTCAACCGCATGCTGGACAAGAACAACTCCTACCATGGCGTCAGCGGCGGCACCTATGCCTACTTCGAGGGCATGGGCATGGGCGACATCATGAAGTCGGTTGAGAAGGTCGACGACCACACGGTCAAGATCACGCTCAACAACCCGGAAGCGCCGTTCGTCGCCGAGCTCGGCATGGAATGGGCGTCGATCCTGTCCAAGGAATATGCCGACGCGCTCGAGAAGGATGGCAAGAAGGACCAGATCGACCAGATGCCCGTGGGCACCGGTCCCTTCACCTTCGTCGCCTATGAAAAGGACGCGGTGATCCGCTACAAGGCCAACCCGGACTACTGGCGCGGCAAGCAGAAGGTCGACAACCTGGTCTTCGCGATCACCAAGGATCCGAAGACCCGCATGGCCAAGCTGATGGCGGGCGAGTGTGATATCTACCCGTATCCGGCGCCGGCCGATCTCGCGCTGCTCCGGGCGAACCCGATGCTCACCGTCGAGGAGTCGGAAGGCCCGAACGTCGCCTACTTCATCATGAACAACAAGATGAAGCCCTGGGACAACAAGATCGTCCGCCAGGCGATCAACATGACCTTCAACAAGGAAGCGATCGTGAAGGCGGTCTTCCTGGGCGGCGCCAAGGTGGCGAAGAATGCGCTGCCGCCGACCATCTGGGGCTACAACGACGACGTCCAGCCGTACCCCTATGATCCGGCCAAGGCCAAGGAGATGCTGGAGAGCCAGGGTGTCAAGGATCTCTCGGTTGACCTCTGGTATCAGCCGGTTTCCCGTCCCTACAATCTCGACGGCAAGAAGATGGGTGAGCTGATGCAGGCCGACCTCGCCAAGGTCGGCATCAAGGCGAATCTGGTCACCTATGACTGGGCCGAATACCTGAAGCGCATGCATGCCGGCGAGGCCCCCTTGGGCCAGATCGGCTGGGGCGCCGACATCGGCGATCCGGACAACTTCCTCTACTTCCATGGCTGCGGCGGGACCGGCAATCCTCCGGGCCAGAACAATGAGAAGTGGTGCAACAACGAGTACGATGCGCTGCTGAAGCAGGCCAAGGAGACCTCGGACCAGGCGAAGCGGACCGAGCTCTACAAGAAGGCCCAGCAGCTGATGCACGACGAGGCGCCGATCGTGCCGATCGTGCATTCGCTGACCTTCATGCCGATGAGCAAGAAAGTTGACGGCTACGTCATCGATCCGCTCGGCATCCACAACTTCGAGAACGTCGGCTTGAAGTAAGCCGCGCTTGTCGAAACCGACAGCACCGGCGGAGGCGACCCCTCCGCCGGTGCGCGTTTTTTGAGCCTGCCGATTGCCTCATGATCCGTTTCGTCATCCAACGCCTGCTGCTGATCATCCCGACCTTCCTCGGGGCGGCGCTGCTGACCTTCGTGCTGATCCACGCCATCCCCGGCGATCCGCTGCAGATGCTGCTCGGGGAAAAGGTGATCGATCCGGTGCGGCACCAGGAACTGCTGGACCAGATGGGCCTCGGCAAGCCGCTGCCGGTCCAATTCATCGACTACGTCTGGAATGTGCTGCAGGGCGACTTCGGGAAGTCGATCCAGAGCAAGAACAGCGTGCTGAGCGACTTCTTCGCACTGTTCCCGGCGACCCTCGAACTCGCCCTGTGCGCCATGGTCTTCGCGATCGTGATCGGCATTCCGGCCGGCGTGCTGGCCGCGCAGCGCCGCGGCTCGATCTACGACCATACGATCATGGGCGCTGCCTTGACCGGCTATTCGATGCCGATCTTCTGGTGGGGCCTGCTGCTGATCCTGCTGTTCTCGCTGAAGCTCGACTGGACGCCGGTCTCGGGCCGGATCGACCTCGACTATTATTTCGACGAGGGCACCGGCCTCATGCTCTGGGACTCCCTGATGTCCGACCAGGAAGGTGCCTTCCGCTCGGCGCTGAGCCACCTCATCCTGCCAACCATCGTGCTCGGCACCATCCCGCTGGCGGTGATCGCGCGCATGACCCGCTCGGCCATGCTCGAGGTCCTGGGCGAGGATTACGTCCGCACCGCGCGCGCCAAGGGCCTTTCCGGCTTCCGCGTCATCGGCATCCACGCGCTCAGGAACGCGCTGATCCCGGTGGTGACCGTGATCGGGCTGCAGGTCGGGACCCTGATGGCCGGTGCGATCCTGACCGAGAACATCTTCTCCTGGCCGGGCGTCGGCTCATGGCTGGTGAACTCGATCTACCAGCGCGACTATCCCTCCGTGCAGGGTGGCGTGCTGCTGATCGCCGGCTTCGTCATCCTGGTCAACCTCTCGGTCGATCTCATTTACGGCCTGCTCAACCCGCGGATCCGGGGGCGCCGATGAGCAACGTGACCAACACCGCCGGGGTGGTCGCCGCCAAGCCGGCGCCGGTGATGACGCCGGGCCGCGAAGTCTGGCTGTCGCTGAAGTCGAACCGCGGCGCCATGGCGGCGCTGATCATCATCCTGCTGATGGTGCTCTGCGCGATCCTGGCGCCGGTCCTGGCGCCCCACGACTATACCACGCAGAACGTCGACATCGCCCTGACGCCGCCGGTCTGGGCGGAGGGCGGCAGCTGGACCTATATCCTCGGCACCGACGGCATCGGCCGCGACATGCTCTCGCGCATCATCTACGGCGCGCAGTATTCGCTGATGATCGGCCTCATCGTCGTCACCCTGTCGCTGACCTTGGGCGTGCTGTTCGGTCTCGTTTCCGGCTTCTACCGCGGCACCGTCGACACCCTGATCATGCGGCTGATGGACATCATCCTGGCGCTGCCCAGCCTCCTCTTGGCGATCGTCATCGTCGTCCTGCTCGGCACCGGCCTGACCAACGCGATGATCGCCGTCGCCATCACCAACATTCCGCACTATGCGCGCCTGACCCGCGCCGCGGTGATGACCGAGCTCACCAAGGATTATGTCGTGGCCTCCAGGGTCTCCGGCGCCGGCACCCTTCGGCTGATGTTCAAGACCGTGCTGCCGAACTGCCTGGCGCCCCTGATCGTGCAATCGACCCTCGGCATTTCCTCGGCGGTGCTGGATGCGGCGGCATTGGGCTTCCTCGGCTTGGGCGCGCAGCCGCCGACGCCGGAATGGGGCACCATGCTGGCGGACGCGCGGCAATACATCGACAGCGCCTGGTGGGTGGTGACCTTCCCCGGCCTCGCGATCCTGGTGACGGTGCTGGCCTTCAATCTCCTCGGCGACGGGCTGCGCGATGCGCTCGACCCGAAGCTGAAGCGCTGAGGGCCGGGCGAATGGCATTGCTCGAGATCCGCAACCTCTCGGTCGAGTTCCAGACCCATCGCGGCCCGTTCCGCGCGGTGGACGGCATCGACCTCACCATCGAGAAGGGCGAGCTGCTGGGCGTGGTCGGCGAATCCGGCTCCGGCAAGAGCGTCACCATGCTCGCGGTCATGGGTCTCATTCCCTATCCCGGCAAGGTCATCGCCGACCGGATGAGCTTCGAAGGCACCGACCTGCTGGGCCTCTCTCCCCGCGCCCGGCGCAAGATCATCGGCAAGGACATCGCCATGATCTTCCAGGAGCCGATGACCAGCCTCAATCCCTGCTTCACCGTCGGCTTCCAGATCATGGAGGCGCTGGCGGCGCATGAAGGCGGCTCGCGGCGGCAGCGCCGCGATCGCACGATCGAGCTCTTGGCGCAGGTCGGCATCCCGGCGCCGGAAACCCGGCTCTCCGCCTTCCCGCACCAGCTCTCCGGCGGCATGAGCCAGCGCGTGATGATCGCCATGGCGATCGCCTGCAATCCGAAGCTGCTGATCGCCGACGAGCCCACCACCGCCCTCGACGTCACTATCCAGGCGCAGATCCTCGACCTCCTGGTCGATCTGCAGAAGCAGCGCCACATGGCGATGGCGCTCATCACCCATGACATGGGCGTGGTCGCCGAGACCGCCGAGCGGGTCATCGTCATGTATGCCAGCCAGCAGGTGGAGATCCAGCCGGCCGCGCAGCTGTTCGAGAATCCGCGCCACCCCTACACCGCCGCTTTGCTCGAGGCCTTGCCCGAGCGCAGCCACGACCAGCGCCGGCTCGCCACCATCCCCGGCATGGTGCCAGGCATCGCCGACCGGCCGACCGGCTGCGTCTTCAACCCGCGCTGCAGCTTCGCCACCGACCGCTGCCGCGCCGAGCAGCCGGCGCTCGCCGGGCCCATTCTGGACGGAAGGGCCGGCGTGCTGGCGCGCTGCCACTATCCGCTGGTGGACGGCCGCCCGACCAACCATCCCGATCCGCGCTGGAGCATCAACGGCGGACCGGAGGCCATGCCTCCAGTCGAAGGCGCCAAGCCCAAGGGGCTCGGCCTATGAGCGAAAATGGAAGCACGGTCCTCGAGGCCCACGACCTCCACCGCCATTACAGCGTCTCGCGCGGCGTGTTCCGCGGCCATGCCACCCTGAAGGCTGTTGCCGGCACCAGCTTCGCGCTTGAGGCCGGGCGCACCCTCGCGGTGGTCGGCGAGTCCGGCTGCGGCAAGTCGACCCTCGCCCGCATGATCACCATGATCGAGAAGCCGACCAGCGGCAGCCTGACCGTCGACGGCACCGAGGTGGCGACCGCTTCCGATTCGACCCTGAAGGCGCTGCGCCCAAAGGTGCAGATGGTGTTCCAGGATCCCTACGGCTCGCTCAATCCCCGCAAGCAGATCGGCCAGATCCTGGAAGAGCCGCTGGAGATCAACACCAGCTTGAACGCCGCCCAGCGCCGCGAGCAGGCCCAGGCGATGCTGGCCCATGTGGGCTTGCGGCCCGAGCATTACAGCCGCTACCCGCACATGTTCTCCGGCGGCCAGCGCCAGCGAATCGCCATCGCCCGGGCGTTGATGCTGAAGCCGAAGATCGTGGTCGCCGACGAGCCGGTCTCGGCGCTCGACGTCTCGATCCGGGCCCAGGTCCTCAACCTGCTGATGGACCTGCAGGCCGAGCTCAACCTCGCCTACATGTTCATCTCCCACGACCTCTCCGTGGTCCGGCACATCGCCGATGACGTGATGGTGATGTATCTGGGGCGCCCGGTGGAGCAGGGCAGCAAGCAGACCGTCTTCACCCGGGCCCGGCACCCCTATACCCAGGTCCTGCTGGCCGCGACTCCGTCGGTCGATCCCAATGCCCGCTCCAAGCGCATGACCGTGAAGGGCGAGCTCCCCTCGCCGATCGACCCGCCGCCCGGCTGCGCCTTCCACCGCCGCTGCCCCTTCGCCACCGAGCGCTGCGCCCGGGAGCGGCCGGAGCTGCGCCCGGTCGATGACCGGCTGGTCGCCTGCCACTACGCCGAGACGACGCTTTAAACCATTTCCCCGGTGAAATGCCGCCGGGAATGTAGGCCCTGCGGCATTTCTGCAACAGTCTATCCTCGGTGATGCCACAGACTCGCCATGAGTCGCCTAGTCTTCGAACGGGTCCTGTGGTAGTCACGTCAGGCCAATGGGTTGGCGATCAAAGGGAGCGGATTCCAGCCTGATGCGTGTTGGGGGTCACAGACTCAATCCGTTACCCTTGGTTAATGTCTTGATGTAAAGATGACTCAGGTACCCGGCTCGGTCGGGCGCTGATCGGGTGAGATTTGAACCGTTGGTGCGGAAGGCCGCACTAGGGATGAGGAATAAGCGGTCTGGTGGCCCGTTGAGACCAGGGCGGCGAGATTGGCATTACTAGGGACTAGGGGATCCATGCATTTCGAGCTGAAATTCGGACGGGTGTTGCTGGCAGCCGGGACTCTTTCCATGGCGCTGGCGATCGGCGGTTGCGCGAGCGAGCCGGATCCGAGCGACGAGGCGGCGGTCCAGGCCTATAACGAGGCCAATGACCCGCTCGAGCCGATGAACCGCTACTTCTTCGAGGTGAACCACTTCCTCGACGAAGTCATCGTGAAGCCCTTCGCCGGCTACTACCACACGGCATTGCCGCAGTTCGCGCAGGACAGCGTCCGCAATGTGGTCAGGAACCTGCACTCGCCGACCATTCTCGCCAACGACGTCTTCCAGGGCAGCTTCGACCGGGCCGGCGACACCAGCTCGCGCTTCCTGATCAACAGCACCCTCGGCGTCGCCGGCCTGATCGACGTCGCCGACATGTTCGGCATCAAGTATCACGACGAGGATTTCGGCCAGACGCTCGGCCACTACGGCAGCGGCGAAGGCCCCTACCTGATGCTGCCTGTGCTCGGTCCGTCGAACCCGCGCGATCTCGCCGGCAAGATCGTGGACTACGCCTTGGATCCGCTCACCTGGGTCGGCTACATCTACAACGTCGGCTGGATCAACACCGTCCGTGGCGGCCTCGAGGGTCTGGACACCCGCGCCCGCAACATGCAGGCGATCGAAGAGCTGCAGAAGGGCTCGGTCGACTTCTACGCCACCATCCGCAGCCTCTATCGCCAGCATCGCAACGATGCGATCCGCAACGGCGAGGATCCGGACGACATGCTCTCTGGCATCACCAACGACATCCCGGCGGACGGCGAGGATGCGCCGACCGTCATGCTCACGCCGACCACGACCCAGACCGACGGCGTGCCCCAAGTGAGCGAAGCGAACTGATAACCACCATGCAGAACCGACGCACCCTTCTCCTGAGCGCGGCCACCATTCTGACCGGTGCGGCCGCCCTGCTGACCACCCCGGCCCTGGCGGCCACCGATCTCTCGGCCTTCGTCAACCAGGTTGCGGATGAGGCCATCACCACACTCGCCAAATCGGACCCGACCGATCCGGCGCGCGCTGCGGCGCTGAAGCCGATCCTGCTCAAGTATTTCGACATGCCCGGCATGGCCAGGCATGTGCTCGGTGCCTATTGGAAGAAGATCACGCCCGAGCAGCAGGAAGCCTTCGTCGGGCAGTTCACCAACTACATCGCCTCGGTCTATGGCCAGCGCTTCAAGGCCTATAAGGGCCAGAAGCTCGAGGTGAAGCGGGTCCGCGACGAGGGCGCCCGCGCCATCGTCTTCACCGCGGTCGCCGAGGGCAGCGAGGATGCCGGCGCCCGGGTCGATTGGGAAATCAGCAACAACGGCGCGGCGCCGTTGATCGCCGACATCCGGGTCGAGGGCCTGAGCCTCTCCGATACCCACCGCCAGGAGTTCACCTCGGTCCTGTCGCAGCACAATGGCGACATCGGCGCGCTGATGGGCATCCTGAAGAACAAGTCGCTGGTCAACTAAGCCTTAGCGACATCGGAATCGAAACGGCCGCGACAAGAGTCGCGGCCGTTTTTGTTTCTAAGGTTCCGTCATGCCCGGGCTTGATCCGGGCATCTGGTGCCGTCGGAGAAAGATCGCCGGCCCCGTCCGCGAATGCGGACATTCGTCTGCGGGGCCCGGCGATGACGTGAAATAGCGCTCAAGCCACCTTGGCCGAAGCCTCGATCGCCTGGCCGATGGTCTTCTCCAGGATGTCGAAGCCGGCTTCCAGCTGCTTCTCCGGGATGGTGAGCGGCATCAGGAAGCGCAGCACGTTGGCGTTGACGCCGCAGGAGAGCAGCACCAGGCCGTTTTCCGCCGCCTTCGCCACCACCGCCTTGGTGAGGTCGGCGTCCGGCGAACCGTCCGCCTTCACCATGTCGCAGGCGACCATGGCGCCGAGGCCCCGGATATCGCCGATCCGGTTGCCGAAGCTGTTCTTGCGCTTCATGTCGTTCAGGCGCTCCAGCATGCGCTTGCCGATCACATTGGCGCGCTCGACCAGGTTCTCTTCTTCCATCACGTCGATGACGGCGTTGGCCGCGGCGCAGCCGATCGGCGAGCCGGCATAGGTGCCGCCGAGACCGCCCGGCGCCGGCGCGTCCATGATCTCGGCCTTGCCGCAGACCGCCGAGATCGGGAATCCGCCGGCCATCGACTTCGCCATGGTGACGAGGTCGGGTTCGATGCCGGAATGCTCGACCGCGAACATCTTGCCGGTGCGCGCGAAGCCCGACTGAATCTCATCGACGATGAAGACGATCCCGTGCTTGGTGCAGATATCGCGCAGCGCCTTCATGAACTCGAACGGGACGATGTTGAAGCCGCCTTCGCCCTGCACCGGCTCGATGATGATGGCGGCGACGTTGTCCGGGCCGATATCGGCCTTGAAGATCGTCTCCAGGTGTTTCAGCGCGGCGGCACCGCCGTCCTTCAGCGCCGGATCGGGGAAGGGCACGTGATAGATGTCGGTCGGGAAGGGGCCGAAGCCGATCTTGTAGGGCGCGTACTTGCCGGTCAGCGCCATGCCCATCAGGGTGCGGCCGTGGAAGGCGCCGGAGAAGGCGATCACGCCGGCGCGCTTGGTATAGGCGCGGGCGATCTTCACCGCGTTCTCGACGGCTTCCGCACCGGTGGTGAGGAAGATGGTCTTCTTCGGCGTGTTGCCGGGGACCATCTTGTTGATCCGTTCCGCGAGGCGGATATAGGGCTCGTAGGGCGTCACCTGGAAGCAGGCATGGGTCAGCTGCTCGACCTGCGCCTTCACCGCGGCGATCACCTTCGGGTGGCAATGGCCGGTGTTGACGACCGCGATGCCGCCGGCGAAGTCGATGTATTTCTTGCCCTCTTCGTCGACGATCTCCGAATTGTTGGCCGACTTCGCATAGACCGCGAAGGCGTTCCCGACGCCGCGCGGCACGGCGGCGCCGCGCCGCTGATGCAAGCTGGCATTGGCTGACATGATGATGGCCTCGTCTGGTGGTTGGAAGGTGCGGGGCTCATGCCCCTTCTGGTCGGCGGCGACTATAGCAGCTTGGCTCGAGGCCGCCATGGTGCCAGCCCGAAAAGCAGAGGGCCGCCGGGGGCAGCTGCATGGACGAGCCCAGGGCGAGGACGAAGCTAAGTACCTGAATCTCAGTGAAAAAAAATCTAGAGGGCCGCAGATGCTCGATTCTGTACATGCACTGTACATGCAGGCGGATGCGGTCCATTGCCGCCCTTGTACACCGGGTAATGTGCCTGATTTGTTCCAAACAGTCAATGGGCGCCGCGGGCGGAGGGGAGGCCTGCCCGTGCGGGTCCTTTGCATCATCGTTCCCATTGATTATATTGTAGTCAATTGATCGATTGGATAGATGATGTTCCTCCCCACCCTGAAACAGTTGCGCTACCTGACCGCACTGGACGAGCACAAGCATTTTGGCCGCGCCGCCGCCGCCTGCTTCGTCTCGCAATCGACCTTGAGCGCCGGGCTGCAGGAGCTGGAGACCCTGCTCGGGGCCAGCCTGGTCGAGCGCAGCAACCGCTCGGTGGTGTTCACCGCGCTCGGCCGCGACATCGCCTCGCGGGCGCGCATCGTGCTGCGCGAGGCCCAGGAGCTGGCTGAGCTGGCGGCCGCCGCCAAGGAGCCGCTCTCGGGCGCCCTGCGCCTCGGCGTGATCCCGACCGTCAGTCCCTTCCTGCTGCCGAAGGTTCTGCCGAAGCTGCGCAAGGTGCATCCGAAGCTGAAGCTCTATCTCGCCGAGGACATGACCCAGCGGCTGGTCGACGACCTCCATGCCGGTGCGCTGGATTGCGTGCTTCTGGCCCTGCCGGTCGAGACCGGCGAGACCGAGGCGATGGTGCTGTTCGATGACCCGTTCGAGCTGGTCTGCCGCAGGGATGATCCCCTGGCCGAGAAGAGCAAGCTCACGACCGCCGACATCCAGCAGGCGCCGCTGCTGCTGCTGACCGACGGCCATTGCCTGCGCGACCATGCGCTCGATGCCTGCCACCTCGGGCGCCGGCCCGCCGGCACCGACGTCACCGCCACCAGCCTGCACACGCTGGTCGAGATGGCGGCCAACGGATTGGGCGTGACGCTGCTGCCGGAGATGGCGCTGCAGGCGAAGCTCTTGAAAGGCTCGGAACTGGTGGCGCGCCCCTTCGCCGGCGGCAAGCCGGGCCGCCGCATCGGCCTGATCTGGCGCAAGACCTCCGCGCGCGAGAAGGAGTTCCGCCTGCTGGGGCAGACGGTGAAAGATGCGTATCTG
Source organism: Dongia sp. agr-C8 (assembly GCF_054658695.1). Taxonomy (NCBI): domain Bacteria; kingdom Pseudomonadati; phylum Pseudomonadota; class Alphaproteobacteria; order Rhodospirillales; family Dongiaceae; genus Dongia; species Dongia sp. agr-C8. The sequence goes on from NZ_BAAGHZ010000001.1 coordinate 783,309, forward strand.
GCGCAGGGGAAGTGACACATCGCAACTCCTCCGAGAGAAGGCGTAGAGCTACCCGGAATACTTCCAGAGTCCGTCGCCCACTTTCTGAAGTGCCTGCTGCTCCTTCTCTGACAGAAGGTCTAATGGTCCGACAAGCTGCAGCTCTGGGCGCATCGCAGCCAGCTCCCAGTCCTCAAACCTGCCGTCTCCAGGCTGCGGTTTGGGAGTCCAATCGTCGAACCCCGAACGGCGTCCATCCGGTGCCTTCGCCCATTCGACGTAGTCCAGATCGCCCACGTCGACGTAGATGGAGATCTCGAAACCATCTGCGAAAATAACAACAGCCCCGCAGTCACCCGGTTCAATTGGTCCGCCTAGGACAAAGGCTTCAACGTCTCTAGCCGCAATACGACGCAAGACGTCGGCGACCTCCTTCATGCTGACGGCTGGTGAGTCGCCCATGAATCAATCCGACAGCAGCGCGCCCTTGCGATGCGCGAGGCTTTCCTTGCCGGCGATCATGGTGATGCCTTCGCCGGGCGCCACCAGCTTCTTCGAGCAGCGTGAGACCACGAGGCCGTCGGCGACCGAGCGCATCTCGGTGCGGGCCTTCGACTGGTCCTCGGCCAGGGGATCGATGATCTCGGCGATGAGATCGCCCTTGCGCACCATGTCGCCGAGCTTCACGTGATAGGCCAGGATCCCGGCCTTCGGCGCCCGCATGTAGTCGGCGCCGTCCAGGGGCGTGCCTTCGCAGAGCAAAGTCGGCATCGGCCCGGGATCGCCGGCGACGATCTTGCGGCGCTGCAGGAAGCGGTACAGCGCCTTACCGTCATGGGCGCCGAGGTCGTCGAACACGTCGAACTGGCCGCGGAACTCGATGGTCGAGGTCAAGACCGCGATCGGGATCGGGAACTTGTCGCCGAAGGCGACCCGCAGCTTGTGGAAGGCGAGGTAGATCTGCTCCTCGAAGCTCTGCCCGCCGGAATCGGTCGCCAGGAACACCGCGCGCGAACCGGTCTCGGCCGCCAGGTCCTTGGCACTCGGCCAGTAGTCGTTGGTGGTGTAGATATGCATCAGCGCCTCGTCGTCGCAATGCATGTCGAGGATGATGTCGGCGTCGAAGGCCAGGCGATAGAGCTCGAGCCGCAGCCGCGAGAACTCGGCCTCGGCCCGCATGTTGGCAAGCCGCCGGCCCATGGCTTCGCGTATGACCGCGACGTTGCGCTCGGCGTCGCTGCCGAGCTTGGATTCCACCGCCTCGGTCAGGCCTTCGAACATGTCGGGCCAGTTGCGGTTGAAGTTGCCGCCGCCACGGAGCTCGGAGCGGCCGATATGCGTGCCGGCGACGTTCTGCGCCAGGCCGATCGGATTGGCGACCGGGACCACCACGATCTCGCCGGTGATCTCGCCGCGTTTCTCGGCCTCGTCGAGCAGGCGAATGAGGTGATGCGCCGCCATCATCGCCGGGATCTCGTCGGCATGGATCGAGGCCTGGAGATAGGCCTTGGGCCGGGCGCCGATCTTGCCGTAGCGGTGCACCAGGAGATGGCGTTCCGTGCCCGGGCTCATCGAGCCCAGGGAAATGCGTTCGATCTTCTTGGCCATCTTAACCCTACCCCTGACACCGGTCTTTTTTGTTCGCGCCCAGCCCCGCGGCAGGCCGCATTTCATTGCTCGAAATATCGGAATTTCGCGATGCCGGAGGGAGCCAAAGTAGAGCCGATGCGCGCTTTTGCTGTCAAGCCGAGGCCATGCGGCGCCGTGTCAGGTTCGGCGGTTCGATCTGCTCCATATGGCAGGACCTGGGCTTCTTGTCCGGCCGCCAGCGCAGGAAGCGACAGCCATGCCGCATATGCCCGCCGGTGATATGATCGGCGCTGACCTCGACCACCAGCTTGGCCTTCAGCGGGATATAGCTGCGCTCTTGATTCGACCAGCGGCTCTTGCCGCCGGGCGCGCGGCCGGTGAAGCCTTCGCCTTGCATCGCCGGCTTCAGGATCTTGCGGATCTCCTTCTCGGATTCCTTCGGCTTCACCCGGCCGACATAGTGCAGCAGGCCGTCCTCGTCATAGAGGCCGAGGAGCAGGTATTCGACGGCCTTGTTGTCATCGAGATAAAGCCCGGCGACCACGCCATCCACCGTCTTCCAGAGCTTGTATTTCAACATCACCCGTTGGCCGGGGTGGTAGCTCTCGTCGAGCTGCTTGGCGACGATGCCGTCGAGGCCGTGGCCGATCTTCTTCAGCCAGTCCTTCGCGGTCTTCAACGAACGCGCCGCGGGAGAGAGCTGCAAGAACCTCTGCTTCCCGATCCGCTCGGCGAAGCCTTCCAATTCGGCACGCCGCCTCTTCAAAGGTTGCGATCGGAGATCGTGGTTCTCGGGATCGACCAGCATGTCGAAGGCGACGAAGCTCGCCGGGGTCGCCTTGGCCAGTTTCTGCACCCGGCTCGCCGCCGGGTGCAGGCGCATCTGCAGGTCCTCGAAGGAGGAATGCCCGTCGATGATCAGGATGATCTCGCCGTCGAGCACGAAGCGCTTGACCGGCAGCGCGGCGAAGCCATCGACCAGCTCGGGGAAGTAGCGGTTCAACAGGCGCTGGTTGCGCGAACGCAGGCAGACCTTCTTGCCGTCGCGGAAGACCAGGCAGCGGAAGCCGTCCCATTTCGGCTCGTATTGCCAGCCCTCGCCGGAGGGGAGCTCGGCGACCGCTTTCGATTCCATGGGTTCGGTGGTCTGCGGGACGGGCAACATGGCCCGAATCAAGCCGCGAAAAGCCGCACCGTTCCTTGTCGTTTGAGGCGCTCCCCCGGCGCTGCTATAAGGCCGATATGAACGACCCAGCGATGAACGAATCCAGCGATTTATCGGCACCCTATCTGGCCGGCCTCAACGCGCCGCAGCGCGACGCCGTGCTGACCACCGAGGGTCCGGTACTGGTCCTCTCCGGCGCCGGCACCGGCAAGACCCGGGTGTTGACGACCCGGCTCGCGCATATTCTTCTGACCCGGCAAGCCTGGCCGAGCCAGATTCTCGCCGTCACCTTCACCAACAAGGCGGCGAACGAGATGAAGGGCCGCATCTCCGGCATCCTCGGCCGCCCGGTCGAGGGCTGGTGGCTCGGCACCTTCCATTCGCTCGCCGCGCGGATCCTCAGGATACATGCCGAGCAAGTCGGGCTGAAATCCAACTTCACCATCCTCGACACCGACGACCAGCTGCGCCTCATCAAGCAGCTGATCCAGGCGGAGAACCTCGACGCGCAGAAATGGCCCTCGCGCGTGGTGCTCGGCATCATCGAGCGCTGGAAGGACCGTGGCTTGACCCCGGAGCGGGTGACGCGGGCCGAGCAGGCCGAGGCGGCGTCGGGCCGCATCCTCGACATCTACCGCGACTACCAGGCGCGGCTCGCGACCTTGAATGCCTGCGATTTCGGCGACCTGCTGCTGCACAATATCGAGCTGTTCCAGAAGCACCCCGAGGTGCTGCAGAAGTACCAGCAGCAGTTCAAATACATCCTGGTGGACGAATACCAGGACACCAACGTCGCGCAGTATCTCTGGCTGCGGCTCCTGGCGCAGGGCCATCGCAATCTCTGCGTGGTGGGCGACGACGACCAGTCGGTCTACGGCTGGCGCGGCGCAGAGGTCGAGAACATCCTGAAGTTCGAGCAGGATTTCCCCGGCGCGAAGGTGATCCGGCTCGAGCAGAATTACCGCTCGACCCCGCATATCCTCGCGGCGGCTTCCGGCCTCATCGCCAAGAATGCCGGCCGGCTCGGCAAGACGCTCTGGACCGAGCGGGCCGAGGGCGAGAAGGTGCGCCTGACTTCCGCCTGGGACGGCGAGGAGGAGGCGCGCCAGATCGGCGAGGAGATCGAGGCGCTGCAGCGCAAGGGGCACAGCCTGCGCGAGGTCGCGATCCTGGTCCGCGCCGGCTTCCAGACCCGCGAGTTCGAGGAACGCTTCATCACCCTCGGGATTCCCTATCGGGTGATCGGCGGCCCCCGCTTCTATGAGCGGCTGGAGATCCGCGACGCGCTGGCCTATCTGCGCATCGTCAACCAGCCGGATGACGGCCTCGCCTTCGAGCGCATCGTCAACACCCCGCGCCGCGGCATCGGCGACAGCACGGTGCGCCGGCTGCACGACCTTGCCCGCGCGCAGAACATCTCGATCACGGAAGCCGCGCGCCGCATCGTCGAGACCGACGAGCTGAAGCCCGCGGCGCGCCGGTCGCTCTTCGGGCTGATGCAGGACCTCGCGCGCTGGCGCGGTCTCGCCGAGACCATGGACCACGGCGAGCTGGCTGAGATCGTGCTCGACGAATCCGGCTATACCGAGATGTGGAAGCAGGACAAGTCGATCGAGGCGCCCGGCCGGCTGGAGAACCTGAAAGAGCTCATCCACGCGATGGAGGAGTTCGAGAATCTCGGCGGCTTCCTCGAGCATGTCTCGCTGGTGATGGAGAATGTCGAGGCGGGCGATCGCGACCAGCTCACGATCATGACCCTGCACGGCGCCAAGGGGCTGGAGTTCGACATCGTCTTCCTGCCGGGCTGGGAGGAGGGACTGTTTCCCTCGCAGCGCACCCTCGACGAGAACGGCCTCAAAGGGCTGGAGGAGGAGCGGCGGCTCGCCTATGTCGGCCTGACGCGGGCGCGCAAGATCGCCTACGTGAGCTTTGCCGCCAACCGCCGGGTCCATAATCAGTGGCAGAACGCCTTGCCCTCGCGCTTTCTCGCAGAGCTGCCGCCGGAGAACATCGAGCGCCGCGAGGATCAGACCTTCCACCGCGGCCAGAGCCGGATGTTCAACACCGGACTCTCGGAGGGCCGCTGGAGCGGCGCCTCCTACATGCAGCGCACGGCGCGGCGGGCGCCACCGACCATCGAAGCCACGGCCGTGGTCGCCGCCGAAAGTCCGGGCCGCTATGCGAGCGGCGCCAAGGTGTTTCACCAGAAATTCGGCTACGGCGCCGTGGTCAGCGCCGAGGGCGACAAGCTGGAAATCGACTTCGACAAGGCCGGCCGCAAGAAGGTGATGGCCGGCTTCGTCGTGCCCGCGCATGAGGCCGGATAAGAATCTCCCTCCCCCGTCTTCGGGGGAGGGTTGGGAAGGGGGTGCCGCAGACTCGGCCCTGCGAAACCTCAGAGCTCGATCTTCGGCGCCTTCAGGGCACGCACGATCGTCTCGAGCACGCCGTCCAGGTTGTCGAACACTTCGTTGTTCTAGAACCGGAGCACGCGGTAGCCGTTCGCTTCGAGCCATGCCCGGCGCTTCAACTCACACTCAGTGATCTCCGCATGCTGGCCGCCGTCGAGTTCAATCACGAGGCGTTCCTTCAGGCAGCAGAAATCAACGACGTATGATTTGAGTTCGACCTGCTTACGGAACTGATGCTCGGAAATCTGGCGGCGGCGGATGCGGTACCAGAGGTGCTTCTCGGCCTCGGTCATATCCTTGCGCAGACGTCAAGCTAGGTCTCGTGTGGCCGGTCCGGTTCTGATTTGGAAAGGTTCGTGCTGCTTCATGCATATCCCCCGCAGCGAGTCTGGGGCACCCCCTCCCCAACCCTCCCCCGAAAACGGGGGAGGGACTAGTCTATGCGTGTGATTGCCGTGCAATCAAATCGAGTCTTGCGATTGAAGCTTCGTCCTTTCAAACAGATTTTCGACCTCGCCGCTGCCCGCAAAGGCGGCCGCGCCGCGCTGAACAAGCTGCTCGCCGAAACCAAACCGCGCCCGCCGCGCGCCGTAGCCAGGCTCGGCGACGACCGCGTGCTGGCGGCGATGACCCGCACGGTCTTTGCCGGCGGCTTCGGCTGGCACATCATCGACGGCAAATGGCCGGGCTTCGAGACGGCGTTCGGCGGGTTCGACCCCCATGCCTGCGCCTTCCTGAACGATGAGCAGCTCGATGCCCTGATGCGCGACCGCTGCATCATCCGCAGCCCGCAGAAGATCATGGGCGTGCCGAAGAACGCCCGCTTCGTGCTCGACCTCGCCGCCGAGCATGGCAGCGCCGCGCGCTTCTTCGCGCCCTGGCCGGACCAGAGCGTGATCGATCTCATCGCCATCATCCGCCAGCGCGGCGTCGGCTTCGGCTTCGAGAATGCGGCGCGCTTCCTGCGCGCGATCGGCAAGCCCGCCTTCATCAATTCGCCCGACGTGCTGGCGGCGCTGGTCCGGGAAGGAGTCTTGGAACGACCCTCATCCGGCAAGAAGGCGCTGGTGCAGATTCAGGCGGCGCTCAACCACTGGTCGGCGGAGAGCGGCCACGACCTCACCACGCTGAGCCGCGTTCTGGCGATGAGCGGCGGCAGATTGCCGACGAAGCCGCGCGGCTATTTGAGCAGGATGTAGACCTTGCGCACGGTCTCGTGGATGTCCCAGATGCCCATGCTCATGGCCGGGAAGTAGAGCGTGTCGCCGGCCGCGATCTCGATGCGCTGGCCGTCGTCGGCGGTGAAGGTGCAACGACCGGCGAGGAAGTGGGTGAACTCGGCCTCCTTGACCTGCCGGCGCCAGCGGCCGGGCGAGCATTCCCAGATGCCGTAATCCGGCTCGCCTTGCCGCGTGCCGGCCTTGCCGCGCAGCTGGGCGATAAGATCGCCGACGGGCTCCTTCACCGGACCCCAGTCTTCGAGATCGCCCGCGGCGAGCTGCGCGGGCTGCTTGATGTGGTGGATCATGATGCTCAGAACTCGGGGACGGGGTAGATGGGATCGGCCGGCGGCGTCGCGCCGCTGGTCGAAGGCTTCGGCGCGACCGGCTGCGTCGTTGCCGGCGTGGTGGTCGCCGGAAGCGTGGTAGACGGCAGCTTGGGCGCAGCCGTGGTCGGCGTAGTGGTCGCCGGCAGCGTCGTCACCGGTCGGGGCGCTGCCGGCAGCGCCGGCTGCAACTCCATTTCCGGCAGCTGGGGCTCGGTGGTGACCGGTGTGGTAGCCGGCGCAGTCATCAGCGGCGCCGAAGTGATCGGCGCTGTGTCGGGCGGCACGTTCTGCAGCGGATCGGCGGCGCCGACCGGCGCCGGCTCTGTCGTCGAGACGGCATCCGGCAGGTGATCGATCGACTCCGCCTCGTTCGGCTGCACCGACGAGGTCTCCGGCTGCAGCAGCAGGCTCTCGGCCTTGGCGAAGGCGATGTCGTCCTTGGTCAGCGTCCTGCCGATCTCGTCGCGGACCTGCTTCACCTTTGCCAGGGCTTGCTTGTCGCTCATATACTGGGCGGCGAGGTTCAGCCAGACGAAGGCCTCGCGCCGGTCCTTGGCGACGCCCTGGCCGCCGAGATACATGACCGAGAGGCCGACCATGGAATCGGCATAGCCCTGCCGGGCGGAGGCGCGATACCACTTCAGCGCCTTGGCATAGTCGTTCGCGCCGACATAGCCGTAGTGGTAGAAGCCGGCGAGTTCGTATTGCGCGGCCGGGTCGCCTTCGGTGGCGAGGGGGATGAGGATCTTCAGCGCCTCGAACTGGCGGTCTTCGGCGACCAGCTTCTTCACCGTGTTCATGTCGGGCGGCGGATCCGACGAGCAGGCGGCGAGATTGAAGGCAAGGAGCAGCGCCGCCAGAACCGGCAGGACTCTGCCGAGGCGGGCGCTCGCGGGAAGAGGGAGCGATCGAATCATTTGACGCCGAATCCGTTGCGCGACTGCAAAAGCCCGCCGGCGCCCGGATCCGCTGGGAATCCCCGGTCGCGACAGGTCGCGCACTATCCCCTTGCCCGCCCCGCGGCGTCAATCCACGGCGGGCCGAGATTCCAGAAAAGCTTTAGAAATCAGACGGGTTGGTGAGACCGGTCACGACTTCAGTTCTTCTGGTCCATGAAATTGAATTCGCCATTCCGGACGCTCTTGGCGAGGTCCTCGACGAACTCCGCGGTGGTAGCCGCGCCGTGCTTGCGGACCAGGGCGAACAGGGCGGCCGAAATCGACATCGTGCCGACCACGTCGAACTCGATGCCGCGGCTGCCCGCGTCTTCCCAGAACTTGTTGAACATGTCGAAGCACAGCTTGCGCTGCTCTTCGTTGGTGAGCGGCTCATCCTCGATGTCGAGCCGCCGCGCGAGGGCGGTATCCATAGCCATCTCCTTCGGTTCTTTGGCCATGTATCCCTCCGCAATGCCCATGCCAGCACCAACCCACTATAGATGGGGCCGTGACTCGGATTCAGCGCCCGAAAAGGTAAAATCTGGTTAAGGAGTCCGGCGCTTTTGGCCGCGGCAAACTGTCAGTCGGAATCTTTTGCCGGTCACGCCGGGCCGCCTCAGTTCAGGAAGGGCGAATCCTCGCGCACCTCGATCAAGGTCGGCCCCTTGGCCGTGAACGCTTCGCGCAAGGCCGCCTCGATCCCTTCGAGGCTGTCCGGCCGGACCGCGCGAATGCCGTAGGCGGCGGCGAGGGTCTGGAAATCGGGGTTCTTCTGCTTCACCGCGATCTCCGGAATCCCGACATCGCGCATGTTCTGGGCAATCTGGCCGAAGGCATCGTTGTTCCAGATCAGGATCGGCAAGGGCAGGCCGAGCTCCGCGGCGGTGCCGAGTTCCTGGACCGTGAACAGAAAGCCGCCGTCGCCGCAGACCGCGACCACGGCGCGGTCCGGGCAGGCGATCTTGGCGCCGATCGCCGCCGGCATGGCATAGCCCAATGTGCCGAAGCCGCAGGGGTGGAACCAGCAGCGCGGCTCCTCGCAGGGGAAATAGGGATTGGCGCTGTAGGCGATCTGGGTCATGTCGCTGACCACGATGCCGTCCCTGGGCAGCGCAGCGCGCAGGGCATCCAGCACCTTGGCATGCTTGCGCTGCAGCGGGGTCCAGCCGTCCTTCACCGCCTGATGCACCGCGGCGATCCGATCGCGGTCCGGCTTGCGGCCCGGCTTGATCAGGCTCGTCAGCGCTTCCAGGGTCGCCCCGGCATCGGCCTCGATGGCGACGGTGGGCTGGTAGTCGCGGGTGAGGGTGAAAGGGTCGAGATCGATGCGGATGATCTTGCCCGGGATCTCCAGGCGATCGACCCAGCTATCCGTCTCGGAGAGCTCGGTGCCGACCGCGATCACCACATCGGCGTCTTTGAGCACCTGCTGCACCGGTTCAGCCAGCAAGGCGGAGGGCAAAGCCTGCGGATGCGAGGCGGGGATGACGCCCTTGCCCGCGGTGGTGGTCACGCCGATCGCCCCTGATTTCTCCAGGAAGGCGCGCACCGCCGGCGCGCAATCCACCGTGCCGCCGCCGGCCAGCAGGAGCGGCTGCCTGGCGCCGTCGATCAGCTTGGCCGCGTCCTCGAGATCGGCCGGCTTCGCTTTCGGCCGCGGCGCCCGGACCCGCGGCGGATGGCCGACATCGGCCGGCGCGCCCAGCACGTCCAGCGGAAATTCCAGCACCACCGGGCGTGGCCGCTTGGATTCGAACACCGCGAAGGCATCGGCAACCGCCTTGGCCATCTCCTGGTCGTCCATCACGGTGCGGGTGAAGGCGGTCAAGGGCGCGATCGCGGCGCGCTGGTCGGTGATCTCATGCAGGCGCCCGCGGCCCTTGCCGAGGTCGGGCTTCGCGTTGACGCTGCAAAGGACCAGGACGGGCACGGAATCCGAGAAGGCCTGGCCCAGCGGCGTCGCCGCGTTCATCAAACCGGGTCCCGTGATCAGGCAGCAGACCCCCGGCTTGCCGGAGGCGCGGGCATAGCCGTCGGCGATGAAACCCGCGCCTTGCTCATGGCGCACGCCGACATGGCGCATCCGCCGGTCGGCGATGCCGCGATAGAACTCCAGCGTGTGGACGCCGGGGATGCCGAATACCGTATCGACGCCATAGGTCTCGAGCAGGCTGATGATGGCGTGGCCGCCCAGCTGGTTGACCCGGGTTTGCGTCCCGGCGGTCTCTTGTGCAGTCATGTGCGATTTCCAACCCGAAGATTCTTGTTGCGGCGCCTGGAAAAGCGCGCGATTTGAGGCGGCATCTTAGCCCGGCCGGTTCAGCCCGGGCAAGGCGAGGGGGAATGCTCCAACAGCTTGCCGCGGTCATCCTGCCGGTCGTCGTCATCGCCGGGATCGGCTACGCCTGGTCTCGCCTGAAGCGGCCGTTCGACAACGCGCTGGTAACCCAGCTGGTCTCGATGATCGGCTCGCCCTGCCTGGTGGCGAGCGCGCTCACCAGCCTGCATGTCGAGCCGGAATCCCTCGGCGTCATGGCGCTGGCGACGATCCTGGTCTTCTCCGGGATGTTCGTGCTGGGCTTCGCCGTGCTGCGGTTCATGAAGCTGCCGATGCATTCCTATCTGCCCGCGGTGGTGTTCTCCAATGCCGGCAACATGGGGCTGCCGCTGGCGTTGTTCGCCTTCGGCGATTCCGGCCTCGCACTCGCCGTGGTCTACTTCGCCTTCTCCGCCACCCTGCAGTTCACCGCTGGAATGTCGATCGCCGCGGGCACCGCGAGCGTCAAGCATCTGGTGAAGATGCCGGTGATCTATGCCGTCGGTGCGTCTTTCGCGGTGATCGTCACCGGCATCGCGGTTCCGACCTTCATCGCCAACACCCTGCAGATCCTGGGCGGGCTCACCATTCCGCTGATGCTGCTGGCGCTCGGAGTCTCCCTGGGGAGCCTTCGGGTACGGTCCCTGCCGCGCAACCTCTTCCTGTCGCTGGTGCGGATGATCGGCGGTTTCGCCATCTCGTTCCTGGTCGCCTGGGCGCTCGATCTGTCGCCGATGGCGCGCGGCGTGCTGCTGATCCAGGCCTCGATGCCGGTTGCGGTCTTCAACTATCTCTTCGCGCAGTATTACAACCGCCGGCCGGAAGACGTGGCGGCGATGGTGATCATCTCGACCTTGCTGTCATTCGGAACGCTGCCGTTCCTGATCTACTACGTGCTCGCGACGGCACAGTAGCTATTGCACGGGAGCAGGCGTCACCGTCTTGCCGACCGCGCCGATCAGGGCGCCGATCATCTCGTTGCCGGCCTGCTCGACATCGAGATTGGGGTCGTTGCGCATCGCCGTGCCGCGCCAGACATAGAGACCGGTGTTGCGGTCGTAGATCGAAACATTGATCCGGTAGACCCGATCCGCCGAGCCGATCGGCTGCTGCGGGTTCAGCAGGCTGTTCTGGCTGGTCGAGAACAGCCGGGCCCGGACCTCGGCCTCGTCGTTGTTGGCGTGCGCCTGCCCGAAGGGATCGTCCTGCTTCTGGCCGCGGATCAGGTCGGATTCGATCACCATCACCAGCGGGGCCTGGTCCTGCGCGGCATAACCCTGATGGGCGAGTTCGGACTGCACCCGCTCGATCGCGCCCTGGCTGAGCTCGTCATCGGCCTGCACCTCGAAGATCGAGCCGGCGGGAATCGGCGCGTAGTCCACCGCCTGGATGCTCGGCCCGGGCGCGGGCTGCGATGCTGCGGCCTGGGCCAGGGCCTCGCCCGAGGCGAGGCTCACGGCTGCGGCCAGCGCAAAGGCGCCGACGAAAGGAAAACGGCGGGGTATCAGGGTCATGGGGGAGGCAAATCGCGACATGGGCCACCTACGCATTTCGCGATGACCGCGGGTTCAGCGGAAGCTACAGTAACCAATATGGAGTGGAGGCTGCGGTTCCACAACGGGCCTTTGGTGCACCATACCATTGTATAGGGAGTCCGGCATGGCGGATTCAACGGTACTCGAGCGCAATACAGCCACGCGACGGGCCCAAGACGGACCCCTGGGTGATGGTTTGCTGGTCAATCGTCAAAACCTGCCCTTCACCATGGACCAGGGCATCGCGCATCGCGCGGCCATCGGCGTGATCGTGCTGGCGACCGACCAGACGATCGAGCATGAATACCGCAAGATCTTCCAGATCGACGGCGTCGCGCTCTACCAGAGCCGGATCGCCAATGAAGCCGAGATCAACCCGACGACGCTGGCCCGGATGGAGGCCGGCATGACCGAGGCCGCGGCGGTGATCCGTCCCGGCGTGCCGATGGACGTCGTCGCCTATGGCTGCACCTCCGGCACCGTGGTGATCGGCGAGGAGAATGTGTTTCGGCGCATCCACGAGGCCTGGCCGCAGGCGAAATGCACCACGCCGATCACCGGCGCCATCGCCGGCTTCAAGGCGATGGGGGTGAAGCGCATCGCCCTGCTCACGCCCTATATCGATTCGGTGAACCGGCTGTTCCGCAAGTTCGTGCAGGATCGCGGCATCGAGGTGCCGGTGATCGGCTCGTTCAACCACGAGAACGACAACGAGGTGGCGAGGATCAGCGGCGATTCGATCCGCCGCGCCGCGCTGGAACTGGGCCGTCATCCTTCGGTCGATGCGGTCTTCGTCTCCTGCACCAGCATCCGCCTGGCGGAAACGGCGCGTGATCTGGAGGCCGAGCTCGGCAAGCCGGTGACTTCCTCCAACCACGCCATGGCCTGGCATGCCCTGCGCCTCGCCGGGATCAACGAGCCGATGCCGCAATGGGGCCGGCTCTACACGGTCTGACGGCTACTTGCTCTGAAAGCGGAAGCGGCAGACGTGCTGGCCGCGGGCCATGCATTCGACATGCTCGACCTTGGCGTTGGCGAATTTTTCCATGAAGCCGAGGTCGAACTCGCAGATCTCCGGATGCGCCGCCGCCAACTGGTGGAAGATGCAGTTATGCGCGACCAGCTCGCGGCCGCGGCCCTGCAGCGCGTCCTCCGTCTCGTAACCCAGGCCGCCCATCGCGCTGGCCAGTTCGCCGAGCCGTTCCTGCAGCGGGGCCGTCGCTGCCGAGCGCCGGTGCAGCGCGGTTGCCACCCCGGCGCCGACCGTGTGCAGCCTGGTCGCGAGCCCGTCCTTGCCGAGCTCTTCCTTCAGCAGGCCGACCAGCAGGTCGGCGAACCAGGAATAGCGCCGCGCGAACTGCTCCTGGCCCGCCTCGGTCAGCACATAGAGCACCTGTGGCCTTCCGCCAGTCGAGCGGGTGCCACCGCGCGCGACATGCCCGTCGCGCTCCAGGACGGCGAGGTGCTGGCGCACGGCGGTGCGCGTGACGTTCACCGCCTCGCCCAGGGCATCGATGGTCAGGCCGCCCTTGTTCTTCAGCAGGGCAGCCATCAGGCTCGATCGCGTATCGCCGAAATTGGCCATCATGGTCTTCTCGCTGCGCCGGACAGTTCGGAACATAGCCTCGCGCGGCGCCTGCGACGACTGATATCACAGTTTAGTGATTAAAAACATAAAAAGATGTCAAAAGTGATTTAACGATCTAGCCTCCAGGGGTCCGCTGCTTGAAGCGGATCCCACAGGAGGAACCGATGAAACACCACACTTCGCTCTTTGCCGCCTTTCTGACTGCCGGCCTGCTGGCCCTGTCCAGCGCCCAGGCCGAGACGATGCATATGGAAATGCCGACCCCGCCCGAGGGCTCGGCGAAGGTCGTCGCGACCGACGCCGCGCTACGCAATCTCTGGGTCAATCACATCTTCTGGGTCCGCAACGTCGTGACCGCGACCCTGGCGAAGAATGCGGCAGCGGCGAAGGTTGCCGAGGAAGAGGTGGTCGCCAATGCGCGTGGCATCGCCGACGCGATCAAGCCGTTCTACGGCGACCAGGCCGGCGACGCCCTGTTCGGGCTTCTTGCCGGCCATTACGGCGCGATCAAGACTTACCTCACCGCGACCGCCGCCGGCGACAGGGCCGGGCAGCAGAAGGCGACCGAGAATCTGCTCGCCAATGCCGACCAGATCGCGACCTTCCTGAGCGGCGCCAATCCCAACCTGCCGAGGGACGCAGTGCTCGGCCTGCTGCAGGCCCATGGCGGGCATCACATCGACCAGATCCAAGAGCTCAAGGCCAAGCAGTATGCCGAGGAGGCCAAGACCTGGGCCGAGATGCAGGCCCATATGTATGTCATCGCCGATGCGCTGGCCGGTGCCATCGCCAAGCAGTTTCCGGAGAAGTTCTGACGAGGGAACGGCCGGGCGCGAGGCCCGGCCGTTCTCAATACCGCGACAGCAGGAAGGGCGTGTCGTCGATCTCGGGCTGCTTGCCGAGCATGCGATCCACGACAAGCCGGCTGGAGCCGCAGGCCATGGTCCAGCCGATATGGCCGTGGCCGGTGTTGAGCCAGAGATTGGAAATCCCGCAGGGGCCCATGATCGGCGGACCGTCCGGTGTCATCGGGCGCAAGCAAGCCCAGTATTCCGGCCGGTCGAAGGCGGCGGCGCGCGGGAAGAGCTCGCGCGCCACTTTGAGCATGTGGACGAAGTCGCTCGGGCCGAAGCTGGTGTCATAGCCGGCGAAGTCCGCGGTCGCGGTCAGGCGCAGCCGGTCGCCCAGCCGGGCGAAGGCGACGAGATTGGCTTCATCGACGCCGAAATGCGCTGGGGCCGCCTCGCTGTCGGCGATCGGCAGGGTGACCGAATAGCCCTTCACCGGATAGATCGGCATCTTCAGGCCGATCGGACGGGTCAGCAGCGGGCTGTAGCTGCCGAGCGCCAGCACATAGGCGTCGCCCTGAACACGGCCCGCATCGGTCTCCACGCCGGTGATGCGGTCGCCGCTGCGCTCGATCCTCGTGATGGTCGCGCCGAGCTTGAAGGTGACCCCGCGCTGCTTGCAGGATTCGGCGAGGGCGAGGGTGAACTTCCGCGCGTCGCCGGATTCGTCATAGGGCGTGTGGATGGCGCCGGCGAAGCGGCCCTTCACATGGGCCAGCGACGGCTCGAAGCCCGCCAACTCCTCGGCCTCGAGTGTCTTGGCTTCGACGCCTTCATCGGCCAGCAGCTTGAAGTTCGCCTTGCCGGCGCGGAAGTGATCCGGATCGCGGTAGAGATAGAGGGCACCCGATTGCGAGCGATCCCAGGTAATGCCGGTCTCGGCGGTAACCTCGGCAGTCTGCGCCAGGCTGTAAGAGCAGAGCCGGACCTTGATCACGGTGCTCGCGCGGTTCTTCTCCGCGCTGCAATTGGCCAGGAACTTCAGGCCCCAGGCCCACATCCCGGGATCGAATTTAAGCCGCCAGCGCAGCGCGGTGTCGCTGCGCCAAAGCGATTTCAAGAGGATCATCGGCGCCCGCGGGCTGGCCCAGGCATAGGCATGGCCCGGCGTCAGCAGGCCAGCGTTGGCGAAAGAGGTCTCGCGTGCCGGCTCCTTCTGCCGGTCGATCACCGTGACCTGATGGCCTTCGCGCGCGAGGTAATGGGCGGTGGTGACGCCGAGCAGCCCGGCACCGAGGACGACGACATGCATGCGGGAACCTTGGGGAACTTCCGGGAACCAATGGGCTTGTTGACGGCTTCATAAGCTTGCCATAATTCGGGACGATTGAATATGCGGGGCAGGCCATTGGAGCGTTCGACGATGAAGAAGACCCTTCCTACTGCAACCGCGATTCTGCTGGCGACGCTGTTCCTATCGGGCGGCGCGGCCCAGGCGCAGTCGACGAGCACGCCGCTCTCGGTGCCGGAAATCCAGCAATGCCTCTGCCTGCAGCCCCGGCTGCAGCCGCTCCAGGATGCCTGGCTGGAGAAACAACGCGCCTATGACGAGCAACAGGCGCAGCTCGCCACGGTGGACAAGGAAGTGATCGCCCAGCGCCAGAAGCTCGACCCCAACGACGTGGTCGGGCAGCAGGTCCTGAAGGACCTGCTGGCGCAGCAGCAGGGCCTGCGCGATGCAATCAGCGCGCGCTACCTTCCGGAGGTCAACCAGGCGCGTGAGGCCTATAACGCGGCGGTGACGCAGTATAACGGCCTCTGCACCCGGCCGCGCTATTCCGGCGACGAAGCCGCGGCGCGGGCGACACCACTCGCTTGCCCGGCGCCGTAGTATTTTCGCGTCATGCCCGGGCTTGACCCGGGCATCTGCACCCAGGCGGTCTCGACCAGATGCGCGGATCAAGTCCGCGCATGACGATGAGGAATCAGGCTTCCTTGGACCACTGGCATTTGAGGTTCATCTGGCCGGCGGTGTTCGCCACGGTGGCGAGGCAGGCATCCGCCTTATCCGCTGGTACCCAGATCGCCATGCGCAGCAGGAAGCGGGCGCCGCTGGCGCCTTCGAGGCTCTCGGAATTCAGCCAGACGATGTTGGCGCCGAAGCCGGAGAAGGCTTCCGAGAGGCGGGCAATCAGGCCCGGGCTGTCGTCGCCGGTGATCTCGATGCGATGGGTGATGCGGGCGCGCTCGTCATGGCTGCCGCGATAGCCGAACGGCGTCACGGTCAGCTTCGCGTCCTTGAGCTCGGGCAGCGACTTCAATTCGCGCTCGAGCTCGGCGAGCGACAGGCGATCCGGCAGCTTCGCCAGCAAGGTGAGCTCGGCGCCGCCGCCCAATACTGCGAAGGCGGTGTCGCCGAGATTGATCTCCAGGTCGTAGAGACGGCCGGTGACGCCGGCAACCAGACCCGGCCGGTCCTCGCAAAGGATCGAGATCAGCGCGATCGACAACGGCGGTGTGACCCTCTGCTTAGACAACGTTGGCTTCCTTGATCAGCGCGCCGTTGAGCACGCGATTATAGGAAAGCCGGCTCAAGTCCAGCGTCCGGTACTGGCCGAACACGATCAGCTCGCTCAAGGCGCGGCCGATCGCCGGGCTCTGCTGGAGACCATGCCCGGAAAAGCCGTTGGCGAAGAAGAAGTTCGGGACCTGCGGCGCCGGCCCGATCAGCACGTTCTGATCGAGCACGTTGTAGTCATAATGCCCGGCCCAGGCCCGGATCAGCTTGATCGCCTCGAACATCGGGACTCTGTGCGCAAGCGTCGGCCAGATCAATTCTTCAAAAGGACGATAATCGAGCTCGAAATCCAGGCAGTCCGGGTCGTCCCAGTCCTCCGGCGAGACGCCGCAGATGAAGTTCGAGCCCTCGGGCCGGAACCAGACGCCCGAGGGATCGATGGTGAGCGGCATGGTCTCGTTTTCGACCTCCTCGCGGCAGTCGAAGACATAGACGTAACGCTTCCGGGGATGCACCGGCAGGTCGATCCCGGCATAGCCGGCGATGGTGCGGGCGTGATAGCCGGCGGAGTTGACCACGGCGGCGCAACTGATGCGGCCGCCTTCCTTCAGTTTCACCGCGGAGATCTTTGCGCCCGAGAAGTCGAAGCCGACCGCCTCATCCTGGATATAGGTGACGTCGAGCGACCGGGCCTTGCGCTTGAAGGCCTGCAGCAGGGAATAGGGATCGATCCAGCCTTCGTTCGCCGGGCCGAAGGTGGCGCCAGCGAGATCGGCGGTGTTGATCCAGGGGAAGCGGCTCTCCAACTCCTTCGGCGTCCACAGCAGGGTGCCGGCGCCCTGCTCGTGCTGCAGGCGGTGGTTGGCGACCAGCGTCTTCAACCCGGCATGGGTCGCGAGGAACAGATAGCCGTTCTCATGGAAATTGATCGCCGGCTTGTCGTTGCCGACCGCGAGATGCTGCTCGATCGACTTGTAGAACGAAGCCGCGAAGGCGGAGATCTGCACGTTCTCCGGCGTAGAGAATTGCTGGCGCACGCCGCCGGCCGAGCGCGGCGTCGCCGCGTCGGTATAGGTCGCGTCCTTTTCGATGACCGCGATCTTGCCGTCGAAATCCGGCTGGCTCGCCAGGAAATAGGCGGTCGAAGATCCGATCACGCCGCCGCCGACGATGACGACGTCAAATGTGCCTTCAGTCATGATCTAGCCGTTGAACTCCGCATCGAGCAGGCCTTTTACGCCAGGCTCGCATACAAACAGGCTTCCCGAGAGCGGCGCCTCGCGCAGCTGGTCGTCGGAGAGGCCGTCGCTGGCGCTGGTGATGAATAGCTGGTCCATGCGCGGGCCGCCGAAGCAGACCGAGGTCGGCCGCGGCACGGGGACTTTCAGCACCCGGTCGATCTCGCCGTTCTGGGCATAGCGGGTGACGCTCCAGCCGTCCCAGTTGCAGCACCAGAGATAGCCTTCGGAATCGACCGTCATGCCGTCCGGGAATCCCGCATCCGGGCTGCAGCGCACGAAGCTCTTGCGCTCGCCGATCAGGCCGGTGTCGAGGTCGACGTTGTAGCAATAGATTTCCTGGGCGAAGCTGTCGGTGAAATAGGCGGTACGCCCGTCGGGCGAGAAGGCGGGGCCGTTGGAGCAGATGATGCCGCTGTCGATCCGCCGGACCCGGCGCTGACCCTGGCCCTCGATCAGGTAGAGGCTGCCGCTCTGGCGGGTCTCGCCGATATCCGCGGTGCCGCTCCACAACCGCCCCTTGGGATCGCATTTCGCGTCGTTGAAGGCGTTGCCGGCGTCGGATTCCGGATTGACCAGCAGATTGCGATGGCCGGTGCTGCTGAGGTCGTGCACGCCCTCGGCGTCGACCACGATCATGCGGCCGTCGCGGGCAAAGACCATGCCGCCGATGGTCTTGCCGAGCGCCGCCGGGACCTGCCGGTTCTGCCGGGTGATGACGTCGAAGCAATAGATCGCCGGCGCCTTGAGGTCGATCCAATAGAGGGAATTTTCCCGCGGCCGCCAGATCGGTCCCTCGCCCAGGACCGACCGCTTCTCCAAAAGACATCGCACTTCGGTCATGGGAGCCCCCTCCGCCCCGAAAATTGACGCCTTTTCAAGGATTTGGTCGCGGGCGGATAACCTTTGACCTTGTCCTGGAATAAGGCAACTCTAAATAACAGAGGGAGGGAGTGAGCAGGATGAGCAGAGCTTTCGTCAAGGAAAACGAAGATCAGGTCCCGGAATTGCCGGAGCGGCCGCAAAGCCCGCATCCGAACTTCGTGACGCCGCGCGGTTTGGCCCAGCTCAAGCAGCAGCTGGCTGATCTGGAAGATGACCGTCACCGTCACCAAACCGAGCAGAACCTGCTCGACAAGGAAGCGCTGCAAGTCATCGAGCGCGACATTCGCTATGTCCAGGAGCGCATCACCCGCGCCATCCCCGTGGACTACGACCAGCAGCCGAAGGACCAGGTCGATTTCGGCGCCATCGTCGAGACCGAGGACGAGAACGGCACCAAGCGCAAGTTCGAGATCGTCGGCGAGGACGAGGCCGATCCCAATGTCGGGAAGCTCTCTTGGGTTTCGCCGCTCGCCCTGGCGCTCAAGGACGCCAAGGCCGGCGACACCGTGATCTGGAAGCGCCCGGCCGGCGACCTCGAGCTGGAGATCCGCTCGATCCGCTATCCGACGGAATAGAATTCTCCGACAATCGGTCGCGAAAGGTCGCCGCCGCGCAACCCAGGGACGCCGGCCGGCTTGCTGCTGAAACACAATCGCCACAAACTGGACTCATGGCGAAGGCGCAAAAGAAAACCAAGGTGAAGCGGGCCAAGTCGGCCAAGAAGAAGGTCGCAAAGCGCCCGGTGCGGCCTGGTGCGGCGCGGCCATTGCCGCGGCATCGCCAATATGGCGCCCTGGCCTTGCGCGTCGGCGCGCGCGACCAGCTCGAGGTCTTGCTTCTGACCTCGCGCGGGACCGGGCGATGGGTCATCCCCAAGGGCTGGCCGATGCGCAACCGCACCCCGGCGGGTACCGCGCGGCGCGAAGCCTTCGAGGAGGCCGGCGTCAAGGGCGAGCTCTGGTCGAAAAAGCCGATCGGCAGCTTCCGCTATATGAAGCGCGATGAGACTTTCACCGGCGAGATCCTGGTCCAGGTCTTCGTGCTCGGGGTGGAGCAGCAAAAGAAGAACTGGCCGGAAAAGGACCAGCGGCGGGTCCGCTGGTACTCGCTTCGGCAGGCCGCGGCCCTCGTCAAGGAGCGTGAGCTGGCGAGATTGCTGCGGAACATCCCCAAGCTTCTGTTCGGGCCGAAATCGGTGCGCGCCCGCCGGAAGAAGTGAGCGCGCCCTTCTCCAATTTCCAGGTTGTGAACCACTCACCAATAGCGGTATGGTTTTGGCCTGAAAATGGTTCCGCCAAGGGGTTGCCCCAATGACGGTTCTGCTGCCTAGACCGCGCTTCCGCGAGCCCGGCCTGCCGCGCCTCGACCCCGGGGTCGAGCGATACCGCCTGGCCGGCCTGGGCGGGCTCATCCTGCATCTCTCCGCCGGCGACCGGGTCGAGATTGTCGATCGCGAGGGACGGCAGGCCTGCGCTGTTGCCGCCTTCGGCCCCGGCGGGCGCCCCGATTTAGCAGCACTGGGCCTGAAGGCAGACGGCGATGCCCCGGAGATCACTGGCGGCATCAACCGTCTGCTGCAGGGTGACGGCGAGAATGGCGCCGAGATCGCGCGCAGCCTGCGGGCCCGCGGCATTCCGCTCGGCATCGACCAGGCGGCGCTCCTGCTCGGCGGAGGAAGACCCGGGGACAGCGCATCGCTCAGGGCCGAGCGCGATGTCGATGTGGTGTTCCATGCCCCGGGGCCGGAGCGGCTCGGCGAAAGCGATCTGCCGGCAACCGATCTTTCCGTCATCCTGCATCGCGCGCGCATCGTCGCCGGCGGCGAGATTCCGCTGCCCGAGCCCCTGGGCGACGTCGTCGCCGAGTTCCGGGTCAACCGCTGCACCGCGCTGTCCTACGAAGTGAAGGAAGGCCAGTTCATCCAGGTGATCGACGTCGCCGGGCGGCAATGCTCGGACTTCCTGGCCTTCGACGCCAAGCGCCTGCAACAGGGCGTCGAGCGCGGCCTCGACATGACGACGACGCGCACGCTGCTGGGCATGATCTATCCGGGACCGGGCCTCGCCTCGAAATTCTTCGATGTCGACATGCAGCCGCTGGTCGAGGTGGTGCGCGACACCGTCGGGCGGCATGACACCTTTGGCTTGGCCTGCACCAACCGCTTCTATGAAGACGCCGGCTATCCGGGCCATCCCAGCTGCTCCGACAACTTCAACAAGGCGCTGGAAAACTACGGCCTCGCCACGCGGCCGGGCTGGCAGGCGGTCAACCTCTTCTACAACACCGGCATCAGCGCGCAGAACGCGATCTTCCTGGACGATCCCTGGTCGCGGCCCGGCGACTACGTGCTGATGAAGGCGATGAAGGACCTGGTCTGCGGCTCCTCCGCTTGTCCCGACGACATCGACGCGACCAATGCCTGGAATCCGACCGACATCCATGTCCGCATCTACGCGGCCCAGAACAGCTTCTCAAGAGCGGTGGCCTTTCGCATGACACCCGATGCCGAACCGAGACTGACGCGCGAGAGCGGCTTCTATCCGCGCATGTCCGAGCTCACCCGCAACTTCACCGAATACCGCGGCTTCTGGCTGCCCAACCGCTTCAACAACGCCGGACCGGTTGCCGAATACTGGGCCTGCCGCGAGAAGGCGGCGGTGATGGACCTCTCGCCCTTGCGCAAGTTCGAGGTGCTGGGCGCCGATGCCGAGGATCTGCTGCAGGCCGCCTGCACCCGCAACATCCGCAAGCTCTCCGACGGGCAGGTGGTCTACACCGCCATGTGCTACGACCATGGCGGCATGCTGGACGACGCGACGGTGTT
The DNA here is from genome assembly GCF_054658695.1 of Dongia sp. agr-C8. Lineage (NCBI taxonomy): Bacteria > Pseudomonadati > Pseudomonadota > Alphaproteobacteria > Rhodospirillales > Dongiaceae > Dongia > Dongia sp. agr-C8. The sequence continues at coordinate 804,634 of NZ_BAAGHZ010000001.1, forward strand.
CCGCCTGGGCACCGACCGCTACCGATTGATCGGCGGCGACGAATATGACGGCGTCTGGCTGCGCGAACTCGCCGAGCGCCGCGGCTTGAAGCAGGTCTGGGTCAAATCCTCGACCGACCAGCTGCACAACATCGCGGTCCAGGGCCCGAAGAGCCGGGACATCCTGAAAGAGATCGTCTGGACGCCGCCGGCGCGGGCGCGGGTCGATGAGATCCAATGGTTCAACTTCACCGTGGGCCGGATCGGCGACTATAACGGCGTCGCCGTCGTGGTCTCGCGCACCGGCTACTCAGGAGAATTGGGCTACGAGATCTTCTGCCATCCGAAGGACGCGACGGCGGTCTGGGACGCGGTGATGAAGGCGGGCGAGCCGCACGGCCTGCAGCCGCTCGGTCTCGAAGCCCTCGACATGCTCCGCATCGAAGCCGGCCTGGTCTTCGCCAACTACGAGTTCAACGACCAGGTCGATCCCTTCGAAGCCGGGATCGGCTTTACCGTGGCCTTGAAGGGCAACGAGGACTTCGTCGGCCGCGAGGCCTTGCTGAAGCGCAAGGAGCATCCGCAACGGCAGCTGGTCGGCCTGGAGATCGAGGGCAAGGAGCCGGTCGGCCATGGCGCCTGCGTGCATCCCATTGGTTCGCAGGGCCGGGCGCAGGTCGGCGTCGTCACCAGCGGCTGCCGCTCGCCGCTCTTGCAGAAGAACATCGCGCTCTGCCGCATGGATGTGAGCGCCGCCGCGATCGGCACCGAGGTCGAGATCGGCAAGATCGACGGCCAGCAGAAGCGCCTGCCCGCCAAGGTCGTGCGCTTCCCCTTCTACGACCCGGACAAGCTGAAGCCGCGGAGCTGAACGCGGGAGCCGGGGCGCGTTAGTCCCTCTGCCGCAGCCATTGGATCGCGTTGTGAACGCCGGAGAACTGGCGGTGCTGCGACTTCGGGAACAGGACCGAGACCAGCTTCAGCAGCGCGGAGAACCAGGCGCTCTTGGTGACATAGGCGACCCGTGAAGGCCGGCCGGCTTCGCTCCCCCAGGGGATTAGGTCGGCGATCGCGTGGATCGCCGGCCACTCGACGCCGCCGGTGAAGTTCGAGAGATCGACCAGCGTCACCATGTTCGCCCGAACCGCGCCGGCCGCTATGGCCTCGCGGAAGCAGTCGACGATGCTTTCGTCGAGGGCTTCGCCGGCGACATCGACCCGCAGGAAGTTGCCGTCGATGCTGAGCGTCGCGCGGTTACCACCGTTCGAGCGGGTGAAGACGCGCACGGCCGCGGTGCTGTTGCTGTCAGCCTGCAATCTTAGAGTCTCCGCCCGCCCGCCGGTCCGAATATTGGGTTATGCTATGTCAGAATACTGACGCGGCGCGAACCGAACGGCAACCCGCTATTTCTTCTTGGCGACGTCGAGGGTCGATTGCAGGTCCTTGGTCAGATGCGTGATCTTCTCGGCCGATTCACCCGTGGCGGCGGCGAGCGACTTGATCTCCTGCGCGACCACGGCGAAGCCCTTGCCCATCTCGCCGGCCCGGGTCGCCTCGATGCGGGCGTTCAAGGCCAGCATCTTCAGGGCACCCAGCACCTTCAGGATATTGCCGGTGCTGGCAACGATCTGCTTGCTGACTTCGCCCAAGTGGTCGACCACTTGTCGGTTCTGCACTTCGAGCGCCTTGCGGTCGGCGATCGAGATGATGCAGCCTTCGAGGAACCTGAGCTCGCCGTTCTCGTCGAACACGCCGCCGCCGATCTCGTTGATCCAGACCGGCTTGCCGCCGCGGCTGACCAGCCGATAGTCGATGTCCCAGTTGGTCTTGCTCTCGAGCGCGGCCCCTACGGCCTTGTCCACCACCGAGAGATCGTCGGGATGGCAGATCGAGGTGAAGGCCCGGACGCGGTTGCCGATGAAGTCGCCGGCCGGATAGTCGGTCAGCGGCGTGATGCCATCGGTCATGTAGAGCATGGTGTAGGAGGCGTCGTTCTGGCAGCGGTAGAGGAAGCCGTTCATGCGCCGCGTGATGGAGAGCAGCGCGCCGAGCTCGGCTTCGGCGGCCGATTCGGGTATGGCGGTCTCCGGTGAGACGAAATTCATAGGCTCAGGGCTCCGCTGGTTGCGGGCGAAAGCCGCAACCGCGGCCTCGGCCGTCAAGTCTGCGAGAATCTATCGGCGCTCGATTAATAAAACCTTGCGCGCTAGCAACCCAAAGTTCGCGAACCGGCGTCCGGCTCCTTCACTTCGCAGCGGTCATCTTTCCAGCCGGCGAGCCGGACTCGTTGAGGTAGCTCTCCAGCGAGTCATCCATCGCCTTCAGCCAGGGCGTATGGTGCTTCGGCGACATCTTGCCGGTCATGATCGACTTATAGGCATTGTCGCGGAAGCCCATGATGTTCTCGGCCTTGTGGTGCTCCCATTCCATGAAGGTCTTGTTCACCGCCTCGACGTCGAAGCTCGGGTAGTCGGTGAGGTCGATCAGCTCCTTCACGTAGTCGCCCTGGAACCAGATGCAGGCCTCGGCGTCGGCCAGCGTTTCCTCGCGGGCGCGCCAGGCGGCGCTGTTCTTCTGCATCTCCTCGCGCGAGGGCAGCTGCTGGCGGCCGAGGATGACATCGCGCGAGTACCAGGCCTGGGCGTCGAACATGTTGAAGGTGTAGAACTGGTCCTGCATGCCGATGTAGTGCAGTTTCGGGTTGGCCTCCCAGACCACGCCGCGATAGAGGTCGAGCGGCCACATCCGGTTCGCGGTCTTGAGCCGGAGCGAATCCGGCAGGAACGGGAAGTGGTGCAGGTAGCCGGTGCACAGGATGATCGCATCGACGTCCTTCGAGCTCCCGTCCTTGAAATAGGCGGTCTTGTTCTCGACCCGCTGCAGGAGGGGCTTCTCCTCCCAGTTCGCCGGCCACTTGAAGCCCATCGGCTTCGAGCGGTAGGAGCTGGTGATCGACTTGGCGCCATACTTGTAGCATTGCGAGCCGACATCTTCCGCCGAGTAGGAGCGGCCGATGATCAGGATGTCCTTGCCCTTGAACTCGACCGCGTCGCGGAAGTCGTGGCTGTGCAGGATGCGGCCGTTGAAGGTCTTGAAGCCGGGGAACTCGGGCACGTTCGGCACCGAGAAATGCCCGCTGGCGACCACGACATGGTCGAACTCCTCCGAGGAGAGCTTGTCGTTGACCAGATCGTGGGCGGTGACGGTGAAGCGGCCGGTCTTCTCGCTGTAATCGACCTCGCGCACCGGGGTGCGGAAGCGGACCCAGCCGCGCACACCGGCCTTCTCGACCCGGCCCTTGATGTAGTCCCAGAGCACCGCGCGCGGCGGATAGGAGGCGATCGGCCGGCCGAAATGCTCGTCGAAGGTATAGTCGGCGAATTCCAGGCATTCCTTCGGACCGTTGGACCAGAGGTAGCGGTACATCGAGCAATGGACCGGCTCGCCGAACTCGTCGAGGCCGGTGCGCCAGGAATAGTTCCAGAGCCCGCCCCAATCGTCCTGCTTCTCGTAGCAGACGACCTCCGGAATCTCGGCGCCCTTGGCGGCGGCGGAGGCGAAGGCACGGAGGACGGCGGTGCCCGACGGGCCGGCACCGATGACGGCAACTCGCTTCTTCATGACGGCTCTCCCTGTATGCGTTCGTGACCGAAACGACACCGACCGGGTTTCGTTGGCCCTACATCGCGGGAGAGGGCGGACCGCTCTGGCAGCGCTCGGCCTAAGCCTTGAAAAAACACTATCGGAGCAAAGCCGCGTTGTCCATGCGGATAAGGCCCAAAGCTGGGCAATTTACGACCAATTCTGTACCTTTCGGAGGTCGTCATTGCCGGGCTTGACCCGGCAATCTCGTGCAGGCCGGAGCCAGATGCCCGGATCAAGTCCGGGCATGACGATTGAATTTGAACGGGGCAGTTACGGATGCACTTTGCCGTAGTTGCCGCGGAAGTAGAGCAGGGGCTTGCCCTGGGGGTCGTGCATGAAGCGCAGCACCCGGCCGACGAAGATCAGGTGGTCGCCGCCGTCATGCACCGCGTGTGTGGCGCAGTCGAACACCGCCAGCGCATGCGAGAAGATCGGCGCGCCGCTTTCCCAGGTTTCGAAGGCGAGGCCCTGCCACTTGTCGGTCACGGCCTGGGCGAAGACCTGGCTGATGTCCTGCTGGTCGTCGCGCAGCACGTTGATCGCGAAGTTCCCGGCCTCCTCGAAGGAGCGCAGGCTGTAGGCTTGGCGGTTCAGGCTGAACAACACCAGCGGCGGATCGAGCGAGACCGAGTTGAAGGAGTTGGCGGTGAGGCCGAGCGGCTCTCCCGTTCGGCTGCGCGCGGTCACGATGGTGACGCCGGTGGCGAAATTGCCGAGGGCGTTGCGGAATTCGCGGGAGTCGAAGGCCATTCACCGGCTCTGCTGGGCGTCGATCAATCGGGTGGAATCGGCGGCGATGTTAGCCGGTTCGCCCTCTGTGACCAAGGGCGGTGCGCCAAGCGTGATGGAGTTGCGACGCAGTCGAGCGGCGCTTGCCGCGAGGAACGGCAAACGCCGCTTTCAAGCTGTTACGGGATCAGTGATCGTCGTGGCGCGAGCCGTGATCGCGGCGCGGACCGCCGCCGCCGCCGCCGAAGGGCCGGCGGTTGGTTGCGCGCGGCGTCGCCGTGCTGGTGTCCAGCGTGATCACTTTCAGAACCTGGATCCCCTTGCGGCCCTGCCCAACCTGGCAATGGATCGTGGAGCCTTCCGGCGCGTCCTGAAGGCCGGCTTCCTTCAGCGCGGAGATGTGCAGGAACACATCAGCCGTTCCGTCCGCCGGCGAAACAAAGCCAAAGCCCTTTTCCGGATTGAACCATTTGATCCGCCCCCGGAGCTCAGTACCACCCTGTTGGTCGTTCATTGTATTCACTCTACTCCCTGTCGATCCTCAGGCGCCTTCAGCATTGGCCCGATTTTTGTTGCGTTCGCCGAATGTGGAGTTGCCACAGGTCAGCATGGGCGTCGAACTGCGGAAAAGCAAGGGTCGGTTGACTTACGCAAATGGAACCCGACCCGCCCCCAGCCGGAGATCAGCGCCGCGCGCACAGAACCTGCGGCCTATCGATAGTTGCGATCACACTCAATAGTTTGATGTGGGATCCAGCGCAGCGAACAAGGTCTAGTAGGCGGCGCAGCCATCCCGGATCCAGAATGATGCTAAGATCGGGGCGAGGCACTTAACTTTCGGCCGGACCAGGGCAATGGCTGAGGCGCAAGCTCCCGAACGCTGTCGCGGCTCCTCCCAAAGGAGGTTCCACGCTTTGGCCTGTGCCGGCCTCGCCGGGTTGCTGCTGGCGGGAACGGCCGCGGCCGAGGAAAGCAAGTACCAGAAAGCCCGGCGCGAGCATCCGGAACTGTTCAAGCTCTATTACGACGAAACCGTGATGGCCTATTGCGGCCTCCTGACCCCGGAATCCGAGGCCGGCTTCCGGCTGGAGCGCGATGCGCTGCTGCAGGCGGATCCGCTGGGCGGGGAGGCGTTGCGCACCCTGCGCGTTGCCAGCGACATGGCCGCCGACTATGCCTACCAGGACTACGGGCTCAATGGGCAGAAGCGCTGGTGCAAGAGCGAAGGGCTCGAAGCGTATAATCGCTTCGTCACCCGCTACCGCGCGCAGCCCCCCGAGACGCAGAGCGAATAGAAGACCATGTGGACCGCGTTCCTGATCGTTCTTGTCGGCGTCTATCTCCTGCTTCTGCTGCTCCTCTTCGTCAAGCAGCGCGGCATCGTGTTCCGCCCGGATCCGGCCCCGGCCGATCTCGCCGCTGCCGGCCTGGCGGAGCAGATGCGCGAGGTCGCGATCAAGACGCGCGACGGGCTGACGCTCACCTCCTGGTGGGCGCCGCCGCTGCGCCCCGATCGCCGGGTCATCGTCTACCTGCACGGCAATGCCGGGCATCGCGGCGGCCGCGCCGACCGGGTCCGCGACTATCTCGCGGCGGGCTATGGCGTGCTGCTGGTCGGCTATCGCGGCTATGGCGGCAATCCCGGCCAGCCCACCGAGGCCGGCCTCTATGAGGATGCGCGCGCCAATCTCGCCTTCCTCGCGCAGGAGAAGGTTCGCCCCGAGCAGACCGTGCTGCTCGGCGAATCCCTCGGCACCGCGGTGGCGATCCAGATGGCGACCGAGTTCAGGGTCCTGGCGCTGATCCTGGAAGCGCCCTTGGCCTCGGTGCTGCATTCGGCGCGGGCGCGCTACCCGCTGTTCGCCTTCGACTTCCTGGTGCGCGACAAGTTCAACTCGCTCGCCAAGATCGGCAAGGTGAAGGTGCCGCTGCTGCTGATCCACGGCGAGAAGGACAAGACCACGGCGGTCCGCTTCGGGCGCATGGTCTACGACGCCGCCAACGAGCCGAAGCGCGCGCATTTCATCGCCGAGGCCGGGCATACCGACCTGATGGACCACGGCTTCGCGAAAGCGGTGACGGATTTTCTCGATGAAATTCCGGCGCCGGGCGAAACTGGCGATCAGCCGGCGCTGCGTGCTTTCACGGCTTCGCCGGCCATGCTCGACATCACCTGATCGGCGGTCAGTGGCCGGGCGAAGCGATAGCCCTGGCCGTAGATGCAGTGGAGCGCCCGCAGGGCGTCGGCCTGCTCCTTGGTCTCAATCCCCTCGGCGACCACCTTCAGATCCAAACCTTCGGCGAGGCCGACGATGGCCTTCACCACCGCCATGCTGCGATGGTCGATGATCATGGTCTCGACGAAGCTCTTGTCGATCTTCAATTCGTCCACCGGCAGGCGGTGCAGGTAGCCGAGACTGGAATAGCCGGTGCCGAAATCGTCGATCGAGACCCGGAAGCCCAGCTGCTTGCAGCGCTTGATCCAGGTGATGGCACCCTCGGTGTCGTCGATCAGGACGCTTTCCGTGAGCTCGATCTTGATCTGCTTCGGCTTCAGTCCAGAGGCCTCGGCGCCGGCGGCGAGGTCGTCGAGGAATTGCGGGTCGTGCAGGTAGTGCTTGGTGACGTTGACCGCGACGAACAGATCGCGCGACGGGCCGAAGGCGCGCTGGAAGGTGGCGAAGTGCTTCACCGCGGCCCCCACCACCCAATGCCCGATCGCGACCATGAGCCCGGCTTCCTCGGCGAGCTTCAGGAACTGGTCGGGGCCGACCGCGCCGCGCAGCGGGCTGTTCCACCGAATGAGCGCCTCGAAGCCCGCCAGCGTCTCGTCGGCGAGATAGACCAGCGGCTGGAAGTAGAGCTCGAACTCGTCCTTCGCCAAGGCCTGCTTCAGCTCGTTCTCGAGCCGGAGCTTGGCGACCGCGCGGCTGTGGCTGTCGGGGCCGGTGGCGAAGACGTCCAGCGACGGCATGCCGGTGTCGCTCCAGCCGGTGATGTTGCGGGCGTCGCCGCGATAGGAGCGCAGCACCGAGCGCAGCAGCAGCGCGACGATCTCGTCGCCGGAATTGACCCGGTGGCGGATCTGCTCCTGGCTGATCAGGATCAGCTCGCATTCGGTGACGGCAATGGCGTTTGCCGAGCGGGCGAAGCCGTCGAGTGCGGCCAGCTCGCCGAACAGCTCGCCCGGGCCCAGCACCGCGATCGGAACGCGCTGGTCGCCATTGCCGGAGGAGATCTCGATCTGGCCGCGCTCGATGATGAAGGCGTAGTCGCCGAGCTCGCCTTCATGGAAGATCTGGGCGCCGGCCGGATAGACGCGGCGGAAGATGCCCTGGGTCATGGCTCCGCCGCCGCTTTCGGAGATTGTCGACTCATGCCCCGGACTATAGGCCGCCCGCGGGGATTTGCGCCATCAAAAGGCCGCGTCCAGGGCCTTGCCCAGGGCCTCGAAGGGCAGCAGCACGCAGTCCCGCCGGCTCTTCGCCGCATGGACCGGGGTGAAGACCCGCAGGTCCGCGAATCTCTCGGGCACCGCCGTGCCGTCCTCGATCAAGGCCTTGGCCGCCAGGGCCAACTCTCGCAGCGCCTCGGGGCTTCGGTCTTGCCCGAACGTGGCGATGGTCGCGGCCGCGGCGGCGCAAAGCAGGCAGCCCTTCACCTCGTGGCCGATCGCTTTCACCTTGCCGTCGCTCGTCTCGAGATCCAGCGTCACGCGGTCACCGCAAAGCGGGTTATCGACCGTGACGCTGGCGGTCGCCGTGGCGATGCGGCCCTCGCCGAAGGCCTCGCGGGCCCGCGCGACCAGTTCGGCGTGATAGAGCTCGGTGCTCATGACAGGGCCTTCGCCAGCAGCCGGTCGTAGGCTTCCGGCGTGTCGACATCGGTGAAGACGGCGGCGTCGTCGACACTGAGCTCCGCGACCTGGTCGTCATGGGCGCCGATCAGATGCCGCGCGCCGACATCGCCTTCGAGCGCCAGCATCTCTTCGAAATAGCGGCGGTCGAACAGCACCGGATTGCCCCGCTTGCCGTCCACCGTCGGCACCACGATGCTGCGGCCTTCGAGCGGGTTGTAGACGGCGACCAGGCGCCGGATCAGCGGCGCCGAGACTTGCGGCATGTCGCCCAGCATCACCAGCGCGGCGTCGGTCTTCGGCCCCAGCGCGCGGATGCCGGCCTTCAGCGAGGCGCTCATGCCGAGCTTGTGTTCGCGCGCCTCGACCACTTTCACCGCGCGGTCGCCCAAGGCTTCTCGCACCTTGCTGGCCTGATGCCCGCTGACCACGACGATCTCGCTCAAGCCGGCGCCGAGCGCCTGATCGACCGCATGGCAGAGGATCGGCTTGCCTTCGAGATCGAGCAGCAGCTTGTTGCGTCCCATGCGGCTGGAGCGCCCGGCCGCGAGGATGACCGCGGCGACGTTCGGCTTGCCGGGGACGGTGGCTTCCTCCGGCCGCTTGTCGCGCGGCTGCGGCCGGCTCGGGATCTCGCCCAAGAGGCCGCCGACGCCCATGGCGGCGATATCCGCGTTGCCGACCGGGAGGTCGGCCAGCACGCGCTGCAACACCCAGTCGAAGCCGTTGATCTTCGGCGAGCGGGCGCAGCCAGGCAGGCCGATGATCGGCTTGCCCGCGCGCTCCCCTAGCACCAGCAGGTTGCCGGGATCGACCGGCATGCCGAAGCGGGTGATCGTTCCGCCCGAAGCCTCGATCGCCGCCGGGATCACGTCATGGCGGTCGGCGATGGCGGAGGCGCCCATGACCAGGACGAGGTCGGCATCCTGGGTGGCGTTGATCGCCGCGGTCAGCGCGGTGCTGTCATGGGCGACGCGGCTGTCGGCCACCGGCGGGTTGCCAAAGGCGGCGAGCCGCTCGTTCATCACGCCCACGGCCTTGTCGAACAGGCTCGCCTTCATGCCGGGCAGCTGGGTCTGGATCAGCGCCACGCGACGCGCGCGATAGGGCGAGAGCCGCAAGCTGTGGTTTTGCCGCGCCAGGGCGACGCAGCGCTCCAGGTCCCCGCGCTTCACGCCAAACGGGATGATCTTCACCGTCGCCACCATCTGTCCCATGGTGACGGGGGAGTAGGGTGCCAGGGTGGCGAGGGTGATGTCCTCGCTCACCCGGTTGATCCGATCGACCTGGGCGACATCGGGCAGGAACACGCCATCGGACTTGGCATAGAGATTGGCGCGGCCGGTGAAGGAAGGGTCGAGCCGCAGGTGATCGGCAACCAGCGCCGTGGCCAGTTCCGCCGCGGCGCGATCCTCCGGCACGTCATCGGCTTCCAGCCGTACGACGGTGAGCTTGCTCAGTCCAGCTGCCTGCAACCTCGCCACATCCTCGGCGCTCAGGCGGCGGCCCTTCTTGAAGGCCTCGCCGTTGAAGCGCTGGGTGTGCACCAGGATCGTCCCGGCGCATTCCGCGATGGGCAGGTCGCCGAAGATCATTGTGAACCCGCGGCGCGCTGGCTTTGCCGATTCCGGCGCGCCGCGGTGAGCTGGGCGAGAACCGAGACCGCGATCTCGGCCGGCGATTTCGCGCCGATGTCGAGCCCGGCGGGGCCATGGATGCGGCCGAGATCCGCCTCGGTGAAGCCGGCCTTGGTCAGGCGGCCCAGGCGCGCGCCGTGCGTCTTCTTGCTGCCGAGCGCGCCGATATAGAAGGCCGGCGACTTCAATGCCGCACTCAGTGCCGGATCGTCGAGCTTCGGATCATGGGTCAGGGTGACGACGGCGGTGCGCACATCGGGGCTGAGCTTTGCCATCGCCTCGTCCGGCCAGTCGCCGCTCAAGGTCACGCCGGGAAAGCGATCCTCGGTCGCAAAGGCGCGGCGCGGATCGACGACGGTGACCGCGTAGCCGGCCATGGCCGCCATCGGCGCCAAGGCCTGGGAGATATGCACGGCACCGATGATGATCAGCCGCGGCGCCGGGTTGTGCACCTGGATGAAGCATTTCCGGCCGTCGAGTTCCACCTCGGCATTGCGATCCTCGCGGATCGCCTGCGCGACCGCATCGGCCGCCGCCGCGGACAGATTGAGCGCCGGCGCGCGGTGGCCCTCGGTGAAGAGGTCCTGCGCGCCGCTCGCCAGATCGGTGACCAGGGCCACCGGCTGCTTGCGGGCCTTGAGATCGAGCAGCTTCTCGACGGTGGCGAGCTTCACGGCCTCAATCCACCTTCTCGACAAAAACCTGCAGCTTGCCGCCGCAGGCCAGGCCGACTTCCCAGGCCTGCTCGTTGGTGATGCCGAAATCCAAGAGGCGCGGCTTGCCGTCGGCGATCACCTCCTGCGCCTCCTTGAAGACGGCGCCCTCGATGCAGCCGCCGGATACCGAGCCCAGCATCTTGCCGTCGGTCGAGACCACGAGCTGCGATCCCGCGGGTCGCGGCGAGGAGCCCCAGGTCGCGGTCACGGTGGCGAGCGCCACACCCTTGCCCTCGCGGCGCCAAAGCGCCGCGGCTTCCAGCACTTCCTGTTCTTCCATCATGCTGCCCTCGTCTCCTTTGCGTTCGGCCGCTCGCTGCGCGTGGTCGCCTTGCCGAGCGCGTCGGCCAGGCTCTGCATGCTGTCGAGATTATGGATCGCGCGGAAATCGTCAACGTGGCGGATCATCGCCTTGGCCCCCTGGCTCTGCGGCCGATAGGCTTCGTAGCGGAGCAGGGGGTTGAGCCAGATCAGGCGCCGGCAGGATTTCTGCAACCGGATCATCTCCTCTTCCAGGCCTTCGACGCCTTCCCGATCCAGGCCGTCGGTGATCAGCAGCACGACCGCACCCTGGCCCAGGACCCTTCGCGCCCATTTCACGTTGAAGTCGTGCAGGCAATGCCCGATCCGGGTGCCACCCGACCAGTCCTTCACATGGGAGCCGACCCGGTCCAGGGCAATGTCCACGTCGCGGTGCCGGAGATCCCGGGTGATGTTGGTGAGCCGGGTCCCGAACAGGAAGGTATGGACCCGGTCGCGGTCGTTGGTGATCGCATGCACGAAATGCAGCGCCATGCGCGAATAGCGGCTCATCGAGCCCGAGATGTCGCATAGGATCACCAAAGGCGGATGCCGGAATTTCGGCGATTTCAGCTTCAGCGGAATGGCGCCGGCATTCCTGAGGCTGGCGCGCAGGGTGGCGCGCATGTCCACGCGGCGGCCGCGGGGATCGGCGCCAAAGCGCCGTGTCGGCACCTCCATGATCGGCAGGCGGAGATTCGCGATCGCCTTCTTGGTCTCGGCCAGTTCGGCGTTGGTCATCTTCTCGAAATCCATCTCCTGCAGCATCTCGCGGTCGGAGAAGGTCATGGCGGCGTCGATCTCGACCTCTTCCTCGTCGGCCGGGACCTCATCCATGCCGCCCGCCCGGTCGCCCTGCAGCGCCTCGGCGAGCCGGGCCGCGAGCTCCTCCCGTTCCTCTTCCTCGCCCGACTTGTCGTAGCGGAACTGCGGCAGCAGCAGGGACATCATGCGCTGCAGGAATTGCGGATTCTTCCAGAAGATATGGAAGGCCTGGTCGAAGATCTCGCGCTGCTCGCGGCGCTGCACGAAGACCGCGTGCAGGGTCCAGTAGAAATCGTCGCGCGTGCCGATCCCGGCGGCCTTCACTGCCTCGACGGCGTCAATCACCTTGCCCGGACCGATCGGCAGGCCGGCGGCCCGCAGCGTGCGGGCGAAGAGCAGGATGTTCTGGGCGAGCCTGCTGCCCATTACGCACCCCCCATCACGCACCCATTGACACTTCAGTGCTGCAGCAGCTTGGCGGCCTTCTCGGCGGCGAGATCGGCGCGCACCTGTTCCAGGATCGAAGCGGCCTCGCTGCCGCGGATCCGCGCGATGTCGTCCTGGTACTTCAGCAAGGCGCCGAGGCTGCTGTCGATCGCGGCGCTGGTCAGCGCTACCTGGTCCAATTGCACCAGGGCGTCGGTCCAGTCGATGGTCTCGGCGACGCCCGGCAGCTTGAAGAGATCGCGCTTCCTGAGCTTCTGCACGAAGGCGACGACCTCCTGCGAGAGATCGAGGCCGGCGGCCGGCACCTTGGTCCTGAGGATCGCGAGCTCGCGCTCGGAATCCGGATAGTCGACCCAGTAGTAGAAGCAGCGCCGCTTCAAGGCGTCGTGGATCTCGCGGGTGCGGTTCGAGGTGATGACCACGATCGGCTTGGCGGCAGCCTTGACCGCGCCGATCTCCGGGATCGTCACCTGGAAGTCGGAAAGCAGCTCCAGCAGGAAGGCTTCGAACGGCTCGTCGGTGCGATCGAGCTCGTCGATCAGCAGCACCGGCGCGCCCTTGGGATCCGGCTCCAGGGCCTGCAACAGCGGCCGCTTGATCAGGAATCGCTCGGAGAAGATGTCCTGCGCGATCTTCTGCTTGTCGCCTTCATGCGCCGCCTCGGCGAGGCGGATCTCGATCATCTGCCGCGCATAGTTCCACTCATAGACCGCCGAGGCGATATCGAGCCCCTCGTAGCATTGCAGCCGCACCAGATTGCGGCCCAGCGTCTCGGCGAGGACCTTGGCGATCTCGGTCTTGCCGACGCCGGCCTCGCCTTCGAGGAACAGCGGACGGCCGAGCTTCAGCGACAGGAACACCGCGGTCGCAAGACTGCGGTCGGCGACGTAGTGCCCGGCCTTCAGCAGGTCCTGGGCCTCGTCGATGGAGCCGGGCAGGGCGGCCATCTCAATTGCCTTGAATGCGATCGGCTACTTCTGCACCCACTGGCCGGAGCTGTTCATGTAGTACATGCCGGGCTTCAGCTTCTGGGCGATGGTCTTCTCGGCGGCAAGCGCCCCGATTTCCTCGACCGGCACGCCCTTCTCTCCGGCAAGCTGCTGGTAGATCTTCCGCCGCTGGGCGTTGATGCTGTCCTTGAGCTGGACGATGTCCGGCGTCGGGTTCGCTGTCACGATGTCGACATAGCCGTCCGGCCGCTCACCCAGGAGCCCGGACGCGCGCGCGTCGTCCAGCGCATCGGCAAACGCGGCTGCCGGCAGCATGAGACAGAGGAGCAGCGCCGCAAGAGCAGTGCGAAGCCGGGCGATCGAGAAATGCGGGTTGTTCATCATTGCGGGTCTTCTTGTGTCGCCTGATGGTCAGAACAGGTTCGGGTTGTCGTTCACGAGGTTCTCGACATCCTTGTCGACCTTGATCCGGACTTCCTGCTCGATCTTGACGTTGAGGTTGATCACGATCGGTTTATCGGGCGCCTCGACCTTCACTGTCGGATTGCAGCCGGCGACAAGAGCGCCGACGGCAAACAATGCCAGCACTGCGGCCGCAGTGGCGCCCGAATGGATCCGAGGGGCGCTGTGCGCCCGGTTGGGAGAGGTTGACACCCGAAGGCCCTTTATTGGTTGAACGACTTCAGCCTCTCGCGGATCATATCCGGCACTTGGTAGCCGGCCAAGCCCTTGCGCAGAGCCTCGTCCAGTCGCCCGGCGACCGTGAGATTAAACTCCACCGGGTAACCATTGTAAAAGCTGGGATTGCGCCCGGCGATGTGCAAGCCCAGTTCGGTATCACCAGTCGCTTTGCGGTCCAAGTCGATCTCCAGCTTGTCGTAATGGAAATCGGACAGGGCGGAGAGGGCCATCTTGACGCTCTCCCCGGCATTGGCCAGCGCGGCAGGCCCCTGGTCCTGGTTGTACCGGAGGGTGCCCGGCCCCCCTGCGGTCAACTTTGCATGATCGATGGCGAGCCCGGCCGGGAACAGGGTGACCGGGATCTTGCCCGAGAGGATGCCGTCACCGGTCAAGCCGGCGATAGCGAAGAGCTCGAACAGGCGCCCCAGCGCGATCTTGTCCACGTTGAGCAGGATCTGCTGCGCCGGGGCGCCGAGCTTCAGCGCGACCGGGTCCAGCGTCACCTTGCCGCTCATCATTTCGAGCTGGCTTTGCTTGAGGCTCAGCGTCTGGCCGTCGTCGATCTTGAAGCGCACCAGCCCATTGGTCAGCGGCAAGCCGACATCGGCGAGCTCGATCGAGACGACCTGGTCGGGGGCCGTGGTGAGCGGCCAGGGCTTGTCGATCTCGATCACCGAATTGAGGTTGCGCAAGGCGATCGGCCCGAGCTTGCCGGAGAGGTTCTTCAGAGTGAGCGCGATCTGCGAGGTGATGCCGTTCTTCTCGATCAGGATCGGGCCTTTCGCGGCAATCGTTCCGCTCACCTCCTCTGTCGTGTGCGCGAGGTCGGCCATCAGCGCCTTGGGCTGCAAGCCACCCGGCGCGAAGGTGACGTCGGGCAGGTCGATGTCGAACTTGCCCTTGCCGGAACCGAGATCGTAACTGCCCTTGGCGGTCATGGTCGCCTTGGCGGCCGGAAGGCCGAGCTTGGCGGAGGCGGTGAGCTTGTTGCCGTCCAGCGTGGCCTTGCCGTCTAGATTGCCGGGGCCGATGCCGGACGGCCCGGTCCAGCTTCCGGCGCTGAGGGTGATGTCGATCTTGCCGTCCTGGCCCTTCAACGAGGCGCCGACATTCTTGGCGACGAGCGGCGGCTGGCTGGCGGTGACGGTGCCGTTCTTGAGGTCGAGATTGAACCTGGGCAGCCCGTCGGGCCCCACCGCAAATCCGAGCGTGCCGTTGGGCATGGCGACTTGCAGCGGCGCCGCCAGCGCCGGGGTCGTCACCTCGAGCGTGGTCAGGCCGATCGCCGCCGAGGCCGCGATCGGCGCCGTTTCGGTCGGGTGGAAGGGCAGGGTGAAGACGGTCTGGTCGGTCTTCTTGATCGTCAGCGTGGTCGGCTTGGTCAGCTTGACCGCGGGACCGAGCGCCGCCTGGGCGAACTTGATCGTGCCGTCGCGGCTCGGCCGGACCTGCAGCGCCTCATCCGAGTATAGAATCTGCAGCCCGACATCGAGCGCCGGCGACTTCAACTGCACCGCATTGACGTTGGCCGACTTGGTCTGCGCCTTCACGTCGAGCGTGGTCTGGACCGAGCCGTGTTCCGGATCGAGGTTGGCGAGGCTCGAGCCCTGCAGTTGCAAGGCGAGGTCCGGCGACCAGCCGCCGCTCGCCTTCACGGTGAAGCTGGGAACTTCGAGCCGCCGCTCCAACAGCACCGCGCGGCCGTTGCCGTCGATATCCATCGGCGCCGGCTGGGCCGGGAAGGACAGGCCGCTGCCGTTGAAGTTCCAGTCGGCGGCAAGAAACAGGGCGCCGGTCGCGATGCGGATGCCGCTGGAATTGGGATCGCCGGGCGGCGCCTTCAGCTGCGCGTTGAACTGCAAAGTTCCGGCCGTCGGCTGCGGCAGGCCCAGCATGGCCCAAAGTGCGGAATCCGCGGTCAGATCGACCGTCACCTTGCCCTTGGGCTGCGGCGCCTGGTCGCTCAACGCCGCGTTCAAATCGACCCGCACCGCGGAGCGCTTGTAGGCTTCGGTCAGCGCGAACTGGCTGTAGATGACGCCCTGGTCGATGGTCGCCATGCCGTCGCCGGCGAGACTGCCCATCGGCGTCTCCAGGTTCAGCACGATCTTGTGGAGGATGATCGAAGGTAAAGGCGTCGGCGCCGCGCCGTCTTCCCGCGGCGCCGTCAATTCCCGCAACAGGGGATCGAGCTCGCCGAGCGTCAGCGCGTGGCCGTCGTAGCGGGCGTTGATCTCGATCCGGCCGACCTCGACCCGCTGCAGCTGCATCGCCAGCGGTGCGTAATGCAGGCTGATATCGGTCGCCTTGACTTCGCCGCTGCCGCCCAGGGAGAGCGAGCCGATCTGGGCCTGGTCGCTGTCCAGGCGATTGATATCGAGCGCGCTGGAGATGCCGTATTTCATCTCCAGGGCCTTGGCCGCCGCCCAGGCCGCGAGATGCGTGCGCGAGAAGAAGCCGATCGCGGTCAGCAGGACCAGGAGCAGGACGACGAAAGCCGGCCATCGCCGGCGCCGCTTCCTCTGTTCCGGTCCCGGCTCAGCCATCGCTTGCCCTCATCCCACCGATCGGCACCCATCCGACCGGTCCCGGCCCCAATTCGATCCAGCCAGGGCCCGCGCGACGAACGGCGCCGCCGCGCGATTGGCCTGCTACTCGATCAGCCGGCGCCACCATCCGCGCCGGCGCGACGGATCGCCACTCTCCTCTGGCGCGACGGTGCGCACGCTCGGATCGGAGGATTCCCCGATCTCGATCACGGTCAGCCGGGAAGATGCGGTTTCGGTCTCATCGGCGGATTCGGATCTCTGCTCGGATCTCTGCGCGGCGGCCGGCAGGGCTGCCGGCTCCGGCGCATAAGCCGGCGCGACCGGCTCGTTGGCGGGCACTGAAGGCTGGCGCCATTGCGGCGGCAGCGCGTCGGAATCCTCCGGCACGGAGGGCTGCTCGCCCTGGTTTTCCGGCTGGTCCGCCGGAGTTTCATCTTGTCCTTCGCCCTGGGTCGCGCCCCGGGCTTCATCCTGGCCGCGCCGGGAGCGACGGCGGCCGCCGCGACGACCGCGCCGCCGCCGCCGGCGGCCTTCGCCGTCGCCGGATTCCTCGCCGCCCTCGGCTTCTTCACCGTCGTCGGCGGCTTCGGCTTCGCCGGCTTCCGCCGCGATCGGCGCTTCACCTGCGGCGGCTTCGCCCTGGATGACTCCCTCGGCCGGTGCTGGCGTCTCGCCGCCGCTGCGCTCCGCGGATTCGGTGAACTCGTCGGCGCTGAAGCGGTTGCCGCGGCCCCGACGCCGGCGGCGCCGGCGGCGGCCACGGCCACCTTGTTCGTCGTCGCCCGAAGCGGCGGCACCGGACTCGGCCGTCTCGGCCTCGCCTTCGGCTTCCGCCGCGCCCTCGATCTCGGCTTCGTCCTCGGCCTCCTCGACGACGTCGTCCTCGAGGTCGATCTCGGCATCGGTCGGCAGCGGGATCGGGGCCGGGGCGGGCGGCAGTTCCTCGCCCGGCGCCAGCTGCTTGATCCGCTCCAGGCGGAAGTCCGGCGGAGTCAGGCTGTCATCGCCGTTGACGTAGACGCGCACGCCGCGCCGCATCTCGAGCTGCGACAGCGCCATGCGCTTCTGGTTGAGGATATAGAGGGCCACCGCGGTCGGCGCGTAGACGCTGACGCCCGGGCTGAACGCCTTGGTGATCTCTTCCTCGACCAGGCGCAGCACGTGCAGCGCGGTCGAATCCACCGAACGGATGCGGCCCGACCCGCGGCAATGCGGGCAGATGTCGGTCGAAGCTTCCTGCAGCGAAGGGTGCAGGCGCTGCCGCGACATCTCCAAGAGGCCGAAGGAGCTGATGCGGCCGATCTGGATCCGCGCGCGGTCGTTCCTGAGCGCATCCTTCAGGCGACGCTCGACCGCGTTGTTGTTGCGGCCTTCCTCCATGTCGATGAAATCGATGACGATGAGGCCGGCGAGGTCGCGCAGCCGCAGCTGGCGCGCGATTTCCTCGGCCGCTTCCGAGTTGGTCTTGGTCGCGGTCTCCTCGATGTTGCGCTCTTTCGTGGCGCGGCCCGAGTTGACGTCGATCGCAACCAGCGCCTCGGTCTGATTGATGACGATGTAGCCGCCCGATCTGAGATGGACCGTCGGGTTGTGAATGGCCGCCAGCTGCGATTCCACCTGGTAGCGCTGGAACAGCGGGATCGACGGGTCGCGGTAGAGCTGGACGCGCTTGGCATGGCTCGGCGTCAGCATCCGCATGAAGGACTTGGCCTGGGTGTAACCCTCCACGCCGGCCACCACGATGTCGCCCATCTCGCGGGTATAGACGTCGCGGATCGAACGCTTGATCAGGCTGGCTTCCTCGTAGATCAGTGCCGGCGCCGAGGATTTCAGCGTGGTCTCGCGGATCTCGTCCCAGAGCCGCATCAGGTATTCGAAGTCGCGCTTGACCTCGGCCCGGCTGCGCTCGCTGCCGGCGGTGCGCACGATGACCGCCATGCCCTCCGGCACGTCGAGATCCTCGACGATCGACTTCAGGCGCTTGCGGTCGTTCAGGCTGGTAATCCGTCGCGAGATGCCGCCGCCGCGATCGGTGTTCGGCATCAGCACCGAGTAGCGGCCGGCGAGCGACAGATAAGTGGTGAGCGCCGCACCCTTGTTGCCGCGCTCTTCCTTGGTCACCTGGACCAGCAGGATCTGCCGGCGCTTGATGACTTCCTGGATCTTGTAGCGGCGCAGCGCGCGCTGGCGGCGACGCCTTGCGTTCTCTTCATCGACTTCCGGATCGTCGTCGCGCGCCGGCTCGGCGCCGCCGACGGTGTCGAACACTTCCTCGGAGACCGGGACTTCGACCAGCTCGCCCTGAGACGGCGGCGGCAGATCGGGATCGCCGGCCGATGGCGCGGCGTCCTCGTGGTGGAAACCGGAAGCCGACGCCTGGGCGCTCGGATCCTCGACCGGCGCTTCCGCTGCCGGCGTTTCGCTCAGGTCCTGGCGCAGGATCTCCTGATGCGCGAGCAGCGGCATCGCGACTTCGCCGGATAGCGGCTCCTCGGCGTGGTCGTGGTCCTCTTCGGCGCCCTCGAGATGATCGTCGCCGTCCGCCGCGTCCGACATCGGCTGGCTCGGCGCCTCGAAGAAGGAATCGCTCTCGCCATGGTCGTGATCGTGTTCGCCCTCGGCGAGATCCGCGGCGGCGTGATCGTCATGATGGTCTTCGCCGCCATGATCTTCAGCGGCGTGATCGTGATGCAGTTCCGCCGTCTCGTCGGCTGCGCCGCCGGCGGCGGCTTCCGAGCGCCGTCCGCCGCGGTTGCGCCGGCCGCGGCGCGGCTTTTCCTCCGGCTCGCCTTCAAGCGCCGCCTGGGTCTCGCGGATCAGCGCTTCGCGATCGGCGACCGGGATGCGGTAATAATCGGGATGGATTTCGCTGAAGGCGAGGAAGCCGTGGCGGTTGCCGCCATACTCGACGAAACAGGCCTGCAGCGAGGGTTCTACGCGGGTGACCTTGGCGAGGTAGATGTTGCCTTTGAGCGGGCGGCGGCCCGCTATTTCAACGTCAAATTCCTCAAGCTTCTTTCCATCCACCACCGCGACCCGCGTCTCTTCCGGGTGGGTGGCGTCGATCAACATTGTTTTGGCCATGCGGGAAATACTCCGGCGCGCGCCAGGCTCCGCCAAAGGCGGTGGGAGCCGGCGTCTGCGCGAATTGGGTTGGTGAATTCCAGGTGTTGGTCATGTTTACCTGTGACGAACAGCGTCGCTCTGCGTATTCCCGGCGGGCACAAGTCCCGCCGCGGGTCGCATCTGCGACGCCAAAGCAACCGGTTCGGATCGGGACCGCTCGGGCCATTACGCGCCGCTTGAGCAGATGCCCTGATGGCCGGACCGGCCAAGACCTGACTGCGATCGGGGCGCCCCCCCTTTTTCTTCGGCCCTTCCGGGCCAGCGGAGCGTCGTTAATCCTTCGTCAAGTCGCAGGCAGAATAGTGACCAAGGCCAACCAAGACAATGCCAATCCGCCCGGCTGGTCCGGGCCCGGCGCATGGGCTTGGTCGAATCAATGAATTGTGTTGATTCACAGGTAGTTACGGGGCTATACTTTGACTCCTTTCTCGGGAGTTCGGACTAAATGCGCGATCTGAGGCGGGTTTTTGCTGGGATGGCGAGGATCGTTTTCCTTGTCGCGATCGCTCTTGCGATCCCGGCCGCCTGTTCGATTCCGGCCTGGGCGAAACCCGCGGTCACCGGCGCCAAGCTCGGCGTCGAGCCCAACCTGACTCGCGTCGAGCTCGCGCTGAGCGGCGCCGCGGAATACCGGATATTCACCCTGGCCGATCCCAACCGCGTCGTCATCGACCTGTCCGAAGTGGCCTGGAAGGTGAAGGAGGGCAAGAAGCTGCAGGGCCGCGGGCTGGTGGCTGCTTTGCGCTACGGCCTGTTCAAGGCGGGCACTTCGCGGATCGTGCTCGACCTGACGGGCCCGGCCGCGGTGACCGATGCCCGGATCCTGCCGGCCGACGGCAAGCTGCCGCTGCGCCTCGCGCTCGACCTGCGTCCGACCGATTCGGCGGCCTTCAAGGCGGCGGCCCAGACCATTCTCTTCGCCTCGGCGGGCGCCTCTGCGCCGGGCGGCCCGGCGACGCCCGCCGAAGTCGCGCCCAAGGTTGCCGGGGCGCCGAAGCTGGCGGACGCCGCGATCCCCGGATCCAAGAAGGTGGATAAGGGCGGGACCGTGACACTTCAGGTGGCGCCCAAGGCGGAAGCCGTCGCTGCCGCGCCGCCGCCGGCCAAGCCGCTGATCGTGATCGATCCCGGCCATGGCGGCATCGATCCCGGCGCGCTCGGCTCCAACGCGATGGAGAAGAACATCACCCTGGCCGTGGCCAAGCAGCTCCGCCAGCAGCTGCTGGCGACCGGCCGCTTCCGCGTGGTGCTGACCCGGGACAAGGACGTCTTCATCCCCTTGCGTGACCGCTTCAAGATCGCCCGCGACAAGAACGCCGACCTTTTCATCTCGCTGCACGCGGATTCCAACCCGAGCGCCCAGGCGCGCGGCGCCTCGGTTTACACCCTCTCGGACAAGGCCTCCGACGCCGAGGCCGAGGCCCTGGCGGCCAAGGAGAACAAGTCCGACGTGATCGCCGGCGTCGATCTCTCCAAGGAGAACCAGACCGTCACCGGCATCCTGATCGACCTCGCCCAGCGCGAGACCACCAACATGTCGTCCCGCTTCGCCTCGATCCTGGTGAACGACCTCAGGAACGACACCCTGATGCTGAACAACAGCCACCGCTTCGCCGGATTTGCGGTGCTGAAAGCCCCGGATGTCCCGTCGGTCCTGCTGGAGATGGGCTATGTCTCCAGCTCTCAGGATGAGCAGCTGCTGACGAATTCCCGGCATCAGAAGAAGCTGGCCGGCTCGATCACCCGCTCGATCGAGAACTACTTCGACTGGCGGGACATGATCCGCCACACCGAGGTAACGGATTCCGACGTTTCCGCGACCGAGGTCGCCAAGCTGCCCTGATCCTCGTCGCGATCGGCTTCCGGCCCGGCAAGGGACCGGAAGCAGGGCCCTGCCCTGGCGTGATCGGCGACATAGCAGCCCCGGAATCAGCAACCAAAGTCGCAAATTTGCCTTGATCCGGCAGTAGGTTCCGCACTTATTCGTGACCGAACAGGACTGAAACGCTGGACCCTGGTTTTCCGGGACCGGGCAGGCTAGACAAAGCACCATGAGCAACGAATTTCCGCCCCTGCGCGCCGTGCGTCTGGACGACGACGCGGGCGACGCACTACCGCTCCGGCCGCTGCCGCTGGAACAGTTCGAGCCGAAGAAGAAGCGCGGCCGCGACAGGAAGAAGCGCCGCGGCGGGCTGGACGACGACGTGGGCGACGCACTGCCGCCCCCGCCGCTGCCGCCGGAACAGCCCGAGCCGAAGAAGAAGCGTGGGCGCGATCCGAAGAAGAGGCGCGGCGGCGGCTTCCGCCTGCCCTGGGTGATCTCCTTCCTGCTCAGCATCATCTTCGTCGGCGGCACGGTCGCCGCGATCGGCGGCTGGGTTGCGTGGATGCATTATTCCGAGGGCCTGCCGGATTACTACCAGCTCGCCAGCTACGACCCGCCGGTGGTCAGCCGCGTCTATGCCGGCGACGGTCGCCTGCTGGCTGAATATGCGGTGGAGAACCGGGTCTTCGTGCCGATCACCGCGATTCCGAAACGCGTGATCAACGCCTTCCTTTCGGCCGAGGACAAGACCTTCTACACCCATCCCGGCATCGACGTGCCGAGCCTGGTGAAGGCCGCCTGGATCAACATATTGAACTACGGGCGCGACCGCCGTCCGATCGGCGCCTCGACCATCACCCAGCAGGTGACCAAGAATTTCCTGCTCTCCAACGAGGTCTCCTACGGCCGCAAGATCAAGGAAGCGATTCTGGCACTGCGCATCGAGAAGGCCTTCTCCAAGGACCGCATCCTCGAGCTCTATCTCAACCAGATCTATCTCGGCTCCGGCAATTACGGCGTCGCCGCCGCCTCGATCAACTACTTCAACAAGTCGCTGAACGAGCTGACCATCGGTGAGGCGGCCTATCTCGCCTCACTGCCCAAGGCGCCGAACAACTACAACATGAAGCGCAATCACGAAGCGGCACTCGAGCGTCGCAACTGGGTGATCGACCGGATGCAGGAGAACGGCGCGATCACCGCGGAGGAGGCGACCGCCGCCAAGGCCGAGCCGCTGGAGCAGCGCGAGCGCGCCCAGACCGAGCGCGTCACCGCCGACTACTTCGCCGAGGAAGTGCGTCGCGAGCTGGCGCAGCGCTTCGGCCAGGATGCGCTCTACAAGAAGGGCCTGACGGTCCGCGCCACGGTCAATCCGGACTTGCAGATCGATGCCGACAACGCGCTCCGGAAAGCGCTTACCTCCTATGACCGCACCCGCGGCTATCGCGGCCCGCTGAAGCACCTCGAGGTCACCGACACGTGGAAGGACGAACTCGCCAAGCTCGAGCCGATGCCCTGGCTCTATCAGTGGCAGCAGGCGATCGTGCTGGGCGTCGACAAGCAGGCGGCCAAGATCGGGCTCAAAGACGGGACCGAAGGCAGCATTCCCCTGGCGGAGCTGGTCTGGGCCAGGAAGCAGATGCCCGACTTCAGCCGCGGCCCGCAGATCAAGTCGGCCGAGGACGTGCTCAAGGTCGGCGACGTCGTCGCCGTCGAGCCGGTCGAGAAGGACAAGGACGACAAGCCCTATCCCACCGGGACCTATGGCCTGCGCCAGGTGCCGGAAGTTTCCGGCGCCTTCGTGGCGATGGACCCGCATACCGGCCGCGTGCTCGCCATGAGCGGCGGCTGGAACTACCAGCAGAGCGAGTTCAACCGCGCGACCCAGGCGATGCGCCAGCCCGGCTCCTCCTTCAAGCCGATCGTCTATCTCGCGGCGCTCGAATCCGGCTTCACGCCCTCGACCGTCATCCTCGACGCGCCGATGATGATCAGCCAAGGCCCCGGCCTGCCGATGTGGCAGCCGGAGAACTTCAAGCAGGAGTACTTCGGCCCGGCGACCTTGCGCGTCGGCCTCGAGAACTCGCGCAACCTGATGACTATCCGCGTCGCGCAGACCATCGGCATGGCCAAGGTCGCCGAGATGGCGGGGCGGCTCGGCGTGATGGACAACATGCAGCAGACGCTGGCGATGTCGATCGGCGCCGGCGAGACCACCGTGCTGCGGATGGTCTCGGCCTATTCGATGATCGTGAACGGCGGCAAGAAGATCGAGCCGACCTTCATCGACCGCGTGCAGGACGGGCAGGGCTGGACCCTCTATCGCCACGACCAGCGCAAATGCGATGGTTGCGCGGGTATACCCTATGACGGCCAGCCGCCGCCGGATCTGCCGGACGACCGCCCGCAGGTGCTGGACCCGATGGTCGCCTATCAGATGGTCTCGCTGATGGAAGGTGTGGTGCGCCGCGGCACGGGTTCCGCCGTCAGCAAGGTCGGCAAGCCGCTCGCCGGCAAGACCGGCACCACCAATGACGGCCGCGACGTCTGGTTCGTCGGCTTCTCGCCCGATCTCGCCGCCGGCGTTTATGTCGGCTTCGACCAGCCGCGCACCCTCGGCGAGAAGGCAACCGGCGGCACGCTCTCGGCGCCGGTGTTCCGCGACTTCATGATGGCGGCGCTCAAAGACAAGCCTGCCACTCCATTCCGCGTCCCGCCCGGGATCCGCCTGGTCCGCGTCAACTACAAGACCGGCCAGCGGGTGCAGCCGGGCGACGAGGGCCGGGTCATCTGGGAAGCCTTCCGCCCGGGCACCGAGCCCAACGGCGCGCCGATGCAGATCGTCGAAGGCGACAGCAGCTACAGCCAGGACGCGGGCTACGGCACGGTCATCCCGTTGGAAAGCCAGATGCCGCAGCAGGCGACGGATTCGATGCCGCAGGACACCGCCACCAGCATCCTCGACATGCCGACGCAGGCGCCGCAAGTGACCTACACCCAGCCGCTCTACGGCCCGGGCGAGGGTTCGAATCCGGCGGACTATCACCCGACCAATGTCGCCCCGCCGGGCGTCGGCGTCACCCAGCCCGCGGCGGACGCGACCGGCACCACGCCACCGGCACCGGTCGACGGCAACATCGCGCCGAACCAGCTGGGTGAACTCGGCACCGCACCGCCGCCACCGCTGCCGAACACGGTGGACCAGCTCGACAGCCCGCCGCCGGCCCCGACCATGCCGCTGTCGAACGAGGACCTGACCCGTCCGCTCGATCCGGCGCTCGGCGGCACGCCCCCGGCGGCCCCGCCGGCCCAGGCGCCGGCGCCGGCCGATTCCTCGGGCGGTCTTTACTAGCGGAAACCGTGGGAAGTTGACGCGGCGGCCGGATTCCCCCATGTTCCGGCCGCTTTTCTTGAAGGAATGGAATTAGGCCATGCGCGCTGAGATCGAGCAGGCGGCGACGGAGATCAGATCCTCGCTGGCGCTGCTGAGGAGGCATCTTTGACTGGGACAACGCGCTCCGACGCCTCGACGAACTGAACGCGCTCGCCGAAGATCCGACGCTCTGGGACAAGCCTGAAAAGGCGCAGAAGATCATGCGCGAGCGCACGCATCTCTCCGATGCGATCGGCGCCTTCCGCGCGATGGAGCGCGAGCTCGACGATGCCCTGACCCTGGCCGAGCTGGGCGAGGCTGAAGGCGACAGCGCTTCGGTGGACGAAGCGCAGCGCAATCTCGCCGCCTTGAAGGAGCACGCCGCCAAACGCGAGCTGGAATCGCTGCTCTCCGGCGAAGCCGACATGAACGACTGCTATCTCGAGGTCCATGCCGGCGCCGGCGGCACCGAGGCGCAGGACTGGGCGCAGATGCTGCTGCGCATGTATGTGCGCTGGGCCGAGCAGCACGGCTACAAGGTCGAGTGGCTGGAAGAGAGCGCCGGCGAAGAGGCCGGGCTGAAATCAGCCACCATCGAGATCAAGGGGCCGAACGCCTATGGCTGGCTGAAATCGGAATCCGGCATCCACCGCCTGGTCCGCATCTCGCCTTTCGATTCCAACGCGCGGCGCCACACCTCCTTCTCGTCGGTCTGGGTCTATCCGGTGATCGACGACGACATCCAGATCGAGGTGTTGGACAAGGACCTGAAGGTCGACACCTTCCGCGCCTCTGGCGCCGGCGGCCAGCACATCAACAAGACCGATTCCGCGATCCGCATCACCCATATCCCGACCGGCATCGTCGTCTCCTGCCAGGCCGACCGCTCGCAGCACCGCAACCGCGCCATGGCCATGGACATGCTCAAAGCCCGCATGTACGAGGCCGAGCTCCGCAAGCGCGAGGAGGCGAGCGCCGCGATCGAGGCGCAGAAGACCGACATCGGCTGGGGCCACCAGCTCCGCTCCTACGTGCTGCAGCCCTACCAGATGGTGAAGGACCTCCGCACCGAGGTCGAAACCAGCGACACCCAGGGCGTGCTCGACGGCGATATCGATCGGTTTTTGTCCGCGGCGCTGGCGGCGAAGATCCAGGGCGGGCCGGGGGCGGAGAAGGCATAGCCGGACGCCGCCGCGCCCGATTCTGCATCTGAACCTCTCGCGCCTGCCTGCGGCACTAGGGCGACTTGCCCTTTACGGGCTGGTGGATGATCCTTCGCTTAAGGGTTGCTGGACCTTTCTAGTTCAAACTGAGGTCGGAACTGACGGCTCGGTGACCCGGTCGTCGCATCCGTGCAGGGGAATCCGATATGGGCTCCTTCCTCAATGCAGCTGCAATCCTCGCCGCGCT
Source organism: Dongia sp. agr-C8 (assembly GCF_054658695.1). Taxonomy (NCBI): domain Bacteria; kingdom Pseudomonadati; phylum Pseudomonadota; class Alphaproteobacteria; order Rhodospirillales; family Dongiaceae; genus Dongia; species Dongia sp. agr-C8. Next base: position 830,622 of record NZ_BAAGHZ010000001.1, read on the forward strand.
CAAGGATCAGGCAAGCAAGGTGCTTGCGCCAGCACTCGATGCAACGCCGCTGGAGACCTTCGCGGTAACCGATCGCGGCACCTTTCCCTACAACTGGCAGGATCCGGTCGATGAGAAGCGCTTCAATCGCCTCACCTACGAGTGGATCGCCGCCAATCTGAAGGCCCGCGCGAGCCCGCTCCAGCAGGATGGCTCGTTTACCGATCTCTATATCCGCGCTCTCGGCAATGTCGCCTGGGAGTTGCCGGTATGGGACCAGGCGAGATTGAACCAGGTAATGGCTGGCGCGTCGCAACAGGCGGCTGAGCTGCTGAATGCCTGGATCCATACATTCGGGGCGGGCTGGTCTATCGATGCCATAGCCGAAATGATGACAACTTGGACCAGCAAACAGCCGACGAGCTTAGTCGATATTCAGAGCTCGCCTGCACCCTACGAGCTGTTCGATCAGAGACCTGCCGCCGGAAGCTGGGTGATTCCGCCCTTCCTGCGCTGGCTCAATGCGCTGCATGAAGCTCTGCCCCTGTATGAAAGGATCCTCGTCAACAACAGGCATCTGCGTCTCGCGATCAAGGCTGCCCGGGAGCCCTCAGCGGGCAATGGAGGGCTTATGCTCGACGACGGGTCCGTGGTGCCCCGATACCAAATTGCGAAACCGATGCTCGCCATCCGGAACGCGCTGCAAACCGGTCCCAGCATCACGCTGTCGATGTCCGTCAAGCGGCGCTCAGCCACCGCCTTCGGTCTTTCGGTCTCGGGCGGCGCCGAGTCCAGTATCCCCACCGACTTCCTGTCGATCGACATTGGGGACGGCAATAACTTCTTCGCCAGCGATTTGGCGGTCGAGGGCAACGAGACCGCGGTGGATATGTGCTTCACCGGCGTCAATTTCGTGAAGTGCGGGCCGGTGCCGTCTCAGCGCGACGTAGAGGGCTCGTCCTGGTTCTGGATCGAGCCGATCATCCAGGCCATCAGTAATTCTGGCCAGGATATCGCAGGCTTCCGGTTCAGCGCGCCGCCGGGCATCGATTTCCGCCGTTCCGGTCCCTTCGGTCTGATCGCAGGTGTAGCCGTTTCCGCCTATCCGACAATCAAGATCACTATCAGGTCAGCGCGTTGCCGGGAGATCCAAAGGGCGTTCGAGCGGGCGGTTGCATCGCGCGTAAGCTTTCTCCGGATCAGGCTGGCGAGCCCAACCGAGCAGAACTATTCCAATCAGGTAGCAGTCGACACTGCCAGCGACACCGCGACGGTCATCCTTTCGCCGCCTCCGACCCTCGTTGCTGGCGCGGACAAAGCGTCTCGCGCCTGGGTCCTCGGTGTGCAGCCCGACCATCCCACGGCGGCGGCGGCGGCACGCAGCCGGTTGCCGACCGAAGACGAGGATATCGCCGACGCTTCGATCTGATCTGCCGATCGCAGGAGCGGCGTCTTCAAATGCCGGCGGATGCTTCAGCCCCGACTAGAAATTGAGCACCGCCGCTTGCGCTGCTCAGTTTTGCATCATCGCCCTTTAGGCACCCTGCGGCTTTCCCGCTGCAATCCGCGCGAGGGCTCGCTGGCACCCTTCTTGCTGTTTCACCCTCAATCGCACGCCGGTGAACGGTGGCGGTTGAACAGGAGAGACTTGCGACTGCGGCGGCCTAGGGTCCGTCCGTTGAAGCAGAAGGCCGGCTGCCGCGCTGACGCAGCGCGGCGGCCGGCGCTCTCCTCCATCGGCGCAGGGGGCAATGAACGGAACGCTCGAACTGGCCTTCGACAGCAGCGGGGTTGCCGGTGCGACGCGGCTGGCGCACCTGCACCAGGCCGCACCCTTGCGCGCGCTCTTTCCGGAATCCTGCCGCATGGATCTGCCGGTGGTGGCGCTGACCGCGACCTGCGGCGGCTTCACCGGCGGCGATTCCATGTCGACCGCGATCGGTATGGGCCGCGGCACCAAGGCCATGGCGATCGCCCAGGCGGCGGAGAAGCTCTACCGCTCGGCCGGCGGCGAGACCCGGATCGAGATCGCGCTCGATGTCGAAGCCGGCGGCTGGCTGGAATGGCTGCCCCAGGAAACCATCCTGTTCAACGGCGCGCGCATGCGCCGTCGCACCGCCATCGATCTCGCGGAAGATGCCGCGGTGTTGGCTGGAGAGATCCTGGTCTTCGGCCGCTCGGCCTTCGGTGAGACCATGACCCGCGGCTTGGTGCACGACGCCTGGTCGGTCAGCCAGGACGGCGTGCTGGTCTGGGCCGACCGCTTTCACGCCGCCGATGCGCTGCTGATCGAGGCGCTCGAACACCCGGCGGCGCTGAAAGGCATGCGCGCCGCGGCGATGCTGGTCCATGCCGGCCCCGGCGCCGATCGGTGCCTCGCCTTGCTGCGCGACCTGATGCTGCTGGCGCCGGCGGAAGTGCGCTGCGCAGCGACTGTGGTCAACGGCGTGCTGGTCGCGCGCTGGCTCGCGGCCGATGCGCTGGAGCTGCGTCCGTCTTTCGCCGCGGCCTGGATGGCCTTGCGCAATGCGGCGCAGGGGCTGGCGCCGCGGCTCCCGTCATTCTGGGTGCACTGAAATGCGTCTGACCGAGCGAGAGAAGGACAAGCTGCTGATCGCCATGGCCGCGATGGTGGCGCGGCGGCGACTGGAGCGCGGCTGCAAGCTCAACCATCCGGAAGCGATCGCGCTCATCGCCGACACCGTGGTCGAGGGTGCCCGCGACGGCCGCAGCGTTGCCGAGCTGATGCGCGATGGCGGCACCGTGCTCACGCGCGCGCAAGTCATGGAAGGGATCCCGGAGATGATCAAGGAGATCCAGGTCGAGGCGACGTTCCCCGACGGTGTCAAGCTCGTCACCGTCCATCACCCGATCCGCTGAGGTGCCGCAATGATCCCAGGCGAGCTCATGGTGCTGCCGGGCGAGATGGTGCTGAACGAGGGCCGCGACACCATCCGCTTGACCGTCGCCAACACCGGCGACCGGCCGATCCAGGTCGGCAGCCATTTCCATTTCTTCGAGACCAACGCCGCGCTCGACTTCGACCGGGCCGCCGCGCGTGGCTTCCGGCTCGACATTCCGGCCGGCTCGGCGGTCCGCTTCGAGCCCGGCCAGTCGCGCAACGTGACGCTGGTGAAGATCGCCGGCGCCCGCATCATCCACGGCTTCGGCGGCAAGATTTCAGGGAAGTTGGACTGACCATGGCCTATCGGATGGATCGCCAGACCTATGCGCTGACCTATGGGCCGACGGTCGGCGACCGGCTGCGCCTCGCCGACACCGATCTCATCATCGAGATCGAGAAGGACCATGCGATCTACGGCGAGGAGGTGAAGTTCGGCGGCGGCAAGGTGATCCGCGACGGCATGGGCCAGTCGCAGCGCAGCCGCGCCGAGGGCGCGGTCGACACCGTCATCACCAATGTCGTGATCCTCGACTGGTGGGGCATCGTGAAGGCCGATGTCGGCCTGAAGGATGGCCGCATCGCCGCGATCGGCAAGGCCGGCAATCCCGACGCCCAGCCCGGTGTCGCCATCGTCATCGGTCCCGGCACCGAGGTGATCGCCGGCGAGGGCCGGATCATGACCGCGGGCGGCGTGGATTCGCATATTCACATGATCTGCCCGCAGCAGGCCTGGGAGGCGCTCTATTCCGGCGTCACCACCCTGGTCGGCGGCGGCACCGGCCCGGCCGAAGGCACCAGCGCCACCACCTGCGCGCCGGGACCCTGGCACATCGCGCGGATGCTGCAGGCGGCCGAAGGCATGCCGGTGAACATCGGCCTGCTCGGCAAGGGCAATGCCTCGCTGCCGGCCGCGCTGCGCGAGGAGGTGAAGGCGGGCGTTGTCGGCCTGAAGCTGCACGAGGACTGGGGCACCACGCCGGCCGCGATCGACTGCTGCCTTTCGGTCGCCGACGAGATGGATGTGCAGGTCGCGATCCACACCGATACGCTTAACGAGTCCGGCTTCGTCGAGAACACGATCGCCGCCTTCAAGAGCCGCGTCATCCACGCCTATCACACCGAAGGGGCCGGCGGCGGCCACGCGCCGGACATCATCAAGGTCTGCAGCCTGCCTTACGTGCTGCCGTCCTCGACCAACCCGACCCGGCCCTTCACGGTCAACACGCTCGACGAACATCTCGACATGCTGATGGTCTGCCACCATCTCGACCCGCGTATCCCGGAAGACGTCGCCTTCGCCGAGAGCCGCATACGCCGAGAAACCATCGCCGCCGAGGACATCCTCCACGATCTCGGCGCGATCAGCATGATGTCCTCCGACAGCCAGGCCATGGGCCGGGTCGGCGAGGTCATCATCCGCACCTGGCAGACCGCGCATAAGATGAAGACCCAGCGCGGCAGCCTCGCCGGCGACCCGGCCGAGAACGACAACAACCGGGCGAAGCGCTATGTCGCCAAGTACACGATCAACCCGGCGCTCGCCCAGGGCATGGCCGACAGCATCGGCTCGATCGAAGTCGGCAAGCTCGCCGATCTCGTGCTCTGGAAGCCGATGTTCTTCGGCGTGAAGCCGGACCTGATCCTGAAATGCGGCATGATCGCAGCGGCGCCGATGGGCGATCCCAATGCCTCGATCCCGACCCCGGAGCCGGTGCATTACCGCCCGATGTTCGCCGGTTTCGGCCGCGCCCGGCAGGCGAGCTGCGTGACCTTCGTCAGCGGCGCTGCGCTGGCGGACGGTGTCGGCGAGAAACTCGATCTGAAGCGGGAGCTGGTTGCGGTCAAGGGCACGCGCAGCGTTATGAAGCGCGACATGAAGATGAACGATGCGACGCCTGCCCTCGAGGTCGATCCCGAAACCTACGAAGTTCGCGCCGACGGCGAATTGCTGGTCTGTGAGCCGGCCGGCGTGCTGCCGATGGCGCAGCGCTACTTTCTGTTCTGAGCCGCGGAGGTGTTCTGTGGAATTCATGCGCTGGTCACGCCGCTCGCTTTCATCATGCCGGATCGTCCGCGGATGCGGACCGCGATCCGCCGTAGCCGGATCCCGATAACCATGCGCCATGCATTGCAGTGGCATCGCGCCGGCGCGTGGCCCGAGGCGGAAGTCGCGGGCACGGTGACGCTCTCCTATGCCGATCGCTGCAAGCGTCGCATCCAGATGACCGACGATGCCGGCGCCGGCTTCCTGCTCAGCCTGCAGCGCGCGGTGCGTCTTTCCGACGGCGACGGGCTGCAGCTGGACCAGGGCGGCTACCTGCGCGTGGTCGCCGGGCCGGAGCCGCTGGTCGAGGCCGTCGCACAGGATGCGCAGCATCTGGCAAAGCTCGCCTGGCATATCGGCAACCGCCATGTGCCCGCGGAGATCGTCGATGGATTGCGGCTGCGCATTGTCGCGGATTCCGTGCTGGAGGCGATGCTGCGCCAGCTCGGCGCCCAGGTCAGCCGAATCGAGGCGCCGTTCTCGCCGGAAGGGGGTGCCTATGCGCAGCTCGGGATCCACGGCCATGCGCATTGACGCGCATTCGTCCGGCGGCGATGCGGGCGAATCCGGCCTGCTGCTGTTACAGACCTGGCTCTCTCCGGCCTTTCCGGTCGGCGGCTATTCCTATTCGCACGGGCTGGAATACGCGGTCGAGGCGGGGGCGCTGCCGGATCGCGCCGCCCTGGGGAACTGGATCGAGGGCATTCTTCTCTTCGGCGCCGGCCGCAACGACGCGCTGCTGATCCGGGAGACTCATCGCGCGGTGCTGGCGCAGGAGTTCGACCGCTGCGACGAGATCGCCGCCTTCGCCTCCGCTTTTCGCGGCACGTCGGAGCTCGCGCTGGAAGCCTCGGCGCAGGGTGCCGCCTTCCTGAAGGCGCTGATCGCCGGCTGGCCGGAACTAGCCGCCCGCGAGCCCTTGCGCCAGTGGAAGCGGCCGGTCTATGCGGTTGCCTTCGGCGCGGCGGCGGCGGTCGCCGGCATCGACGCCCGGCAGGCGAGCGTCGCCTATCTGCACGCCTTCTGCTCCAACCTGGTGTCGGCGGCGCTGCGCCTCATGCCCATTGGGCAGAGCGACGGGCTCGCCTGTCTCGCGCATCTTTCGAAGACGCTGCCCTCCCTGGCCGACGCGCTGGAACTCACGCCGTTCGACGACATCGGCGCCTCGGCCCTGATGGTCGACGTCTTCAGCATGCGCCATGAAACCCAATACACGAGGCTGTTCCGCTCATGATCGCACCCCAGCTCAGCAATCTTCCCGTGCGCGTCGGCGTCGGCGGGCCGGTCGGCTCCGGCAAGACCGCGTTGCTGGAGCGGCTCTGCCGCTGCATGGCCGGCAGTTACGACATCGCCGCGATCACCAACGACATCTATACCAGCGAGGATGCCGCTTTCCTCACCCGCTCCGGCGTGCTGCCGGCCGAGCGCATCCTCGGTGTCGAGACCGGCGGCTGCCCGCACACCGCGATCCGCGAGGATGCCTCGATCAACCTCGCCGCCGTCGATCAGATCAGCGGGCGCTTTCCCGGCCTCGAATACGTCTTCGTCGAATCCGGCGGCGACAATCTCTCCGCCACCTTCTCGCCGGAGCTGGCCGATCTCACGATCTACGTGATCGACGTCTCGGCGGGGGACAAGATCCCGCGCAAGGGCGGACCGGGCATCACCCGCTCCGACCTGCTGGTCATCAACAAGATCGACCTCGCCCCCCATGTCGGCGCCGATCTCGACCTGATGGCGCGCGATGCCGCGAAGATGCGCGGGGTGAAGCCGGTGGTCTTCGCCAATATGCGCGACGGCACGGGACTGGAGGCCATCGTCGACTTCCTGCTCGATGCCGGCGGTTTCCCGCACCGGAAATCGGCCTTCGCCGAGAGCCTGCCGCCGCTCACCGAGTGGAGCCGGGGGGGGGCGCGGTGAGCTTCACGGGCCTGTCGTCGAGCCGCCTAGAAAAACATCACCGCCCTTTGGCCTGCCTATTTGCTGTGCAGAATTTTCAGGCAATCGAACTAAGTCCGCTGGATTCCTTCGCTTTTCAGGTTGGCACGGCGGTTGCTCTTACTGTTGCGCTGCAAAAAGAAAACGGAGGGGCGGCATGAATCGGGCTGAGAGACAGTGGGGTCTCGATATGGATTTGAAGCGGATCCTGGCATCCGCCTTGGGGGTCGGGCTGATGATGCTGCCCGCTCTGGCACTGGCGCAGGATGCCGCCGCGCCGGCTGCGGATGCAGCAGCGGCCGCCGCTCCCGCCGCGCCGCCGCCGGAGATCAGCAGCGGCGACACGGCGTGGATGCTGGCCTCGACAGCGATCGTGCTGATGATGACGACGCCTGGCCTGGCGCTGTTCTACGGCGGCATGGTTCGCAAGATGAACGTGCTCGCCACCATCATGCAGAGCTTCGCGATCCAGTGCCTGGTCACCATCGTCTGGTTCATCATCGGCTACACCTTGGCCTTCAGCCCGGGCAACGAAATGGCGCCGGGCTTCTTCGGGAACTTCGATCGCTTCATGCTGAACGGCATGGGCGTGGACGCGCTTTCCGGCACCATCCCGGAATCGGTCTTCATGATGTTCCAGATGACCTTCGCCATCATCACACCGGCCCTGATCTGCGGCGCCTACGCCGACCGCATGAAGTTCAGCGCCATGTGCCTGTTCTCGGTGCTGTGGTCGATCCTGGTCTACTCGCCGATCGCTCATATCATGTGGCAGTCCGACGGCTATATGTTCAAGGCGGGCATCCTGGACTTCGCGGGCGGCACCGTCGTGCACATCAATGCCGGCGTCGCCGGCCTGGTCGCCTGCCTCGTCCTCGGCAAGCGCATGGGCTATCCAAAGAACGCGATGGCGCCGCACAATCTTGTGCTGGCGGTGATCGGCGCGGGTCTGCTCTGGGTGGGCTGGTTCGGCTTCAACGCCGGCTCGGCGCTCGGAGCCTCTGGACGCGCCGGCATGGCGATGACCACAACCCAGATCGCCACCGGTGCGGCGGGAGTCGCCTGGATGTTCGCCGAGTGGATGACCAAGAAGAAGCCCTCGGTCCTGGGCATCATCTCGGGTGCGGTCGCCGGCCTCGTCGCCATCACCCCGGCTTGCGGCTTCGTGACGGCGAGTGGTGCGCTGATCATCGGCCTTATCGCCGGCGTGGCCTGCTACTTCGCCGCCACCGCGCTCAAGCATGCGCTCGGTTACGATGACTCGCTGGATGCCTTCGGCGTGCACGGCATCGGCGGCATCATCGGCGCATTGCTGACCGGCATCCTGGCGAACGAAGCGATCGGCGGCGTCGCCGGCGGCATGAGCCAGCTTTGGATCCAGATTCAGGGTGTGGCCCTGACGGTGGTCTGGACGGGTGTCGTGAGCTTCGTCATCTTGAAGGTGATCGATCTGGTGATCGGCCTCCGGGTCTCGGAGGATGTCGAAAGAGATGGTCTCGACCTCGGGCTGCACGGCGAGACCGTGCAGTAAGAGGCGCGACGACCGGCGTCGCGGACGGCACTCCCAGACCGCCCGCGACGCCGGACCAATCCGGAAGACCCGGCTGCGACAGACCCCTCGCAGCCGGGTTTTCTATTGCATGTAGTAGCCGGCGGGCATCCCGGCGGCAGCGCGGGCGGTGTCGTTGAACGGCGGCTTCAGCACGCCGCGGAAATGCTGCTTCAGCAGCGTCTGCCAATGCGCTTGCGGGTCATGGCCCGCTGCTTTCGCGAAATGCTCGAACCAGCGCATGCCTGCGGCGACATGGCCGATCTCGTCCTGGTAGATGCGATCGAGCAAGGCGGCGGTCACGTCGTCGCCCGCGCGGCTCATGTCGGCGACAGTGGCCGGGGTCACGTCGAGGCCGCGCGCCTCCAGCACCAACGGCACGATGGCGAGGCGGGCGAGCAGGTCCCGCGCGGTGACGGTGGCGGCTTCCCATAGGCCGTCATGGGCGGGAAGATCGCCATAGGCGGCGCCCAGTTCCTGCAGACGCGCGGAAAGCAGCTCGAAATGCAGCGCTTCTTCGTCGGCGACCTTGACCCAGTCGTCGAAGAAGGCGCGCGGCATGTCTTCATTGCCGAAGCGGGCGATCAGGTCCCAGGCGAGATCGATCGCGTTGAGCTCGATATGCGCGAGGGCGTGGAGCAGGGCGACGCGCTTGGCGGCATTGCCGCCGGCCTTGCGCTTCGGCATTTCCTTGGGTGCCAACAGCAGCGGGCGTTCGGGGCGGGCCGGGCGATCGGGCGGCGATGCCACGCCGATTGCCAAGTCACCCGCCCGCCAGGCATCGGCCGCGCGGTGGCTGGCCGTGGCCTTGGCGGAGGGGTCGGCGGTCGCGAGGACTGCGACGGCGGCGCCGAGCAGGCTCAATCCAGTGCCTTCACGGCCTTCAGCACCTCATCGACATGGCCGTCGACCTTCACCTTCCGCCAGATCCCGCGGATGATGCCCTTGCCGTCGATCAGATAGGTGGCGCGCTCGATGCCCATGTATTTCTTGCCGTACATGCTCTTCTCGACCCAGACCTCGTAATCCTCGGTGACCTTGCCGCTCTCGTCGGCGCCGAGCTGGAAGTTGAGGTCGTACTTCTTCTTGAACTTCTCGTGGCTGGCGACCGAATCCCGCGAGACGCCGAGCACCACCGCATCCATCTTCTTGAACTTCGGCTGCTCGTCGCGGAAGCCGCAGGCCTCGGTGGTGCAGCCCGGCGTGTCGTCCTTGGGGTAGAAATAGAGCACAATGTTCTTGCCCTTGAGCGATGCCGAGGTGAGCTTGCTGCCGCCGTCGGTCATCAGGGTGAAGGCGGGCGCCTTGTCGCCGACTTTGAGAGTCATGGGTTTCTCCTTCCTTTTGTCGTCATGGCCGGACTTGATCCGGCCATCTGTTTCAAGAGTTCACTCGGCGGGAGATGCGCGGGTCAAGCCCGCGCATGACGTCATGGAGAAGGCTCCTCGCCGATAATCGCGTGATAGGCACTGTGTACGGCAGCGGCCCGCTTGCGGATCAGTTTTTTCAGCGCCTTGAAATCGTCGGCGCCGCCGCTTTGGGCCAGCTGGCGGCGGGTCGGTTCGCGCAGCTGCGCTTCCTCGACCTTGGCGCCGACCACCAGGCGGATCGTCTGCTGCAGTTGGCGCCAGAGCCGGCCGATCGCCATCAACTGGTCGGCGGTCTTGTCGTCGAGCAGCTTCAAGTCACGGGCGCGCTCCAGCACCTGGCCGCCGTCGCGCGCCAGGATCTCCGGATGGTCATGGCCATGGCGGAGCTGCAGATATTGGGCGATGAAGTCGAGATCGATCTGGCCGCCGCGGAGGAATTTCAGGTCCCAGATGTTGTCGCCGCGATATTGCTGCGCCATGCGCAAGCGCATGTCGAGAATGTCGGCGGCGAGCTTCGCGGGATCGCGCGGGCGGGTGAGGATCCGCTTGAATACGGTTTCGCAATCGGCCGTCAGGCCCGGATCGCCGCAGATGACGCGGGCGCGGGTGAGCGCCATATGCTCCCAGGTCCAGGCCTCCTCGGTCTGGTATTTCTCGAAGGGCTGCAGGCCGCTGGCGATCGGGCCGGAGGCGCCGCTCGGCCGCAGCCGCATATCGACCTCGAACAGCCCGCCTTCGCCGGTCATCGCCGAGATCGCGTTGATGAAGCGCTGGGCGATCCGTGCGTAATAGGTGATCGGCGCCAGCGGCTTAGGCCCGTCGGAAAGCGTGGTGTCCCAGTCGGCGACGCCTTCCGGGATGTCGTAGATGAAAATGAGATCGAGATCGGAGGTGACCGTCATCTCGCGGCTGCCGAGCTTGCCGAGCGCCACCAGGGCAATGCCCCGGCCGGGCAGCTTCCCGTGCTGGCGCTCGAATTCCGCAATCGCGCGCGGGAAGAGCTGCGAAAGCGCGATGTCGGCGATGTCGCTCAAGGCCGAACCGGCTTCCTCGCCGTCGGCGGTCCCGCGCAGCAGCCGCACGCCGATCTGGAACTGGCGGTCCTTGGTCCAGCGGCGGACGATGTCGAGCGCATCCTCGAAGTTCAGCGCCTGTTCGAGCTGGCGCTCGATGTCCTCGTTCAAGGCCTGGCGCTGCGGCACCGGCTCGAAGAAGCCGGCGGTGAGCACGCTTTCCAGCAAGGCCGGGCGTCGGCTGAGGCGGTCGGCCAGCAATGGCGCCGAGCCCATGATCTCGGCCACAAGGTCGAGCAGGCCGGGATTGGAATAAAGCAGGGAGAAGATCTGCACGCCGGCGGGCAGCGCCTGCAGGAAATTGTCGAAGCGGCGGATCGCGAGATCGGCATCGGCGGTGCCGGCCAAAGCCTGCAGCAGGCGCGGCATCAGCTCGGTCAGCAGCTCGCGGGCGCGGGCGCTGCGGGTGGCGCGGTAGCGCCCGCGATGCCAGTCGCGCACGAAGCCGGAGACGAGACTGCCGTCGGGGAAGCCCATTTGCTGCAGCGACTGCACGGTGCCGGGATCGTCCTCGGTGCCGGTGAAGACCAGGTTGCTCGGGCCGCCGAGATCCGGCGCCTCCTCGAACAGCTCGGCATAGTGGTCTTCCACCTTGGCCATATGCTCGAGCAGGGTCAGCTCGAAGTCGTTGGTGTCCTTGTGGCCGCAGAACTTCGCCAGCACGTCGAGGGTCGGGCCGACTTGCGGCAGGGTCTGGGTCTGCTGGTCCTCCATCATCTGCAGGCGATGCTCGACATGGCGCAGATAGCGATAGGCGGCGCCGAGATCGTCGGCGACGTCGCGCTTGGTACGGCCGAAAGCGACCAGGCCTTCCAGGGTGTCGAGAGTCGCGCGGGTGCGGAGATCGGGGTTGCGGCCGCCCCAGATCAATTGCTGCGTCTGGGCGAAGAACTCGATCTCGCGGATGCCGCCGCGGCCGACCTTGATGTTGTGGCCGGCGACCGCGACGTTGCGAAAGCCTTTGACCGCGTGGATCTGGCGCTTGATCGAATGGATGTCCTGGATCGCATAGAAGTCGAGATGCTTGCGCCAGACGAAGGGGCGGAGCTGCAGCAGGAACTGCTTGCCCGCTTGCGCGTCGCCGGCCGAGACGCGGGCCTTGATCATCGCCGCGCGTTCCCAGTTCTGCCCCATGCCTTCGTAATAGGTCTCGGCGGCGAGCGCCGACATGACCAGGGGCGTCGAGGCGGGATCGGGGCGCAGGCGCAGGTCCACGCGGCAGACATAGCCGTCGGGCGTCGCGTCCTGCAGGATGCGCACCAGGTTGCGCGCGAGCTTGACAAAACATTCCTGTGCGCTGCGCCGGCCGACATAGCGGACCTTGGCCTGGTCGTAGAGCAGGATCAGGTCGATGTCGCTCGAATAGTTGAGCTCGTGGGCCCCCAGTTTTCCCAGGGCGAGCACGAAGAAGCCGCTGTCGCGTTCCGGATCCTCCCGGTCGGGGAGGTCCAGCTCGCCGCCGGCGGCACTCCGGTAAAGCAGATGTGAAACCGCGGCGCGCACCGCGGCATCGGCAAATTGGCTGAGCGCGCCGGTCAGGCGTTCCAGGTGCCAGAGTCCGCCGATATCGCAGGCCGCGATCAGCAGGGCCGCTCGGCGCCGGGCGATCCGAAGGCGTTGCATGAGGACGGATTCCTCAAGGTCCATCAGCGCCTTGGGGTGCAGTTCCTGAATCAATGTGCTAAACAGCGACTCGGGATCCGAAAAGGCAAGCTGACGGGCAAAAGCCGGGTCTCGCAGCAGGCATCTGGCGAGGAAGGGGCTGTTGCCGAACACCGATTTCAGCAGGCTAAGCCCGGTCGGATCCGCGGCAATCTCGGCGAGCCCCGGCTCGGTGCATTGCGACAGGTGGAGCTCCGCCTGGCTCGGATCGCCCGGCTCCGGCAAGGGCCGTCCGGCCAGCAGGCTCAATAAGGTCGGCATGAATAGGCGGTCGGTCCGGATTGCATTCGGCGCTGAGACTGATGGACGCGTTCGGGCCGGTCAAGCGCTCGACGCTGCCTGCGGGAAAATCCAAAGTTGATCCGGCGCACCACCAAGATCGCGCTGGAAGTCTTGGGCGCGCTGCTGGCCGGGATCGCCCTGCTGGTCGGCTTCCTGGCCTGGCGCCTGATCTATGAAGGCCCGATCCACATGGCCTTCCTGGCGCCCTATGTCGAACAGTCGATCGCCGAGGCCAGCCGCGACTTCCGGGTGGAGATCGAGGACACGGTCCTGACCTGGGCCGGCTGGCCGCGCGGGCTCGACCTGCGCGCCGTCAACCTGCATGTGAAGGATCGACGTGACCGCGACCTCGCGGTGCTGCCGCAGGTCTCGCTGACCCTGAGCGCCCGCGCCATGCTGCACGGGCTGATCGCGCCGTCGAAGGTGGAGATCATTGCGCCGGACCTCACCCTGCGCCGCCGCAGCGACGGTGTGCTGATGTTCGGCCTGCAGAAGCTCGAGCAGGATGCTACCCAGAATACCGCAGAGGGCAATGCCGCGACGATGCCGAGCCCGGCGGAGGTGATCGAGGAGTTGCTGGACGACAGCGATCCGAACAAAACCGCCGGCTACCTGCGCTCGATCTCCATCGTCGACGGCAAGGTTGCGATCGACGATCAGCGCGCCGGCATGGTCTGGGCGGCGCATCACCTCAATTTCGAGATCTCGCGCAAGCCCAACACCACCAATCTGGGTGGCAACCTCAGCGCCGATCTGCCGCAATTCGGCGCCCCCGCGCTCGCGCAAGCCAGCGTCATCATCGACCCCAAGGCAAGCACGATCGAGGTCGACGCCGCCTTCCAAGGCCTCGACATGGCCTCGCTCGGTCTGATCGAGCCGGCGCTGTCGGAGCTCTCCAACTCCGAGGTGATCCTGAGCGGCCGGATGAGCACGCAGGGGCCGATCGGCGGCCTGCCCGGACCGATCGATTTCCAGGTCAACACCGCGAACGGAACGCTCAATCTCTCGGGCAAGACCAAGGAGCCGGTACCGCTGAAGCTGATGCAGGCGACCGGGCGGATCGACTTCAACAAGGACCTGCTGCACCTGGAGAAACTCTCGCTCGATATCGGGGGGCCGACCATCGAGGCCAGCGCGGAGGTCGATGGCGCCCTGTCGGGTGCGGCTTCCGACGGCGGCGCGCCGCTGCTGAAGCTTGCATTGCGGGCCGAGAAGTATCCGGCGAGCTGGATGGACCGCTTCTGGCCCGCGGGTGCGGCGCAGAACACCCGCGACTGGCTGGTGCCGAACATCCCCGAGGGCATGGTCGAATGGGTGACGGCCGACCTGGCGCTGCGGCTGCCGAGCGAGGCCAGCGGCGGCGCGAAGCTCGAGAATCTCAAAGGCGAGATGTCGACCAGCGGGTTGACGGTGCATTACCTGCGGCCGATGCCGCCGATCACCGACGGCGTCGCGACCGCGACCTTCGACGCGGACTCCTTCGACGCGAATATCACCGGCGGCCGGGTCGGCGACATCAAGGTGCAGAAAGGCTATCTGCATATCACGGGCCTCGACGTCGAGGACCAGTTCATCAAGGTGGGTGGCGACGTCGGCTCCTCGCTCAAGGACGCGCTGAAGCTGCTCGATCATCCCAGGCTCGGCTATGCCTCGAAGATCGGCTTGAACCCGGATGAGGCCGGCGGCGAGGCGCAGGCCGCGCTCGACTTCGACTTCCCGGCGGAGAAATCGCTGACCTTCGCCCGGGTCAAGATCAAGGTCGATGCCCAGGTGAAGAACGTGGCGATGAAGCGGATCCGCTTCGGCCAGGACGTGACCGGCGGCACGCTCGACCTGAAGCTCGACGAGAAGGGCATGACGGTGAGCGGGCCGGTCAAATATGCCGGCGCCGACCTTGACATCAAGTGGTCGCAGGCCTTCGCCGACCAGGTCGACGTGCGCGAGGTTTTCCAGGCCAAGGGCCGCACCTCGACCGGCAGCCGCGCCCTGGTCGGCTACGATTTCCGGCCTTGGGTCGACGGGCCCAGCGACGTCGATCTGAAGTTCAGCCGTCGCGATGACGGGCGCGGCACGCTCGAGGCGAAGTTCGACCTGAAGGATGCCGTGCTGGCGATGGATTTCCTCAAGTGGCGCAAGCCCGAGGGCGTGCCGGCGCAGGGCGCGCTGAAGCTCCACCTCAACGGCGACAAGCCGATCGACATCACCGATCTCGCGATCGACGGGGAGGGCTTCTCGATCGCCGGCGGCGCCACCTTTGCGCCGGACGGCAGCAGCATCGGCAAGCTTGCGCTGAAGAAGGCGCAGTTCGCCAATAGTGCCATCACCGACCTGGTCGCCGACTTCTCCAACAACGCGACCAATGTCTCGGTCGGCGGCGGCGTGATGGACGTCGAGCCGTGGATGAAAGAGCGAGACCAGCCGGTCACACCGGCGGAGCTCGACGCCGAGGAGCTGAAGCCGCAGAAGCCCTATTCCATCGCCGGACAGCTGGCCAAGGTCCGGCTCTCGGAGGGCGACGAGCTCACCAACATCACCTTCGACATCCGGCATGATCCGATCTGGTGGGACAAGATCTATTTCAACGGCGCGCTGCCGAGCGGCACGCCGATCGTCTTCTCCTATGCCCCGATGCCGGAGGACGGCACGCACCGGCTGCAGGTCGAGACCAACGATGCCGGCGGCGCCTTCAAGACGCTGGGCGTCTACGATTCGATCAAGGGCGGCCAGCTCTCGATCACCGGCACGGTCAAGGACGGCGAGCCGCACCGGCCGGTGAAGGGCCAGATGCGGATGACGTCGTTCCGCCTGCTGCACACGCCCTTCGCTGCGCGCTTTCTCTCGGTTGCCACCCTGACCGGCCTGGTCGACGCGCTGACCGGCGAGGGCTTCCTGTTCGCCGGGGCCAGCGCCAAGTTCACCAAGACCCGCGGAAGGGTCGATGTGAGCGAGTTCCGCACCGCCGGCCCTTCGATCGGCCTCACCTCCAAGGGCTCGATCGACATGGACGCCAACACCATCGATCTCAGCGGCGCGCTGGTGCCGGCGTATGCCCTGAACAGCATCCTCGGCAACATCCCGATCATCGGCGAATGGCTGCAGGGCGGAAAGGGCGAGGGCTTGTTCTCCGCGACCTATTCGGTCTCCGGCGACTTGAACGAGCCGAAGATCGACGTCAACGGCTGGTCGGCGCTGGCGCCCGGCTTCATCCGCAACCTGTTCGAGGGCGAGGATACCGCGCCGCTGACCGAGCGGAAGGCCAACCGGGCGACCAAGTGAGCCTGAATCTGGAACCTGTCCTCGCGCCGACGCCGGAGATCTTGGCGCTGCTCGAAGAACTGAACGCCGCGCTCGATGTCGGCTATGCGCCGGAGCAGAAGCACGCGCTTTCGCTCGACCAGCTGTTCCAGCCGAACATCCGCTTCTTCGTCGCGCGCGCTGGCGGCACGGCGGTGGCCTGCGGCGGCATCGGCTTCTACGAAGGCTATGCCGAGCTCAAACGCATGTATGCCAGGCCCGAAGTCCGTGGCAAGGGCGTCGCCAAGGCCTTGCTGGCGCGGCTGGAGGCGGAAGCGCGCGAGGCGGGCGTCGCGGTGGTCCGCATCGAAACCGGCAATCTTCAGCTCGAGGCGATGCGCTTCTACGAACGCGAGGGCTACGCGAAGTGCGCCGCGTTCGGGCCCTATGCGGCGATGCCGCCGAACGCGATCGCCACCAGCGTGTTCTTCGAAAAGAGTCTCTGACGCCGACCGACGAGAAACGAAAGAGCCGCCGGATGCTGAACCGGCGGCTCTTCTTCCTCCCAGATACTCTTTTCCGTCAGCTGGCGCCGGCCGCAGCCCGTGCCGCGAGGGTCGAAATCAGCGCCGCGCGGTATTCCGGCGAGCCGTGCAGGTCGCCGTTGAGGCCGTTGGCGCTGACCTTCACGCCCTTCGCGGCATCGGCCGAGAAGTTGCCGCCGAGCGCGTCTTCCAGCTCCTTCGAGCGGAAGACGCCGGGGCCGGCGCCGGTGACGGCGACGCGGACCCCGCCCTTGGTCTTGGCCACGAAGACGCCGACCAGGGCGAAGCGCGAGGCCGGCTGGCGGAACTTCTCGTAGCCGGCCTTCTCCGGCTTCGGGAAGTGCACCGCGGTGATGATCTCGCCTTCTTGCAGCGCGGTCTCGAACATGCCCTTGAAGAAGTCGTCGGCCTTGATCTCGCGCTTGTTGGTCTTGACGGTCGCGCCGAGGCCGAGCACCGCGGCGGGATAATCCGCCGCGGGATCGTTGTTGGCGATCGAGCCGCCGATCGTGCCGCGATGCCGCACCTGATGGTCGCCGATCAGCGAGGCCAGTTTGGCGAGGGCGGGGATGGTCTTTTGCACATCGGCCGAGTTCGCGACCTCGGCATGGGTGGTCATCGCGCCGATGGTGACGCCGTCACCCTCGATCTTGATGCCTTTCAGCTCGGCGACCGCGGAGAGGTCGACCATGTCCGAGGGCTGCGCCAGGCGCGAGCGCAGGGTCGGCAGCAGGGTCTGTCCGCCGGCGATGAACTTGCCGTCGGCAGCGGCGCCGATCGCCTTGGCGGCGTCGGCGACCGAGCTCGGGCGGTGGAATGCGAAGTTATGCATGGCTGCGTCCCCCTTATTCCGCCGCTTTTTTCGCGGTCTGGATGGCCTGCCACACGCGGTGCGGCGAGGCCGGCATGGTGATGTCCTTGACGCCCAAAGGCAGCAGGGCGTCGAGCACGGCGTTGATCACCGCCGGCGTCGAGCCGATCGCGCCCACCTCGCCAACGCCCTTGGCGCCGAGCGGATTGTGGGTGCAGAGCGTCACGTGGTTGCCGACCGTGATGTTGGGCAGGTCGTCGGCCCGCGGCATGCAATAGTCCATGTAGGAGCCGGTCAGCAGCTGACCGCTCTCCTCGTCATAGGCCGCGGCCTCCAGCAGCGCCTGGCCGATGCCCTGGCAGACCCCGCCATGGATCTGGCCTTCGGCGATCATCGGGTTGATCACCCGGCCGATATCGTCGATCGCCGTGAAGTTGACGACCTTGACCACGCCGGTGTCGGGATCGACCTCCACTTCGCAGATATGGCAGCCGCCCGGGAAGGTGAAGTTCAGGGGGTCGTAGAACGCGGTCTCTTCCAGGCCCGGCTCGAGCTCGGTGATAGGATAGTTGTGCGGCACATAGGCGGTGAGGGCCACGGTGCCGAACGGCACCGACTTGTCGGTGCCGACCACGGTGAAGACGCCGTTCTTGAACTCGACGTCCGCAACCGAGGCCTCCATCAGATGGGCGGCGATGCGTTTCGACTTGGCGATGATCTTGTCCATTGCCTTGATGATCGCCGAGCCGCCGACCGCCAGCGAGCGTGAGCCGTAGGTGCCCATGCCGAACGGGATCTTGTTGGTGTCGCCGTGGGAGACCTCCACATTCTCGATCGGGATGCCGAGCCCTTCGGAGACCAGCTGGGCGAAGGTCGTCTCGTGACCCTGGCCGTGGCTGTGGGTGCCGGTGAAGACCGTCACGGAACCCGTCGGATGCACGCGGATCTGGCCGGTCTCGTAGAGGCCGGCGCGCGCGCCGAGGCTGCCGACCACCGCGGAAGGCGCGATGCCGCAGGCCTCGAGATAGGTGGAGATGCCGATACCGCGGAGCTTGCCCCGCGATTTCGCTTCCGCCTTGCGCTTCTCGAAGCCGGCCCAGTCCGCCGATTTCAGCGCCATGTCGAGAGTCGAGAAGTAATCCCCGCTGTCATATTGCAGGGCGACCGGCGTCTGGTAGGGGAAGGCATCCTTGGGGATGAAGTTCTTGCGGCGGATCTCGACCCGGTCGATGCCGGTCTCGCGCGCCGCCTTGTCGACCAGGCGCTCCAGCAGGTAGGTGGTCTCCGGACGGCCGGCGCCGCGATAGGCATCGACCACCGCGGTGTTGGTGAAGAGTGCCTTGACCTCGGCATAGATCGCCGGGGTCGCGTAGACGCCCGCCAGCAAGGTCGCCGAAAGATACGTCGGCACGCAGGGCGCGAAGGTCGAGAGATAGGCGCCCATATTCGCCTTGGTGGCGACCCGCAGCGCCAGGAACTTGCCGTCCTTGTCCATGGCGAGTTCGGCATGGTTGATCTGGTCGCGGCCATGCGCGTCGGTCAAGAAGCTCTCGCTGCGCTCGGCGGTCCACTTGACCGGACGCTCGACCTTGCCGGCGGCCCAGGTGACCAGCGCCTCTTCCGCATAGTGGAAGATCTTCGAGCCGAAGCCGCCGCCGACGTCCGGCGCCACGACCCGCAGCTTGGCCTCGGGAATCTGCAGCACGAAGGCGCCCATCAGCAGGCGGATGACATGCGGGTTCTGGCTGGTGGTGTAGAGCGTGAACTCGCCGGTCGCCCGGTCGAAGTCGCCGATCGCCGCCCGCGGCTCCATCGCATTCGGGATGAGCCGCTGATTGACCAGGTCGATCTTGGTCACATGGGCGGCTTTGGCGAAGGCCGCATCGACCGCCGCCTTGTCGCCGATATGCCAGTCGAAGCAGGTGTTGTTCTTGGCGTCGGGCCAGACTTGCGGCTGGCCGGGCTTGTCGGCATCGGCGAGGCTGATGATCGGCTTGGTCTCCTGATAGGTGACCTCGATCAACTCGGCCGCATCCTTGGCCTGGGCATAGGTCTCGGCGACGACCAGGGCGACCTGGTCGCCGACATGCCGCACCTTGTCCTTGCACAGCGGGAAATGCGGCGGCTCGGCCATCGGCGAACCGTCCTTGCTGTGGATCTGCCAGCCGCAGGGCAGGCCGCCCTTGTCGTAATCGGCGCCGGTCAGGATCGTGACCACGCCAGGTGCCTTCTCTGCCTTCGCCTTGTCGATCTTCACGATATCGGCGGCCGCGTGCGGGCTGCGCAGGATATAGGCGTAGGTCTGGCCCGGGCGGTTGATGTCGTCGGTATAGGTGCCGCGGCCGGTTAGAAAGCGGAAGTCTTCCTTGCGCTTGACGGAAGCGCCGATTCCAGTGCCTTCGGGCATCTCACTTCCCTCCCATCGCTTGGGCGCCGGCCTTCACGGCCTTGACGATGTTGTGATAGCCGGTGCAGCGGCAGATGTTGCCGTCGAGCCCGTGGCGGATCTCCTCGTCGGAAAGATTGGCCTTGCCCTTCACCAGGCTGACCGCGGCCATCACCATGCCCGGGGTGCAAAAGCCGCATTGCAGGCCGTGGTTGTCGCGGAAGGCCTCCTGCATCGGGTGCAGCGTGCCGTTCTGCGCCAGGCCCTCGATCGTGGTGATCTGCGCGCCCTCGGCCTGGAGAGCGAGCATGTTGCAGGACTTGATCGCCTTGCCGTTCAGATGAACGGTGCAGGCGCCGCATTGGGCGGTGTCGCAGCCCACATGGGTTCCGGTCAGGTGCAGCTTCTCACGCAGGAAATGGACGAGCAGCGTGCGGCCCTCGACCTCACCGGTGACGGCTTTTCCGTTCACCGTCATCGTTACGGTGGGCATTGGTAACCTCCCTATGATCGCGGCGGCGCCGATTGCCGAACCGCCGAACGCCGGTTTCCCCGGTCTTCTTGGCAGGCGTTAAGTATGAGCGTGTTCCGAAACGGGGGTCAAGGCGCGGAGGATGACAGTGAAGCGGGGGCGGGAATGGTTCGGCCCTGCCAATCCAATGTCCGGCCGATCAGCGCGTCGCCCACCAGACGATGGCGGCCGCGATCACGATCAAGGCCCCGATCCAGACCACGGGCGGCAGGCCTTTCGTTTCGCGGGACGGCGGCACTGCGGCAGGCGCCGTCAGGGCCTCCGCGGCGGCCTCCGGCGCGGGAACCGCGGCGCCGCCGGACTTGGCCTCGACCGTGGCGGCGAAGGTCGCAAAGAACTCGTCGGCCATCTTGCGCGCGGCGCCATCGACCAGGCGCGAGCCGATCTGCGCCAATTTGCCGCCGATCTGGGCCCGGACCTCGTACTTAAGCAGGGTGCCGCCCTTCTCGGCATCTTCCAGCCGCACCTTGGCGCCGCCCTTGGCGAAGCCCGCCGCGCCCCCTGAGCCCTCGCCGGTAATGGTGTAGCCGTTGGGCGGATCGAGCTCGCTCAAGGTCACCTTGCCGCCGAACTTCGCCTTGACCGGTCCCACCTTGGCGGTGACCTGGGCCTGGAACTCGGTGTCGGAGGTCTTGTTCAATTCCTCGCAGCCGGCGATCGACTGCTTCAGGACTTCGGGATCGTTGAGCGCCGCCCAGACCGCTTGGCGCGGCGCATTGATCCAATGTTCTCCCGTCATGTCCATGGGGCAGTCCTCTTGAATGGGGGCATTCACCTTTCCGGGCGATCCGGCCCAAGTCAAGGCGGAGCGCGGCCGGTGCACCAATGGCGGCCCGGCTGCACGAGCGGCGGAACGCCGACGTGAGTTGATCTTTCTCAAGCGGCTCGGGCTAAATGTGACCATGACGGAGTCGCGGGCAAGGGCCAAGAGAAAGACCGGCGGTAAGACCGACCGGTGCGGCGGCGGCTTCGCCGATCCGGCGGTGGCGGCCGTGTTCGCCGCCTATCCCGGCCGGGTCCAGGCGAAGCTTCTGGCCTTGCGCAGGCTGATCCTGGAGACCGCGGAAAAGACCCCGGGCGTGGGCGCGCTCGACGAGACCCTGAAATGGGGCCAGCCGAGCTACCTGACCAACGAGACGGGCAGCGGCAGCACGATCCGGATCGACCGGGTGAAGCCGGGGGCGGGCGACGACAGCGAACGCTATGCGCTCTATGTCCACTGCCAGACCACCCTGGTCGCGACCTTCCGCCAGCTCTATCGCGACCAGCTCAGCTTCGGCGGCAACCGCAGCATCCTCTTGGATGCCGACCGGCCGCTGCCCAAGGCGGCGCTCCGGCATTGCATCGCGCTGGCGCTCACCTATCATCGCAACGGCGCGAAGGATTATCTGTGAGCGGGCGCTTGGTTCGGTTTCTGTTGGGGCTGGTCGCGGCCCTCGTCTTCGGCGCCACCGTGGCGATCGCCGAG
Organism: Dongia sp. agr-C8; assembly: GCF_054658695.1. NCBI lineage: Bacteria > Pseudomonadati > Pseudomonadota > Alphaproteobacteria > Rhodospirillales > Dongiaceae > Dongia > Dongia sp. agr-C8. The sequence continues at coordinate 852,400 of NZ_BAAGHZ010000001.1, forward strand.
CCCCTGGTCATCCATGCCGGCGGCAGCGCCTATAAGTTCGAGGTCGAGATCGTCACCACCCCGGAGACCCGGTCGCAGGGCCTGATGTATCGCAAGGCGATGGCGGCCAATGCCGGCATGCTGTTCATCTATCCCGGCGAGCAGCCGGTCTCCTTCTGGATGAAGAACACCCTGATCCCGCTCGACATGCTGTTCCTGAAGGCCGATGGCAGCATCGCCCATATCGCGCATAACGCCGTGCCGCTGGACGAGACCCCGATCGACTCCGGGGCCGCGGTGAAGGCGGTGCTGGAGGTCAACGGCGGCACCGCCGCGGCGCTCGGCATCAAGGAAGGCGACCGGGTGGACTATCCGGACCGGCCGAGCCGATAGCGCGCCTACTTCAGTTTGTTCGAGCCCCCGGACTTGCCGCCCAGGCCGCCGCCGGAGCCCTTGCCGCCGCCGCCGGAGTTGGAAGAGCCGCCGTTGCTGCCGCTGCCGCCCCCGCCGCTGCTGCTGCCGCCGCCGCCCGACGACGAGCCCGACGAGCCGCCGTTCGAAGTCTTGTTCGGCGAATTGTTGGGCGAACTGTTGGAATTTGGGCTCGTCGAGGTGCCGCCGCTCGGGGCAGAGCTGTCGGCGCCCGTCCCCGTCGTCGTCGCCGATCCGTTCGCGTTCGCCGGATCGACCGCATTGTCGGTGACGTCGGTAACCGCGTCGCTCGCATCCGAGACGGAATCGGTCTCCGTCTCGGCGGTCTCGGCATCGCCAGCCGGCGCGCTGTCGGTGACGGCGGCCTCGGTCTGCTCCATCAGGCTGTCGAGCGATCCCGGGGGCGAGGCCTCGATGGTCTCGATGCCGGTCTTGCGAACCACCACCCAATAGCCGGCCTGGACCAGCTTCGGGAACTGGGCGCTCGGGAAGTCGGTGCCGACCGAGACCCGGCCCTCGGTGACATAGACGCGCGTCTCCTCGCTGGCCGCGACCATGATCCATTCGGTGCCGCGCACGGCGGAGTAGCCGATGCCGGTATGAATCTCGAAGCTGGAGCCGCTGGTCGACGTCAGCTTCGCCGCCGCGGCGCGCAGCAGGCCCAGGGGCATGTCGAGCAGGATGTTGCGTCGGCCCTCGGCCTGGTCGAACTTGGCCTGGTCGATGCGCAGGCGCGTGTTCTCGCCGAGCTGCACCAGCGAGCCGTCGGCGAAGCGCAGCTTCACCCGCGCCCCGGCATCCGTTTCGACCCAGTCGCCCATGGCGAGCTCGGTGCCGGCTGCCAGCGGCAAGCGGGATCTGCCACGCTCGAGCGTTGCGGTTCCGCGCAAAGCGATGACCTGGCTGGCGGGTTCCGCCCAGGTGAGGCCGGCTGCACCGGCCAGAGTCGCCGCCGCGACCAGAAATGACAAAACGATCCGCCGCAGCGGCAAGCCGGTCCTGCGCATAGCTTCCCCCGAGTTGTAGCGGGCCGGACTGTTGCAATTTCAGGCTTAGGCCGGATATGCGCGATATCACAACCTCTGGCCTTTGCGGGTGGCGCTGCCGCAATTCTTCCGGTCATCGATAGAGAGATCGCTGTCCGGTGCAGTCCCTATCCCATCACTAAGCCCTGGGTTGAATAGCGTTGCGACCTCGATTAGAAAATCGAATTCTTTTTAACCGGCATATTATGAGTTCTAATAAGGCCGCCGCGAGGGGCGGGCTATGCGCGGGCATGCGGGTTGGTCTGCGGTTCAGCGATCGGCGACCGCCAGCTTGGCGCCCAGGGCCACGAAGGCGCCGGCGAAGGCGCGGCGCATCCAGGTCAGGATGCGCGGCCGGGTGATCACATGGTTGCGGATCGCGGCGGCGAACAGGCCGTAGCCGACGAAGACCACGAAGGTCAGCAGCATGAACACCGTGCTGAGCTCCAGCATACGCGCCAGCGGATGGGCCTCGTTCGCCTGCACGAATTGCGGCAGGAAGGCGAAGAAGAAGATCGAGAGCTTGGGGTTGAGGATGTTGATCAGGATCGCATGGACCGTGACCTGCAGGGCCGAGCGTCCGCTGTTGTCCGGCTCGACTTTCAGCGCGCCATGCTCCTTCAGGGTCATCCAGGCCATATAGAGGAGGTAGGCGACGCCCGCATATTTGAACGTGTGGAAAGCGACGGCGCTGGTGTGCAGCAGGGCGGCGAGGCCGAGGATCGCGGCGGCCATGTGCGGGACGATGCCGAGGGTGCAGCCGAAGGCCGCGACCACGCTCGCCTTGGGCCCGCGCGAAAGCCCGGCGGCCAGGGTGTAGAGGACGCCGGTGCCCGGCGAGGCGACGATGATCAGGGTCGTGATCAGGAAATCCAGGCTCATGGCGGCATTCCCCAAGTGGTTTGCCAGATTACCGCATTGATCTGGTCGCGCAAGCAACGGGCGGGCGCTACACTCGTCGTCAACCTCATTGATCGGAGCCGGGCATGGCCGACGAAGCAACAGAATCCTCCGCGCACTGGATCTACAACCAGACGGTCAAGATGTTCGCCGCCGGTGCTGTGCCGGAATTCGAGGCGGAGGACGAGCTGGAGAAATACTGGGGCCGCGCCTGGGGCATCGACAACGATGTCGGCCGGATGCGCGCGGTGCTGGTGCATCGGCCGGGCGACGAGCTGAAAGTGGTCGATCCGAAGAAGCGCATCCCCGAGATCGGCTCCTATGGCGACGTGACCGAAGGCTGGTACTTCCAGAGCGACCGCGTGCCGCCGCTCTCGGAGATGCAGGCCCAGCATGACGGCTTGACCGCGGCCTTGCGCGCCGAAGGCGTCGAAGTCTTCGAGGTGGAAGGCGAGGCCGGCAAGCGGCTCAAGTCCTGCTATACCCGCGACCCGCTGATCATGGTGAAGGGCGGCGCCATCGTCTGCCGCATGGGTGCCCGGATCCGGCGCGGCGAGGAACTGGCGATCACCCGGACTCTCGCGAAGCTCGGCGTGCCGATCCTGCGGACACTTTCGGGCTCCGCCTTGATGGAAGGCGGCAGCTTCGCCTGGATCAACGAGAAGACCGCGGTGATCGGCTGTGGCATCCGCGTCAACCACGAAGGGGCGGCACAGGTCGGCGAGGTGCTGAAGCGCCAGGGCGTCGAGCTGATCGTCACCGACCTCGTCGGCTACGATATCCATATCGACGGCAGCTTCCTGATGGTCGACCAGGGCTTGGCGCTGATCAATCCGGCGGGGCTCTCCTACGCCTTCCTCGAGGAGTTGAAGCGACTGAAGGTCGAGACCATCGAGATCGAGCCTTCGGATTTCGGCTGGATCGTCAACTCGCTCGCCGTCGCGCCCAGGAAGCTGATCATCCCCGAAGGCGGCTCGAACCGCATCCTCGACCAGCTGGCGAAGAAGGGCATCGAATGCAAAGCCTTGCCCTATGACGCGATGCACCTCAATGGCGGCGGCATCCACTGCTCGACCACGCCGCTGATCCGGGACCGAGTCTAGGGCTTTCGGCCAAGAGGGCGGGCCAAGCTTGACCGATCCTGGCCCGGCTCGCATGATCGGGACATGCTGACCGCGCAGCAGCTTCTCGATGCGATCTGGGGGCCGGCCTATCTGGTCGATCACGCGGGGAACATTCTGCTGGTGGGCCAGCGACACTGGCATGCCCAGGTCGGCAACGCGCCGGGCCAGCCCGATCCCCAGAGCCTGGTTGGCCGCAATCTCTTCGAGTTCATTTCCGGCAACGATGTGCAGGCGCTCTACCGCCGGATTCTCTCACGCATTGGTTCGGATCCCGAGCATGTTTGGGAGCTGGACTATCGCTGTGATTCGCCCGGCATGATGCGCGCGCTCCGCATGACGATCTCGGCAGTGGCGGGCGCCGGCGCCGGCAGCGCCCTGTTCAGCTCGCAGACCCTGCGCGAGGCGCAAAGGCCCCCACTCTCGATCTTCGAATACGATAAGGCGCTCGCCCTGGTGGCGGACCCGTCGATCCCGATGCTGGTGATCTGCAGCATGTGTCATCGGGTGCTGGCGCAGCCCGGCCAGGAGCATGACGCCGCGAGCTGGGTCGAGCCGGAGCAGTATTATCGCGCCGGCGGCAGCGCGCATGTCTCGCTGAGCCACGGTCTCTGCCCGGTCTGCTACGCGCAATACATGGCCGAGGTCGGGCTGCCGGAACGGCAGCCTACGGCATAGCGGCGCGGCTCGGTCCTACCGCCCGAGCTTCGACAGGAAATCGACGAACAGCATCAGCATGTCGACGCGTTCGGGATCGGATCCCAGCGGCAGCACGGCGGATTCGATGAACATGAACTGGCGGTGCGGCCCGACGTAGTTCGGGCGGATGAAGCGCGGCAGGCGATTCTCCACCACCCATTGGTGATGCATCCAGATCGGGTTGGGCGGCCGCTGCTGCTCGATCTCGGACCAGCGCTTGCCGATCCAGTTCTCGCCCATATGGTCGCGCAGCTTGTCGCCGATCAGCCGGTAGCGGAAGTCGAGCGGGTCCTGCTCGACGTCCAGCAGCATCATGTTGCGGGCGAGCTTCGGGTTCTCGAGCATCGGATCGAAGTCGGCGCGCGCCGGGAAGGGCCGGTCGCCGCGCTTGTGCCGCCAATAGCCGTAGCCCTCGCGCAGGATCGGCGAGATCACCTCCGGGTACTCGACGACAGGCGAGGCCATCACGGACATGAAACCAGACTACCCCGGTGTGTGCCCGATGGGGAGCCGTCTTTGGCGATGCGGGGCTCGCTCCCCATCTTTGGTGGCTGACTGAATCTTGTGCCGGCAGCAACCAATCCCCCTCGGGCGGTATTCCCTAGCTAAGGGGCTGAAGGCGCACACTGCCTGCCTCGGCCCGACACCAATGGCGCCTGTAACGCGCCGGTCTCGAAAATGGAGAATCCAATGAACCGGATCCTGACACGCGGGCTGCCGCTCTTCGCGGTCGGCTCGCTGATGCTCCTCGCCGCCTGCATGCAAGACGCGGGCGGGAGGCACGATTCCCCCGGCCTGGCCGAGTTGCCCTCGGACCAGCCGCGGATGACGACCACGCAGACGAGCTCGACCTCGTTGCTGACCACGTCGAGCGGCATGACCGTCTATACCTTCGATAAGGATACCGCCGGCCAGTCCACGTGCTACGGCCCCTGTGCCAGCTACTGGCCGCCGGTCGTAGCCCGGCCGGGCCAGCAACCCTTCGGTGACATGACCATCATCCGACGCAACGACGGCACCATGCAGTGGGCGAAGCAAGGTCGTCCGCTCTACACCTTTGCCGAGGACACGATGATGGGCGACATGAAGGGCAACAACTACAATCAGAATTGGCACATCGTGCAATAGGCCGCAACGCGTCCGTCTCGGCATTCCGTCGGGACGGAGCGAGGGAGATCTACCATGAACCAAGCCACAACCAACCCCATCAGCCAGAACCGGCGCCTCTTGATTGCCGGAGTTCTGGTCGTCTTCGTCATCGGTGCCTTCGCCTACTACAACGGCTTTTTCGGAACCACCGCCAATGAACTGGCGACACCACCGGACGTCGATTCCACCTCGCAATAGATCGGCCTAATCCTTGCTCGACATTGCACGGCATCGAGCAAGGATCGGATCCGCAATCAGTTCGGCGTCGTGGTCTGTTGCGTGGTCGTGGTCGAGCCCCCGTCGGCGGGTGCCGGCGCTGGCGCGGTGATGGTCGTCTCGGTGGTCTTGGTCGGACCGATCGCGCCGCCCTGCATGAGGAAGAAGCCGAGGGCGACGATCACCACCAAGCCGCCGACGATGAAGTAGAGGAAATTGTTACTGCTGCGGCTGCTGTTGCCGCCGTTGTTGTTCGTGGAGTCTGCCATTTCGCTCTCCTGAAGCCGAGACCGGCTGGTTGGCCGAGCCCGTCGAATCCGGGCGAAGACGCCCAAAGCCCAAAACCCCAGCCCGAAAGGGAGTTCCGGGATTCGGGGTGCGGGCAGAGAAAATTCCGCGCCGTCGCGACGGATACTTTCGGACTTTCGGAGCGCCGCCGGCTCAGCGCTTCCGCGCCAGGGTCAAGCCGTCGCCGATCGGGGCCAGCGCCAGGGTCACGCGCTCGTCGCTGCGGACCTTCTCGTTGACCGCGCGGATCGCCTGGGTGTCTTCGTCGTTCTGCTTCGGGTCGGCGACGTCGCCGCCCCAGAGCACGTTGTCGATGGCGATCAGGCCGCCCGGGCGGACCAGCCGCATGGCGCGGTCGTAATAGTTCGAATAGTTGGTCTTGTCGGCATCGATGAAGGCGAAGTCGAAGGGCTCGACGTCGGCGTCGATCAGCGCGTCGAGGGTCGCAACGGCGGGCCCGAGGCGGAGCTCGATCTTGCTTTCCAGCCCGGCGCGGCGCCAATAGTCGCGGGCGACCTTGGTGTATTCCTCGCTGACGTCGCAGCAAATGAGCTTGCCGTCGGCTGGCAGCGCGCCGGCGATGCAGAGGCTGGAATAGCCGGTGAAGGTGCCGACCTCGAGCGCCCGGCGGGCACCGATCAGCTCCACCAGCAGCGCCATGAAGGCACCCTGCTCGGGGCCGATCTGCATGCCGGCGCCCGGCAGCTTCGCGGTCTCGTTCCTGAGGTCCTTCAGGAGATCGCTTTCCCGGGTGCCGAACTGCACGAGGTAGTCGTAGAGACGGTCGTCAAGCTCCAGCGAGCGGCGCGCCATGATCTGGTCCCCGATGCGAGATGGTGTGGATAGTGCGCCGCGCCGCGGTCGTCTGGGCGCGGGCGAGATCTTTTTGCCGATTCAGTCGAGGGCCGCGCGTCGCCGATCAAGGGCGCCGGCGCGACCGCGTCAATGGGCGTGCGCGTCCTGGATGCGGACGTACTGATTGCCGGCTTCGAGCGCGTTCTGGGCCACGGTCTTGCGGCGGCTCGGATCGGCGACGCAGAAGATATGCGCATAGGGCGTGCCGTCGATGCCCTGGAACAGGTTCGCGACTTCCCAGACCATCAAGGGCGAATCGCCGACCTGATACCGGTTGCCGACATGAACCTGAACCGGCTTTCTGCTTCTGAAGAGACCCAAGGCGAACTCCGCTGTCTGACCGTTGCCGGCCCCTCCGCCGGCGCGTCTGACGAGAAGCGAAGCCGGCATTAGGGCTTTGATTTGACAGAAAACTACCACGCGCATCGGTGCGGCTACAAGGTGCCGTTAATTTACCATGATGCAGCGTCGAAACGCCACATCAGGGCCCATCCCGGCGTCAGGCGTTCCTCAGGTACCAGTCGTAATCGAGCTCGGTAACCTGGGCGTGGTAGCGGTCGTATTCGGAACGCTTGATCGCGGTGAACATCTGGTGGAAGCGCGCGCCGAGATAGTCCCGCATCGCCGTCGAATTGGCGAAGGCGTCGAGCGCCAGGTTCCAGTGCCGCGGCAGCGTGAGGCCCTGCTCGGCCGCCAAGGCATAGCCGTCGCCCACGATCGGCGCGCCGGGATCGATCTTGTGCTTGATGCCGTGATGAATCGCGGCCAGCAAGGCGGCGACCGCCAGGGTCGAGTTGGCATCGGCGCCGCAGATGCGGTGCTCGACATGCCGCGACGACGCCGGGCCCGCGGTCACGCGGAAGCTGACGGTGCGGTTGTTGACGCCCCAGGTCGGCGCCACCGGCGCGTAGAGATTGGCTTGGAAGCGCTTATAGGAATTGGCGTTGGGCGCGAAGATCGCCATGGCGTCGCCCAGCAGCGCCTTCATGCCGCCGATCGCGAATTTCAGCAGATCGTTGCCGGTCGGGTCGTCGCTGGCGAAGGCGTTCTTGCCTTGCTTGTCCGCGAGGCTGACATGGAGATGCTGGCCGCTCCCGGCCAATCCGTTATGCGGCTTGGCCATGAAAGTGGCCTCCAGGCCGTGGCGCATCGCCGTACCCTTGACCAGGCGCTTGAAGACCTGCGCCTCGTCGGTCGCGCGCAAGGCATCGGCGCGGTGCACCAGGCCGACCTCGAACTGGTTCGGCGCATTCTCCGAGATCGCCGATTCCAGCGGCAGGCCGGCGGCCTCGCCATAAGAGTAGAGGTCGTCCAGGAAGGGCTGGAAGTCGTCCAGCTCGCGCAGGCCGTAGGCCTGGATATGCTTGCTGCGGTGACCGCTGACCGGCGAGGCCGGACCTTGGCCGGGCGTCTTCTGGTCCATCAGATAGAACTCGAGCTCGCAGGCGATCACCGGCGTGAGGTCGAACTCCTTGAAGCGATCGACCACGCCTTTGAGGACATGGCGCGGATCGACATTGCAGGGCGTGCCGTCGAGCTCATAGACCGACAGCATCACCTGGGCGAAATCGTTGCCGAGCCAGCGCGCCGGCTGCAGCGTGCCCGGCACCGGGCGGCCGAGCCGGTCGGCGTCGCCGTCGCTCATCACCAGGCCGCTCTCCTCGACATCCTCGCCGTTGATGTCGAGCGCCAGCATGGTGCCGGGAAGCATCCGGGCATATTCGAAGATGCCGCGGACGTCGCGCTTGCGCAGGTTCTTGCCACGCGGCACGCCGGACTGGTTCACGAAGAAGATCTGGACGTTCTCGATCTCCGGATGCGCCGCGAAGAAGGCGTCGCATTCTTCCACATTGGCAATTCCGTTGGGGGTGGCTTTCTGCTGCATGTTCATGGTCGAAGACTCCTGGAACGAATTTCGGATGAGGCGGATGTTGGTATGCCCGGCTTGCCCCGGGCAGCCTCATGCCTTCAGTTCGTCCAGACAGCCTCCGACTGTGGCAACCAGGTGATCGACCTGCGCCGCCGTGGTCGCCGGCGAGAGCAGGGTCATGTTGTGGAACGGCGCGATCAGCACGCCGCGGTTCAGGAGATAGAGATGCACCGCGAGCTCGAGATGCGGCCGCATCGCCGCCTTGGCCTCGGCGCCGTTCTTCGGCCGCGTGGGCGCGCAGACGAACTCGGCGCGGGCGCCGACGTTCGAGACATGCCAGGGCACGTTGCGCTTCGTGATCTCCTGCTCGACGCCCCGCGCGAGCCGCTCGGAGAGATCGAGCATGTGCTTGTAGTTGGCGGGCGTCATCACCTCGGCGAGATTGGCGCGCATGCAATGGAGCTGCAGCGCGTTGGCGCTCAAGGTGGTGCCGATGCCGCTATAGCCGGGGCCGGCTTCCGCCTCGGCCTGGCGCATCCGCTCGGCCATCTCGGCGGTGAAGCCGAAGACCGAGCAGGGGATGCCGCCGGCGACCGGCTTGCCCAAGGTGAAGAAATCCGGCTTCAGGTTGTGCATGCGGGTATAGCCGCCATAGCCGGTCGAGATCGTGTGGGTCTCGTCGATGATCAGCAGCGTGCCGTATTTCTTGGCGAGCTGCGCCATGCCGTCGAGATAGCCCTCCTGCGGCAGCACCATCCCGATGTTGGTCAGCGCCGGCTCGGTCAGGATGCAGGCGACGTCGCCCGCTTTCAGCGCGCGCTCGATCGCCTCGAGATCGTTGAACTCGACCACGACGGTGCCCTGGGTCAGATCATAGACCTGGCCCATCAAGCCGACGCGGTTGGCCGGCTTGCCGTTCTGGTCGAGGCGCAGGAAGGTGTCATCGACGGCGCCGTGATAGCAGCCGCTCATGATCAGCACCTTCGGGCGCTTGGTGATCGCGCGGCACCAGCGGATCACGAAGCGGTTGGCGTCGGTCGCGGTGGTCGCGACCTGCCAGTAGGGCAGGCCGAACATGTCGGAGAGCAGTTGCCCGACCACCGGCACGTCCTCGGTCGAGAGCATGTAGGTGAGGCCGCGGGTCGATTGCTCGCGGATCGCGCGCACCACGGGTTCCGGCGAATGGCCGAACATCGAACCGGTATCGCCCAGGCAGAAGTCGTCGTATTCGTGGCCGTCGACATCGGTCAGGGTCGCGCCTTTCGCCTCTTTGGCATAGAGCGGGAAGGGCGTGGACCAGTCGAGCATCCAATGCATCGGCACGCCGTTATGCCAATGCGCCTTGGCGCTCTCGGCGAGCTTGGCCGAGGTCGGGTTGGCTTGCAGGAAGCGATCGCGCTCCCGCTTCAGCATGGAATCGATCTGCGCGGCGGCGATGCCGGGAACGCTGCGCGCGGCTTCGGTCTGTTGCATTCAAACGCACCCCTGCCGCGGTGCGCTCGCAAACTTGCGTGGAGAGAATGAGCGCGCCGGGGCTACATATTGGTTATGTACCGCATGCACGGCGCGACGGTGTCTGTGGAGAGGCCGGAGAATTAACGATCCCGGCGGGCGACATCCGCTGGGCGAGAGTCATAGCGATTGCCCGGGGGCTGTGCAAGGGGGTGGTAAGCTGGGCGTCAGCGAAGCATGATGAAGCAAGGCACGGCATCGGAACGGGGAATCATGAAGACCAAGGGAAATGGATATGAGGGCCGCGTCGCCCTGGTGACCGGCGCCGGTGCCGCCGACGGCATCGGCTTCGCGGCGGCGAAGCTGCTGGCCGAGGCGGGTGCCAAGGTGGCGATCACGTCGACCACCAGGCGGATCCAGGAGCGGCTGAAGGAACTGCCCGGGAGCGCGGCGTCGAAGGCCGCCTTCATCGCCGACTTGAGCGACAATGCCGAGGCGAGGGCATTGGTCGCTGCGGTGAAGAAGAAGTTCGGGCGGCTCGACATCCTGGTCAACAACGCCGGCATGGTGCAGACCGGGAAGAAGAACACCGCATCGCCGGTCGAGCGCATCGACGACGACGAATGGCGCCGCGCGCTCGCGCTCAATCTCGACACCTGCTTCTTCGTGACCCGCGCCGCGGTGCCGATCATGCAGAAGCAGCGCTATGGCCGCATCGTCAACGTCTCCTCGGTCAGCGGACCGCTGGTGACCTTCCCGCGTGGCGGCGCCTATGGCACGGCGAAGGCGGCGATGATGGGCTACACCCGCTCGCTGGCGCTGGAGCTGGCGCCGCTCGGCATCACCGCGAACGCGATCGCGCCGGGCTGGATCGCCACCGGCTCGCAATCGGCGAAGGAGAAGCGTGCCGGGCGCAACACGCCGGCGGGCCGCTCCGGCCGGCCGGAAGAGGTGGGCGCGGTCGCCTTCTTCCTCGCCGGCGAGGCGGCGAGCTACGTCACGGGCCAGCTCATCGTCGTCGATGGCGGCAACATTATTCAGGAGATCAAGGGAAATTGACCAACCAGCGAGATGACCGCGTGGTGCTGATCACCGGCGGCGCCGGCGGCATGGGCCGCGCGATTGCCGCTCGCTTCCTCGAAGCGGGCGCAACGGTGGCGGCTTCGGATCTCAATCCGAAGAATCTCGATGCCGGCGTCTTCGGCATCACGGCCGATGTGACCAAGGTGGCCGACTGCGAGCGCATGGTGCGGGAGACGGTCGCGAAATTCGGCCGCCTCGACGTGCTGGTTGCCGCGGCCGGCATCTGGACCGAGGGCCCGTCGGACCAGGCGACCGAGGCCGAGTACGACAAGGTGATGAACGTCAACCTGAAGGGCCTGTTCTTCACCAACCGCTATGCGATCCCGGCGCTGGAACAGACCGGCGGCATCATCGTCAACATCGCCTCGGACGCCGGGCTGGTCGGCAATGCGGGGGCGGCGATCTACTGCGCCTCCAAGGGCGGTGTCGTGCTGCTGACCAAGGCGCTGGCGGTCGAGCTCGCGCCGCGCGGAATCCGCGCGATCGCGATCTGCCCCGGCGACGTCGCGACGCCGATGCTGGACTACCAGGCCAGCGCCTTCGGCGGCGGCGATGCCGAAGGCTATCTCGAGAATCTCCGCGCCAAGTATCCGCAGAAGGCGAAGGCGCGCTTCATCACCGCCGAGGAAGTCGCCGAACTGGTCTACATGTCGGCCTCGCCGCGGCTCGGCGCCTTGACCGGCGCGGCGCTCGCCTTCGACTTCGGCCTCTCGGCGGGTTCCTGATCGCCATGGGGCTGGACCGGCGGCCGATCGACCAGATGGTGCTGGATGTCGGCGGCGACGCCTTCCAGCGCCTCGCGCGTCTCTTCGAGGAGGAGACGCGCGGCGCGGTGGTGGCCCTGCGCAGCCTGCTCGGCACGCAGGATTGGCGCGAGCTCGGCCGCCAGGCCCATTCGCTCAAGCACGCCACCAGCAGCTTCGGCCTCACCGAGCTTGCCGGCATCGCCGCGTCGATCGAGCAGGCCGCCGATGCCCATCGCGGGCCCGAAGCCGAAGCGCAGCTGGCCCGGCTCGAGACGGAAGTGGATGCGGATCTGGCGGAACTCGATCAGGTGCTCCGGACGATCGATGCCTAGCGGGGCGATGCCTAGCCGGGCGACACCTAGGCGTGCATCTCCAGCGCCGCCTCGCCGTTGGGCGGCGCTTCATGCCAGGTGGCGAGCTTGCGGTAGATGGTGGAGGCGCTGATCTCCAGCAAGGCGGCGGCGCGGACTACGTTGCCGTCGCAGGCGCGGATCGCCTGCTCGATCGCGTTGCGCTCAGTGACGTGGAGCGGAAGCACCTTCGGGCCGCTTCCGTTGCCGCCGTTCTCGCCGGCATGGCCGCTCAGGCTCTCGACCATGGAGTTCAGGCGCCGGCGCTCCAACACATTGCCGAGGGTGATCAACAGCCGGTCGGCGTTGAATGGCTTCACCAGGAAATCGAGCGCGCCTTCGCGCATCGCCTCGACCGCGCGGTTCAGCGAGCCGTCGGCGGTGATCACCACGACCGCGACCTGGAACTCCCGGGCGCGGATGTGCTTGAGGACATCGAGCCCGTCCATGTCGGGCAGGCGCAGATCGAGCAGCACCGCATCGGTCGGGCTGCGGGCGATGTCGTCCAGGGCTTCCTGGCCGGTCATGCAATGCCGCGCCCGGAACGGTCCGCGCTTTAGGTATTCCAGATAGACCCGCGCCATCGAGGGCGTGTCCTCGATCAGCAGCACGTCGGAGAGTTCTGAATCCGTCATTCGCGTCCCCCCGGATTCGATTGCGAACGTTAGACTCACTCACCGGAGCGCGGCAATAGGAACCTTAGGACCATGGTTTACGACCGAGGCTTTTGTTGCCGACTCATGGGAGCTTCCCTATAAGGGGTCATCGCTTGGGAACAAGACTGGCCGGCACCGCGACAGGGAGCGGCAGATCGGCTCGGCCGGCAAAGCGGATAAATGGACGGAATCGATCAAAGACGCGAACCGCGCTTCAAGTTCGACGGCGCCACCATCCTGGTGTTCGACGATGCCGAGGAGCGCCGCACGGTCGCGGTCACCCATTACTACAACGTCTCGCGCCGCGGCGCCTGCGTGCTGCCGCCGGCGACCGGCGGGCTTGCGGTCGGCAGCCGCTTGACCATGCTGCCGCAGCCCTATCTCGAGAAGCGTGAAGTGGTGGTGGTCAACTGCCAGGCGGGCTCGCTGCATCTGGAACTGCCGGACAGCCAGGAATTCAGCGAGTTCGAGGTGGCCGAGATGATCCGCCCCATGCCGCGCGAAGAGCTGGTCTGAGCCGCGATTCCAATCGTCATGCCCGGGCTCGACCCGGGCATCTCGCTCAGGGCCTTGCAAGATTGCCGGGTCAAGCCCGGCAATGACGGCCTGCTCTAGCTAGTCTTTCGGGATCAGCGACGAGATCACCACCGCGCCCGGAAACACCATCGCCATGTGGGTGGGCGTGATGCGCAGCACCGTCGCAATGGTCGGGCCGACATTCGGCACGTCGAGCGAGACCTTGTCGCCGACATGAACCGGGCCCGCGGTCTCGACCAGGGCGCCGTGCAGCGAGATGTCGACCAGCTTGCACAGCACCCGCTCGCCGCGAATGGTGACATGCGCCGGCAGGTTGACGACGAAACGCGGATCGTGGCGACGGTCGTCGCTGCCCGCTTCAATCTCATCTTTGGCCATCAACCCAACCCCTGTACGCGCAGTCCGTGACACGCTGAATTTGGAGAATGCGGCGCTTTCCGCGACTCAATCGCAGCCCCGGCGCCGATGGCGCGCATCGTGCCACGCGAAACCCAATCGCGCCAAGACATTAATCCCCAAAGAGCTTAACCAACCGTAACCACCGATTCGCGCAGGCCGGCACGGTCCGGTGCCAGATCGGCCGGGGTAAGCCCGCGCTCACGGAGATCCTCCGGCAGCGCGCCGGTATCGATCAAGGAGGCGGTGGCGCGGCCGAGGACCGGCGACATCATGATGCCGTAGCCGCCCTGGCCGGCGAGCCAGAAGAAGCCCTCGGCTCGCGGGTCGAGACCGACCACCGGACAATGATCCGGCACGAAGGAGCGCAGGCCCGCCCAACTCCGGAGGATCCGCTCGATTTTCAGCAGCGTGTGCCGCTCCAGGTAATCCGCGAGCTCGGCCATCACCATGTCGTCGGGATAGGCATCCATAGGATCGACCGGAGTCTCGTCGCCGGGCGAGGCGAGGATGCGGCCGGCCTCCGGCTTGAAATAGTGCCAGGTCTCGATCACCTCGCCGACCGGCTGGGTCGGCTTGCAGAATTCCGGCGGCACCTCGACCAGGATCACCGTGCGCAGGCATGGCTGCAGGCCGATCCGCGGCGCGCCCGCCAGCGCGCCGATGCGATCGGCCCAGGCTCCGGCGGCGTTGACGACGATCGGCGCGCGAAAGCGCTCCTTGGCCGTGACCGCGGTCCATTGACCGCCGCTGCGCTCCAGCGCGGTCACGGTGGCGGAGACCGCGAGCCTGCCGCCGCGCGCCTTGAAGCCGCGGAGATACCCCTGATGAATCGCCGCCGCATCCATGTCCATGACGCCCGGCTCGTAGATCGCGCGGCGGAACACACCGGGCCGGAGCAAAGGGCAGAGCTCGATCGCCTGCTTGAGCGAGATCTCCGCGATCGGATGCTCTGCCGGCGCGTCCTTGAGCAGCTGGTCGATGGCGTTCTCGGGATCGTCGATGCCGAGGGTCAAGGCGCCGCGCGGGGTCAGCAGCGGATGCTCGGCGAAGCCCGGCGGCGGCGCGCTGAAGAAGGCGCCGGCGGCCTGGCAGATCTCGCGGACCGGGGCGGGCCCGTAGTTCGGGGTATAAAGCGCCGCCGAACGGCCGGAGCTGTGATAGCCGGGCTGGTCTTCCATCTCCAGGAGGATGGTCTTGCCGAGCGCGGCCAGTTCCCAGGCCGCGGCGGCCCCGGAGACACCGGCGCCGATCACCAGGAAATCGCAATCTGTGGTCATCTTTGGACTAAAGGGGTCGATCTTTAAGGGACAGTTCGGGATGCCCCGGCACCCTCCGAGGCGGGGCCGACAATAGAAGCTTTCGTTAACGAAAACATCCGTATATTCACCGCTCTTGCAACCTTTCCGCAGGTCGGAACATGGGGGCGGCCCTGGAATCCAGCGTACCGCCAAGTGCCAAGCCATCCTTCAAGACTCGCCTCAAGGCGTGGTGGGAAGGTTATGACGTCAACGACCTGATGGACCCTTCGGCGCCGGTGCCGGAGCCGGTCCTGGGCCCGGTCGAACCGGTTGAGGCCCCGGCGGAAGAAATTCCTCCGCTTGAACAGCCCTATATCAAGATTGCGCAGACCATTTGGGGCGAGAGTCTGGTGGGGCCGGGCGGCGCCGCCGCGATCCTCACTTTGGTCAAGCCGTTCGCGCTCGATCCCAGCATGACGGTGATGGATTTCGGCGCCGGGCTGGGCGGCGGCACCCGGGCGGTGAGCGAGGAGTTCGGTGTCTGGGTGAACGGCTTCGAGCCGGATCCGATCATGGCCGCGGGCGGACAGGAGCTCTCGACCAAGAAAGGCATCAAGAAGGCTGAAATCAAAGCCTGCGCGATCAAGGACTTTCAGCCCAAGCCCGCCTCCTTCGACTGCATCTATTCCAGTGAAGCGCTGTACATGGTGCAGGAGAAGGAGAAGCTGCTCGGCAACTTCGAGCGGGCGCTCAAAGCACGTGGCCAGATCGCGCTCACCGATTTCGTGCGCACGGCCGGCACCAAGGCCGACGATCCGCGGCTGAAGGATTTCGTGACCCGGGACGGCAAGGCCGGACATTTCTGGCTCGGCGAAGACTACCTCTCGAAGATGAAGGGGCTGAAGCTCGACGTGCGGGTGGATGAGGACCTGACCGCGACCTACCGCTCCCACGTCATCGAGGCCTTCGTGAATTTCACCCAGGATCCGGTGGCCGCGGCCGCAGCCCGGGCCTATCCCGACGCCCTGGTCGCCGAGGTGGCGCTCTGGACCAAGCGGGTGGCGGCGCTCGATTCCGGCGCGCTGCAGCTCCGGCGCTATTACGCCATCAAGATGGGCAGCACAAAGTCCTCTTGATAGAACAATGGGTTAGGTCCCCCTGCCCGGGGTTGACAGGGCGCCGCCGCGCCACTATGTTCCGCCCGCATTTTTAGTTCGAAGGATACCGGCCATGAAGGTCATTCACTCGCTGAAGTCGGCCAAGACGCGGCACAAGGATTGCCGCATCGTCCGCCGCCGCGGCCGGGTCTATGTGATCAACAAGACCAACCCGCGTTTCAAGGCTCGCCAGGGCTAATCGCCCCGGCGCAAGCCGATCTTTTCTACAAACCGCGCGTGGCCCTGCCCCGCGCGGTTTTGTTTTGCGCGGGTTTCGGCAATAGTGCCGTCATGCTGATGCCTGCCCCGGACTCGAACACGATTGCGCAGAAGCCACGCCTCGCCGCGGCGCTCGCCGAGTTGCTGCCGCCGGAATCGGTGATCGCCGATCCCGTGGCCTTGAAGGCGTATGAGTCCGATGGCCTCACCGCCTATCGCCAGGCGCCGCTGCTGGTCGCCCTGCCGCGCAACACGGCGGAAGTTTCCGCGGTGTTGAAATTCTGCGCCGCGAACCAGGTGAAGGTCGTCCCGCGCGGCGCCGGCACCTCGCTCTCCGGCGGCGCGCTGCCGTTGGCCGACGGCGTGGTGCTGGGCTTGGGCAAGCTCAACAAGATACTGGAGATCGATCTGGAGAACCGCTGCGCCGTGGTGCAGCCCGGGGTGCAGAATCTCGCGATCAGCAACGCGGTGCTCGCTTCCGGCTTCTATTACGCGCCGGATCCCTCGAGCCAGATCGCCTGCACCATCGGCGGCAATGTCGCGGAGAATTCCGGCGGCGTGCATTGCCTGAAATACGGCCTCACCACCAACAACCTGCTCGGCCTCGAAGTCGTGCTGATCTCGGGCGAGGTGGTGCGCTTCGGCGGCAAGCATCTCGATTCCGGCGGCTATGATCTCATGGGCCTGATGACCGGCTCCGAAGGTCTGCTCGGCGTCGTCACCGAGGTGACCGTGCGCCTGCTGAAGCGGCCGGAGACGGCGCGGGCCCTGGTGGCCGGCTTCGCGAGCAGCGAGCAGGCCGGCGCCGCGGTCGCCGCGGTGATCGGCGCCGGCATCATTCCCGCCGGCATGGAGATGATGGACAAGCCGGCGATCCATGCCGCCGAGGATTTCGTCCATGCCGATTATCCGCTCGATGCCGAGGCGCTGCTGATCGTCGAGCTCGACGGGCCGGGAGTCGAATGCGATCACTTGCTGCAGCAGGTGACCGGGATCGTGCAGGCCAACGGCGCGACCTCCTTGCGCGTCAGCGAGAGCGAGGCGGAGCGGCTGAAGATCTGGGCCGGGCGCAAGGCGGCCTTTCCCGCCGTCGGGCGGATCTCACCGGACTATTACTGCATGGACGGCACCATCCCGCGCCGCCGGCTACCCGAGGTGCTGAAGCGGATGGGTGAGCTTTCTCAGAAATACGGGTTGCGGGTCGCCAATGTGTTCCATGCCGGCGACGGGAACCTGCATCCGCTCATTCTCTACGACGCCAACAAGCCGGGCGAGCTGGAGCAGGCCGAGCATTTCGGCGCCGACATCCTGAAGCTCTGCGTCGAGGTCGGCGGCGTCTTGACCGGCGAGCACGGCGTCGGCGTCGAGAAGCGCGATCTCATGCCGGAGATGTTCTCCGAGCTCGACCTCAACCAGCAGCAGCGCCTGAAATGCGCCTTCGATCCCGACCTGCTGCTCAATCCCGGCAAGGTGTTCCCGACCTTGCACCGCTGCGCCGAACTGGGCCGCATGCATGTGCGCGGCGGCGCGCTGCCCCATCCCGAACTGCCGCGGTTTTAGGCGGGATGCGATTGGACAGAATCATTCTGCGGCACCCCCACCCAACCCTCCCCCAAAGATGGGGGAGGGCATTGCCGCGCGTTTGTGACTCCCTCCCCCGACTTCGGGGGAGGGTCCCCTTCTTCTTCCTCCCCCGTCTTCGGGGGAGGGCTGGGGAGGGGGCGCCGCAAACTCGACGCGAACTTCCTTTCACAGCGGTCTAGCCGATGGAATTGCTCAGTCCTGCCTCTTTGGCGGAGGCCGCCGATTGCGTGCGGGCCGCAATCGCCGACAAGGCGCCGCTGGAAATCCTCGGTGCCTCGAGCAAGCGCGGCTTCGGCCGCCCGGTCGATGCGGCACGGCAGCTCACCACCGCAGCGATGTCCGGCATCGTCTCCTACCATCCGGAAGAGCTGGTGATGGTCGCGCGGGCCGGCACGCATATGGACGAAATCGCCGCGGCGCTGCAGGAGCGGAATCAGTTTCTCGCCTTCGAGCCGCCCGATTTCGGCAAGCTCTACCCGGGCAGCGATGCGGGCGGCAACCGCACCGGCACCTTGGGCGGCATTCTCGCCACCAATCTCTCGGGCCCGCGCCGGTTCAAGGCAGGCGCGGCGCGCGACCACTTCCTCGGCTTCACCGCGGTCAACGGCCGCGGCGAGATCTTCAAGGGCGGCGGGCCGGTGGTGAAGAACGTCACCGGTTACGATCTGCCCAAGCTGCTGGCCGGTTCCTTCGGCACCTTGGCGCTGATGGACGAAGTCACGGTCAAGGTGCTGCCGCGGCCGGAGAAGACCCGCACGGTCCTGCTCTACGGGCTCGATGCGACGGCGGCGAATGCGGCGATGACCAAGGCGCTGACCGGTCCATACGATATCTCGGCCGCGGCCTTCCTGCCGCAGATCCAGGCGCAGTCCTCGGATTGCGACTATGTCGGCGCGCAGGGCAGCGTCACGGCGTTGCGGGTGGAGGGCTCCGGCCCGGTGGTCGAGCATCACTGCGCCGCGCTCCGGCGCGACTTTGCCGATGATGTGGCGGGCGCGACCGAAGAACTGCACAGCGCCAACTCGATGACCCTGTGGCGCGAGATCCGCGACCTCCATCCCTTCTTCGACACCGACACCATCCTTTGGCGGATCTCGGTGCCGCCGGCACATGGCGCCGCTGTGGCGGCGAGCTGTGCGATCGACATTCCCGGCAGCAACTTCCTGCTCGACTGGGGTGGCGGTCTGGTCTGGCTGTCGATCCCGGCCAATGGCGGCGCCCATGCGGAGCAGGTGCGGCGCGCTTTCCAGCGCTGCGGCGGTCACGCCACCTTGGTGCGGGCATCCGAGGCCGAGCGCCGCAAGATTCAGGTCTTCGAGGCCGAAGGATCGCGAGCGCTGACCGAGCAGGTGAAGCGCTCCTTCGATCCGCAGCGCGTGCTCAATCCCGGTCGTATGTTTGAAGGCATCTGAAAGCATGCAGACCCATTTCACGCTGGCGCAGCTCGCTGATCCGGACACCGCGGAATCCGAGAAGATCCTCCGCACCTGTGTCCATTGCGGCTTCTGCACCGCGACCTGTCCGACCTACGTGCTGCTGGGCGACGAGCTCGATTCTCCGCGCGGCCGCATCTACCTGGTCAAGGAGATGCTGGAGCAGGGCCGCGCCGCGACCGCGACCGACGCCAAGCATATCGACCGCTGCCTCTCCTGTTTGAGCTGCATGACGACTTGCCCATCGGGCGTGCATTACATGCACCTGGTCGATCACGCCCGCGCGCATATCGCCGAAACCTACGCCCGCCCGGCCGACGAGCGCTGGCTGCGCCGCATGCTGGCCTTCGTCATGCCGCGCACCGGCCTGTTCCGCGTGATGATGCTGGGCGCCGCGCTGGCGAAGGCGCTGGGTGGCGCGCATTGGCTGCCGGGCAAGCTCGGCCATGCCTTGAAACTGGCGCCGGGCTTCCCGAAGGCGCCGGCCGAGACCGACCGGCCGCAGGTCTTTCCGGCGCAAGGCACACGGCGCGGCCGTGTCGCGCTGCTCGCGGGTTGCGTGCAGCCGGTGCTGCGGCCGGAGATCAATGCCGCTGCGATCCGGCTGCTCAATCGCCTCGGTATCGAGGTCGTGGTGCCGGAAGGCGCCGGCTGTTGCGGCGCGCTCGGCCATCACATGGGCTTCACCGACCAGTCGCACCGGCTGGCGCGCAACAACATCGTGGCCTGGCAAAAGGCCGGCGACATCGACGCCATCCTGGTGACGGCGTCGGGCTGCGGCACCACGGTGAAGGACTACGGCTACATGTTCCGCAGCGAAGCCGACATCAAGGACGCCGCCGCCGCCGTCAGCGCCAAGACCCGCGACGTCACCGAATATCTGGCGACGCTCGGCCTCTCCGGTTCGGTGCCGAAGCTGAAGGTCGCCTATCACTCCGCCTGCTCGATGCAGCACGGGCAGAAGATCTCCGAGCCGCCGCGCGCACTGCTGCGGGCCGCCGGCTTCGAGGTGGTGGAGATTCCCGAAGGCCATCTCTGCTGCGGCTCGGCCGGCACCTACAACCTGCTGCAGCCGGAACTCTCGGCGCAGCTGCGCGACCGCAAGGCGGCGAACATCGCAACTACCGCGCCCGATCTGGTGGCCACCGGCAACATCGGTTGCCTGCAGCAGCTCTGCAACGCGATTGACGCGCCGATCGTCCACACGGTCGAGCTGCTCGACTGGGCGAATGGTGGGCCGATGCCGGCGGAGCTCGCCGGACGACTCTAATCCGACGCCAGGTTGTCGCTGCGCAGGCGCGGCAGCGGCGGGAGAGCGAGCAGGGTTTCGGCCCATTGCATCGCGCCCCAGAACTGCTGGCGCACCACCCAGCGCAGGCGCGGCATGGCGGGCCGCCACGGCTTTCCCACCCGGGCGGCAAAGAAGCCGGCCACATTGGCGAGCGCGATCGCGACGTCGCGATCCGGTATCGCCACGCCGAGGCTGCGCTGATAGAGCATCCGCAGCGTTTCGCCACTGGCGCCGCCTTCGCCGATGCAGGACGGCGCGAAGCCGCAGAGCTCGACCGCCAGCGCGCCGATACTGGCCTCGCTCCAATCCAGCAGCAGCGCCGTGCCGTCCGGGCGGAACAGCAGGTTGTCCGAGCGCAGGTCGAAATGCGCCAGCCCGGTGGGGCCGCCGAGTTCCCGTCGCGCCGTCTGCAAGGGTCGCAGGACCGGCAGGCAGCGGGCGAGCCACGCGGCCGCCGCGTCGGGCTCGACGAAGGCGCCGAGAAATTCCGCCTGCAGCGCGGCGTCCTCGGCGAGGGCATGCCAATTGCCGGACGCGACGGGCAGGGTCTTCTCGAACGGGTCGGGATCGGAATCACGCGGCTTCAGGTGCCGCGAATCAGCGAAGATCCGGCCGAGTGCGGCGAAGACCGCCTCGAGCTTCTGCGGGGTCCAGGGCAAGGCGGGCAGGGCGTCGTCGATATGCTCGAACACCAGCCATTGCCAGTCGCCGGCCGGGACCGCGCCGAGGAAGGCGGGCGCCACCTTGTCGATGAACGGATAGCGTCGCCGTGCCGCGATCTCCTCGGCCAGCATCGCATTGCCTTCCCGAGTCTGCTCCGGATGCCGCGCCTTGACGAAGCGACGCGATCCATCGGCGAGATGGAGGATGAAACTGGCACCCGGCCCATAGCCGCCCCAGGCGATCTCGCCGCGCGTGACCGCGGCGCCGAGCGCCGCTTCCAGCCCGCGGATCGCCGCCGTCGGGACTTGCGACCAGGCCGGTTTGGCCTCGCGTAGCGCCGGTGCCGCTGCCTCGAACATCAAGCCCCCGGGATCAGGACTGGGTGAGGCCCTTCATCGCGCGTTCGGCGACGTCGATCGCGCGGTCGAACACCATCTTCTTCCAGTCATCCTTGTCCGGATAGAAGGCGGCGCGGATCTGCGACTTGATCTCCTTGCCCTTGGCACTCCCGAGGTCGCCGTGGACATGCAGCCAGTTGTCGGCCCTGACCGCCAGCAGCATCTCCTCCAGCGGCAGGGTGCCGTATTCCAGGGTGACGCCGGTGACCTCCGCCTGCGGGATCGAATCGGTGATCGCGATCTGGGTGTCGCCGGTGACCACGGTGGAGGTCGAGGTGCCGTCGTCCGTCGCGGTGGCGTCGTTGAACCAGTCCTTCACCCGCGCGGTGCCCGGATCGCCGCCGAGATGGTTGCAGATGATCTCGCCATAGCCATAGGGGCCGAGGCCGGTATGGAGATCGATGAAGGCGATTTTTCGGACATGGCCCGAATGCGGCTCCAGGATCGCGCGCATCGTGCGGTTCGACCAGCCGGCCGCCTTGCCGCCGTAGAACACGCCCTCGTCGTCGAAATACTGGCCCTGGGTGATCGCCGCCTGCAGCGCCCAGGCGCCGTGCTTGCCGGCATAGGCCTGGAACTGCGCGCGGTTGCGGTTCTCGCCTTCCGGGCTCCACTCCTCCGGGCAGATCGAGTTCCTGAGCTCGCGGTAGCCCGGGTTGTCCGGTGCCGGCTTCCCGTGATCGACGAAGTTGCGGTTGAGGTCGATATTGTCCTCGGTCACGCGCCGCACCCAGGCGAAACCGTAAGGGTTGATGGCATGCACCAGCAGCACCGCGGTGTCCGGCGGCAGCTGCTTGAACATCCCGCTCTGCAGCCAGCCGGTTTGGATGCCGGACCCGCAGAAGCCCTCGGCGCCATGGGTGCCCGCCTGGGCGAAGAACAGGCGGCTGGCATCCTTCGGCCCGAGCCAGGCGGTCTCGGTGCTCAAGTCCCCGCCCTCCGGACCCTTCTCCGGATTGGCATGGCTGCCCAGCACCGCGCCCGCGGCGCCAGCGGCCTCGCGGAAACGCTGGCGGCCCTCGGCGAATGTGCCCGGGAAGAGGGCGGCGGGTGAGGAAATCTTTACGGCCATCTGCTACTCACAATTCTGCGGGACGCGCGAGATTAGGCGCTGAACCCGAATCCTGCCAAGGCTATGCTGGGGATGCCATGAGGCCTCTCTCGGGGAAAGTCCTTATTGGCGGCATGGCCGCCATCTGGTTTCTTCTCGCCGGCGCGGGAAATGCCGCGGCCGACCAGAAGGATGCGCGCCTGCCGCCCCTGTTCGAGCAGTTGAAGGCGGCGCCCGATCCGGCGGCGGCGCTGGAGATCGAAGCGAAGATCTGGACCATCTGGCTCGAGGCCAACGACCCGGCGATCGACCAGCTGATGCGCGAAGGCAACGTGGCGATGGGCACGCAGCGGTTCGGAACCGCGCTGGAGAAGTTCAATGCGATCATCGCGCAGAAGCCCGACTTCGCCGAGGGCTGGAACAAGCGGGCGACGCTCTACTACCTGATGGGCAATTACCAGCAGTCGCTCGCCGACATCGACCGCACCCTGGAGCTCGAGCCCCGGCATATCGGCGCGCTGTCGGGACTGGGGCTGGTGAACTTGAAAATGGAGCGCGAGGAGGCCGCCGCGGATGCCTTTCAGCGCGTGCTGGCGATCGATCCCATGAACGGCAGCGCCAGGAGCAATCTCGACATCGTCCAGGAAATACTGAAGAGGAAGCAGATCTGAAATGCGCAAGGCTCTTCTCGGCTCGGCCCTGCTGGCCGCTCTCGTCTCCTTCGGCTCCACGGCGGCATTCGCAGACCAGCGCGACCCCAACCTGCCGACCCTGTTCAAGTTCCTGAAGTCGGCGCAGCACAGCGACCAGGCCGGGCCGGTCGAGGACAAGATCTGGGAGATCTGGTCGATGACCGGCGATCCCAAGCTCGACCAGTTGATGGCCACCAGCTCCGAAGCGATGGAGCGGGGCGACTACAAGGGCGCGCTCCTCGACATCGACCGGATCCTGAAGGCGAAGCCGGATTTCGCCGAAGGCTGGAACAAGCGCGCGACCGTCTACTTCCTGATGGGCGACTACGAGAAGGCGATCGCGGATATCGACCGCACGCTGGAGCTGGAACCCCGGCATTTCGGCGCCCTCTCCGGCCTCGGCATGTCCAACCTGAAGCTGGGCCGCGATGCCGCGGCGGCGGACGCCTTCCGCCGCCTCCTCACCATCGACCCGCTCTACCCCAACGCCCAGCGCAACCTGAAGCTGGCGCTGGACGCGCTGAGCAAGAACTCGATCTGAGGCCGCCGCGCGTGCGCTACGCGCGTGCGATTGTCACTTCGACGCCGTGGACGGCGCTGCTTTCGGCCATGTCGGACTTTTCGCCGGGGTTGAGCGCGTTCACGTTGAGATGCCCTGCCAGCAGCTTCGGCCAGCGGCTCTTATGCGCCAGCGCCACGCCGCGCGGCACGATCTCGCCGATGTCGACGCGCATGGTGAGGCGGCCGGTCGCGTTGGAGACTGCGGCATTGTCGCCGACCTTCAGCGACAACCGCTCGGCATCGACCGGATGCAACAGGATGGTCTCCGGCCCGATCTTCTCGGCGATCTTCGCATCCTCGTGGTAGCTGCTGTTCATCAGCCAGGGCGAGGCGGGGGAGAGCATGCGGAAGCGCCCGGTCTCCGGTCGCGGATCGGCCCAGGGCTGCGGCAAGGCCGGATGTCCGTCTGCGGCGGCCCGCGCGCTCTTCAACTCGATCTTGCCGGACGGCGTCGGGAATTTGAGATCGGCGAAGGTCGGCACCGGATCCGGTGACAGCGCGACCGTGGCCTTCTCCTTCAATTCCGCGAAGCCGCTGAGCCCGGTCTGCCGCGCCAGGGTGTCGAGCATGGTGGCGTCGTCCTCATGAAGCTCCGGCTCGTCGAAGCTCATCGCCCGCGCGAGGCGGCGGAAGATCTCCTGGTTGGGCAGCGCTTCGCCGATCGGCTCGATCGCCTTCGCCTGCACGGAGAGCCCGAGGTGGAAATAGGGCGAGACGATGTCGTCGAACTCCAGGAAGCCCGCCGCCGGCAGGACGAAGTCGGCGAAATCGGTGGTGTCGGTGGCGAAGCAATCGACCGCGACATGGAAGAGATCGTCGCGCTTCAGCGCTTGGTGCAGGTCCGCCTGCCGCGGGTTGGAGGCGGCGATGTTGACGTTCCAGGTGATCAGCGCGCGCGCGTCCTCGGGCCTGCGCAGGATGTCGACCAGGTCCATATGGCTGCCGACCCGCTTCGGCTTGGCGCGCAGATGCGGCGCCTCGATATAGTCGCCGTCGAGCCCGCGCCGCGCGCCGCCGTTCAGAAACAGGAACCCGGCGCCCGGTTTCGCGAAGTCGCCTTTCAGCGCCGAAAGCATCGCCACCGCGCGGAACACGTTCCCGCCCTTGGGCTGGCGCTGCAGCCCCTGGCCCATCCAGAGCAAGGCCGGGCCGGCGCCGAAGAGGCGCGCCGCTTCCTCGATCTCGGCCACCGGCACGCCGGTGATCGGCGCCGCCCATTCCGGCGTTGAGCGCGCGATCTCCGGTTCCAGCTCCTCCCAGCCGATCGCATGCGCGCCGAGGAAGGCGCGGTCGATCTTGCCCTCGCGCCGCAGCACATGGGCGATGGCGAAGGCGAGCGCCGCATCGCTGCCGGGGAAGGGCTGCAAGTGGAGATGCGCCGCCGCCGCGGTCGGGTGCTTGACCGGATCGACCACGATCAGCTTGGCCTCGGTCTCGCGGATCCAGTGCTTGTGCTGGTGCGGCGCCGAGGCATGCGGGTTGGCGCCCCAGATCAGGATCGTCGCCGCCTGCTTGGCCAGGCGCGGGTCGAAGCCCTCGGAGCCGGTGCCGTACATATAGCCGAGCGCCGCATGGCCGGCCGCGTTGCAGATCGAATCCGGATCGACCTCGCTGGCGCCGAGCCGGTTCAGGAAGCGCTGCGGGAAGCCCCCGGCGATCAGCGAGCAGGTGCCGGTGTAATGCGTATGCCAGATGCTCTCGGCGCCTTGCGCATCGGCAATGCCCCTCAGCCGCGCCGCGATGTCGGCGATGGCATATTCCCATGTGACCGGCTCGAAACGCGCCTCGCCCTTCAGCCCGACCCGTTTCAGGGGCCGGGTCAGCCGAATGCTGGGATCGAGCCAGGCGCCGTTATAGGCGATCGCGCATTTGCCGCAGAGCGCACCCCGGCTCACCGGATGGTCGGGATCGCCCAGCACCTTGATCTTGCCGTCTTCGCGCTTGGCGACGGCGATGCCGCAGGCGTCGTAGCAGTCGCGCGGGCAGGTGGTGCGAATGATTTGCGTCGGCGGCATCGGCGGGGCTCGCGGCGGGTTGTTCAGGCGGCCGCGCCAGAGTAAAAGATCGGGGACGAATTCACAATCCGCGGGAGCCGGCCATGCAGGGCGACAAGAAGGTCATCGAGCATCTGAACATCGTGCTCAAGAACGAGCTCACCGCCATCAACCAGTATTTCCTCCATGCCCGCATGCTGAAGAACTGGGGCCTGAAGAAGCTCGGCGAGCACGAATATCACGAGTCGATTGACGAGATGAAGCATGCCGACAAGGTGATCGAGCGCATCCTGTTCCTCGACGGCCTCCCCAACCTGCAGGATCTCGGCAAGCTGATGATCGGCGAGAACGTGCAGGAGATGCTCGAATGCGACCTGAAGCTCGAGATGGCCGCGCATAAGGATCTCAAGGCCGCGATCGTCCATTGCGAGAAGGTCGAGGACTTCGTCTCCCGCGAGATCTTCACCGACATCCTGGAATCCGAGGAAGAGCACATCGATTGGCTGGAGACCAATCTCGGCCTGATCAAGCTCATGGGCCTGCAGAACTTCATCCAGTCGTCGTCGGAAGTCGGCGAGAAGAGCTGACGTCTCCCTCCGGCGGGAGTTCGGCGCTCCCACATACTGGTTCGTCATCCCGGGACTTGGTCCCGGGATCCACGCCTTCCTTCCTTCGAGCCCCAAGGCGTGGATCCCGGCGCCCAGTGCCGGGATGACGGAAGAGCGGTAGTCGGGCGTGAACAATCCGTTTCCGTCCCGCCCCCTTTACCAATCCGCTCTTTGACCCCAAATCTCCGTCCATCAGAACGGGCCCCCATCGGTGCCCGCGCACGGAGTATCCGATCATGATCGACGTCAGACCCTTCAACTCGCTCGGCGGCGCCAACCATGGCTGGCTGGACGCCAAGCATCATTTCTCCTTCGCCAGCTACTATGACCCCGACCGCATGGGCTGGGGCGCGCTGCGGGTCTGGAACGACGACACGATCGCCGCCGACAGCGGATTCCCGCCGCATCCCCATGCCGACATGGAGATCATCACCTATGTCCGCGAGGGTGCCATCACCCATGAGGACAACCAGGGCAACCGCGGCCGCACCGAGGCCGGCGATGTCCAGGTGATGAGCGCCGGCACCGGCATCCGCCATTCGGAATACAACCTCGAATCCGAGGCGACCCGGATCTTCCAGATCTGGATCATCCCGAATGCGCGGGGCGGCAAGCCGAGCTGGGGCTCGAAGCCCTTCCCGAAGGACGACCGTTCGGGCCGCTTCGTGACGCTCGCGAGCGGCATCGAGGGCGACGGCGACGCCTTGCCGATCCGCACCGACGCCCGCGTGCTGGGCGCCAACCTGAAGGCCGGCGAGACGGCCGAATACCAGCTCGGCGGCCGGCGCCACGCCTATCTCGTGCCGGCCAAGGGCAAGGTCGAAGTCAACGGCGTCGCCCTCGCCGCCCGCGACGGCGCCGCGATCACCGAGGTGGAGACGATCCGCGTCACCGCGGTCGAAGACGCCGAAGTCGTGATGGTGGACGCGGCCTGAGCTGGCAGCGAGCCTGCGGCACCCCCTCCCAACCCTCCCCCGAAGACGGGGGAGGGCTTTCTTGTCGGCGCAGCTCTACTCCTCCCCCGTCTTCGGGGGAGGTGGGAGGGGGTGCGACTGAAGACTCTTTGACGGGAGAAAGAACTACCGCGTCGGCCGCTTGATGCCGAACCAGGTGAGCACGGCGGCCCAGCGCGACAGCGGAACGGAGCGCCAGATGACCATCGGCTATTCCGCCGCCTTGCGCAGGGTGCGGGGGCTGCCGTGGACGTCGTCCACGATGTCCTGCGCCATGTCGAGGCAGCAGCCGCAACGCGGCGCCGCTCCCAGGGCCTGGTAGACCGCGTAGGCGTCCTCATGCCCGGTTTCCCGGGCCTTGGCCTCGATCTCGGCCGTGCGATAGGCGTTGCAGATGCAAACGATCATGGGGAAACCTTAACGACAACTCAGAATGATTGTCAATTGCACGTCGTGCCGCAGGCGCCCGATTTCAAGCCCGGAAAGCCGCGGTTTTCCGCCATTTGACGGATTCGTGAGACCGATTGGTGACGGAACGCACCCAACCGGTGGCCCCGCTTGACCGACTCCTCTCATCCCGGTCAATTGGGCCGGGGAACAAAGGGACGGGCTTGATCATGAATGACCGCAGCTATCTGCAGCTGATCCTGGACAAGGGTTTCGGCTGGATGCTGGTCACCCAGTTTCTGGGGGCGCTGAACGACAACGTCTACCGCTTCATCGTCACCTTCTACGTGATCGCCCAGCGGCCTGACCAGGCCGAAGTCTACACCGCCTATATCGCGGCCCTCTTCGTGCTGCCCTACCTGATGTTCTCCGGCTACGCCGGCCAGCTCGCCGACAACTTCCCCAAGCGCACGGTGCTGATCGCCAGCAAGAGCGTCGAGATCCTGGCGATGGTGATCGGCCTCGTCGCCTTCCTGACCGGCAGCATCCCGCTGATGCTGGTGGTGATGTTCCTGATGGCGACGCATTCCGCCTTCTTCTCGCCGGCGAAATACTCCTGCCTGCCGGAGCTGCTCCCGAACCAGGATCTCTCGCGCGGCAATGCGCTGATCGAGATGAGCACCTTCCTGGCGATCATCATCGGCACGGCGGGCGGCGGCGCGCTCTATCAGTTCTTCGGCGCGCATCCCTGGCTGCTCGGCGGGGTCACCATCGGCATCGCGATCCTCGGCACCCTGGCGAGTTTCGGCATCGGCCGCACGCCGGCGCCGAAGCAGCGCAAGCCGTTCCGCCTCAATCCGGTGATCGACAGCGCCGTCGCGATCCGCGAGGTGAAGCGCAACCGCCGCCTCTGGCTGACGGTGCTCGGCATCTGCTGGTTCTGGTTCCTGGGCTCGCTGCTGCAGATCTCGATGCCGGTCTACGGCAAGCATGTGCTCGAGATCTCCGAAAGCGCCACCAGCTGGCTCTGGGTGGCGGTGGCGATCGGCATCGCCATCGGCAGCGTCGCCGCCGGGCGCCTCTCCGGGCACAAGGTCGAGCTCGGCCTGGTGCCGATCGGCTCGATCGGCATGGGCATCACCTCGCTGTTCCTGGTGACCGCGCACACCTTTTGGGGCGCGATCACCTGCCTTTCGCTGCTCGGCTTCTTCGCCGGCTTCTATTCGGTGCCGCTGAACGCGATGCTGCAGCAGAAATCGGAGGCGGATACGCGCGGCCGGGTGATCGCCGCCAACAACGTGCTGAACTTCCTGGCGATCCTGCTCGCGGCCGGCGCCAGCGCCCTGCTCGGCGGCGTCGTGCATATGCGCCCCGACCAGATCATCTTCGTGTCGGGCATCGCCACCTTCTGCGTGACCGCCTATCTCATGATCCTGCTGCCGGATTTCATGATCCGCTTCTCGCTCTGGCTGATCACCCACACCATCTACCGGATCAATATCGTCAACCCGCAGAATGTGCCGCTGAACGGACCGGCCTTGCTGGTCTGCAACCATCTCTCCTTCGTGGACGGCTTGCTGGTCGGCGCCTCGATCCAGCGCTTCGTGCGCTTCATGGTCTATGCGCCCTTCTTCAAGCTGCCGGGCTTGGGATGGCTGTTCAAGCAGATGCGCGCGATCCCGACCGGCGGCGGCCGCGACGGCATCGCCGCGATCCGCCGCGCCCGCGAGGAGCTTGAGGCCGGCCACAGCGTCTGCATCTTCGCCGAGGGCGCCATCAGCCGCACCGGCAACATGCTGCCGTTCAAGCGCGGCTTCGAGAAGATCGTGCAGGATCTCGACGTGCCGGTCATTCCGGTGCATCTCGACCAGGTCTGGGGCTCGATCTTCAGCTTCAAGGACGGCAAGTTCTTCTGGAAATGGCCGAAGCGCTTCTTCTATCCGGTCACCATCACCTTCGGCAGTCCACTTCCTTCGACCACGCGGGCCTGGGAGCTGCGGACCAGGCTGCTGGAGCTCGGCGCCGAGGCCTTCGATCACCGCCGCACCAACCGCGATCTAGTCCCGGTCCGCGTCATCCGCACGGCGAAAGCCAACTGGTTCCGCTTCTCGATGGCGGATTCGCTCGGCCGCGAACTCAGCTTCGGGGCCGTGCTGACCGCCTCGTTGATGCTCAGCCGCTGGTTCAAGCGCGAGCGGGCGGGGGAGCAGCGGGTCGGCGTGCTGCTGCCGGCCTCGGTCGGCGGTGCGTTGGTCAACAACGGGCTGATGCTGGCGGGCAGGACGCCGATCAACCTCAACTTCACCATCGGCGCCGAGGCGATGGAAGCGGCGATCCAGAAGTCCGGCATCAAGACCATCATCGCCTCCAAGGCCTTCCTGGCCAAGGCGAAGCTGGAAGCGCGGCCGGAGATGATCTTCGTCGAGGACATGCTCGGCGGCTTCGGCAAGGCCGAGCGCGCGCTCACTTACTTGAAGGCGCTGCTGACGCCGGCCGGCTTGCTCTGCCGCATGACCGTGCCGCCGGGCGATCCGTTCAAGGATCTCGCCACCATCATGTTCTCCTCGGGCTCGACCGGCGAGCCCAAGGGCGTGATGCTGTCGCACCACAACGTGATCTCCAACCTCGAGGCGATCGGCCAGATCCTCGGCGCGTCGCGCGACGACCGCGTGATGGGCGTGCTGCCCTTCTTCCATGCCTTCGGTTTCACCGGCACGCTGTTCATGCCACTGGTGCTCGGCCTCGGCGCCGTCTACCACCCGAACCCGCTCGACGCGAAGTCGATCGGCGGCATGATCAGGAAATACAAGGCGACCCTGCTCATCTCGACGCCGACCTTCAGCCAGTCCTACTACCGCGCCTGCGCGCCGGAGGACCTGGCAACGCTGCGCCATGTCGTGGTCGGCGCGGAACGGCTGCGGCCGGAATTCGGCGCGCAGTTCAAGGAGAAGTTCGGCATCCAGCTCCTCGAGGGCTATGGCGCGACCGAGATGGGCCCGGTAGTCGCCGTCAACGTCCCCGACGTCCTCGAGGGTCCGGACCGCCAGATCGGCACCAAGTCGGGCACCGTGGGACATCCGATCCCCGGCGTCGCCGCCAAGGTGGTCGATCCCGAGAACGGCGAGGCGAGGAAGGAAGGCGAGGAGGGGCTGCTGCTCCTCAAAGGCCCCGGCCGCATGGTCGGCTATCTCGCCGAACCCGACCGCACCGCGCAGGTCTTGCGCGACGAATGGTACGTGACCGGCGACATCGCCATCATCGACGAGGACGGCTTCATCAAGATCACCGACCGGCTGTCGCGCTTCTCCAAGGTCGGCGGCGAGATGGTGCCGCATCTGAAGATCGAGGAGGCGATGCTTCGGATCCCCGGCATCGGCGCCGCAGCCGTGGTCGCGGTGCCGGATGAAGATCGCGGCGAGCGCCTGTTCGGCCTTTATGTCGCCGACGAGACGATGGGCGCGGAGCTGGTCTGGAAGGGTCTCTCCGACAGCGGCCTGCCGAAGCTCTGGATCCCGAAGCAGAAGGATCTCCGCCGCATCGACGAGCTGCCGACGCTCGGCACCGGCAAGCTCGACATGCGTCGGCTGAAGGAAACCGCCAAGGTGATGGCGGCGGCCGGGTAGTGCCGGCTTCGCACGGTCTCAGTTAACGATGGGCCGTGTGCCACTTCACTCTGCCGCCAGCCGCGCCGCTTCATGCCGCTTCAAATAGGCGTTCTGGTCGTGCATCAGCGCGCCCTCGGGCAGGGCGTCCCAAAGCGGTCCCATCTGGCGGCGGATCCGGTTGCGGTAGAAATCCGGCAATACCGACGTCTCGCCGGCGAAGAATCCGCGCACGCTCGGATCGTTAACCAGCATGCGGCGGATCTTGCCCTGGAACTTCGCGCGGCCCGAGGATGAGGCGCGGACGAAGTTCATCGCCTTGGCGGAGAGCCCGCGATTGGCGTTGAAGCGCCGCCACAGCTGCGAACGCGAATGCGCATAAAGCGTCAGGTCCTCGGCGAGGCCGTAGAACTCGGCCCAGTCGTAATGCAGCGGCCGCACGTTCATGGCGTGGTTGCTGTCGAGGAAATGGTGCGGGAAAGGCAGCACCCGTCCGGCGCGCTGGAAGTCGAGGTTGAGCGGCGCCGCCGCGCCGTAGCAGGTCAGCAGCGAGAAGGCGGGATAGGCGCCCGGCGCCAGGTCGATGAAGCGCTTGGTGAGCTCGAACGGCTCTTCGCCGCTGTCGCAGTCGAGTCCCAGCACGAAGTTGGTCTGCACCGTCGGGATGTAGCGCAGGATCGTGTTCACGTGCTCGGCGACCTGACGGACCTTGTCGATGCCGGTCGCCTTGCCGGTCTTCGACTTGTTGCCGAGCTCGTACCAGGATTCGATCCCCGGCAGGATGCCGACGAAGCCGTTGCGCTGCATCCGCTGCAGGTTCGGCTCCGAAAGCAGCGACAGGCTGCTTTCCGCGATGAAGCGCATGCGCCCATGCGGCACCACGTCCTCGATCGCGGTCATGTAATCGTTGAAGCGGACGCCGAAATTGGGGTCGTGCCAGGCGACGATCGGCCGCCGCATCTTCCCTTGCAGGAACTTGAGGTCGGCGCGAATCCGGTCGAAGGAGAGCGGCTGGTAGTCGACCACGGAATCGATGCAGAAGCTGCAGGTATAGGGACAGCCCATGCTGCCGAGCATCGGCACGAACTTGATCAGCGGCGCCTTGTCGAGCGTCGCGGCGACGAATTTCCAGCGCTCTTCCAGCAGCGGCAGCTCGGTCGGCTGCCGCGCGGCGCTGACGAAGCGGCCGACCGGGCGGTGCGGCGCGGCTTCGTGGAGAATTTCGTCCAGCACGGCCTTGTCGGTGAAGCCGAGGACGTAGTCGAAATAGAGCGCGGCATCTTCCGGATAGCAGCGCGCATGCGGGCCGCCGAGCACGGTCACGGCGCCGCGCCGGCGATAGAGGTTGCTGATTGCGTAAGCGGTCTGCGCCGAGCGGCTGAACGAACCGACGAACAGCACGTCGCATTCGTGGCCGAGCATCTCGTCGATGTCCTCGAAGCCGGTGTAGCAGATGTAGCGGACGTCGTGGCCGAGCTGCTCGCACCAGGTCGCGATCACCTGCGGCATCAGGCTCGCCGTGTTGGCGTTCATGAGCCGGCGAAACTTGCTCCGTGTCGGTCCCTTGCTGACGAGGTCGATAACAGTGATACGGAGCTTGCGCGGGGTCAAAACGCCTCCTTGGATTGCCCACCACAAATAGGGCGCAGCCGCTGGGCGGAGTGTGGCAGCGGCGGGTGCGGGCGGAAGTTCAAAATTATACAGTGGAAACAAAAGGCCGACGGACCATGAGCGCCTATCTGGGTGGGCACAAGCTCAAATCAATTGAATTCCGTTCATTTTCGGAGAAAAGCCAGGTTTCTCTCGATTTGGGCCGCCATGGCGCGACAGTTTGTCGTAAGGCGTGGGTCGGCGGCGGCGGCGGCGAATGACAGCAAGACCATGCGGCCTTCCGTGATCACGAGCCCGGTGGCATCGACTCCGGTCAGCAGGAAGAACACCGTCGCGGTCGGATGGCCGCGGAAATCGACCTTCGACGCCGCGCCGAGCGGCTGCAGGTCCGCGGCGCGCGCACGCAATCCGGTCTCTTCTTCGAGCTCACGCAACGCACAGTCGATCGCGGACTCGCCGGGCTCCGCCGCGCCGCCGAAAGAAGTGATCATGCCGGGATAGTGGATGTCCGGCTTGTCGTCGCGGAGCTGCAGCAGCAGCCGGCGATCCGGCGTCAGCAGGAAGACGCCCGCCGCGGCATGGGTGTGATAGTCGTCGAACCAGAATGCGGGATCGCTCACGCCGCGAGCTTGCCCCGCAGCCGTTCGATGAAGGCCTCGCATTGCGCGATCTGGGCGAGGTCGACGAACTCGTCGGGCTTGTGCGCCTGCTCGATCGAGCCCGGGCCGCAGACCACGGTCGGGATGTCGATCTCCTGGATCAGCCCGCCCTCGGTGCCGAAGGCGATCTTGGTGGTGCCGTTGGCCTGGGTCAGGTTCTTCGCCAAGGTGGTGATCTCGGCATCCTCCGGCGTGTCGAGGCCGGGGAAGGCGGAGATCTGCTCGAAGCCGAAGCCGGTTTCCGGGGCGATCTTCTTCATCTCCGGCGTGAGCTCGGTCTCGACATAGCGCTTGAACTCGGCATAGAGCGCTTCCGGATCCTGCACTGGCAGATGCCGGAACTCGAAGGCGAAGGTGCAATCCTTCGGCACGATGTTCAGAGCGGTGCCGCCCTGGATCGTGCCGGTATGCACTGTCGTATGCGGCACGTCGTAATCATGGTCGAACGGCCCCTCGGCCGCGAAGCGGCGGCCCATGCTGCGGAGATGCGCGATCGCCAGCGCCGCATATTCCACCGCGTTGACGCCCTTCGGCGCCAGCGAGGAATGACATTCCTTGCCGTGGACATGGGCGCGCATGCTCTTCTTGCCCTTATGCGCGATCGCGACCTGCATCAGGGTCGGCTCGCCGATGATGCAGCCTTTTGGCTTGATGGGCAGGTCCTTGATCACCGAGAGGGCACGGCGCACGCCGAGGCAGCCGACCTCCTCGTCGAAGGAGAACAGCAGATGCAGCGGGGTGGCGAGGCTGGTCTTGGAGAATTGCGGCACCGCTGCGAGCACGCAGCCGAGGAAGCCCTTCATGTCGCAGGCGCCGCGGCCGTAGAGCTTGCCGTCCTTCTCGGTCAGCGCCCAGGGATCGCTGCTCCAGTTCTGCCCGTCGATCGGCACCACGTCGGTATGGCCGGAGAGGCAGATACCGGGCTTGTCGTCGGCGCCGATCGTGCCATAGAGATTGGCCTTCTTGCCGGTCTCGTCGGGGATGAGCGTGGTCTGGACGTCATGCGCGTCGAGATAGTCGCGCACGAAGTCGATCAGCTCCAGGTTGGAGTTCCGGCTGGTGGTGTCGAAGGCGATCAGCTTGCGGGTGAGATCGAGGCTCTGCGGAAGCGCCGCCACGGGTTGACCTGCTTTCTGTTGACGTTTGTTGGCGTTCAGCATAGCGGTTGGCAACTCGATATCAACCCACCCCTCGGTCGTCATCCATTGGCAAGCACCGACAGCAGGCGCATCCGCTTCCTCCCCGGCGTCCTGGTCCGCACCGCTCCGGCCGGCGCGGCCTTGCCCCTGGTGGTGGATTCCCCCCACAGCGGACGGGCCTATCCGGAGGATTTCGGCCATGCCGCGCCCCTGGCTTTGCTGCGCCGGGCCGAGGACGCCTTCGTCGATGACCTTTACGAGAACGCGCCGCGACACGGCGCCGGCTTCCTGAAGGCGCTGTTCCCACGGAGTTACGTCGATCCCAACCGCCACGAAGGCGAGATCGATCCCGCGATGCTGGAGGGCGATTGGCCTTCCCCGATCGATCCCAGCGAGCGCACCGAGATGGGCCTCGGCCTGATCCGCCGCCTCATCCGCGGCAATGTCCCGGTCTATGACCGTAAGCTCCCGGTCGCCGAGATCGCGGCGCGGATCGCGCGCTTCCACCGGCCCTATCACGACGAGCTCGAAGCCATGCTCGCCGAGTTGCATGCACGTTTCGGCGGCGTCTGGCACATCAACGCCCATTCCATGAAGGCGCTCGGGCGCAAGCAGGGCAAGCCGATCCCGCGCGACGATTTCGTGCTCGGCGATCTCGAGGGCGAGAGCTGCGATCCGGACTTCACCGCCTTCGTCGCCGAGACCTTGCAGGGCTACGGCTACACCGTGCGCATCAACCATCCGTTTAGGGGTGCCGCCCTGGTGCAGCGCTTCGGCCGCCCGCGGGAAGGCCGGCACAGCCTGCAGATCGAGGTCAACCGCGGCCTCTACATGGACGAAGAGAAGATCGAGAAGACCGCCGGCTTCGACGCCCTGCAGCGCGACATCGACCGCCTGCTGGCGGCGGTCGCGGGCTTCGTTGCGCAGCAAATCAGCGGCTTTCCGGAGGTCCAGGACGGCGAGTAGCCAGCCAACCGCGGATCGGCTATTCCTGGCGCGAAATCTCAGGGGCCCTTCCGCGTCATGTCCGGCGTTTCCGCCATCTCGGTTCTCAGGAACCGGAACTTCTTTCTCTACACGCTGAACTCGCTCTTGGCCTCCTTCGGCGCGGAGATCCTGATCGTCGCGATCGGCTGGCGGGTCTACGAGATCTCGCGCGATCCCTTCGATCTGGCACTGGTCGGCCTCGCGCAATTCCTGCCGCATATGCTGCTGGTTCTGGTGACCGGCACGGTCGCGGACCGGTTCCCGCGTCGCCGCATCCTGATGTTCTGCATGCTGGCGGAGCTGGTCTTCACCCTCGGCATCTTCGCGGTCGCGACCCGCGAGCTCAGCCACACCTGGCCGATCCTGCTGCTGGTCTCCGGTCTCGCGATCGGCCGCGCCTTCTTCGGCCCGGCGGCGCTGGCACTCGCGCCCACCTTGGTCGAGCGCGCGCAGATCCCCTCGGCAATCGCTTGTTCGACCGCGGCCTGGCAGCTCTCCTCGATCGCCGGGCCGGCGCTCGGCGGCGTGCTCTACGGCTTCGCACCCTCGGCCGCCTATTCGGTGGCACTTATCATGGCGCTGGTCGGCACTTTCGCGGTGGTCGCCATCCGCAATGTGGAAGCGCCGCAGGCCCGCGAGGTCGGCGCCTGGGATTCGCTGATCGGCGGCTTCGCCTTCATGCGCCGCGAGAAGGTGGTGCTGGGCGCCTCGACGCTCGACCTGTTCGCCGTGCTGCTCGGCAGCGCCACCGCGCTGCTGCCGGTCTTCGCCCATGACATCCTGGTGACCGGTCCCTGGGGCCTTGGCCTGCTGCGCGCCGGCGTCGGCATCGGCGCGCTGGCCATGGCGCTGTTCCTCGGCGCCAAGCCGATCCGCCGCCATGCCGGCGTGATCATGTTCGCGACCGTCGCCGTGTTCGGCCTCGGCACCGTCGTCTTTGGCCTCTCGCATTCGATCGGCGTCTCGGTCGGCGCGCTGATTGTCATGGGCGCCAGCGACATGATCAGCGTCTATATCCGCGAGGTCCTGGTCCAGCTCTGGACCCCGGACTCGCTCCGGGGCCGGGTCAACGCTGTCTACATGCTGGCGATCAGCGCCTCGAACGAGCTCGGCGCCTTCCGCGCCGGCATGTCGGCCTCGATCTTCGGCGCGATCCCGGCGGTGGTGATCGGCGGCATCTGCATTCTCGCGGTCGCCCTGCTCTGGGCGATCTGGTTCCCGGCCCTGCGCAAAGCCGACGACCTGACCGCGGTCGAGGCGCTGGAGCCGGAAAGATCAGGCGGGAGCTAGACCCCAAGCGTCATTGCCGGGCTTGACCCGGCAATCTGGTGCAAGACGGAAACAGATGCCCGGGTCCCGTCCGCGGGGCTCGGGCATGACGATGAATTTCAAGCCATGAACTGCTCGCGCAGGATCCGTTCCTCGAGGTGATGCTCGGGGTCGAACAGCAGGTTCAAGGTGATGTTGCGGTCCTCGCGGATCTTCACCTCGGCGACGTCGCGGACCTCGGC
Source organism: Dongia sp. agr-C8 (assembly GCF_054658695.1). Lineage (NCBI taxonomy): Bacteria > Pseudomonadati > Pseudomonadota > Alphaproteobacteria > Rhodospirillales > Dongiaceae > Dongia > Dongia sp. agr-C8. The sequence continues at coordinate 889,895 of NZ_BAAGHZ010000001.1, forward strand.
GAAGTCGGCGGTGGCGGAAACCGGGCGGCGCTGCGGCTCGCGGATGATGAAGCGCACGTTCGCCGTCCGCGGCAGGATGGCGCCGCGCCAGCGCCGCGGCCGGAAGGCGCTGATCGGCGTCAGCGCGAGCGCGCCCGAACCGATCGGCAGGATCGGCCCATGGACCGAGAGGTTGTAGGCGGTGCTGCCGGCCGGCGTCGCCACCATGACGCCGTCGCAGATCAATTCGGAGATACGTTCGACGCCGTCCACCTTGATGGTGATCTTCGCCGCCTGGGCGAGCTCGCGCAGCAGCGAGACCTCGTTGATCGCGAGCCGCACCTGCTCGCTGCCGTCGGTGGTCTTGGCCCGCATCTCCAGGGGATGCAGGGTGACCAGCTGCGCGCGCTCCAGCCGCTCCACCAGGTCGTCGGTGCTGTAGCGGTTCATGAGAAACCCGACGGTGCCGCAATTCATGCCGAAGATGCTGACCTGCCGGCCCATGTGCCGGTGCAGGGTCTCCAGCATGGTGCCGTCGCCGCCCAGCACGACCAGGATCTCGGCATGCACCGGATCGGCCTCGCCGTAGCGGGACTTCAGCTCCGCCAGCGCGGCCTGGGCCTCGGCGCTGGGGGCCGCGACGAAAGCGAAAGTGGGTTTTGCCATGTGCGGATGAAGAATATGGGAGGCGGTTGCAGGGTTGCCGGCGAGTATAGCCACGCCGGCACTGTCTGGAAACAACATGACAGGCCGTGGGTCTCGGCCGAAAGTCCAATCTCTCCTTGCAAACAGGGGGCAGCCGCCGCACTCTAACGCCCTGGATTCTTGGGGGTTCGAATGCGTCGCCTGTCTCGCTGGTCCGTCGCGGGTTCTCTGGCGTTCGGCCTCCTCACGCTGGGCATTCTGTCCGGAGCCGCGACCGCGCAGGACAACGTCTCCTTCAGCCAGGAACCGGCCGAGGAGCCGTCGCTGCACGAGGGCTATTACTATCCGAAGCCGCAGACCCTCGAGCATTACGTCTCGCGCACCATCACGCTCGGCGAAAGCGACAAGGTTCGCCGCCAGGCCTTCATCATCGGCATGACCAAGCAATTGCTGGACGGAAAATACGCGCCGAGCTTCGCCATCTTCGCCAAGGGCGGCCAGTCGGAGAAGCTGATCATCGTCGGCATGATCGACGGCCAGCTGAACACCATCTACCGGGCCCGCGCGCTGCTCGCGCAGCTGACGGCGGTCGCCCGCGCGACGCCGTTCTTCCAGCAGAACACCCAGCCCGAGGAATCCACTTTCTTCGATTTCATGAAGCTGCTCGGCTTCCGCCAGGTCACCATCACCGACGGGCGGGATTTCGCACACCAGGTCATCGTGGATTGATGGGGGTCGATTGAGGGCCCGCGACACCCGTTTCGCCATCGAGCTGCGGCGCGGCCGCGCCGATGATGCGCTGACCATCGCACGCCTGTTCCGCGACACCGTCCATGCCGTCAACCGCCAGGACTATTCCGAGGCCCATCTCGACGCCTGGGCGCCCTATCAGGTCGACCTCGAGCATTGGCGCGGGGTGATCGACGCCAGCTATTTCATGGTCGCCGTTTCGGGCGGCATGGTGGTCGGCTTCGCCAATCTCGACGGTGACGACTACGTGGACCAGCTGTTCGTCCACAAGGATCTCTTGCGCAAGCGCATCGCGACGAGGCTAATGGAGGAGATCGAGCGCGAGGCGAAGCGCCGCGGCGCCGCCCGGCTCTGGACCCAGTCCAGCATCACCGCGCGGAAATTCTTCGAGCGCCTCGGCTTCGCCACCTTGCAGGCGCAGCGCATCACCTATAACGGCCAGATCTTCGACAACTTCTCGATGGAGAAGCGGCTGAGATAGGGCGGCGCGAGATGCCCGGTCCCCGTCCGCGAATGCGGACATTCGTCCGCTGGGCCCGGGGCATGACGGCCTAATTAAACCGCGTCATCCGCGGGCTTGACCCGCGGATCTGCCTGCGGGTGAGTCTCAGCCGCCCGTCACGCTCATATGCCGGCCGACCGCGGGGCCCTGGTGGCGGCGGTCGATCATGAAATCATGGCCCTTCGGCTTGCGGCCGATGGCCTCTTCGATGGCGGCGATCAGCGGTTCGTCGCTTTCGCTGGCCCGCAGCGGCGCGCGGAGATCGGCGCTGTCTTCCTGGCCGAGGCACATATAGAGCATGCCGGTGCAGGTGACACGCACCCGGTTGCAGGATTCGCAGAAGTTGTGAGTCAGCGGCGTGATGAAGCCGACCCGCTGCCCGGTCTCTTTCAGCCGCACATAGCGCGCCGGCCCGCCGGTGCGCTCCGTCGTCTCTTCCAAGGTCCAGCGCCGCGCCATGTTCGCGCGCAGCAGCGAGATCGGCATATATTGGTCGAGCCGGTTCTCGCCGCCGATATCGCCCATCGGCATCACCTCGATGAAGGTGAGGTCGTGGCCCTCGCGGCCGGCCCATTCGACCAGGGTATCGACCTCGTCGTCGTTCACGCCCTTCAAGGCGACGGTGTTGATCTTGACCTTGAGCCCCGCTTCCTTCGCCGCGCGCACGCCGTCCAGCACGGTGTCGAGCTTGCCCCAGCGGGTGATCTCGGTGAACTTCCTCGGGTCCAGCGTGTCGATCGAGACATTGACCCGCTTCACGCCGAGCGACGCCAGTTCGTCGGCATGCTTGCCGAGCTGGCTGCCGTTGGTGGTGACGGTCAGCTCCTCGAGCGCGCCGCTCTTCAGGTGCCGCGAGAGCGCGCGGAACAACTCCATCACGTTCTTGCGCACCAGCGGCTCGCCACCGGTCAGCCGCAGCTTCCTGACGCCGAGGCCGATGAAGGCACCGCACAGGCGATCCAGTTCCTCCAGCGACAGGACCTCGGCCTTCGGCAGGAAGGTCATATGCTCCGCCATGCAGTAGACGCAGCGGAAGTCGCAGCGGTCGGTGACCGAGACGCGGAGATAGGAGATCTTGCGGCCGAACGGGTCGATCATGGGATTGCTTGTGCCAGGCAGACGTCAGCGCCCCTAATATAAGGGCGGGGCCGATGGTTTTCACAGGATATTTCGCCCCGCTTTCAGCCCCGCATCATCTGGGGCAAATTCGCTTGATCGGGCGCCAGCCATCCGCACAATGCCCACCGCATAAGCCCCTAGTGACCGTCCGGGAAATCATGGCCGTATCGCAAATCACCACGCCAACCGCCGCCAAACCGCCGCTGGAGGCGGGCGATATCGCCCCGGCCTTCCGCCTGGCGGCTTTGACCGGGGAGAGCATCGACCCCGCCAGCGACCTGGTCGCGGGCAAGCCGCTCCTGCTCCTGTTCCGGACCGGCGATGCTTTGCCGCAGGACTTGGCAGCCTTGATCGCCGCGGTGAAGGCCGCCGAGGGCCGCGCCGTGCTCGCGACCAATCTCGGCGAGAATGCGACGCTCGACGGCTTCGAATCCGCCGCCGATGCCGAGGGCGCGGTGCGATCGCTGTTCGGCGCCGCGGGGCAGACGCGCCTGGTGCTGATCGCGCCCAACCGCCACATCGCCTATATCGGCGCCGATGCCGCGGCGGCGCAGGCGGCGCTGGCCAGGATCGCCGCGACCCGCGCCGCGGTCGCCATGACGTCGCATCCGCCGGTGCTGATCGTGCCCGACGTGCTCTCGCCCGCCGACTGCCGGAAGCTGATCAACATCTTCGCCATGCAGGGCCAGACCTATGTCGAGCCGGGCCACGGCACGCTGCCGCCGGGCAATGCCGACTACAAGCAAAAGATCCCGGAATACGGCCGCAAGGACCGGGTCGATCACTGGATCCGCCAGCCGGAGACCAATGCCTTCATCGACGACCGCATCAACCGGCGTCTCATTCCGGAGATCCAGAAGTCGTTCCAGTACAAGATCACCCGGCGCGAGGCCTATCGCATCGGCTGCTACGAGGGCGAGCGCGGCGGCGAGCTGCACGGCCATCGCGACAACACCAAGCCGATGGTGGCGCATCGCCGCTTCGCCTGCTCGATCAATTTGAACACCGAGCAGTTCGAGGGCGGCGAGCTCCGCTATCCGGAATTCGGCAACCAGCTCTACCGGCCGGAGACCGGCGCCGCCATCACCTTCTCCTGCTCGCTGCTGCACGAGCCGATGCATGTGACCAGGGGCCGGCGCTTCGTCCTGCTCGCCTTCCTCTACGGCGAGACCTGATCCATCCCTTTTACCGGGAGGCAGAGATGCAGCAGCAGATTTCGGTGGTGACGCTCGGTGTCGCGGATCTGGCGCGCTCGCGCCGCTTCTATGTCGAGGGCTCGTTGCACAAGCGTCATTGCCGGGCTTGACCCGGCAATCTGGTGCCTGGCGGAACGAGATGCCCCGATCAAGTCCGGACATGACGGGTTAGAACAGCTCAATCTTCCTCTATGACCCTGAGCCAGGGCCAGCGCGCGACATAGCTTTGCGCCTTCTCGCGAAATCGCCCGAGATCGTCGCGCCGGAATTCGGTGGGGCGGAGCTCGCCGCGTCGCGTCTCCTCGATGCCATAGGGCGCGATCAGCCGCAGCGCGCCATCGACCTGCGGCATCAGGCCGATGCAGGTCGAGCGCGCCAGGAAGCGCGCGATTCCATCCTCGACCCTCTGCAGCGCCGGATAATCGCCGCCGCCGAAGCGCTTCTGGTACCAGAGGTGCACCCGCGCCTGGTTCTTCACGTCGACCAGCACGTCGAGATCGGCGAACAGGGCGGCGGCGCGCCGGATGACCGCATCTTCCGCCTCATACGAAAGGTCGCCGGCGTCGAAATAGAAGATGTCGTAATCCTTGACGCCCTCCGCGACCGGCCGGTCGGAGAGCGCATTCCAGAAGGCCTGGTAGACCGAGCCCGCGACCAGGCAGGCATCGGGCGCGCCCAGCATCGGCAGGCGTTCCAGGATCTTGCGGTTGATCGGGTTGGCCAACGCGGCGGTGATCAGGTCCATGCGGTCCCGGGCAAGCTGAAGACTCCCAGGCTCAAAACTCGAGCTTGGGCACGAACAGGCACTGTACCGGCCCTTCCATCGGCGCGCCGGTCAGGTTGCCCTTGACCCGGCACCACCACATCCTGCGGTCGCGCGACCAGTAGGTATGCGGGTCGCCCATCTTGAAGCGCTGACGGGTGGCCGGCACGAACCAGCTGTCGCCCTCGAGCTGCACCGCGCCTTCCGGCACCACGGCGCATTCCTTCGGGCCGCAGCACCAGGCAATCGCCGGATCGCGCATGATCCATTCGGCTTCGCCATGAATCGGGGTCGGCTCCAGGCCGAGCGAGAGATGCGCCAGCGCGACAGCCATTGCAATCGAAAGCACCGGGGCGCCTCCTGCGGATCTGGAGCGTTCATCCTAGAACGAACCCGACCGGCTGGAAACGCCCCGGTTGACTGGCGAATCGCGACCTTAGAACGGGAACAGGATGTCGTAGACCTGCTGGCCGTAGCGCGGCTGCTGGACGTCGGAGAGGGTGCCCTTGCCGCCATAGGCGATCCGGGCCTCGGCGATCTGGTCGTAGTTGACCTCGTTCGCGGTCGAGATGTCGGTCGGGCGGATGATGCCCTTCACGTTCAATTCGCGGAGCTCGTAGTTCACCCGGACCTGCTGGGTGGCGTTCAAGACCATGTTGCCGTTCGGCAGCACCTGGGTGATGACCGCGGCGACCCGCAGGTTGACCGCCTCGGCGCGATCGACCGTGCCCTTGCCGCTCTGGTCGGTGGTGCTGTCGGTGTTGATCAGGTCGGCCGGATCGGTCGCGTCGGTGAACACCTGGTTGGCGTATTTCTCGTAGCCGAGCAGGGCGGAGGCCTGCGCGTTGTTGCTGCCGTCGCGGTTCTGCGTGGTCTCGTTGTCGAGCTTGGCGGAATCGTCGATCTTGATCACCACGGTCAGGATGTCGCCCACCTTGCTGGCGCGCTGGTCGGCGAAGAAGGTGCGGCTGCCCTGGCGCCACAGCGAGTTCGCCTGGCGGACGTCGGTCATCGGCGCCGGCATCGGCATGGTGACCGGATTGTAGTCGGCCTGCGCGTTCGGGTTCTCGATCGGGTCGATCGTCGGCTCCTTGCCGACGTCGGCGATGCGCTGGAGCATGTTGCCGCAGCCGCCGAGCGAGACCGAGGCCGCGGCCAGGATCAGGGCAAGCGGCAGGACGCGCTTCACGGGTTTCGGCTTGCTGCGCCCCACCGGGTTCAACGGGGTCGCGCGCTTGGTGCGGGTGGCGGTCATTGCGCCTCTCCTCAATTCAGGGCCATGGCGCCGGTGACCGGGATCGCGACGGTCGTCGCGTCCTTCACCACGCCGGTCAGGGTCTTGTTGCTCATCGTGTTGACCACGCGGATCGGCTGGCCGACCGCCGCATCCTCGAGCGCGCGGCCTTGCGCGGTCAGGGTCATGTTCTCGGTCTGCACCATCAGAGTGATCATGCTGCCGCGGTGGATGGTGGGCGCCATGGCGACGTCGCTCATGCGCAGCATCTGGCCGGAGCGCAGGGGCCGGCGCGCCGTCATGCCGACCAGTTGCTTCGGGTCGGTCACCGCGTTGCCGGCGACCCGGTCGATGCGCACCGCCATCCAGTCGAGGTCGGGCAGCTGGATCACTTCGCCCGGCGCCACCGAACGCGCCAGCACCGGAAGCTGCACGGTCTCGTGGACGCTGCCGGCGACCGTGCGGTTGATCAGGGCCGGGCCGGAGGCGGGGACGACCAGCTGCACGGCGAAGCGCCGCGAGGCGGGGTCGAAACGGACGTTCTGCACCGCGAGGGTCGGCTCGACGCTGGTCGGCAGCACCAGGTTGGTGTCGCCGACGTCGAAGGCGAGCTCGATCTCCTTGTCGGTGCCGAGCGTGTCGCGCAGCGCGTCCTTGACCTGCTGCGTCACCTGGGCGGGATCGATCTGCTGCGACGCGCGCGCGACCAGCACCCGCTGGTACTTGCTGGCCGGCGCCCAGTCGAGCGAATAGGCGCGGATCAGCGACCTGAGGAAGCGGTTGTCGAGCACGATGGTCTGGCCGGGCAGCGGCGCCTGGGCGACCGGAGAATCGCCGAGCGAGATCGGCTGCTCGAACAGATCGCCGAGCCGCACCACGTCGTCGTTGACCGTCACGCTTTCCTTGAGCGTGAGCCCGTTCTGGGCCGCGGCGGTGCCGCCGTCGATTTCCGGGGCGATCTCTTCGGCGCCGGCCGGCAGCGAGAACACCAGCCAGGCCGACAGCGCCGCGGTCAGGATCAGGAATGCAAAGCGGATCATGGCTGCCTCACCGGATCGAGGTGATCGTGCCCATCATCGAATCCGAGGCCTGGATGACCTTGGAATTGATTTCATAGGCACGCTGGGCGGTGATGAGATCGGTCATCTCGGACACCATGTTGACGTTCGACTGCTCCAGGAAGAACTGCTGCAGCTGGCCGAAGCCGATGTCGCCGGGATTGCCGACGGTGGGGGCGCCGGAAGCCTCGGTCTCGACCAGCAGGTTGTCGCCGTTGGACTGCAGGCCCGGCTCGTTGATGAAATTCGCGAGCTGGAGCTGGCCCAGCAACTGCTGGTTCACCTGGCCCGGGATGGTGGCCTGGACCTGGCCGTCAGCGTTGATGGTGAGCGTGGTGGCGTTGGCCGGGACGGTGATCGCCGGCTGCACCTGGAAGCCGTCGGCGGTCACGATGATGCCGGTATTGTCCAGCTTCAGCGCGCCGTCGCGGGTATAGGCGGTGGTGCCGTCCGGCAGAGTGACCTGCAGGAAGCCGCGGCCCTTGATCGCGATGTCGAGCTGGTTGTTGGTCGCGATCAGCGAGCCCTGCTCGCTGATGCGATAGACCGCGACCGGCTTCACGCCGAGGCCGACCTGGACGCCCGCCGGCACGATCGTGCCGGTGTCGGAGGACTGGGTGCCGACGCGGCGGTATTCCTGGTACAGGAGGTCGGAGAATTCCGCCCGGCTCCGCTTGAACCCGGTGGTCGTGACGTTCGCGATGTTGTTCGCGATCACGTCGATATTGAGCTGCTGGGCGGCCATGCCGGTCGAGGCGGTGAACAGGGAGCGCATGATGAAGGCCTTCCTTTAGCTGCTCGGGATGATGTAATTGACGGCGCGCTTCATGCGGTCGTCTTCGCCGTCGATGAAGCGCTGCACCGCTTCGTAGGAGCGCTGCACCCAGATCATGTTGGTGAGCTCCTTGACCGACTGCACGTTGGACTGCTCCAGCATGCGCTGGACGACGCCGGGATTGGCGACCTGGATCGGCGGCGCGTCCGTGGTGAAGAGGACGCCCTCTTCCGGCTTCAGCGCATCGCGGTTGGCGAAATCGACGACGTCGAGCTTGCCGTACACCGCCTGGGCGTTGCCCCCCTGGGTGCGGTCGGCGGAAACGCTGCCGTCGCCGGAGATCTGCACCGGCCCGTCGTCGGGATCGATCTGCAGCGGCGCGCCGCCGGCCAGGACCGGGTAGCCCTGCTTGGTGACGACTTGGCCCGCGGCATTGAGCTGGAAATGGCCGAAGCGGGTGTAGCGGTTGCCGTTCGGGGTCTGCACCACGAAGAAGCCGCTGCCCTGGATCGCGACGTCGAGATCATTGCCGGTCGGCTGCATCGGCCCGGTGCTGTAATCCCGCGCGGTCGCGAAATCCTGCACATAGGCGAGCTTCTGCGGCGCGCCGCGGACCTGGGAGCGAATCGGTACGGAGGTGAAGATCTCGGACTCGGCCTTGAAGCCGGGCGTCGCCACGTTGGCGAGATTGTTGGCGACGACATCCATCTGCCGCACGAGGGCGGTCTGTCGCGACAGCGCGACGTAACTCGGTGTTTCCATGACGGCGCCCCTTCTGGGTCATTGTCCAATCGGCACTTCGGCCGGTCGAACAGTTGAATGCAGGACGCGTGCCAGAAAAAATTCGCGCTATTTCAGTTGCTTGCCTGATGATCGGCGGAACGGGCAGGGCGGCTGGCCCGGTCGATCCGGCCCGAAGTCCCGGCAGTTCTTGCCGCGCCGCCGCCCGGGCGCCGTGCCGCTGACCCCCCCGCGGCGGAGTCCGGTCCGGGATTTCCCTGCGTCATTCAGGCGTGGGATCGCTGTCCGGTTTTCACGAGATGTTAACCATCACCTTCATAAATTCCCTCTCAGCCGTGGGGCCGGGAGGCGGTCCGCTGGGATGAGGTCATTTTAGGGTTATGGTCATGGCGGCAGCCGACGAAACAGCGGCAACAGAAGCACCGAAGAAGAAGAAGTTCAGCGGCAAGAAGCTGGTCTTGTTCATCATCCTGCCCGTCCTGCTGTTGGGCGGTGGTGGTGCCGCCGCATACTTCCTGCTGTTGAAGAAGGATCCGGCGGCCGAGGAACATGCCGCCGAAGCGGCGGCGGAGCATGCGGCCGACGAGCCGCAGGTCTACGTCGCGCTCGAGCATCCGCTGCAGGTCAACCTGGTCGGCACCGGCAAGCGGATGCCGTATCTCAATCTCGACCTCTGGCTGGCGGTGAAGACCGAGGAAGACGCGAAGAAGCTCGAAGGCGTGATGCCCAAGGTGATCGACCAGTTCCAGGTCTATCTCAGGAGCCTCAGGATCGAGGACCTGCAAGGCGCCGACGGCGTGCAGCGCATGCGCGACGAGCTGCTGCTGCGCGCCAAGGCCGCAGCCAAGCCGATCGAGGTCGAGGACGTGCTGATCAAATCAATGCTGGCGCAGTAAGCGAGCCAGGCGGAGCAAGGGCATGATTGGCGACGACGAAACCCAAGGCGAAGAAGAGCTCTCCGAAGAAGAAAAGGCCGCTGCGGCAGCCTGGGAGAACATGGCCGACGAGGGCGGCGAGGGCGAGGGCGAAGCCACTGGCCCGGTCTCCAACCGCGTGCTAGACCAGAGCGAGATCGACAGCCTGCTGGGAATCAGCGGCGGCGGCGGCGGGGGCGGCGGCGACAAGCCCTCCGGCATCCAGGCGATCCTCTCCAGCGCGCTGGTCTCCTACGAGCGCCTGCCGATGCTCGAGATCGTGTTCGACCGCCTGGTCCGCATGCTCTCGACCAGCCTGCGCAACTTCACCTCGGACAACGTCGAGGTCAGCCTCGACAACATCACCGCGATCCGCTTCGGCGACTATCTGAACTCGATCCCGCTGCCCGCCATGCTCGGCGTCTTCAAGGCCGAGGAATGGGACAACTACGGTCTCATCATGGTGGATTCCACGCTCACCTATTCCATCGTCGACGTGCTCTTGGGCGGTCGTCGCGGTACCGCCGCGATGCGCATCGAGGGCCGGCCCTACACCACGATCGAGCGCAACCTGGTCGAGCGGCTGGTCGGCGTCGTGCTGAACGACCTGACCGCGACCTTCGACCCGCTTTCACCGGTCACCTTCCGCTTCGAGCGCCTGGAAACCAACCCGCGCTTCGCCGCGATCGCGCGCGCCGCCAACGCGGCGGTGCTGGCGCGCCTCCGCGTCGATATGGAAGACCGCGGCGGCCGGATCGAGCTCTTGATCCCCTACGCAACCCTCGAGCCGGTGCGCGAGCTGCTGCTGCAGATGTTCATGGGCGAAAAGTTCGGCCGTGACTCGATCTGGGAAACCCATCTTTCGAGCGAGCTCTGGCAGACCGACGTCGAGATCAACGCGGTGCTGGATGAACTGACCCTGCCCTTGGGCGAGGTCCTGAACTGGAAGCCGGGCTCGCGCTTGGCGCTGGAATGCACGCCGGACTCAGAGGTCGAGCTCCGCTGCGGCGATGTCCAGCTGTTCAAGGGCCAGATGGGCCGGCGCTCGGGCAAGATTGCGGTCAAGATTTCCGACCGGCTTATGAAGTGAGTTGAGGCGGGATGAGTATCGGTTTGCTGGCTGACGGTCTGCTGATCGTTCTGCTGGGCGCAGCGCTTGTTTCCGTCTATCGGCTGAACCGGCGCATGGCGGAACTGCGCGAAGGCCGCGCCGCGTTCGAGAAGCTGACGGCGGACCTGGCGGCGCAGACCAAGGCGGCGACCGAGGGATTGGCGGCGTTTCGCGCCAATGCCGAGGGCCTGGCCAAGCAGCTCGATGGCGGCGCCGAGCGCGGGCGCCAGGTGATCGCCGAGGTGCAGCGGGTCTCGGATGACCTGCGCCTGTTGATCGGCCGGGCGGACGCGTCATCGACCCGGCTGGAGGAAGCCGTCGCGCTCGCGCGGCGGAGTGAAGCTTTGTTGGGCGCGATGGAGCATAGGCCGGTGGATCGCGGGGCTGCTGACCAGGGTCAGGCGGTGCGCGTCGCGGAAGCCGAAGTCTCCCCGGAGGCGAAGGCGTTCCTGTCCTCGCTCTCGGGCATGCGCTGAAGGAGAAGTGAGCGTGGCAAGGTTCCGCATTCGATTGCTCCCCGCCCTGATGGGCGCGCTGGCGCTGATGATGACCGTGAAGATCGGCGGCATCTGGCAGGAGCTCTCCGTCACCGTCGGCAGCGAGACCGAGGCGCAGACCCAGCCGCAGACGCCGACCCCGCCGGCCCCGGCCACGCCGCAGCCGGCCGCGCAGCAACCGACCCAGCTCGCCCCCAACACCCAGACCGCGCAGCAGCCGGCAACGCCCGCCGCGCCGGCTCCGGCCGCCAACACCCCGCAGCCCGCCGCCCAGACCCCCGCCGCCCAGACCCCCGCCGCCCAGGCCCCCGCCGCCCAGGCCCCCGCCACTCCGGCGCCAGGCGAGGCGCCCGCTGCCGGTGAGGCGGCGCCTGCCGAGGGCGCTGCGGCACCGAAGCCGGATTCCGCGGCCGCGGTCGATCCTTTCAACTACACCGACGAGGAGGTCGATGTCCTGCAGCAGCTCTCGAAGCGGCGCGCGGAGCTCGACGCCAAGGCGCGCCAGCTCGACGAGCGCGAGGCCCTGGTGGCCGCCGCCGAGCAGAAGATGGACCAGAAGATGGCCGAGCTCAAAGCCATGCAGTCCACGCTTCAGGACCTGCTGAAGAAGCGCAGCGACGCCGAGGAGGCCCAGCTGCAGAGCCTGGTCAAGATCTACGAGAACATGAAGCCCAAGGCGGCGGCCGGCGTCTTCGAGGAGCTGGACATGGACATCCTCCTGGAGGTCATCGCACGGATGAAAGAACGCAAGGTGGCGCCGATCCTGGCCATGATGACCCCGACCAAGGCCAAGGAGGTCACCTTCGAGCTGGCCCAGCGCCAGCAGCTGCCGGTGGCGCCCTGAAAACGCACCTGGGACCGTGGGTTAGGAATGCCTGGTAAAAAACGCTAAGAACTTGGAAAACTTGCCGGATTTAACCCGGACTTAACGATTACGGGGCTATTCAGTCTCATCGAAGCAGCGGGCTTGAGAAGAAAGCCGAGAGGAAGTCGAAATGTCGGTCGATATGCAAATGAATATCCTCATCGTCGATGACTACAAGACGATGCTCAGGATCATCCGCAATTTGCTGAAGCAGCTCGGCTTCAACAATGTGGACGAGGCGACCGACGGCTCGATGGCGCTGCAGAAGCTGCGCGACAAGGAATACGGCCTGGTGATCTCGGACTGGAACATGGAGCCGATGACCGGCATCCAGCTGCTCCGCGAAGTCCGCGCCGATGCCAAGCTGAAGGCGCTGCCCTTCATCATGATCACCGCGGAATCAAAGACCGAGAACGTGATCGCGGCCAAGGAAGCCGGCGTCAACAACTACATCGTGAAGCCGTTCAACGCCGCCACCCTGAAGACCAAGCTTGCCTCGGTGATCGGCAACTTCTGAGCCCATTAGGCCCGAGGAGAACGAAAATGTCTGGTGCGGTTCCCGCCGAACTGGTTGCCAAGCTCAGCGCGCTGAAGACGCGCATGCCGAGCTACACCAAGGACGAGATCCAGGAGGTCGTCACCGAGATGCTTTCCAGCATGGAAGGCGATCTCTCGGAGATGAACCTGAAGCTCTACGCCGAGGTCGAATCCCTCGCGCGCTACATCGTGACGGCGAAGAGCGAGATCGCAGCGCTCCGCCCCGACGAGATCATGAGCGACCACATCCCGAGCGCCACCGACGAGCTCGACGCCATCGTCGGCTCGACCGAGGAGGCGACCAACGGCATCCTCCAGGCGATGGAGAGCTTGGAGGCCCTGACCGTCGAGATGAGCCCCGAGATGGCCGAGAAGGTCACCGACGCGGTCACCAAGGTCTACGAATCCTGCAACTTCCAGGACATCACCGGCCAGCGCATCACCAAGGTGGTGAAGGCGCTGAAGCATATCGAATCCAAGGTCGACGCCCTGGTCGCCGCCTTTGGCGACGAGATCGCCAAATACAAGGCCGCGCATCCGGCGCCGGAAAAGGCGTCGGAGGATCCGATGAGCGACAAAGCCCTGCTGAACGGCCCGCAGCTCGCGGCCAACGCCGGCAAGCAGGACGACATCGACGCGCTGCTCGCCAGCTTCGACTGAGGCGGCCTTGACCACCGGCGCCGCCGAATATCCAAACGGAGCCGCCGCTTCCACCGAAAGCGATCCCTCGACCCATGAGGCGCGCGTCGCCGAGTTGAAGGCGGCGATGCCGCAATGGCTCGACGCCGCTGCCGGCTTCAAGCCGGCCGTGGCGCGCAATCCCAGTCTGCCGACCCTGGTCGGCCTGCTGATCCTGGTCATGTGCTTCTTCGTGGTGCTGACCAGCATCTCGCTGCGCAACACCGAGCGCGAGCAATCGGTGATGTCGGGCCTGTCGCGCGCCTTCTCCAACACCGGGCTTGCGCCCTCGACGCCGGTCGGCGAGGAGGCGGAGACCCGCAAGCTGCTCGGCGATCTCAGGGCCTCGCTCAACGCCGAGGTGCCGCTGGTCTCCGGCGTCAAGCCCGAGACCGCCGACGACTATGTGCTCAATCTGCCGCGCCGCCTGGTTTTCGACGGTGACGGCGCCAAGCTCGCTTCGGGCTTCGACGGCATCCTGGCGCAGGCGATCCGCGCCTTGAAGACCGGCCCCGCCGATTTCGCCTATGAGGTCGAGGTCGCCCTCACCGCGCCGAAGATGGACGATGCCGCGATCGCCGGCGCCGGCGCCGTCGGCGCCGCCTTGCGCGAGGCCGGCTTCGCCAACGACGCCGCCTCGGTCAGCCTGATACCCGGCGACGGCCAGATGATCTCGCTCACCATCCGGCTGCGCCCCAACGCGCGACTCCCGGGTAGCCCATGATGATCGGCAGCGGCCGCAAGCCCGATCTGTTGTCCTCGATGCCGGCGCCGACCGAGACGCCGCAGCCGCCCTGGCTGATGAGCTTCGCCGATTTCGTGAGCTGCCTCCTGGCCTGCTTCGTCCTGCTCTATTCCCTCGTGGCCGTGGACCGCGCCAAGTTCGACAAGCTGATGGAGGGCATGCCCGGCCGCCAGGTGGTCGAGGATGTTCCCGGCAGCGCCGACCGGGCGATGCAAGTGGCGCCGCGCGACGAGGGCCGCAACGTTGATTACCTCGCTTCGGTGATCAAGGCCAAGCTGGAGCATGATCCGGCCTTGGCGAATATCGGGGTCGAGAGCGAGGGCGACCGCGTCCTCCTGCATCTCCCGCCCAAGGACCTGCTTTCCGTCGGCAGCGCCGGCCAGGCCGCCGGGCAGGACCTGGTCTATGCCATCGGCGGCGCGCTCGGCACCGTGCCCAACACGATCGCGGTCGAGGTCCGGCCCGACCGTCCGGCGGAGTTCACCACCGGCCTCGCTTACGCCGTCCGCCTCGCCGCGCGCCTCGAGCAGGCCGGGGCCGCCGGGCCGATCGCCGCCCGCACCCGCCTGACCGCGCCGGGGGAGGCCGCCGGCATCGATCTCATCGTCTTCGACAAGGCGCCCGCGGGCACGACTCCATAGCCGCGGTCGCCGGCCTTCTCGGCAATCCCGCCAAAGACTTAGCCGCCGAAGCCCGGTATGATGTTGGCACGTTCTGTGCTCTTCGATTCGTACAGAGTCGTTCGTGCTGTTTCGTGCCGATCTCAAGAGATTCCGCGTCGATGACCGAACCGCCACTTCGCAGGATTGCCCGAAGGCTGCCCGCCGCCTGGCGCGCGGCGGCCGCCATCTGCCTGATGGGCGTCTGCCTGGTCGTCGCGTCGGCCGGCGCCCTGGCGCAGACGGTCCCGGCGCGCGGCGGCCTGCATGAGGATTTCGGTCGCCTGGTGATCGACTTCCCCGGCGCGGTGGCGACCGATGTTTCCGGCGAGGGCGATCGCCTGGAACTGCGCTTCGACCGCGCGGCGAAGATCGACCTCGCCGAAGCCGCCTCCACGCTGAAGGACTACATCACCAAGGTGACGCTCTCGCCGGACAACAAGCGCCTCACCCTGAGTTTCCACGGCCCGGTCACCTGGCAGGTGTTCAACGACGGCGCCAAGCTGGCGCTCGACTTCGCCTTCGCCGACGACGCGAGCCAGCGCGAGTTCGACAACGGCCCCGACGCCGCCAGCCGCCGCGTGAAGACCGCCGGCGCCGCCCAGCCGTCCGCCACGGGCCCCTCCGCCACGGGGCCGTCCGCCGCGCCGGCGAAGCCTGCGCCCGCGGCGGTGAAGCTGCGCACCGGCGAGCATCAGGGCTACTCGCGCCTCGCCTTCGATTGGCCGAAGGATGTGCGCTACACCCTGAAGCAGACCGGCGACCAGGCCGAGCTGCAATTCGCCAGCCCCGGCGCGATCGATCTCGCGAAGGTCGCCGGCGACCTGCCGCCGCGGGTCGATTCCATGACCGCGAATGCCACGGCGAACGGACTCACGGTGAAGCTGGCGTTGAAGCCCGGCATGGTGCTGCGCGACTTCCGCAGCGGCAACACCGTCGTGCTCGACGTCTACGACCGCAACGCCGCGAACCTGCCGAAGGAACCGCCCGCCGCGCCCAGCCCGGTGCCGGCCGAGGTCGCGAGCGCGCAACCCGAGCCCGCGCAGCCGGAGCTTCAGGACATCCCCGCCGAGATCCCCGTGACGCAGCCCGCCGTGCCGCAGCCTGCCGCGCCGCAGCCGGAAGCGCCGAAAGCCGTCGCCGCCGCGCCCGGGCTGGCGCCGGAACTGCAATCGGCGCTGCCGGAAGTCGCGGCGCCGCAGCCGGCCGCGCCGCCCGCGGCGAGCGCGGGCGCGTCCGGACCGGGTGTCGCCACGCCGGTGACCGCGGCGCCGCCGACCGCCTTCGAGCCGCCGCGCGTGGCGCCGCCCGCGGTCGATGTCAAGGTCACCGCCTTGCCGCTGGCCGACGGCGCCACACTCTATTTCGATTGGCCGAAGCGGGTGGCGCTGGCGGTGTTCCGCCGTGGCGATGCGCTCTGGCTGGTCTTCGATCGCCCGGGCAAGGCCGACCTGAAGCCGCTCACGCGCGTCGAGAAGGCGATCGGCAAGGTCGAGCTGCTGCCCACGAGCTTCGCGCTGGCGCTGCGCATCACCGGCGGCGCCGCGGCTTCGCCGACGACCGAGCCGGAGGGTGCGCGCTGGAAGGTGACCCTGCGTGCGGGCCAGGCCATCGCGCCGGTCCAGCCCTTGCAGCAGAGCCGCGAGACCTTGCCGAACGGCGGCACCAGCCTGATCGTCCGGTTGATCGCCGCCGGCGCCGCCATCGACCTCGAAGATCCGGCCGACCGCAGCAAGCTGGTGGTGACGCCCACGCAGCTGGCCGGCACGGGCATCGCCCGGCAATCCGACTGGCCCGACTTCAAGCTGCTGCCGAGCCATCAGGGCGTGGTGGTGGCGCTGCTCAACGACCGGCCGAAGGTGACCGCCAGCCCCAACGGCGTCGTCATCACCACGCCGCCGCAAGCCGGCGCCGAGGCGGCGCCGGAGGCGGCAGCACCCGCGCCGGCCGCGGCGGAGGCGCCGAAGCCGCCCGAGCCGGCGCAGACCGAGCCGGCGCCTGCGGAAGCTGCGCCTGTAGAGACCGCGCCTGCATTGCCGACGCCGGACGGCGCGCCGCCGCCGCCGGTCGTCGTCTCGGTGCCAAAGGCGCTGCCCACCACCGCCAGCCTGTTCGACATGAAGAAGTGGCGCCGCGGCGGCGAGGCCAGCTTCAACGCCGATCGCGACGCACTGCTGGCGCGCCTCAAGGATGCGGGGCCGGGGGACAGGAACCGCGCGCTGCTGGAACTCGCCCAGTTCCTGCTGGCGAACGGCTTTGCGCCGGAGGCCGCTGGCCGCATCAACGAGATTCTCGATGCCGACCGCAACGCCCGGAACAACCCGCTGATCATGGCGATCGGCGCCGCGGCCGAGACCATGCACGGGGCCTATGATCGCGCCGAGCGGCTGATGGCGGAGCCCGCGCTGCACAACGTGCCCGAGGCCAATCTCATGACGGCCTACATCGCCGCCAAGCGCGGCGACGACGCGGCGGCGGCGAAGATCTTCAGCGGCGCGCTGCCGGATATCTCCGATTACCCGAACCCGTTCCGCAACGACGTCCGCCTGCTCGCCGCGCGGGCGCTGCTGGACGCGGGCGATCCCTTGACCGCGCAGAACTATCTCGATCCGCTGAAAGCCGAAAAGACCGATCCTGCCACTGCGGCGCATGCTGCTTTCCTCGACGGCTTGCGCCAGCAGAAGATGGGCCAGAAGGACGCGGCGCTCGCCACCTGGGAGCAGCTGACCGACAGCCCGATCGACGAGATCAAGGCGCGCTCGACCTTCGAGGTCGTCTCGCAGCAGCTCGCGGAGAAGAAGATCGAGCCCAAGGACGCGGTCGCCAAGCTCGAGGCGCTGCGCTTCCTTTACCGCGGCGACACCTTCGAGTTCGATCTGCTGAGCAAGCTCGGCCATCTCTATTTCGAGGTCGCCCAGCCGCGCAAGGGGCTGCTCACGCTCCGCCAGGCCGCGACCCATTTCCCCGATCACCCGAAGGCCAAGCAGGCCGCCGACGACATGACGGCGGAGTTCCGCAGCCTCTATCTCGGCGGCCGGGCCGACACGCTCTCGCCGCTGACCGCGGTGGCACTCTACGACGAGTTCCGCGAGCTGACGCCGCCGGGCGCCGACGGCGACCGCATGATCGCCGCGCTGGCCGACCGCCTGGTGAAGGTCGACCTGCTCGACCGTGCCGGCGACCTGCTCGACCGCCAGGTGAAGACCCGGCTCTCCGGCGCCGCCAAGGTGGGGGCGGGGACGCGTCTCGCGGCCGTGCGCCTGCTGGACGACAAGCCCGACCGCGCGCTGCAGGCGCTCGCCGACACCGAGAATCCCGCCGCCACCTCGCCGGAGCTGCAGGCCCAGCGCCAGCGCCTGAAGGCCCGCGCGCTGTTCGACACCGGCGAGACTCTGCGCGGCCTCGGCCTGATCGAAGCCGACGGCAGCCTCGAGGGCCTCTGGCTGAAGTCCGACATGTACTGGAAGCTGCGCGAATGGCCGTCCGCCGCCGACGCGCTCGGCGAGCTCATCACCGCCGAGCAGGCCAAGCGCCTCGCCGAGGTGAAGGGGCCGGCGCCGGACGACATCGCCGCCAATCCGGCCTCGGTCCTGGACAAGGCGCTCGCCGATGCCAAGGCCGCCGCGGCCGCCGACGCGACCCAGCCGGCGCCGGCCGATGATCCGAATGCGCCGGATGCGGCGCCGGCGCAGAAGCCTTTGCTCGACCCGGTGCTCTCGGCGCTGATCCTGAAGCGCGCGGTCGCCCTGTCGCTGGCCAACGACCGCCGCGGCATGAAGGATCTCGCCCGCGCCTTCGGCAAGCCGATGGACACCACGGCATTGGCGAAGCCGTTCCGTGTGCTGACCTCGCCGGACAGCGGCCTCACCGAATCCATCACCGCGCAGATGAAGAGCGTCGACCAGCTCGGCGTCTTCGTCGAGGAATACCGCAAGATCCTGCAAGCCGAAGCCTTGAGCACCGCCACCGAGCCCGCCACCGACACCGGCCCGCTGGCCCCGCTCGACCAGCCGAAAGACAGCTCCGGCTCCGGCGCACCGGCGACGCCTGCACCGGACCAGACCGCCGGCCAGCCCACCCAACCCGCCGGGCAGTAGCGCTTCCGCCGGGGCGCGCTAACCAGCCTACTGCACCGTCGCCGATTGTCATGCCCAACCCCCGCGTGTATCGTCGCCAGCAGGGGAATCTGGGGGCTGCATTGCGTGTGTTGGATCGGCGCGTGACCAAGCTGGCGGCCGTCCTGGCCTGTGCCGGCGGCTTGCTGCAAGGCTGCTACATCCCCAACGATCACCCGGCCTACGGGGCGGAGGATTTCAAGCGGGTCGAGGACGCCGCCGGCCGCCCCACTTATGCGATCGAAGGCAAGGTCTTCTACGGTATGGACCCGGAGCGGGAAGCCAAGAAGGTGATCGCGGCGGCTTGCCCGACCGGAAACCCCACGCTGCTCGCCGGCAACGCCTATTCGTTCAATGGACAGGACCGCTACGGCGCGCCTGCCTCGGGCACGTTCTGGTACGCGACCTTTTCCTGCGATCAGGTCATTCCGCTCAATTGAGGTTGGATCGAATGCGCATTTGGGAGTCCATGTTCAACTGGAGACTTGTGAGCCGGGCGGCCGGATCGGTTGCCGTCGCTGCGATGCTGCTGTTGGCCGGTTGTGGCAAGAACGGGCTGACTTCGCTGGACGGGTTGTCCAAGAACGGCCGCATGTATGACGACGTGCTGGTCGAACCCTCGGAATACCCCGAGGCCAAGCCGACCTACACGATCTTCGGTCCCTTCGCATCGGGAGAGTCGCCTGAGATCAAAGGCGAGCGGATCATGAAGCTGGCCTGCCCGAACGGCGATCCGCAGCTGCTCTATGCGGATTCGGTGACCAGTCAGAATGCGGGCCGCGGCGGCAGCGGGCCGTGGTTCGGCGCCGCCTTCACCTGCGACCACGCCCTCTGGTAGATGATGCGCTGGATTGCACCGATCGCCGCCTGCCTCTGCCTCTGCCTCGCCGCCTGCCTCACGCCGATGCGCTTCGGCGCCGAGAGCGTCGAGCGCTCTGGAAGCACCAACGGTCTCCCGACCTATCATGCCTTCGGGCATCTCGACCGCGGTGAGTCGGGGGAAGCGAAGGCCGCGAAGGTGATGCAGGCGGCCTGTCCCGATGGCAACCCCCAGCTGGTTTCCGGCTACGTCATAACAATGGAAATACGCCCACGGCCGATGTGGAACGCGACCTTCACCTGCGACCAGGAAATTCCGGGCGTATGACGCCCTCGGGATTTAAGGGCTATCCCGCCGGATTGAAACTTCGCACCAGGCTGCCGGCGATCAGGTACCAGCCGTCCACCATCACGAAGAAGATCAGCTTGAAGGGCAGCGCGATCATCACCGGCGGCAGCATCATCATGCCCATGGCCATCAGCACCGAGGCGACCACCATGTCGATGATCAGGAACGGCAGGTAGACCAGAAACCCGATCTCGAAGGCGCGGCGGAGCTCGCTCAGCATGAAGGCCGGGATCAGCGCCTTCAACGGCGTGTCGTCCGGGGTGGCGATCGGCCCGACATTGGCCATGTCGACGAAGAGGGCGAGATCCTTCTCCCGCACCTGCGCCAGCATGAAGGAACGGAAGGGTGCCACGCTGCGGGTGAAGGCCTGTTCCTCGGTGATCTGCTCGTCCATCAGCGGCTTGACGCCGTTGGTGTAGGCCTGCTCGAAGGTCGGCGCCATCACGAAGGCGGTCAGGAACATGGCGAGGCTGACCAGCACCATGTTGGGCGGCGTGCCAGTGGCGCCGATCGCCGAGCGCAGGATCGACAGCACCACGACGATGCGCGTGAACGAGGTCACCATCACCAGGATGCCGGGCGCAAGGGAGAGCACCGTCATCAGCGCGACCAGCTGGATCACCTTGCCGGTGAAGGCGCCGCGCTCGCCCGGTCCCATGTCCAGGGTGACGCTCTGGGCCAAAGCCGGATGGATCAACAGCAGCAGGGCGCCGAGGCCGAAGACGCCGGAGAAGATCCAGGCGGCGATGCGCAAAGGTTTTGCAGGCCGGCGCTTCACTGGCCGCTCTCCTCTTTGGTCTCTTTCGGCGCGGCTTCGGCCTTGACCAGCGCCTTGAAGCTCTGCCGCGTCCTGGGATCGGCGGCGATGCCGGACTCGATCAGCGTGTTGGTATTGGGCCCGACCAGCACCAGATGCTCGACCTCGTCGCGCCGCACCAGGATCAGCCGATGCTTCGGCCCGAGGAAAGCGGTCTCGACGATTCCGAGCCGCTTGCCCTTGCCGGCCACCGCGCTGCCGCTGATGCCCGAACGCTTCAGCACCCAGCCCAAAGCCAGCACCAGGCCGAGCACGAAGATCAGGACCAGAATGAAACGGAGATAAGTGTCGAATTCCATGTGCGACTAGTGGGCTCGAGTCATGAAACGCGTTGTATCAAGGGCGAACTCACCCGTCCGACCGGTCGCTGCGATAGGCGACCTGCGCCCGCAGCCGGCGATCCGCCTGCTGCAGGTCGAGCGCCAGGTTCACGTTGCGCTTCCGCAAGGTCAGCTCGAGGTGATTGAGCGCCTCCACCAGATGCTCCAGGCGCGGCAGCAGCGGGTTGGGTCGCTCGACCTCCTCCTTGTCGTGCAGCGCATCGGTCAGCACCGCGATCTTCAGCGCGAGCACGTCGAGCTCGACGATCTGCCCGGCCTCGGCCATCTGCTGCGCGCCTTCGATCATGGCGGCCAGCTGGTCGATCGATTCTTCCAGTTGATGTCCCGTCGCGGTCATCGCACCGCTCCTTCTGCTTCGCTGCCGGGATCGGCGTCTTCGCTGCCGCTGCGGCCGTCCAACACCTTGCCGTTCAGGCGGTAGAGATAAGAGAGGATCTCGGCGACGGCGGCGAGCGCGTCGGTCGGGATCACGCTGTCGACCTCCAGGGTCGAGAGGATCTGGGCGAGATCGGCATCCTCGCGCACCGGGATCCCGCGCTCGAAGGCGATCTGCAGGATCTGCTCGGCGACGGCGCCCTTGCCGGTGGCGGCGACCCGGGGTCCCGCCTTGGGATCGAGCTTGCCGCCCTTCTTGTAGTCGAGCGCGATCGCGATCGGCGCCCGCGGTTTGGGCTCGCCCCAGCGCGGCCGCGGCGGGCCGATCGGGTCCTCCGGTGGGGACCCCTGTTTACTTTTGTCGCGGTCGGAAGAGGCCATGGAAGCTCCCTTTTGCCGCCGCAGCATCGCATCGCTTGCTTAATGCCGGGTTAATGGCGGGGTGGAGGTTGCCAGCAAAACCACGTCGAATCAAAGACTTCCCGGGCGGCGGTGCTAAGTCCCGGATTTAGCGCAAAATTTGCCTAGCATTTTAGGCAAATTAACGGGCCGTTAAGGGGTGTGAGGCATGATGCCGGCGAACGCGGAAAAGGCGGCGGCGACCGGGATTCGATGGACCTCTTCAAGATACCACTCTTCCAGCGCCTGACCGAACGGATGAACTGGCTCGGCGCCCGCGAAAAGGTGATCGCCACCAACATCGCCAATGCCGACACGCCGCAATACCAGCCGAAGGACGTGGTGCCGCTGGATTTCGGCGACCATCTGAAGAAGCTGGCCGCGGTCGAGCCCAAGCGCACCGACCCGAAGCACATCTCCGGCACCATCCCGCCGGCCGACCCGGTGGATTCGAAGAAGCAGAAGAAGACCTACGAGACGGCGCCCGCCGGCAACTCGGTCGTGCTCGAGGAGCAGATGATGAAGCTCTCGCAGACCCAGGCGGATTACAGCCAGATCACCAATCTCTATCGCAAGCATGTGGATATGCTGAAGACCGCGATCGGTCGCGGCGTGTAACGGAAGTTCGAGGAGACCGCTTATGGACCTCATGGAATCGCTGATGATCTCCGCCGCCGGCATGCGGGTGCAGGGCGAGCGGCTGCGGGTCATCTCGGAGAACATCGCCAACGTGGATTCGGTTTCCGAAGTCCCGGGCGGCGATCCCTACCGCCGCAAGACCATCACCTTCCAGAACGCGCTGGACCGCGAGATGGGCATGAGCCTGGTGAAGGTGAAGAAGGTCGGCCTCGACCCTTCCGAGTTCACCCGCAAATACGACCCCTCGAACCCGGCGGCCGACAAGTCCGGCTATGTGAAGCTGCCGAACGTGAACACGCTGATCGAGATGAACGACATGCGCGAAGCGCAGCGCTCTTACGAAGCGAACCTGAAGGTGATCGAGGTCTCGCGCGGCATGCTCCAGCGCACCATCGATCTGCTGCGGTGAAGACTCTCTTGGCGAAAACTTCCTCCACCGACTTCGGGGGAGGATTGAGGAGGGGGTGCCGCGTGATGAATAGAGCCAGGGTATAAGGAAATGGCCAACACCACGATCAACAATGCCGTCGCCGCCTATGCCAATGCCGCCAAGGCATTGACCGGCGCGGTCGACGGCGACAACGGCGCCGCGACGGCGGCCGGCGAGACCTTCGGCGACCTGCTGCAGAAGGCGGCCACGGAATCGGTAAAGACCGGCGCCGAATCGGAAAAGCAGTCCTTGCTCGCGACCGCCGGCAAGGCCAATGTCACCGACGTGGTGACGGCAGTCTCCGCGGCGGAAGTGACCCTCCAGGCAGTCACCGCCGTCCGCGACAAGGCGGTCGCCGCCTACCAGGAAATCCTGCGGATGCCGATCTAAGGATGCATCGAGTGTGTGGCACCCCCACCCAACCCTTCCCCGAAGTCGGGGGAGGGCTCAGAACTCGGCATCACCTGCTTCCTCCCCCGTCTTCGGGGGAGGTGAGGAGGGGGTGCCCCGCAATGACTCTCTCCGCGTAAGTGGAGCGACCCAGCCATGGATGAAGCGGCGCTTCTTGAGGTCAGCCGGGATGCGGTGATCGTGGTGCTGAAGATCGGCACGCCGGTCATGCTGATCTCGCTCATCGTCGGCCTGGTCATTTCGCTGTTCCAGGCCTTGACCCAGATCCAGGAAGCGACCCTGACCTTCGTGCCGAAGATCCTGGTGGTCTTCGTCTCCCTGTTGCTGCTGGCGCCCTTCATGCTGCATGTGCTGGTGGACTTCACCGAGCAGATCATGCAGCGCATCGTCAGCTAGGCTCCAGCCGTGCCGCCCGGCGAGACCTTGGAAACGCTGCTGAACGGCAGCATCTTCCAGTTCTTCATGGTATTCTGCCGCGTGGGCTCCGCGGTCATGCTGCTGCCCGGCTTCGGCGAGGCCTATGTGCCGCCCAGGGTGCGGCTGGTCTTCGCGCTGATGTTCAGCCTCGCATTGATGCCGATGCTGGCCGACAAGGTCCCGGTCCTTCCCGCCGATCTCGATCGCTTCGTCATGGCGCTGACCAGCGAGATCTTCATCGGCCTCTTCTTCGGCAGCCTCTGCCGCATCATCATGATGGCGGTGCTTTCCGCCGGCAGCATCATCGCGCTGCAGACCGGCATCGCCAACGCGCTCTCGGTCGATCCCACGACCGCGCAGCAGGCAGCGGTCACCGGCAACTTCCTGGTCGTCGTCACCCTGGTGTTGATCTTCTCGACCGGCTTGGACCATACCAGCCTCAAGGCCCTGGTCGGCACCTATGCGCTGATGCCGCCGGGCCGCCTGCCGCCCTTGGGCGACTTCGCCAATTTCGACGCCCGCGCCGTCGCCGACAGCTTCACCCTGGCGGTCCAGATGTCGGCGCCGTTCCTGGTTTACGGCCTGGTCTTCACCGGCGCCATGGGCCTGCTCGCGCGCCTGATGCCGACCCTGCAGGTCTTCTTCGTCGCCATGCCGGCGCAACTCCTGATCGGCCTCGGCCTGCTGGCGGTGACGCTCTCGTCGATGATGATCTGGTTCCTCGACACCTACGAGCGCCAGCTGGCGCCCTTCGTCCCTTAGGGCGTCGCCGATGGCTGCCGACGACGACTCACAAAAAACCGAAGACCCAACCGGCCGAAAACTCCAGGAAGCGCGGGAGCAGGGCCAGGTCGCGAAGTCGCAGGAGGTCAACAACCTCCTGATGATCCTCGCCCTCACCATCTCGGTCATCGTGTTCGGCGGCTCGATGGCGCGCGACATCGTCAACATGTCGCTGCCCTTCATCGAGACCCCCGACATGGTGCCGACCGACCTCGGGCACTTGACCACCATGGGCTGGAAGCTGCTGGGGATGGTGCTGCTGGCCGGTGCGGCGCCGCTGGTGATCGCCTTGTTCGCCGCCTTCTTCTCCGGCTATCTGCAGTTCGGCCTCCTGCTCTCCAGCGAGAGCCTGATGCCGAGCCTGGAGAAAATCTCGCCGCTCTCGGGCCTGAAGCGGATCTTCTCGCTGCGCTCCTTCGCCGACTTCGTCAAGGGCCTGCTGAAGCTCGCCATCGTCGGCGGCATCGTCTATGCGGTGATCACGCCCTCGGTCGGCGACCTGCACAAGCTGATCGGCATGGAGATCGTGCAGATCCTCGGCGTCATCTCCGACCTGCTCACCCGGCTGCTGCTCACCGTCTTCTCCGCGATGGTGGTGATCACTGCGCTCGACGTCTTCTACCAGCGCTACGAGCACATCAAGGGCCTGCGCATGTCGCGCCAGGAGATCAAGGACGAGATGCGCGAGAGCGAGGGCGACCCGATGGTGAAGGGCCGCCTGCGTCAGCTCCGCATGGAGCGCGCCCGCAAGCGCATGATGGCCGAGGTGCCGAAGGCCGACGTCGTCGTCACCAACCCGACGCACTACGCCGTGGCGCTGAAATACGACGCCCAGATGGCCTCGCCGAAGGTGGTGGCCAAGGGTGTCGACAAGGTGGCGCAGAAGATCCGCGAGATCGCCAAGGAGAACGACGTCCCCATCGTCGAAAACCCGCCCTTGGCGCGCGGCCTCTACGCCGCGGTCGAGGTCGACCAGGAGATCACGCCGGAATTCTACAAAGCGGTGGCAGAAGTCATCGGCTACATCTACCGCCTGAAGCGGAAGAAACTCTAGGCCGCATCAAAGAGACCGCCGGGTCAAGCCCGGCGGTGACGCGCGTGGGTTTGGTCGTCACCCCCGGGCTTGACCCGGGGGTCTGGTGCAAGCATATGCGCCGTTACAGATCACGGTGCCGTCCGCCGATCGTTGCCGCGTAAGAGGCGACGAAGGCCCCGATCAGCATCGCGACCACCGACCACATCGCCAGCGCGGCGCCGGCCTTGCGGGCCGCGTCGGCGGCTTCCTTGGCCTGGGTGGCCGCTTCGTCTGCAGCCGCCTTCACCTTGGCGCTCACCTCATCGATGCGCTTCTCGGCGTCCTGCTGCGACATGCCGGTCCGCTGCGCCACCAGCTGCGCGACATAGGCTTTGTCCTCGGGCGAGAGGGTGAGGCTGCCGTCCTTGAAGCTGGCCGCGGCGATGCTCATGATCTCGCCGCGTGCCCGGCGTTGGTCGCCGGCCTGGTCGCCCATCGGCATCATCGCCGAACCGGCGGACGGCAGCGTCGTCGTGCTGGTGGTGGCATCCGGGGTGGTGCCGGTGGTGGTGCCCGTGGTCGTACCGGTGGTGGTGCCCGTGGTCGTACCCGTGGCGGTTCCAGTCGCGGCGCCGGTCGTGTCGCCGGTGCCCGCGGCGCTGGGCGCGCCGGCCGGGCGGAACAGCAGGTCGATGTAATAGTCCATCGGGTTGCCGCGCATGCCGGCCGGGCCGCGGGCCGCCATCATGTCGGGGGCCGTCGCGGCGGCAGCCGTGCCGGCGCCGGCGATCGCGGCCGCGCCCATGGCGCCGCCGACCTCGGCGGTGCCGCGGGCCACTTGCCCGGCGGCGCTGGCGACGAGGCAGACGAAGACCAGCGTGCCGAGCGCCCAGGTCACTAGGCCATGCGCGGTGTCGCGGAAATAGACCTCGTCGCCGTGCATGTTCGCCCATTTGGTGCGCAGCCGCCCGGCCAGGTATCCGCCGACGCCGAAAGCCGCGACCTCGATGAGGATCGACCAGACGATCACGCCGAAACCGATCGTCTCGGCCGAGGCGCCCTCATTGGACCAGGGCGAGACGGCGATCAGCCCGAGACCGGCGCCGAGGGTCCAGAGCAGCATGGTCAGCGCGGCGGCCGCCACGCCGCCGGCGATGATGGCGCCCCAGGAGACACCGGAGAAGCGCGACTCCACGCCAACGGGGTTGATGATGGTGGCGGGGCTGCCGGTAATGTCGGCCATCGCGCTCTCCTTGGTTTGCTGGGGGAATTAGCGCCAGAACAGCGCGAGCAGAATGATGATCGGCAGCGGGATGCCGAGCATCCAGAGCAGAAAACCGCGTCCCAATCCCATGATACTGTCCTCCGTTTGGCTTCGGGTCCTGTGTCGGAATAAGCGCCGCGCTTGAGGTTGGTTCCGCAGCCGGAAAGCGTGGAATACCGCCATGCGCGGCACGGCAAACTCGTCTAAACTCCAACCGGTTCGTGAGCAGCGGGATTCGGGGATCATGAGGGCAGGGGTCTGGCAAGCAACGCAGCGGCGGGCACAGGCTGCGCTCATCCTGCTGCTGCTGCTCTCCGCCGCCCCCGCCTTCGCCCAGGACCAGCCGAGCTGGTTCGCCCGCAATTCCTGGGCGGCCGGGCCGGTCGCGGTGCTGCTGCTGCTGGCCGGCGCCGGTACTGCTTTGGCCTTGGCCAGGGCGGGGCGCCGCCGCGATCTCCTGATGCAGAGCTTCGATACTTCCGGCCAGGCCCGGCAGCTGGTCGGCCCCAACGGCCGGATCATCTTCGCCAACGCCGCCTATCGCCGGATCTTCGCCAATCACAACGTGCCGCTGCCCGAGGCGCTGGTGGCGCTGGTCGAGCCCGGCTCCACTTCCGCCGAGCTCCTGCGCCAGCTGCCGCGCACCGTCGCCGAGGCCGGCCGCGGGCGCGCCGAATTGCAGGTGAAGTTCCGCGACGGCGAGCTCGACTGGTTCGACATCCAGGCGCAGCGCCTCAAGGGCGGCGACCACTATGTGCTCTGGAGCTGCGACATCGTCACCACCCAGCGCCAGATCGAGGAATACATCCGCAGCGACCACGAGAAATTCGCCGACCTGATCGAGCATGCGCCGATCGGCTTCTACTCGGTCGATGAGAAGGGCGACTTCCTGTTCGTCAACTCGACCTTGGCCGGCTGGCTCGGGCTGCAGGCCGAGCCCGGCGGGCATTTCCCGCAGAAGCTCCACGACATCCTGGCCGATCCGATCGCCGACACCGCGCCCGCCTTCAGCCCGTTCGGCGATCCCGCCGCGCGCGGCGGCGAGGTCACTCTGCGCGGGCCCAACGGCCGCGCCTTCCAGGCCTTCATCCGCTTCGAGACCGTGACCGCGCCGACCGGCGACGGCGAGCGCGGGCAGCCGAAGCTCCGCACCCGTTCCGCGGTCCACGACCTCACCCGCGAGCGGGCGCTCGAGCAGGCGGTGCGCTCCTCCGAGCAATACTTCAAGCGCTTCTTCGAGGAGGCGCCGACCGGCATCGCGCTGATCGACGCCTCGGGGAGGGTCGAGCAGGCCAACGAGGCGTTGGTCCAGCTCCTCTCCGGCGCCGACTGGCGCTCGAAGTCGCTGATGGAGCTGATCCATACCGACGACCGCCCCGCCTATGCCCGCCACTTCGCCGAGGTGATCCGCCACGGCAAGGCGCCGCCCTTGACCGTGCGGGTCTCCGGCGGCGAGCGGCCGCGCTATGTCACCATTTTCGCCTCACGGCGCGAGGACAGCGCCGGCTCGCCCGGCTGCATCGCGCATTTCGTGGATTCGACCGAAGCGCGGCGCCTGCAGGAACAGTTCGCGCAGTCGCAGAAGATGCAGGCGGTCGGCCTGCTCGCCGGCGGCATCGCCCATGACTTCAACAACCTGCTGACCGCGATGATCGGCTTCTGCGACCTCTTGCTGCTGCGCCACCGCGCCGGCGACCAGTCCTTCGCCGACATCATGCAGATCAAGCAGAACGCCAACCGCGCCGCCAACCTGGTGCGCCAGCTCTTGGCCTTCTCGCGCCAGCAGACCCTGCAGCCGCGCGTGCTCGATGTGACCGACGTGCTGGGCGAGCTCTCGCACCTGCTGCGCCGCCTGATCGGCGAGAATATTGAGCTCGAGATGATCCACGGCCAGGATCTGAAACCGGTGCGCGCCGATGCCGGCCAGCTCGAGCAGGTGATCATCAACCTGGCGGTCAATGCCCGCGACGCCATGCCGATGGGCGGCAAGCTCACCATCAAGACCCAGAACGTGCAGACCACCGAGACCATGCAGCGCGGCGCCGACGTGATGCCGCCCGGCTCCTACGTGATGCTGGAAATCGCCGACACCGGCACCGGCATCCCCAAGGACATCCTCGACCGTATCTTCGAGCCCTTCTTCTCCACCAAGGAAGTGGGCAGTGGCACCGGCCTCGGCCTGTCGACCGTCTACGGCATCGTGCGCCAGACCGACGGCTTCGTCTTCGTGGACAGCGAAGTCGGGCGCGGCGCCACCTTCCGCATCTATCTCCCCGAACATGCCAGGGTTCCCGGCGAAGCCGCCCAGCGCCTCGCCGGCGGCGACGAGGACCGCCGCGATCTCACCGGCATCGGCACGGTGCTCCTGGTCGAGGACGAAGACGCCGTGCGGCTGTTCAGCGCCCGCGCGCTGCGCAACAAGGGCTACAAGGTCTTGGAGGCCAGGAGCGGCGAGGCGGCGCTGGAGATCGTCACCGAGCATATGAAGGACATCGACCTCGTCATCAGCGACGTGGTGATGCCGCGCATGGACGGCCCGACCCTGATCAAAGAACTCCGCACCCGCCGCCCCGACATCCGCGTCATCTTCATCTCCGGCTACGCCGAAGACGCGTTCCGCAAACGCGTCGACGCCGGCGAGGAGGCGCATTTCCTGATGAAGCCCTTCACCTTGAAGCAGCTCGCGGCGAAGGTGAAAGAAGTGCTGCCGTAGACCTAATTCGTCATCGCCGGGCTTGACCCGGCGATCTGTAGCCGGCGAGACCGGCTGTCTCACTTTCCTTGCGTTGGAAAGCTCTGCACCGGCGCGGTCAGTGTCTGCAGGAAGGCGATGATCGCCTTGATCTCAGACTCACTCAGGAAAAGCGGCTGAATTCTGCCGTCCACATTTGCCGCGCCGCGACTGCCGCCTCGGTTGTAGTACTCGACGACCTCGCGCAGGGACGTCATGCTACCGTCGTGCATCAGATAAGGCCGCAGAGCGACGTTCCGAAGCGTCGGTGTCTTGAAGGCTCCACGGTCGGATGCCTTGCCGTATGACACGGCGGGACGGATCGCGAGCCGGGGCGGGAGCCTGTTCAAGTCGGTGCTGCCGACCGCGACCACGGCGACGGCGGCCTACAATGCCGACAACCAGCTGACCAGCTGGAACGGCACGACGATCAGCTACGACCTCAACGGCAATCTCACCAATGACGGCACCCGCAGCTTCACCTGGGATGCGCGCAACCGGCTGACCGCGATCACCGGGGTTGCGAGCTTCGTTTATGACGGCGTCGATCGACGGCAGTCGGTGACGCAGGGCGCCGCCACGACCGCGGTGGTCTATGACGGCTACGAGCCGGTGCAGGAGCAGTCGCCGGTCGGCACGGTCTCGGCCAACCTGCGGAGCGGGCTTGGCGTCGACGAGTGGTTCTCGCGCACGAAGGGCGGCGTGACCTCGACCTATCTCACCGACCAGCTCGGCTCGACCATGGCCCTCGCCAACGGTTCGGGGGTGGTGCAGACCAGCTACGGCTACGATCCCTATGGGGTCACGTCGCAGAGCGGTGCGGCCAACGACAACCCCTATCAGTTCACCGGCCGGCAGAACGACGGCACCGGTCTCTATTACTACCGGGCGCGCTACTACAACCCGACCTGGGGCCGATTCATCAACGAGGATCCGATCGGGCTGGCGGGTGGCATCAGTCTCTATGGCTATGTGTCAGGGAATCCCATCAATAACGTTGACCCTTTTGGCGAATGCCCACCTTGCCTCGCCGTTGTCGTCGTTGCTGAGGGTGGCGCCGAGGCAGGCGCGATTGCCGCGGCAATCGGTGAAGTCGCCGCGGCTGTTCGGGGTGCGATGACCGTGGGTTCGATTATCAACATGGCCCAAAACAATAAGGCGACCCGAAATAAAATCGCGTCCTTACAAAAAAGAATTGACGAACATCAGAAAAAACTAGACGAGGATCCAGACTGTCCGCCAGCAAATCACTGGCGGAAGGAGATAAATGGGTGGAAGGAACGGATTCAGAGATTGCAGAAGAGGTTGCCGGGTGGATGAAAACAAAGATGCCTAAGCTAAGAGGCCAGCCATTCATAGAGCAAGTGAAGCCTTACCTGGCCGACGAGGAGACGTTTGGCAGGTTTTGTGCGGATATTAATGACTTGATAGAAGCATGCGAGTGGTTCCTGAAGCACACGAATTTAGAGCCGGGTCGGGTGTTGAGCCCGAGTGAACTCCAGGCCCTGCTGATTGATATTGAGACGGCATTTGTTGAGCATGCAGCCTACCACATCAATTCACTCGGCTCGGAAATCGAGAGTGCGCTTGAATCGCTTTCGGAAGTCGTTGAAGACGACCCTGAAGAGGGTGATTCTGGGGGGTCGCCGAGGACTGAGTGAGTGACTGCGAGATCGCCGGGCTCGGCGATTTGATCGTCGTCCTGCTCTCAGCTAGTCGCTAGGCTTGCGCGGCGGTTCGAACCCGCCTCTCTCGCTCAGTCGATCTTTCGCGCGTAGTTGCCGCGGACCTGCTGGTGGATGTGGGTGGCGAGGCCGGCGCCGGCGCGGGCCAGTGCGATCATCGCGCCACATCTACGAATCCTATGTCGGGCAGAGGTGCGCATTGATCGTTAGTTCTGGAAGAAACGAGCGCTGCGTTCGCTTTTCAAAGCTCGAAGTGATGTATTTGACGAATACGAAGTTCTTGCCGGACGAGCTTGAGCAAGTTCTGCGCTCAGTTGAGCGGGTCCATACGACATATACTCTGCGTCTGAATGCGGAAGCCGCGGAGAGCTTTCGTTCGGAGCTTACAGAGCGCTTGGCGAAAGTCGGATTCGGTCCCGACCACGAGCCAACGCGAGAGGGAGAGCTTATCGAAGATCTCATCGATCGATTTGCCGGGTGAGCGAGAGCCGCTAAGTACATCCGTGAAATCGCCCCACGTCCCGCCCTTCAGATCCGCGGCGCAGTCGGCCTCATTCTGCTTGCTGACGGACGGAGGTCCAGATCATGTCTCAAACATTCGACCAAGAACGAGGGAGGACCACATGGACGTCCATCGAAATTCTGGAGATTTTTCCCGCTGGGGAAGCAAAAAATGAATGTGAGTCAAAATGGTGCCCGATTCGGCCAGCTGAATTCCACAAAGATTGCGTTCACCGCTGGCTGATGATGGCTATGCCAGTATCCTAGGATGTGTGGCATCCCATTGAGCCGCTTGAAGTGCTCAATGCCTTGAAGGAACTGGACCACCAAGTGAATGAGCCAGTTGAAGAACCGAGACAGCCTGCGCGTGTTCGCCGGGCGAGCGAGATTGCCACCCGAGCTCTAGCCTTGTTCGGCGTAGTTGGGGTTGGATTTCACGCCCCGCGCGACGACGTCGCTGCTTGGCTGAAGGAGACGGGTCTGTGGTGCGAATTGTCACCGCAGGAGTTGACGCTGTTCGAGGCCAGTTCTCCAAGTCGGCAAATGGCTATTGATGCCGCATGGCGTGCTGAAGCTTTGACTGTACTGCTCTGGTCCCTCCGTAAGATCGACACATTGCCGGAAGCTGATGAGCAATGCGATACAGCCATTTTTCAACGGATCTTGCCACCTTACACAGAAGATACGGTCGAGAAGTTTGTGAAGAGTGCGACCCTCCGCTCTGACGAGGATTTGTTTCATCTCGCGGACATCTATACGAATTTGCATGCCGAATACCGGTTTGCCAAACAACAGAATCGCGCCCCACGCCAGCCCGTTCGTGGTGAAATAGTCCAGGAAAGACATCATGCGATTAACTGGATTGTTGGGCACGACGGCCTTGATTGGGATGTCGTTCCAACCGACACGTAATTCGGATGTCCAAGCTCACGCCCAGCGAGATCTACGATCGCGTGATCGACGCCACGGCACAACGCTTGTCGACGTCAGGCTTTCACCGCAGAGGGGCAATCCTAAGAAAGATAATCGAGTCAAATGCGGCGATCATTGAGTTTCAGAAGAGTGGCAAGACGGACCGGAACACGATCTTTTTCACTGTGAACATAGGTGTCGTGTGCGGCGCGCTGCTTGGCAAAGAAGGGCAATCAGTGACGAAGAGCAAGAATGTCGATGCGCATCTGCGTCAACGGATTGGCATGTTGCTGCCAGAGCGCCCGGACAAATGGTGGAAAATTCCAGGCGATACCGATGCCGATGAACTTGCGGTAGAGATATCGAACCTCATTGATAGAGTTGCAGTGCCGTACCTGCAGCAGTATCTCCGTACAGATGCGCTTCTGGACTTGTGGGAAACGGGAGTTTCCCCCGGATTGACGGATACGCAGAGATTGAGATGTTTGGAAAAGCTCAATCGTGAACGCCACCGCCATAATCACGGGACATAAAACGTAGTTGACGCGCCCGCTCGCGCCTAATGCACCCGCGCCTCGCGCGCGGTGCCGAGGGCGCGTTCCAGGGTCGCCAGCAGCAGGTCCTTGTCCACCGGTTTCCGGATCAGCGCCAGCGCGCCGGCCTCGCGCAAGGCGGCGTCGGTCAGGCTCTCGCTGAAGGCCGAGCAGATGAGGCAGGGGAGATCGGGCCGCACCGCCTTCACCGCGGCCAGCAGTTCCAGCCCGCTCATCTCCGGCATGTTCTGGTCGGTGATCAGCGCGTCCCAGGTCGCGGGGAGCTCGCGGAAATCGGTGAGCGCTTCCTTGGCGCGGGTATAGGGCACCACCTCGAAGCCGAGCCGCTCCAGCAGGAGGTGCATCATGTCGCAGAAATCGGCGTCGTCATCGACCAGCAGGATGCGCCGCCGCGGCCGTGCCAGGGCCGCAACCGACGCCGGCTCGGCGCGCGGGATCGCGATCTCGATCCTGGGCAGCACGATCTCGATCGCGGTGCCGTCGCCCTCGCGGCTCCGCGCGATCAGCGCCGCGCCATGCGCCAGCACGATGCCGCGCACCACCGCGAGCCCCAGCCCGGTGCCCTGGCCCTTCTCCTTGGTGGTGAAGAAGGGCGTGAAGGCCTGCTCCAGCAGGCCCTGATCCATGCCGAAGCCGGTGTCGCGCACGATCAGCGAGACCTGCGGCGCCGCGGGATCGCAGCTGCCGGCGACCGCGACGGCCCAACCCTCCGCGTCGGTCCAGACCGTCACGGCTTCACCCCGCGTTTCCTGCAGCTTCTGCGCGGTCTCGGCGTCGAGCGCGCTGCGCCTGACCCGCACCGTCACGCTGCCCGGCCGGCCGCGCAGTGCATCCTGCGCGTTGATGCAGAGGTTCAAGAGCACCTGGCCCAGCTGATCGCGGTCGGCCTCGACCACCGCGTCGGGGTCGGCGTTCTCGCAGCGGAAGTCGACCGAGGCCACGGCGCTGGCGAACATCAGCTCCTCGATCTCGCCCAGGAGCTCCGAGAGATGGAAGCGCCGCCGCGTCATCCGGGTCCTTCGGGTGAAGGTCAGGATCTGCTCGACCAGCGCCCGGCCGCGTCGCCCCGCGGTCAGGATGCGCTGCGCATAGCGCGCCGCGGACTGGTTCTGCGGCTGGTCGCGCGCCGGATCCAGCGCCGCATCCTCGACGATGAACTGGGCATAGCCCAAGATGGCGCCGAGGAAATTGTTGAAGTCATGCGCGACGCCGCCGGCGAACTGGCCGAGCGCCTCCAGCTTCTTCGATTCCTGGCTCTGGGTCTCGAGCCGCAGCCGCTCCTCCTCGTGCCGCCGCCGCTCGGTCACGTCGGCGATCGAGCCGATCATGCCGGTGAAGCCGCCGGCGGCGTCGAAGCGCGGCACCGCTTCCACCATCACCCAGATCTCGCTGCCGTCCAGCCGGCAGAGCCGGTGCTCGCTGCGGAAGCTCCCGTGCGCGGCGATCGCGGCGCGCCAGCGCGCGTGCAGGGCGGCGCGGTCCTCCGGATGCACCGCGGCGACCCAGCCGTCGCCCAGGGTCTGGGTCCGCGAGAGCCCGGTCATCTGCACCCAGACGCCGTTCGCATAGGTGTTGCCGCCTTGGGCGTCGCATTCGAAGATCGCGACCGGCAGGGCCTCCACCAGTTCGCGATAGCGCCGCTCGCTGATCGCCAGGCCCATGGTCTTCGCCGCCACCTGGCGCCGGAGGCTCCGGTTCCAGGTCACCAGCAGCAGCGCGCCGATCGCCGCCGCCGCCAGCATCCAGGCGAGGAAGCGCAGCGCCGGGTTGTCCCAGAGTGATTCGACCGGCTGACCCGTCCACTTCGCCTCGATCGCCGCGCGCTCGGCCGGCCGGATCAGGGTGAAGCCGGCGGCGATGAAATCGCGCAGCGCGGTGTCCTCCTTGCGCACCGCCCAGACCGCGGGCTTGGTGAACAGGGTCGCGCTCAGCTTGAACTGGCCCTGCAGGTTGAGCTTGTAGAGCCGCCGGATGCCGGCGGCGCGGCCGCTGCAGAACACGTTGTTCTCGCCCCGCGCCGCCGCGGCGAACAGCGAATCCCAGTCGCCGTAGTCCTTGAGCTTGGTGACGCCGTGCTCCTGCAGGAAGTCGGTGCAGCTGCCGCTGCCGACCACGCCGACGGTGAAGCCGTCCAGGCTCTCGACCCCGGTGATGCCGCTGATCGCACGATCGAAGAAGATCACCATCTCGACCTCGACCGGCGGCACCGGCGCGATCAGGTAGTTGGCGTTGCGCGTGTCGGTGCCGACCAGGTAGCCGGCGACATCGACCGCGCCGGAATCCAGCACCAGCAGCCGCTGCTTGCGCTCGACCGCGACATACTCGACCGCGACCCCGGTGCGCTGCGACCAGAGATCCCAGAGGTCGCGCATGATGCCCTGGGGCGCGCCGTGCTCCGGCCGGAAGGAATAGGGCGCGTAATTGTCGTCGAGCGCGATGGTCAGCGTCTTCGGCGGCAGGAAATCCGCGGCAGCTGAAAGCGGTGCGAGCAAAACCGCGCCCGCCGCCACCGCCCGCAGCGCTTTCCAGATCCGTCTTGTGGATATGCAACCCGGCATCGTCCCCCGCCACTGCCGCCCGCCGCCGGATTCTAGCGCGAAGCCGGCCGGTTGACCAAGGGCGCAGGGCAGGGGTTCAATCGGAAGGCGCAAGGGGGGAAAAAATATGCACGCCGTCCTGACCCAACCCAGCTCCAACCTGGGACCGAAATCCGATCCCGTCGCCCCGCCCGCCGCGACCATCGCGAGCGGCATCCAGCGGCTGCCGCCGGTCGTCGTCATGCTGCTGGCGATCGTCTGCGTGCAGCTGGGCTCGGCCCTGGCGACGGTGCTGTTCTCCCGCCTCGGCCCGATCGGCACCGCCTTTGCGAGCGCGCTGTTCTCCGCCGCCGTGCTCACGCTCATCAGCCAGCCGCGCGCGCTCTTCCTGCACAGCGGGACACTCATCCGCCGCCACGCGCGGCTGATCCTCGCCTTCGGCATCGTCGATGTGGCGATGGTGCTGCCCTTCTTCCTGGCGCTGGAGCGGATCCCCCTCGGCATCGCCGCCACCGTCGCCTTTCTGGGGCCGCTCGGCCTGGCGGTCGCGACGTCGCGGCGGCTCATTCATTTCCTCTGGATCGGCATCGCCGCGCTCGGCGTCGCGCTGCTGACGCCCGAGATCGGCCCAATGAATGGCCAAGAGGGTCTCGACCCGCTCGGCCTCTTCTACGCCGCGATCGCCGCGCTCGCCTGGGCCGCCTTCGTGCCCCTGAGCAAGATGACCGGCGCCGTCTTCCCCGGCAACCAGGGCCTGGCCTTGGGCATGTCGGTCTCGGCCCTGCTGCTGCTGGCGCCGGCCCTGATGGAAGGCAGCATCGCTTCGGCCGGCGCGCTCGACATCGCCGGCGCGCTCGGCGTCTCGCTGATCGGCGTGGTCCTGCCGCTGGTGCTGGAATTCCACGCCCTGCAGCGGATGTCGGCCCGCACCTACGGCATCCTGGTGACCCTCGAGCCGGCGATCGGCGCCCTGGTCGGCGTGATCTTCTTGAGTCAGCCCGCCGGCCCCCGCATGATCCTCGCCGTCGCCTGCGTCATGCTGGCCGCCCTCGGCGTCACCCTCTCGGATCGCCGGGAACCGCACTGACGAGAATCCCTCCCCCGCCTCAGTAATTCTCCCTACTTCCCGTACATCCCGCTGGACAGGGCATCAGGAAAAACCCTTAGGACCGGCGTTTTTCATAGTCTGTTCAGAACTTGGGCCTATCCCTGTTCCTGTCGGCGCGCTCGACAGCAAGAAGCCTTGATCCACATCAATGAGTTTGGATCGCGCGCCCGCGAGGATCGGACCCGGGATGCGGAAAGTCCGCCCCGGAAGGGAAAGTCAGGAGAGGGCCAGAACATGTCCCAGAAAATGTCCAAGACCGGTGCCGTGACCTGGAGCACGCCCATCGACGCGCTGGAGCAGGCGGCCGCGGCCGTTGCCGACAAGCGTCCCAGCATCCTGGTGGTCGATGACGACCACGCCTTCTGCGAAACGATCGCGCGCTGCCTGGCGCAGCGCGGCTATGACGTGACCTGCGCCGACAGCGGCGAGGTGGCTGCGGTGGCGATCGGCGAGACCAAGCCCGACGTGATCGTGACCGACGTGCAGATGCCCGGCATGGACGGCATCGACCTGATGAACTGGCTGCGCGACAACGGCCTCGACATCCCGGTGATCGTGATCTCCGGCGAGCATATCGACGAAGGCGAGTTCGGCGAGAAGACCGTGGACAGCGAAAGCGGCATGGCCGCCGCCGCGAGCATGGGCGCGGTCTCGGTGCTCCACAAACCCTTCGGCCGCGCCTTGCTCGAAGACTCGGTCGCCAGGGCTCTGACCTACGGGATTACACTCCACTAAGAACGGCGACCGGCGAGAGACGGTCACTTGATCTCCCTCTCCCCTTGTGGGAGAGGGATGGGGTGAGGGGTTGCACGCGACAGCGTGCAAACAAAAGACTCAAAGCAAAAAGCCGCCGTGACGCCGCAAGCCGATCCGCCGCCGCCGCCAAGCCTCGACGCCCGCCTGCCGCCGGAAATGGCCGCGCGCGCCGAGGCCGCCGGCCTCGCCAAGGCCTCGCTCGATCCCTCACGCCTGCTGGCGCTGGCCGTGCTGGCCGGGGCCTTCATCGCCTTCGGCGCGATCTTCTCGACCGTGGTGGCGGCGGACAGCGCGGGCACGCTGCCCTTCGGCGTCGCGCGTCTCTTGATCGGCCTCAGTTTCAGCCTCGGCCTGATCCTGGTGGTGGTCGGCGGCGCCGAGCTCTTCACCGGCGACGTCCTGATGGTGATGGCCTGGGCCGGCGGCAAGCTCGGCCTCGCCAAAATGCTGAAGGCCTGGGCGATCGTCTATGCCGGCAACTTCATCGGCGCGGTGGGCACCGCGATCCTGGTCTTCCTCGCCGGCCATCACGCATACGGCGCCGGCAAGATCGGCCTCGCGGCACTCGCCATCGCCAGCACCAAATCCGCCGAACCCTTCTTCCAGGCGATGCTCTTGGGCGTGCTCTGCAACGTTCTCGTTTGCATGGCGGTCTGGGCCTGTTTCGCGGCGCGAAGTGCGGCCGACAAGGTGCTGGTGATCCTGCTGCCGATCGCCGCCTTCGTCGCCGCCGGCTTCGAGCATTCGATCGCCAACATGTATTTCCTCCCCATGGCGCTGCTGATCCGCGACTTCGCCGGCGACGCCTTCTGGCAGCAGGTCGGCAAGTCCGCCGCCGACTACCCCCTGCTCACGGCGGCGAACGCGCTCGCGAACCTCGCCGCGGTGACCATCGGCAACCTGATCGGCGGCGGCGCCCTGGTCGCCGGCATGTATTGGTTCATCTACCTCCGCGGCAAGAAATAGCGCGGGCCATGCCCGCCTGCCGACGGCTCAGCCCTGCTCCTGGTCCAACAGCGCCTTCACATCCGGACACTGCGTGGCGGCGCGTGCCTTGACCTGCGCCTGCCGCGCGGGATTGCCGTCACTCGAGAAGTCGAGCCAGCGTGTGAACAGCGCCTGGTTCAACGGGATCTTCTGCTCGATCATGTCGGCGAGCCGCGTGGCCTCGGCCTCGGGGATGTCGACCACGAGGGCATCGATGATGCATTTCACCGCCCGTGGCCGATCCGTCTCCGGCAGTGCATCGAACCCCCGAAACTCCTGCATCTTCGCCGAGAGCAAAGCATGCAACCGCGCCGGCCCATCCTCCGCCCAGCCGACCGAAGCCCCCGCCAGCGCCAGCATGCCACCGGCGACCGCGGCGCGGAGAAGATGCGCCCAAGAACCACCTCTCCCCTTGTTGTGGGAGACGGCGTCTAGGCGAAGCCCCCGGACTTGATTCGGGGGGTGAAGGGTCACGCGCGGCGCGCCTGCCACCAAAGACTCTCGCAATTCCGATTCCCGCGCGCCGCGCTACCGCAGCATGTTCAAAGCCGCCGCCCGCTCCGCGGGTTTGAGCTTCTTGAACAGCGCATGCGCGCGTTTAACATCGGCCTTATCCCCGCTCTCCGCCGCGCGTTTCAAGGCGACGGTGCAATCATGCTCCGCCCCGCAGATAAACGAGAGCGCGGAGGCCAGCTTCGCCATCATCGCGGGATCGAGGGTGGGTTCGGGCATGATGGAAAATCTCTCTACATGGATGAATCGTGGCGTTAACGGCGAAAGGCTTTGGGCGTCTTCAACTCACCGTTTCCGACTTGACGCTATCTTTTGAGCGTTCTTAGTGAACACTTCAGTTTCTGGCCCCGTCGAGTCGCTCTCATCGCGACTAAGGTTCGAAATGTTATCCTAGTTTAGGAACTTCAATTGGACACCCTCTCACCAGCCCAACGCAGCGAGAGAATGAGTCGTGTCCGCAGTAAAGACACGAAGCCTGAGCTGGTAGTAAGGCGGTTAGTTTATTCGCTTGGCTACCGCTATCGGCTCCACGCCAAAGAGTTGCCAGGTCGTCCAGACATGGTTTTTAGGCCGAAGAGAAAGGCGATCTTTGTACACGGGTGCTTCTGGCATCGTCATTCATCCGAATTATGCACTCTTGCTCGTCTCCCAAAATCCCGCCTAAGCTTTTGGAAAACAAAGCTCGAGGGAAATCGGACGCGCGATCAATGCAACCAAAAGAGGCTATTGCAATTGGGCTGGCGTTTTTTGGTTGTCTGGGAATGCGAACTGCGCGATAAAGAACGTCTCAAGAACAAGATAGTCCGGTTTCTCGGGGGTGACGAATGAAAGTCATTGAGCTTTTTGCCGGAGCTGGCGGTCTGGGAATGGGTGTTAGTAAGGCCGGCTTCACCCCAATTAAGATTGTCGAATGGGATAAGTGGTGCTGCGACACCATTCGTCAGAATCGGTCAAACCCGAAGAGCATCGTCGCGAAATGGCCCGAGCCAATTCAAGGTGATGTGCGGTTCGAGGATTTTGATAAGCACGAAGGGGGCGTAGACTTAGTAACCGGTGGCCCGCCTTGTCAGCCGTTTTCCGTTGGTGGGAAGCATCGCGGCAATCATGATCACCGGGATATGTGGCCCCAGGCAGTTAGGGTGGTCCGCGAAGTAAAGCCACAGGCCTTCATTTTTGAGAATGTAAAGGGCTTAACACGACAAGCATTCGCATCATACCTTCAATACATCGAACTTCAGCTCAGTTATCCAGAGATTGATCGACGCAACGACGAATCATGGATTGAGCATCTAAGACGATTGGAACAGCACCATACCGGTCGCGGAGCCAAAGATTCCGGTCTGTCCTATCGAGTAGTTTACGAGGTGCTCAATGCTGCGGATTACGGCATTCCGCAGAAGAGAGAGAGAATCGTCTTCGTGGGATTTAGATCTGACTTGGGAGTCAATTGGTCGTTCCCCCGCGCGACCCATTCGTGCGATGCATTAGTCTGGGAGCAGTTTCGATCTGGAACATACTGGGAGCGACATGAGGTTCCCAAGTCGCTGCGCGTCGGACTAGCCCGTGCAATGCGACGTTCTAACTCCATGCTTCAGCCGGAGACCATGCCATGGCGTACCGTGAGGGACGCAATTGGAGACTTGCCTGACCCTGAATTCGATCCGGCGAATTCACATCGATACGCGAATCACAAATTTCAACCAGGGGCCCGTTCCTACCCCGGCCATACCGGCAGTCCGCTCGATGAACCTGCCAAGACATTGAAGGCTGGCGTCCATGGTGTGCCGGGGGGGGAAAACATGCTGGCCCGACCCGATGGGAGCCTGAGGTACTTCTCTGTAAGAGAAAGCGCGCGACTCCAAACATTCCCCGATTCGTTCGTATTTCACGGGTCTTGGTCGGAAACTATGCGCCAACTAGGCAATGCAGTTCCGGTTGAGTTGGCTGCAGTAATTGCGCAGGATGTCAAAAGGCATCTCTCTTCTTTTGTAAGCAAACCTTTCAATGAGCAAGTCGCCCAAACTGCCCGCCTTGCAACTCATATCCAAGCTCCGTGAAGAGCTGCTTGCGTTATCTGAACAAGCTCCAAATGCCCTTCGAGGGAGGGAACTAAAGAACCTAACTTCTGAAATCTACCACGCTGTATCCGACCTTAGCCGAGTAGCGGGTGAACTCGACACGGTAAAATCGCCCGGTGCTGCATTTGATCCGGGTAACCCCAGGACGATTGCTTTCTTCGTGGCCTTGGCTCTTTCCGCTCAGCCGCGCACACCGCTGGAAAGTATCCGTCAATTTTATGGCGCTGGCGTTTACGCCATCTACTACAAAGGCGACTTTCCTTTGTATCTACCGATCAGTGGGTCGGAAACTCCAATCTATGTGGGTCAGGCTAGCACGAGCCATGCACATGCCAGATCTCCAATGGAGCAGGGAGTGCGCCTTGCTGCGCGGCTAGATGAGCACCGCAAGAACATAGCTCGCGCGTCGGATACTCTTAGAATTCAAGACTTCGACTACCGCGCTCTAGTTGTCCAGACCGGTTGGGAGACTGGAGCCGAAGACTACCTCATTCGACTGTTTCGACCGATTTGGAACAGCGAGACGAAGCTGATCTTTGGACTGGGAAAACACGGCGACAGCGCTTCAACTAGGAAGAATAGAAGGTCACCGTGGGATACACTGCATGTTGGTCGCAAGTGGGCTGTTGCAGATGAGATTGAGGACGCTAAGTCGAAATCCCAGATTGAGCAGGAGTTGGTCGAGCACTTCCGCAACGTAAGAGTTTACCCCACGTTTGATTCATTGCTCGATGAGTTCCGTCGCTCTCTGCAGCAGGCATAGTTTACGCAAAACCTAAAGATCAAGCGGCGGTCGAGGGTGTCGGCGAGTCTGCCGGCTTCCCCTTCCGGGATACCCACGGCGATCACCTTAGCCGAGCATTCCGCCATCCGCCTCGAATCGAGTTCCCCCCCAGCATTTGCCTAAAATCCCCGGCATCTTCCTAACGGTCCTTCAACCCTTCCCCACTAAGCTGCGCGCCGACACGCCCGCGCGGCTTAGCACTTGGACCGGACATGGACTCGCGACACGACTCCCCCAGCTCTCTTTCGGCCGCCGCCGCCCCCACGGCCACCGCCGCCGCCGCCCCCGCGCCGGCACCGGGCGCCTTGCGCACCGGCTGCGCCAACTGCCGCGATGCCAAGCCGGCTTTTCCCTTCAGCATGGCGTTCCAGCCGGTGGTCGATGTCGAGCGCCGGGCGATCGATGCCTATGAGGCGCTGGTGCGCGGGCCGAACGGCGAGGGCGCCGGCGCGGTGCTGGCCCAGCTCACGCCGGAGAACCGCTACGCCTTCGACCAGGCCTGCCGGGTGAAGGCGATCGAGCTCGCGACGGCTCTGGGATTCGGGGGGCTCGGCGCCGGCGCGGCAAGGCTCAACATCAACTTCCTGCCCAACGCGGTCTACGAGCCCGCGGCCTGCATCCGCTTGACGCTCGAGGCGGCGCGCCGCACCGGCTTCCCGCTCGACCGTCTCACCTTCGAGATCGTCGAGCAGGAGGAGCTCTCCCAGGAGCCGCACTTGAAGCGCATCATCGAGGAATACAAGCGCCACGGCTTCAAGGTGGCGCTCGACGACTTCGCCACCGGCTATTCCGGCCTGGCGCGGCTCGCCGCCCTCCGCCCCGACATCGTCAAGCTGGACCGCGTGATGGTGCAGGACGTGCACCAGGACCGCGTGCGGCTTGCGATCGTCGCCGCGGTGGCGGCGCTCTGCCGCGAGATCGACGTCAAGCTGGTGCTCGAGGGCGTCGAGACCGCGGAGGAGGTCGCGGCCTTGCGCAGCGTCGGCGGCCGCTACATGCAGGGCTTCTATTTCGCCAAGCCCGCCTTCGAGGCGCTGCCCGGCCTCCCGTCGCTGCGCTGGCCGGCCCCGGCGGACCTCGCGGCGGAATTCGATTGCGACCTCGCTTCAGCCGGGGCCGCCGCCTAAGCGCTCCGAAGCGCGGCGCGCGAAGGGGGCTGATCCGCTACAGCATCCGCTTGGCGTAAGGCCCGATATCCGGGCAGAGCTTATCGACCGCCTTCAGCACCTGCGCGTTCCTGGCCGGCGCTTCCTTCTTCGAGATCGTGAACCACTTTTTCTGCAGTGCCGGGTCGTTGGGCGCGCGGCGGTCGAGGATGTCGGCGAGCTTGGCGGCGTCCGCTTCCGGGATGTCGGCGACGATTGCCTTGGCCAGGCATTCCGCCGTCCGCTT
Organism: Dongia sp. agr-C8; assembly: GCF_054658695.1. NCBI lineage: Bacteria > Pseudomonadati > Pseudomonadota > Alphaproteobacteria > Rhodospirillales > Dongiaceae > Dongia > Dongia sp. agr-C8. The sequence continues at coordinate 933,375 of NZ_BAAGHZ010000001.1, forward strand.
CTTGTCCAGCTTGGGCACCAGGTCGCTCGCCTGCGCCTGCTCGGTCGTCATCAGCACCAGCCGGCCGGCCAGCCGCTCCTTGCCGGTGATGGCCAGGGCCGGCGCGCTCCAGCCGGCGAGCCCGGCCCCCACCAGCAGCGCCCCCGCCGTCAGCAGGACCTTCGCCTCTCCCACGTTCGATAGTCTCCCCGACGCCAAGCCCGACCTCCGTCCTTGCTCCCCGCGCGCCCGTGCGCCGGCGGGAGGGGAGGGTAGAGCGGGGCCGCGGTTTTTCGCAATCGCCCCGTTGCCATCGCCGCGCCCCGGTGGCGCGGGCGGCTTGGCTTCCAGGCGACAATGCTATACAATAGTGTGTTGCCTTGCTTCCAGGCCTGCGCGCCCGCGGGCGCCGTTCGATCGCAGGCTTGCATAGACAGTGCATGGACGGAATCCGGCCCGCCGCCGGTCCCCCCCGGTCCGATGGTCGATCCGATGGGCGCTGTTTTGTTGCACTGCATCGCAGACAGGGCCCGGACCGAAGCGTTTTTTCCGTTCTGGCCCCTTCGGCATGTTCGCGCGATTGATCAGTGGGTTAGCCGACGCGGACGGCGGCAAGGCGTCCGCTTTGGCCTCCGGCCCCGACAGCGGATACGGACGGCGGATCGGGATTGTCGTTCTCTCTCCGTTCTTTTCGCTGGACGGAGAACGAAAAGGGTACTAGGGTCGCTTGCAGATTCGAACGCGGTTTCGCGGCGCGGGATTGCTGGTACGGACGGGTTGGCGGCATTAAGAGGAGAGGCGCGATGGCGCAGAACGTGATTCGCATTCCGGAACGGGACAATATGGACAAGAACAAGGCCCTCGACGCCGCCCTGCAGCAGATCGAACGCGCCTTCGGCAAGGGCTCGATCATGCGCCTCGGCGGCAAGGACCAGCTGGTCGAGACCGAGGTGATCTCCACGGGCTCGCTCGGCCTCGACATCGGCCTTGGCATCGGCGGCCTGCCGCGCGGGCGTATCGTGGAAATCTACGGTCCGGAATCCTCGGGCAAGACCACCTTGGCGCTGCAGGTGATCGCCGAGGCGCAGAAGTCCGGCGGCGCCTGCGCCTTCGTCGATGCCGAGCATGCGCTCGACCCGACCTATGCCAAGAAGCTCGGCGTCCAGGTCGATGACCTCCTGATCTCCCAGCCCGATGCCGGCGAGCAGGCGCTGGAGATCGCCGACACCCTGGTCCGCTCCGGCGCCATCGACGTGCTGGTGGTGGATTCCGTCGCGGCGCTCGTGCCGAAAGCGGAGCTCGAGGGCGAGATGGGCGACACCCATGTCGGCCTGCAGGCCCGGCTGATGTCCCAGGCCCTGCGCAAGCTGACCGGCTCGATCTCGCGTTCGCGCTGCATGGTCATCTTCATCAACCAGATCCGCATGAAGATCGGCGTGATGTTCGGCAATCCCGAGACCACGACCGGCGGCAATGCCTTGAAGTTCTACGCCTCGGTCCGCCTCGACATCCGCCGCATCGGCGCGATCAAGGACAAGGACGTGGTGGTCGGCAACCAGACCCGGGTCAAGGTGGTAAAGAACAAGCTCGCGCCGCCGTTCCGCGTCGTCGAGTTCGACATCATGTATGGCGAGGGCATCTCCAAGAACGGCGAGCTCATCGATCTGGGGATTGCCGCGAACGTGGTCGAGAAGTCGGGCGCCTGGTTCTCCTATGGCGGCCAGCGCATCGGCCAGGGCCGCGAGAATGCCAAGCTCTTCCTGCGCGAGAACCCCGAGATCGCCGCCGAGATCGAAGGAAAGATCCGCGCCAACGCCGGCCTGGTCGCCGGCAACATGATGGACAACGGCGGCGCCGGCGACGAAGCCGCCGAAGCCTAAAAACAGCCTCCCCTTCGGGAAGCCCCCTTACTTCCCCCTCCCCCGAATCGGGGGAGGGCACTCCTTCTTCCCCCTCCCCCTTCAGGGGGAGGGCCGGGGTGGGGGTCCGAATAGAAGAGTTCTCTCCGCGAAGCCGCCCCGTCTCCCCCTGACGGGGCGGTTCACATTCGGACAAGCGCGACGGGCAAGCCCGCCGATAGCCCCTCCGCCTTCAGATCGATTGCCTTCAGGGGCCGGCCCGGGGCAGAGTGCGCCGGGGACTCGTCTTATCACCTGAGGTCAGCATGCTTTCATCCACGCGCAACGCTCGCCGCACCGGCTTGGCCGCGGCCACGCTCCTGGCCGGCCTCGCCCTCGGCTGGGCGGCGCGCGCCGACAACATCCCCCCGTCGGCGCTGGAAGCCGACCTCAAGTCTTGCGTCGCCGCCTGCGTCGGCAGCGGCAAGCCGGCGGAGAAATGCACCGCCTTCTGCTCCTGCAGCGCCAAGGCCTATGGCGAGCAGCTGACCCTCGAGGAATATCTCGCCATCAACAACGCCATCTCCAAGGGCGAGGTCCCGCCCCAGGCCGCGGTCGAAAAGATGAAGGCGATCACCAAGACCTGCAAGCCGCAGATTGAATAGCCGGCCGCGATCGCCTCAATGCATCCGAAGTTCCCGCCGCCGCGCGCCTTCGCCGCCGCCGCCCTGCTGACCGCGCTGCTGGCACCGCCGCTGGCGCAAGCCGAGCCGATCCCGCCGGCGCTGCTCGCCGCCGATCACCGTTCCTGCGTCGCCACCTGCACCAGCCATGCGGTGGCCCTGGCGAGCTGCACGCAATACTGCGACTGCACCTTCCAGGGCGTCGCCGAGCAGTTCACGCTGGAGGAATACAAGGCCGCCGGGAATGCCGCCGGCCAGGACCAGCCGCCGCCCGCGGCGCTGATCGAACGCATGGCCGGGATCTCCCGGGCCTGCGCCGCCCGCCTGCAGTAGCCCGATTGCCCGCCCCGCCCGGTGATGGCAGACTCGCCGCCGGGTGCGGTGGAGGCAAGGATGCCATCTCGGGTCATGCTCGCGCGGTTGCGCCGGATCGGCGCCGCAGCCCTGCTGCCGGTGCTCGCCGCCGCGGCGCAAGCCGAGACCATCCCCGCGGAATATCTCGCGATCGAGCGGCAGGCCTGCAACGAGTCCTGCGCCAAGGCGGGCTCGCCCGCGGCCTGGTGCAAGCGCTACTGCGACTGCAGCATCGGCAAGATGAAGGCCGAGATCCCGTTCGAGATCTACAGCGGCGTCGGCCAGGCCGCGGTCAAGGACGCGCCGCAGCCGCCGGGTGTCACCGACAAGCTCGCCGAGATCGCCGCCGCCTGCGCCCAGCAGACGCAGTAGCCGCCGCTCACATCGCGAACGGCTTCGGGTCGATGAAGCGCTTGATGACGTTGGCGGTGATCCGGCTCACGTTGTTGTCATAGCCGTTATGCGAGAGCGCGCCGGCCCAGGAGATCGAGCTGGTCGAGAACACCGCACCGCCCTTCGGCGTCTCGAAGAACACCATGTCGCAGCGGACCATCGGGCAGGTGTCGCCGTCGATCGCCGAATGGGTGTGGTTGAACTCTTCCTTGACCCAGTGATAAGCCGAGGAGAACTCGGTCGCTTCCGCGACGATCAGCGCATGGCGCGGCGTGCCGAGCGCGGTGTCGGCGCGGTCGATCTCCCAGCCCGCGGCACCGCCGCCGACGATGCCGAAATCGCCGATCACCTCGTCCTTGGCCAGGCCCTCGAAGATGAAGGCGGCGCGCGGGTCGAAGCTCTCCGGCCGGCGCCGGTATGAGCTCGCGCTGTCGAAACCCTGCGCGGTGAAGCCGGCGCCGCAGACGATCTGCGGCGCCCGGTCCATGCGCCGCCAGAGCCCGCCCAGCTCGCCGGTGAAGCTCATATAGTATTCGCCGCCTTCGGAGATCCAGCCGCGCATGCCGTCCTCGGCGCGCCGGTGCTCGATGACCCCGGGGAGTTCGCTGTGATAGGCGATGCGCCAGTAGAAGCCGTTGGCGCCGAGATAGACCAGCCGCCCGCCGAGATCGGTGAAGCCCTGCACCGCGTCCAGCATTTTGAGCGTGTAGTATTCCGGATGCGTGCCGGTGACGACGCAGCGGTATTGCTTCAGCAGGTCGAGGCCTTCGCGCTCGAGGTCGTCGTCGGTGATGACGTCGTAGTCGAGCTTCTGTGCTTCCAGCCAGTCGGTGATATGGGTGTCGGCGTTGAACTGCCAGAGATGGCTTTTGGGGCGCATGTTCAGCACCGGCCGCAGCGACGAGGAGTAGCAGACGCCGCTGCCGTCGCTGTGCAGGTCATAGGTCGAAAGCCCGAAGCCGAGATGCTCCTCGAGATAGCGGTCGGCCTCGGTCATGGTCTCGAACACGCCCATGCTGGTCTCGTTGAAGGTCCAGGAGGACGGCATCTGGTGGTTGGCATAGGCCCAGTAGCTGGCGCTCGGGATCAGCAACGCCAGCGGCTTGCGCTTCTGCCCCGGTCCCGGCCGCACGCAGATCGGCACGAACTCCTCATAGGCCTCCGTCTTGCCCTTCTGGCTCAACTGGACGCAATAGACGCCACTCTTCAGGTCCTTGGGCAGTTCCCAGGTGAAGTCGGTCTCCCAGCCGCAGTCATAGAGGTCGTCGTCGTGGAAGTGGATCGCCGCGTATTGCTCCGGCGCCTTGGTCCAGTTGTATTCGCTGCCGTCCCAGTTCCAGCCCTTCATGCCGCGGGTCGGCAGGTTCACGATGCGGCCGTCATGGCCGTTGCCGCTCGCGTCCGCCACGGCGATGCCGGAGATGCCCTGGCCGAAATCCCAGGCGGCCAGCACGCCGCTCGCGGCCCGCGCCGCCTTCGCATCGGTACCGAGCTTCTCGATCGTCGCGGCGTCGAGCGCGCGGCCGATCACCGCCGGGCTGTCGATCTTGCCGTTGTAATGCGCTGCCGCCTGCTCGCCGGCGCTCCAGGCGGCGATGCGGAACGGCCCGCCGACACCGGCGCCGGTGCGCGCGATCGCTGCCACCGGCGGCTCCAGCCGGCGCGTGACTTCGCTCACGGCATCGCCCGGGCCGCGGTGGTTCAGCAGGCGCTGCCGTAGCATGATCGTGCCCGCCGCCGCGTCGAAGGCGAGGCTCACCAGATACCAATGCCGGTCGAGCATCGGCCGGTCGAGATGGATCAACGGACTATCGCCGAGCTGGACGCTGAGGCGTCCCGAACCGTCGATAGCCAGGCTGCAGCCGCTGCGGTTGGCGGCGTCGAAATTGCCCAGGATCGCCTGCGGCGCGCCCTTGAGCGGCAGGGTCGGCCAGACCATGGCGATGAAGGTGAAGGAGCCGGCGAGCTGCGGCCCGCCCTTCCTGAACTCCACATGCGACCCGGCATGGATCGGCTGCAGCCGCGCCGGATAGGATTTCGCGATCGGCGAGGCGATGTCCTCGCCCTTGAAGCCCGGCCCGTGCGGGCTGTCGTCGCCGCAGATCAGGCGGATCAGCTTGGCGCTGTATTCGCCGGGCTCCGGCGCACTGACCTTGATCTCGATGCGCTCGCCCGGGGCGGCGCTGATACGATCGGCATAGGCAAGCAGGCGTTCGGCCATAGTCACTCCACGGGACATTCTTGGCCGGTGATCTCCAGCCAGCGGGCGCGGAAGCAGGCCCAGCTCGCCTCCTGCGGCGTCTTGTAGGTCGGGCCGTATTCCGTCATCGGCGTGCCGCGCTTCGGGCCGAACTTGCCGAGGCGGAATTGCCGCTCCGACTTGGAGGCGAGGATCACGGACTTGCCGCGGGCGCTGCCCCAGCGGAGGATCAGCAGCAGCTTCTGCAGTTCGGCGCTGTGCGGGCCGTTGGGCCGCGCCTTGTACTCGCGCGCCAGATCGGCGCGGGCAGGATCGATCCGATACATGATGGGTTCCGGCAGGTGGCGTTAGTTGGTCTTCTTCATGTCATCATAGAGCGCCATCAGACCGGCTGTCGATGCGTCCCTTGCCGCGCCTGATCCCGCCAAAATGTCGTTGGCGAGCTTCTTGCCGAGCTCGACCCCCCATTGGTCGAAGGAATTGATCCCCCAGATCACGCCCTGCACGAAGATCTTGTGCTCATAAAGCGCAATGAGGGCACCCAAATGCCAGGGGGTGAGCGCCGGGATTATCAGGGTGGTGGAGGGCCGGTTGCCGCTGAATACCCGGAAGGGCAGCACCCGGGCGATGGTCGCGGCATCGGCCCCGGCCTGTTTCATCTCGGCTTCGACCTCGGCGGCAGTGCGGCCCAGCATCAGTGCCTGGGTCTGGGCGAGGGCGTTCGCCACCAGCAACTCCTGGTGCCGGTCGGTCGCCTTCGCGCCGAGCTCGGTATGCCCCTGCGCCACGACGATGAAGTCCGAAGGGATGAGCGGCGTGCCCTGGTGCAGCAGCTGGTGGAAGGCATGCTGGCCGTTGGTGCCGGGCTCGCCCCAGACCACGGGTGCGGTCGGCATCTGCACGGGCTGGCCATCGCGCGCGACCGACTTGCCGTTGCTCTCCATGTCGAGCTGCTGGAGATAGGAAGGCAGCAGTTCCAGGTCCTGCGCATAAGGCAGGACCGCATGCGACTGCGCGTCCCAGAAGTCGATATACCAGACGCCGAGCAGGCCGAGGATGACCGGCAGGTTCTCCGGAATGGGTGCCGAGCGGAAATGCTGGTCCATGTCGGCGGCGCCGTCGAGCAGCGCGCGGAAATTCTCCCAGCCGACCGAGAGCAGGATCGGCAGGCCGATCGAGGACCAGAGCGAGTAGCGCCCGCCGACCCAGTCCCAGAACTCGAACATGTTCGCGGTGTCGATGCCGAAGGCGGAGACCGCTTTGGCATTGGTGGAGACCGCGACGAAATGCTTGGCGACGGCGGCCGGGTCGGGGATCCGCTCCTGGAACCAGGCCTTGGCGCTCATCGCATTCGCCATGGTCTCCTGGGTGGTGAAGGTCTTCGAGGCGATGATGAACAAGGTCTCGTCGGCCTCGGCGCCTTTCAGCGCGCCGTCGAGATGCGCGAGATCGACATTCGAGACGAAATGCATGTCGAGCCGCGGATGCCGATAGGGACGGAGCGCGGCCGTCACCATCTTCGGCCCGAGATCGGAGCCGCCGATCCCGATATTGATCACCCGCCGGATCGGCTTGCCGGTGGCGCCGCGCCATTGCCCGTCGCGCACTTGTTTGGAGAAGGCGCGCAGACGCTCCTGCACCGCGCGGATGCCGGCCAGGACGTCGCTGCCCTGGTCCTGGAAGGCGCCGCCCTTGGCGCGGAGCGCCATATGCAGCACGGCACGGTCCTCGGTGCCGTTGATATGCTCGCCGCCGAACAGGCGATCGCGCCACTTCTCCACCTCCGCGACCTTGGCCAGGTCGTGCAGCAGCTTCAAATCCGCGACCTCGATCAGGTTCTTCGAATAGTCGAGCACGAAGTCGCCGAGGCTCGCCGAGAAATTCTGGAACCGCTGCGGGTCCTTGGCGAAGAGCTCGCGCAGATGCAGCTGGCGCCAGGCCTCGCGCCGCGCCTTCAGCTTCTCGCGGATCGGCTGGAGCTTGCTCATAGGGCCACCGACCGCCGGTCGATCACGCCGTCGCGCCAGAGATGGAGGTTGGTCAAGGTTCGCTCCGCATATCGCATTCGCCAGGACAGCATCCGCTGCGCATAGTCAAGAACGACCGGGGCGTGTTTTGGATCCTGCGCCAGGTTGTTCATCTCGGTGGGATCGTTCTCCAGGTCGAACAGCAGCGGCGGCAGGCTCGCGAAATGCACGTATTTCCAGCGCCTGCCCCGGATGATGGCGAGCTGGCAGTCGTCGGGCTTCAGGCCGAGCGCGGTCTCCGCATCGAACCCGCCCAGGTTCGGCGAGGTGCGGAAATCGAGCTCCATATGCGTTTCCTCGCGCCAGCCCCTCGGCGTCTGGCCCTCGATGAAGGGCAGGAGCGAGGCGCCGTCGCATTCGACCGGCGGCTCCGCGCCGAGCCAGGAGAGGATGGTCGGCATGATGTCGATCGATTCCGAGAAGGCGTCCACCTGGCGGCCGCGGCCGGCGTCGGCTTCCTCGCGTGGGTCGCGGATGATCAGCGGGATATGAAAGCTCGGCTCGAAATAGAGCTCCTTGCCCCAGGTGTAATGATCGCCGCCCATCTCGCCGTGGTCGCAGGTGAAGACGATGAGGGTGTTGTCGTATTCGCCGGTGGCCTTGAGATGCGCGATCAGGCGACCGACCGCGTCGTCGACCTCGCTGATCATCCCGTAATAGCAGGCCCGCATCTGGCGCAGTTCGAGGTCGGGCATGGTGACGAGGTTGTTCGGGTTGTGCTCGTCATAGCCGCTGGGCTTGGCGAAGGTCTCGATCCAGTGCCTGAGATGCGGATGCTGCGCGCCTTCCTGCTCCGGGGTCGCGGCCCGGGCCGGGAAGGGTACCTCCGCCGGATCGTAGAGCGCGTTGTAGGGCTCCGGCGTGATCACCGGCGGATGCGGGCGCAGGAAGACGCAGTGCAGGAACCAGTCCTTCTCCCGGTTCGCCTTCAGCCAGTCGATGGCGAGGTCCGCCATGAAATTGGTGTCGCTGTCCTCAGCCTTGAACAAGGTCGGCCGGTAGCGATGGCCGCGACCCGCCGGCAGCGCGATGTCGCGGGGCTTGTAGACGTCGCGGCGGCCGGTGAAGCCGTAGCCCTTGCGGTGGAGGTCGCTCATCCAGGCCGCTTCGAAATCCTGGAAGATCATGCCGACTCGATAGCCCGGCATCGGGCCTTCATAGGTCTTGAGCGCCGGGTCGTTGGGATGGCGGTCTCTGGGATCGGCGCTGGTGTCGGTATAGCCGTAGAGTGTCGGCTCGTAACCGGCCTTGCGCGCTTCCTTGGCAATGTTGGTGTGCCGCGAATCGAGCGGCGTGCCGTTCCGCCCGGAGCGGTGGTTCATCAGGTAGAGCCCGGTGTGGAGACTGGTGCGCGCCGGGCCGCAGGGTGCGCAGACGGTGCGGTGCTGCTTGAACAGCGTGCCGTCCTTGGCCAGGGCGTCGAGATGCGGGGTCTTCACGACCGGATGATGGACGGCGGACAGGCATTCGGCGCGCCACTGGTCGGCGGAGATGAACAGGACTTTGCGGGATTGTGCGGTCACGGATCGTTTCTCGATAAAGGGGGGTAACTCGTTCTGAAACCAGCAGAGAACCGATGATGGGCTGCCTCACTTCGGTTCTCCGGGACGGCGAGCTTAGCCGGTTTCGCTGCGCTGCGGCAGAGGCTGCGGGAATCGTCGGCTTCAGCCTACGGCAATCTCGTCTTGGCTGTCATGTCTCTGTAATATGGCTGCAACAAGCGGCGGGCTAATGTCCCGCGCGCAAAAAAGCCGGGTGAACCGGCGCCCGAAAAACGAGAGAGACCAGAGGTGACAAGATGAGAAAGTTCGATTTCGCGGTGGCCCTGCGGCGCGCGCTGCTGACCACCACCGCGATGGGGAGCGCTGCCGCGGTCCTGGTGACCAGCATCGCTGCGACGGCGCGAGCCGACGCAATGGAAGACCTGGTTGCCGCCGCCAAGAAGGAAGGCCAGCTGACCACGATCGCCCTGCCGCATGACTGGTGTGGCTATGGCGCGCTGATCGACGGCTTCAAGGCGAAGTACGGCCTCACTGTCAACGAACTCAACCCGGATGCGGGTTCGGGCGACGAGATCGAGGCGATCAAGGCCAACAAGGGCAATACCGGCCCGCAGGCGCCGGATGTGATCGACGTCGGCCTCTCCTTCGGCCCCTCGGCCAAGAAGGACGGCCTGATCCAGCCGTACAAGGTCGCGACCTGGGATTCCATCCCGGACAGCGCCAAGGACGCCGAAGGCTACTGGTACGGCGACTATTACGGCGTGCTCGCCTTCGAGGTGAATACCGACATCATCAAGACCATGCCGAAGGATTGGGCCGATCTCCAGGGCGCCGACTTCAAGAACGCGGTGGCGCTGGCCGGCGATCCGCGTACCTCGAACCAGGCGATCCAGGCGGTCTACGCCGCCGGCCTCGCCAGCGGTGCGAAGGACGCGAAGGCCGCCGGTGAAGCCGGCCTGAAGTACTTCGCCGAGCTGAACAAGAACGGCAACTTCGTGCCAGTCATCGGCAAGGCCGCGTCGCTCGCCCAGGGCTCGACCCCTGTGATCATCCGCTGGGACTACAACGCGCTCGCCGACCGCGACACCCTGAAGGGCAACCCCGGCGTCGAGGTCGTGGTGCCGGCCTCCGGTGTCGTCGCCGGCGTCTATGTCCAGGCGATCAGCGCCTATGCGCCGCACCCCAACGCCGCCAAGCTCTGGATGGAGTATCTCTACTCCGACGAAGGGCAGCTCGGCTGGCTGAAGGGCTACTGCCACCCGATTCGCTTCAACGACCTGGTGGAGAAGGGCAAGGTCCCGCAGGAGATGCTGGACAAGCTGCCGCCGGCCGATGCCTACAAGAAGGCCGTCTTCCCGTCGCTCGACGAGCAGGCCGCGGGCAAGGAAGCGATCACCAAGCAATGGGACTCGGTGGTGGGCGCCAACGTCCAGTAAGCTGGGCGTGACCGGGCACGGGGTCATCCGGCGTCAAGCCGGGTGACCCTTACCCGTTTCAGATCACTCGAAACGACTGCGACCGCCGCGCATGGACCATCGGGCATGACCGCCACCACCGACACGACTCCACCGCTGCCGGCCGAACCAGGCCCGGTGCCGGATCGGAGCGCCGCACCGAAAAATCTGGCGCTGGGCCAGCAGGTCTGGGCCTGGCTCGGCGTCGGGCCGTTCTTCATCTTCGCCCTGATGTTCCTGCTGCTGCCGACCGTCTACCTGCTGGTCGGCGCTTTCCAGGACGCGGACGGGCATTTCACCCTGCAGAACCTGGCGGACCTCTTCACGCCGTCGATCCTCAGCGCCTATTGGATCAGCATCAAGGTGAGCCTCGCCTCGGCGCTGGTCGGCGCCTTGATCGGCTTCTTCCTGGCCTATGCCGTGGTGCTGGGCGGGTTGCCGGCCTGGCTGCGGCCGACCCTCATGACCTTCTCCGGCGTCGCCTCGCAATTCGCCGGATTGCCGCTGGCCTTCGCCTTCCTGGCAACGCTGGGGCGAACCGGCCTGGTCACCGTGCTGGCGCGCGACTTCCTCGGCTTCAACCTCTACGGCACCGGATTCAACCTGCTGAGTTTCTGGGGGCTGACGCTCACCTACCTCTATTTCCAGATCCCGCTGATGGTGCTGATCCTCACCCCGGCACTCGACGGGCTGAAGAAGGAATGGGGCGAGGCGGCGCAGGTCCTGGGCGCCAGCCAGCGGCAATACTGGACCATGGTGGCGCTGCCGATCCTCTTCCCCAGCATCCTGGGCGCGACACTGCTGCTGTTCGCCAATTCCTTCGGCGCGATCGCCACGGCCTATGCGCTGACCGGCAGCTCGCTCAACATCGTCACCATACTGCTCTATGCCCAGATCCGCGGCGACGTGCTGCACAACCAGAATCTCGGCTATGCGCTGGCGCTCGGCATGATCCTGATCACCGGTCTCTCCAACGGCGCCTATATCTGGCTGCGCGCGAGAGCGGAGCGGTGGATGCGATGAAACAGTCCAAGATCGGCTCCTGGATCGCGGTCGTCGTCGGCACGCTCTACTTCATCGTGCCGCTGATCTGCACCTTCGAGTTCTCGCTCAGGATGCGGCGCGGCGAATACAGCTTCGACGCCTACCGGGTGGTGTTCAGCGATCCCAGCTTCCAGGAAACCTTCCTCTATTCGACCCTGATGGGGCTGATCACGATCGTGATCGGCGTCGTGCTGGTTGTACCCACGGCCTACTTCATACAGCTCCGGCTGCCGAAGCTCCGGCCGGTCGTCGAGTTCATCACCCTGCTGCCGCTGGTCATGCCGGCGATCGTCATCGTCTTCGGCTATCTGCGGCTCTACAACAGCTCGTCGATCCTCCCGATGACGGCGAATGCCCGCACCACCGACCTGCTGCTGGCCTTCAGCTACGTGACCCTGGCCTTGCCCTACATGTACCGCGCGGTCGAGACCGGCATGCGGGCGATCGATGTCCGGACGCTCACCGAGGCGGCGGAGATACTGGGCGCCAAGCTCCCGACGATTCTCTTCAAGGTTATCTTCCCGAATGTCCGGGTCGCGATCCTCAGCGGCGCGTTTCTCACCTTCGCGATCGTCATCGGCGAGTTCACCATGGCGAGCCTTTTGAACCGGCCGGCCTTCGGTCCATATCTGCAGCTGATCGGCGCCAACCGGGCCTATGAGCCATCGGCGCTGGCGATCATCGCCTTCCTGATCACCTGGGCCTGCATGGGCCTGATCAACGTGTTCGGGCGGGCGCGACAATTGAAGCGCGCATGATTCAGATGCCGTCATTGCCGGGGTTGACCCGGCAATCTCGTGCGGAACGGAAAAAGATGCGCGGGTCGCGCCCGCGCATGACGAAATAGGTGGTGTATGGCGTTTCTCGAGATCAACGACGTCCGCAAGCAGTTCGGCGTCAACGTCGTCGTCAAGGGCTTTACCCTCGGCATCGAGGGCGGCGAGTTCCTGTCGCTGCTCGGCCCCTCCGGCTGCGGCAAGACCACGGTGCTGCGGATGGTGGCGGGGTTCGAAAGCCCGACCTCCGGCGTGATCCGGATCGACGGCAAGGACGTGACCAACCTCAGGCCCAACCAGCGCAATGTCGGCATGGTGTTCCAGGCCTATGCGCTGTTTCCGAACATGACGGTGGCCGAGAATGTCGCCTTCGGCCTCAAGGTTGCGAAACGGACCGCCGCGGAGATCAAATCCCGCGTCGATGAGATGCTGAACATGATCAAGCTGCCGCATCTCGCCGACCGTTATCCCTACCAATGCTCCGGCGGCCAGCAGCAGCGCGTGGCCTTGGCCCGGGCGCTGGCGCAGAAGCCGAAGGTGCTGCTGCTCGACGAGCCGCTGTCGGCGCTCGACGCCAAGATCCGCGTGTCGCTGCGCGAGGAGATCCGCGCGCTGCAGCGGACGCTCGGCATCACCACGATCTTCGTCACCCATGACCAGGAAGAGGCGCTCTCGATGTCCGACCGCGTGGTCGTGATGAACGAGGGCCGCGCCGAACAGGTCGGCACGCCCTTCGAGGTCTACAACAACCCGGTGACACCCTTCGTCGCCAATTTCGTCGGCACCTTGAGCGTCCTTAAGGGCAAGGTGCTGGACGCGGCTTCGGGCCGGATCCAGATCGGCAAGAGCGAGATCGTCGCGTCGCGGAAGCTGTTCCAGGCCAATCCCGGCGATGCCTGTTCGGTGGCTTTGCGTCCCGAGGCGGCGGTGCTGGAGAACGGTCCTGGCGGCGCGGCGAACGGCGCCGCCCGCAATCGCCTCGAAGGCATCATCGACGACGTGAGCTTCCTGGGTTCGGTGGTGCGGGTGCGGGTCAAGATCGAGGACAACGCGATCTCGCTCGACACCTTCAACAACCCGAGCGCCATGCCGCCGCAGCCCGGCGCGCCGGTGGTGGTGAGCTTCACCCCGAACGATGTTCTGGTCCTGGAGGGCGCGCGCTAGCCTCCTACTGCGTCGCCACGATCCCAGGGCATTTCGCGTCGCCGCCAGCATCGTCCAAGCGGATCCCGGTGATCGAGAGGGTGAAGGCGCCGTGATTCTCCAGCAGGAAGGGCGTCGCGACGCTGCCGAGATCGGCGCCGGCCGCCTCGAAACAGGCCAGCGGCACCGTGAGGCTGGTCCAGCTGCCGACCGGGCTCTTGGCGAAAAGCTCGGTGATGTCGACCGGCGCGCCGTTGCCGCCCATCGTCAGGCTGACGCGTTCCTTGGGCGGTGAATCGACCCGGTAGTCGATGCGCAGGCTCTTGCCGGCCTCGGCGCGCAGGTCGACGGCGGGACCGATGATCCGTACCGTGCCATGGCCGGTGAAGATGAATCGCAAGGCACCCTCCTGGCGATCGGCGCTGTCGACCGCCTGGCTGGCAACGTCGCCGAGGCTCTTCAAGGTCCAGGGATCGACCAGCTTGCCCGGCGTGTAGTAGGTCGCGATGTTCATCGCGGCCGCCGCGCTCGGCGTCTCGTCGAGCTGCGGCACGGTCACGCGGTCGCCGTATCGCAAACCGTAGTCATAGGCGAAGAGTGGATCGTAGCCCGGCTGGCCGACATTGAGCACGGCCTGGTCGGGGCGCTTCGGCCAGCTGTAGCTCAGTTTGCCGTGGAAGTCCTTGTTGGGCGTGCCGTCGGCCTTCGCGACCAGCACGTCGGCGACGCCTTCGCCCTCGGTGCCGGGCAGGAATCCGGCGACAAAGGCGTCCGACTGGTTGATCTCCGGGTTGACCCAGAGCGGCCGGCCGGAGAGGAAGACCGCCACGGTCGGGATGCCCTGGGCCTTCAAGGCTTTCAGTGTTTCGAGGCCGGTGCGGTCCGCGAAGGAGAAGTCGATGCGGCCAATATCGCCGACATGCTCGGCATAGGGCTGCTCGCCGAAGATGACGATGGCGACATCGGGCTTAACGCCGCTGAACTTGCCGTCGGCGCTCAAGGTGGCGCTGCCGCCGCTCGCCTCGATCGCCGACTTCAATCCGGCCCAGAGGCTGACGCCTTGCTTGAAGTCTTCGTTGTGGCCGCCGCGGCCCTGCCAGGAGATGGTCCAGCCGCCGGATTGCAGGCCGATATCGTCGGCATGGCTGCCGGTGACCAGCACGCGGCTGTTCGGGCGAATAGGGAGCAGGTTGCCGTTGTTCTTCAGCAACACGATCGATTCCTGCACCGCGCGCCGCGCCACGGCGCGGTGCTCCGGCGTCGCCAGCTTGTTGCCGTCGATGCCGGGCCGGGCCGGATCGAACAGGCCGAGCTTCACCTTGACCCGCAGGATGCGGCGGACCGCATCGTCAATGCGTGCGAGAGGAATGGTGCCGTCCTCCGCTTCCTTCACCGTGTTGTCAAACAGCTCCTTCCAGCGGTGCGGCGCCATCGCCATGTCGAGGCCGGCGTTGAAGACCACCGGGCAGTCGCCGCCGTTGCAGCCCGGCACCTGGCTATGCGCGTTCCAGTCGCCGACGATGAAGCCGTCGAAGCCGAGCCGGCCCTTCAGGATGTCGGTCAGCAGGCTCTTGTTGCCGTGCATCTTGGCGCCGTTCCAGGAGGAGAAGCTCGCCATCACCGTCATGGCGCCGGCATTGACCGCGGCGACATAGCCCGGCGCATGCAGCGCGATCATCTCCTGTTCGGTGATCGCCGCGTCGCCCTGGTCGACGCCGTCCCGCGTGCCGCCGTCGGCGAGGTAGTGCTTGGCGGAAGCCGCGACCTTGCCGTCCTGGATGCGGGTGGTGCCGGGATCGCCCTGCAGGCCCTTCACATAGGCCGCGGCATATTCGGCGGTGATCTCCGGCCGCTCGGAATAGCCTTCGAAGGTGCGGCCCCAGCGGTCGTCCTGCGGCACCGAGACCGCCGGTCCGAAGGCCCAGTCGAAGCCGGAGGCCGCGGTCTCGGTCGCGGTGACGGCAGCGATCTCAGCGATGAGCTCGGGATCGCGCGCGGCGCCGAGGCCGATATTGTGCGGGAAGACCGTGGCGCCGGTGAAGTTCGAGGCACCGTGCACGGAATCGACACCCATGATCAGCGGGATCGGCACATGGCCCGGCCGCTGCTCGACGGCGACGGCATGATAGGCCGCCGTGGTGCGGATCCAGACATCAATCGCGACATTGTCGTCCTTATAGTTGGGTGGCGCCGAGTTGCCGCCCGCCAGCACCGAGCCCAGCGGATATTGGCGCAGGTCGTCCGGAACCGTGGCCTCGATGTCGCCCTGGATCATCTGCCCGACCTTCTCGCGCAGACTCATCTTCGCCATCAGGTCGGTGATGAAAGCCTCGGTCTGGGGATCGACCAGCCCGGCGCTGTGCGCCTCCGGCCAGAGCTCGGGATGGGCGACGGATGCTGATGCCGGCATTTGCTGTGACTCCGCAGTGGCGGACCGGATGAGAGCGAATACGACGAGGCCTGAAAGACAGGCGGTGGAGAAACGTCGGGAACGCGCCGGGGTTTCACCCGGCAATCTGCACCTCGACATCGGCGGCTTCCAGACGCTTCGCCAATTCGGCCGGCGGCGGTCCGTCGGTGATCAGAAGGTCGATGTCGTCGAACTTGCAGGCGACGACCAGGCCTTGCGCCGAGAACTTGGTCTGGTCCGCGGCCAGGATCACGCGATGCGCATGGCGGACCAGCGCCTGGCAGACCTCGGCCTCGCAGAGATGGTTGTCCATGACTCCGGTCTCGGCGTTGATCGCCGCCGCGGAGATGATCGCGGTGTCGACCTGGAACTGCTCGAGGAAGGCGAGGGTCGAGGGGCCGAAGGCGGCGCTGTCATCCGCCCGCACCTCGCCGCCGGCCAGCAGCACCTTGCTGCCCTCGCCCTGGCTCAGGCGCTGGGCAATCGGCGCCGAGTTGGTGACGGCGGTGAGGCCACGATGCCCCTGCAGGGCCTCCGCGACATAAATGTTGGTGCTGGCGGTGTCGATCAGCAGCGATTCGCCGTCGGCGATCTCGCGCGCCACGGCCGAAGCGATCGCCTGCTTGGCCGGCATGTTGACGAGGAGGCGGCGCTCCAAGGGCCGATCCTCGCGGCGGTCGGGCCAGGCAACGCTGCCATGGCTCTTCGCCACCAGGCCCTTGGCGGCGAGCCAGCGCACGTCGCGCCGCACCGTCTCGGTCGAGACGTCGAGCTCCTTGGCCAGCGCCGCGATGGTTGCGGAACGATGACGCCGCAGCTGCTCCAGCAGCTGGCCCTGGCGGTCGTTCAGGCGCAGGTTCGCGAGCAGGCTGAGCTGGTCGGTCTCGATCATCAGGTCCCGTCTCAGGTTTCCGGCAACCCCATCCGCCGGCGCAGCCGCCGGGCGCCGGCCACGATCAGCCGGTCGGCGACAATACCGAGAAAGGCTATCGCAAGGCCAGCCGTCAATCCACCGCCGCCGTCGGCCTTCGCCAGGGCGGTGAACACCGCCTGGCCGAGGTCCCGGGTGCCGACCAGCGCAGTGATCACCAGCATGGCAAGCGACATCAGGACCGTCTGGTTGATGCCGAGCATGATCGCCGGCAGCGCCAGCGGCAGCTGGACGCGCCACTGGATCTGGCGCGGGGTGCAGCCCATGGCCCGTGCCGCTTCGATCAGGTCGGGCGGCACCTGCTTGATGCCGGCGGTGGTGTAGTAAATCGCGAAGCTGACTGCGTAGGCGACGATGGCGATCATCGCCGTGACGTCGCCGACCCGGAACAGCATGACCACGGGGATCAGGTAGACCAAGCTCGGCAGGGTCTGCAGCGTGGCTTCGACCACGCTCATCACGCGGTCGACCGCCGGAATGCGCGCCGCCCAGGCGCCGATTGGAATGCCGATCAGGCAGGAGAAGAAGGCCGAGATTCCGCAGAGATAGACCGAGAGCATGGTCTTTTCCCAAAGCCCCGTCACCGCAGGGAATAGGAGCATCAGGCCGACTAGTAAGGCAAGTCGCCAGCCGGCCAACTGGTAGCCGAGCAAGGTGCCGGCCGCGACGAACACGATCCAGGGTAGGGCGGCGAGGAAGTTCTTCACCGGATTGAGCACATTGAGCAGCAGCCAGGTCCTAATGGCGTCGATGACGTCAAACAGGTTGACGTTGATCCATTCGATCAGCGCGTTCCAGAACGGCCCGGTGGTGAGGGTCATTTCCTTCGGCAGCTTGCCGACCGCAGGGACGACCAGGCTCAGCAGCGTCGTCACGACCAGCCAGGCCAGGGCGGCGGTCAGATAGGGGTGCCGCTGCGTGAAGGAAGCGCCGAGCATGACGGGCCGCCGCACCTGCTGGGAAGCGGCGGCGCTGATCCGGTCGAGCGCGATGGCGAGCGCGCTGATGGCGAGGCCGGCTTCAAGGCCGGCGCCGATCTTCAACGCCCGCAAGGCCAGCAGCACGTCGTAGCCGAGGCCCCCCGCGCCGATCATCGAGGAGATGATGACCATGTTGAGGGTCATCATGATCACCTGGTTGACGCCGATCATCAGCATCGGCCGCGCGGTCGGCAGCATGACCCGCCAGAGCTTCTGCCGACGGGTGCAGCCGGCCATGTCGGCGAAGGACTGGATGTCCTCGGAGACCTGTTCGAGCGCGAGCTTGGTCGCGCGCACCATCGGCGGCGAGGCGAAGATCGCGGTGGCGATCAGGCCCGGCACCGGGCCGGAGCCGAACAGCAGCAGGATCGGCACCAGATAGGCGAAAGCCGGGATGGTCTGGGCGAGGTCGAGCGAGGGCCGCACGAACCAGGCGTCGAGCCATTTGGAGCGGTAGGCGAGGATGCCGAAGAGGAGGCCAAGCGCGACGCCGAACGGCACGCAGATGATCACCAGCGCCAGCGTCAGCATGGCGCTGTCCCACTGGCCGAACAGCGCGATGTAGAGGAAGCAGATCCCGCTGACCAGCGCGAGCCGGATCCCGCCATAGGCATAGCCGGCGATCGCCGCGGCGCCCGCGACACCCAGCCAGGCGAGGCGCGGGACCTCGATGCCGAAGACGACGAAGCCCTTGGCGAGGACCGCGAAGGCGATCTGCAGCGGGATGTCGATGACCGCGGCGAGGCCGCGGGTGAGGAACTGGAAATGCTCGATCAGCCACTTCATCGTGGCGCCGATCCAGGCTGCGATCGGTACCACGGCGGAACGCGGATACTTCACCGCCCAGGCGGCGAGATCGGGTTGCAGCCAGAGCACCAGCGCGACCAGGCCCAGCGCCGCCCAGAGCATCCCGAAGCGGAAGCGCGGCAGGGTCCGGGGATGCAGCGCCAGATCGGTCATGCCGGCCGGGTCACGCCCGCGCATCCTTGCCGACCAGGGTGTCGATGACGGCCTGAGGCGAGAGCGCGCCGATGATCATCTGCTGCTCGTCGATCACCGGAACCGGGCCGGCGGCCTCGATCACCGCCGGTGCGATGTCGGCGATCTTGTCCGTCGCGCGCACGATGTACTGGACGCTGGTGTTGCGGATCGGGCCCATGACGCTGCGGGCGGTGACCACCTTGGCGCGCTGGACGTTGCGGGTGAAGGCGGCGACGTAGTCGTCGGCGGGCTCGAGCACCAGCTGTTCCGGGGTGCCGAGCTGGATCACCGAACCGTCCTTCATGATCGCGATCCGGTCGGCAAGCTTGATCGCCTCGTCGAAATCATGGGTCACGAAGATCATGGTCTTCTTGAGGACGCTCTGCAGGCGCAAGAGCTCGTCCTGCATCTCGCCGCGGATAAGCGGATCCAAGGCCGAGAAGGGCTCGTCCAGGAACCAGAGCTCCGGCTTCACCGCCAGGCTGCGGGCGATGCCGACCCGCTGCTGCTGCCCGCCGGAGAGCTGGCGGGGAAAGGCGTTCTCGCGGCCGCCCAGGCCCACCAGCTCGATCACCTCGCGGGCGCGTGCTTCGCGTTCGGGCTTGGGAACGCTCTGGATGGCGAGCGGGAAGGCGACATTGTTCAGCACCGAAAGATGCGGCAGCAGCGCGAAGTGCTGGAATACCATGCCCATCTTGTGGCGGCGGATCTCGATCAGCTCCGCTTCGCTGGCGCGCATCAGGTCGCTGCCCTCGAAGAAGACCTGGCCGGCGGTGGGCTCGACCAGCCGCGACAGGCAGCGCAGCAGGGTGGACTTGCCCGATCCCGAGAGCCCCATGACGATGAAGATCTCGCCCTCGCCGATGTCGAGTGAGACATCGCGCACGCCCGCCATCAATCCGGCGGCGCGCAGCGCGTCGGAAGAGGGCGTAGGCTCGTTGGCCATGAACTCTTCCGCCCCGCGCCCGAAGACTTTCCACACGCCCCGGCAGGCGAGCTTCACCTTGTCGTTGTCCGCCATCATCCCGCCAATCATAAGATCCGCGCCGGAAGCTGCCAACCGGCGCGGATCTCGTCTCGAACGAGGCTGTTACCCTCGGCCGTTACTTCGACCAGCCGTCGATCGTGCTCTGGTTCTTGGCGATCCAGGCATCGGCAACTTCGTCCATCGACTTGTTGTCGAGATCGACTTGGCCGGACAGCGCGTTCAGGTCCTCGACCGGGATCGTGTAGGCCTTGGCGATCTTGTAGGCGCCGGGCCACTTGTCCTTCATCCCGCCCCAGCCGTATTTCCAGATCTCGCCATGCGGTTTGCCGCAATCATAGGCCATGTCGGGATTGAGGCCCCATTTCGGGTCGGTGTAGCATTCCGGCGTGTTCTCCGGGAACGCGACCCACTCGCCCTTGTACTTGGCGGGCGCCCAATGCGGGCTGTAGATCCAGAGCATGATCGGCGCCTTGCGCTGATAGGCGGATTCCAGCTCGGCGAACATCGCGGCATCGGTGCCGGCATGCACCACCTCGAAGGGCAGGCCCAGCGCCTCGACCCGCTCGTCGTCGAAGCCGCCCCAGGTGGTCGGGCCGCCGAGATAGCGGCCCTTCGGCGCGGTCTCCGGCGTCGAGAAGGCTTCCGCGCATTTCGGATCCTTCAGTGCTTCCCAGTTCGGCAGGCCGGGGCACTTCTCCTTCATGTATTCCGGATACCACCATTCCTCTTTCGCCTTCGGCCCGAGCATGCCGAGCTTCTCGGTCTTGCCGCTGGCATCCGCCGCGGCCATGGCTTCGCCGGCGGTGGTGTCCCAGTATTCGACGCCGATGGTGAGGTCGCCGGTCTGCAAGCCGGTCTGCAGGCTGGAGAGGTAATCCGAGGTCACGAGCTCGACGTTGTAGCCCTTGGCCTTCAGGATCTTGGAAAGAATGGTCGCGTTGATGTTGACGCTGGTCCAGTCGAACATCGCGATCTTGATCGGATCGGTGCTCTCAGGATCCGCGTTGGCCGCCGGCGCCCCCGCCGACAGCAATGCGATACTCAAGACTGCAGCGCTCACGGCGCCGGACAACAAGCTTTTCATTTTTGGCCTCCCTGTTGCTCCGGCATTTGGCCCCGGAGATGCCCTGTCTTCACGTTGGATTCTGGATCGTCGTCGCTCCTCGGTGATGCGATCGGCGCTGGGAATGCATGTGGCCTTCCCACGCAATTCCAACATCAAACACGAAGTTGGAGCGGTCCGCAAAGACAAATCTGGTCAACGGATGTGGATTTGGCGTCAGAACGCCTCGAGCGGGAAGGCGAGGGTGCTGGCGCCGCCGCCGGTGACCCGTGCTGCCTCGGTTTCAGCCTCGACCAGGAGATTGCTGCTGAAAAATGCGGCGGTCGCCGCTTTCGCCGCGACGAAATCGGGGGCGAGACCAGATTGGTTCCCCGCCGCCGCGGCCGCGCGCGCCAGCAGCCAGCCCGCGATCACCGTGCCACAGAGGCCGAGATAAGGCGTCGCGACGGCGAGCGCCGCCGGCAGATCGCCGGCGCCGGTCTTCAGCAGATAGGCGGTCGCGCGTTCCATCTGCTGCAACGCGGCCTTGAGCGCGGCCTTATCGTCGAGCCCGTCGAGACTTCCGGCAATCTCGGCGATCAGGCCCTGCATCGCCTTGCCCTGGTCGCGCAACAGCTTGCGCCCGAGCAGGTCCATCGCCTGGATGCCATTGGTCCCTTCGTAGATCGGCGCGATCCGCGAATCCCGGAAGTATTGCGCGGCGCCGGTCTGCTCGATGAAGCCGACGCCGCCGTGCACCTGCACGCCCAATGACGCCACGCGCACGCCCTGGTCGGTGCACCAGGCTTTCACGATCGGGATCAGCAGGTCGGTCAGCGCCTGGTTGCGTTCGCGTGTCGCCTCATCGGGATGGCGTTTCGCCCGGTCAAGAGCGCCGGCGCAGTAGAGCACCAGCGCGCGCATGCCTTCGGTGAGCGCGCGCATGATCAGGAGATTCCGCCGCACGTCGGGGTGATGCAGGATCGGCGCGCCCTTGGTCCCATCGACCGGCGTGCCCTGCACCCGCTGGCGCGCATAGGCGACGGCATGCTGATAGGCGCGCTCGCCGATCGCGAGGCCCTGGATGCCGACCGCGAGCCGCGCGTTGTTCATCATGATGAACATATACTCGAGGCCGCGATTGGGCTCGCCGACCCGATAGGCGACGGCGCCTTCATTGTCGCCATAGGCCATGACACAGGTCGGCGAGGCATGGATGCCGAGCTTCTTCTCCAGGGAGACGACGCGCAGGTCGTTGCGCGGGCCGAGGCTGCCGTCGGCATTCGGGATGAACTTCGGCACGATGAACAGCGAGATGCCCTTGGATCCGGCCGGCGCATCCGGCAGGCGCGCCAGCACGAAATGCACGATGTTCTCGGTGAGATCGTGCTCGCCGTAGGTGATGAAGATTTTTTGGCCCCTGAGGCGATAGGTGCCGTCCGCCGCGGGCTCGGCGCGGGTGCGGATCGCGCCGAGATCGGTGCCGGCCTGCGGCTCGGTCAGGTTCATCGTGCCGGTCCACTGCCCGCTGATCATCTTCGGCAGGTAGGTCTGCTTCTGCTCCGGCGTGCCGACATACTGCAGCGCCTCGATGGCGCCCTGGGTCAGCAGCGGACAGAGCGAGAAGGCCATGTCGGCCGCGTTCCAGATCTCCTGCAATGCGCTGGTCAGCACCCAGGGCATGCCCTGGCCGCCGTAGTCGGGATCGAAGGCGACGGCGTTCCAGCCGGCCTCGGCAAAGCCCTTGTAGGCCTCCTTGGAGCCGGTGGGCGTGCGCACGACGCCGTTCTCCAGCTTGGCTCCCTCGCGGTCCCCGATCGCATTCAACGGCGCCAGTACTTCGCCGGCGAACTTGCCCGCCTCTTCGAGGATCGCTTGCACGGTCTCGGGCGTCGCATCGGCATAGCCGGGCAGACTGGCCAGGTCCTCGAGGCCGGCGATGGCCTTCATGGTGAAGAGAATATCGGTAACCGGCGCGCTGTAATCGGACATGGTCATCTCCCCTGGGAGAGTCCCATGATGCGCTGGATCAATCCCGGTTGGGAAGCCTTAGCGCCGGGGCGCTGCCGCTCTCCGCAAGCGGTCGTTGATGGCGACGCCGAGGCCGGTCTCCGGAATCGGCATCACCGCGATGCGCGTGAAATCCGGGCGATCGAGCTCGCGCAGCATGGCGAAGAGATTGGCGGCCGCCTCTTCGAGATCGCCGCTGCTGCTGAGATTCAGCGACCGCGCCGCGGCCGGCGGCTTGGCGCCGAAGGCCAGCAGCGCTTCGCCGGCGCCGACCGAATCCGCATTGAGCCGCAGAGGGAGCAACGGGGCGTAGTGACTCTCCAACTGGCCGGGGCTGTGCAGCGGACCGGATTCCGATCCCGCCTCGACCGGCATCTGCAAGGCTTCGGCAAGCTGCTCGGCGGTGATGCCGCCGGGACGCAGGATCTTCGGCGTCGCATTCAACAGACTGACCACCGTGGATTCGATGCCGACCTTGCACGGCCCGCCGTCGATGATCGCCGCGACCTTGTCGCCGAGCGTCGCCGCGACATGCTCGGCGCGCGTCGGACTCATCTTGCCCGAAGGGTTGGCGCTGGGGGCGGCGAGCGGCAGGCCGCAAATCGAGAGCAGGCCTTGCGCCGCGGGATGCGCCGGCACGCGGATCGCGGCGCTGTCCAGCCCGGCGCTCACCAGCAGCGAGAGTCCGCAATGGACCTTGCGCGGCAAGACCAGGGTCAGCGCACCCGGCCAGAACTTGCGCGCCAGGATTTCGGCCAGCGGCGTCACCTCGACCAGCTTGCCGGCCGCCGCGAGGCTGGCGACGTGGACGATCAGCGGGTTGAAGCTCGGCCGGCCCTTGGCGGCATAGATCGCGGCGACCGCGCGGTCGCTGGTCGCGTCGCCGCCGAGGCCGTAGACGGTCTCGGTCGGGAAGGCGACCAGCTTGCCTTCGCGCAAGGCCGTCGCGGCGAGTGCCAGATTGGCCGCTGTCGGTTCGAGGATCGGCGCGGTCAAGCGCGGGCGCGCCCGTAGGCGATGAAGTGCGGATTGCGGAAGCCCGCCTTTCCGTAGCCGAGCGGCGCGCCATCGGTGGTTTCAACCCGGCCGCCGGCTGCTTCCAGCACGGCCTGGCCCGCCGCGGTGTCCCATTCCATCGTGTTGCCGAAGCGCGGGTAGAGATCAGCGACGCCCTCGGCGATGCGGCAGAATTTGAGCGAGCTGCCGGCGACGATGGTGCCGGCGATGGTGAACTTCTCCTTCGCGCGCTCGATCTCGCCATGGTCGGCGTGGGAGCGGCTGATCGCCATGGTGAGGCCTTCCGCCGGCGCCGCGCGCGCGGTGATCGCTTCCGGCACGCCGGTGCCGATGCGGCGCTCGGCCTTGCCGCGGAGCCCGGCATAGCAGGCATCGGTCGCCGGCAGATAGACGATACCGAGCACCGGCCGGCCGTCCACGACCAGCGCGATGTTGACGGTGAACTCGCCGTTCTTGGCGATGAACTCCTTGGTGCCGTCGAGCGGATCGACCAGGAAGAAGCGCCTCGGCGCCGTGACGGGCACCCCGTCCTTGGCGGATTGCTCCTCGGCGATCACGGGAACCTCGGGCACCAGGCGCGCGAGCGCTTCCAGGATCACAGCTTCCGCCGCGGTATCCGCCTCGGTGACCGGCGAGCGGTCGGCTTTCCGCAGGGTCTCGAAGTCGCGGTTGTAGATGTCGAGAATCACGGCGCCGGCCTTGCGGGCCACCGCCACCAACTCGTCCTTCAAGGCATTGCTGGATATGTCGCTCACGGGAACCTCGGTTTTTTCGGCGGCGGGGATCATAGGGAATGCAGACGAAATAGCCAGTCCACGCCGTCGCGTCGGAAATGGGGCACTTATAGGAGATTGCGGGGGGTGGAACGGGCCTGCTTACCCCAATTACGGGATGCAACCAAGGCGTTCAGCATTCTGTAAGGAAAATAAACCATAGCGTATAGAAAATATCCCTCCTAGAATCTGTGAATTATCACGAGTCGCCCGCTCACCGGGGGGACTTGCGTCTCCCTGCGGCGGGCGATGCAGCGTCAGCGCCCCTCATCCGTCGCTTGCCTCCTCGGTCGAATTGGAACGTTACACCACAGAAGGCCGCGTATGATCGAAGAACACCGTCGATTGACTTTCTCCATGGACGAGCTTGCCACCGCCGTCCTTTCCTACCTGATCACCAGCAAGAAGATGGGCGAGCGCGACAAGCTGGGCCGGATCGCCGTGAGCGAGGGGGCGGACGTCAGCGTCTCGGCAACCATCGTCGCGCAGACCGGCGAACAGTCGCTGGTCGATCTCGGTGCGCAGGTGCTTGGCGCTTTGCTGATCGCCCACTGCATCAAGCGCAAGATCCCGCTGCCGAAGCGCGCGGCCAAGTCGATCACCCGGAACGGCGAGCGTGTCGCCCTGGCATTTTCCCTCTAGGCCGAGGGCGAGCGCATGAACATGACGAGCGCAGGGACCTACACCATGCCCCTGGAAGAGCTTTGGGGCGTGCTGGCCGCGCATCAGCTCTGGCTCTATGGTGAGAAGGGCGGCAAGCGGGCCGACCTCAGCCGACTGCGGCTCGACGGAGTCTCGCTGCGGGGAGTCAATCTCTCCCGCGCCAAGCTGGTCGGCGCGAAGATCATCAACTGCGATTTCGCCGGGGCCCAGCTCGAAGGCGCCGATCTCTACGGCGCCGATCTCACCGGAACCAATCTGAAATCGACCAACTGCTTGAGGGCGGATTTTCGCGGTGCGCAGCTCAAGGGCAGCGACTTCACCGGCGCCGAGCTCTCCGGCGCCGATCTCCGGAGCGGCGCCCTGCTGATGGACGGCGGCGCAACCGACGCATCGGCCGACAGCGAGCTGGAGGAGGGACCGCGCCTGCGCCGCGCCAATCTCGATGGAGCGCGGCTCAGCGGTGCGATCGTCCGCCGGGCGGATCTCACCGGTGCCAGCATGCGCAACGCCAAGCTGGAGGGCGCCGATCTCAGCGGGACGAAGCTCCAGGACGTGGATCTAACTGGTGCCGATCTTTCCCGCTGCGATCTCACCAGCGCGCGCCTCGACCGTGCGAACGTCGCCGGCGCCAAGCTGGACGGCGCGGTGCTGAAAGGCGCGAACCTGATCGGCGTCGACCTCTCGACGCTGGCGCTCTGCAACGCCGACACTTCCGAGAGCATCCGGGTCGATGATTCGCCGGAGGCCTGGAACAAGCTGCAGGAGATGATCGCGCGCCACGTCCGCTGGGTCGATTCCGGCGGCGCGGAAGGCGCGCGCGCGGAGTTCGTGCGCGCGGACCTTTCCGGCCTCGACCTCTCGGGGGCGCGGCTGGTCGGTGCCGTGTTCAAGGAGGCGAAGCTGCGCGGCACCAAGCTGATCGGCGCCACGCTCAACCTGGCGAGCTTCCTCAACTCCGATCTCAGCGGCGCCGATCTCAGCAATGCCGAGCTGCGCGGCGTCCACTTCGATCAGTCGGTGCTGGATGGCGCCAATTTCGGCGGTGCGGATCTCGGCGTCGAAACGGTGCGGATGTCGGCAACCAAATCCGCGGATCATCCCAGCGTGATCTCGGCTTGCACGCTGGTGAAAGCCAACTTCACCGGCGCTTCGCCACGCCGATTGGTCGCCAAGGAAGTGGACTTCGGCAAGGCCGTCGCCGATGCGGCGTTCTGGGACTTGCTGAAGCCGGCGCAGCCGGCGACCTGAGGAAACTACCGCTCGGCCGTCAGTGAACGACGCGCTTCACCAACGCCGGCTCCTTCTCGGCCTCGAAGGCCCCGATCGGCTCCAGCGAGTTCAGCAGGTCTTCCAGCGCATCCGACTGGTCGTCGGAAAGCGCCTCGGGCGCGGCGGCAGCCGCCGGCGATGCCGCATGCAGGGCCGCTTCGTCGATCTCGGCCCGGCAATGGGCGGCGATCTTGCGCAAGAGCTCCGCGGAATCGATCGGCTTGGCCACGAAGTCGTTCATGCCGGCCTCGAGGCAGCGGCGGCGGTCTTCCTGCATCGCGTTCGCGGTCATGGCGATGATCGGCACGGCCTTGCCCATGGCGCCCAGCTGGCGAATGCGACGGGTCGCCTCGAGCCCGTCCATCTCCGGCATCTGCATGTCCATCAGGATCACGTCGAAGCTCCTGGCATGGACCGCCTGGACCGCCTCGACGCCGTTGGCCGCGACCTCGGCTCGCATGCCGGCCTTTGCGAGGATGGTGGTGACCAGCAGCTGGTTGACCTGGTTGTCCTCGACGACCAGCACGCGGAGCAGCGATCCGGTCACGTTGCCCGGCATGAGCTCGGCCGGGGCTGCGCGATGCGGGGTCGCCTCGCCGACGCCGAGCACCTGGGCCACCGCCGAGATCAGCGCCGAGCGCCGGACCGGCTTCGGCAGGCTTTCGTCATAGCCGAGGTCGAGCACCTGGTTGCGGTTCAGCATGGCCGCGGAGGAGGAGAGGATGCATTTCTCGATCGTCACCCAGGGCATCCGCCGCGCCGCGGTCAGGAAGTCCGGTCCGGTCAGGTTCGGCATCATGTGGTCGACGACGGCGAGCGCGATCGGCATGGCAATGGCGTTGCGCTCGAGGTCGGCCAGCAGCACTTCCGGGTCCTCGTAGGAGAGGACGCGGGCGCCGAAGCCGCTCATGTAGCGCGCGAAGATCTCGCGGTTGATCGTGTTGTCGTCGACGATCAGCACGGTGCGGCCGCGCAGCTTGTTGCCGATGACGGCATTGGTGTTGTCGGCATGGTCGCGGCCGAGGCCGAACCGGCCGGTGAACCAGAAGGTGCTGCCGCTGTCGCTGCCGGTACGGGAATCGACGCCGATATCGCCCTGCATCAGGTCGACGATCTGCTTGCAGATGGCGAGACCCAGGCCGGTGCCGCCGAAGCGCCGGGTCATCGAAGCATCGACCTGGCTGAACGGCGAGAACAGCTTGGTGCGTGCCTGTTCCGGCACGCCGATCCCGGTGTCGCGCACCGAGAAATGCAGCTTCACGTCGTCCGGGCCGGCGTCGGCGAGCTCGACGGTCACGCTGACGCCGCCGGACTCGGTGAACTTCACCGCGTTGGACAGGAGATTGATCAGCACCTGGCGCAGCCGGCCGGGGTCGCCCTTCAGCATGGTGGGGACTTCCGGCGAGATGAAGCTTGCGACCTCGATGCCCTTGGTATGGGCGCGGCTGGAAACCAAGTCGATCGTACTGTCGATCACGGAGACGAGTTCGAACTCGATCGCCTCGAGATCGAGCTTGCCAGCCTCGACCTTCGCGAAGTCGAGAATGTCGTTGATGATGGAGAGCAGCGATTCGCCGGATTGCTGCAGCACCTCGACGAAATGCTGCTGCTGGGAATCGAGCTTGGTGTCGGAGAGGAGGCCCGCCATGCCGAGCACGCCGTTCATCGGCGTGCGGATCTCGTGGCTCATGGTGGCGAGGAATTGGGTCTTGGCGACGTTCGCGGATTCGGCCTGCTCCTTGGCGGCGCGCAGATCCTGGGTCATCGCCGCCGCCAGGCGCTCGGCGCGGGTCTGGGCGCGGCTCAAGGACCAGATGATGCCGGCGGCGAGCAGGCTCGCCGCAAGACCGGTCGTCAGCATGACGCTCGGCAGCCGGGTGTCGCGTTGCAGCAGGAAATTCGAGCGGGCCCGGAACTCGAAGGTGAGCATCTGGTCCGCGAACTGCAGGATATCGTGATGGCTGTAGGTCGGGACCGCGCTCATGTCGAACAGGCTGGGCGCGACCGCGGGCGTCGCCGCGCTCGGGCTCGCCGTGCCATAAAGCAGGTTGTCCGGCATGGCCGCGCCCATATAGACCTGGATATCGACCACGTTGGCGGTCTCGGCGACCGCTTCGTTGACCAACTGGTCGAACTCGACTGGCAGCACGACCCAGCCGACCAGGCGCTCGCGGCGCTCATCGACCGATTTCGGCGCGCTGCCCGGGGTGTAGACCGGTGCCAGCACAAAGGCCGATCCGGCGATCTCGCCGACTTCCTCGGTCATCACCTTGGACAGCGTGGTCTTGCCGCTGGTCATCGCGCGGTCCGCCGCCTGGCGCAGCCGCCGGTCTGAGGCGAGATCGAGGCCGAGGAAATTCGGTGCAGCCGAAGCCGGCTCGAACAGCGTGACCGGATAGATCCGATCGGCTTGCGGATCACCGAGCGATTCAATCGAGATGTCGGAGGAATAGGTGTAGAGCCGGGTCAGCAGGCTGACCGCATAGGGCTTTGCGCGTTCGGCATAGCCGATGCCGATGAGGCCGGTCAGCGACTTCCAATCGAGCCCATTGGTGAAGGAGGTCCACTGGTCGGGATTGGTGTTGTTGACGATCTGCACCATGCCGAGGCCGAGCTCGGAGATCAGCGTCAGATGCGCGAGCCGTTCGGTGACCCGTTTCTTGACCAGATCGATCTGATGGACGAAGCGCTCCTCGGCCGTGCGCTCGATCTCGCCGCGCATGACATTGGCGAGATAGAACGAGAGCGCGACACCGCAGACCAGCACCAGGACCGGTAGCATCTTGATGACAAGACGCACCGCTCGTCTGCTGGCTGCGGGGATCGACCGCAATGTCGTCGAGACGACCATGGAGGCTCGCAGAGCTTCGCCCTTTCAGTGGGGAAAACGCAGAGACCCGTACCCGATGATGTGATGGTGCCCAGTTGAGGTGAAAGATTCGTTAAGGGCGCGCTTTTTCGGAGGATGAAGTTCATCCGCCAACCTTCGCAGCCAAAAAGGAAATTGGTCTCAAATTTTAGCTAAAGGCTGGATGTCCTCAGCGGCCGATGAAGCGTGGGTTGCGCTTCTCCAGGAAGGCCTTCAGGCCCTCCTGGAAGTCTTCGGTTTCAGCGGCTTGGCCCTGCAATTCCGCCTCGAGGGCCAGTTGCTGCTCGAGCGAGTGATGGCCGCTGGCATTCAGCGCCTGTTTGGTCAGGGCGACCGCGGCGGTCGGGAGTTGGGCCAGGCGCTCGGCGGTGGCGTCGATCTCTCTCGCAAAATCGGCGTCCGGAACCGTTTTCCAGATCAGGCCCCATTGCTGCGCGGTCTTGGCATCGACCGGCTCGGCGAGCAGAGCAAGGCCCAGGGCGCGGGCCGAGCCCACCAGGCGCGGCATGAAATAGCTGCCGCCGGCATCGGGGACCAGGCCGATCTTGGAGAAGGCCTGGACGAAGCTCGCCGATTCCGCGGCGATCACCAGGTCGCAGGCAATGGCGAGGCTGGCGCCGGCGCCCGCGGCAATGCCGTTGACGGCGGCGAGGACCGGAATCTGCAGGCTGCGCAGCAGCCGGATCGCCGGATTGTAGAGCCGCTCGACCACGGCGCGGACCGCGGCGCCGTCCTCCACCGCACCGGCCTCGCGCAGGTCCTGGCCGGCGCAGAAGGCGCGGCCTGACCCGGTGATGACCAGGGCCCGCGCTTCATCGTCGTTGGCGATGTCGGTCAGCGCATCGTCAAGTTCGCTCAGCATATCGCGGGTGAAGCTGTTCAGCTTCTCCGGGCGATTGAGGGTGATGCGCCGGATGGCGCCCTGGCGCTCGTAGAGGATGCTGGATTTGGTCATGAGAATAATCACTCGAGGTGCGTCGATGCGGGATAATGCCATGGCCGAACAACAATGCTACAGGCAATCCGATCGAGGATGAGGAGCAGCGTGATGGGGAAGTGGCTGGCCGCGGCCGGGCTGAACGGGCTCTGCGGCGTCGGGTTCGGGGCCTGGGCGGCACACGGCGCGGAACCGCTGATCGGGCCGGCTGCGGCCGAATGGGTGAAGACCGGCGCGCAGTATCAGCTCTGGCACGCGGCGGCCCTGCTGGCGTTGATCGGATTGCCGGCCGGATACGCGCGGCTGCGCGGCTGGGCCGGATCGTGCTTTTGCCTCGGCGCCTTGCTATTCTCCGGCAGCCTCTATGGGCTCGCGCTGATCGGCTGGCGCGGATTCGCTTTCATGACGCCGGTCGGCGGCCTGTTCATGCTGCTCGGCTGGTTGCTGTTGGTTGGTTTCGGATGGAAGGCATGGCGCAGCGGACAGTGATGCAGCTTCTGCTCGGCGCGGTCTTGCTGGCGCCCTGCGTTGCATCCGCACAGGATCAGGCGGGACCGCAGGACCTGACCCGCAACACCACCGATCCGATCGATCGGCTGGTCGGGCTGTGGCGCGTGGACAAGATCGAGGGCGCCGCGCCGGCCGATGTCGGATCGGGGCAGGTGTTGCGGATCGATCGCCAATCGGTCGCGACCCTGACGCAGGGCACCTGCAGCAACCCAAGCTTTGACGAGGATCTCGGCGCGATCACCGTGACCTGCCTGGGCCAGGACCTCGCATCGGCCGCCTGGAACCCCGAGCAACCTGGGAATCTCTATTGGGTCGAAGGCGGCCTTAGGGTGGAACTCAGCCGAATCTCCGGCACCGAGGCAATCGACTCCCCGCCGCCCGCCGCCGGGGAAGCGACGCCGGATGAAGGAACCGAAGGAGCCGAGGACGCGGAATGACCACGGCGCTCTACACCCACGCGGCCTGTCTGCAGCATGACACCGGGCCCGGCCATCCGGAACGGATCCAGCGGCTCGGCGCGGTGCTGCAGGCCGTCAAAGGGGCGGAGTTCAACGACGTCGTCTGGCGCGAGGCGCCGCTGGCCGAGATCGCGCAGATCGAGCGGGTGCATGACGCCGACTACGTGCGGCACGCGCTGGCTTCGGTGCCGGAACAGGGCTGGGTGCAACTCGACGGCGATACCGTGATGTCGCCGGGTTCGGGCGAGGCGGCGTTGCGCGCGGCGGGCGCGGTCGCCGCTGCGGTCGGCGCCGTTGTCTCGGGCGAGTTCAAGAACGCCTTCTGCGCCGTGCGGCCGCCGGGACATCACGCCGAGCGCGACATGGCGATGGGCTTCTGCATCTTCAACAATGTTGCGATCGGCGCCGCGGAAGCGCGGGCGGTGCATGGCTTGAGCCGGGTGGCGGTGATGGATTTCGACGTCCATCACGGCAACGGCACGCAGCACATGTTCGACCACGACCCGGGCTTGTTCTTCGCCTCGACCCACCAGATGCCGCTCTATCCCGGCACCGGGGCAATGGGGGAACGCGGCGTCGGCAACATTGTCAACGCGCCACTGCCGCCGGGCGCCGGCTCGGAAGAGTTCCGCGCGGCGATGGAGAGGATCGTGCTGCCAGCGATCGAGCACTTCCGGCCGGAGCTGATCCTGATCTCTGCCGGCTTCGACGCGCACCGCCGCGACCCGCTGGCGGCGCTCGAGTTCGAGAGCGAGGATTACCATTGGGCGACGGCCCGGCTTTGCGCGCTCGCCGAATCCTGCTGCGACGGGCGCGTGGTCTCGACTCTGGAAGGCGGCTACGACCTTGGCGCGCTCGGCGAGAGTGCTGCCGCCCATCTCGCCGCCTTGTGCGAGGCCTGATCTTATCTCCCTGAAGAGACTGGGAAAAGATTGGCCCCTGGCCGCTTGTTTGGGCCGGGAGGGCTATATAGAATGCCGCCGATTCTAGATGAATTTCTGGCGCCGGAGGACCGGCGCCATGCTGCTTTTTCGCAGCGACCATCCCTGGAGAACGAGATGGCGGAGAACCAGAACGCCGGCGGCAAGATACCGGCGGAGATCGCGGCTTTGAGCTTCGAGGAGGCACTGGCCCAGCTTCAGGACCTGGTGAAGAAGCTGGAGCGCGGCGACAACAAGCTCGACGAGGCGATCAGCTCATATGAACGCGGTGCGCTCTTGAAGCAGCATTGCGAGGCCAAGTTGCGCGAGGCGCAGATGAAGGTCGAGAAGATCGTGCTGGGCGCGAATGGATCGGTCGGCACGCAGCCGATGGATACGGACTGAAGAGACGGGGATATTTGGACGTGCAGATCGAACGAGCTTTGAACGAGGCCGCGAGTTCGGCCAACCGGGTGCTGGATGAACTGATCCCGGTGGTCACCGGCAGCGAAGCCCGGGTGGTCGAGGCGATGCGCTACGCCACCATGGGCGGCGGCAAGCGGATCCGCCCGTATCTGGTGCTGAACAGCGCCGCGCTCTTCAATGTCAACCCGGGCTATGCGCTGCGCGCCGCCGCGGCGGTCGAGATGCTGCATTGCTACAGCCTGGTGCATGACGATCTGCCGGCGATGGACGACAGCGACCTCAGGCGCGGCCGCCCGACCGCGCACAAGCAGTTCGACGAGGCGACCGCGATCCTGGCCGGCGACGGCCTGCTGACTTTGGCCTTCGAGGTGCTGTCTCACCCTGAGACCCATCCCGATGGCGGCGTGCGCGCCGAGCTGGTGCATGCGCTGGCGGTGGCCGGCGGTGCGGCAGGCATGGTCGGCGGCCAGATGATCGACCTCTCGGCCGAGAACATGACGCTCGACATCGGCGCCATCACCCGGCTGCAGCGGATGAAGACCGGCGCCATCATCGCCTTCTCCTGCGAGGCCGGCGCCATCCTCGGCCATGCCGGGCCGCAGGCGCGGCACGCGCTCAATGCCTATGCCCATGACCTCGGCCTCGCCTTCCAGATCGTCGACGATCTGCTCGATGCCGAAGGCACCGCGGAATCGATCGGCAAACCGGCCGGCGCCGACGCGGCGGCGGGCAAGGCGACCTTCGTCTCCATCCTCGGCCTGGAGCGCGCGCGCGACCAAGCCCGCCTGCTGGGCGAGCAGGCCAACGCGCATCTCGAGCAGTTCGGCGCCAAGGCCGATCCGCTGCGCTGGATGACCGAGTTCGTGATTTCGCGCAAAAGCTGACACGGGACTGAGATGGCGGAGGGATCCACCATAACCGGTTCCGCCAGCGAGAACCGGGGCAAATGGCCTGCCGAAATTCGCGCGACGGCAAAGCTCGCCGCGCCGATCGCGCTCGCCTTCCTGGCGGAGATCGCCATCGTCGTCGCCGATGCGGTGATGGCGGGAAAGCTCGGCGACGCGGCGATCGCGGCCGAAGGGCTTGGTGCGCATCTGCTGTTCACGCCGCAATTGCTGGCGATGGGCGTGATCTCCAGCGTTGCGGCGCTGGGCTCGCATGCGGACGGCGCCTCGGATCCGGCGATGCTGACGCGGGTCGCGCGACAAGGCATATGGCTGGCGACCCTGCTGGCGATCCCGGTTGTGCTGATCACGTTGACCATTCCGAGCATCCTGCTCTTCTCGGGCTACGACCCGGGCCTGGTCGGCATGATGAGCGGCATGATCTATGTCGGCGCGGCCGGCATTCCGGCCCTGCTCTGGTACACGGCACTCCGCAACTTCGCGACGGTGCTGCACAAGACCCGGATCGTGGTGGTGATCTCGCTGGTCTCGCTCGCCGTGGCGATCGGCAGCAACTGGGTCTTCCTCTACGGCAATCTCGGCGCCCCGGCTTTGGGCGTTACCGGCGTCGGCGTTTCCTGGTCGCTGGCGAGCTGGGTGCAGCTCGCCATCATGGCGGCCTATGTGAAGCGCGAGCCGATCCTCGCCAGATACCGCGTGCTGGCCAATCTCCTGCACGCGGATTGGCGGGTCCTGAAAGACCTGTTTCATGTCGGCTGGCCGATCAGCGCCAGCTATGCCTTCGAGACCGGCCTGTTTCTCGCTTCGTCGCTGATGATGGCGCGGCTCGGCAAGGAGGCGCTGGCGGCGCATACCGTGGTGATCAGCATCTCCTCGGTCTCCTACATGATTCCCTACGGCCTCAGCCAGGCGGCCACGGTGCGGGTCGGCTATTTCACCGGCGCAAGGGACCCGCGCGCCGCGCGCCGCGCCGGCTTCTCGGCGCTGTTGCTCGCTGTGCTCTGGATGATGATCACCGGCACCGCGATGGTGGCGTTGCCGGAGCACCTGGTCGGGCTCTATCTCGACCTCAACGATCCGATGAACGCGGGGGCGCTGACCATCGCCCTGATGATCATGCCGATCGGCGCCCTGTTCCAGGTGGTGGACGGCGTCCAGACCGCCGCGATCGGCGCGCTGCGCGGCGTCAAGGACACGCATGTGCCGATGGTGATCTGCTTCATCGGCTATTGGGTGATCGGTTTCGGCAGCAGCTGGATTCTCACCTTCCCGCTGGAGATGGGCGTGCGCGGCATCTGGCTCGGCATCTTCATCGGCCTCGCGGCTTCAGGCACGCTGCTGACCGCGCGCTATCAGCTGCTCTCCCGCCGGCTGGTCTCGACCGGCATCGTCGCGCATGCCGCGTGACCCGAAAGCGGCGAAGGAGCGCGCCGACAAGCTGCTGGTCGATCGCGGCCTGGCGCCGACCCGGGCGCGCGGCCAGGCGATGATCCTGGCCGGCCAGGTCTATTCCGGCACCAAGCGCATCGACAAGGCCGGCGACCTACTGGCCGGCGATGCCGATCTCAACGTCAAGGGCGCCGATCATCCCTGGGTCTCGCGCGGCGGGTTGAAGCTGGTGCATGGGCTCGATCATTTCGGGCTCGATCCCGCGGGCAAGATCGCGATCGACGTCGGCGCCTCCACCGGTGGCTTCACCGACGTGCTGCTGAGCCGCGGCGCCGCCAAGGTCTATGCGGTCGATGTCGGCCACGGCCAGCTCGCCTGGAAGCTCAGGAACGACTCACGCGTGGTCGTGCTGGAGCGCACCAACGCCCGCAATCTCGACCGCAACCAGATTCCC
The DNA here is from genome assembly GCF_054658695.1 of Dongia sp. agr-C8. Lineage (NCBI taxonomy): Bacteria > Pseudomonadati > Pseudomonadota > Alphaproteobacteria > Rhodospirillales > Dongiaceae > Dongia > Dongia sp. agr-C8. The sequence continues at coordinate 968,700 of NZ_BAAGHZ010000001.1, forward strand.
GACGTGGCCGACATCGTGGTCTGCGATGCGAGCTTCATCGGCCTGGAGACCGTGCTGCCGGCGGCGCTCGCGCTCACCGCGCCCAACGCCTGGGCGGTGGCGCTGATCAAGCCCCAATTCGAGGTCGGGCCCGACCGCGTCGGCAAGGGCGGGGTGGTGCGCGATCCGGCTCTGCACCAGGAGGTCTGCGCGCGCATCGCCGCCTGGTTCGGCGCCCAGGCCGGGTGGACCGTGCTTGGTATCGTCGAGAGTCCCATCCTCGGCCCCGAAGGCAACCGCGAGTTCCTGATCGCGGCACGGCGTGACACATGACCCCGACGCTCCCTGACATTCTCGAAATCCAGTCGCTCGGCGCGCAGGGTGACGGCGTCGCAACGGTGGGCGAGGCGCGGATCTTCGTGCCGTTTGCCTTGCCGGGCGACAAGGTGCGCTGCGAGATGGACGGCCGGCGCGGCGATGGCTGGCATGCAAGACTGATCGAGATCGTGGCACCCGGTCCGCAACGCCTCCATCCGGATGCGCCCTTCGCGCATTGCGGCGGCTGCATGCTGCGGCATTTCGAGCATGCGGCCTATCGCGCCTGGAAGTTCGGCCTGGTGGAGACCGCCTTGCGCCAGCGCGGGCTCGACCTGCCGGCGGGTGCGGCACTGATCGACACGCCGCCCGGCAGCCGGCGCCGGGCCCGCTTCGCGGCCGAGCGCACCAAAGACGGCCTCAACTTCGGCTTTCACATGCCGGAAAGCACCGAGATCGCGCAGGATGCCGAATGCCCGGTACTGTCGCCGCGCCTCATGGAATTGCTGCCGACTTTACGCGAGCTGACCACCGCCGCGCTGGGCGTCGGCGGCACGGCGACGGTGACCGCGACCCTGGCCGACAATGGTCTCGACGTGCTGATCTCGATGGAGAAGCCACTGGAACGCCGCCGCGCCTTGACCGAGGCAGCGGCGAAGGCGCCGATCGCCCGGCTGAGTTGGCAGCGCGGCCGCGGCGAGCCCGAACCCTTGCTGCAGCAGGTCGTCCCCCGCGTGCATTTCGCCGGCATCGGCGTCGACCTGCCGCCCGACGCCTTCCTGCAGCCGAGCGCCGAAGGCGAGGCGGCGCTGGTCGCCGCGACCGTTGCTTACGCCAAGGGCGCGAAGTCGATCGCCGATCTTTATTCCGGCTGTGGCACCTTCACCTTCCCGCTGGCGAAGGTCGGCAAGGTCGCGGCTTACGAAAGCTCGAAACCGGCGGTCGCCGCGATCATCGCCGCCGCCAACCGCAGCGGCCTCGCCGGCCGGGTGACGGCGAAGCCGCGCAATCTCGACGCCTCGCCGCTGCCGCCCGAGGAGCTGAAGCCCTTCGACTGCGTGGTGTTCGATCCGCCCCGCGCTGGCGCCCGCAGCCAGGCCGAGATGCTGGCGCGTTCACGCGTCAAGCACGTGGTCGCGGTCTCCTGCAACCCGGCGAGCTTCGCGCGCGACGCGCGGACGCTGGTCGACGGCGGTTTTGCGCTGGAGAAGCTGGTGGCGGTCGACCAGTTCGTCTGGTCGGCGCATGTCGAGCTGGTGGCGCTGCTGAAGCGCTGACCTACTGCTCGAAGGTGAGCCGCCCGTTGTTGACGCCCCAGGATTTCAGGCGCCGCAGGAATTCCATGCCGAGCAGCGAGAACGGCATCTCGGCCTCGGTCACGGTCGCCGGTATGTCATGCATGACGATCGGCCCGACCTTCAGGGTCTTCAGCCGGATCGGTGCGACCCGGACCGTGCCGTTCGCGGTGTCGGCCGCCATCGTGTAGTCGAGGTATTCCGGCTGCATCCCCAGCATCCGCGCATCATCCGGGGAAATCACGATGGAGGTGGCGCCGCTATCGACCATGAAGCGGACGCTGGAGCCGTCGATCGCACCGTAGACATGATAATGCCCGTCCGCCTCGGCCTGGTAGGCGATCGAGGCCGGGCCGGTCTCGGTGCCGTTGGCCGGGACCAGCTCGGCTGCAAAGCGGTCGCCGAGGCCGCCGAACTGGTCGCGATAGGAGTAGATCAGGATCAGCGCCGCGAAGATGACGCCCCAGGTGCCGAGATGCGCGAGCGTCGTCCCCGGCCGCGCCTGCAGTCGCGCCGCGAGACCGCCGGTCAGGACGGCGAGAATGACGCAGAGATAGATGAGCTGCATGCGCTTGTCGTCGTCGTTGAGCGCGCCCGGCGCGACTTTTGCCGCCAGCGCGACCACGCCGATCAAGACGGCGGCGACAAGGAGCCAAATCCATCGACTTTGCATAGAGGCAGATTAGCCCGCTGCGCCGGGCGCGGGGAAGCCGTTTGGCAAGCCCCGCGCTCCTCTCGGCTCGCATAACCGGCATGCGCCGGGGCGCCTTGTCCGCCTGAAAGCCCTTCTTTAGCTTTGCGCAAAACCAAGGATAAGGCAGGGGAAGCCTATGCCCGCCGCCGGGATTCCAGTCTGGGCGCTCTACGTCATAACCGTCGCGATCTGGGGCAGCTCCTGGTACGGGATCAAGGTCCAGCTCGGCGTGGTCGCGCCGACGGTATCGCTGTCCTATCGCTTCGCCCTGGCCGCGGCGATCCTCTGGCTGTTCTGCGCGGTCACGCGTCGCAGCCTGCGGTTTCCGGCGCGGAGCCACGTCTGGATGGCGCTGCAGGCGCTCTGTCTCTTCTGCGGCAATTACATCCTGTTCTATTACGCCGGCTTTCATGTGGTGAGCGGGCTGCTTGCGCTCTGCTTTTCCACCATCCCGCTGATGAATGTGTTCAACGCCGCTTTCTTCGTCGGCGAGCCGGTCGATCGCAATGTCATCCTGCCCAGCCTGATCAGCCTCGCCGGCCTGGTGCTGGTCTTCCTGCCGGAGTTCATGGAGAAGGGCCTCGGCTCCTCGCCGGTCATCGGCTTCGCCCTCTCGATGGTCGCGACCTATCTCGCCTCGCTCGGCAACGTGCTCTCGGTGAAGCTGAAGAACGTCAGCGTGCCGGTGGTGCAGGCCAACACCTGGGGCATGACCTACGGCGCGGCGTTCTGCGCCGTTGTCGCGCTCGCCCAGGGGGCGAGCTTCAACTACGACCCGCGCACGGAATATTCGGTGTCACTGGTTCTGCTTGCGGTCTTCGCCTCGGTGATCGGCTTCGGCACCTATCTCACCTTGGTGCAGCGGATCGGCGCCGGGCGCGCCGCATTCTCCTCTGTGCTGTTCCCGCTGGTGGCGCTTTCGATCTCGACCGTGGTCGAGGATCACCACTGGACCCCGCTGGCAGTCGCCGGCGTCGTGCTGGTACTCTCCGGCAATCTCATCCTGCTGCTGCGGCGCCGCGCTCCGGCACCCGCTGCTGAGCTCCAGAAAGGCCCTGCCCAATGAACACCACGCCCCGGTTCGACGCGCTGCCTTTTCAGCTGCGTCCGGAGATCAAGACCCTGCCGGATTCCGGCATCGTCGAGGTCTGGAAGATGGGCTTCACCGTGCCCGACGTGATCGGGCTCTGGGTGGGCGAGGGCGATCTGCCGACCACGCGCTTCATCTGCGACGCGGCTTCGAAGTCGCTCGAGGCCGGCGAGACCTATTACACCTACAAGGGCGGCATCCCGGAACTGCGCCAAGCGCTCTCGGCCTATTACAAGCGGCATTGGAAAGTCGACGTTTCCGAGCAGCGGATCATCGTCACCTCCAGCGGCATGAACGCGATGGTGCTGATCGTGCAGACGCTGTGCGGCGCCGGCGACAATGCGGTCTGCGTCTCGCCGTCCTGGCCGAACATCTTCGCCGCGATCCAGGTGATGGGGGCGGAGCCCCGCCAGGTGGCGCTGACCGGCGACGAGAAGGGCTGGCATCTCGACATGGAGAAGCTGTTCGCCGCCTGCGACGCGCGGACCAAGGCGATCTATCTCGCCTCGCCGGGCAATCCGACCGGCTGGGTGATGCCGGAGGAGCAACGCCGGGCGCTGCTGGATTTTGCCCGCAAGAAGCGGATCGCGATCATCGCCGACGAGGTCTATGGCCGCCTGATCTACGACGGCCGCACCGTCGCGCCGTCCTTCCTGGAGATCGCCGGGCCGGACGATCCGGTCTTCGTGGTCAACAGCTTCTCCAAGACCTGGGCGATGACGGGCTGGCGGGTCGGCTGGATCGTGGCCCCGCAGGCGATCACGCATAAGCTCGAGATGCTGATCGAATACAACACCTCCGGCGGCCAGACCTTCACCCAGCGCGCCTGTGTGGTCGCCCTGGAGCAGGGCGAGGAATGGGTGCAATGGATGATCGACCGCTGCCGCCAGAGCCGCGACGTGGTGATGAAGCGGGTGGCGCAGATGAACCGGGTCCAGGTCATCCCCGCCGAGGCCGCCTTCTATCTGATGCTGCGGGTCGAAGACATGGGTGACGCCACCGACTTCTGCAAACGCCTGGTGGTGGACGGTCGCGTCGGCCTCGCGCCCGGCACCGCTTTCGGCGCCGGGGGCGAGCAATATGTCCGGCTCTGCTATGCCCAGAGCCCGGAGCGAATCGGCCTGGCCATGGACCGGCTGGCCAAATTCCTGTCCGACCGCTGATCAGCAGGGGCCAGGGAGGCCCCGGGGGTTCACAAAATCGATATTCCTTCCAAGGGGTTCGGTCGGAAGTCTACCCAAGCCGGAAATCGCTATGCTAGTCTTCCCGCCTGGTTGGCCCGAACAAGCCGGACGCGCAAGTCCGGCAGCGGGGCGACTGAGGGAGCTCGGCCGCCCGTCGGCCGTATTACGAGAAGGGACAGACATGAAGAAGACCATCTTTGGCAGCCTGCTTGCGGGCGCCGTGCTTGCGTTGAGCGCGTTCACTGCCCAGGCGGAGGACAAGGTTTACAAGGTCGGCATGGACCAGACCGACTATCCGCCGTTCGCCACCAAGGACACCAGCGGCAAGTGGACCGGCTGGGAAGTCGAGCTGGCGATGGCGGTTTGCGAAGCCGCCAAGATCAAGTGCGAGCTCACCCCGACGGCCTGGGACGGCATCATCCCGGCGCTGCAGGAAGGCAAGATCGACTTCATCTTCGCCTCGATGACGATCAACGAGGACCGCAAGAAGCAGGTCAATTTCACGCACTTCTACTACGACTCGAAGACCATCATCATCGGCGCGAAGTCGGACACCACCAAGATCGACTTCGACAATCCGGATTCGGTGAAGGGCAAGGTGTTCGGCGCGCAGGACGCGACCATCCACTCGAAGTTCCTGCAGAGCCGTTTCGGCAAGACCGCCGAGATCAAGACCTATGACGGTCTCGACACCGCGCTCGCCGACCTCGCCGCCGGTCGCGTCGACTACGTGCAGGAAGGCCGCCTGACCACCGCCGACTTCATCAAGGCCAACCCGGACTTCGAAGAGAAGGTCGCCGTGCCAGAGGGCGACCCGATCATGGGCGAGGGCGTCGGCGCCGCCGTCCGCAAGGACGACCAGGCGACGCTCGACCTGCTCAACGCCGCGATCAAGGAAGTGGTCGTCAGCGGCAAGTACGACGAGCTCGTGAAGAAGTACCCGGTGCTCGTCGGCAATCTGGTCGAGCCGAAGTTTTGAGGGCCGACTGATCGACTGAACGGAAACCGCCCGGTCGCTGCGCCGGGCGGTTTTCTTCATTCCCGGCCGGCCGGTGTCTTGAGCGACCGGCCTCTCGTCGGGACGTAGTTTCTCGGGGACCGCCTATGCCCGAAGCGAAGTCTATCTGGCTGAGCCTTGCCTGGGGGGATGCAGGCTATGGGGACGAATTCTTCTACGGCGTCTGCATCACGCTGTTCATCTCCATTTCCGGCTATGCGATCGGCCTGGTCATCGGCATGTTCGGCGCCTGGGCCAAGCTCTGTCACGTCAAGTGGCTTAACCGCGCCGGCGACGTCTACACCACCGTCGTGCGGTCGGTGCCGGAACTGCTGCTGATCTTCATCATCTACTACACGGGCACATCGACGCTCACCGGCGTGCTGGTGGCGCTCCGTCTCGCCGATGCGGGGCTGGAGATCAACCCGTTCGTCGCGGTCATCTCGGCGCTGGGCCTGATCTACGGCGCCTATCTCACCGACGTGCTGCGCGGCGGCATCCAGGCGGTGCCGAAGGGACAGATCGAGGCGGCCAAGGCCTTCGGTATGCACGCGCCGAAGCGCTTCGTGCGCATCCTCTTTCCGCAGATGATCCGTTACGCCATCCCCGGCATGGGCAACCAGTTCCTGAACATCACCAAGGATAGTGCGCTGGTCAGCGTGGTCGCCGCGGTCGGCGAGCTGCTCTCGGTCGGACGCAGCGCCGCCAACTCGACCAAGCATTTCATCTTCTATTTCGGTGTGACGGCACTGCTCTTCCTCGCCATCTCGATCTGCTCGCTCTCGCTCTTCTACTTCCTCGAGAAGCGCGCCAATCGCGGCGTGCGGCGCGCGTAAGGGGGAAGGGCCATGAAGCTCGATGTCGTCTACATGATGACCGTGGTGATGCCGGCGCTGCTCTGGGCGCTGCCGATGACCCTGATCCTGACCATCTCTTCCGGCGTGATCGGCAACCTGCTGGCGGTGCCGGTGGCGCTGGCCAGGCTGTCGCCCAATCCGCTGCTGTGGGTGCCGGCCCGCCTGTTCATCCTGCTGATGCGCGGGACGCCGCTCGCGGTCCAGCTCTACTTCGTCTATTACGGCCTCGGCCAGCTCTTCCCCGGCTGGGTGATGCGCGAGTTCAGTTTCCTGCGCGACGGCATCTGGTACGCGATCTTCGCCTTCAGCATCAACACCGCGGGTTATTCCGGCGAGATCCTGCGCGGGGCCATCATGGCGGTGCCGCATGGCGAGATCGAAGCCGCGCGCGCCTTTGGCATGAACCGGTGGAAGGTCTTCACCCGGATCACCCTGCCGCGCGCGGTGCGGATCTGCCTCCCGACGATGAGCACGGAAACCATCCTGTTGGTCAAGGCGACCTCGCTCGCCTCCCTGGTCACGGTCAACGAAGTCATGCGCACCGCGACGTCGATCCGCATCGATACCTTCCGCGTCTACGACACGCTGCTGGCCGCGGCCATCGTCTACTTCTGCCTGATCTACGGCCTGACCCGCGTGCTGAACTGGCTGGAGCGAAAGCTGAACAAGGATCGCATGCCGGTTTCATCGATCATGGCGAAGCCCGCAGCGGCCTGATTCTTCAGCACAAGATGACTCACCGGACCAGAGTCCTCGCCGCGATCGCGGCCGTCGTCGTCCTCGCGGGCGGATACACCGCTTATTGGTTCATTGTGGCTGGCCAGCTGGAAAAGGGCATCGACGACTGGGTCGACTTCCAGCGACAACGGGGTGTGACGGTCGCGTTCGAGCGGACGCCGGTCGGCGGCTTTCCGCTCGCCTTCCGCACGACCTTCAGCAACCCGCATATCGCCGGCGCAATTGCGGGGCAGAGCTTCGATTGGCGTGGGCCTGATGTGATGGGCAGCATTTCGCCCATCGACTTGCACGCGATGTCCTTCGCCGGCTCCGGCCATCACAGCCTCGACCTCGGCGCCGGCCCGGCGACGGTGGATGCACAGGATCTCACGCTGCGCCTCAGCCTCGATGGCTTTGGGCAGGTCGCCGCGCTGGCGGCGAAGTTCGCCGATTTGAAAGTTGCTTTGCCGGACGGCAGGATCGTCACCGCTGCGTCTGGCGATGTATCGCTCGATGCCGGACCGCCGCCCAAGAGCGATAGTGACCCGCTGCTGCAGTTCGGCTTCAATGCCAAGGAGCTGAAGCTGCCGGACGACGTCGTCCTGCTGACTGCGGATCCGCTCGGCGAAGCGCGGCTAGACGGCACGGTCAAAGGCCCAATTCCGCCGGCTCCCTTGCGTGAAGCGCTGGCGGCCTGGCGCGATGCCGGCGGAACGGTGGAAGTGACGGATTTCGCGGCGGCGCAGGCAACGCTCTCCGTCTCCGGATCCGCGACCGTGGCGCTCGACGAGAATCTGCAGCCGATCGTCGCCGCCAGCCTGAAGGCGCGGGGCTTGAGCGAGACGCTCGACCTGCTGGCGAGCCAGCGCCGCATCTATCCCGAAGACGCGCTGAAGATGAAGCTCTTCGTCAAAGGCGCCGAGCGCGACACCAAGAACGGATACAAGGAGGTCGCGACCGGCCTTACCATCCAGGGCGGCTATCTCGCCTGGGGCCCGTTCAAGCTCGCCAAGCTGCCGCCGATCCAGTGGCCTTGAGGGTTACTGCCCTTCGCGCAGGCCTTTCACGAACTCGGGCAGGCCGACCTGCCGTTGGCGCTTCAAGCGCTCGGCGGTGAGGATCGCGCGCACCTGTGTGACGCTTTCCTCGATATTGTGGTTGACCACGATATAGTCGTACTCCGCCCAATGGCTCATCTCGTCGGCGGCCTTGGCCATGCGGCCGGCGACCACCTCGGCACTGTCCTGGGCGCGCGATTTCAGCCGCTGCTCGAGCTCGCGGGTCGAAGGCGGCAGGATGAATACGCTGACCAGATCATCGCGCGCGTTCTGCGCCACCTGCTGGGTGCCCTGCCAGTCGATGTCGAAGAGCACATCCTTGCCGGCGCGTAGGGCCTCGAAGACCGGGGTCTTCGGCGTGCCGTAGTAGTTGTCGAACACCTTGGCATGCTCCAAGAGCTCGCCGCGGTTGACCATCAAGCCGAACTCGGTCGGATCGATGAAATGATAGTCGACGCCCGCGGTCTCGCCGGGGCGCTTCTGCCGTGTGGTCGCTGAGACCGACATCGTCAGGTTGGGCTCGAGGCCCAATAGCTTGCGCGAGATCGTGGTCTTGCCTGCGCCCGAGGGCGAGGAGAGGACCAGCATAAGCCCGCGGCGCTTGACCTCGATGAAACCGGATGATGCCGGTGCGCTCATGCTCTCTCGCTCACTCGATGTTTTGAATCTGCTCGCGCAGCTGCTCGATCGCCGCTTTCAGGTCGATCCCGATGCCGGTGAGGCCGATGTCCGCGCTCTTTGAGCAGAGCGTGTTGGCCTCGCGGTTGAATTCCTGGCAAAGGAAGTCGAGCTTGCGCCCGACCGCGCCGCCCTTGGCGATGAGCTCGCGGGCCGCGGCGATATGGGCGGCCAGCCGGTCCAGCTCCTCGCGGACGTCCGCCTTGCCGGCCAGCACTGCCGCCTCTTGCGCCAGGCGCTCCTCGTTCAAGGGAGTGAGACCCTGCAGCAATTCGGCGAACTGCTTCTCCAGCTTCTGCCGGATTGCCAGCGGCTGGGCGCCGGCGCTGGCGGCTGCCGCCCGGCACAGCCGCTCGATTTCGTTCAAATGCGCGGCCGCCAGGTCGGCCAATCGCTTGCCCTCCACCTTGCGCATCTCGGCGAGGCCGTCGATCGCCTTGCCGAAACCGCGCTGCAAGGCTTCGCTGCGCCTGGCGGCTTCCGCCTCGTCGATCTGCGGCAGCTCGACGTCGAGCACGCCCTTCAAGGCGAGGATGCCGTCGAGCCGCGGCGGCTCGGCCGAGATCTTGCCGCCGAACTCGGCGATCACGCCCATGATCTGCTCCAGGGCCTCGCGGTTGATGGTGAGGCGGCCTTGCGAGGCGGCGTCATCGATGGTGAGCGTCACGGCCAGGTTGCCGCGCTTTACCGACTCCGCGGCGCGGGCCCGGATGAAGCCGTCGAGATGCTCGTAACCGGAGGGGAAGCGGCAGCGCACATCGAGATTGCGGCCGTTGACGCTCTTCAATTCCCAGGTCCAGCCGAAATCGCCCACCGCGCCCTCGGCGCGCGCGAAGCCGGTCATGCTGGCGATCGACAAACGATGTTCCCCCTTACCCGTGCGGCGGCTATCTTCGCCAAAGCGACGACTGAAGGCAAGCGAGGGCTCCCGTGACGCAATTCCAATCGATCCTGATCACAGGTGCCAGTTCCGGCATCGGCGCCGCGATCGCCGAGGAGTTCGCGGCGCCAGGCGTGACGCTGTTCCTGGGCGGCCGCTCGATCGAACGCCTGGCCGCCGTCTCGGAAGCCTGCCGCAAGCGCGGCGCCACGGTCGAGGCGACCGCGGTCGATGTCGTCAACCGCGCGCAGATGGAGGAATGGATCACCGGCGCGGACAGGAAGGTCCCGCTCGACCTGGTGATCGCCAATGCCGGCGTGTCGGGCGGCACGCTCCGCGGCATGGAGAAATACGAGAAGACCCGCGCCATCTTCGACACCAACATCGACGGCGTGCTGAACACCGTGTTCCCGGCACTGCCGGGGATGCGATCGCGCCGCCATGGCCAGATCGGCCTCATGGCCTCGCTCGCGGCCTATCGCGGCCTGCCCGGTGCGCCGGCCTATGGCGCGTCCAAGGCGGCGGTGCGGGTCTGGGGCGAATCGCTGCGCGGCAATCTCCGGAAGAAGAACGTGGGCGTCAGCGTGATCATGCCGGGCTTCATCAAGAGCCAGATGACGGCCGGCAACAAGTTTCCCATGCCGTTCCTGATGGAGGCCGATCGCGCCGCGCGAATCGTCCGGCGCGGCCTGGAGCGGAACAAGCCGCGGATCGCCTTTCCCTGGCCGATGGCCTGCCTTGCCTGGTTCATCGGCATTCTCTCGCCAGGGCTGATCGATCCCATACTCGACCGCCTGCCGAAGAAGGACTGATGGCGAGCGTGGGACCTGTTCTGCCCTCGGGTTTGACTCGGGCCGAAGCCGCTCAGCGACTGATCCGGTTTGGGCCCAATGTGCTTTCCGAGCCGGACCATCGCAATCTCGTGCGGATACTGATCGAGGTGCTGCGCGAACCGATGTTCCTGATGCTGGTCGTGGCGGCATTGCTTTACTTGATGCTCGGCGATCTTGGTGAGGGTGCACTGCTTGGCGGGTTTGCGGTGTTCAATCTCGGCTTGGTCGTCGCTCAGGAATGGCGGACAGAACGGGTTCTGGAGGCGCTCCGCGATCTCAGCAGTCCACGCGCATTGGTGATCCGTGATGGTGCCGAGCAGCGGGTGGCCGGGAGAGACGTGGTGCCGGGTGATATCATCGTCCTGGCCGAAGGCGATCGCGTTCCAGCCGATGCGGTGATCCTGGCCTGCGGTGACCTGCAGATCGATGAATCTCTGCTGACGGGCGAGGCCGTGCCGGTGCGCAAGCAGGCTGGTCCGGCGGAAGCACCGAGCATGCCGCCGGGTGGAGATGATCTTCCTTTTGCTTTTGCCGGAACGCTGGTGGTGAAGGGGCGTGGGGTCGCTGAGGTTCGCGCGACCGGCGCCAGCTCCGCTATCGGCAAGATCGGCGTGCGGCTGGCTGCGCTGGCACCGGAACCCACGTTGATACAGCGTGCAGCCGCTCGGCTGGCGAAGATTTTTGCCAGCTTCGCGCTAGGCGTTAGCGTGCTGGTGTTTGCGCTCTTCGTGTGGCTGCGTGGCGGTTGGCTGGACGGCATACTCGCGGGAATCACCGTCGCGATGACGCTGTTGCCGCAGGAAATTCCAGTTGTACTGGCCGTCTTCCTGGCGCTAGGGGCATTTCGTCTTTCGCGCCAGAAAGTGCTGACCCGTCGTGCCGCAGCCATCGAAAGTTTGGGAGCGGCATCAATCCTCTGCGTCGATAAGACTGGAACTCTCACCCAGAACCGCATGACGGTCGCCTGCCTCTACGCTGAAGGCCGGTTCCATGATGTTGGATCCGGCACGGCGGAACTCCCGGAACCCTTTCATGGCGTTACGGAGTTTGCAGTCCTAGCCAGCAATGAGCGGCCCCTGGATGCTATGGAACTCGCCATGCAGCGGTTGGGCGCGGAGGCGTTGAAGGGGACAGAGCATGTTCATCCGCATTGGCTGATGGTGCGGGAGTACGAACTGCAGCCGGGCTTTCTCGCAATGACTCGAGCTTGGGACGCCGACCCCGTGGATCCCAGTGACGGCTATGTCCTCGCTGCCAAGGGCGCGCCGGAGGCCATCGTCGACCTCTGCCACCTGCCGGAGGCGGCGCGGCGGACCATCGATGATGCGGTCCGCACCATGGCCGGTCGCGGACTGCGCGTTATCGCGGTTGCCCGCGGTCACACTATGCTGGAGACTCTGCCGAGCCTGCAGCACGATCTCGACTTCAATTTCGTCGGACTGGTCGGCCTCGCCGATCCGTTGCGGGCCGAAGCGGCGGCGGCGATCGCCGAGTGCCGCGCGGCCGGCATCGCCGTCGCCATGATCACCGGCGACTTCGCGGCAACCGCCACCGCAATCGGGCGGCAAGCCGGCCTGGAGCGCCCGGATCACGTCCTGACCGGGCCGGAACTCGCCAAGCTCGACGACCGCGCCCTCGCCGAACGGATTGCCGGGACCCGGATCTTCGCCCGCATCCTGCCGGAGCAGAAGCTGCGCCTGGTCGAGGCCTTCAAGGCGCGCGGCGACGTCGTCGCCATGACCGGGGACGGGGTGAACGACGCGCCCGCGCTCAAGGCGGCGCATATCGGCGTCGCCATGGGCGGCCGCGGCTCCGATGTGGCGCGCGAAGCCGCGTCGGTGGTGCTGCTCGACGACAATTTCGCGGCCCTGGTCGCGGCGGTGGCGCAGGGCCGGCGCATCTTCGACAATCTGCGCAAGGCGATGGTCTTCATCGTCGCGGTCCATGTGCCGATCGCCGGCCTGGCGTTGCTGCCGCTCGCCTTCGGCTGGCCCTTGCTGCTGTTCCCGGCCCATGTCGTGTTCCTGGAGATGCTGATCGACCCGGTCTGCTCGATCGTGCTGGAGGCGGAGTCGGCGGAAAGCGACTCGATGCGCCGTCCGCCGCGCCGTCGCGACGAGCCGATCCTCGCCCGGCGCGGCCTGCTCTGGGGCGTGGCGCAGGGTGCCGCTGCTCTGCTCGCCATCCTTTCGCTCTATGCCTGGTCGCTTGGACAAGGGATGTCCGGGGATGCCGCGCGCGGGCTGGCCTTCACCGCCTTGATCGCGGCGAACGTCTTTCTCGTTCTCGTCAACCGCGCCTGGGGCAGCGCGCCGTTCCGCGGCTTCCTGCGGCCGAACCCCGCGCTCTTCGCAGTGGTCGCCGCGGCGGCCGTGGCGCTGGGCCTGGTGCTCTATGTGCCGGTGCTGGAGCGGCTGTTCCACTTCGAAGCGCCGCAGCCCGGAATGCTCCTCCTGGCGCTCGGGATTGGCGCCGGGTCGGTGGCCTGGTTCGAGTTCCTGAAGCCGCTGCGCAGCGGCCGATAAGCAGCGTGGGCGTGCCGGGCGGGGAGGGAGGAAACGCCCGGCACGACCATCACGCGCGGGCGGTCAGGCGTTGGGCTTCACGCCCAGGTCCTTCAGCGCCTGCTGCAGATTCTTGATCCCGCTCGCCTGCTTGTTGGCGTTGCAGAGCGAGCCGCCCTTGGTGCGGAGCGACTTGGCGGCCGCGGCCTTGGCGGCGGTGCCATGGGTGGTGATCGCCTGGTCGAACTGCGCTTCCAGGGCGGAGCAGCGATCGGCCAGCTTCTGGCTCTGCTCGGTCGGCTTGGTCTTGGTCGTCGTCGCGGTGGAATCGGCCAGAGCCGCGGTGGAGAGCAGGATGGCGGCCAATCCGGCCGCGATGCCGGTGCGGATGATCATGGGTGGGTCTCCTCAAGTTGCTGTCGAATCCGGTCCGGGTCGCAAATTTGCCCGGGTCGGATGCCGCATCAGGCCACAACAGGGTAACGCCGGAATGTCAGCAAGCACGCGTTCTGCAACCGATGTTGACGCGGCGCTGCATCTGTTACGCGGCGTTACCCTTTGATCCTTTGCTGTCGTGTTCGATCAGGCCGCCGGCTTGGCGCCGAGGAGATGAACCGCCCGCTCCAGCTTCATCACGCCGACGTCGCTGTTGTTGGATTCGCAGGCATTGACGCCCTGGGCATGCAGGCCTTCGGCCTTGTCCGCCTTCGGCGCGCTCAGCTTGCCTTCGATGACGCTGTCGTACTGGCTCTCCAGCGTCGCGCACTTGGCGGACATTTCCTCGCGATTGCTCGGATGATTCGTCTCATGCGGGTTGGCGGCGGCGAAAGCTGCGGTCGACAGCGCGGAAGTGGCGGCGATCGCCATCAGAATGGTGCGAAAATTCATGATCAGGCTCCTTTTGATTCTTCCCGAGAAGGGTGCACGGTGATCGTGCGCTTGCCGGATGGCGCACCATTGCGCGATCCGATAGCGATGAGTTGGGGCGCCGGGATGGAAGCTGAAGATCGCTGCTGCGGGCTTTGGTAACCATCGGCAACCGGGCCTGCGCGGGTTACCGGTCGTTACCCGATTTGTGCTTTCGCCGGCGTTGCCTGTAATCTGCGCGGCATGATGCTTGGCGTTGACGACGCGCTTGCGACAGAGGACATGAAGGAAGCTGAGCTCTGGCTTGCCGACGCGTTCGCCTTGCGTGGAACACTGGAGCCGTTGCCCGGCGGGCAGGACCGGAACTTCAAGGTCACGGCCGCCGATGGCAGCCGCTATTTCTTCAAGATTCACCCGGCGGCGCAGGATCCGCGTGCCGAACTCCAGGCTGCCGCCCTGCATCACCTGGAGCAGCATGCGCCGGGACTGCCGCTGCCGCGGTTGTTCCTGGGGCGTGGCGGCACGCCGCTCGCCGTCGTGCGGGATGCGGCGGGGCGGGACCGGCTGCTGCGGCTGACCACTTGGCTCGACGGCAAGGTCTGGGGCGAAGCAGCGCAGCCTGGGCCACAATCCGCGGCCTCGCTCGGCCGCCTGCTGGCGCGGCTCGATCGCAGTCTCGCCGCTTTCCATCATCCGGCGGCGACGCAGCCGCACGCCTGGGACCTCGCCAACGCCGCCGCGCGGCGCGACGACGCGGCGCTGATTGCCGCGCCGGAACGCCGGGCCGTTGCGCAGGAGGTCCTGCACCGCTTCGTGCTCGAGGTGGCACCCCGCTTGAGCCCCATGTCGCGGCAAGTGATCCACGGCGATGCCAATGACCGCAACATCCTGCTCGATCGCGACGGCCTGGTCTCCGGCCTGATCGATTTCGGCGAAATGGTCGAGACCTGGCGGGTCAACGAGCTTGCGGTCGCCGCCGCCGCGGTCGCGGTCGGCACCGCCGATCCGATCGCCGCGATCCTGCCGCTGGTCGAGGCCTATTGCGCCGAGAACCCGATCGGCGCGCTCGAAGCGGACCTGCTGTTCGATCTCATTCTCACCCGATTTGCGGTCGAAATGGCGATGGCGGCGCGGCTATCCCGTGCCGAGCCGGAAGATGCCTGGACTGCGCTGACCGTTATGCGGGCGCTGAATCGGCCGCTCGCCGTCGCACGCCTGCGCCGTGCCGCCGGCCATGAGCCGGTGGCCGAGCGCCGTGCGATCGAGAGCTGGGTCCTGAAGCAGGGCGGCAGCTTCGGGCCGGTCCTGCCGGTGTCGCTGGAGAACCTGACCCTGTTGCCGCTCGGCGCCGATCGCGACGACACGCGCGGCCGCCCGTTCCGGGAAGCGCTGCAGGCTGCCTTGGCCGGTGTCGGAGGCACCGCCGTCGGCCGCTATGGCGAGGACCGGTCGATCTACGATGCAGATACGGGAAGCGAACGGCGCACGGTCCACCATGCGATCGACGTCTACGCGCCGGCGGGCACCCCGGTTCTGGCGCCTCTCCCAGGCCGGATCGCGATGATCGGCAACGACACCAGCCTGGATGGCTTCGGCGGCATCGTCGTGCTGGAGCATGAGCAGGGCACGCCGCATCGCTTCTGGACCTTCTACGGCCATCTCGCCCCGGCCAGTCTCGCGGACAAGGCCATCGGGGCGCCGGTGGAGCAGGGTGCGGCGCTGGGGGTGCTCGGCACGCCACAGGAGAACCGCAACTGGCCGCCGCACGTGCATATGCAGCTGATGACCGCGCTCTGCTTCGACCGTGCGGAGTCGATCATCGGTCTCTCGCTTCGCAGCGAGTGGGACCTCTGGGAGAGCATATTTCCCAATCCCAACGGCATCCTCGGCCTCCCTGTTGCGACCGCGGCCATCGTCGCGCGCGACCCGGAATCGCTGCGCCGCTTGCGTCGGCAAACGACCAGTCCGGCGCTCGGCCTCGCCTACGACGTGCCGCTGAAGATGGTGAAGGGAGCGGGCGCTTATCTGGTTGACGAAGACGGGCGCCGCTATCTCGACATGGTCAACAACGTCAGCCATGTCGGCCATGCTCATCCGCGCGTCGTCGAGGCGATCGCGCGTCAGGCGGCGCTTCTGAACACCAACACGCGCTACCTGCACGAAAACCTGGTCGAATACACAAGGCGGCTGACACAGCTGCTCCCGCCGGAGCTCTCGACCGTGTTCCTGGTGAATTCCGGCAGCGAGGCCAATGATCTGGCACTTCGGCTGGCCAAGGCTCATACCGGCGGCACCGAGGTGATGGTGCTGGACCATGCCTATCACGGCCATCTCTCTTCACTGATCGACATCAGCCCCAGGAAGTTCGACGGCAAGGGCGGTGCGGGCCGTCCGCGCCATGTCTGGGTCACCGAGATGCCGGATCTCTATCGCGGGCGCTTCCGCTATGGCGACGCCGATGCCGGCCCGCGCTATGCGGAAAAGATCGCGACTCTGCTTCGTGACATCAACGGCCTCAACCGCCGTCCAGCCGCGTTCTTCGTCGAGGCGATCCTCGGCTGCGGCGGCCAGCTGGTCTTGCCGGAAGGCTATCTCAAGGCCGCCTTCGAGGAGATCAGCGCCGCCGGCGGCATTTGCATCGTCGACGAGGTGCAGACCGGCTTCGGCCGCGTCGGCAGTCACTTCTGGGCCTTCGAGACCCAAGGCGTGGTCCCGGATATCGTCACCATGGGCAAGCCGATCGGCAACGGCCATCCGATGGGCGCCGTCGCCTGCCGGCCGGAGATCGCCGCCGCCTTCGCCAGCGGCATGGGATATTTCAACACCTTCGGCGGCAACCCGGTCTCCGCCGCGGCCGGCCTCGCGGTGCTCGACATCATCCGCGACGAACGCCTGATGCCGAAGGCGCAGGCGATGGGCCGCACCCTTCGCGACGGCCTCAGCAAACTGGCCGAGCGCCACGCTCTGATCGGCGACATCCGCGGCCTCGGCCTGTTCATCGGCGTCGAGCTGGTGCGCGACCGCGAGACCCTGGAACCCGCCGCGGACGAGGCGAAGGCCGTCGTCGAAGCGATGAAAGGCGAGGGCATCCTCCTGAGCACCGAGGGTCCGCACCGCAACGTGCTGAAGATCAAGCCGCCCCTGGTGATCGCGCAGGCGGATTGCGCCTTCTTCCTGGAGACGCTGGACCGCGTGCTGAGCCAAGTCGGCACCAGACCCGCGGGTCAAGCCCGCGGGTGACGGCAGTACTTTAGGCCGTCCTGCCCGGGCTTGACCCGGGCATCTCGCGCCGGTCGGAACTCAGACCGCTTCCGTCTTCACGCTGGTCAGCACGGTCTCGATGCCGACCTGGCTCCGGAGCTGGTTGGCGATGATCGCGCCGAGATCGGCGTCGAGGCCGGCGACTTGGAGGTCCACGGTCAGCTCGTCGGTGCCGGTCGCGACGCTGAACAGCTTCGACGGCACCATGCCGCGCTTGGCGAAGACTTCGATCAGGCGGGGCAGGGTCCCGGGATCGGCGACCGCCCGCACGGTGAGGCAGAAGGTCGGAACGGGATTCCGGCCGCTCGGATGACGCGGCAGGCTTTCAGGGGCACTCATTTTTAAGGAACTCCGAAGCTCAAGGTGATCGGGAAAAACCGGCCGTGTCCGGACGCTGCTCAGAGCGTCCGGCCGATAATTCGCGCAATCCCGAGCTTCGGCTGTGGATAAGTCATGGCATAACCCTAGGCGGCGCCACAGCGCTTGTCAAATCTGCACTTCGCGCCGTTTCCGACCGGGAATCCTGCTGCGCCCTGCGGGGAAATCCCCTAAACAAAGCCCCTGTCCAGGCGGACGGAACGAGTCGGGCAAGGGATGACGCAGAAGATCGGAGATGGAGCGCCGGGCGGACGGGGGAATATCCCGCTGCTGGCACTGGACGGCATCTCCAAGCGTTTCCCGATGACCGTCGCCAACGATGGCATCAGCCTTGCGATCCAGCCCGGCGAGATCCACGCCTTGCTCGGCGAGAACGGCGCCGGCAAATCCACCCTGGTGAAGATCATCTACGGCGTGCTGCATCCCGATGCCGGCGAGATCCGCTGGAACGGCGCGCGCATTTCGATCGCCAATCCGGCCGCCGCCCGGGCGCTCGGCATCGGCATGGTGTTCCAGCATTTCTCGGTGTTCGAGGCGCTGACCGTCGCCGAGAACATCGCGCTGGGCTTGAACGACAAGCAGCAGCGCAAGGGCCTGCGCGAGCGCATCGCCAAAGTCTCCGACGATTACGGGCTGAAGCTCGATCCCGAGGCGACCGTGCATCACCTCTCGGTCGGCGAGCGCCAGCGCGTGGAGATCGTGCGCTGCCTGCTGCAGAACCCGAAGCTGCTGATCATGGACGAGCCCACCTCGGTGCTGACACCGCAGGAGATCGAGCGGCTGTTCACGACCTTGCGCCGCTTGGCATCGGAAGGCTGCGCCATCCTCTATATCAGCCACAAGCTGGAGGAGATCCGCAGCCTCTGCGAGCGCGCCACGATTCTGCGCCAGGGCAAGGTGGTCGCCGAATGCGACCCGCGCCAGGAGACGGCGAAGCACCTGGCCGAGCTGATGATCGGCACCACCTTGCGGCCGCCCTATCATCTCCAGGAGGATTCTGCGGAGACCTCGCCGCCGCGGCTGGAAGTGGATCATCTCTCGGTCAAGAGCGACCGCGCCTTCGGGGTCGATCTCGACCAGATCTCCTTCACCGTTTCGGCGGGTGAAGTGCTCGGCATCGCCGGCATCGCCGGCAACGGCCAGACCGAGCTGATGGCCGCACTCTCCGGCGAGACGCCGGCCAATCGCGCCGAGGCGGTCATCCTCGACAGCAAACCCGTGGGCCTGCTGGGTCCGGCGGAGCGGCGCCAGCGCGGCGCCGGCTTCGTGCCGGAAGAGCGGCACGGCCATGGCGCGGTCAAGGACATGACCCTGGGCGAGAACGCGCTGCTCTCCGCCTACCGCACCAAGGGGCTGGTGCGCGGTGGCCTGGTCGACATGGGCAGCACCATGCGCTTCGCCGCGGAGATCATAAAAGGCTTCGCCGTGCGGAGCGATGGACCGGGGGCCGAAGCGCGCTCGCTTTCCGGCGGCAACCTGCAGCGCTTCATCGTCGGCCGCGAGATCATGCAGCAGCCGGGCGTTCTGGTCGTGGCCCAGCCGACCTGGGGCGTCGATGCCGGGGCCGCGGCCTCGATCCGACAGGCCTTGCTCGATCTCTCGGACCAGGGCGCCGCGGTCGTGGTGATATCGCAGGACCTCGACGAGCTGATGGAGATGGCGGACCATATCGCGGTCATCGCCAACGGCCGGCTCTCGGCCCCGCGCGCCGTGGGCGAAGTGACCGTCGCCGAACTGGGCCTGCTGATGGGCGGTATCGCGGCACAGCCGCAAGAGAGTCGCCATGCCGTTTCGGCTTGAGGCACGCGGCCGGCACTCGCCGCTCTGGACCTGGCTGTCGCCGGTGGTCGCGATCGCCCTAACCTTGTTCGTCTCAACCATGCTGTTCGCCGCCATGGGGCAGCCGGCGGGTGCCGCACTCTACACTTTCGTCGTGGCGCCGATCTCCAGCGTCAACGGCATCGCCGAGCTCGGGGTCAAGGCGGCGCCGCTGGTGCTGATCGGCGTCGGCCTGGCGATCGGCTTCCGCGCCAATGTCTGGAACATCGGCGCCGAGGGTCAGCTCATCCTCGGCGCGATCTTCGGCGGCGGCGTCGGGCTCTGGGCGGGTGATGACACCGACTTCTGGATCCTGCCGGCGATGATCCTCGGCGGCGCCCTCGGTGGCGCATTCTGGGCCGCGATCCCCGCACTGCTGAAGACTCGCTTCAATGCCAGCGAGATCCTGACCAGCCTGATGCTGACCTATGTGGCGCAACTGCTGCTGATCTATCTCGTGGTCGGCCCCTGGAAGGATCCCGAGGGCTACGGCTTCCCGCAGACCCGCCTGTTCGGCGAAGGCGCCACCATGCCGATTCTGATCTCCGGCACCCGGGTCCATCTCGGCGTACTCGCGGCGGTCATCGCGGTCGGAATCTGCTGGCTCATCCATGCCAAGACCTTGCTCGGCTTCCAGCTCCGCGTGCTGGGCCAGGCGCCGCGCGCGGCGGCCTACGCGGGCTTCAGCGGCGAGGGCCTCACCTGGTTTGCGTTGTTGCTGGGCGGCGCGCTCGCGGGCCTTGCCGGCGTGTTCGAGGTGGCGGGGCCGATCGGCCAACTCACGCCCTCGATCTCGCCGGGTTACGGTTTCACCGCGATTATCGTCGCGTTTCTCGGCCGCCTCAATCCGGTGGGCGTGCTGTTGGGCGGCATCGTGCTCGCGCTCTCCTACCTCGGCGGTGAGCAGGCACAGATTGCGCTGGGCCTCCCGAAGGCGATCACCGGCATCTACCAGGGCGTGCTGCTGTTCTTCCTGCTAGGTGCCGACCTGCTGGTGCATTACCGGATCAGGCTGGTGAAGCGCGTGCCGGCAGGAGGTGCCGCGTGAACGGGGTCGAGCTCTTCACCTCGGTCGCCCTGTCGGTGATCTCGGCTTCGACGCCGCTGCTGCTCGCCGCGACCGGCGAGCTGGTCACGGAGAAATCCGGCGTCCTCAACCTCGGCGTCGAGGGCATGATGCTGGTCGGCGCCGTCATCGGCTTCGCCGTCACCCTGGGGACCGGCAGCGCCGTGCTCGGCATCTGCGCGGCGGCGCTGGCGGGGGCGGCGATGGCGCTGGTCTTCGCCGTGCTGACGCTGACGCTGCTCACCAACCAGGTCGCGACCGGCCTGGCGCTCACGATCTTCGGGATCGGGCTTTCGGCCTTGATCGGCGCCGGCTATGTCGGCCAGCCGCTGCAGCCCTTGCCGAAGCTCGACATCCCCGGCCTCTCCACGATCCCGCTCCTGGGGCCGATCCTGTTCGGCCAGGATTTCCTCGTCTATCTCTCCTTCGCGGCGCTGATCGGTGTCTCCTGGTTCTTGCGGAAAAGCCATGCCGGCCTCGTGCTGCGCGCGGTAGGCGATTCCCATGATGCGGCGCATGCGATCGGCTACGGCGTCATCAAGGTGCGCTATCTCGCGACCCTGTTCGGCGGCGCGATGTGCGGCATTGCCGGGGCCTATTTCTCGCTCGCCTATACGCCGATGTGGGCGGAGAACATGACTTCGGGCCGTGGCTGGATCGCCCTGGCGCTGGTGGTGTTCGCCGCCTGGCGGCCGGCGCGGCTGCTGCTCGGCGCCTATCTCTTCGGCGGAATCACCATCCTGCAGCTCCACATCCAGGGCTTCGGGATCGCCATCCCCTCGCAATTCGTGTCGATGCTGCCTTACCTTGCCACCATCGTCGTGCTGGTGGCGATTTCCAGCGACCGGACCCGCGTGCGCCTGAACACGCCCGCCTGTCTCGGCCGTGCTTTCAACGCTGCTGGGTAACTTCAAGAAAACATCTGAGACCAAGGAGGCTTTGAGATGCAGATGAAACGCAGAACTTTCGCCAAGTCGTTGGTCGCCGGCGCCGGCCTGATTGCCGCACCGCGATTGATCACCAGCGCCCGCGCCGCCGATCCGTTCAAGGCGGCCTGGATCTATGTCGGTCCGGTCGGCGATTTCGGCTGGTCCTATCAGCACGATGTCGGCCGCAAGGCGGTCGAGGCGGCGCTGGGCGACCAGGTCAAGACCACCTATGTCGAGAGCGTGCCGGAAGGGGCCGATGCCGAGCGCGTGCTGCGCGACCTCGCCACCGCCGGCAACAAGATCATCTTCGCGACCTCGTTCGGCTTCTGGCAGCCGGCGCTGAAAGTCGCGAAGCAGTTCGCCGATGTGAAGTTCGAGCACGCGACCGGCTACAAGCGCGCCGACAATCTCGCGACCTACAACATCCGCTTCTATGAGGGCCGCTACATTCAGGGCGTCATCGCCGGCAAGATGTCGAAGTCGGGCATCGTCGGCTATATCGGCTCGGTGCCGATCCCGGAAGTGATCATGGGCATGAACGCCTTCATCGCCGGCATGCGCACGATCAATCCCAAGGCGACGCTGAAGATGGTGATGATCAACGCCTGGTACGACCCCGGCAAGGAAGCCGATGCCGCCAAGGCGCTGCTCGACCAGGGCGCCGACATCATCGCGCAGCACACCGACTCTCCGGCGCCGCTGCAGACCGCGCATGACCGCGGCGTCCAGGGCTTCGGCCAGGCCTCGGACATGATCAAGTTCGCGCCGACCACCCAGCTCACCTCCTCGGTCGATCACTGGGACGACTACTATGTCGAGCGCGTGAAGGCGGCGATGGACGGTTCCTGGAAATCCGGTGACGTCTGGGGCGGCTTGAAGTCGGGCATGCTGAAGATGGCGCCCTACACCAACATGCCGGACGACGTGAAGGCCTTGGCCGAGAAGACCGAGGAAGGCATCAAGAGCGGCCAGACCATGATCTTCATGGGCCCGATGAAAGCCCAGGACGGCTCGGTGAAGATCGCCGACGGCCAGATGCTCGACGACGGCGCCATCGCCGGCATGGACTGGCTGGCCGAAGGCGTCGAAGGCCAGCTGCCGAAGTAGTATTACCGTGCCGCAGACAGCAGGTTTGCGGCATCCCCACCCAGCCCTTCCCCGAAGCCTCGCTGACGGGGGAGGGCTTTTCTTTTTCGTGCGGCAGGCGCAGCCAGAAGATGACGCCTTGATCTTGGGGATGTCGGTGTGGCGTCTCTAGGCCGAAGCGCCCTCAGGCGTCGGAAGCCGCGTCGGACAAGCGGCGGATGATCTGCGCCACCGGCGCGGAAATCTCCGGCGGCTCCTTGACGATATCCTCGGGGTCGCTGCGCTCGAGACTGGTCAGTTCGACCAGGGCTTCGGGATCGGGCTGCGGCTCGGCTGGTTTCGCGCGCGGGGTCTGGATGCGGCCCTGGACGGTCTGTGCAGGCACCGCCTGCGCGGGCGCCGCCTGCGGCTGCACCAGGACCGGGCGCGCGGGCGGCGGCGGCGCGGCCGGAGTCTCCGGCGCGGCATTGAGGATCTGTTTGGCGGCGCTCGATCCGGTTTCGGTCAGCAGGCTGCGCACGCCGCGCTCCAGGCGGAGCATCGCCTCGCGGAGCGGCGTGTTGTTGCGGCCCTCGACCAGCTCCAGCAAGGTCATCACCATGGTGCGGAGCTGCTCGTTCTGGCTCTCCAACCGGGCAATGTCGGTTTCCTTGCCGGCGAGCTCGACTTCCTGGCGCGAGATCGTATTGCGGGCATCGTCGAGTTCGGTCTCCAGCGAGGCCGAGCGGATGCGGGCGGCCTTCAGGTCCTCGGCCTGGCGGGAGAGGGCGCCTTCGACGATCCGCACCAGGTCGTCGAGCCTGAGCCCGTACTTGCGCTGGTCGGCTTCGGCGCCGCCCAGACGCTCGCGGGCGGCTTCGACCCGTGACTGAAGTTGTGCCAGATCGTCCATCGGACCCTCGTCGGAACGGTAGGTTTAGCTTCCGCGGTCTTGGTTAATTCTGCGTTAAGACCGGTCGCCAAGTCCTTCTTTAAGGCTGGAACCGCGGCAGCAAGGAGTCAAGCGCCCCCACGTACGTCACCCGCGGGCTTGACCCGCGGGTCTGGTGCCGTCGGTGAAAGATGCCCGGGTCGAGCCCGGGCCTGACGGTTGGTGGGTCAGTACCCCAGTGCGCAGCCGTCCTTGCGGGGATCGGAGCCGGCCAGCAGGACGCCGCGGTTCCAGTCGATGGCGATCGCCTGGCCGCCGCCGAGCGGCGAGTCCAAACGCATCATCTTATGCCCACGGTCGGCGAGGCCGAGGAACACCGCCTCGGGGATGCCGCTTTCGGCGCCGACCAGCCCGTCCTCGTGGTGCACCCGCGGGGCATCGAGCGCCGCCTGGGGGTCGAGGCCGAAATCGACCATGTTGGTGAGCGCATGGACCTGGCCCATCGGCTGGTAATCGCCGCCCATCACACCGAAGGACAGCGCCGCCTTGCCTTCGCTGGTGACCATCGCCGGGATGATCGTGTGCATCGAGCGCTTGGCCGGCCCGATGCAGTTGGGGTGGGCGGGATCGAGCGAGAAGCAGGCGCCGCGGTTCTGCAGCAGGATGCCGGACTTCTCCGTCGCCCGCGCGCTGCCGAAGCCGTAGTAGATCGAGTTGATGAAGCTGACCGCGTTGCGGTCGCGATCGACCACGCTGAGATAGGTGGTGTCGGGATGCGGCTGCAGCATCCGCGCCTGGTGCAGGTCGAGCGTCTGGGTGGGCCGGATCTGCGCGGCGAGGCTGCGCGCATATTCCTGGGACAGCAGTTTCTCGACCGGGATCTCGGCGTGATCCGGATCGGCGATATGCCGGTCGCGCGCGAGATAGGCGAGCTTGGCCGCTTCGATCTCGAGATGCAGCCGGTCCGGCGTCAGCGGGCCGGCGCCGATCATCGGGAATTGCGAGAGGATGTTCAGCATGAGGAGCGCGGTCAGGCCCTGGCCGGGTGGCGGGCATTGCCAGACATCGAGGCCGCGATAGCTGGTCTTGATCGGCAGGACATAGCCGCCGCGATGCTCCGCCAGGTCCTGCAGGCGGAGCAGGCTGCCTTCGGCGCGCAGCGTGCCGACGATGTCCTCGGCGACCCAGCCTTCGTAGAAGCCGGCAGCACCCTTCCAGATGATCTCGCGCAGGGCCTTGCCCAGCAGCGGCAGCTTAACGATGTCGCCGGTCTTGGGCGCGCTGCCGCCCGGCAGATACTGTTTCGCCGCCGCCGGATGGCGGGCGAGCCGCGGCGCGTCTTCGGCCCAGTCGGCCGCGACCCTGGGCGCCACCGGAAAGCCGTCCTCGGCATAGTGGATCGCTGGCCGCAGCAGCTGGTCGAGGCCGAGCTTGCCATGGTCCTTGGCGAGGCGGCACCAGGCCTCCACCGCACCGGGCACGGTGACGGCATGGATGCTGTCGGGGTCGAGCTTGGCGATGCGCTTCTCGCGGAACCAGTCGGGATGGGCCGCCCGCGCGGCGCGGCCGGCGCCGTTATAGGCGAGGATGCGGTCGCTGCCGCCGACCGACATCAGCACGAAGCAGTCGCCGCCGATCCCGGTCATTGCCGGCTCGACCACGGCGAGGACGGCAGCGGCCGCTATGGCGGCGTCCATCGCCGTGCCGCCGGCCAGCAGCATTTCGATGGCTGTCAGTGTTGCAGAGGGGTGCGACGTCGCCGCGGCGGCCTGGCCGGCCACCACCACGGAACGCCCCGGCGCTTGAAAATCCCGTCCCCCAGTCATCAATCTCGCTTAACGGGACGGCGGGGCCTGCGCAAGGCCTCTCGTCACCCGCGTCCCCGGACTTGATCCGGGGATTGACCCGCGGGTCTGCCGGAGGGAGATGCGCGGATCAAGTCCGCGCATGACGACGGAAATGGAGCCCCAGTGACCCGGGTCACTGCGCGCTGGACGGAACTCGGCTATTGTTTGAACCGTCGGCTGGCAGGCGCGACGAACTTACCAGTACCGGACGCGACCGGTATCGACATGGACGAAGTTCGACGCCGTATACATGCCGACGCCGCCGCGCTTCAGAGAGACGGCGGTCTCGTGCAGCGTCCGGAGCTTCACGTCGGCCAGGCGGATATCGATCGCCTTGCCGTCGAGATGCATGCTGCGCTTGGCGACGCCGCTGCTTTCGGCGTTCAGCATCGAGTTGGTCTTCGGGCTGCGATAGCCGGAGATGATCTGGAACGGCTGCTTGCTGCCGGTCTTCCAATGCAGCTCGGTCAGCAGATCCAAGAGCTTCAAATCCATGGCGAAGACGTCGCCGGTGCGGAAGTCGCGCAGGATGTGGTTGATGTCCTTCAGCGCGCCCTTGTCGAAGCTGGCACCCCGGAAATAGGTCGCCTTCAGCTTCTCGTCGGTATGGGTGTTGTAGAAGGTCAGCGTCTTGTCGCCGGACGAGCCGGTGGACGCGAAGGCTGCCGCCGGCACCATCATGCTGGATGCGGCAGCGGCCAGGCCGAGGCCGAGCAACCGGCGGCGGCCGAGCAGGGGAGAGGAATCGGTGGTGTTTTCGTGTTGGGTCGCCGCGAACGGCCCTTGCGATGCCATCATTCTCTTCGGTGCTATTGAGGTTATGGGCGAAAGTTTGCACAGATGTTCTTGCATGGCAAAGTTAATTTGCCCTTGACAGAGCATTTTAGATAAATGCTCGCACCTTCGTGATAGTGGCCGAAATGCCTTGTTGGACAGGGACTTGACCCGCCGGGGTGATTCGCGGCAAATCCCGCGTCACGATTTGTTACCGTTTTGAGGACCCGACGTGCCGATCCTGCTCGGCCTGGATACCGGCGGCACCTATACCGACGCCGTGCTGTTCGACCCCAAGAAAGGGGTCCTCGCCTCGGCCAAGGCGCTCACCACCAAGCATAATTTGTCGATCGGTCTCAAGGGCGCCATCGAGAAGGTGCTGCCGCATCTGCCCGCGGGCGTGGCGCCGGCCGAGATCGCCCTGGTCTCGATGTCCACGACGCTCGCGACCAATGCCATCGTCGAGGCCCATGGCGCGCCGATCTGCCTGATCCTGGCCGGCTATGACGCCAAGGCCCTGGAGCGGGCCAACCTGAAGCAGGCTTTGGGCAGCGACCCAGTGGTCTTCATCGCCGGCGGGCACAAGCCCAGCGGCGACGAGCAGGCGCCGCTCGATCTCGAGGCGGCCCGGGCGGCGATCCTGCAACATGCGCCGAAGGTCGCGGCTTTTGCCGTGTCGGGTTATTTCTCGGTCCGCAACCCGGCCCATGAGCTGGCGCTCCGCGATCTCATCCGCGACCTCTCCGATCGCCCGGTCTCCTGCGGCCATGAACTCACGTCGAAGCTCGACGCGCCGCGCCGGGCGCTCACCTGTGCTTTGAACGCGCGATTGATCCCGCAGCTTCAGCAGCTGATCGTTTCGGTCGCCGGCCTGATGGAGGAGAAGGGGATCGACGCGCCGCTGATGGTGGTGAAGGGTGACGGCTCGCTGATGGATTCCGCCATGGCCTTGGCTTGCCCGGTGGAGACGATCCTCTCCGGCCCGGCGGCGAGCCTGGTCGGCGCCAAGCATCTCTCCGGCGAGGACACCGTCATCGTCTCCGACATGGGCGGCACCACGACCGATATCGCCATGCTGAAGCACGGCCGGCCGGTTCTGAACAAGGAAGGCGCCACGGTCGGCGGCTGGAAGACCATGGTGGAGGCGGTTGCCGTCCACACCTATGGCCTCGGCGGCGACAGCGAGGCAAGGATCGACGAGCATCACGGCTTCACCCTCGGGCCCCGGCGCGTGGTGCCGCTCAGCCTGCTGGCGATGCAATACCCGGCGGTCGTCGACGTTATGCGCGCGCAGGTCGAGAGCGATGAGATGGTGCAGTATCGCGGGCAGTTCGCCTTGCGGCAGCGCCCGCTCGACACCGGCTCCACCGGATTGAGCGCCGGGCAGCAGCAGGTCTGGGATCGTCTCGCCGACGGACCGGTGGCGCTCTCCGACATGATCGTCGGCCCGGCCGTCGCCCGGAATCTCCAGCGCCTCGTCGATCGCGGGCTGGTGGTGATCTCCGGCTTGAGTCCGAGCGACGCGGCGCATGTGCTCGGGCTGCAGACCGGCTGGAACCGCGAGGCGGCGGAACTGGGCGCGCGGCTCTTCCTGCGACGCGCGCCGCAGGCCGGCTGGCATCCGCCGAAGGATGCCGAGACGCTCTGTCGCGACGTGGTGGAGCGCGTGGTCATCCAGTCGGGACGCGCGCTGCTCGATGCCGTGATCAACGAGCAGGCGCGAATCGATGATCACCATTGGGGCGGTCTCGGGCGCTATCTCATCCAGCATTCGCTGTCGGCGAAAGATGCGGTCTCGTCCGATGAACTCTTCGACGCCGTGCTGTCCCTCAAGCATCCGCTGCTGGCGATCGGCGCGCCGGTCGGCAGCTATTATCCGGAGATCGCCAGGCGTCTCCGCACCCGACTGGTGATTCCGAAATTCGCGGAAGTCTCGAATGCCGTGGGCGCGGTCGCGGGCGGAATCATGCAACGTGTGACGGCCGTCATCACCTCTCCCGCGGAGGGTCGGTTCCGCGCCCATCTTGCCAGTGGAATCAAGGATTTCGCCGATCTCGAACTGGCCTGCGAACACGCCCGGGAATGGGCCACGGCGACCGCAACCGAGCAGGCCAAGGCAGCCGGCGCGGCGGAGATTGAACTTTTCCACGAGCGCGACGACAAGATCTTCGAACAGCCTGGCGGGATGAAGATCTTCATGGAAAGCAACATCGCCGCCACGGCGTTCGGCCGACCGGCTCTGGCGACCGCGTAACCACGCTGGTCGATCCGATCTGAGATCGGCGTCACAGCCTCCACCCATGACAGAGAGCGGCTGCTTTGGTAATCTCCGGCCGCCGCTCCAGACAGATTGGTGAACCATGCGACGCGCAACTTTTCGTAACGCCGCCCTGATTTCGGGCGCCTTTTTTCTGGCTGCGGCAGGCAATGCCTGGGCTGAATCCGCCGACCGTTTCGCCGACAAGCAGCCGGCGCCGACCGAGGTGCCGGAGCTGCCGGTGGCGGCGCCGAGCGCGGTGCCGAACATCGCCGCGGAGCTCGACGCGCTGCAGCGCGACCCGACCACCGCCGGCCTGAAGCTCGATTGGAATGCGCTGAAGGAATACTACGCCGCGCGTGGCAACAACGCGATCTGGACCACCGCGAACGGCTACACGCTTGTCGGCCAGGCCTGGATCGTCCAGATCCCGCGCGCGGTGCGTGCCGGCATGCCGATGCCCGAGCAGACCCTGTTCCGGGTCGCCGGCATGACGCCGCCGACCGACCAGGCTTCGCAGACCCGCAACGAGGCGTTGATGTCGGCGGTGTTCGTCGCCTCCGCCGTCGATGCGATCGGGCCGCTTGGCAGCGCCAAGCTGCGCGGCGCCGCGGTGCTCGACAAGGTCGCGGCGGCGAAGGATCCGGCCGACGCGATCGCGCAGGAATGGCCGGTCTACTACCGCTTCTGGAGCCTCTACGCGAAGCTGCCGACCTATGTCGCCTATTATCAGGCCGGCGGCTGGCCGAGTGTGCCGAAGGTCGACAAGGTCGAGCCCGGCCAGACCAACGAAGTCATCCCCGCGGTGCGTGCGCGCCTGCAATATACCGGCGAGCTCGCCGCGACCACGGCCTTCACCGACAATGTCTATGACACCGACCTCCAGGCCGCGGTCGCCGCGTTCCAGCGCAGCCATGGCCTCAACGATGACGGCGTCATCGGCGGCCGCACGCTGGAAGAGCTGAACGTCTCGGCCGAGAAGCGGCTGCAGATGATCCTCTTGAACCTCGACCGCATGCGCGAGCAGGGCGGCAAGTTCGAGCCGCGCCACCTGGTCGTCAACATCCCGAGCCAGGAAGTGAAAGTGATCGAGGACGGCAAGGTCGCCTTCATGACCAAGGCGATCGTCGGCAAGATCGACCGCAAGACGCCGACCCTCGACAGCGTGATCAAGGTCGCGAAGTTCAATCCGGAATGGAACGCGCCGCACAAGATCGCGTCGAACGACGAGGTGCGCCGCATGCGTGCCGACCCGAGCTTCCTGGAATCCCATGGCTTCACCGTCTATGACGGCAACGGCATGGAGGTTTCGCCGAGCTCCATCAACTGGCACGAGGTCGGCCCGGGCAACTTCCCCTACCGCCTGGTCCAGGCGCCGGGGCCGGAGAACGCGCTCGGTCCGGTGAAGCTCGATTTCCCGAACAAGGATGCGGTCTATCTGCACGGCACCAACCAGAAGCAGCTGTTCGCCAAGCAGGACCGCTACTTCTCCTCGGGCTGCATGCGGATGCAGCAGCCGATCGACATGGCCGCCTTCCTGCTGTCCGACGATCCGGAATACCAGCGGGACCGGGTCGACCAGATCGTCGAAAGCGGCAAGACCGTGCTGGTCCCCTTGAAGACCCCGATGCCGGTCCATGTCGTCTATATGACCGCCTGGACCGACGAGGACGGGGTGCTGCAATTCCGCAAGGACATGTATAAATACGATCGCTATGCTGCGCTCCCGAACGACCTGCAGCCCGCCGCGAACCTGGTCGCGGAGACGCAGCAGCCCGCGAAACCTGCAAAGACCGAGTCAAAATAACGATGCATGCCCACCGCCTCTCCGCCGCCGCGATCGGCCTCGCCGGTCTCCTCCTGACCTTGATTGCCGGTAATGCTTCGGCGGACGGCGTGAAGGGCTTCGAAGCCTATGAGAAAGGCGACTACGCCACGGCGTTGAAGGAGTTCCTGCCCCTGGCCGAGGCCGGCCAGACCTCGGCCGAGGCCGCGGTCGGGCAGATGTATTTCGAAGGCAAGGGCATGGCGCCCGACCCGAAGGAAGCGGCGCGCTGGCTCGAGCCCGCCGCCGCGAAGGGCAATGCCCGCGCCCAGTACCTGCTCGGCAAGCTCTATCTCTCCGGCGAGGGCGTCGCCGCGGCCGATCCGGCCAAGGCTGCGGCTCTGACCAAGGCCGCGGCCGACCAGATGCTGGTCGAGGCCCAGGTCGATACCTGCGCCTTCTACTACCAGGGCGTGGGCGTCCAAAAGGACCTGGTGCAGGCCTATCTCTACGCCAACCTCGCGGCGCAGCAGGGCAGCCAGGACGGCACCGCCATCCTCACCTTGCTCTCCCAGGACATGAAGCCGGAGGACGTCGCCAAGGGCGACGCCGCGGTGCGCGCCTGGAAGCCGGTCCTGCCGGATATCCAAGATCCCAACATTCAGTAACGACTCGCCGGAAGCGAATCGTATTCGCTCCTGATCTGTGCGAGCCTTGCGGGCCACCGTCTCGTGAACCCGAGGATTCGCCGCCGTCATGGTTGCCCTGCTGGTCATCGCTGGGCTGTTCTTCCTGGTCATCGTTCCGATCCTCGCCATCAGCGCCAGCATGAGGGCCGGCGCGCTGCGCGGCGACGTCACCCGGCTGCAATCCGTCATCAACTCCCTGCAGCGCCGCCTCGGCGAATTGGAGCAGGGCAGGACGCCGGTCGCCGCGGCGCCGACGATCGCCGCGCCGCCCCCGGAACCCGTCGCCGCCGCTGAGCCCGCACCCGCGACTGTCGCAGTCGCGGATGCACAGCCCGAGCCCGCCGCGCCGCCCGAGCCCGCCATCATCCCGGAGCCGGCCAAGGCGGCGTCGCGCAGCTTCGAGCAGCGCCTCGGCGGCAGCATCTTCGTCTGGATCGGCGCCGTCATGCTGGCCTTGGCCGGCGCCTTCCTGGTCAAGTATTCGATCGATGTCGGCCTGCTTTCGCCGGCTGTCCGCGTCTTCCTCGGTCTGTTGATGGGTGCGGCGCTGCTGGGTGCCGGCCAGTGGATGCGCAAGCGCTCGGCCAACATCGCGCAGGCGCTGGCCGCCGCCGCCATCGCCGACTGGTTCGCCAGTCTCTTCGCCGCGACATCGCTCTATCACCTGATCGACCCGCTGACCGGATTCATCGCGCTCGGCCTGGTGACCGCGATCGGCATCGCGCTCTCGCTGCGCGAAGGCATGCTTGTCGGGCTGGTCGGCATCGCCGGCGGCTTGATCACCCCAGCCATCGTCCACACCGATACGCCGCAGCCGGCGGCGCTGTTCGTCTATCTCTATCTGATCCAGCTCGGCGCCCTGGTGCTGCAGCACAAGCGCGGCTGGTGGCAGCTGGCGGCGCTCGGCATCGGCGGCGGTCTGTTTTGGGCGCTGGTGCTCGCGTTCTATCCGTCCACGGCACAGGGCGCGCGGCTCGCCGCGCTCTGGCTGCCGCTCTTCCTGCTGGCGACCGATCTGACCCAGCTCTGGTCGCTCTATGGCAAGGGCGGCGTCGCGATCAGCCGGGAGATGACCATCACCGCGCGCGCCGCCAGCATCGCCTGCTGCCTGCTGATGGCCTTCTGGCTCACGACCGGAAGCTACCGGCTCGACGACTGGGGCTTCCTGGTCGCGCTGGTGCTGCTGCACCTGGTCGCGGCGCGGAAGTTCACGCGCGAAGAGATTCCGGCGCTGGTCGGCGCGGCGATCGCGGTCGCCGCCTTTGCCGGCTGGAGTCCCTTCGGCTACGACTGGAGCGCGCATGCGGCGATCGACCGCAGCAGCGACGTGATCCTGATCGGCCTGGTCCTCGGCGCGATCTTCGGCGCCGGCGGATTTTGGTTCGAGCTCGGTTCGCAGAAGCCGGTGCGCTGGGCGGGCCTCTCGACGCTCGGCACCGCCTTCCTGTTCGGCGGCGCCTATCTCAACCTCAAGGAGGCGGAGCTGCTGCTCCCCTGGACGATCCAGGCGGTGATCCTCGCGGGCTTGCACATGGGCGCCGCTGAACGCTTGAATCGCCTCCGGCACGTGGATGCGCGATACACCGGCGCGCTCGGCCTGCATTGCCTCGCGGTCTCGGGCTTCCTCGCGCTGGCGGTGCCGATGCAGCTGGAGCAGGAATGGATCGCGGTCTCCTGGGCGATCGAGCTGCCGATCATGGCCTGGGTGGCGCTGAAGCTCGATCTCCCTTGGCTGAAGCGCGGCATCTGGGCCGGCGGCGCGCTGGTGGTGGCGGCGGTGCTGCTCTCCGGCTTCCCGGCCGGCGAATGGATCCTGTTCAACCGGCTGCTCTACGGCATCGGCATTCCCTGCATCGGGTTGATCGCCACCGCGCAGATCCTGAAACGCACGGAGGCCGACAAGGAAACGCGATTGCTGGTCACGGTGCTGGAACTGGCCGGCGCCGGCTTGCTGGCGCTGCTGATCGCCCTGGAGATCGACCATGCGGTCGGGCGCGTGGTATTCGACAGCGGCGCAAACTTCCTGCGCGTCGGACTTGCGATCAGCGTCTGGGCAGCGCTGGCTTTGGCGCTGCATCATCTCTATCGGCGCCAGAACGATCCCGCCTTGCTCTATGCGGCGCATGGTTTCACGGTGCTGGCGTGCCTCGGTTTGGTGCTCGGCGGAATTATCGCGGTCAATCCGTTGTTCGAGCATGTCCATGTCGGCGAGACCTGGGTGTTCAACCGGCTGATGGTGGTCTATGCGATCCCGGCGGTCCTGTTGCTGCTGCTCGCCGACCAGCTGCGCCGGCCGGTGCTGCCCACCAAGGCCGGCGAGGCTCCGGCGCGGATCGTCGGCCTGCTGGCGCTGGTCACTGGCTTCATCTGGGTCACGCTCACGATCCGCCAGATCGCCCAGGGCCCGTTCCTCGATGCGGGCTTGATCACCGACGCCGAGCAATACGGTTACTCCGCCGCCTGGACGCTCTACGGGCTCATGCTGCTGGGCCTCGGCACCTGGAAGCGCAGCCAGATCCTGCGCTACGCCTCGGCGGTCGTCATCCTGATCACGGTCTCAAAGGTGTTCCTGATCGACGCCTCGGACCTCACCGGTCTCTACCGGGTCGCGTCCTTCCTCGGCCTCGGCCTGAGCCTGATCGGGATCGGCTACCTCTACCAGCGCCTGCTGTTCCGGCGGGCCGAGTAGACCCGCTACGGCCCCGGCCGTTTCCGGCGAAACTTGATTTCGTACATGCGCTGTACATGCATCGACGCAATCGCTGGGGTTTCTTCAATCCGTTCTCAAAGGTCAACCGCGGCGGTCTCCTCGCGGAAGCTACTCGATCCAGGCCACGCGCAGCGTGTTGGTCGAGCCGGGGCGGCCGAAGGGCACGCCGGCGGTGATCACCAGGCGCTCGCCCTTCTTCGCGAACTCTTGCTTCAGCGCGACCCGGGTCGCCTTGTCGACCATCTCGCTGAAGGTGCGGATGTCGGCGGTGTGGACGCAATGCGCACCCCAGAGCAGCGCCAGCCGCCGCGCGGTGGCGAGGTCCTCGGTCAGGCAGAGGATCGGCGCATCGGGCCGCTCGCGCGCGACCCGCAAGGCGGTCGAGCCCGAGGTCGTGTAGGTGACGATCGCCGAGGCGGTCAGGGTGCGCGCGACCTGGGCGGCGGCGGCGGAGATCGCGTCGGCGCCGGTCGCTTCCGGGTCGGAATGCTGGGCGTCGATGATGCGGCGGTAGGAGGGATCGCGCTCGGTCTGCTCGATGATCCGGTTCATGATCGAGACCGCCTCGATCGGATATTTGCCGGAAGCGGATTCCGCCGACAGCATCACCGCGTCGGCGCCGTCGTAGATCGCGGTCGCCACGTCCGAGGCTTCCGCGCGGGTCGGCGTCGGGGCGTTCACCATGGATTCCAGCATCTGGGTCGCGACCACCACCGGCTTGCCGGCCTTGCGGCTGGCGACCACGATCCGCTTCTGCAGGCCCGGCACGACCTCGGCCGGGAGCTCGACGCCGAGATCGCCGCGCGCCACCATCACGGCGTCGGAGAGCTCGATGATCTCATCGAGATGCTCGATCGCCGCCGGCTTCTCCAGCTTGGCGATGATGCGGGCGCGGCCGGCGATCAGGCGGCGGGCTTCGGCGATATCCTCCGGCCGCTGCACGAAGGAGAGGGCGATCCAGTCGGCGCCGAGGTCGAGCCCGAAGCGCAGGTCGCCGCGGTCCTTCTTGGTCAGCGGCGAGACGTTGAGCACGGCATCGGGGATGTTGACGCCCTTGCGGTCGGTCAGGCGCCCGCCGGTCAGCACCTCGCAGTCGATGCAGTCCTTGCCCTCTTTCTTCACGACCACGCGGATACGGCCGTCGTCGAGCAGCAGGTTGGAGCCGGGCGCCACCGCTTCCAGGATTTCCGGATGCGGCAGGGGCGCCCGCTTCTCGTCGCCGGGCTTCTTGGAATCGAGGTCGAAGCGGAAGGCCTGGCCGGCCTTGAGATCGACGCCGCCCTCCTTGAAGGTGCCGACCCGGAGCTTCGGGCCCTGCAGGTCGACCAGCACGCCGATCGGCCGGTCGAGATCGTCCTCGATCTCGCGGATGATGTCGTAGCGCGCCTTATGGTCCTCGTGGGTGCCGTGGGAGAGGTTGAGCCGGAAGATGTCGGCCCCGGCCTTGAACAGCGCCTCGATCTGCTTGCGCGTGGTGCTGGCGGGCCCAAGCGTCGCGACGATCTTGGCCTTGCGTTGGCGTCTCATCCCAAGCCTTTTGTAATTGTAGGATTAATCTCGGTCGACAAGGATAACACGGAAGTCATTGACGTTGGTACGCGTCGGGCCGGTCACGATCAAGTCCCCCAGCGCGGAAAAGAAGCCGTAGCCGTCATTGTCGGCGAGGCGGGCCTTGGCTTCGACGCCCAGCCCGGCCGCCCTGGCGATGCTGTCGGGGCTGAGCAGGGCGCCGGCATTGTCCTCGGTCCCGTCGATGCCGTCGGTGTCGCCGGCCAGGGCATGGATGCCCGGCCGGCCGTCCAGCGCCACCGCCAAGGCCAGCAGAAATTCCGCGTTGCGTCCACCGCGACCCTGGCCGCGCACCGTCACGGTGGTCTCGCCGCCGGATATGATGGCGGCGGGGGCCGGCGCCGGCTGACCGTGGCGCTGCACCTGGCGGGCGATCCCGGCATGGACCAGGGCGACGTCGCGGGCCTCGCCCTCGAGATCGCCGAGCACGATCGGCCGGTAGCCCTGCAGGCCGGCGACGGCGGCGGCGGCATCGAGCGCCGCCTGCGGCGTGCCGAGCATCACGGTGGAGGCGCCGGCGAGGCGCGGGTCGCCGGGCTTCGGCGTCTCCGCCAGCGGCGATTCCAGGTGCCGGCGCACGGCGTCGGGCATCGGCATCTTGTATTTCTCGAAGACCGCGATCGCGTCGGCCACGCTGGTCGGGTCGGCGACGGTGGGCCCGGAGCCGATCACCGACGGATCATCGCCCGGCACGTCGGAGATCAGCAAGGTGACGACGCGCGCCGGATGCGCGGCGGCGGCGAGGCGGCCGCCCTTGATGCCGGAGAGGTGTTTCCGCACGCAGTTCATCTCGCCGATATTGGCGCCGGATTTCAGCAGGCCCTTGTTGACCGCCTGCTTGTCGGCGAGGGTCAGCGATCCGCCGGGCATCGCCATCAGCGCCGAGGCCCCGCCCGAAATGAGGCAGAGCACGAGATCGTCCTTCGTCAGGCCCTCCGCCTTTTGGAGGATGCGGCGCGCCGCCTGCTGCCCGGCCTCGTCGGGCACCGGATGCGCGCCCTCGACCACCTCGATCCGCTGGGTCGGCAGGCCGTGGCCATAACGGGTGAGGACCAGGCCTTCCAAGGGTCCCTGCCAGTGATCTTCCACCGCCTTGGCCATGGCGGCGGCGGCCTTGCCGGCGCCGAGCACGATGGTGCGGCCCTTGGGCGGCGCGGGGAGGCGGCCGGGCAGAATCTTCAGCGGGTCGACGGCCCCGATCGCGGCGTCGAACATGCGGCGCAGCAGTGCCTTGCGATCGATGGTCAAGACGGCGGATCCCCTGGGACTAAGCGGCGATGGCCGCACTCTATAGGCGGAAGGAGGGGGGTCAAGTCGGAGGGCGACGGAAACCGCCGCCGGAGCGGCGGGTCGGGCTCAGGCCTTCGCCAATTCGGCCAAGGCGATCTTCGCCACGGCCAGGCGCGGCTCGGCCGACGCGCCGTCCTCGATCGACCAGGCCGCCGAGAGGCCGGCATGGGCGAGGACCCATTGCAGCAGGCGATGGCGGTCGAGGCCGGCTGCGGCGGCGATGACCGAAAGCTGTTGCGACAGGCGTCCCGGCGCTTCGGCCGTCGCCGGATCGGGATTGCAGAGGATATTGGCGAAGTCATAGGCGCGCTCGCCGATGACGCCCTTGGGATCGATCGCGCGCCAGCCGCCCGCCGGGGATCGCAGGATGTTGAAATGGTGGATGTCACCGTGCAGCACAGTCACGTCACGGAGATCGGCGAGCAGATCGCGCGCCACGGCATGCGCGGTGGCGAAGAGTCCGCCCTCGCGGTCGGCGGCCTGGTGCAAGGCCGCGAACCAGAGCGCGAGCGGCATCGCCGGCGGTGGCGCGGCGGATCGGGGCGCATGCAGCTTGGCGGCGACGGCACAGACGATGCGGCTGGCTTCGTCGTCGGCGCCGCCTCGCGCCATTGTGGCGAGCGCCGCGTCATCTTCCAGCCGCTCCATCAGCAGCGCGTCGCCCTCGGCGGCGATGACCGCGGCGGCGCCGTCGCCGTTCCACCATTGCATGAAGGCGTTGCCACGCCGCTCGTCATCCTCGGTCGCGACCTTCAGCATCGCGCGCCGGCCGTCGCGGATGACCGGCAGGAGACGGCTGGTCTGGGTGACGATCGGCGCGCCGTCGGGTATCAAGTTCCAGCGCGCGAAGTAGGTGTCGAAGCACGTCAGCGGGCTCGTCACGAAGGCCGGCGCGTGACGGTGCTGGCGCGGCGGGCCAGCAGGATGCCGCCCATGATGGCGATGCCGGCCAGCATCTGCAGCGGGGTCAGTGCCTCGCCTAGGATCGGCCAGGCGAAGACCGCGGAGAAGAAGGGGTTCATGAGCAGCGTCAGCGAGGAGAAGGCTGCCGAAAGATGACCCATCGCCCAGTTGATCGAGGACTGGCCGAGCACCTGCGAGAGGAAGGCGAGGCCGCAGACCACGGCCCAGGCATAGAGATTCTGCGGCACGACCTTGTCCTCGGTGGCGAGCGCCACGGGCAGCAGGATCACGGTCGCGGTCACCGAGCCCCAGAACATCACCTGCGCGGTTGAGAAGCCACGCTGCCGCGCCGCCGTGCCGAAGCGGAAATAGAGCGCATAGGCGATGCCGGTGAAGAGGCCGAGGCCGAGCACATAGGCGTCCTTGATCTCGACCGGCTTGCTGCCGCCGGCGATCAGCCCCCAGGTGCCGATCATGGCCAGCGCCAGCCCGACCAGGAACAACGGGCGGAAGCGCTCGTGCAGGAACAGGAATCCGGCGAGCGCCACCCAGATCGGCGTGGTGTTGCCGAGCAAGGTCGCGGTCACCACCGTCGTCATGTGCAGGCACCAGTGCCAGGCGATGAGATCGGCGGCGAGCGCGGCGCCGGCGAGCATCGCGAACAGCATCGCGCGGCGGTCGCGCGGGATGAAGCCGGGATCGCTCCGCGTCCTGGCGTCGCGCAGCATCCAGGCCAGGAAGAAGGGCAAGGCGAGCCCCATGCGGTAGAAGCCGGTCGAGGTCGGGCCGACCTCGGAGAGCTTCACGAAGATTCCGGAAAAGGAGATCAGGCCCGCGGCGAAGACGAGCATCGGCAAGGCGAGACGATGGGCCGTCGCCTCGGAGAGATGGTGGCCGGTCTTGGGTACGCCGGAATCGGGCATGCTTGCTGGAATGTGATGGGGGTGCTGATGACAGGAACCGAGGCTTCTTCTAAGCTTCGGTTCCAACCCGGTCAATCGCGACCCGCGCAGCACAGGCATGCAATGACAAGCAATACGGGTGGGGATCTGCTCGTTGCAGGCGATCCGCCGCCTTTTGAAGTGGTCAACCCGGAGGGCCGCGCAAGGTTGGTCCTGTTCAGCGACCATGCGGGTCGCGCCATCCCCAAGAAGCTTGGCACTCTGGGCCTCCGCCAAGCCGAACTCGACCAGCATATCGGATGGGACATCGGCATCGCCAATCTGGCGCGGAAACTCGCCGCGGCGCTGGATGCGCCGGCGGTGCTGGCCGGCTATTCGCGGCTGGTGATCGACTGCAACCGGCGGCTCGACGACCCGACTTCGATCGCGCAGGAGAGCGACAAGATTCCGGTGCCCGGCAACCGCGGCCTCTCGGCGGAAGACCGCAAGGTGCGGCAGGACGCACTCTTCAAGCCGTATCACGCGGCCATTGACGGTGTGATTGCGCGCAAGCGCGCGCAAGGACCGGATCCGGCGGTGCTCTCGCTGCACAGCTTCACCCCGCGGATGAACGGCTTCGCCCGGCCCTGGCATGTCGGCGTGCTGTGGAACCGTGATCCGCGCCTGCCGGTGCCGCTGATGGCGCGGCTGATGCAGGAGGAGGGATTGGTGGTGGGCGACAACGAGCCCTACAGCGGGAAGGACGAGCACGGCTATTCGGTGATCGTCCATGCCGAGAAGCAGGGACTGCCGCATGGCCTCATCGAGATGCGGCAGGACCTGATCGGCGACGCCGCCGGCGTCGCGCGCTGGGCGGAGACGCTGATCCGCGTGCTGAAGGATGTCCTTGCCGACCAGAGGGTCTATCAGCCGCGCGCTTGACCCTGCCGGTTGCGCACCCGATCATGGGCGTAATCACGGTCTTGAAGAGGTCATCATGGACGAGAAGACGCAAACCGAGTTGGAAGCCGCCGCGTTCCGCCGGCTGGTGCAGCACTTGCGCGAGCGCACCGACGTGCAGAACATCGACCTCATGAATCTCGCCGGCTTCTGCCGCAACTGCCTGTCACGCTGGTATCGCGAGGAGGCGGAGAAGAAGGGCGTCACCGTTCCGGACGCGGATGCGCGCAAGCACGTCTACGGCATGCCCTATGAGGAGTGGAAGGCGAAGTACCAGAAGGAAGCCACCCCGGCGCAAGCGGAAGGCTTCAAGATCGCGCACAAGCATTGAGGCGGCGCTGAGTCCTCGCTTGAGGCGTCACGCTACCTGGCCTTCCCCCATCTTGGGAGAAGGGACTCTTGTGTAGAAGCTACGGTGAGAGAACGCGAAGGCTGAATGCATTCGCGATGGCTCTCGCATTCTTCCCCGCCCCCAAGATGGGGGCGGGTGAGGGTGGGGGTTGATGGTTCCGCTACTGTGATATAGCGCGCCGGCCTACGCCGCCAGCAGCGTCTTCAGGAATCGGTCGACGTCGTCCTTCAGGCGCTGCGACAGCGACAGCAGGCCGCGCGCGGCTTCGGAAACCTCCGACGCCGAGGCGCCGGTTTCCTCGGCGGAGACGCGCACGCTCTCGATCACGTCCGAGGTCTCGGCGGTGCCGCGGGAGACGTTCTGGGCGCTCTGCGCGATTTCGCGGGTCGCCGCGTTCTGCTGGTCGACCGAGGCGTTGATATGCGAGACCACTTCGCTGACCTCGCCGATCGTCTCGGAGACCGACTGGATTGCGGTCACGGATTCGCGGGTGGCGCTCTGGATCGCGTTGACCTGGGCGGAGATGTCCTCGGTCGCCTTGGCGGTCTGGTTGGCGAGCGACTTCACCTCGTTGGCGACCACGGCGAAGCCCTTGCCGGCATCGCCGGCACGGGCCGCTTCGATCGTCGCATTGAGGGCGAGCAGGTTGGTCTGCGAGGCGATCTCATTGATCAACCGCACGATGTCGCCGATCTTCTGCGCTGCTTCGGTCAGCTCGCGCACCTTGGCGCTGCTGGTGCCGGCTTCGTTCACGGCGCGCGCGGTGATCTCGGTCGAGCGCTGGACCTGGCGCTGGATCTCCGAGACCGAGGCCGAGAGCTCCTCCGCCGCGGCGGCGATTGACTGGGCGTCGCCGGAAGCGGCATTGGAAGCGGTCGCGGCAGTGCCGACCCGCTGTGCATTGTCGCGCGCCGAGGCCGCCATCGCGGTGGCGAGCGCGGTGGCGCGGTCGGAATCCGACGAGACCTTGTCGATGATCGAGCGGACGGCCTGCTCGAAGCTGCCGGCGACTTCGCCCAGCATGCGGCGGCGGTCCTCCTGCGCGGTGGCTTCGCGGGCGCGGATCTGCTCGGCGAGAGTCTCGGCTTCCTTGCTCGATGCCTGGGCCTTGTCCAGCGCGGCTTCGGAGTCGATGAGGGCATTGGCCATGTGGCGGGCGACCCAGATCAGCACGCCGGCCTCGATCAGCACGATGACGGCGTGGATGACGACGCGGAAGAAGTCGCCGCCGTTGGGGAACACCGCGCTGGGCAGCAGGAAGTTGAGCGCCAGGTGATGCACCGCCACGGTCGCGGTGGCGATCAGGATCACCGGCCATTCGCAGAACGCCGCCAGCATGGCGAGCGAAGCGAAGAAATACATGTGCATGTCGATCTGCCACAGGTGGCCGTCCAGGGCCGCGACCAGGGTGGCGACCGTCAGCATCATCGCGGCGGCCTGGAAGTAGCGCAGGGCGGGACCCTTCGCGGCGAAGGTCATGGCGCCGGTCGAAAGCGCGAGCACCGCGCCGATGCCGGTGACGATCCCGGGTGCGCCGTGGCGCATCCAGTCGATCAGCGCGACCAGCGGGAAATGCAGGCAGATGAAGATGCCCAGCAGGCGGGCGGTGTGCTTACGCAGGGATTCGACGGCGTTCATGATGTTCCCTTGCTCTCTTCCGGTAGCGCACCGCTGCAGCCGACGGCACTGTCGGCGCGGAAGACCAGGCTGGCCCCGGCGCGGTAAAGCTTGCTGACGAAATCGGGATCGTCGGAGACGGCGATGACGGTCTCGGCCCAGCCCCCGGCCGAGACCAGGCGTCCATCGGCGGCGGCGATCACCTGGGCGGCCGCGGCCTCGTCCTGGCCGTAAACCAGGATGCCGACCGGGGTTCCGACCTTATTCGATGGCAGCAGTTCGGCGACGCCGAGCCCGATCGTGCCGCAGACGACGAGCGCCGCGGCCGGAAGCGCTGTTGCAAGATGCTTGATCATGGTCAAGGCGCACCGATCCCGGCTGTCGCTGAAGGCGGGACTATGGCGCGATCCACGTAAACGCAGGGTTAATTTGCCGGGGTTTCCCCCACGGGGCGGGTGGGGCGTCGCTGTTTGAAGACGATGACCGCCAGCCCGGCCAGCACGACGGCGCCGCCCAGCAGCAGCGCCGGCGGCAGCGCCTCGCCGAGCAGGGTCGTCGTCACCACGATGCTGACGATCGGCATCAGGATCACGAAGGGCATCAGTTCATCGACCCGGTGGCGCATCAGCAGCCAATACCAGATGGCATAGGGCACGGCGAAACCGGCCAGCGCGATGATCGGCACCGCGCCCCAGGCGCTCAGCGGCACATCGGCCAGGGTGTGCAGCTGGCCATGCTCGAAGAGCAGCGACATAACCAGCATTTGCGGCGCCGCATAGCGGGTCATGCCGGCATAGAGCATCATACCCTGGTCCTTCGCGACCACCGGAATCGCGGCTTGTGCGACCGACCAGGAGGTGACTCCGAGCAGCATCGCCGCGAGGCCGAACCAGGCATCGGTCGCTTCCGGCTTGCCGACGACGATGACGATGCCGATGAGGCAGATCACGGAACCGAGCGAGTTCCTGATGCTCGGCTTGTCGCGGCCCATAAACCAGGAAGCGACGACCCCGATCGGCAGCTGCGCCTGCATCGCCAGCACCGCGGTCGAGGCGGGGAGGTATTTCAAGGCGACGAAGACCATGCCGGTCTGCAGCGCGCCGCCGAAGAAGCCGAGCAGGAACAAGGTGCGCTGTGGTGTCTTCGGCCGGGGATAGAGCGGCGCCGAGATCAAGGCCACGAAGGCGTAGACCATGGCGACCAGCGCCATCGGCGGGAAGACTTCGACATAGGGTTTGCAAAGCGGATAGGTGGCGCCCCAGCAGATCTGTATCAGGACCGCGAGAAGAATGTGAGTGAGCGGCATTTTTGCTTTGGCGACGCGAGGATGCCGCACTCTGCCTGGAATTTTCGAGGCGGGCAACGACACCCGTTATCCACCTTATCCACAGGCCCTGTACCGTGGACGCTGCCGGACCCGGCCGCTAGATTGCCCGACACGTTTGCCGAGTCGCATTCTTATTCAATGGAGTCACCACCATGGCCGACGCGGGGGGCATTGCCGCCGACCGGTTGAAGTCGTTCATCGAGCGCATCGAGCGCCTGGAAGAAGAGAAAGCCGCCATCGCCGGCGACGTCAAGGAAGTCTACTCCGAGGCGAAGTCGAGCGGTTTCGACACCAAGATCATGCGCCAGATCGTCCGGCTGCGGAAAATGGAGCCGCAGGAGCGCAGCGAGCAGGAGCAGCTGCTCGACGTCTACAAGCAAGCGATCGGGATGATCTGACTGCAATGACGCATCCGGCATTGGCTGCGGGCCGCGGCGCGGTCGTCACCGGCGCGGCGAGCGGCATCGGACTGGCCACTTCCGTCCGCCTCGCGTCGATGGGGCTGAAAGTCGTGCTGGCCGATCTGCCCGGCGCGGCCTTGGATGCGGCGGCCGAGACGGTGGCCCAGGCGGCCAAGGGCGGCAAGCTGGACGTGCTGGCCGTGCCGACCGATGTCGCCAAGCTCGACGAAGTGCGGCGGCTCCGCGAGCTTTCGTTCAACACCTTCGGCGACATTGCCTTTGTGATGAACAATGCCGGGGTCGAGGCCACCGCCGGCGCCTATGACGACTATGCCGGCTGGCAGAAGGTGCTCGGGGTCAATCTCTGGGGCGTCATCAACGGCGTCCATGAATTTGCGCCGGCCCTGATCGCGCAGAAGAAGCCCGCCCTGATTGTCAACACCGGCTCGAAACAGGGCATTACCACGCCGCCGGGCAACACCGCCTACAACGTCTCGAAGGCCGGCGTGAAGGTGACGACCGAGGCCTTGGCGCACAGCTTGCGCAACGAACCGGGCTGCGCCGTGACGGCGCATCTGCTGATCCCGGGCTTCGTCTTCACCGGCATGACCGCGCGCGGCCGGAAGGAAAAGCCGGCCGATGCCTGGACGCCGGAGCAGACGGTCGATTTCATGCTGGAAAGCCTCGGGCGCGGCGATTTTTACATCCTCTGCCCCGACGGCGCCGTCACCCGCGACATGGACGAGCGGCGCATGGAATGGGCCGCCAACGACATCA
The DNA here is from genome assembly GCF_054658695.1 of Dongia sp. agr-C8. Classification (NCBI taxonomy): domain Bacteria; kingdom Pseudomonadati; phylum Pseudomonadota; class Alphaproteobacteria; order Rhodospirillales; family Dongiaceae; genus Dongia; species Dongia sp. agr-C8. The sequence continues at coordinate 1,012,176 of NZ_BAAGHZ010000001.1, forward strand.
TCCGCAACCGCCCGGCCTTGTCGCGCTGGCATCCGGACTACAAGGACGCCTTCGAGGCCTTCATGAAAGCGCCCCGCGGCAAGTAGCGCTCCATGTTTCCGTCATCCCGGCGCCAGGCGGGACCAAGTCCCGGGATGTAGGCTGAGTGTGTGGCGCTGTGTCACTTGCCGTTTCCACCAGGTTTCCCGCAAGATACCCGGAACGAGGGCGATAACCTCGGTTTCGGGAGGCGCGCATGTCGGCGAAGTTCGACGCCATCTACCAGCGGTCGATCGACGATCCCGCCGGATTCTGGGGCGAGGCGGCGCAGGGGATCGACTGGATCAAGCCCTGGGAGCGGGTGCTCGACGACCGCAACCCGCCCTTCTACCGCTGGTTCTCCGGGGGTGAGCTCAACACCTGCTGGAACTGCCTCGACCGCCATGTCGAGGCGGGCAGGGGCGCGCAGACCGCGCTGATCTATGACTCGCCGGTCACGCAGACGGTGCAGCGCTTCTCCTATCGGGAATTGCGCGACGCCGTCGCCCTGTTCGCCGGCGTGCTAAGAAACCAGGGCATCGGCAAGGGCGACCGGGTCATCCTCTACATGCCGATGGTGCCGGAAGCGCTGATCTCGATGCTGGCCTGTGCGCGCCTGGGCGCGGTGCATTCGGTGGTGTTCGGCGGCTTCGCGCCGAAGGAGCTGCGCTCGCGGATCGACGATGCCAAGCCCAAGGTGGTGGTGACCGCCTCCTGCGGCATCGAGGTGGCGCGGATCATCGCCTACAAGCCTTTGCTCGACGCGGCGATCGAGCAGGCCTCGTTCAAGCCGGACAAGGTCATCGTGCTGCAGCGGCCGATGGAAGAGGCGAAGCTCATCACCGGCCGCGACATCGACTGGAACGAAGCGCTCGCGGCGGCAAAGCCGGCGGGCTGCGTGCCGGTGGCGGCGACCGATCCGCTCTACATCCTCTATACCTCCGGCACGACCGGGCGGCCGAAGGGCGTGGTGCGCGACAACGGCGGCCATGCGGTGGCGCTGCACTGGTCGATGGAGAATATCTACAGCCTCAAGCCGGGCGAGACCTGGTTCACGGCGTCGGATGTGGGCTGGGTGGTCGGCCATTCCTATATCGTCTATGCGCCGCTGCTCAAGGGCTGCACCACGATCCTCTATGAGGGCAAGCCGGTGGGCACGCCGGATGCGGGGGCGTTCTGGCGCGTGATCTCCGAGCACAAGGCCAAGGCGATGTTCACCGCGCCGACCGCCTTCCGCGCGATCCGCCGCGATGATCCGGAAGGGACGCTACTCAAGAACTACGATCTCACCGGCTTCCGCGCGCTGTTCCTCGCCGGCGAGCGATCGGATCCGCCGACCTTGGAATGGGCGGAGCAGCTGCTGAAGGTGCCGGTGATCGATCACTGGTGGCAGACCGAGACCGGCTGGTCGATTGCCGCCAACTGCCTGGGCATCGAGCTCTTGCCGGTGAAACACGGCTCGCCGACCCGGCCGGTGCCGGGCTGGCGGCTCGAGGTGCTGGACGAAAGCGGCCAGCCCGCCGGACCGGGCGAGATCGGCAATCTTTGCGGCAAGCTGCCGTTGCCGCCGGGCACCTTCCCGACCTTGTGGAACGACGACGCGCGTTTCGTCGAGAGCTATCTCACCCGCTTCCCCGGCTATTACCAGACGGCGGATGCCGGGATGATCGACGAGGACGGCTATGTCCATGTGATGGCGCGGACCGACGACATCATCAACGTCGCCGGCCACCGGCTCTCGACCGGCGGCATGGAAGAGGTGCTGGCGAGCCATCCCGATGTCGCCGAATGCGCGGTGATCGGCGTGCATGACTCGGTGAAGGGCCAGGTGCCGCTGGGCTTCCTGGTGCTGAAGGCCGGGGTCGAGCGGCCGATGGACAAGATCGTCGGCGAGGTGGTGCAGCTGGTGCGCGACCGGATCGGCCCGGTGGCGGCGTTCAAGACCGCGACGGTGGTGAAAAGACTGCCGAAGACGCGTTCGGGGAAGATCCTGCGCGGGACGATGCAGAAGATCGCCGACGGGCAGGACTACCCGATGCCCGCGACGATCGACGATCCCGCAATCTTAAGCGAGATCGACGACGCGTTGCAGGACATCGGCTACGCGAAGAAATGATGCTGAGCCGCGGCGAGAGATGCGCGTCCCCGGATCAAGTCCGGGGACGCGCATGACGCCTTCATTCGGCCGTCATCGCCGGGCTTGACCCGGCGATCTCGTGCCGACTAGCGGCTGCTGCCGCCGGCGCGCTGGCCGCCCTGGCGGTTGCCGCCTTGACGATTTCCGCCCTGGCGTTGGCCGCCGCCGTGATTCCGGCTCTGGCCCTGACGATTGCCCTGGTGATGCGGGCGGCTCTCGCCGTTGCGGTGGCTCTGGCCCTGATGGCCATTGGCCTGGCGGCTCTCGCTGCCGCCGTGGTTGCGGCTGTCGCTGGCGCCGGCGCCCTGGGTCCGCCCGTTGCCGCGGGCCTCGCCGTTGCGATGACCGCCGCCGCCGTTGGCCGACTTGCGCGCAGCCTGGCCCGGTCGGCCCTTGTGCTGGCCGCGGTTGCCGCCGCGATGGCGCATCGGGATGGCGCCATCGTCATCGAGCGGCGCGTTGCGCGGATCTTCCGGCACGCCGATGAAGGCATGGTCCGCGACCACCGGCACCTTCATGCGGGTGATGCGCTCGATGTCGCGCAGCAGGCCGCGCTCCTCGTGATCGCAGAAGCTGAGCGCGACGCCGGTGGCGCCGGCGCGCGCGGTGCGGCCGATGCGGTGGACATAGGCTTCCGGCTCCATCGGCAGCTCGTAGTTGACGACATGGCTGATGCCGTCCACGTCGATGCCGCGGGCGGCGATGTCGGTCGCGACCAGAACCTTCACCTTGCCGTTCTTGAAGGCGTTCAAGGCCTGCTGCCGCGCGCCCTGGCTCTTGTTGCCATGGATCGCGGCAGTGCCGAAGCCGTCCTTCTCGAGCTGCTCGGCGAGACGATTGGCGCCGTGCTTGGTGCGGGTGAAGACGATGGCGCGGGTCATCTCCGGCGTGCCGAGGAGCTGCGCCAGCAGTGCACGCTTGTGGCCGCGGGCGACGTAGTAGAGCTTCTGGTCGATTCGCTCGGCGGTGGTCGATTGCGGCACGACTTCCACCCGGATCGGATCCTTCAGCAGGCCCTTGGCCAGATCGGCGACGTCGTTCGGCATGGTGGCCGAGAACAGCAAGGTCTGGCGCTGCTTGGGGAGCAGCGGGGTGATGCGGCGGATGTCGCGGATGAAGCCCATGTCCAGCATGCGGTCGGCCTCGTCGAGCACGAAGAACTCCGCGCTCTCGAGCTTCACATGGCCCTGCTGGATCAAGTCGATCAGGCGGCCCGGCGTGGCGACGACGATGTCGATGCCCTTGCGCAGCGCGTCGACCTGCGGGTTCTGGCCGACGCCGCCGAAGATCTGCGTCGAGCGCAGCGGCAGGTGACGGCCATAGGTCTTCAGGCTCTCGAGGATCTGCACCGCGAGCTCGCGGGTCGGGGTGAGGATCAGGGCGCGCATCGACTTCGGTGCGGCGCGCTTCTTGGTCTCCATCAGGCGCTGCAGCATCGGCAGCACGAAGGCCGCGGTCTTGCCGGTGCCGGTCTGGGCGAGGCCCAGCAGGTCGCGGCCCTGGAGGAGGTGCGGGATGGCGCGCGCCTGGATCGGCGTCGGGCGCTCGTAGCCGGATTCCTTCACCGCCTGCATCAGCGGCGCGGTGAGCGAGAGATCGGCGAACAAGGCAATCTCGTTCGTGGTGGTCTTGGTCTGGGTATGCGTAGTCGTAGTCAAAGCCGGGATTCCTTTCGGCAAGTGTCATCAAGCCGAAAGAATGGCAGCGCGCAGGATGCGCGCGGCGAAACGCCGGCGAGCGAGCCCGAGGCGCGCCGCTCGAGTACTATGACGGGGATGGATCTTAATCTCAGGACGGGCGCCCCAATGAGTGTCTGGCAGGGGGGCGCAAGCGCGCAGTCGCGAGAAATGCAGGCCTCATATGATGGATGAGGCCTGCAATGTCAAGGAAAAGCGGATTTCCCTTATTTTCCGTCACCCCCGGGGGCCTGGCAGATGCGGCGCGAGATGCCCGGGTCAAGCCCGGGCATGACGTTTCGGGACTACTGCGGCTTGATCCAGGAGATCGTGTCGGTCCACTTCATCTGCTGGACGAAGTCGTTGTAGCCGATCGAATACTCACCGTTGACGTCGAGCTGCTGGGCGCCGACGTCGGTATAGGGGTTGGCGCCCATCGGATAGGGCCGGGGGTCGTTGACGATCAGCCGGAGATCGGACGGCGTGCCTTCATAGCCGATCACCAGCACGACATCCTTGGCGCCCTTGTCGCCTTCGCCGGTCTTCGGCGGCTGCACGATCGCGACGAAGGGCCGCTCGAAGCGGATCTCGTGGATCGCGTCGATCGGCGACAGCACCTTGTGCTGCTGATAGCGCATCACCACCGGATCCTCGCCGAAGAACTTGTAGGCGAAGGGCGAGTAGCCCTGGATCAGCTTCAGGGTCGCCTGTTCCGCGGAGAGCTTGGGCGCCTCGCAGGCCTGCACGCCGGTCAGGAAGTCGGCCAGGCTGCACTGCCAGTTCTCGGCGCCGTAGAGCGGCGGCACGTTGTAGAAGTCCATGATCATCTGGCCGACGGCGGCCCAGCTCCAGCCGGGCTTGGATTCCTGGATCGCCGGGATGTCGAGCTCGGCCTTGGGCGGAATCACGTCGGGCACGGTGTCCTGGGCGCGGGCGACCATCGGCCCGGCGAGGCCGACGACCAGAGCGGCTGCCGCGAGACCGGCACGAAGACGGGAGCGAATCATGACTTTGGCTTTCCTTGGCAGCTCTCAGCGATCAGATTCCCCTTCGTACTAGGGGGCGCCGATTCGGCGAGAGGACAACAATCGGGCAGGTCCGAAGGTTGCACAGAATTTCGTGGTAGAAAACGCTGAAACCGCAGTTCACGCGGCTGTCATCCTCGCCGGCGGGCTGTCCCGCCGGCTGGGCGGCGGCGATAAATGCCTGCTGCCCTTGGCCGGCCGGCCGCTCCTTGCGCATGTGATCGCCCGCGTCCGGCCGCAGGTTTCGGCGCTGGCCTTGAACGCCAACGGCGATGCGACTCGCTTCCGGGACTTCGGGCTCGACGTGGTGGCGGATGACGCGGCGGACTTCGCGGGGCCGCTGGCCGGGATTCTGGCGGCCCTGGATTGGGCGCAACGCGCGCATCCTGCCGCGATGGCGGTGCTGACCGTGCCGGCCGATACGCCCTTTCTGCCCCTGGACCTGGCGGCCCGCCTGAACGCGGCGGGCGCACCGGCGGTGGCGCGGAGCGCGGGCCGGATCCATCCGGTCGTGGGGCTTTGGCCGCTGGCGCTGCGCGACGACCTTCGGTCCGCCTTGCGCCGGGAAGGGATGCGCAAGGTGGAGGACTGGACCCGTCGCCTCGACCCGGCCATCGTCGATTTCGAGGCCGGGCCGATCGATCCCTTCTTCAATATCAACACGCCCGAGGACCTGGAGCGCGCCGCGGCGCTGCTATGAGCCGGGGCGGTCAGGATCGGCGGCGACCAGAGCGACGCGGTCGATCAGGATCAGCACCTTCCCGGCGCCCTCGAAGTTGACGGTCACGCGCTGCCCGCTCACCGACTGGACCTGGCCAAGGCCCCAGTCCGGGCGGTCGGGATGGCGGACGAAAGCGCCGGGCGTCAGGAGCTGGACCATCCACGGTTGGATACCAGATTCGGAGCGAGCGTGCGCATCCTCACTCCTCGCAAAGTAAGCTCTGGTCGACCGGGAGCGAACCGCTAAACTGAGGGCGATTGGGGAAACAGCCAGAGTTGCGCCTTATGGACTTCGACCTGCAGATCCTGGAACTGGTTTGCTCGCGGCTCTGCCATGACCTGATCAGCCCGGTCGGCGCCGTCGGCAACGGGCTCGAGCTCATGGCCGAAGAGGGCGACGACGAACTCCTCGAGGACGCCAGAAAGCTGGTCGAGAGCAGCACCCATCGCGCTTCGTCGCTGCTCCAGATGTACCGTTGCGCCTATGGCAATGCCGGCAACCAGCCGAGCTTCGGGGCCGGAGAGGCGGTGAAGCTGGCCCGGGAAGCGCTGGACCCGGCCCGGGTCGAGTTCAAGGCCGACCTGCCGGTGGTCGCGGACTGGCCCCAGGGATTCGGCAAGCTGTTGCTCAATGCCATCCTGACCGCGGTCGAGTGGCTGCCCCGTGGCGGCAAGTTGTCGCTGGCTGCCTCCGAGTCCGACGGCAAGGCCGTGTTCGGGGTGACCGTCGAAGGCCAGCAGGCCGGCTATTCCCCGGAAGTCGCACGCCTTCTGGCGCTCGACCGGGCCGGTATTGAACTGACCGCCCATAACATCCAGCCCTATCTGACCGGGCTGGTCGCCAGCCACAACAAGTTCCGCCTGGAACTCACGCAACCCGCGGCCGGGATGGCGATTTTGCAGGGCCGGACGGCCGCTTAGCCCCCGCCGGCCGCTGGTTAAGGGCGATGGGATTTTGAGCCGCTGGGTTCACCCTAAATTAATGCTTTTCTGAAAATCTGAGCCTCAATCCGGCCCCGCTGAGAGGGTCGGTCCGGTATGTCCGCGCGTACCTCACAACGGGGCCAAAGCTATGGATGATCTGCTCAAAGAATTTCTGACCGAGACCTCGGAGAACCTCGCCGTGCTCGATGTCGAGCTGGTGAAGCTCGAGCAAAATCCCAACGATATGGAGCTGCTCGGGAACATCTTCAGGCTCGTTCACACGGTGAAGGGCACCTGCGGCTTCCTCGGCCTCTCGCGGCTGGAATCGGTCGCGCATGCCGGCGAAAACGTCCTTGGCAAGGTCCGGGACGGCGAGATCGAGGTCGGCGCCGAAGCCGTCTCGCTCATTCTCGAATGCCTCGACCGGATCCGCACAGTGATGACCGATCTCGAAGCCACCGGCTCGGAGCCGGCCGGCGACGACACCGATCTCATCAAGCGCCTCAATGCCTTCGCCGAATCCGGCGGCGTCAGTTCGGCGCCCGCGGCTGCGGCAGCGCCCGTGGCGGCCCCGGCAGCTCCGGTTTCGGCGCTGGCCGCGGCGGAAAGCTCGGCTTCGATCTACGAGCAGATCGGCGGCATGGGCACGGTCGATGCGGTGGTCGAAGTCTTCTTCTCCCGCGTGACCGGCGATCTGCGCGTGAAGCAGGTCTTCGACGGCGCCAGCATTGACCATCTGCAGGGCCAGATGCGCGACTATCTCGCGAAGCTCTGCGGCGGACCGGATTCCAGCGCCAAGTCGGTGCTGATCGAGCGCAACATGAACGACGCGCAGTTCGACGCGGCCTGCGGCCATTTGCAGGCGGCGCTGAACCAGCTTGAAGTCTCCGCCGCGCTCTCGGCGCGGATCATGGGCATGATTTTCGCGACCCGCGACGAGGCGACCGGCGGCGCGACCGCCCCGGTTTCGGTCCCGGCCAGCGACGAGGTCGTCGCCGAGCCGGCGGCCAAGCCCGCCAAGGCCGCCGCCAAGAAGGACGCCGGAGCCGAGGGCGGCGCTGCCGCGGAATCGGTCGCCAACCAGACCATCCGCGTCAACGTCGAGTTGCTCGAGAACCTGATGACCATGGTCAGCGAGCTCGTGCTAACCCGCAACCAGGTCCTGCAGATCCTCCGCAAGCAAAAGGACAGCGAGTTCGCCGCCCCGCTGCAGCGCCTCAACCACGTCACTTCCGAATTGCAGGAAGGCGTGATGAAGACCCGCATGCAGCCGATCGGCAATGCCTGGGCCAAGCTGCCGCGCCTGGTGCGCGACCTCAGCCACGAATTGAAGAAGAAGATCGACCTGGTGATGATCGGTCAGGAGACCGAGCTCGATCGCCAGGTGCTCGAGATGATCAAGGACCCGCTGACGCATATGGTGCGCAACTCGGGCGACCATGGCCTCGAGACCCCGGAAGAGCGCCGCCGCATCGGCAAGCCGGAGACCGGCAAGATCACCTTGAACGCCTATCACGAGGGCGGCCACATCGTCATCGAGATCTCCGATGACGGCAAGGGCCTGCCGATGGAGAAGATCAAGGCGAAGATCATCGCCAACAATCTCGCCTCCGAGGCCGATCTCGAGGGCATGAGCGACCAGCAGATCCAGCAGTACATCTTCAAGGCCGGCTTCTCGACCGCGGCCGCCGTCACCAGCGTCTCCGGGCGCGGCGTCGGCATGGACGTGGTCAAGACCAACATCGAGAAGATCGGCGGCACCGTCGAGCTGCGCTCGATCGAGGGCAAGGGCACGACCTTCTCGATCAAGATCCCGCTCACCCTCGCCATTGTCTCGGCCCTGGTGGTCGAATGCGCCGGCGAACGCTTCGCGATCCCGCAGATCAGCGTGGTCGAGCTGGTGCGCGCGACCCAGAACGGCGAGCTCAAGGTCGAGAAGATCAAGGACACGCCGGTCCTGCGCTTGCGCAACAAGCTGCTGCCGCTGGTTTCGCTCCGCGACAAGCTGGAGCTGAACGAGGGCAAGGAGACCAACGAGAACGACACCTTCATCGTCGTGACCCAGGTCGGTACCTACAACTTCGGCATCATGGTCGACCGGGTGTTCGACACCGAGGAAATCGTCGTGAAGCCGGTGGCGCCGATCCTGCGCCACATCCCGATGTTCTCGGGCAACACCATCCTCGGCGACGGCAGCGTGATCATGATCCTGGATCCGAACGGCATCGCCGAGGCTTCGGGTCAGATGGGCATCTCCGACGGCGAATCCGCCGAGGCAAAGAGCGCCAAGTCGCGGGCGCATGACGAGGAGCAGGTTCCGCTGCTGCTGTTCCGCACCGGCTCGGGCGTGCCGATGGCCGTTCCGCTGGCCCTGGTCGCGCGTCTCGAGGAGATCGACCGCAAGACCATCGAGCGGTCGAACGACCGCTCGGTCGTGCAGTATCGCGGCCAGCTGATGCCACTCATTCCGATGAGCCCCGAGCACGAGATGGGTGGGCAGAAGGAAGGCCGCCAGCCGGTGCTGGTGTTTGCCGACCGCGACCATTCCATGGGCCTGATGGTGGACGAGATCGTCGATATCGTCGAAGCCAAGCTCAACGTCGATCTGGCCGCCGAGCAACCGGGCCGCATCGGCTCGGCGATCATCGCCGGCCAGGCGACCGAGATCGTCGATGCCGGCTATTATCTCAGCCAGGCGTTCAAGGATTGGTTCGGCTCGCAGCAGCAGGATGCCGTCGAGACCGGCAGGCGCCGCCGCGTGCTGCTGGTCGATGACAGCGCCTTCTTCCGCAACCTCCTGGCGCCGCAGCTGACCGCCGCCGGCTTCCAGGTCATCGCCATGGACTCCGCCGACAAGGCGCTCAGCCTGAGCGAGGCGGGCGAAGAATTCGACCTCATCATCAGCGACATCGAGATGCCGGGGATGAACGGTTTCGAGTTCTGCGAATCCGTGAAGAAGAATGCACGCTGGCAGGCGACGCCGATCATCGCCTTGTCGTCCCACGCCAGCCCGAAGGACATTGCGCGCGGCCGCCAGGTCGGGTTTGACGACTATGTCGCCAAGTACGACCGCGACGGCCTGGTTCACACCATGAACGAAGCGCTTGCCGAACTGATGAGAGGTGCCGCATGAGCCGCAACCAAGAAACCGCGACCGAAGCCGTCACGACCGGCAAGGTCGGAGCCGGGGAGAACCGCGATTACGTGACCATGTCGATCGGCGGACAGCTGTTCGGCATCCCGGTCCTGAAGGTCCAGGACGTCCTGGGTACCCAGACCATCACCCGGGTGCCGCTGGCGCCGGTGGAGGTTGCCGGCTCCCTGAACCTGCGCGGCCGCATCGTCACCGCGGTCGACGTCCGGCTGCGCCTCGGCCTGCCGAAGCGCGACAGCGACAAGCAGGCCATGTCGGTCGTCGTCGAGCACGAGGGCGAGCTCTACAGCCTGCTGGTCGACAGCGTCGGCGAGGTCTTGAGCCTGGAAAGCCGGGATTACCAGCGGAACCCGCCCACGCTCAATCCGAGATTGCGCGAGTTCTCCGATGGGATATATCGTCTGAACGATTCCCTGCTCGTGGTGCTCAGCGTCTCGTCGCTTCTGAATTTCGGTAATCGGGCGGACGCCGCTTAACCTTTCAAGTCGTATCGTCTTTGAGGGGCCTGCCGCGGGCGAACGGGATGAGATGAGGACCCGGTTCGCCCGGTCGGCAGACGGAGACTGCGCTTATGAAGTCGTGCTTGATCGTCGATGATTCCAAGGTCGTTCGGATGGTGGCCCGCAAGATAATCGAGGGCCTCAACTTCGCGATCGAGGAAGCCGATAACGGCCAGACCGCGATGGACCAGTGCCTGAAGCGGATGCCGGACGCGATCCTGCTCGACTGGAACATGCCCGTCATGAGCGGCATCGATTTCCTGCGCAACCTGCGGCAGATGCCGGGCGGCCAGACGCCGGTCGTGGTGTTCTGCACCACCGAGAACGACATCCAGCACATTCAAGAGGCGATCAGCGCGGGCGCCAACGAATACATCATGAAGCCCTTCGACAGCGAGATCATCGAATCGAAGTTCAGCCAGGTCGGGCTTCTTTAACGTTAATAAGTAAAAGGCTCGGTACCAGGGAATGCGGCCTGAAACCAAACCAGTAGTCGCCGCCGGCGGCGGACCCTATCGGGTCATGATCGTGGACGACTCCGCGGTCATTCGCGGCCTGCTCACGAAGACGCTGGAGACCGACCCCGAGATCAAGGTGGTGTCGACGGTCGGCAACGGTCAGGCGGCGATCGATGCGCTGAAGCGCAACGACATCGACGTCATCGTGCTCGACATCGAGATGCCGGTGATGGACGGGCTGACCGCGCTGCCGAAGCTGCTGGAAGCCAAGCCCGGCGTCCAAGTCATCATGGCCTCGACGCTCACGCTCAAGGGCGCTTCGGTCAGCATGAAAGCGATGTCGCTCGGCGCCGCCGACTACCTGCCCAAGCCGACCACGACCACGGGCATCAGCACCGCCGACGATTTCAAGCGCGACTTGGTCGAGAAGGCGAAGAGCTGGGGCCTGGTGGCGCGCAAGAAGCGCGGCCTGCCGCCGGGCTCCGCCGCGGCCCCGGGCAGCAGCGTGCCGCCGCCGCCCAAGAAGCTCTATCCCGGCGCGGTCACCCTGCGACCGGCGCCATTGGTGCAGGGCAAGGTGGACTGCCTGGCGATCGGCTCCTCGACCGGCGGCCCGCAGGCGCTGTTCAACGTGTTCCGTGCCTTGGGCCGGGTCGACCGCATGCCGGTCTTCGTCACCCAGCACATGCCGGCGACCTTCACCACCATCCTGGCCGAGCACCTCGCCCAGGCTTCCGGCATGCCGGCGGCGGAGGCCAAGGATGGCGAGGCTGCCCTCCCGGGGCGGATTTATGTCGCGCCGGGCGACTTCCACATGACCGTGGAGAGCCAGGGCGGCAGCATGGTGGTCCGGCTGAACAAGAATCCGCCCGAGAATTTCTGCCGGCCCGCGGTCGATCCGATGCTGCGCTCGATCGCCAAGGCCTATGGCAACCGCACCCTGTTTGTCATGCTGACCGGAATGGGGCAGGATGGCTTGAAGGGGGCCAGGGAGCTCGTCAACGCGGGAAGCACGGTCATCGCCCAGGATGAAGCCAGCAGTGTCGTTTGGGGCATGCCGGGCGCCGTCGCCTCGGCCGGGCTCTGCACGGCAGTGCTGCCGCTCAATGAGATCGGGGCCTACGTCAAGAAGGCCCTCATGAGGTCGGCGGCATGACGGTGACGGATTTCGATTTCATCTGTCAGATCCTGAAGCAGCGCTCCGGCCTGGTGCTCGGCAACGACAAGGCCTACCTGCTGGAGAGCCGCCTGCTCCCCGTGGCCCGCAAGTACAAGCTCGCCTCGTTCGAGGACTTGGTGCGCCTGATCCGCGTGAAGAGCGACGAGACGGTGATCAAGGACGTGGTCGAGGCGATGACCACGAACGAGTCCTTCTTCTTCCGCGACACCAAGCCGTTCGACCAGTTCAAGCAGATCTGCCTGCCGACCCTGATGGCGGCGCGGCCGAACAAGACGATCCGGATCTGGAGCGCGGCGGCGTCCTCCGGCCAGGAATGCTATTCGCTGGCGATGATCCTCTCCGAGATGTCGGCGCAGCTCGCCGGCTGGAAAATCGAGATCCTCGGCACCGACCTCTCGACCGAGATCCTCGATCGCGCCAAGGAAGGCATCTACTCGCAGTTCGAGGCGCAGCGTGGCCTGCCGATCAACCTGCTGGTCAAGTACTTCACCCAGGTCGGCGACCGCTGGCAGATCAGCCCGAAGATCCGCGCCATGGTGCAGTACAAGGAATTCAACCTGCTGAACGACCCGCGGCCGCTCGGCAAGTTCGACGTCGTGTTCTGCCGCAACGTGCTGATCTATTTCGACCAGCCGACCAAGTCGAAGATCCTGAACAACATCGCCGCCCTGATGCCGAACGACGGCTATCTGTTCCTCGGCGGCGCCGAGACCGTGCTCGGCATCACCGACAAGTTCCAGCTCCTCGCCGGCCAGCGCGGCGTCTACGGCCTGACCGCCGGCCAGACGCCCGCATCCGCCGCCAAGCCGGCCGCGCCGGGCGCGCTCCGCGCCTGAGGCCTCAGGCCCCGGATTCAGGGCCGCGTAAACTTCCAGTCGATTACCAGCTTCGCCGGACGACCCAGGAGCCCGTCCTCGACCTCGCGCGTCAGGGTGCCGCTGGCGGTCTTGCATGCGCCGCAGGATACGCTGATCTGCGCGCCGCCGACCTGGCCCGGCTTGAGCGTGCGCGTCTCCTCGAAGCTGCCGGTCTTCACTTCCTTGCTCTGCGACGTAACGGTCTTCTTGACCTTCGCAAAGCCCGGCACCGGCATGGTGAAGATGAGGGAGCCGGATTGCGTGTCGACCTCGGCCATGACGCCCAGAGTGAAGCTGGTGTTGCCCTGCAGGTCGGTCAGCTTGCCCGCGCCGGAAACCGCGGTGTCGAAGGCGCAGGGCGTCTGGTTCTTCAATGAGCAGGCGGCGTCGAAATAGGCCTCGTGCGCCTTCTCGGTCACCTTGAAGCTGCCGGATTGCGGGCCGGCGGAGAACAGCTGATAGCGGTTGCCCGGCATGGCGCTCGCGGTCTCGATGTTCTGCTGCGCCGCCTTGAGCTTCGGATCGCTGGGGTCGATCTGCTGGCTCATCTTCATGGTTTCCTGCGTGATGCAGGCTTCGTCGTCGCCGCATTTTTCCATGATCTTCTGCGCCATATCCATCATGCCCTGCATGTTCTGGGCGCCGGCCGCGGCGGCTTCCTGGCGCTGCTGCATGGCGGCGTTCTCGCCGGCATCGGGCTGGTGCATGGCGCCGAACCCGGCGGGCTTTTCGGCGATCAGCGTCGCCGCCACCTCATAGCGGTTCTCGATTGACCAGATCACCTCGCGCTCATGCGAAGCGGGCCGGTCGGTGCCGCCGCCGGTCAGCGTATAGGTGAGCGTAAGGGTCGCCTTGGATTTCGGCGGCGAAAAGGGATCGGCCGCAGCCGGCATCGAAAGGAGCGCGACCGCGAGGCCGCAGAAGATCGTGCGCAGACGTCGGGGCGCTGCCTTGCTCTTTGACATGGGTTCGGATCCATCCCTGGTTCATCCGTGCGGCGAAAGCAATCGAGGTTCGCCTGCAATTCGCAGCGCGGCCAGCTGAAACCCGGGTCAGCGTGCCGGACGTCACAGCTTTCCGTTGGACCCGCACACGAAGATCCGAGTTGGCCGGAAACGCATAAACAAAGAAGCCCGGACTGAGCCGGGCTTCCCTGATGCATTCGGTATGGCGAAACGGATCAGGCGCTCTCGGCCTTGGCCGGCTGGCCGGCGGCTTCCGGATCGCGCAGCACATAGCCGCGGCCCCAGACCGTCTCGATATAGTTCTCGCCGCCGGTCGAGGTGGAGAGCTTCTTGCGGAGCTTGCAGACGAAGACGTCGATGATCTTCAGCTCCGGCTCGTCCATCCCGCCGTAAAGATGGTTGAGGAACATTTCCTTGGTGAGCGTCGTGCCCTTGCGCAGACTCAAGAGTTCCAGGATGCCGTATTCCTTGCCGGTCAGATGCAGCGGCTGGCCGCTCACCTCGACAGTGCGGGTGTCGAGATTGACCACCAGCTTGCCGGTCTTGATGACCGAATCCGAATGACCCTTGGAGCGGCGGACGATCGCCTGGATGCGGGCGATCAGCTCGCGGCGGTCGAACGGCTTGGTCAGGTAGTCGTCGGCGCCGAAGCCGAGACCCTTGATCTTGCTGTCCAGCTCGCTCAAACCCGAAAGGATCAGGATCGGAGTGTTAACGCGCGAGCTTCTGAGCCGGCGCAACACCTCATATCCGTCGATGTCGGGGAGCATGAGGTCGAGCAGGATGATGTCATAATCATAGAGCTTGCCGATCTCGAGACCGTCTTCGCCCAGATTGGTCGAATCTACGATGTAACCTTCCGCTTTCAGCATCAGCTCGATGCTCTTGGCGGTATTGGTATCGTCTTCGACTAACAGCACGCGCATGGCTGCACCCTTTCGTGCACTATTTTGCCACCGGTGTGACCCTGTGAATATTAACCATTTGGGCGGCCAATTGTAAAGGATTGCGTGGCCGGCCCGGGTCTCACCAGACTTCGTTCCTAAGTGGCTGATTTGTCCGGAAAGTTAAGACATTCTCCCAAGTCAGCATTAACCGCAGGTTAACGCCGATTGTTTATGGTTGGCCCCATCTGGAACCCCTGGCTGGCGCTAGACCCAACCTTGATCAAGACACTTGAACCATTGATGCGGGAATTGGCCCGCGTGCCGGACGTGACGATCTACGGCAAGGTTGCCGCGATCCTCGGCATGCTGGTCGAGATCGCCGGGCTGGAAGACTCGCTCTCGATCGGCTCGCGGGTCGACCTGGTCGACCGTACGGGCAACCGGGTGCCGAGCGAGGTGGTCGGTTTCCGCGACGGCCGGGCGCTCGCCATGTCTTTCGGCTCGCTGGACGGCGTCGGCCTCGGCAGCAAGGCCGTGTTGGTCCATGACGAACCGGCGATCCGGCCGACCAATGGCTGGCTGGGCCGGGTGGTCAATGCACTGGGCGAGCCGATCGACGGCAAGGGCCCGCTGCCGCTCGGTCACAAAGCTTGCCGGATCCGCGCCAATCCGCCGCCGGCGCATCTGCGCGCCCGGGTCGGCGGCAAGATCGATCTCGGCGTGCGCGCCATCAACACCTTCACCACCGTCTGCCAGGGCCAGCGCCTCGGCATCTTCGCGGCTTCCGGCATCGGCAAGTCGGTGACGATGTCGATGATGGCGAAATACACCAGCCTCGACATCAACGTGATCGGGCTTATCGGCGAGCGCGGCCGCGAGGTGCAGGAGTTTCTCGAGGACGAGCTTGGACCCGAGGGTCTCGCGCGCAGCGTGGTCGTGGTCGCGACCTCGGATGAATCGCCGCTGCTGCGCCGCCAGGCGGCGCAGATGACCCTGACCCTCGCCGAGTTCTTCCGCGACCAGGGCCGCCACGTGCTCTGCATGATGGATTCGGTCACCCGCTTCGCCATGGCCTTGCGCGAGATCGGGCTTTCCGCCGGCGAGCCGCCGGCCAGCAAGGGTTACACGCCTTCCGTCTTCGCCGGCCTGCCGCGGCTGCTCGAGCGCGCCGGTCCCGGCCTGGTCGGCTCCGGCAGCATTACCGGCCTGTTCACCGTGCTGGTCGAGGGCGACGATCACGACGAGCCCATCGCCGATGCCTGCCGCGGTATCCTCGACGGCCATATCGTGCTCGAGCGTTCCATTGCCGAGCGTGGGCGCTATCCGGCGATCAACGTCTTGCGCTCGCTGTCGCGCACCATGCCGAACTGCAACAACGAGCAGCAGAACGACATGATCCGCATCGCGAGACAGAACATGTCGGTCTATGACGACATGGCGGAGCTGATCCGCCTCGGCGCCTATCGCCGCGGCACCGACCCGACGGTCGACCGCGCGATCGAGCTCCGGCCGGCATTGGAGAAGTTTCTGTCCCAGCGCAAGACCGAGCGTTCGGACCTCGAGACCGGGTACCGGGAACTGGCCGCCATTGTCGCCATGCCCTATGACGGGGCGGACGGCGCCGCCCCGACCGAGGCCGCCACAACCGAGGCCCCCCCGCCTGAGGCCAAGGCATGAGCGGCCTCGACCAGATGCTGCGGCTGCAGAAATGGACGCTGGACGAGAAGCGGCGCCAGGCGACCGACCTCGAGGCGCTGATCGAGCGCCTGCGCGGCGACATCCGCCGCCTGGAAGAGGAGGTCGCCAACGAGGTCGAGGCGGCGCGCAACGACATCGAGCTGAGCCGCATGCTGCCCGACTACAAGCGGACGATGGCGGAGCGGCGCGAGCGGATCGAGAAGTCGGTCGCCGACCTCAGCGCCGAGCTCGACAAGCTGCGCGACCAGATCATGGAATCCTTCGCCGAGCTGAAGAAGACCGAGCAGACCATCGCCAACCGCGCGCAGCGCCAGCGCGTCGCCCAGCGCCGCCGCGAGCAGAACCGCGCCGACGAAGTCGGATTGCAGCTGCATCGCCGCAAGAAAGACACCACGCTCTAACTCCCGCCCGACAAGCCGAGCAAAATTCGCCTGCGGAGCGGCGGAACTCGCCCGGCCTGCGCCGATTATCCCGTTGTGAAACCGGAACAATCGAGGAGGAAGCGATGGCACAGGCCATTCCGCGCAGTCAGCAGACCTTGAAGAAGGACGAGACGGTCAACCTGATCGCCGCGACCAAGGTCAACGGAACCAAGCTCTTCAACCGCAAGGGCGAACGCGCCGGCGAAGTCGAAGACATCATGCTCGACAAGGTCTCGGGCCATGTCGCGTATGCAGTAGCGGCCTTCGGCGGCTTCCTCGGCCTGGGCGAGACGCGGCGGGCGATCCCGTGGAGCGTGCTGCGTTACGACACCAGCCTCGACGGCTACGTCGCCGATGTCGATGACTCGGTGCTGAAAGACGCGCCCAACGAGATCCCGTCAAACGACAGCTATTACCGCGACCTCGACTGGAACTCGCGGGTCTACAGCCATTTCGGCGTCCCGCCGTACTGGATCTGAACGACTGCCTGCGCGCGATGGGCGCGCGGGCCATCCATTTAAAAGGAAATATCATGAGCAAGTTCAAAACCGGCCTGCTCGCCGGCAGCTTCATCGCGGCTTTTGCCGTCACCCCGGCGCTCGCGCAGGATTCCACCACCGCCCCGGCCAAGCCGGCGGCGCCGGTCAGCACCGAGGCCTCCACCAATGTCGGCGTCGGCGCGGTCGATGCCGGCAAGCTGATCGGGGAGGACGTGGTCGACGCGAGCGGCAAGACGGTCGGCGAGATCGAAAGCGTGATCGTCGATACCAAAGGCAAGGTCACGTCGGTGGTGCTGGATATCAGCGGCTGGCTGGAATCCGAGAAGCGGATCTCCGTGCCGTGGACCGATCTCAAGGCCGATGCCGACGGCAACATCCACAGCAGCATCACCAAGGAGTCGGCACAGGCAGCCGCCGGCTACAAGTACAGCACCGAGGCCAATCGCGGCAAAGTGCTGAACGATTCCGGCCAGCTCTATGCGAGCGACAGCGCGCAGGAGCCGACGACGGCGCAAACCACCGCAGCCGACACCAGCCGCCCGGCGGCGCTGAATGCCGACGGCTCGATCAACGCCAGCAAGGTGGTCGGGGTCAATGTCGTCAACAACGCCAACGACACGGTCGGCGAGATCAGCGAAGTCCTGCTGGATGATTCCGGCAAGGTCTCGGGCGTGGTCGTCGATGTCGGCGGCTTCCTCGGCATCGGCACCCACGCGGTGAAGCTGGCCTGGAACCAGATCAAGATGACGAACCAGGACGGCAAGCTGCAGGCCGTGGTCAACATGGACAAGAACGCGCTGAAGCAGATGCCGGAATACAAGACCAACGGCTGAGGCTGCGCAGTTCGAGGCCGGCGGAGTTCGCTCCGCCGGCCTTTTCTTTATGCGGTGAGACCGTCGCGCGACTGCCGGAGCTCGTCGAGCGGCGAGACCGGGAAGACCTCGACGGTGCGGAATTCCAGCGCGCCGGTGGCGCCGCCGACCTCCAGCGCGTTCTCGAAGATATTGATGATGTCCTGGCGCTGATTGCGCGAGAGCCGGCTGCGGCTGCGGATCATCAGGTCGAAGCGCCTGCCGCGGATCAGTCCGTCGAGCTGGAAGGCGCCGAGTGCGGCGAAATTCACATCCACCAGGAAGCGGGTGCCCTGGTCCTTCTTGTCCGGCTCGCTGCCTTCGCCGCCGCTGTTGTGCCGGTAGTAGAGGTTGATCTGGGTGAGGCCGACCCGCGGGTCGTAGACCGGCAGGAACAGGGCGCGCCAATCGACCGCCGGCCGATCCTTGGCGAGATCGGAAAGCTGGGTGAACTCCTCTCTGAGGCGCTTCACCATCTCCTCTTTCTCGATGGGAAGCTTGCGCCCGGCGAGCATCGGCTGAAGCAGCCGCTCGATCTCACCGCTGCGATAGGCCCCGATCGCGGCGGCGAGCCCGGCCGCGAGCCGCGGCCCGGTTTGCGGGATGCCGGGCGGCGGCGGAGTCTCCGGATCATGGGAAGTCCCGACCGGCACGCCGCGCAGCACCGCAATGAGATCGTCCAGCGCTGGCCAGCGGTTGGAGAGATAGAGCAACGCCTGCTGCGGGCTGGTGATCGGCGGCAGCGGTGCTGCCGCGGGCGGCGCGATCGGCTCCAGCACCAGGGCCACCTGCGCGCCGACCGGCAGGCGCGTGCGCTCCTGCATCATCAGCGCGCCGGCGGGCGTGTCGATCACGGCATGGCCGGCGCGGGTATAGCCCAGCACCTTGCCGATCAGCGGCACAGCGCTGCCGGTCAGCCGCGCCGCCTCCGGGGCAATCTCGATCTCCCCGCCCTTGGTCGGCAGCACCGCGACCACATGCAGCGTGAGCTCGCTGCCGGCGGTTAGCATGGTCGGCAGCGCCGGCGTGGTCGCCGCCGCCGTCGTGCTGCCGGCGAGGAATTGTGCGAGCAACGGACCCGCGCCCGAGGCGAGCGGCATCGGCATCGCGCCGGGCGGCACATGCGCCGCCGGGATACTGCCGGGCGGGACGCTGGATGCGGGGACGCTTCCCGGCGGGACATTCGCGATCGGCATGCTGCCCGCCGGAAGATTCCCCGGCAGAGGCGTACCGGCCGGCAACGGTGTCGCGCCCTTCGGCAGCGGCACGGTCTCCGCCGCGTCGGCGGCGGCGAACAAGGCAGCGATGCGCGTGGCGACATCGGGTTGCAGGATCGTGGCGCCGCTGCCGGGCTGCGCGACGGCGGTGACGAGGACGGTAGAAGCGGGAACGCCACCGGCTTGCGGCGGTGAAGCGGCGGGAACAGCCGGTGACGGCTGCGGGCTCGCGGGCAGTGTTGCCGACGGTTGTGTCGTGCCTTGCGGCAGCGGACTCGGCCTATCGGGATCGACCGGGGCCAGGATCGGGCCGGTCGGAACGGGGGTCGTTGTCGGCGGTTCGACCAGCGCCCGGGCCTGGGCCAGGATCTGTGCCTTCTGCGCGGCATCGGGCGGTGCCGCGATCGGCGGGTTCGGCGCGGTGAAAGGCTCGATCTCCACATCCGGCGTCGGCAGGAGAGAGGCGGCCGGCGGCGCTTGCACGACGACGGCCTTGACGCTGCTGCCGGCGATCTGGATCGGCGGCGGCGCAGCCGGGCGCGGCGCCGGCTCGGCCTTGCTCTTGTGCGCGGCCGCACCTGCAGCGCCGCTCTGCGCGGTGGCGGCGGAACTCGCGCCACCGGCGCTGCCGCTGCCGGCCTGGTGGGCTTTCTCGGCGTTGCGGTTTCCGGCTTCGACCGCGAGGATCAGCACCTGCAAGCGATCGCCGCCGGCATTGCGGACTTCGAGCGTCACCTGGCTGCCGGCGGGAATCGCCGCATTGGTGGCGACGCTGACCGTGCCCTTGTCGGTGGCGATGGTGGTCAAGCCGTCGCTGCCCTTGCCCAGCACCGTGCCTTTGAGGATGGTCCCGGTCACCAGGCCGAGCAGGCTGCGCGGCGGATCCGGCACGACGCCGGACATTACGTTGGGCCCGGTGGACGTGCCGGGGAGATTGCGGCTGATCGGGTTGAAGAGGTCGCTCACGCCCCGCGCCTGGCGGAGGTCTGCTCGCCGCCGGTGATCTCGAACATTTTGCGCGCCAGCGCCTCGATGTCGGTCGCCGCCGGGCTGCTCGGGTGCCGCACCAGGAGCGGCGTCTGGGTCGAGATCGCGTCGCGCACCTTGGGGTCGCGGCGGATCACGCCGAGCAGCGGGACGCGGCGTTTGAGGAAGCGCTCGCAGGCCTTGGCGAGAGTCTCATAGGTGCGCTGGCCGATCTCGCGGCTGGAGGCCATGTTGACGACCACGCCCATCGGAGTCTCCTTGTGCTGCTCCTGGGCGTCGAGAGTCACCATCTTGATCAGCGCATAGGCATCGGTGAGGGCGGTCGGTTCGTCGGTGGTGACCACCAGGCAGAAGCCGGCGCGGCTGGCGAGATAGCGCACCGGGCGCTCGATGCCGGCGCCGAGATCGACCACCACGCGGCCATAGGAATCGCCGACCGCGCGCAGGCCCTGGGCCAGCGCCTGCAGCCGATTGATCGGCATGCTGGCGAGCGAGCCGGATCCGGACCGCCCGGCGATCAGGTCGAAGCCGCCGCTCGGATAGTTGATGACGGCGCGGCTTAAGGGCAGGTGGCGCTCGAGCGCGGTGCCGAGATCCATGCCGGGCTGGATGCCGAGCTGCACGTCGATGTTCGCCAGGCCGAGATCGCCGTCGAACAGCAGCACGCGCTGGCCGAGCTTGGCGAGCGCCTGGGCCAGCGAGATGCTGAGCCAGGTCTTGCCGACGCCGCCCTTGCCGGAGGCGACGGCGATAACATTGGCGATCGGTTCATCCGACGGCGTCGTCGCCGTGCGGACGGGTGACTCACTCATGTTCTTGATCCCACTGGTCGCTTCCGGCTTCCGCTTGCCCCCTCGGAATCCGGCTTCTTACGCGCCACCCCGCCCTGGCGACCGAAATTCGGCCGTTCCCCATCTGGTTCAGGGGCGACTCGCGCGGCGGTAGCGCTATTTTGCCCGCGTTTCGGCGCTTCCGCCATCTCTTGCGGCATCAGCAGCCGGGCCAGCGCATCGGCCCCGAAGAACATCAGGCCATTGGCGATTTCCGGGGAAACCCCGAATTCCGCAAAGCCCAGCTGCCCGCCCTCGGCACAAGCAAGCAGCGCGCCATAGCGCCGGGCGGCGTCGATCCGGGTTGCGATCAGCCGCTGGCAGCCGACCTCCGAGAACAGCTGGCCCAATTCGGCGGATTCGGAGACGTCACCCCCGGCGGCCAGGGTCAGGACCGGCTCCGCCTTGACCGAGGCGGCCAGGTCGGCCAGGGCCGCCATGTCGTCGGGTTTGAGCGGGTTGATGCCGGCGGTGTCGATCAGCACCAGGGCACCCTCGGGCGCGGCGCCGACCGCGCGCTTCAAGGCCCCGGCGTTCTTCGCCTGATAGGCGGTGATGCCCATGGCCTTGGCATAGGTCGCGAGTTGGTCGATCCCGCCTGCCTTGGCGAGGTCGCAGGTGATGGCGACGACTGGCCATTTCTGCGCCCGCGCGCCGGCGGCGAGCTTGGCGAGCGTAGCTGTCTTGCCGGCCCCGGGCAGGCCGACCAGCATGATCGGGCGCTCCGGCCGGTTCTGCAGGATCGGGCTGTAGGTGAAGCGGGAGCGAAGCGCCGCGCCCAGCGCCTGGCGCGGATTCTCCAGCAGGAAATTCTCGGCCAGGGTCAGCAGCCGTTCGGACAGCAGTTCCGGCACGCGGTGGAAGTCGAGCGCGCCGGCGATCGCGTCCATCGGCTCGACCGTGAGCAGGGGTGCGGGCTCCAGGATGGCGGCCCGATCCAGCGCGGCCGTGATCTTCACCTGCTTGCCCGCGGTCTCGGTGCTCAGGATCACGGCATCAGGGCCGAGCTCATCGCGCACCAGGCGGATGGCTTCGCTCATAGTCGCGGCGCTGAAGGTTCGAAGTCGCATGGGGCTATCTTATACTAGAGCAATGTCCTGCCAATTTGCGCCGTCGCCCTCCGGGTTCGCCCGCAGTGCCGCTACGCGCCCATTGGGCGAAGGCCCGATCTTGTGCGCCTTCGCGCACGGGGCCCGCTTCCTAGCGGACGGACTCGCTGCTGGCGAACAGAATGGCCCAAATTGGCAGGACATTGCTCTCGGACCCCGCCGCGCGATCAGATCTGCCCGAGGGTGCGGATCTTCGCCTTCGCATGGATCTCGTTCTGCGACATCACCATGGTGGTCGCCCGGAACCGCTCGATGATCTGCCGGACGAAGGGCCGGATCCCCGGGCTGGTCAGTAGGACCGGAGACTCACCCATGATGGCGAAGCGCTCGAAGGTCTGGCGCACCGACTGGATGAACTGCTGCAGCTGGGTCGGCGGCATGACCAGGTGGCGCTCCTCGCCGTCGCCGGCGATCGAATCCGCGAAGGCCTGCTCCCATTCCGGCGACAGCGTCACCAGCGGAATGATGCCGCCCGCATCGGTGGCGGAATCCGAGATTTGGCGCGCGAGCCGGGCGCGGACATGCTCGACGATCGAGGTGATGTTGCGGGAATAGCCGCAAGCCTCGGAGATGCCTTCGAGCACGTTGGGCAGGTCGCGGATCGAGACCCGCTCGCCCAGCAGGGTCTGCAGCACGCGCTGCACGCCGCCGACCGAAATCTGGCTCGGCACCAGGTCGGCGACCAGCTTCTGCTGCTCCTTCGGCAACTCGTCCAACAGTTTCTGCGTCTCGGCGTGAGACAACAGCTCGGACATGTTGTCCTTGACGATCTCGGTCAAGTGGGTGGTGATCACGGTTGCGGGATCGACCACGGTATAGCCGCGGAACAGCGCTTCCTCGCGCGCGGAAGGGTCGACCCACATCGCCGGCAATCCGAAGGCGGGCTCGGTGGTCTCCTCGCCGGCCATGCCGATCTTGTCGCCGCGCGGGTCCATGACCATGATCATGTTGGGACGGAGATCGCCGCGGCCGGCCTCGATCTCCTTCACCCGCACGATGTAGGAGTTGGCGTTGATCTGCAGGTTGTCCTGGATGCGCACCGCCGGCAGGATGAAGCCCATCTCGGTTGCGAGCTGGCGCCGCAGCGCCTTGATCTGGTCGGTCAGGCGATGGCCGCGCTCGGTGTTGATCAGGCCGAGCAGGCCGTAGCCGAGCTCCAGCCGGATCGCGTCGATGGTGAGCGCGGTCGAGATCGGCTCTTCGAGGACGGGGGCCGCCGCTTCCTTCTTCTTCTGCTGCTGGACCTGGTCGACCGCAGCGCGCTTCTCCTTGCGGGTCAGCAGGAATGCCGCGCCGCCGGCCAGCAGCGCCAGCACCAGGAAGGGCAGGGCCGGGATGCCCGGCAGCAGCCCCAGCAAGGCCATCAGGAAGGCGGCGAGGCCGAGCGCGAGCGGGTGGCCGGATAGCTGCTTGAACAGCGCCTTGTCGGTCGAGCCGACCATGCCGGCCTTGGTGACCAGCATGCCGGCGCCGGTCGAGACGATCAGCGCCGGGATCTGGCTGACCAGGCCGTCGCCGACCGTGAGCAGCGTGTAGGACGTCGCGGCGTCGCTCAGGCTCAGGCCCTGCTGCACCACGCCGATGATGATGCCGCCGACGATGTTGATGAGGACGATGACCAGGCCGGCGATCGCGTCGCCGCGCACGAACTTGGCGGCGCCGTCCATGGCGCCGAAGAAATTGCTCTCGTCCTCGAGTTGCTTGCGCCGGGCCTTGGCTTCGGTCTCGTCGATCAGGCCGGCGGAGAGGTCGGCATCGACCGCCATTTGCTTGCCGGGCATCGCGTCCAAGCTGAAGCGGGCCGAGACTTCGGCGATACGGCCGGAACCCTTGGTGATGACGACGAAGTTCACCAACACCAGGATCGCGAACACGATGATGCCGATGACGTAGTTGCCACCCATGATGAAGCCGCCGAAGGCCTCGATGACATGGCCGGCGGCGGCGGTTCCCTCGTGGCCGTGCGACAGGATCAGGCGGGTCGAGGCCAGGTTCAAAGAGAGGCGCAGCATGGTGACGACCAGCAGCACCGTCGGGAAGGTGGAGAAGTCGAGCGGCTTTTCGATCAGCAGCACGACCATCAGCACCAGGACCGAGATCGTGATCGACAAGGCCAGCGAAATGTCGAGCAGCCAGGCCGGCATCGGGAAGATGAGGACGGTCAGGACCGCCATCATGCCCAAGGCGAACAGGATCTCGCCGCGCCGCAGCGTCGCGATCACCCGGTTCATGTTGAAGCCGCCGCGCGCCGCTCCGGCTTGCGGAGCGGCGGTGGGTGCGGCGTTGCTGGCGTCGGACATGGGCTACTCGTTCGGCTTGGGTAAGCGCTACTCAGTGCTCGCGGTTCAGGCCGAGGCCTGATCGACCTCGCCGTGCGAGGGCGGGACCATGACGCCTTCCTCGCTGTACTGCTTCAGCTTGTTGCGCAAAGTGCGGATCGAGATGCCGAGGATGTTGGCGGCATGGGTCCGGTTACCGAGGCAATGCGACAGCGTGTCGATGATGAGGTCGCGCTCGACCGCCGCCACGGTCTTGCCGACCAGCACCGCCGTGCCGGCCGCATCGACCGCCTTGGCCGCGGCGGCGTCGGCCGCGCTGGGGGCGGCTTCCGTCGCACGGGTCACGGGCAGGCCGCGGCCGCCGGTCAGCATGATGGCTTCCGGACCGATGATCGGGCCCTGGGCCAGCAGCACCGCGCGGTGCATGGTGTTCTCGAGCTCACGCACGTTGCCGCGCCATTCATGGGCGAGGAGGATGGCCTGCACTTCGGGCGCGATGCCGTCGATCTTGATGCCGTTGGCTTCGCCGTACTTATGGGCGAAATGGTCGGCCAGGACCGGAATATCGCCCGGGCGCTCGCGGAGCGGCGGCAGTTCCAGCGACATCACGTTCAGGCGGAAATAGAGATCTTCGCGGAAATTGCCCTTCTTCACCTCGTCCTGCATGTCGCGGTTCGAGGTGGCGACCAGCCGGAAATCGACTTTCACCGGCGAGGAGCCGCCGACCCGGTCGATCTCGCGCTCCTGCAGGGCGCGCAGCAGCTTGGCCTGCAGGCGGGGGTGCATCTCGCTGACTTCGTCGAGCAGCAGCGTGCCGCCGTTGGCTTCCTCGAACTTGCCGATGCGCCGCGCCACCGCGCCGGTGAAGGCGCCCTTCTCATGGCCGAACAGCTCGGATTCCAGCAGGTTCTCCGGGATCGCGGCGCAGTTGACCGAGATGAACGGCTTGGAGGCGCGCTTCGAATGGGCGTGGATGTAGCGCGCCATCACTTCCTTGCCGGTGCCGCTCTCGCCGGTGATCAGGATGCTGGCATCGCTCGGCGCCACCTGGTCGGCGAGCTTCAGCACGGCCTTCAAGTTCGGATCGTTGAAGATGAAGGCGGAGCTCTCTTCGGCGACGGCGGCCAGCACTGCGGCGATCAGCTCGGCATCGGGCGGCAACGGGATGTATTCTTTCGCGCCGGCGCGGATCGCGCGGACCGCGATCTCGGACGAGGAGCCGATGCCGCAGGCGACCACCGGCAGGTTGATGCGCTCGCGCTTCAGGCTCTCGATCATGCGCTGGATGTCGAGGTTGACGTCGAACATGACGAGGTCGGCGCCCTGGCCGTTGCGAAGCGCGTGCATCGCCTGATCGACGTCGTTCACATGGGCGACCTTGGCGCCACGCGAGAGGGCGATCTTGCCCGCCGCGCTGATATGGCCGTCCAGGGAACCGACAATAAGCAACCGCATCTTCCGTCTCCTTAGTCGAAATACTTCACCCGCTGGGTCGCGGGCAGAATGGTGTTGAGGACCAGCTCCAGCCGGCGGGGATTCTCCTGCCGTCCGATCGAGAGCGAGCCCAGGATGTAGATCTGGTTGATCAGGAGCTCGGTCGCCGAGTTGCGCTCGAGCTTGGAGGCGAGCGGCAAGAACACGACGTTGGCGAGCAGGGCGCCGTAGAGGGTGGTCAGCAGCGCCACCGCCATCGCCGGGCCGATCGATTCCGGGTTGTTGAGGCTGCCCAGCATGTTGACCAGGCCCACCAGGGTACCGATCAGGCCCATCGCCGGGGCGACCTCCGCCGCGCGGCGCAGGATGCCGGTCGAGCGGACGTGGCGCTGCATCATGGCGTGGGTCTCGAAGGTGAGATTCCGCTCGATCTCTTCGACCGCGATGCCGTCCACCAGCATGGTCATGGAGCGGTGCAGGAAGGGCTCCGGGCGCAGGCCGTAGAGCTCGGACTGGAGCTGCAGAATGCCGCGGCGGCGGGCGCGCTCGGCCAGCTGCAGCATGCGCATCGCGGCGTCGTTGGGAGTCTGGCCGGAGCGGAACAGGGTCCGGAGCATGATCGGCTGCGCCTGGAACACCTCGCCGATCGAGTAGCTGACCGAGGTGACCGCGAAGGTGCCGAGGACGACCAGCAGGATCGCCGGCACGTTGATGAAGGCGGTCCAGCGGCCTTCCAGCAGGATCGCGGCGACGATCAGGCCGATCGCGCCGAACAGGCCGATGAAGGTCGCGAAATCGATGCCGCCTTGGCGCGGGGCGATCCGCACCGGGGCATCGCCGCGCCGCGTGAAAGAATCGGCGTCGAACCGGTTTTCGCCGCGATCGCCTGCTGCTTCAGCCATGGTCTGGTTCCCGCTTCAAGGGTCGCTTCACTCTCACGCGCGATCGGTCTTGATGATTTCGGTCATGGTCACGCCGAGGCGGTCTTCCACGACCACGACCTCGCCGCGGGCGACCAGGCGGTTGTTGACGTAGATGTCCACCGCCTCGCCGACCTTGCGGTCGAGCTCCACGACCGCGCCGCGGCCGAGCTTCAGCAACTGGCTGACCTGCATCTGGGCTCGGCCCAGCACCGCGGAGACCTGGACCGGCACGTCATAGACGGCATCCAGCTCCTTGGACGAGCCGCGTCCGGCGTCGGCGCCGCTCTCCTGAACGTCGCCGCCGGCATTCTCGAACTCGGTCAGCTGCAGATTTTCTTCATCGCCCATTTGAAACTCCTATCAATCCGCCAGGGTCAGCTCCCTTGGGCGGTGTCGTCCTCGTTGGAAATCAACGCCTGTTCCATCGCCGCCTCGATCGCCTTCCAGATCTCGTCGGCACTCCTGATCATTCCGCCCTGGCTCCACTCGATCTTGCAGTCGCCGGGCTTCAAGCTCTCGTCACCGGCCACCACGATGCGGCCTTCGAAACCGCGTGACTGCGCCAGCGCTTCGACCTCGCCTTTGAGCGTCTCGGCCAGGCCGCTCGCGACCTTGACCGTGAAACGCGGCTCGGTGCGGAGCTGGTCCAGGCAGCGCCCGAGCAATTCCTTCACCTCTTCGAGCCCGTGCTGGCGCGCGAACTCCGGAAACAGCCGGCGCACCATCGCCAGGCTCAGCTCCAGCGTCGTCTCGCGCAGCTGGCCCGCGACCGCCTGGACCTCGCCATCGACCTTGGCGAAGTGCTGGGCGATCGCGCCCAGCGCCGTCGCGGTCTGGCGCTCGGTCTGCGCCGTCGCCTCGGCCTTGCCCTTGGCCAGACCCTCGGCCATGGCGGCCTTGCGGGCCTCGGCCACCGCGGCCTCCAGCTCCTCCTCCGAGAAACTCGGCGGCGGCGGCGGTGGAGGCGGCAATTCCTCCTCGATGACGACCTCCGGGGCGGGCTTCGGCGCCACCACGCGCGGCGCGTCGAAGTCGTTGTCGAAGGTGAATTTGCGGACCACGGCCAATGTTTCAGTCCTAGTAGATCAACTCGTCTTCGCCCTTCTTGTCGGAAAGGACGATCTCGCCCTTCGCGGCAAGCTCCTTGGCCATGTTGACCATGGCCATCTGCGCCTCCTCGACGTCGCGCAGGCGGACCGGGCCCATTGCCGCCATGTCCTCGCGCAGCATCTTCGACGCGCGCTCCGACATGTTGTTGAGGAACAGGGCCTGCAGCTCGGGCGAGGCACCCTTGAGCGCCATCGGCAGCTTCGCCTTGTCGACGTTGCGGAGCAGGGTCTGGGCGCCGCCCGGGTCCAGCTTGCCGAGGTCGTCGAAGGTGAACATCAGCGACTTCACCTTTTCGGCGGAGTCGCGGTTGCGCTCCTCAAGGGCGGTCATGAAGCGCTGCTCGGTGCCGCGGTCGAGGTTGTTGAAGATCTCGGCGATCATCTCGTGGGCGTCGCGGCGGCTGGAACGCGCCAGGTTCGACAGGAACTCGTTGCGGAGGGTCCGCTCGACGTCTTCCAGCACGTCCTTCTGGATCGCCTCCATCCTGAGCATGCGCATGACGACTTCCATCGCGAAGGCTTCCGGCAGGGTCGCCAGCACGCGCGAGGCGTGGTCGGAGCGGACCTTGGAGAGCACGACGGCAACGGTCTGCGGGTATTCGTTCTTGAGGTAATTCGCCAGCACGCTTTCGTTCACGTTGCTGAGCTTGTCCCACATGGTGCGGCCGGCCGGACCACGGATCTCTTCCATGATCTGGTCGACCTTGGTCTTGTCGAGCACCTTGGCCAGCAGGCGTTCGGTGGTCTCGAAGGTGCCGGTCAGGGCGCCGGTCGAGGAGATCTGGTCGGCGAACTCGACGAACAGCCGCTCGATCACCGTCGAGGAGACGGTGCCGAGATTGGCCATGGTCTGCGAGATCTCCTTGATCTCGTCGTCGTGCATCAGCGCGAAAATCTTCGCGGCGCTTTCCTCGCCCACCGACATCAGCAGCAGGGCCGATTTCTGGGCCCCGGTCAGCGAACGATAATCGTCCTTGGCGCGCATTCTCTTGTCCTCTTCCCCGGCCTACTGGTCCGCGTTCATCCAGCCGCGCATGATGTTCATGGCCTGCTCCGGATGCTGGTCCACGAGATCGCTGATCCGCTTCAGCGACGAGGCGCGGACCCGGCCTTCCACCTGGTTGATGTCGATCATCTGGTCGATCTCCTCGGCCATGTTGTCGGCCTCGATCATGCCTTCGGCGGCGGTCATGCCGGGGAGGGCGGCCGTGCCGGCCGGGCCGGGGATCGCCAGCGCCGCGGCGGCGCCCGGCGGCAGGGCGGCGCCGGCCGGGCCGGCCAAAGCCAGGCCCGGCTGCGCCACGCCCGGCAAGGCGAGCAGGCGATTGAGCAGGGGACGGACCACCAGCAGCAGCACCAGCACCGCGATCACCGAGAGCACCAGGAGCTCGGCGATCCGCATCAGGTCCTGCTTCTCGAAACCCATGATCTCGAAGGGCTGGGCCGCGGCCGCATCCGGCGCGGTGAACTGCATGTTGACGACCTCGACCACGTCGCCGCGCTTCGCATCGAAGCCGATCGACGACTTCACCAAGGTCGCGATCTGGTCGAGCTCGGCCTGCGGGCGCGGCGCGTAGACCTGGTTGCCGTTGGCATCGGTCGTATAGGTGCCGTCCACCAGCACCGCGGCGGAGATCCGCTTCACGTTGCCGGACTGCTTCACCTCGACCTGGGTCGTCTTGGAGATCTCGTAGTTGACGGTCTCCTCGTTGCGCTGGTTCTGCGACTGGCTGTTCGAGCCGGCGCCGCTCTGCTGCGCGGGCGGGTTCGGGATGTTGTTGGCGACCGAGACGTTGTTGTCCTGCTGCCGCTCGTTGCTGCTATCGTTCTCCTCCACGGTCTGGGTGGAGCGGACGACCTGGCCGTCGGGATTGAAATTCTCGGTGTTGGTGGTGACCTGGTTGAAGTCGAGATCGGCATTGACCTCGGCGCGGATCTTGTCCGGGCCGAGGGTCTGGGCCAGCAGGTCCTCGATCGAGCGGGTGAGGCGGGTCTCATAGGAGCGCCGCATGTCCTCCATGCTGGCGCTGTCCTGGCCGTCGCCGCCGTCGGCGCCGCGCGCCAGCAGGTTGCCCTTGTTGTCGATGACCGAGACGTTGTTGGCCTTCATGCCGGGAATCGAGGAGGAGACCAGGTGCTGGATGGCGCTCACCTGCTCCTTGTCGAGGGTCGAGCCCTGGAGGATCAGCACCACCGAGGCGGTGGGCTCGGCCTGGTCGCGGGAGAACAGCTCGCGCTTCGGCATGACCAGGTGGACGCGCGCCGACTTCACCTGCTTCAGCGAGCGGATGGTGCGCGCGAGCTCGCCTTCGAGCGCCCGGATCTGGTTGATCTGCTGCACGAAATTGGTGGTGCCGAGCGCGTCCGCGCGGTCGAAGATCTCGTAGCCGATCGAGCCGCCCGAGGGGATGCCTTCGCCGGCGAGACTCAGGCGCAGCTTGGTCACCTGGTCCTGCGGCACCAGGATCTCGGCGCCGTCGGCTTTGAGCTGATAGGGAATGTTCTGGCTGTCCAGACGCTGCACGATCGCCGCGGAGTCGCTGGATTCGAGCCCGCTGTAGAGCAGGCCATAGCCGGGCGAGGTCATCCGCGCCACGACGAAGACGAAGAACGCAATCAGCGCAAAACCGATGGCGCCCAGGCTGGCCAGCCGGAGCGGTCCGAGGTTGCGCAGGGTCTGCAGCAGCGAGTTCACGTCGTTCACCTTCTTTGCCGCGCCACGATCGTCACCGAAGCGAGCCGTTCAAATCCGTCGCAAATGCTCCGAAAACACCGATAAAATTTTAGGCGAATCTCGGGTTTCCAATCGCACAGCGGGTTCCGCGGGAGGCAAAATATGCCGCTACCTCCTAAAGAAAGATTAAGACCGGGAAATTCTTGCCTAGCGCGGGCGATTTGGGCGACCGGGGGCCGAATCGCGGCCGGGAGGACCGAACCGAGCCCCTGGAGGTGCTCGGCTTTACGCATCCTTAAGCGCCGAACCGCTACTTTCGCGATAAGGGAACGCAGGCCATCTCGACGCGCCTTCTGGCGGCCCACCACGTCGGACAGCGGATCACCACGCAATGAATCTAGGGACTGAAGGCGGAACCCAGACCGTCGTTTCCGGCGCGGCAGCGCCGGGGACCGCGCCTGACGCGAGCCATGCGCTCGATACGCTGGAACGTGCCTTGGGGGAGATCGGCCAGGCCGCCCGCATGACCGAGGGCACCTTCGTCGGCATCGGCCAGCGGCTGGAAGCCTCGATCAACACGATCGACGGCCTGACCGCGACCTTCAAGACCCTGATGGAAGAGCTCGGCAGCGATGCGCTGGTTCAGGCCACCGCCGATCTCTCCCAGGTCTCGGCCCGGATCGGCGCGCTGGCCCATGCCCCCCGCGATGGCGAAGCGGTGCTGGGAAAGATCTCCGGCCTCACCGATGCGATGAAGAGCCGGGTCGGCCGCATGCGCAAGGCGGTGCAGGCGGTGGACGTGCTCGCGGTCAACGCCAAGATCGCCGCCGCCCATCTCAAGACCGGCGGCGAGGGCTTCGCCACCTTCGCCGAGGAGATCACCCGCGCGATGAAGGTCGCCGAGGAAAATCTCGACGGCTTCGCCGAGCAGCTCGACGCGATGTCGGAGCGCCTAAAGGCCGCGACCGCCAGCCAGCGCGCCCTGTCGCAGCAGCGCGACCAGGCAATCCGCACCATACCCGACCAGCTTGCCCGCAGCGTCTCGGCGATCGCCGGCCGCCGCCGCCAGGCGGAGAGCACCGCGGCGGCGATCCAGCAGAAGACCGTCGAAGTGGGTACGCGGGTCGGCACCGCCGTCATGGCGATGCAGATCGGCGATACCAGCCGCCAGCGCATCGAGCATTCGGAATTCGCGCTGACCCTGGCCGCGCGCCTGTTCGGCCGCGCCACCCGCAGCGCCGTCGATTTCGACCTCGCCGCGGTCCCTACCGAAGAGAAGCTCCGGCTGCTGGACGCGATCGGCGCCCTTTCCCTGGCGCAGCTCACCGACACCGCCGAGGAGCTCGACGACCAGCTGGGCGAGATCGCGGCTTCGCTCAGCCAGCTGGCCGGTGACGCGGATGAGATCGCCGGGCTCGGCCAGCAGACCTATTCCTCCGACGGCTCGCAAGCGGGCAGCTTCCTCTCCGAGCTGGAAGAGGATGTGCGTCACGCCCGCGGCCTGCTCGAGGATCTGGGCAATGCCCAGACCGAGGGCGACGGCGTCATGGCCGGCGTGCTCGCGACCACCAAGGCGCTGGTGCGCAACATCAGCGCGATCCAGTCCCTGGAATCCGACATCCGCCTGATGGGCCTCAACACCACCTTGCGCAGCAGCCGCCTCGGCGACGAGGGCAGGGCGCTGACCGTGATTGCCCAGGAGCTGCGCACCTGCTCGAACCTGACCGCGACCGAGGCCGAGGCGGTGCTGGCCGATCTCGACGCCATGGTCACGGCAGCGGGCGCCTCGTCCGGCGCCGATCCGGAACGCCGCTTGGCCGAGATCACCGAATTGACCAACATTCTGGTGACCTCGGTCGACCGCCTCGCGAAGACCGCGACCTCTCTCTCTACGGCGCTGGAGACGCTCGACCGCGACAGCGAGACGGTGGCGGAATCCTTGCGCCAGACCTCCAGCGAGATCCGCGCCAAGGCGGAGATCGGCGCCATCCTGAAGCAGGCCTCGGCCGCGCTCGCCGGGGTGCAGAGCGGCGCGCCGCTCGACGAGGAGATGGGCGATCCCGGCGGCATCCTCGCCGCCATCTTCGGCAAATACACGATGGCCCGCGAACGCGAGGTCCACGCCCGCGTGCTGAAATGCGAGCTCCCCGCCGTTACGGAAACGCCCGCCGCCGGCGCCGGGGACGACGACATCTTCTTCTGAAACTAGGAAGCTGCCGGCAGCTTCTCGTGCTCGGAGAGCCAGCGGACGAAAGCCTCGCCGGTCCCGGTGTTGAACATCAGCAGCCGGCCACGCTGGCCGCCGGTGCGCCGTCCCGCCACGGGAATCCCGCGCCGCGCCAGTTCCCCCAGCGCGAAGGCGACGTTGCTGGCGCCGACCGTGCCCTCGCCGCCGACCGGCAGCACCGCGGCGCCGCCGAACACCTTGGCCT
Source organism: Dongia sp. agr-C8 (assembly GCF_054658695.1). Lineage (NCBI taxonomy): Bacteria > Pseudomonadati > Pseudomonadota > Alphaproteobacteria > Rhodospirillales > Dongiaceae > Dongia > Dongia sp. agr-C8. The sequence goes on from NZ_BAAGHZ010000001.1 coordinate 1,045,142, forward strand.
CCAGGCTGCGCAGGTGCGCGCCGAGGTCGAGCACGCCTTCCAGCAGCTCCAGCATGGCGGTGTCGCCGTAGCGGCTGCTGGTGCCGCCCCGGGGCAGCACGAAGTGATTGAGGCCGCCGATGCCGCGGTCCTTGTCCCACAGGGTCACCGAGACGCAGGAGCCGAGCACGGTGGTGACCAGCGCCGGCCCCGCCCGGCAGATGACCTCGCCCGGCGAGAGGAAGAGCTTGCGGATGTCGGGTTCGGCGAGCGCCATCACTGCCGGCCGATCCGGACGATCTCGCCGGCGATGCTCTGCAGCGGCATGATCTTGTCGGCGGCGCCGCGCGCGATCGCTTCCTTCGGCATGCCGAAGACGACGCAGGTCGCCTCGTCCTGGGCGATGGTGGTGGCGCCGGCCGCCTTCATCTCGGAGAGGCCGCGGGCACCGTCGTCACCCATCCCGGTCATGATGATGCCGACCGCATTGGACCCGGCATAGCGCGCGGCGGAGCGGAACAGCACATCGACCGAGGGACGATGGCGCGTCACCAGCGGCCCGTCCTTGACCTGCACGTAATAGCGGGCGCCGCTTCGCTGCAGCAAGGTATGCTTGTTGCCCGGCGCGATCAGCACCTGGCCGCGCAGCACGGTGTCGCCGTCGCGCGCTTCCCTGACCTCGCAGGCGCAGAGGCCGTTCAGGCGGCGGGCGAAGGCTTCGGTGAACTTCTCCGGCATGTGCTGGACGATGACCACGCCGGGGCAATCCGGCGGCAGGTCCTCCAGCACCACGCGCAAGGATTCCGTGCCGCCGGTCGAAGCGCCGATGCAGATGATCCGCTCCGTGGTGCGCGCCATGGCGGCGCCGTTGGGCGGCGGCAGCATCGCATCCGCGGTGAGCTTCTTCTGGGCGCCGCGGCGCTCTTCCGCATTGCGCGTGCGCGGCACGTTCTTGAGGCGGGCATGGCCTGCCGCCTTCACCACGTCGCAGATCCGGATCTTGGAATCCTCGAGGAATTTCGGGATATCGACCCGCGGCTTCAGGATCACGTCGACCGCGCCGGCCTCCAGCGCCTGCATCAAGGTCTCCGAGCCTTCCTCGGTCAGCGACGAGCACATGACGACCGGGATCGGCCGCTGCTGCATGATCTTCCTGAGGAAGGTGATGCCGTCCATGCGCGGCATCTCGACGTCGAGGGTGATGACGTCGGGGATCTCATCCTGGATCCGCTTCGCCGCGACGAAGGGATCCGATGCCGTTCCCATCACCTCGATGCTAGGATCGGATTCCAGGATCCGGGTGAGCGTTTCGCGCACCGACGCTGAATCGTCGACGACCAGGACTCGCAGCTTTTGCATGGCACTCAGTTTCGGCGAAACACCGTCGGACCGGCAAGGGTCAGCGGCAGGTCGAACCCGGCCAAGGTCTCGGAATGGCCCATGAAGAGATAGCCGCCCGGCCGCAGATGGCTGCACAGGCGCTGCAGCACCGCGTTCTGGGTCGGCTTGTCGAAATAGATCAGGATGTTCCGGCAGAAGATGACGTCGAAGTCACTGTCCAGCGGATAGGTCGTATCCATCAGGTTCAATCGCGCATACCGCACCTGCGCGCGCAGCTCCGGCACGATGCGGGCAAGGCCGCGCTTCGGATTCTTGTCGCGCAGCACATAGCGCTGGTAGAGCGCATCCGGCACCGGCGCCATCATGGCTTCGGGATAGATGCCGGCGACCGCGGTCTCCAGCACCTGGGTGCAGAGATCGGTTGCCAGGATCTCGTATTCGAAGCCGCGGTTGCGCGCGGCGAACTCCGCCAGCACCATGGCCAGGGTATAGGGCTCGGCGCCGATCGAGCTCGCCGAGCTCCATACTTTCACCGGCTTGCGGCCGGCGCGGTGGCGCGCGACGTCGGCGAGCACGCTCTGCTCCAGGATACGGAAGTGGTCGGGCTCGCGGAAGAACTCGGTCTTGTTGGTGGTGACGGCGTCGATCAGGTGGACCTGCTCGTCGTCCAGCCCGCCTTCCTCGAACAGGTAATGGCAATATTGCGCGAAGGTCGCATAGCCGGTCGCCTTCAGGCGGCGGCGCAGGCGGCCCTCGACCATGGTGAGCTTGTTCGGCGGCATCTTGATGCCGCTATAGCCCTGGATGAACTTCGCCAGCTTCTCGAAATCCTTCCGGCTCAGGGAGTTTGGATTCCCTGAGCCGGCAGTCGCGGTGCTGCGAGAAATGGCGTTCATCAGACGCGTTCGAACTCGGCGTCGCGGGCGTCGGCGCCGCCCGAGGTCATGTCGAGCGAGAAGCCGCCACGACCGTTGGCCCGCGCCTTGGCCTTCACCGGAACCTTGACGGGCGCCGAGTCATTGGCATGGCCGTTGGCCTTCGCGGCCTTGGCCGGCTTCGGCGTCATGGCGACGACATTCGGCCGCGCCGGGGCCACGGCGCGGGCCGGGGTCGGCGCGCGGATTTGCGTCGCCTGGTCGTTGGTGCGGAAATAGGCGATCGAGGACTGGAGCTGCTCGGCCTGGGCGGCGAGCTCTTCCGAGGTCGCCGACATCTGCTCGGAGGCGGAGGCGTTCTGCTGGGTCACCTTGTCGAGCTGCTGGATCGCCTGGTTGATCTGATCCGAGCCGATGTCCTGCTCGCGGCAGGCGGCCGAGATCTCGGAGACCAGCTCCGCCGTGCGCTTGATGTCGGGGACCAGCTTGGTCAGCATCTCGCCGGCTTCTCTGGCGACCTTCACGGTCTGCGAGGAGACGGTGCCGATCTCGGCCGCGGCCGCCTGGCTGCGCTCGGCGAGCTTGCGCACTTCCGAGGCCACCACCGCGAAGCCCTTGCCATGCTCGCCGGCGCGCGCCGCCTCGACCGCCGCGTTCAAGGCCAGCAGGTCGGTCTGGCGGGCGATCTCCTGGACGATGGTGATCTTCTCGGCGATGGTCTGCATCGCATCGACCGCGCGGCCGACCGCGTCGCCGCTGGCCTGCGCATCGGTCGCGGACTGGCGGGCAATCTTCTCGGTCTGGGTGGCGTTGTCGGCGTTCTGCTTGATGTTCGAGGCCATCTCCTCCATCGAGGACGAAGCCTCCTCGGCGGCCGAGGCCTGCTCGGTCGCACCCTGCGACAGCTCCTCGGCGCTCGACGACAGCTCCTGGCTCCCCGCCGAGACGTTGTCCGACGCGCTCAGGGCGTCGGCCACGACGATGCGAAGCTGCTCGACCATACGGTTCACATGGCCGATCAGGTCGCCGATCTCGTCGTTGGGGACCTTGTCGATCGTGGTGGTGAGATCGCCGTTCGCCACCGCTTGCGCGAGATTGCCGGCGCGGGCGAGGCCGCGGCTGATGATCATCGAGATCCAGATGCCGGAACCGACGGCAACCAGCAGCGAGGCGACCACGGCGGCGATCAGCATCGCGCGGTTGCGCTCGTAATCCGCTTCCGCGTCCAGCTTGGCCTGGTCCATGAAGGCCTGGCTGAGCGTCGCGATTTCCTCGAGCTGGGTTTCGCCCTGCTGGACCATCGTGCGGCCTTCGCCCTCGGAAACCGCTTCCGCCTGCGCGCGGCCATCGACGCCGGCCATCAGGCTGCGGATCTTGTCCTGCACCGGCAGCCACTGCTCCCAGGTCGCCTGGAAGGCCGTCAGCTTCTGCGCCGCTTCGTCATGTGCGATGGCGGCGAGTTTCTTCTGCAGCGCGACGCCGTCCTGCCGCAGCTTCTGGATCCGGCCGTCGTATTCCTGCACCTGGCTCGGCGAGTCGGAGAGGATCATGTTCTTCTCGGCCCGCACCAGGGCCAACAGGTTGATGCCGAGTTTCTCGGAGAGCGAAACCTCCTGGGCCGCGACGTCGACCAGCGAGTCGACCGAATCGCGCAGCGCAGCGAGGCCGCTGATCGCCACGAAGGAGGAGACTGCCGAGAGCAGGATGACCACAACGAAAGTCACCCCCAGCTTCAGTTTGATGGTTGTGCGCATGGGTTTCGTTCCTTTCGCTAAAATCAGGCGGCGGTTTTGGTCTTCGCCGTGGCGCTGATCAGCGCCACGTCGTTCGACGAAAAAAGGCGGGCGAGCTCGAAGATGATGACGAAGTTGTCGTTGCGGCGGCCAACCCCGCTGATGTAGTCGGAGCGCCATTGCAGGCCGATCGCCGGCGCCGGCTGGATCTCGCGCCGGTCGAGGGTGATGACCTCGATCACGCGGTCGGCGATCAGGCCGAGGACCAGCTTCTGGTCGCCCCCCTCTTGTCCGCCAAGGGGGAACTCAAGGACCAGAATGCGGGTCATCTCGTTGGCGGCCTGCGCGGGCAGTCCCAGCTTCAGCCTGAGATCGATCACCGGCACGCCGCGGCCACGGACGTCGATTAACCCCGCCAGATAGCCGGGCGCTTCCGGGATGCGGAACATCGGCCGCATGTCCAGGATCTCCAGCACCGCATCGACAGGCACGGCGAAGACCTCGCGGTCGATGCCGAGTGTCACGAATTGCGCATCGTGGCCGATGGTGGGCCCGGGAGCGGCGGCAGTGGCGGAATCGGCCATGGCGTCAGACCCTTTCGAACTCGGCGTCACGGGCATCGGCGCCGCCCGAGGTCATGTCGAGCGAGAAGCCGCCGCGGCCGTTGGCACGCGCCTTGGCCTTCACCGGCACCTTCACCGGCGCGACCGTCTCGTTGGCATTGGCATGACCGTTGGTCTTCGCGGCCGGCTTAGCCGCTGCAGCGGGCTTCGCCGGCGCGATATGCGCGACCGTCGGCCGGGTCCGCGCCGGCGCGCGGGTTTGCGTCGCCTGGTCGTTGGTGCGGAAATAGGCGATCGAGGACTGGAGCTGCTCGGCCTGGGCGGCGAGCTCTTCCGAGGTCGCCGACATCTGCTCGGAGGCGGAGGCGTTCTGCTGGGTCACCTTGTCGAGCTGCTGGATCGCCTGGTTGATCTGATCCGAGCCGATGTCCTGCTCGCGGCAGGCGGCCGAGATCTCGGAGACCAGCTCCGCCGTGCGCTTGATGTCGGGGACCAGCTTGGTCAGCATCTCGCCGGCTTCTCTGGCGACCTTCACGGTCTGCGAGGAGACGGTGCCGATCTCGGCCGCGGCCGCCTGGCTGCGCTCGGCGAGCTTGCGCACTTCCGAGGCCACCACCGCGAAGCCCTTGCCATGCTCGCCGGCGCGCGCCGCCTCGACCGCCGCGTTCAAGGCCAGCAGGTCGGTCTGGCGGGCGATCTCCTGGACGATGGTGATCTTCTCGGCGATGGTCTGCATCGCATCGACCGCGCGGCCGACCGCGTCGCCGCTGGCCTGCGCATCGGTCGCGGACTGGCGGGCAATCTTCTCGGTCTGGGTGGCGTTGTCGGCGTTCTGCTTGATGTTCGAGGCCATCTCCTCCATCGAGGACGAAGCCTCCTCGGCGGCCGAGGCCTGCTCGGTCGCACCCTGCGACAGCTCCTCGGCGCTCGACGACAACTCCTGGCTCCCCGCCGAGACGTTGTCCGACGCGCTCAGCGCCTCCGAGACCACGCTGCGCAGCTTCTCCAGCATGCGTTCGAGTGCCTGGCCCAGGGTGTCGCGGTCGGAGAGCGGCTTTGCCTCGACGGTGAGATCGCCGTTGGCGATGGAGTCCGCGATGCTGGCCGTGTCGCGCAGGTTGCCGGTCATGGTGTTGAGCGCGTCGACCACGTCCTTGATCTCGTCATTGGATTTGACCGCGATGGTCTGGCCGAGATCGCCGACGGCGACCGCGTTGGCCAAGGTCACCGCCTGGCCAAGGCCGCGGCTGATGGAGAGCGAGATCCAGACCCCGGCGCCGGTCGCGATCAGCAGCGAGGCGATGACGGCGGAGAGCAGCATCAGGCGCTCCTCCTCGTAGTCGGTCTCGGCATCCAGCTTGGCCTGCGCCATGAAGCCCTGGCTGATCGTGACGATCTCGTGCAAGTCGGCTTCCGCCTGCCTCACCAAGTTGCGACCTTCGCCCTCCGAGAGTTCTTCCGCGGCGGTTCGGCCGTCGATCCCGGCCATCAGGCTGCGGATCTTGTCCTGCACCGGCAGCCATTGCTCCCAGCTGGACTGGAACGCATCGAGCTTAGCCTTCGCCTCGCCCTCAACGACGGCGGCGAGTTTTTCATGGGTCGCGACGCCTTCCTGGCGCAGCTTCTGGATCACGTCGTCGTACTGCCGCACCTGGCCCGGGTCGTTCGCCATGATCAGGTTCTTCTCGGCTCGCACCAGCGCCAGCAGGTTGATCGCGGAGTCCTGCGACAGCGCGACCTCCTGGGCGGCGCCGTCCACCAGTTCGTCCACCGAATCCCGCAGCGAGCCCAGGCCCGCTAGGGCGAAGGCGGCGGAGACCGCCGAGAGCAGGATGACCACCAGGAAGGTGATCCCGAGCTTCAGTTTGATTGTCGCGCGCATTTCCCCAAGCTCCTCAAAAAGTGTGATCAGGCCGCGTCTTGCGCCGGCGCTGTCGTCTGGCTGGCGGCGGCCGTTGCCCGGTCGCCTTCTTCGAAAACCCGGTCGATATCCAGGACAGCGATGAAATCGCCGCCATGCTTGCCGATGCAGCGGATGAATTCGGGGCGCCAGCGCATGCCGATCTTCGGCGTGTCCTCCAGCACCTCGGCGTTCATCTCGGTCACCTCATGCACCTTGTCGGCAAGCAGGCCGACGGTGGTCATCTCTCCGTCCAGCAGGACGTTGATCACGATGATGCGGGTGTCGATGGTCGCTGCGGCCGGCGTCATCTCGAACTTGAGGCGCAGGTCGGCCAGCGGCACGACCTTGCCGCGGACGTTCACCAGGCCGTTCAGGAAGGCCGGGCCGCCCGGCACTTCCGTGACGTTCACCAGATCGAGGATCTCCTGAACCCGACCGGCCTCGAGCGCGAACTTCTCGCCCTGCAGGGTCAGGGTCAGCACTTCCAGGGATCGCTTGCCTTGCCAGATGGCCATCGGATGCTCCGTCAGCTCGCCAGCTTGAGGTTGCGCTCGCGTTGTCCGCGTGCGACCAGATGGCCGATTTCCAGGATGAGGGCGACGGTGCCGTCGCCGAGAATGGTGGCGCCGGAGAAGGTGCCGACGCCCTTGTGCAGCTTCGAGAGCGACTTGATGACGGTCTGGTGATCGCCGATCACCTGGTCGACCACCAACCCGACCCGCATCTCGTTCGAGGAAACGACCACCACCTTCTGATACTTGTCCGGGGGTGTCGTCGCGTTAAACATCTCGCGCAGGCGCAGGAAGGGCACCAGGTCGCCGCGGATATTGAGGAAGTTGCTGCCGTTGACGCGGCTCTCTTCAACCGGCGGCAACTCGACGCATTCCTCGACCGCGGAGAGCGGGATCACGTAACGGCCCTGGCCGATCCGCACCAGCAGCCCGTCGATGATCGCCAGCGTGAGCGGCAGGCGCAGCGTGATCTCGGTGCCCTTGCCGGCGGTGCTGGCGATGTCGATCGAGCCCCTGAGCGCATCCAGGGTCCGCTTCACCACGTCCATGCCGACGCCGCGGCCGGAGAGGTTGGTCACCTTCTGCGCCGTCGAGAAGCCCGGCTGGAAGATCACCTGGAACAGCTCGGAATCCGACATCTCCTGGCCCGGCTGGATCAACCCGTTCTCTTCGGCCCGCGCGCGGATCCGGGCGCGATCCAGGCCCTTGCCGTCGTCGGTGATCGAAATCAGCACCTTGTCGCCGGTATGACGGGCGGCGAGGTGGATATGGCCTTGCAGCGACTTGCCGGCTTCCTGGCGCTGGTCCGGCCCTTCGAGGCCGTGGTCGATCGAGTTGCGGATCAGGTGCACCAGCGGATCGTTGAGACGCTCGATCACCGTCTTGTCGAGCTCGGTCTCCTCGCCGCTGGTCGTCAGGGTGATTTCCTTGCCGAGCTCGCCGGCCAAGTCATGCACCAGGCGGCGGAAGCGGCCGAACAGCTGGGCGATCGGCACCATGCGGACGCCCATCGTGGTGTCGCGCAGCTCCAGCGCCAGGCGTTCGATCTCCTCGGAGATGGATTTGAACTCGCCGTCCTGGCTGGCGGCGGCGATCTGCTTCAGGCGCGACTGCGCGATCACCAGCTCGCCGACCCGGTCCATCAGGTTGTCGAGCCGTTCGGCCGGCACGCGGATGCTGCCGCCGCTCTTCAGCGCCTCGGCCGTGCTCTTGGCCGGCTGGGCCGCCGGTGCGGGCTTCGGCGCGGCGGGTGCCGGGACGGGTGCGGCCGCGACCGGAGCCGGGGCGGGCGCCGCCTTGGGCTGGTCGAGCTGCTCGATCTTCAGCTCCATCTCGTCCATGACGAACATGAAGACGTCTTCGATCGTGCTCTTCGGCTTGTCGGTCTCGAGGTCGACATCCCAGCCGATATGGATCTCGGTGCCGTTGAGCGCGGCGAGAGGCGGAATCTTGTCGAGCAACGGCGTGACCGTCGCCTTGCCCAGGGAACGCAGCTCGTCGATCAGTAAAAGCGGATTGGTGCCGGTCGCCAGGGCGTCGGCCGGCAGGCGGAAGTGGACGCGCCATTTGGCGGTCGGCGCGGTCGGCGGGGCGACGGTCGTCGCGGCTTCGGCCGGCTTGGGCGTCTCCGCGGCGGCATGGCCGCCGACCGTTGCCTCCAGCCGCGCCAGGATCGCCTGGCCGGCGGCGTGATCGGCGCTTTCCGGGCGTTCGATCAGGTTGCGGATATGGTCCTTGCCGGCGAGCGCGATGTCGGCCAGGGCCGCGGTCATCGCCACCTTGCCCTTGCGCACGAGATCGAAGGCGGATTCGACATGGTGGGTGAAGCCCGCGACCGCGTCGAAGCCGAACATCGAGCCCGAGCCCTTGATCGTGTGCAGCGCCCGGAAGGTGCTGTCGACCAGTTCCGGATTGTCCGGCGTGCGCGTCAGGTCGAGCAGGATCTGCTCGAGCTGCTCCAGGAGCTCCTGCGCCTCTTGCCGGAAGGTGTCGGTCGGATCCCCCGCGCCGGTCATCAGCCGAGCACCTTCTTCACCACCGAGATCAGCTGGTCCTGCTGGAACGGTTTGGTGATCCAGCCGGTGGCGCCGGCCGCCTTGGCCTCGCTCTTGAGCGCGGCGTCGGATTCGGTGGTGAGGAACAGGATCGGCACGCCCTGATAGGCAGGCAGCTTGCGCAGCTCCTTGATCAGGGCCAAGCCGTTCATGACCGGCATGTTGAGGTCGGTCATCACCATATCGACCTTGGCGCCCTTGGCCTTCGCCAGCCCTTCGGCCCCGTCATTGGCCTGGATCACGTCATAGCCGGCGCCGGAAAGGGTCAGCTTCACCATCTGGCGAATGCTGGCGGAGTCATCGACGCTCAGAATGGTCTTGGCCATTTCAATTCTCCTGAATTCAATGCCCCGGGGTCCAGATCGTGGCGCCGGCGGCATCGACGCCGCTGCGCGCCAGCACCTGCTGGACGGCTTCCGGGTAAGGCTGGACGAGACGGATCGCGACGCCGCTCTGCTCGGCGGCGAGCATCAGCTGGATCAGGCTGATATCCGTCTCGGTGATGCCGCCCAGATCGATCTCCAGCGGCGTTTTTGCTTCAAGTTTGGCGAGGAGATCGCGCCGGATCGCCTCGATTTCGCGGATGGTGACTGGACCGACGATTTCGATCCGGTCGGCGGCGCTGCGCGGTCCGGCCATGAGGGGGAACTCTTCTACTGAGCAGTCACAACTTTCTGTGGCGTGATCTAATCAGTCGAATGTGAAAAAACCGTTAGCCGGAAATCACTCTCTCAATCGGTGCGCGCAGAAGGACTGTATATGAACTAACTACAGTGCAATTGCGCGTGACAGGAATGGCGCGCGGCTGCTGTGAAATCGGACCTGTAAAATCGCATGAAAGGGAACAAATGCGCAGGAGAAATCACTTGCGCTAAGAATGTTCATGCTCTGCGTGAATAGCTTCCCGCTGGAAGTTGCATCGTGACACTTTCGCGAAAAATGGTTGCAGGAGTGGAATTATCACAGCCGCGCACCGCTCGGGTCAGGTCCGACTTTTTCTCGTATGTCGCGCCGCGCCGGGACGCGCCCGATGGCGAAAGCGTCGAGCACGCGTTTACGCGGTCGATCGAGATCCGGAGGGAAAGGTGAAGGAAGAGGCCGCCGGCCTCAGCTGTTCGGCGTTTCGTCGGCGGCGGTCTGCTCGGTCGCGCGATAATCCTGCAGACGCGTCGTCCGCAAGCCGCGCAGGCCATGCCGGTCGATCGAGCGCTGCCAGGAGAGGAATTCCTCCACCGAGAGCGTGTAGCGCTGACAGGCTTCCTCGAGGCTGATGATTCCCGCACGCACCGCGGACACGACCTCGGCCTTGCGACGGATCACCCAGCGCTTGATGCCGGGTGGCGGCAAGTCCTCGATACGCGCGATCCGCCGTTCGCCATGCCGGGTGAGGGCTGGCTTTTGCGGCATCGGGGCGGGCGAGTGGTTCGGCCTCATGCGGAGTCCACTGGTTCAGACCGACGACAGGCTAAGACCGGCCGCTTAACAAAATGCTAAGCCGGTGAAGAGAAAGGAAAACTCGGATTTAGCTAAAATTGTTGGTAATCCGGGTCCACGCCGGGCAGAACCACCGGCCCGGGGGCTCAGGCCCCGGTGGTTTCGTCCCCGGTATCCGTCTCATCGCCGGTCGTGGTCTCGGTCGGCTTGGAGATCCGGAGCACGTCCTCCAGCGGCACCGAGACGTCGCCCATCTTGAGGAAGACCTTGCCGTCGGCGATCACCGCCTGGTCCACCTTGCCGTAGCTGGTGATGGCGGCGTCGCTCGCCTTGCCGGTGGCGGGGTCGGTGACGCTGACCGCCACGGTGTATTTTCCGTCGGGCAGCTGGTTGCCGAAATAGTCGGTGCCGTCCCATTCGACCGGATGGGTTCCGACCTGGGCATCGACCTGCTTCAGCATGACGACGTTGCCGGCGGCGTTCAGGATCTTGAGGGTCGCGGAGCCGGCCTTCTCGATCGTGTAGTCGAACTTGGCCTTGCCGTTCTGCAGCGCCACGTCGCCGCTGTCGGCGGCGATCGTGGTGCCGACGAAGCCGACCGCGCCATAGGCATTGGCGGTCGATTGCAGGCCGATCAGCTGGTCCAGCTTCTTGTTGCCGTTGATCTGCTGCTCGACCGCGGAGAACTGCACCAGCTGCTGGGTGAACTGGGTCGCGTCCATCGGCGAAAGCGGATCCTGGTTCTTCAACTGGGCGGTCAGCAGGGTCAGGAAATTGGTGTAGTCGCCGGAGAGGCTGGCCAGCGCATCATCGCCGGTCTTCGTGGTGGTGGACGAGCCGGTGCCGCCGCTGTTCTGCGCCTGCTTGGAGATGATGTCGTAGGCCGAGGTCCCGGACGTGGTGGCGGTCGTCGTCGTCATGACTTCAGGTCTCCAGATCCACATAGCCGTCGGCGGTTGCGACCACATCGGCCCGCACTTCCGCCTTCACCTCAGACCCGCTGGCGCCCTTGCCCAGGCCCGAACCGCTGCCCGTTCCCGTGCCGTTCTGGGAACCGCCGTTCTGGCCGTTGCTGTCCCGCAAGTTGAAGGACAGGCTGCCGCTGTCGGTCTGCAACCCGGCGTCTTGCAAGGCGCGTTCCAACGCCTTGGCATCGTTGCGGAGCAGGTCCAGGGTCCCCGGTCGGTCCACGACGATGGTGGCGGTGACGTTCTTATCCTTGTCGATATCGAGCTTTACCTCGACCCGGCCGAGCTCCACCGGGTGGAGCGCGACCGTCAGGCGGCTGTTTCCATTCTGCATGGCATCCCTGATCTGCACTGCGATCTGCTCGTGGGGCGGCAAAATCTGCAGGTTCTGCCTCAGCTGGGCCATGAAGGCGCTTTGCTTGGCGGCAATATTGTTGCTCAAGCCCGTGGCGCCGGACCCGAGATACTGAGACCAGTTGGAAAGCTCGGCCTCGTCGGCGCCGAAGCCGGCGCCGGCCTGGACCGCCATGCTCTCGGCCAGCTCGTTGCGGATGCTGGTGGTGCCGGACCAGGTGACGCCGGCCGGACGCGCCATCGGCTGCACGATCGCGGCGGCGGTCTTGGCGTTGAGCTCCGGCGTGACCGTGGCCGCGGTCTTGTCCTGCGACGCCTCGGCTTTCTTGGATCCCGCGGCCGGCTTCTCATCGCCGACGGCGGGCTTCAGCGAGGCCAGCGGATCGGCGGCCTTGGCGAGTTCCTGGGCGGCATCCTGGAGGGCGGTGACGGCATCCGCCGCGGCCTGCTGCGCCTCGGGACCGCCGGCATTGAGGATCGCGCCGAACTTGAGGCCGGCGGTCGCGGCTTGGCCCTGGGCCTTGCCGCCGACGGCCGCGCTGAAATCGACCGCGTTTGCGAGTTGCGCCGCCAGCCCGGCCTGCAAGGCGGTCGCGGCGTTGCCGCCGCCGGCGAGTGCCGTCGCATCGACCGCGACATCGGTATCGGCGCTCAAGGCCTGGATCGGCAGCGGCACCGCGAGCAGGGCGAGCAGGCCGGGATCGGTCCCGGCCACGACCGTCTCGCTCGGGTCAGTGCCGTCGCCTTGCTGCTGCGTGCCGTCATTCGCCTGCTGCTGCCCCTGGTCGCCCGACGCGTCCGGCTGACCGTCGCTCTCGGTCGTGCCGGCCGACGCCGTGTTCTCGGTCGTGGTCTGCGTGCCGGCCGCAGCCTCGGCGGTCTGATCCGTCTCGTCGGTCTCGGGCTTGGTCGCCGGCTTGGCGCAGCTCGCGTTCTCGCCGACCGGCTTCTCCGGCTGCTTCGCCTTCGGCGCCGGCTTGTCCTGCGCGATCGGCGCGGTCGACTTCGTATCGCGGCGCTTCAGCGCCTGCGGCCGCGGCGTGTCGGCGCGATCGCTCGCGTCGTTGCGGTTGCTGCGCGGCTCGGCGGCGCGGGTCTTGACGGCATCTTCGCCCCGGCGGGCGATCTGCTGATCGAGGATTCGGGCGAAGGCGTCGCCGCTCTGCTCGGCCGCATGGGTGTTGGCGGTGCTGCTGCGGTTGTTGCCGCCGTTGACACCCGTCAGGAAGTCGAAACGAATCTGCTGCATCGATGCCGTTCTCACGTCAGGAAGTTCACCAGGGACAGCCGGCCGGTGGTGCCGACCACGCTGAACACCGCTTCGAGCTGGGTCTGCGCCGCCTGGACCTTGGCGGCGACCTCGTTCTTGTCGACCCCTTCGATCTTGTCGCTGCTGTCGACCGAGACGCTGATCTGGGTCTGGTGCGCCAGCGTGGTCGCCGACATCAGCGTGTCGTTGACCGTGTTGGAGGAATGCAGCGCCCGCAGCCCGTTCAGCGCGTCCTTCATCAGCGACTGCGCCTGGGTCATCTTGGTCTGGTAGGTGTCGGGATCGGTGACCGCCGACTGGGCGATCCGCAGCGACATGATCATCTTCTGGATCGCCGGCGCGTTGGCCGAGAACGTGTAGTCGATGGTCAGCTGGTCGGCGATCGTGATCTGCGAACGGTCCCAGGCGCGGTCGCTGTCGCCCATGGCCTGGTGCACGTTGTAATCGGTCGGCTTCGGGTCGCCGATCACCTGCGGCCGCGCGACCTTGGCCTCGGTGGTCAGCGCGACGCCGCCGGTCGTCCCGGTGATGACGACCTGGCCGGAGCCGACCGGGCCGGGGAGGGCGGTCGCCGCCATCGGCGGGTTGGCCGCGTTGATCTGCGCCGCGAGGTTGACCGCGATCTGATCCATGTCGGCCTCGCTGCCGTCGGTGGTGTAGCGCACCGTGCGGCCGTTGACCGTGATCTCGTAGACGTCGCCGACCCGGCCGACCGGACCGGACAAGGTCACCTGGTCGGTCTGCGGCGTGGCGCCGGCGGGAATGTTGGCGACCAGCGTCGTGGTGGTCGGGTTGAGGCTGGGCTGGCCGACATCGGTGGTGAGGGCCGCCGTATAGGTGAAGGCGGTGCCCGGCGTGTCGGACTTCAGCAGCAGCTTGCCGTCCTTGACCGATGCCGTCACGCCGATGGCCGCGGCGTTGATCTGCGACACGAACTTCGCCGCGATATCGGCTTCGGTGTCGTAGGAATTGGTGGTGACGGTGAAGGGGCCGGCCACCGGCGCCGTGAAGTTGATCGTGTAGATGTCGCCGTTGTCGCCCTTGAGGTCCGGGAAGCCGACCAGGTCCTGCTGGGCGACCGGCACCACGGTGCGCTGGGTGGTCTTCACCGTCGCGCTGTTCTCCACCGCCGAGGTCGTGGTGAAGGCGGTGGCGTTGGTGAGCTGCAGCTGGCCGCCGCCGAGGTTGGCGGTGGTCACCGAGAACGGCGGCTGCGTCGCCGCGATCTTGGCGATCAATCCGTTGACCACGTCGTCGATGCCGGTTTCCTCGCCGGTGGTGCGATAGGTGATCGTCACCGGCGAGGTGTGCGACGGCGGGTCGGTGATGGTGACGCTGAATTCCTCGCCGATCGTGCCGATCGGGCCGCTGAAGGTCGCGACATCCACCTGGTTGCCGCCCAAGGGCACGTTCGGCTGCACGGTCGAGATCACCGACGGCGTCGGGTCGTTGCCGGTCAGGCTGCTGGTGAAGGCGGTGCCCGGGGTGACCGCGGTCATGGTGAAACCGGTGGCGTCGACATCGGTGAAGTTGACGACGCCGGTCAGCGCCGGCAGGCCGCCGTAATAGGTCGCGACCTGGTTGGCGACCTGCTGGGCGGTCAGCGGGCCGTTGACGGTGAAGTTGTTGCCGTTGACCGTGAAGGTCTCGCTCTGCAGGGCGCCGAGATCGTCGGTGGTGACCCGCATCTGCTGCACGATGGTGCCGGGGGCGAGCTGCATCGTGGTCGCGGTCGAAGCGGCGTTCTTGCTGCCGGTCGGATCCGGCAGCCGGGTCAGGTCCACCACCGGCGCCTGGGCGCTCGAGGAGACGCCGCCGAACAGATAGCGGCCGTTGACCTGCTGGTTGAGCAAGGTCTGCACGGTGGTGAGGTTGCCGCTGACCTGGGCGATGATCGGCGAGATCTTGCCGGCCGTGGTCAGGGTCGAGACCATGGTGTTGTCCTCGCCGCCCGAGACGTTGGTGACCGAGGCGGTGACCTGGAACTGCGGGCCGGGCAGGGTGCCGGTCAGGATCAACTGCTCGCCGTTGGCCTTGGCGGTGACCTTCAATGCCGGCACATGGCTGTTGATCTGGTTGGCGATGTTGCCGGCGATCTCGTCGAAGCTGCCTTCGGTGCCGTTGGTCACATAGGTGAACAGGGTGCCGTCGACCGACAGCTTGTAGATGTCGCCGGTGTCGCCGACGTCGCCGCTGAACTGGATGGTGTTGACCTGCTTGGTCGGCGGATCGGAATCCGGCGAGGTGAAGGCCTGGAACATGTCCGAGGCGATCTTCTCCATCTGGCTGAAGATGCTGTCGTAGCTCTTCACGTCGGTCGAGGCGGCGTTGATCGAATCGATATAGCTCTGGCGCTTGGTGGCTTCGGCGCGCAAGCCGAGCAGGCTCTGGCCGTCGGAGCCGTAGTTGACCAGGCTCAGCGACTTCTTGCCGGAGGCCAATTGCTGCGTCAGCTCGTTCAGCGAGCCCTGCAGGTTCTTGAAGCCGTTCAGGTTGCTGAGGTAGACCGCGTAGGAGCTGAATGCGTTGATGGCCATGATGATCTCCTAGCGCACCGCTTGCTCGAGCGTGTCGAACATCTCCTGCACCACCGTCAGCAGGCGGGCGGAAGCGGCATAGGCGTTCTGCAGCACCTGGAGGTTGGCGATCTCCTCGTCGAGATTGACGCCGGTATCCGACTGGTAGCGCTGGGTCGACATGCTGAGCGCGTCGCTGTCGAACTTCGCCTGGTCGCTCAGCATCTTCGCGCCCGAGATCGAGTTGCCGACCACGCCGCTCATCATGCTGGAATAGGAGACGCTGGTGAGCGCGATCCCGGTCGCGAGGAAATTCCGGTCGGTGGTGGTCATCGCGTTCACCACCTCGGCGGCCGAGTTCTTCTTCAGCTGCAGCGAGCCGTTCAGCAGCGCGGCGTTCATCTGGAAATCGTAGCGGTTGCTGCCGGTGAACAGGTTGCCGTCGAGCTCGGGGATCTGGTTGTTGACCGTGGTCTGCACGGTGAACGACTGGCCGAGATTGTTGCCGACCAGCTGCAGCGAGGCGGTGCCGGGGATCGCGGTGATGCCG
Organism: Dongia sp. agr-C8; assembly: GCF_054658695.1. Taxonomy (NCBI): domain Bacteria; kingdom Pseudomonadati; phylum Pseudomonadota; class Alphaproteobacteria; order Rhodospirillales; family Dongiaceae; genus Dongia; species Dongia sp. agr-C8. The sequence goes on from NZ_BAAGHZ010000001.1 coordinate 1,061,194, forward strand.
AGCGTGGTGTCGGCGTTGATCTGGGCCGAGAGCTGCGCCGCGATCTGGTCCAGGCTCTTGTCGCCGTCGGTTGCGGTGTAGCTGAAATTCTTGCCCTGGACGGTGACGGTGAAGATGTCGCCGGTCTGCAGCGCGCCGCTGAAACTGACCGTGCTGTATTGCGCCTGGGTCGGCGTCGGCGTGACCGTGGTCTGGAACGAGGCGGAGACGCGCTGGCTGGTGCCGGCGGCGTTGTAGGCGGCGGAAAGGCTGGGCGGCGTGCCGGCGGTGGTGGTCAGCGCGCCGACGATCATGTCGAGCTGGGCGCGCAGCTTGCGGATCACCTCGGTGCCCGGATCCATGCTGACCGGCTTGCCGCTGGAAGAGGAATCCTGGCGGAAATTCAAGAGCGCATGGATGCGCCCGCCGGAGAGCTGGTTGTTGATCGCGGCGCCGTCGCTCACCCGGATGACGTTGGTGCCGTCGAAGGCGAACAGGCTGGGCGGGCCGTCGAGCAGCTGCAGGCCGGCGGCGGTGAACAGCGAGACCGAGCCGTCGTCCTGCTCGACCGTGCGCACATCGACGTATTTCGCGATCTGCTTCACCAGATTGTCGCGCTGGTCCATGAGATCCGCCGAGGCCGAGCTGTCGGTCTGGGCGGTCTTCATCTGCAGATTGACCTGGAACAGCTGCTTCAGCAGATCGTTGAGCTGGTCCACGGAACTGGCGGTGTCGGTGCGGACGTCGGTGTCGATCTGGTCGATGCCGGCGGCGATCCGGTGGATCTCGTCGCCGATCTGCGAGCCGGCGCCGATGATTGCCTGCTGCGCGGCGGCGGAATCAGGTTCCGCCTGGAAGTCCTGCCAAGCGCTGAGGAATGAGTTCATCGCCTTGGTGAGGCTCGACTGGTCGGCGCTGGTGCCGAGCAAGTCCTGGATCCGCGCCATATAGTCGTTGGTCGCGGCGCTGGCGCCCGAGGTCGCGGTCTGCGCCTCGACCTGCTTGCGCAAGGTCACCGAGAGCGTGCTCGCATAGCCCGAGATCATCACGCCGCCGACCTGGCCGTTGCCGAAGGTGACGGACTCGGTCTTCAGGCTCTTCTTCGTGTAGTTCGGATCCTGGGCATGGGCGATGTTGGACGAAGCCAATTGCACCTGGGCCTGGTTGACCCGGAGCGCCGAGACCGCCGAATTGAGTGCGGCTGTGAGCGACATTTCGCCTGCTTCCTACCCGAACCTACCGGTTACCGCTTGATGTTGATGACTTCCTGCAGCATGTCGTCCGCGGTGGTGATCACGCGGGCGTTCGCCGCATAGGCGCGCTGGGTCACAATCATCTTCGAGAATTCCTCGGCGATATCGACGTTCGATCCCTCGACTGCGTTCGAACGCACCGTGCCGGCGCCGCTGGCGCCCGGGTTGGTGATGCGGGCGGTGCCGCTGTCGAAGGTCTCGGTGAAGGCCTGGCCGTTCTCGCGTTTCAGCGCCGTCGGGTCGTAGAACTGCGCCAGCGGCACGCGGAAGTAGACCGTGCTGGCGCCGTTGTCGTAGTTGAGCTCGACGTCGCCGTTGTCGCCGATGTTGATGCCGGTGAACAGGCCCTGCGGCAGGCCGTCCTGGGAGAGGCGCTGGATATCGACCTGGGTGCCGGAGAACTGGGTCAGGCCGTCGGTCGATTGGAAGCGGCCGAGATCGAGCTCGACAACCTGCGGGCCGGAGCCGTAGTCGACGGTGAAGGTGATGATCGCCGGGTCGTTGGCGTTCTGCGAGGCCGGCACTGTGGCGTCGCCGGACGGATTGTACTGGTTGCTGATGCCGACGATGGTGCCGGCGGTGGTCGGCGTCTCGCCGAAGGTGATGTCGATGAAGCCCGGCACGTTGCCGTTGACCGCCGTCACGGTCTCGGCGAAAGCCGTGCCCGGGACTTTGGCGGTCAGCACGACCTGGCTGCCGACGACCGTGGCGGTGACCGGCAGGCCGCTCGCGGCGTTGATCCGTGCCGCGAAGCCGGTCGCGATGTCGGCCAGGCTGGTCTCGGTGCCGTCGTTAACGTAGGTGACGGTCTGGGTGCCGATGGTGAGGCTCCAGGTGTCGCCGATTTCGCCGGGGCCGACGGTGCCGCCAAGCGTGATCGTATCGACCTGGGCGACCGGTATGACGTTGGCGACGGTGTTGGCGGTCGCGGTCGGCGGATTGGTGGTGTAGGTCACGCCGGCAAGGGTGTTGGTGCCGTCCGGCGCCGCGGCGGCGAAGAGGCCACCCGCGGTATCGGACTGGATCAGGATGCGGCTGGCATTGTTCGGATCGGCGATGGCGGTGACGCCAAGCGCCAGGGCGTTGACCTGGTTGATCAGCGAGGTGCGCGCGGCGGCGACGGTCATGGGGCCGGTCACGCTGATCTGCGGCGCGCCGCTGCCGGCAACGTCGAAGGCGAGCACATCGCCGGCGATAAGCGCGCCGGGAATCGTGACGCTGTCGATCTGGCCGGAGCCGTTGCCGGCGAAGGTGCCGGTGAACGGCGTGCCGGCGACGTCCGCGGTCACGTCCAGCGTGTTGCCGACGACGTTGCCGGCGGTGACGACCGCCGACATGCCGGCACTGGCGTTGATCTGCGCGGCCAAGGCGGTGGCGAGCTGGGCGCCGGTATAACCGCCGACCGGGGCCGTCACCGTGACGGTATTCGCGCCGATCGTATAGGTCAGGGTGCGTCCCGGCGGCAGGCCGTTCGGCGCCACGGTGACGGTTTCGACCTGGGCGACGCCCGGCACATTGGCGGTGGTATTGGCGGCGACCGCGGTCTGGTCGTTGGTCCCGCTGATGTTGCCGGCGACCGGATCGAGCGTGCTGTCGGCGGCGGTGATGTCGAGGTTCCAGATGTTGTCGGCGCGCTTGACCCAGGTCATGCTGATCGTGTGCGGGTTGCCGAGCGCGTCGTAGACCTTGACGTTGGTGGGCGCCAGCGCCGGGTCCGGGTTCACGATCGAGGTCGCCGGCAGGTTGCCGACCACTTCGATCTGCGAGGTCGGGGTCGGCGGCGTGGTCAGCTGGGTGATCTGGATCGGGGCGAGCGAGCCGGTGTCGGGAACCCCGGTGGTCTGGTCGACGGTCCAGCCGTTGAGGTAATAGCCGCCGCCGTTGACCACGTAGCCGTCGCGGTTCACCTCGAAGTCGCCGGCCCTTGTGTAGTAGGGCAGCGCGCTGAAGGTGGTGAGCGTGCCGTTCTGCGAGGTCGGGCGGCTGACCACGAAGAAGCCCTGGCCGCTGACCGCGAGGTTGGTCGAGCTCTGGGTCTGGTTGATGTTGCCCTGCAGCGCGTTGGCGTAATAGGGCGAGGCCACGACGCCACCCGGCAGGTTCAGGCTCTTGTTGGAGATCGTGATGATATCCGAGAACCGGGTGTCGACCTTCTTGTAGCCGACGGTCTGGGAGTTGGCGATGTTGTCCGAGATATTGCCGAGGGACCGGGACTGTGCGTTCAACCCGCTCACTGCGGTGAACATCGCGCCGAGAATGCTCATGGAAGGCCTCGCCTTGGGTAACCTTGCGTCAGGTGTCGGACGGATAAAGCAACTGCCGGGCCAACTCGCGGAGGCGCGGTTTCCCAAGGGTTATCAAATGATTGACGTGGCGGGTCCGGGCCGGGCGGCAGAATGTGCCCGGTCGAAGTTCGGCAAGAACTGCTGTTGGCTCCGGTTCGCGCTGTCCGAAGTTGGCCACGACTCACCGCATATGGCACAGTCATTGCGTACCGATTCGCGCATATCTGCCGCGAGGACTTATGAATCTGCATGAGATGGAGGCCGTCATTCTCTGTGGCGGCCAGGGCACCCGGCTCCGGGAAGAGACGGAATTCAAGCCGAAGCCGATGGTCGAGATCGGCGGGCGGCCGATCCTGTGGCATATCATGCAGCGCTACGCCAAGTTCGGCGTCCGGCGCTTCATCCTCTGCCTCGGCTATAAGGGCGAGATGATCCGCGACTATTTCCTCCAATACCGTTACCGCAACGCCGACGTGGTGGTCTCGCTGCGCTGGAACGACGTCCAGATCATCGGCCAGGAGCCGGCGGAAGACTGGGAGGTCGTGCTGGCCGATACCGGCCAGGACACCATGACCGGCGGTCGTATCAAAAAGGCCCTGAAGCATGTCAAGGGCGAGCGTTTCTTCGCGACCTATGGCGACGGCGTGGCCGACGTGGACTGCGCGGCGCTGCTGAAGACGCATATGGACTGCAAGCGCCTCGCCACCGTGACGGCCGTGCACCCTTCGTCGCGCTACGGCGAGATCGACATCGAGGAAGGCTCGGTTTCCGACTTCATGGAGAAGCCCCAGGTCAATAACGGCTGGATCAACGGCGGCTATTTCGTGTTCGAGAAGCAGGCCTTCGCCGACGTCAGCGACGACCCCGCCGTGGTGCTGGAGAACGACGTGCTGCCGAAGATCGTGCGGCAGAAGCAGCTCACCGCCTATCACCATGACGGCTTCTGGCAGTGCATGGACACCTACCGCGAGATGCTGATGCTGAACGGCCTGATCGCGCAGGGCAAGGCGCCCTGGCTCTCGTGACAACGGCCTGCGGGTATCAAAGAACTCCCCTCCCCCAAGATTGGGGGAGGGCTAGGGAGGGGGTTGATGCAGCCGTGACGCTTCTCGAGCATGCGCCATGGAAGATCCAACGCTCTGAAGACACTGCCGTGCGCCACCCCCCGCAATGACCCACCCCATCCCCGATCCATCCTTCTGGCGCGGCCGCCGCGTCTTCCTGACCGGCCATACCGGCTTCGTCGGCGGCTGGACCGCGCTCTGGCTGCAGAAGCTGGGCGCCGAGGTCCACGGCTTCGCCCTCAACCCGCCGACCGATCCCAGCTTCTTCGCCGCGGCCAGGCTGTCGGACCGGATCGCCGCCAGCACCATCGGCGACATCCGCGACCCTGCGCCGCTGGCCAAGGCCGCTGCCGAGGCGAAGCCCGGCATCGTGCTGCATCTCGCCGCCCAGCCCCTGGTGCGCGCGGCGTTCCACGATCCGGTCTCGACCTTCGCCACCAATGTGATGGGCACCGCGCATCTCCTGGATGCCGTGCGCAACCTTTCCGGCCTTGCGGCCGTGGTGGTCTTCACCACCGACAAGGTCTATCGCAACGTGAACTGGCCCTGGCCCTATCGCGAGAACGATCCGCTTGGCGCCGACGAGCCCTACAGCGGCAGCAAGAGCGGCGCGGAACTGGTGACCGAGGCCTTCCGCAACAGCTATTTCAGCCGGGCCGAGCAGCCGGTGCCGGTGGTGACCGTGCGCGCCGGCAACATCATCGGCGGCGGCGACTGGGCCGAGGACCGCATCGTGCCCGATGCGGTGCGCGCCTTTGCGGCGAAGCAGCCGCTGATCATCCGCAACCCCAAGGCCGTGCGGCCCTGGCAGCATGTGCTCGACGCCGCGCGCGGCCTGCTGCTGATCGCCGAACGCACCGCGGCGCAGAAGCTGCCGCCCGAGCTGCTGTCCTGGAACCTCGGTCCCGGCGATGCCGAGACCACGCCGGTCGCCGACCTGGTCGATCATCTGGTCAAGGGCTGGGGCGAGGGCGCGCGCTGGGAGCATCGCGGGGACAACGAAGTGAAAGAGGCGCATTTCCTCACCCTCGACAGCCACCAGGCCGCCCGCCATCTCGGCTGGAAGCCGGTCTGGCATGTCGCCGCCGCCGTACAGCATTCGGTTTCCTGGTATCGCGGCTTCCTCGCCGGCGACGACATGGCCAAGGCCAGCCTCGCCGAGATCGATCGTCATGTCTCGGATGTGACGCCGTGAAGATCACCAGGCTGAAGATTCCCGGCAGCGTCGAGGTCGCGCTGCAGGCCCGCGGCGACGAACGCGGCTATTTCATGCGCACCTATGACGAGGCGATCTTCGCCGAGCATGGCCTGCCCACCCGCTGGGTGCAGATGAATGAATCGCTGTCGGCGAATGTCGGCACGATCCGCGGGATGCATTTCCAGCGCCCGCCGCATACCGAGGCGAAGCTGGTGCGCTGCACCCGCGGCGCCTTGCTCGACGTCTTCGTCGACTTGCGCCGGGGCTCGCCGACCTACGGCCAGTGGGATGCAGTCGAGCTTCGCGCCGACCGCCACAACGCGGTGCTGGTCCCGCGCGGCTGCGCCCACGGCTTCTGCTCGCTCGAGCCGGACAGCGTCGTCAACTACATGGTGGACAATTTCTACACCCCGGCGGCCGAGGAGGGAGTGCGCTGGAACGACCCCGCTCTCGCCATCCGCTGGCCGCTCCCGGGCGAGCCCACCATCTCCGCCAAGGACGCCGCCTGGCCGCTGTTCAAGGACGTGGCGCCGGTCGAGCTCTAGGGCCGATCCCGGCCCTTGGAGTTCTGGAACATATAGGGTACAATCATTCCCGCAACGCAGCCGGCGTTCCGTTTCCACGCGCAGCTGCATGTACAGTGCATGGACGAAACGACGGTTCTGCTGGCCTCTGCTGGATAGATTATCGTTATTTTGCAATATATTAGTCGCATTGACCGCCCTCCGGCGCGGCTCCTGTAAATGCAAGGGCCGGTTCTGCAATTGGGCGAGTAGGGTAGCCTTACCCTTTGTTAACCTTAACAGCCTAAGCCTAGGCGGCCCGTGGCATCTTCCTTGCTTCGGCGCGGTATCGATCGGGGCAAGAGTGATCTCACCGTCATGAAGTTCGGCATTTCCTATTTCGGCCCGGAGCCGCTGTTTCACCTCCGCCGCGATTTCCTGCTCTCCATGAAATACGGGTTGGAATCCCTCGGCCATGACGCGGTGCTGAACGGGCTCTCGCTGGAGAGCGACCGCTTCAATTTCGTGGTCGGCGCCTATTTCCTCCCCGCCGCCGAGATCCCGAAGATCGCCCAGTCCGGCGTGAAGCATGCGCATGTGAACACCGAGGTCATTGCGCAGGACATGCTGAACTTCAATCCGCAAAAGACCGACTTCCTCGGCGCCTACCTGCCGGCGATGAAGGCGGGGGCTTTCGTCTGGGACGTGATCCAGGACAACATGACCGAGTATCAGCGCTATGGCGCCAATGCGCATTTCCTGCGCTGGGGCTGGGATCCGAAGCTGGAGGACATCGAGCACCGCAGCGAGAAGGATCTCGACTTCTACTTCTTCGGCATGATGAGCAACCGGCGGAAGCAGATCGTCCAGTCGGTGCGTCAGAAGGGGTTCCGCGGCGCCTCCGACCATTCCTGCCCCTATTTCCTGCGCAACGACCGGATTGCCCGGGCCAAGGTGCAGCTCAACATCGTCCAGGAAGAGAAATACACCCACGTGAACTCATTCCGGGTCTGCTATCTTGCCAACAACGCCTGCGCCATCGTCTCCGAGCACGAGCAGGATCCCGCCGGCTACCTGGAGATGACGCGGCTGGCGACCGCCCAGGAGATGCCGGATGCCGTCGCCGACCTGGTCGCCGGCGACAAGTGGCGCCAGCAGGGCGAGAAGGCCCAGGCGATGATGCGCGAGCGTCCGATGAAGACCATCCTCGAGGCGCTCCTCGACACCAGCGGCTTGAAGTAGAGACGGGAAGCAGCTTGGCAAAGGTCGCGGTCACGGGTGCGAAGGGATTGATCGGCAGTGCCGTCGCCGCCGAGCTCGGCGCGCGCGGCCACGAGGTCGTCTCCCTCGGCCGCGGCCCCGGCAACGCCGTCACCCTCGACCTCGCCGGGCAGCTGCCGGCGCTCCCCGCGATCGACGCGCTGATCCATTGCGCCGGCGTCACCGATGAAGAAGTGAAGGCCGACAGCGCGGCCGCGATCTTGCGCGCCGCTTCCGGCACCGATCGCCTCGTCGCGGCCGCCGCGACAGCCGGTGCCAGGCGCATGGTCTATGTCTCCAGCGCCCATGTCTACGGCGCGCTCACCGGGCATATCGACGAGACCATGCCGGCCAATCCGCTGAGCGACTACGCGCTCGCGCATTACCTCGCCGAGCAGATCTTCCGCCGCAATGCCGCGCGGGCCGGTTTCGCGGTGCGCATCCTGCGCCCCTGTGCGGTGTTCGGACCGCTTGGCGAGCCGCTGCGCTTCCGGCGCTGGTCGCTGATTCCGTTCTCCTTCCCGCGCGCGATCGCCGAGACCGGATTGATCCGCATCCTCGGCACCGGGCGCGACCGCCGCAACTTCGTCGGTACCAACGTGATCGCGGCGCAAGCTGCCGATTTCGTGGACATGCAGACTCCAGGCGTCGCGATCCTCAACCCGATCGGCACCGCGGACCTGACGGTCGCGGAATTTGCCGAGCTTTGCGCGAGGCTGGGCGGCGACGTGCTTGGCCGCAAATGCCGGGTCGAGATCGCCGGCAAGGGCGACACCGATCCCGCCCTTGAATACCGCTCGGTCTTCGTCGGTGCGCGCAACGGGCACAGCCTCGAGACCCATATCGTCGATCTGATCCGCCAGTGTTCCCAGCTTGGAGCGACTGCATGAGCACCGCCAACCCCGAACTCGCGTTGGACAAGGAAATTGCCCAACGCTACGTCGCCTTCCTGGTCGAGAACGGCCGGAGCGACGATCCCGACGCGCGCCGCGACTACTGCGAGCGCGCCGGCGTGCATCAGAAGCTGCTGCACAACAACCCGCATATCGCCGCGATCGAGAAGCTGTTCCAGGACCAGTCCAGCATGGAACGCCTCGGCGACATGACGCTGCGGCAATACATGATGTACCACTACTACTATCTGCATCAGGGCTATCGCTACGGCGCGCCCAAGCTGCAGCAGAAGTGGCTCGGCCACGACATCATCAAGACGCCGCAGGATTGCTGGGTCTACCAGGAGATCATCTGGGAGACCAAGCCCGACGTGATCATCGAGCTCGGCATCATGTTCGGCGGCGCGACGCATTTCTTCGCCTCGATCCTCGACCTGGTCGGTCACGGCGAGGTGCTCGGCATCGACATCTCGCTTGCCAAGGCGAAGCCACCCGAGAACAAGCGCATCACCTATATCGAGGGATCGAGCACCTCCGAAGCCGTGCTCGAGCAGGTGCGCAAGAAAGCGCAAGGCAAGCGCACCCTGGTGATCGCCGATTCCGACCATGAGAAGCTGCATGTGCTGGGCGAGATCCGCGCCTATGCGCCCTTCGTCCATGTCGGCGGCTATTTCGTGGTCGAGGACTCGCTGAACGACGTCATGGGCTACCATCCGGTGCCGAACGAGGGGCCGAAGGCCGCGGCCGACGTCTATCTCACCGAGACCGACGATTTCGTCTTGGACCGCCGCTGGGGCGAGCGCTACGTGATGTCGCTCAATCCCAACGGCTATCTCTTGCGGGTGAAGTGACATGCGCCTCGTAATCGCCGCGCCGCCGACCATCGACGTCTCCGCCCTCGCCAAGGACTTGGCTGCGAAGGATAAGGCGACCCTCATCACCGATCCCAGCCGCGCCGCCTGCGAGCGCTACGGCTACCAGACGCTCTACGAGATGCCGATTGCGCTGCAGAAACAGGCGCGCCGCAAGCTGATCACCGACCATATCGCCGCCCTGCAGAAGGGCGGGTCGCTGGTCTGCGACCATTCGATCTTCCAGTGGCTGGCCGACTGGATGCGCTGGATCTGGGGCAAGACCCCGACCGAGGAATGGGAAGCGGTGCTCGCGGAAGCCACGCCGGCGGTGAAGCTCTACGACGCGATCGAGCATGTCGCGGAAGGCCCGGCTGCGGGCTACAACGGCTACACTTGGCTCGACCAGCGCAACGGGAAGGAGATCGAGCGGCTGATGCGGCATCTCTACGTCGATCTCGGCTGCGCCGAGAAGGTGCGCTTCAACGGTCGCAAGGCGTGACGCGCAGCCGATGCTGGTGATCTCGCCGACCGCGCAGATCTCGAAGCTGGCCGATATCGAGGATTCGGTGCGCGGCACCAGGATCACGATCGGCGACGGCGTCTTCATCGACGCCTTCGTGAAGCTCCGGGTCGCCGGCGGCAGCGGCGACGTGACGATCGGCCCGAACTGCTACATCAACGCCGGCTCGGTGCTCTACAGCGGCAACGGCATCACGCTCGGCGAATACGTGCTGATCGCCGCCAACTGCACGTTGGCGCCCACCAACCACGAATACCGCGATCCCGACGTCGTCATCCGCAAGCAGGGTTTCGCGCCCAGCCGCGGCGGGATCGTGATCGAGGACGACGTCTGGATCGGCGCCAACAGCGTCCTGCTGGACGGCGTGCGGATCGGCCGCGGCGCGGTGGTCGCGGCGGGCTCGGTGGTGCGCGGGACCTTGCCGGCCTATTCGATCTCGGCCGGCAATCCGGCGAAGGTCGTCAAATGGCGGAAGAAGCCGGCCTGAACCCTTAGCCGTTGTTGCTGGCGTCGGGATGCAGCTTGGCGACGATGCGGCCGTCGGCGGTCTTGGCCGAATGGACCGAGCGCGCCATCAAATCCTGCCAGCCCATGGTCTGGTTGGCCTTGGCATGCTCCTTCTTCCAGTCCTCGGCGTATTCGCTGCCCTTGGTCTCTTCGAAGATCGGCATGCCCTGAGTGTAGTGCACCATCTTCGCGTCCTCGCGCGGGGCGTCGTAGCCGACCAGATGGTTCCATTCGCGCGGCAGGTCGCCGATCAGGTCCTCGGGCACCCAGTCGATGCCGTGCGGGTTGCGGCACTGCTTCGGGTCCTGGACGTATTCCGGCGTCAGGATGCGGTTGGCGGGGTGGCCGCAGTTGAACAGGATCAGGCTCGCCCACTCGAACCGCTTAGCGTTCTTCGAGACCATGACCGCGTAGCGGTCGTCGGTCATCGCGAAGAGCTCGGCCACGTCGGCGCGGCAGAGGTAGTCGAGGTCGAGGAACAGCGCCCAGCCCTGGAACCCGGCCAGCCACGGCGTCAGGAAGCGGCTGTAGGTGAACGGGGTGAGGCCGGTGCGGGTGAGCGGCAGGCTCGGCAGGAACAGCGGGGTGATCGCCACCGGCTTCGAGCAGCGGCGGAAGATGCTGAACTGCAGCACGTTGTAGGAGATCGCCTGGCGATGGTCGTAGCCGATGAAGATGCGCAAAGGCTGCGCGAAAGTCTGTGCGGTCATGGGTGCCGCCTCCTCCAATTAGAATGAGCCGCTGTAGATCATGCCGAGCAGCTTGCTGGTGCCCGAGGTGCCGATCGGCGGCAACGAGTTGATGCGACTGAAGGCGTCGGCCAGGGAGTCGGTCAGGATGTTCGCCGGGCTGTTGGTGTTGTTCGCGATCCCGAAGGGATCGTCGGTGCCTTCGGTATAGGCTTGCTCGGTGGTGGTGAAATCCTTGGTGTACCGCGTGCCCTGGGTCATCTGGATGGCGTAGTTGTAGGTGCCCTTGGCCTGCGTATCGACGCCGTCGGCGCGGGTGACGCGGATCACGTACTGGCCACTCGCCATGCTGAACGTGCCGTTCTTCAGGGCCTTGTAGTTGTCGTTGGCCTGGCCGGCGCCGGCGTCGCTGTCGGCGACCAGGCCCTTGCCCTTGGCGAAGATCTGGACCCGCACCTTGCCGCTGGAGTCCTGCAGCGGGTTCGGATTGCTGGGGTCGTTCACCAGGATCGAGAATTTGGTGCTGCCGTTGGTCGCGACGTTGAGCGAGAAGGTATCGACCTTGTCGGCCTTGTTGAGCGCGCTGATGACGTTCAGCCGGGTCGAGTTCAGGCTGAGCTGGCCGATCTGCCGGGCGGTCGCATTGTTGTCGTAGAGGACGTCCTGGCTGGTCTTCTCGAACTCCTGCACGTCACCGGAGGCCGAGGCGCTCAAGGCCGCGATCTGGTCGGAAATCTGCTGCAGCGCCGCGCTGGTCTGGTCGGCGATGGTCTGGGAGGCGTTGCCGGAGAGCGCGGTGTTCAGGTTCGAGGTGGTGGAGCTGCCGCTGTTCGACGACGACGTGCCAAGCAAGCCGCTGCCGCTGCTCGAGGTCAGTCCACTCGTCACGGGGCTCACGGCCATGCTCGGTACTCCAGTTGCCGGCCGTTCAGGCCGAGACGTTCACCGCCATCCGGGCGCCGCCGACGGCGGGAACCGCCGGGATGGGGTTTGCATCATTCGCTTGCATCGGCTGTGCCATTCCGGCTTCGGCGACCTGCGGCTTTTGCGCCAGGCCCTCGGCCACGCAGCGGTTGATGTCCAGGATCGGCTGCAGCTTGGAGCCGTCGAGGTCGCCCAGACGCTGCAGAATCTGCCGGTCCATCATGATCGAGAGGGCGAGGACATTGTCGCGGATCTCCCGCGGCAGGGGGCAGTCGGGCTCGGCCATGGCGGTCTGGAAGATGGTCCAGAGCCGCTGGTTGAGGATCAGCGCGTCGCGCAGCGACTTGCCGCCGTCCTCGGTCTTGGCGCCGACGACAAGGCGACGGGAAGCCTCGGACAGGGCCCAGGCCTCGGTGCTGCGCGGATCCGTCGCCGCCGGCTGGCTGACATAGCCCGCCTTTTTCGCCCCTTGGTTCATCATCGTCTTTACTCCGTGCTCCTAAAACGCCGCCTTGGCCTTTCGGCTCCGTTGGCGCTCGGAGCCGCGGGTCAGAACAGTTTCGCGGTCAGTTTCAGCGCTCGGTAGTAGTCCTCGGACTGCACGAGCCGTGCCACGTCCTCGAGCTTCTCCCGGTCGCCGGGCCGCTGCCGCAGAACCTCGCCCCAGATCTGCTCGAACTTGACCACGTTCTCCGCAGCGTTTTCCGGGAAGAGGTATATCAACTGAATGATTAAATAGAGCTTGCGCTCCAAAGTGTCGGCCTGCTCCTCCTTCATGACCTCGCGGCCGCGGAGAAACTTGACCTTGTTGTAAAGGTAAAAACTGCCCGGCTCCTCGCCGCGGCCGATGACCGCGCCGTTGACGATGACTTTCTCGCCGGGTTTCAAAGTGAACTTGAGGGGCAAAACGGGAACTCCCAATCCGAAGCGAATCGGCCCGGTCCCCTCGAACTATCGTATGCATTTGATTTCGCATCAGTCTTGGCGGGGAGCCTGGGCGGCGGGTTGCCCCGCCGCCCAAGTCTACCCAACCCCCGACGGTTAGAACAACCGCAGGATGGCCTGCTGAGCCTGGTTGGCCAAGCTCAGGGCGATCGTGCCGAGCTGCTGCCTGGTCTGCAGCGTCAGCATGTTCGCGCTTTCCTCGTTCTGATCTGCCTGGGTCAGCTTGGATGCACCTTCCGTGAGCACGTTCGCGAACTCCAAGGTGAAGTCCTGACGCGTCTGGATGATGTTCAAGTTGGTGCCCAGGTTGGACGAGGCCGTTCGCAGCAGGTTCTTGGCCTTGTTCAACTGGTCGATCGCGTTCTGAATGTCAGAACGGTCTCCCCAGCTGTTCTGGGCCTGGTCGAGCTGCAAGCCTTGTCCGTTGGTCTGGACGTTCTGGCTGACCACGTTGACGATCGAGGTGTTGGTCTCGTTCAACTGGACAGTCAGGTTGTTCTGGTCGGAAGCATCGACCAGCTGCTTGGTGGTCAGATCGGCCGAGGTGCCGGTATGCGCACCGCGGACGTCGAACTTCGCATCGCGCTGCTGGGTGTACGCACCGCGCACCTGGACGGTGAACGCTGCGTGGCTGGCCGCAGTACCCGCCGAGCCGGACTGCGAGATCGCGCTGTCGCGGAAGGCGAGGTTGATCGTCGCACCATTGTTGGTACCACCGGTCAGGGTGACCGAGATGATGCTGCCGGCGTCGACGCTGCCAGCACCGATCGTGGTGCTGAACGAACCGCCCAGGCCGTCCGAGATGTTGATGGTGGTCGAACCAGCCGATCCGACGGTCACATCAACGCTGAGCTTGCTGACCTGGTTGGCAGCGAAGCCAGCAACCGCGCCAACACTGGTGATCGGAGCGGTCGACAGGGTGCCGGACGCGCCGCTCTGCTGTTGGATCGTGGTGGCGATTTCGGCGGAAGCCGCCGCAGCCGCCGTCGCGATGTACTTCAGCTCATTGTAGTTGAACGAGATGTCGATCGAGCTGCCGTTGATGCTGCCGCCGGCGCTGAAACCCACCTGGGAAGCATTGCCGGTGCTGACGACCTTGGTGTTCAGGCCGGCCGAGCCGTTGCCGTCCAGCGAGACGCTATACGAGTCGAAGTTGCCGGTCGCATAGTTGAAGCTGTTGGCATTGGCCGTCACGGTGAACGTCTCGTCGACGGTCACGCTGCCCGGGGAGGTCAAGGTCGGGGTGCCGGTGATCGCCGCCGCGCCGGTGCCGTAGGAACCGGAAGCCGCCGCGGTGTAGGTCGAGGCCTGCAGGATCTGCCGCTCGTCCAGAGTGACGCGCGCGGTACCCGAGCCGAACGAGAACGCGTTCTCGCCGTCCGAGACCTTGCCGTTACCAACCGACTGGAGACCGTCGCGGGTGACCTTTTCGCCCGCGGAGTTTTCGACGGAAACCTGGAGGTTGATGTTCTTCTGGATGGTCGACGTACCCACGCCGGCGGTATCCGGCACGTCTTCGATCGAGTCGAAGTCGACGTCGAAGGTGAGGTTGGTGCCGCTGCCGAAGCTGTGCGAGAACTTCAGCACGGTGCCGGCGCCCTTCGCCGTGGTCCACTCCGCCTGGGTGAAGGTCGTGGTGAAGGACTCGTCGCCTTCGGTAACCGTGAAGGTCTTGTCCTTACCCGTGCCGCCGCTCAGCTTGATGGTGATGTCGGAGAGGGTGTTCTTCGAGGTCGAGGCGAAGCCGTTGACCGTGATGTTGCTGATGCCGCGATCGGTGGCGGCGTTGGCGATGTCGCCCGCGTCGCCGGAGATCGCGCCGTCGCCCGCGACCGAGACGGTGTAGGTGTCGGCCTTGGTGACGTTGGTGACAGTGGCACCGCTGATGCCGGCCAGGGCGTTGACGTCGAGCTGGCTGCTCGCAGTCACGCCGAGACGGAGGCCGCTGCCGATCAGCAGGTTCTTACCGGCATAGTTGGCATCTCCGGCCTGGCTGTCGATCTGGCGCAGGAAGGCGTTGTACTGCTGGGCAAGGCTCTTGCGGGTCGCGACCGAGTTCGCGTCCGTGCCGAGATTGCTCAGCGCCGACTGCGTCAGCGCGGTGGCGTTGTCGATCAGGTTTTGGATCGCCGTGATGCCTTTGTCGCCGGCGGTGATCGTGCTGATCGCCTGGCCGATGCCATCCTTCAGGCTGGTAAGATCGCTGGCGCGTTGGTTCAGCGACTTCGCCGCGAAGAAGGCGGTCGGGGAGTCCAGAGCCGAGTTGACCTTGTTGCCGGTCGACAGGCGGGTCTGGGTACGGTCGAGAGAGGTCTGCGTGGTCTGCAGCAGGAGGAGGTTGCTGCGGATACTCGCAGAGAGCTGGACAGAATTAGCCATTCGAGTGTGCTCCCTTTTGGAGGCTGGGTTTCAGCGCCGACCTTTGTCAGGCGCACCGGCCGCGGACATGCGGCAGGCAGGGCTAGGTAGCAATTTCCCTGCCAACCGGAAAAAGTTGCCAGACCCGGCAGAAATGGCGGAAATCCGTGCCGCCTGGATTAACCATGTTAGAGTAACGGCGTTGAGGCCCGGCAATTTTTGCCGAACGGGGCAGGAATTGCCGCTGAAACCCCTATCGCAGCGGCAGAATGTGCCGCGTTAACAAATTCCGATTTCCTCGGCGATTCATCGAGTTAGAGTTTATTTTTTGTTAACGCCCGACAGACTAGGCTAGCGGCAAGCCGAAGGCTGACGGCCCGATCCATCATCCGAAGTCAGGCAAGACCGCACCATGTCGTCCAACTACAAGATCAACGAAGCGGGGCTGCTGTCCTACCCCCAGGTCACCCCGGCGGTGGTGCCTGCCGCAGAGGATGCCGAACTGACGTTGAAGAGCCAGCGGCAGCGGAAGATCGAACTGGCCCATGAGGCGAGCCTGCTCAACAAGGCGGGTCGCACCGAGGAATTGAGGCGCTGCCTCGAATCCATGATCGACCTCGATCCCAACGACGCCCAGGCTCTCTACAACCTCGGCGTGCTGCTCTCGCGACAGGATAACGAGAAGACGCGCGCCGAGCGCATGCTGCGCCGCGCGATCGACAACGAACGCGACTATGCCGATGCCTACCTTGCGCTCGGTAACATGTATTTCGAGAGCCGGCATCTGCTCTCCTCGATCGAGATCTACGAGGCGGGGCTGCGGCAGGTACCGACCCGCCTTCAGCTGCTGAGCAGCTTGCTGCGTGCTGCGACCACCATGCGCTCGCCGCAGCGAGTGGAGAAGATCGCGCGGCGCATCCTGAACATCGACGAGGACGACACCAACGCCCTCAACTACCTGGCCTGGTCGCTCATGATGCGGGGAGGCGACCTGGACGAGGCGGATCGCGCCTTGAAGCGCGCCCAGAAACGCAAGGTGGAGGCGGCGTTGACGGCGGTCAATCTCGCCTTGGCGGAGGCGCTGGCCGACCTGCGCCACGAGCCCGACGTCGCCGCGGCGCATCGCGCGCGCCTGGAAGAACTCGCGGCCGACAACTGGTCTAACGCTCATCTCGCCGCCGAGACGTTCGTCATTGCGCAGCGGCCCGAACGCGCCGCGGGGATGGTGCGGGACTACATCAAGCGGAACCCGGACGACTCACAGGCCTATCGCTATCTGGCCGTGACGTTGATGCAGGACGGCGACTTCCTCGGCGGCCACGAAGTCGTGCGCGAGGTGCTGAATGCCGGAATGGACCGGCCGAGCCTTCTGATGATCTACTCCTTGAACTCATTCCGGCTCGGCGATCTTGAGACCTTCCACAAGTACCATTACACGCGTTGGGTGCGGGAAGGCGCTGAGGAACTGTGGAAACTTCCGGTCCCGGAGTGGGACGGCAGTCCGATCAAGCACGGCAAGCTGGTCGTGCAATGCGAGCAGGGGGTCGGCGACTATGTGATGTGGGCGGTGCTCTTTCCCGGCATCGCGCCCAAGGCGCGGGACGTCGTCACCAAGGTCATCCCACGTATGGGCAACCTGTTCCGGCGAAGCTTCCCCGAAATGCAGTTCATCTATGAGAACAAGCTGCCGCCTGACATCCCGCTAGAGGCGGTGGCGGCGCGCACGACGGCTGGCGACCTGCTCGATCTTCTGAAGCCCGATATCGACGATCTGCCGGGCAAGGCGGGCTTCCTGGTGGCCGATCCGGCGCTGAAGTCGAAGCTCCGGAAGCGTTACGAAGCGCAGTTCCCGGGGAAACGCCTGATCGGCATTTCCTGGCGAAGCGGAAACCGCGACAGCGCTGCGATGCGCTCTCTCGAACTTCCCTACTGGAAGCCGCTGTTCGACATGGAGGACTGCGCCTTCATCAGCCTGCAATACGGCGACCTTACCCGAGACATCGAAGAGTTGCAGCAGCAGCTGGGCGACAAGGTGTACTGGGACAAGGAGGTGAACCCGATGGGGGACATGGATCCTTTCACGGCGCAGATCTCCGCCATGGACATGGTCATTTCGGTAGACAACAGCACGATTCATTTCGCCGGCGGCCTCGGCAAGCCCTGCTGGGCCATGCTCCCGCTCAATTCCGACTGGCGCTGGCAGACCGATCGAACCGACACGATGTGGTACGACAGCCTGGAACTCTTCCGGCCCGACAAGGAAGGGGGCTGGGACGGATTGGTCGAACGGGTCGCCGATCGGCTGGCGAAGCAGGATGACGAAACTCTGAAACAGGCTGAGATCGCATACCTCCGCCGCGCCTTCTCCACCATGGTCAAGGCCAACCGGATCGCGGATGCCGAGCAATACGGCCGCATGCTCCTGGCCCATGGCGTGGACAAGGCGCAGGCCATGCGCGCGGTGGCCAAATCCGCGCTGGCGGCGGGCCAGGCGGCGGATGCCGTCGGCATTCTGCACCGCGCGATCGAGCTTGATTCCGAGGATCCGGACATCCAGGCGGACATGGCCCAGGCACTCGCCAAGGCGGGTGACGCCGAGCACGGCCTCGGTCTTGCGCGCGAGCTGACGCGCCGCTTCCCCAAGAACGACGAGGCCTCGATAGCCTGCGGCCGCATCCTGTCGGATCTCGGCCGGTACGACGAAGCGACCGATTTCTTCGCGCGGATCCTGCGTCGCGACCCTGAGAACGTGGCCAGCCGCATGGCTTTGGCGGGTTTGCAGGCCGCCCAGGGAGATTTCGAACTGGCCCGCAAGAACTACGAGCGCGTGCTCACCGTCGAGCCTTCGAATGCGACGGTCCACACCGCACTTGCCGAGATCCTGTTGCGGCTCGACCAATGGGCGGCAGGCTGGCCGAGCTTCCGCTGGCGCTTTGGTGTCCGGCCCGAAGTGCTGCCGACTTACTTCGCCGCGCTCGATCCGGCAAAGCAACCGAAGCCCTGGTCCGAGGGCAGCTTGCGCAAGCAGCGCCTCTTCCTGGCAGCCGAGCGCAATCTCATCGAGCAGCTGCTGTTCGCCGGATTGATCCCGGAGGTCGCAAGGGAAAGCCGAAAGACGGCGCTGGAATGCGATCCCCGTCTCGCGTCGTTGATGACCACCAGTTTTCCGACCATAGACGTCATGGGGCGTAACGACCTGACTCCGGAAACCCTGCAGGAGCGCAATTTCCAGCTGGTGAGCACGCTCGGCAACTTGGCTGGCCGGCTCCGCAGCGCTCAGAGCCAGTTTCCGGCGCGTCAGAAACCGGCGCTGACCGCGGACCCGGAGAAGGTCGCGGTGCTGCGCCAGGCATACCAGGCGACAGCGCAGGGTCGGAAATTGGTGGGCCTGTCGTGGCGCCATGCCAAGAGCTCGCCGCAATGGCCGACCCCACTCGACGCCTGGCTGCCGCTGATCGATCGATCGGACGTGATGGTCGTCGCCCTGCATCCCGGTTCCGCGGAGGCGGAACTGGCGGAATTTGCGGAGCGCACGGGCCGCGATCTTATTTTTGACCGGCGGGTGGACTTCTCCGGCGACCTCGGTGCATACGCCGCCGAAGTTCAGGCTTGCGATTTCGTGATCGCGGTCGAAGATTTGACCGCCGTTCTGGCCGGCGCGCTCGGCAAGCCGACTCTCAAGGTGAAGCGGGCGGTGGATCACTGGTGGTGGGGCATGAACGAAGGGGAGAACCGCTGGTTCTCGGCCTTGCGGACCGTGGTGGCGCCCGGTGGTCCGGGTGAGGCCGAAGTCGCAAAAGTGCTGGCCCTGTTCGAGCAAACGTTCGGGAGTTGATCGATCTCAGATGGCGATGAATCGGAAGGAACGCCGCGCTGCGGCGAAGCAAGAGCGAGGCGGTCGGGGGAAGGCCGTTTCCGCCGCCCATGCGGAAAGGCTGGATCAGGCCATCTCGCTGGCTCAGGTCGGCAACCTGGCCGGCGCCGAGGCGTTGCTCGATGCGGTTTACAAGGCTGACCCGGATCAGCCCGAGGTCAACCATCAGCTCGGCATGATCTACTCCCGCACCGGTCGCACCGAGGCCGGCCTCGAACTGCTGCGCAAGGCCGTCGCGACCCGGCCGGAGGAATCGCTCTATTGGAACAACCTCGCGGCGGCCTGCCTCGCCATCGAGCGGTCGCAGGAAGCCGTCGATGCCGTCACCAAGGCATTGGCGCTCGACCCGAAGAACTTCATGGCCTGGCAGAATCTGGGGCTCGCGCGGCGCGACCTCGGCGACCAGGCCGGCGCGGCCGAGGCTTTCGACAAGGCCGCGGCCCTGGGCAGCCTCGATGCGAACAGCCTGGCCAGCTGGGGCGAGTGCCTGGGCGCGCTCCGGCGGTTCCAAGAAGCGGAAACCGTGGTCCGTCGCGGCCTGGCTCTCTCGGGCGATAAGGATCCGGCGATCGTCTCCTTGCTCGGCTGGCTGCTGAGCGAGCAGGGCAAAAGCGACGAAGCGCGCGAGACTTTCCGGCGCAGTTTGGACATCAAGGCCGACCAGTTCCTTGCAGCCTTCAACTACGCCATCCTTTCCCTGCGGGCCAACGACAACGAGGTGGGCTTGCGCTGGCTGCGCCGCGCCACCTCCATCGACCCGAAGTCGGCCGTTGCCTGGCGCTTGCTGGCCCTCGAGTTGGCGCGACAGGAACTGAGTGAAGAGGCCCTGCCGGTCGCCGAGCGCGCCCTGCGCCTCGCCCCGGACGACGCCGAGATCCAGAGCCTGATCCGGAAGCTCAAGGGCGAGCCGGAGGCCGCGGCGCCGGCCTTCACCGTCGATTTCGGCGAGATGGCGCCGGCCGCCACGGTCGAGCCTAAGGCTCCCGACGCCAAGCCGCTCGCCGGCTCCGGTGTCTTCGACCTCTCCGTCGTGAAGATCGGCAACAGCGGCGACTGATCGGGACGGCCTCGCCCGATCCGGCGATGCATCCGCCTGAAAAGAGAAGGCCCGGCGACTGGGGCAAGTCGCCGGGCCGGTCTGTCGCTGCCCCCCAGGGAAATCGGGGGGAGACTGCGATCAGAACAGTTTCAGGATGGCCTGCTGGGCCTGGTTGGCGAGACTTAAGGTGATCGTGCCGAGCTGCTGCCTGGTCTGCAGCTGCAGCATGTTGGCGCTTTCCTCGTTCTGGTCCGCCTGGACCAGCTTGTTGGCGCCCTCGGCCAGGATGTTCACGAAGCTGTCGGTGAATTTCTGCCGTTCCTGGATGATGTCGAGGTTGTTGTTCAAGCCCGAGGTCTGGGCCTGCAACTCGGTCTTCGCGGCCTGGATCATCTTGCTCGCGACCTCGAGATCCGCGCGGTCGAGCCAGTTGTTCTGCGCCTGGTCGACCGCGAGGCCTTGTCCGTCGGTCTGCAGGTTCTTGCTGATGACCTGGATATGCGCGACGTTGGTCTCGTCGAGCTGGACCGTCATGTTGTTGGCGTCGGTGGCGTTCGTCACCTGCGCCGTGCTCAAGGTGGACGTGTACCCGGTCTGGCCGGCGCGCACGTCGAACGCGACCTGACGGGGTGCCGTGTAGGCGCCGATCGCGTTCATGATGATCTGGCCGGTGGCGTTGGACTGCAGCACGCTGCTGCCCAAGCTCAAGACCAGGGTCGCGCCGCTGTTGACGCCGCCGGAGATCACGAAGTTGATGACCTGCGACGAGGCCAGTGTGCCGTTGTAGGTCGCCTTGCCGCCGTAGCCGTCGTCGAGCACGAAGGTCGAGGCGCTGACGTCGGTCTTCATGTTGATGGTCATGCGCGTCGCCACGTCGTTGGCGAAGCCCGAGACCGCTCCGACCGAGATGTTGCTGACGTCGAGCACGCCGCCCAGGACGATGGCGGTCGATTGCACCTGCGTCGCGTCCGAAGCCGAGGCAACGGTGGTGCGCGCCAGGCCCGCGGTGCGGAAGTCGATGGTGACGCTTCCTGCCGGCGTGCCGTCGGCGATGCTGTTGATCGAGTAAAGTCCGTCGCCGTTGACCACGATGGTCGAGGTGCCGGAGGGGCCGGTGACCGTCACGCTGTAGGCGGTGAACTTGCCGGCGACGAAGTCGAAGTTCGCCGGGTCGGCACGCGCGGTCACCGTGTAGGTGAAGTCGTTGGAGATTCCGGCCAGCGGAATGGTCGGCGTGCCGGCGATCGCATCCGCGGCGCCGCCATAGGCGCCGCCAACGATCGCGTTGTACTGGGACGACTGCAGGATGGTCTTCTCGTCGATGGTGAGGCGCGGCGTGCCGGTGTCGAAGTTCCAGGAGTTCTGGCCGTCCGCCAGCTTCTGCTGGCCGGACAGGTTCGACGCGCTGCGCGTGACCGTGGCGCCGATGCCGTTGAAGTTGGTGACACCGATCCCGAGGTCGGCGAACTTCTCGATGGTCGAGGTGCCGACACCGGCGGTGTCCGGCACCGCTTCGATCTGCTCGAAGTCGACGTCGAAGTTGATATGCGTGCCGCTGACGAACTGGTGGTCGAAGTTCAGAACCTGGCCGGTCGAGTTCGCCGCCTTCCACTGCGCCTGGGTGAAGGTCTGGGTGAAGGCGACCGTGCCCTCGGTGACCGTGATGGTCTTGTCCTGGCCGACGCCGCCGGTGATCTTCACCGAGAGCGAGCTGAAGGTGGCGGACACCTTGCTCTGGAAGCCGCTGACCACGACGTTGCTGATCCCGCGGTCGGCCTCGGCATTGGCAACGTCGGTGGCGTTGGCCGAGATCTTGCCGTCGCCCTTGATCGCGATGACGTAGTCGTCGGTCGTCATCACGTTGGTGACGGTTGCGCCGGTGACCCCCGGGATCGCGTTGGTCGAGCTCTTGGTCGACGAGGTCGCGTCCATCCGCAAGCCGTTGCCGATCACCAGGTTCTTGCCGTTGTAGTTGGCGCCCTGGGCGAGCTTGTTGATCTGGTCCAGGAGCGTGTTGAACTGCGTCGCCAGCGACTTGCGCAGATTGATCGAGTTCGCGTCCGACCCGAGGTTCTGTTGCGCCTGGTTGATCAGCGCCTGCGCCTGGTCGAGATAGTTGCCGATCGTGGTCGCCGCCGTGTTGGCGGTCTGGATCGTGCTGACCGACTGGCCGATCGAGTCCTTCAAGGCCGAAAGGTCGTCGGCCCGGTTGTTGAGACCCTTGGCGGCGAAATAGGCGACGGGCCCATCGAGCGCGCTGTTGATCTTGTTGCCGGTCGACAGGCGCTGCTGTGTCCGATCGAGCAGAGACTGGGTCGACTGCAGGAGCAGCAAGTTCCCGCGGATGCCGCTCGTCAATGGGATGTCGTTCGTTGCCATCAGGGTTCTCCCGTAATCTTGGCTGACCGAAGCCTTTGGCCCCGGCTAGGCTGGTCAACCCAGCCCTCGGACCCCTTGATGCAGTCGCCATGCCAACTGCTATTTTGTTGATATTACGTCAGAAAATGACGATTCCAGAGACCTGCGGCTCGCCCACCACCCTGCAATTATCGCCGGGAAGGAACAGAATTGCCGACTGGATCGTTGGCTTTTGGTGGGTAGAAACCGCCGGGTTGCGCGGCGCGGTTGTCCATGAATCGGAATGGTAGAGGAAGATTCTTCGCTTCGATTCTGAGGAATCACACCATTGGGTTGGGTTTCCCAGGGTTAAAGTCTTGAAGTTAAGTGTTAACAGGCCTATTGTAACCCTGCCCAGGTTCTAATTTGGGTGCATAGAGCTGGGCATAGAGGTTTTTAGTTGAATACGTGGCGAAACAGCGGGTTAGGTCGCCCGTCCGCGGATAGTCAAAATGCTGAGTGTCGGCAACAGTTTGGGAAGCACTGGCGCATCGTCCTCGCTTGATACGCGGGTGGCGGTGGGTGCTGGCGTGTTCGCCGTCAGCGCCGCGGAAGCCAGTCCCTCCGAGCCTCAGCCCCGCGTCATAACGACGCCCACACAGACCGCCGATCAGAAAATCTTCGCCTACAACGCCTTCGAGTTCAGCTACCGCTCGGACTTCGGCAAGGTCATCCTGCTGCAGCAGAACGTGGAGACCGGGGCGGAAGTCACCCAGGTCCCGACCGAGTATCACCTCCGGCAATATGCGGCGTCCCAGCGCGAGCAGCGGGTTCAGCTGCAGCAGAAGCTCTACAAGGGTTCCGTTGGTGAGAGCCAGACCGCGCCGCAGACCGTCGTGGTGAGCACCGGCGCCAAGCCGGCCTCCGGGCCGAGCGCGCCCCCGGCTTCGCCTTCCGTCGCACCCAGCACCACCGCGGCTGCGACGGCTGCCCACGTCGACATCAAGGCCTGATCCGCTTCAAGCGCGTTGTTGCATCGTAGCCGGCTCCGCGGCGGCGGAACGGCGTCCCTTGCGCAGGGAGCCCCGCTGATCGTAGCCGGTGACGCTGGAGCGCTTTTCGTCGAGCGCGGAAACCACGGCGCGCATCACCCGTTCGTTGACGTCCCGCATTGCGCGCAGCGCGCGGAGATTTTCGGTGACCGCCGCCTGGACCCGCTCGGTCGCCTCGACCAGTTCGTCCTTCAAGGCGGTGCTGATCGCCTGGTTCTCGCCGGAAGGCTCCTTCAGCGCCAGGGTGAAGGCGCGGTAGGTGTCGGCGAGGGCGATCTTCTCCACCTGCATCTGCTTCAAGGCTTCCGGCCGCATGGCGCGGATCGCTTCCATCTCCTGCTGCAGGCAGCCGATCAGCCGCGAAGTGATGGCCAAGAGCTCGGTGACGCGCGACGACGGCTTGGACATAGAACCCCCTATTGCTGCTCCTGCAGTTGCAGGAGCTGACGTTTCACGACGTCGGCGATCCCGAGCACATGCTGCCTTGCGACCGCCTTGCCGTATTCCTGGGTCATCAGCGAGCGGAACATCCCCTCCGCCTCGCCGCCGCCGGTGACCGAATCCGGCTTGATGCCCGAGAACATCTGCTCGAAATAAGCACCGGCGAAGAAGGCCTCGAAATCCTCGGCGACCTTGTCGATCGCCGCTTCGTTCTGCTGCTTGGCCAGGGCCGCGCGCTGCTGAGCGAGCTGGCGCGGATCGGGCGTATAGGTCGGCCCAAGGGTCGGCGCTGTCGAGACCGCGTTCATTGCGTAACGATGTCCGCTTGGAGCGCGCCGGCGGCCTTGATCGACTGCAGGATCGAAATGAGATCCCGCGGACCGACGCCGAGCGAGTTGATTCCGGTGACGAGCTGTTCGAGGGTGAGGCTGGTCGGCAGCACCGCGAGCTTGCGGTTGCGATCTTCCTGCACCTCGATATCGGTGCGCGGCACGACCACCGTCACGCCGGTCGAGGAGAAGGGCGAGGGCTGCGACACCTGCGGGGTCTCGGTGACGCGGATGGTGAGATTGCCTTGGGCAACCGCGACCTTGCTGATCCGCACGTTCTCGCCCATGACGATGACGCCGGTATTCTCGTCGATCACCACGCGGGCCTGCTGGTCCGGCTCGATGGGCAGCTGCTCGACATTGGTGATGAGAGCGGCCGGGCCGCCGGGAAACTGGCTGGAGTTCAACTGCACGGTGCCGCCGTCGATCGGCAGGGCGGTGCCGGCGCCGACTGCGGCGTTGATCGCATCGGCGATCCGCTGGGCGGTGGTGAAGTCCGGGTTGCGCAGCGACAGTTTCAAGCTGGAGAGCTGATTCAATTCGAAGGGGATCTCGCGCTCGACGATGCCGCCGCGCACGATCCGGCCGCTGGTCGGCACGCCGCGCACGATGGTCTCGGCCGCACCCGCCGCCTTGAAGCCGCCGATGGTGATGCCGCCCTGAGCCACCGCGTAGACTTCGCCGTCGGCGCCGATCAGCGGGGTCGCCAGCAGGATGCCGCCCTGCAGGCTGGTGGCATCGCCCAGGGACGAGACGCTGACGTCGATCTCGCTGCCTTGGCGGGAGAAGGCGGGGAGGTTGGCTGTCACCATCACCGCCGCGAGGTTCTTGGTCTCGAGGTCGGCATTGTCGCGGTTGATCTTGACGCCGAGGCGCTCGAGCATGCCGATCAGGCTTTCCCGGGTGAACGGGGCCTTCTTCTTCATGTCGTCGCCGGTGCCGTCCAGGCCGACCACCAGGCCGTAGCCGACCAGCTGGTTCTCGCGGACGCCCTCGAAATCGGCGATGTCCTTGATCCGGGACGTGGCGGCGGCGGGGATCGCGGTCGCGGCCAGGGCCGCCAGCATCACGCCCAGGCGGGCGAGCCGCAGCAGGGCGGAGCGCGGTTTGCTGGTGGGCGGTCGCTTCATGTTCGGTCCGATTTCTTCGGCGGTTAAACTGGCTTTGCGCCCGGTAACTAGCGAATCCCATGCCAGGCGCGCCAATGTCGCTATATTAATGATTTCAGTTGGTTACCAGACCTGACCAGGACCGGTTGCTGTGCCCGGACGAGGCGCGGGCAGGACCGGCCTTAACCTTCCGGCAGTTTCTGCCGGGGCCAGGGTACGATAGGCAAGCCTTTGGATTTCTTTATAGAATGTTAAGGATACGGTGACTAAAAGGGCAGGCAGGGCGCCGCCCGAATGGAGTCGCTTCCCGACCGATGAAAGTCGAACCCACCGCACCGAGGCCCACGACGACCGTCCGCAAGACCGGCGGCACGTCGGCGACTGGTTCCGGCGCCTTCGCCAAGGCGCTCAGCGATACCCAGCAGAGCCACGGCCCGGGAATGCCGGTCAGCGTCGGCTTCACCGATCTCAACACCGTGCTGGCCCTGCAAGAGGCTCCGGATGCCACGCGTGGCCGGGCCCGGAAGCGGGCGCAGGAACGCGGCAACATGATGCTGGACCATCTGGAGGAGATCCGGCTGGGCCTGCTGCTCGGCACCATCCCGATGGCGAAGCTGGAGCAGCTCGCCTCCTTGGTCCGAGCCAAGCGCGAGCAGATCGACGATCCGAAGCTCCTCGCCATTCTCGACGAGATTGAGCTTCGGGCCGCTGTGGAGCTGGCCAAGCTGAGCCGCCCCGCGCCCTGAGCGCTGGGATATAGAATCCTTAAATTACAATAAGTTGAACGCCGCGCCCGACGCCAAATCGGACTTGCGAGGATAACTTTATTCCCTTATTACTCCCCGCGCCCGGCCACCAGGGAATCGCCCTGGGAGGATGGTACCGGGAACCGGCGTATCCATTCGAGCACTGCATGAAACCGTTGCTTTCGCCCGACTATCGGCCGACCGAAAAAGAGTCCTTCATGAATCCGATGCAGCTGGAATATTTCCGGCAGAAGCTGCTCGGATGGAAGGCGGAACTGCTCCGGGAATCGAACGAGACCCTGAGCCATCTCCAGGAAGAGAGCCTTTCGGAACCGGATATCGCCGACCGTGCCTCGCTGGAGACCGACCGCGCCCTCGAGCTCCGCACCCGCGACCGCGAGCGCAAGCTGATCTCCAAGATCGACGAGGCGCTGCTCCGGATCGAGGACGGCTCCTACGGCTATTGCGAGGAGACCGGTGAGCCGATTTCGCTGAAGCGCCTGGAAGCCCGCCCGATCGCAACCCTGTCGATCGAGGCCCAGGAGCGCCACGAGCGGATGGAACGCACCCACCGCGACGACTGAGCCGGTGCTCTAGCCTTCATCTTCCGCGTCCTTCTCCCAGCTGTGGTAGCGGAGCAGGACGGAGGATTCCGCCACCCGCGGGTGGAACCGGTAATCGTGATAGAAGACCAGGATGATGCTGACCGTCTCGCCGTCTTCCGAGAGCGGCAGGAAGATCACGTCCTGCTTCTCCAGCGCGCCGTCCGGTGCGCGGTAGTCGCCGCGAAAACAGCAGGGTTCCCCGGTCTGAGCGACGTACTCGTAGTAGGCGAGGGATTCCTCGGCGGAGGAGGCGAAAAAGGCCTCTGCCACGGAACGGCCGGTCGGGTCGCTGCCGCGCGATGCCACTTCCTCGGTCCCGACCAGCCGGTAGACGAAGCGGCGCGCATCCGGCACGACATCCACCAGGGTGATCCGCGGCAGGAAGGCCTTGATGTCGCCCGGGTCGATATCGGTGCGGCGGGGCATCCGGCGCGCGCCGGCCTTCGACCGCCAGTAATCGACCATGGCGCGAATGTCCGGATGGCTTGCGGCGATCCGGGCTTCGGTCTCCTCCTGGCTCAAGCGCTCCAACACCCCAAGTTCCGCCTTTTCCGGAACAACCCTTTCCACAATCTATAACTTTCGCAGGAAGGTCGGATACGGTGCCGCGGCTTTATCCCCAGGGAAATTCCGGGCGGCGCAAAAATACTGCCCGCAACGCCATTGCAAAAACGGAGGCGCCTCCTGATATAATCGGGGCTAGTGACCTTCGAGCCTTATCCGCACGCATGTCTTCCCGCCACCGGTCGCTTCGGTGCCGGGACATCGCCGTTTCTCATCCGCACCGCCCTCGGGAGGGGCCACGCGCCATGATCACTCTTAAAGTCAACGGACAGGACCATCTGGTCGATGTCGATCCCGCGACGCCCTTGCTCTGGGTGCTGCGCGACACGATTGGATTGACCGGCACCAAGTACGGCTGCGGCATTGCCGCCTGCGGCGCCTGCACCGTCCATATGGACGGCCAGCCGACCCGCTCCTGCAGTGTCACCGTCGGCGATGTCGGCGCGGCCAGCATCACCACGATCGAGGCGGTCGAGAGCAAGGCGGCGAAGGCGGTGCAGACCGCCTGGCAGAAGCTCGATGTCGTGCAATGCGGCTACTGCCAGTCCGGCCAGATCATGGCGGCGACGGCGCTGCTCGAGAGCAACCCGAAGCCGACCCAGGAGGATATCGAGGCGGCGATGACCAATATCTGCCGCTGCGCCACCTATCAACGCATCCGAACCGCGGTCAGCGAAGCCGCCCGCATCATGGAGGGCTGAGCCATGTTGATCCGCAAGAACGAAGCACTCCCCATCAACGCCATCACGCCCAGCCGCCGCAGCTTCCTGAAAGCCGGCGTCGTCGCCGGCGCCGGTCTCGTCATCGGCTGGCATGGCCTGGGAGGCCGCATCACCAGTGCGCAGGCCGCGGGGGCCGGCAGCCCGTTCGAGGGCTATATACGCATCTCGCCGGCGAACAAGGTGACCGTGCTCGCCGCCCACCTCGACATGGGCCAGGGCATCTACACCGGCACCGCGACCCTGGTCGCGGAGGAGCTCGAGGCCGACTGGTCGCAGATGGAGGTCGAGGGCGGCTACGGCAACCCGAACCTCTATGGCAATATCGCCTTCGGCGGCAAGTTCCAGGGCACCGGCGGCTCGACCGCGACCATGAGCTCATTCGACCGCTATCGCCGCGCCGGCGCCATGGCGCGAGTGATGCTGGTCAACGCCGCCGCCAAGCAATGGAATGTGCCGGCGGGTGAGATCACCGTCTCGAAAGGCGTGGTCAGCCACAGCAGCGGCAAGACCGCGACCTTCGGCGAGCTTGCCGAAGCCGCGGCGAAGGAAACGCCGCCTGCCGACGTGACCCTGAAGGATGCCGGCGCCTGGACCCTGATCGGCAATGCCGACCTGCGGCGTCTGGACTCTCCGGCGAAGACCACCGGGCATCAGACCTTCACGCTCGATGTGAAGCTGCCGGGCATGCTCTACGCCGTGGTCGCGCGGCCGCCGCTGTTCGGCGCGACGGTGAAGTCCTTCGATGCCGCCGCCGCCAAGCAGGTGAAGGGCGTGGTCGACGTCGTGCAGATCCCGCGCGGCGTCGCAGTGGTCGCCGACAGCACCTGGAACGCGATGCAGGGCCGCAAGGCCTTGAAGGTCGAATGGGACGACAGCAAGGCCGAGAAGCGCGGCTCGCCGGAGCTCATGGCCGAGTATAAGAAGCTTGCCGCCGGCACCGAGGCCGCGGTGGCGCGCCATGACGGCGATGCCGATGCGGCGATGAAATCCGCCGCCAAGGTCATCTCGGCGGAGTTCGAGTTCCCCTACCTCGCCCATGCCGCGATGGAGCCGCTCGATGCCGTCGCCCGCAAGGACGGCGACAGGATCGAGATCTGGGGCGGCCACCAGATGCCGGATCTCTACCAGGGCATCGCGGCCGGGATCGCCGAGACCACGCCGGACAAGATCGTGCTCCACGTCATGATGACCGGCGGCAGCTTCGGCCGTCGTGCGGTCGGCGATGGCGACGTGATCGCCGAAGCGGTGTCGACCGCCAAGGCGATCGGCTGGAAGGCGCCGGTCAAGCTGGTCTGGACCCGCGAGGACGACATGACCGGCGGCCGCTACCGCCCGATGTATTTCCACAAGATGTCGGCCGGCCTCGACGGCGAGGGCAAGCTCGTTGCCTGGCAGCACCGCATCGTCGGGCAGTCGATCATGTCCGACGGTCCCTTCGCCGGGTTCATCCAGAACGGCGTCGACCCGACCTCGGTCGAAGGCGCCTCGACCTTGCCCTATGCGGTGCCGAACATCCATGTCGACCTGGTCACGACCAAGGTCGGCGTGCCGGTCTTGTGGTGGCGCTCGGTCGGCAGCACGCACACCGCCTATTCGACCGAGGTGCTGATCGACGAGCTGGCGCAGGCCGCCGGCAAGGATCCGATCGAGTTCCGTCTGGCGATGCTCGGCGACAAGCCGCGGCACAAGGCGGTGCTCGAGAAGGTGAAGGAGGCCTCCGGCTGGGGCCAAGCCTTGGAGAAGGGCCCCAATGGATCCCTTAGGGGGCGCGGCGTTGCCGTCGCCGAATCCTTCGGCTCCTATGTGGCGCAAGTGGTCGATGTCTCGGTCGACCAGGGCTCGGTCAAGGTCGAGCGCGTGATCTGCGCGGTCGATTGCGGCACCGCCGTCAATCCGGACGTGATCAAGGCGCAGATGGAAGGCGGAATCGGCTATGGCTTGAGCGCCATCCTGAAGGGCGAGATCACCCTGAAGGACGGCGCGGTCGAGCAGACCAACTTCGACGGCTATGAAGTGCTGCATCTCGACGAGATGCCGCAGGTCGAAGTGCATATCCTGCAGTCCAAGGAAGGCCCGACCGGCGTCGGCGAGCCCGGCGTCCCTCCGATCGGCCCGGCCGTCGCCAACGCGGTCTTCGCCGCCACCGGCAAGCGCATCCGCGTCCTGCCGATGAGCAAGTTCGACTGGACCGCGGCGTAAGCATCAGAGGCAGGCTGCGGCTGTGATCGAAATCACGGCTGCAGCCTGCGCTGCGTCACAGTCCAACGCATGAACCATTGCGCTGATTCGCGAGACCCATATCCTGCGCCGCGTTCGGGGTCTCAAGAAAAGCGAGTCATTCATGTTCCGCTGGTTGGCATTCGCCGCCGTCATCTTCCTTTCAGCACCCGTCTTCGCCGCCGATCTCTCGCCGGACCAGCAGTCCGCGATCTGTGGCGCGCGCAAGACCTGCAAGACGACCACGGTGGATGCCGGGCAGGGACCGGGCAACGTGAAGCTGACGGTGGTCGATGTGCATTTCGACGTCGCCGACAAGCCGGCGGAGGCGCCGGAAGAAGGCTGCATCGGCGATCCGGAAGCGACCGACGCACCGGATCACGACGGCGGCCGCGAGCTCTGGCTGATCGCCGGCGGCGAGGCGCCGAAGCGCATCCTGGCACTCTGCAACGACGGATACGGTTCCGCCGGCATGGGCGAGGACATGATCGAAGTCACCCCCAACATGATCACCTGGGACCAGAGCGGCGGCTCGGCCTGGCGCTGGGTATCCACCAAGCAGATCCGTCTCAGCCCGCTCGCCGTCGTGAAGGAGTTCGACTGCAGCTATCACAACGCCATTCCCGGCAGCGGCACCTATACCGAGGTCGATCGTGTCACCTTGTCGGCGCGCCAGGTCGGGTCGGTCGCCGGGTTCAGGTATAAGGAAGATGACGAGATCGGTTGCCCGGACTGGCCGAACGGCCCGGATGCGACCTTGCCGACCGGCCCCAAAATCGCCGGCGGCTATTCCATCCCATTCCCGAATGCCGGCCCCGATTATGACGGCAACGGCTACCCCGAGGGCACCGCGCTCGGCGATTGCGCCCGCGCGCTGACCACCGACGGCCTCAACGGCTTCATGGTGTTCGGCAAGCCGATCGACGAGGGTGCTGCCACCCTGCGCGTGATCAAGGAGAGCGAGGCTTCGTTGCTGATTCAGGTCTTCGACCCGAGCGCCGACGCAGAGCTCAAATCGGGCAAGGCCAAGTCCTGGGTCGGCCAGCCGCATATCGAGCTCTGGGTCGCCGAGATGGCGAACCCGGAGGACAATGACGGGCCCAACGGCGAGACCTACATCTATCGCCAGTTCGCGATCGGCCTCGACGGCAAGACCTTTCCCGGCGCCAATGCCTTCGAGCCGCTGCCGACAGTCACCCATTGGGCGGCGAAGGACGAGCTCGGCCACGACGTCACGGTCTATCGCGTGAAATGGGAAGGCGACAACGCCCGTCCGAGCTTCGGCATTGGCGTGGTCTATTCGCAGGCCAAGAACGGCAAGCAGGCGCGCATGGTCTCCAACGCGCAGATCAAGAAGAACAAGCCGCTCTACCTGCCCGACGCCTGGGCCAACAGCCCGGAGGACCAGGGCATTCCCAGTGCGAAATGCGCCGTGAACGCCGACCACCGGCTGGATATCGTCAAGAACTGATCAGCGCGACTGGCTGCGGGCGGATTGCGGCGACTTCCTGGTCGTCGCGGCCTGCCCCTGCTTGGGCCGACCCTTGCTTTGCTCTTCCAAGGCGCCCGGCCCATGATGGGCCGCCTTGCCTTCGGCCGCATCGCGCTGGTGCTTTTCGGATGAGCTCCGCCCGCGTTCGACCTGGTTCTGCTGGTCGAGCGCCCGCTTGAACTTGCCCAGGTCGCCGTTCTTGTTCGCCATGCTTCGGTGCTCCTTTCGGAACTAATCCGAGGCGAACGGCGAAGGTTCCCTGGCGCTATCGCTCGGCCAGCGCGACGGCGATCTCGGCGGCCAACCGCGCGTTGTTTTTCACCAGCGCGATATTGGCCTTGAGGCTGGCGCCGGCCGTCACTTCGTTGACGCGCTTCAGCAGGAAGGGCGTCGTCTCCTTGCCGGCGATGCCTTGCTTCGCGGCCTCGTCGAGCGCGGCGCGGATCGTGCCTTCGATCTTCGCCGCCGGGATCTCGTCCGCGGCCGGGATCGGGTTGGCGATGCTCACGCCGCCCTTCGGGGAGAGCTCCCAGCGCGCCTTCAGGAAAGTCGCGATCTCCAGCGGCGAGTCGAGGCGCATCGGCGCCGCGAAGCCGCTCTCGCGCGAATAGAAGGCGGGGAATCGGTCGGTCTTGTAGGCGATCACCGGGACGCTCAGCGTCTCCAGCATTTCCAACGTGCGGCCGATGTCGAGGATCGACTTGGCACCGGCGGAGACGACGGCGACCGGCGTCTCCGCGAGCTCGGTCAAGTCCGCGGAGATGTCGAACGTGGTCTCGGCGCCGCGATGCACGCCGCCGATTCCGCCGGTGGCGAAGACGCGGATGCCGGCCCGCGCCGCAAGCCGCATGGTGGCGGCAACGGTGGTCGCGCCATGCAGGCGCTTCGTGGCGGCGAGCGGCAGGTCGCGCACGCTGAGCTTCATCACGTCCTGCTCGGTCGCCAGGACGAAGAGCTCGGCGGCGGTCAACCCGATCTTGAAGTCGCCGCCGATGACGGCGATGGTCGCCGGCACGGCGCCATGGTCGCGGATGATCTGCTCCAGCGCCTGCGCGGTTTCCAGGTTCTGCGGATGCGGCATGCCATGGGCGATGATGGTGGATTCCAGCGCCACCACCGGCCGGTTCTCCTCCAGCGCGTCCTGCACCTCGGTTGTGATCTCGAATGCCATCTTAGAGCTCCTTCACGCGGCGCTTCAGCGCCGTCGCCGTGTTGGTCAGGTTCTTCATGCTCATCTTGCGGCTGACGCTCTCGGCCGCGCTGACCGCAAGTCCCGCCGCCGCCTGGCCGAGCAAGGCCGCCTGCAGCGGTTTCATGCCGCCGACCAGGCCGGCCACATAGCCCGCCACATGCGCATCGCCGCCGCCGGTCACATCCTGCGGCTTTGCCTGCGCGGCCGGGATATGGTGCTGCCGGATCTCCTCGCCCTGGGTGGAAGAGAGCAGGGCACCCTCCGGCCCGAGCCCGACCAGGACATGGGCAACACCCCGATCATGGAGGCCGCGCGCGGCCTTCCCGGTCGCCTCCAGCGACTTCAGATCGGCTCCGGTCAACGCACCCAGTTGCTGCTGGTTAGGCGTCACGGTGTGGATCGCCGCACCGCGCCGCAGGATGGCGTGCAGCTTCTCGACTTTGACGGCGGAGACCGGCTCCACCAGGAAGGGGATGCCGTTCTGCTTGGCGCATTGCTGCAGCCATTGCAGGGAGCTCCGCTCGAGATTGCAGTCGGCCACCAGGAAGCCGGCGCCGGAGATCTCGGCGTGGCAGCGCTGCAGCATGCGCTGGGTGATCTGCGCAGTGATGTCCATCGCCGAGACACCGATCACGAGTTCTCCGGTGCGATCCAGCACGGCGGCGTAGACGCCGGTATTGCCGCCGCCGCGCCGCACCGCCGCGACATCGACGCCGGCCGCCGCGGTCTCGGTGAGCAGGCGATCGCCTTCGGGATCGCGGCCGACCGCGCTGATCAACTTCACCGCCACCTCGAGGCGGGCGAGGTTATGCGCGATGTTCCGCCCGACCCCGCCCGGCGACATCATCGCCGTGCCGGGATTGGAAGTCGCGGGAATGGTCGCGCCCTTGATCGCCACCTTGATGTCGATGTTGGCGCCACCCACCACGGTGACAAATGAAACGCCGCGCCCGGGCTGGGCGCGGCGTGTCGGTTTCGCCGGCTGGCTCAAGCGAGCCGGGCGGTCAGTTCTGGCTCTTGAAGAAGGAGCCGATATCGAAGCGCGACTTCTCCTTCGGTTCCTGCATCGGCTCCTCGACGATCGGCTCGGCGCCCGGCAGCGGGTCGAGCGTCGCCGGCTTGCCGGCGGCCTTGCGGGCCTTGAGGATCGCGTTGTTGAGGTCGGTCTGGGTGCACAGGCCGAGCAGCACGGGATCGCGCGGCCGCAGGTTGGCCGAGTTCCAGTGGGTGCGGTCCCGGACCGCGGCGATGGTCTGCTTGGTGGTGCCGATCAGGCGCGAGATCTGCGCGTCGGTCAGCTCCGGGTGATGGCGCACCAGCCAGGCGACGGCGTCGGGCTTGTCCTGGCGCTTGGAGACCGGCGTGTAGCGGGGGCCCTTGCTGCGGGTCAGTGGCAGCGGGATCGCGACTTTCGCCATCTTCAGGCGCTGGGTCGTGTCCTGCTCGCAGCGCAGGATCTCTTCCTTGGTCAGCTGGCCGTTGGTCGTCGGGTCGAGGCCGACGATGCCGATCGCGACCTCGCCGTCGGCGATGCCCTGGACTTCCAGCGGGTGCAGATTGCAGAAGGCGCCGATCTGGTCGAAGGTCAGCGTGGTGTTCTCCACCAGCCAGACGGCGGTCGCCTTCGGCATCAGAAGTTGCGGTGCAGCCATAAAATCCTCCTCCTCGGCCGCCGGGTTTTCGCCGGCGGGCGGCCAAGTCCGTTACTTGACCATTTGGGGTGCTGATCAGGGCGCGCCAATAAGGCAGCGACACCAAATCAGCCCGCGAAATAGCATTGGCCGGGGGCTATGGACAAGGAGAAACTCGATTCGAACCCGCTTAGAAGGCCGGCTCGCGATAAAGTCGGAAGATTTTAAGTTGTTGAATTATATGGATTTTAGTCGCCAAGAGTAAGCCACCGGAAGGCCGCAAGCCCCTTCGCTCGGGCGAAGCGGATCCGGCGTTTCGTACATGCTGGGTCCATGCAAGGCGCCGGGCGCGACCACCGGCATCGCAATTCAAGTCAGCGGATCCGGCGTTTCGTACATGCTGGGTACATGCAAGCGCTGCCGATGGGTTGCCGGCCGGCATGCACCAAGTCGGGGGGCAGCTTCGATGCAGCATTCGCGAAGTCAACCAGCACGTGGATCATAGCACGATCGACGCAGTGAGTCTCTGCCGGATCGCGTGACCTCCAATTCGGGTGAATTCTGGAGTATGCAGTCAACCTGATACGGTCAGCACGATCTTCCCGATATGGGCGCTGGATTCCATCAGGCGGTGGGCTTCGGCCGCCTCGGCGAGCTTCAGGGTCTTGTAGATGACCGGCTTGGCCTTGCCCGCTTCGAACAGCGGCAGCACATGGCTCTTCAGCGCCGCCGCGATCTCGCCCTTCTGGGCGACGGAGCGGGGGCGGAGGGTCGAGCCGGTGATGGTCTGGCGCTTCATCATCACCGCAGCGAGATTGATCTCAGCTTTGGCCCCCTGCAGGAAGGCGATCTGCACCAGACGGCCATCGACGGCGAGGCAGGCGAGATTGCGGTTGATGTAATCGCCGCCGACCATGTCGAGGATGAGATCGGCGCCGTGCTTCCCGGTGAACTTCGTCACCGCCTCGACGAAATCGGCTTCGCGGTAGTTGATCGCGAGATCGGCGCCGAGCTTGCGGCAAGCCTCGGCCTTGTCGGCGCCGCCGACCGTGGTGATGACTTTCGCGCCGAAGAGATGGGCGAGCTGGATCGCCGTGGTGCCGATCCCGCTCGATCCGCCATGCACCAGGAAGGTCTCGCCCGATTTCAGCCGCCCGCGATCGAAGACATTGGTCCAGACCGTGAAGAAGGTCTCCGGCACCGCGCCGGCCTCGACCATGCTGAAGCTTTTCGGTACGGGCAGGCATTGCGGCGCCGGCGCCGCGCAGTATTCCGCATAACCGCCGCCAGCCACCAGCGCCATGACCGAATCGCCGACCTTCCAATCCTTCACGGCGCTGCCGATCGCGGCCACGGTGCCGGCGACTTCGAGGCCCGGCAGATCCGAAGCGCCCGGCGGGGGCGTGTAATTGCCGGTCCGCTGCAGCACGTCGGGGCGATTGACGCCAGCCGCGGCCACCTTGATCAGGACTTCGTCGGCGCCGTATGTCGGCATCGGCCGCTTGCCGGGCTTCAGCACCTCCGGACCGCCGAAACCGTCCAGCACGATGCAGTTCATTTCTGATGGCAGGGTCATGGCGTCCTCCGTTTGGCCGATCATTAGCCGAGAATGCCCTATGGGTAAAAGGGGGCGCTTGGAAACCGGCGCGGCCGGGGTCATCATGCCGGCAACAGCGAGGATGAAGCGATGGACACCGACGATCTCGAACCCCGGAAAGCCAAGCCCAAGCCGAAGAATCTCGATCCAATGTCGGTCGAGGATCTCGCGGACTATATCGAGGAGTTGAAGGCCGAGATCCGCCGGGTCGAGGAGAACATGCAAAAGAAAAAGGCCCACCTCGCTGCCGCGGCGGGCCTTTTCAAATCGTAAGGCGGCGGCTTAGCGGCCGCGGCCCTCGGTGCCGTCCTCGAGCGTCGGCAAGCCGAATTTCAGCGGCAAGGCATTGGCCTCGGCGATGACGTCCGCATCCTTGTTGGTCTCGTTGCGGATCCAGGGCTCGAGCACCTGGTTGCCCTCGGGGTTCACGAAGAACATCATCGAGTAGCGCGGGTCCTGGCGCCGGCTGTTCTTCACCTGGTGGAAGAGCGGCGGGATCGCACCGCCGGTCATCAAGGTCAGCAGGCTGCCGGGCATGATCAAAAACTCGTCCGGGCCGATATCGACCGGCTGATACTTGCCATTGATCTCAGCCTCCAGCCCCGGCGCGTTCGAGGTCACCAGCGTGATCAGATGTCCGTCCTCGTGACCGTCCTGCAGCATATCGCGGCTGTGCTGCGCCGGCTCGTAGTAGTTCACCTGGATATAGGAGGCGCGCTGGAACCTGGGGCCGGTGGTCCCGGGCGCCCATTTGTCGGCCATGGTCTGGAAGAGCTCGGCGACATAAGTCGAGAGATCGTCAATGGTGCGACGGAGCTCCTGGTGGATCGGGCAGCTCTGGGTCCAGCCCGCGGCGTCGGTATGGGCGCGGTTGCGGTTCCAGAGCGAAAAACTCTCGGTGAGGTCGGGGCGCTCTTTGACCTGGGAATATTCCAGGCCGATCTCGCGGTAGCCCTCGACGTAACGGGGCAGGGCGAAGGACGATTTTTCGGGAATGGGTTTCGCGAAATATTCGCGGGCGATGGCAAAGGTGTTATCGATCTGGCGGCGAGTTTCGCGGCTGATTTTCAACTTGGCGTGGCCGCGCGCCAACAACTCTTCGAGCACGAGGCGGGCGGCAGGATTATCGATCGGGTTGCAATCATGAACCCGCTCCACGGCATTGCTGTGCATGCTGTTCTCCCCAGTGAGGGTCTAAGGGCGTTCATCCCGGCGTCCCAGCAGCCGGTTCAGCCTTAAACCACGTTCGACTAACCGTACCCTGACCGGGGGCGCCTGTCACATACCTATCGCTGGGGTTCCCCGCGGCCCTGCGCCGCTACCGGTCGCGATGCCATCGGCGGCATCGTTAACATTTTGTTCACATCTTCGCGTTATTTTGGCAATCGGAAAAGCGGCTTTCCCTGCTTTTCTTCCTGGATCTTTCCGACGATCCAGTTTCATGCCTCCCTGTCTAACTTGCCGCCGGTTTTACCGGCGGCATTTTTCTTATGGGTTCCTTATCAAGCCGCCGATCGAGCGTCCGTGAATTTTGAAAATTGCAAGAGGGGAATTCATGTCCCCTGTTACAGTTTGTCGCGTTTCACGCTTGACGGTGATGGAGGTCACTCGTAACGTCCCCCTGCTGCAAGTTAGACAGGTCGAGGCTTACGTAAAAACGAGGGCCGCCGCTGGGAAACCAGCAGAGCGGCCCTCAGCTTTTGTGGACGCTTCCCACATCTTTTGCGGAGCGCTGCGCGACGCGTGATCTCGGGCTCGAAGCCAATGGCCGATGCAAAATTCCTGAAATTCGATTCACTGTCGCTGCACGCGGGTCAGCAACCTGATCCCGTCACCGGCGCCCGCGCGGTGCCGATCTACCAGACCACTTCCTATGTGTTCGACGATTCCGATCACGCGGCGGCGCTGTTCAATCTCGAAAGCCCCGGCCACATCTATTCGCGGATCAGCAACCCGACCGTCGGCGTACTGGAGGAACGGATCGCGGCGCTGGAAGGCGGCGTCGGCACGGTCTGCACCGCGAGCGGCCACGCGGCGCTCTTCCTCGCCATCGCGACCCTGATGGATGCGGGCGCGCATATCGTTGCCTCCGCGGCGCTCTATGGCGGCAGCCTCAATCTCTTCCGCCTGACATTGCCGCGCTTCGGCATCACCACAAGCTTCGTCAACCCGCGCGACATCGACGGCTTCCGCAAGGCGATTCGCCCCGAAACCCGTTTGGTGTTCGCGGAGACGATCGGCAATCCCGGCCTCGAGGTGCTCGACGTGCCCGCACTGGCCGCGGTCGCGCACGAGGCGCAGCTGCCGCTGCTGGTCGATGCCACATTCACGACGCCTTACCTGAGCCGGCCGATCGAGCAGGGCGCGGACCTGGTGCTGCATTCGGCGACCAAGTGGCTCGGCGGTCATGGGCTCGCGATCGGCGGCGCGCTGGTCGATGGCGGCAAGTTCGACTGGGAGGCCTCCGGCAAGTTCCCGACCCTGACCGAGCCCTATGCCGGCTATCACGGCATCGACTTCGCGGAAGACTTCGGGCCCGCCGCCTTCATCATGCGCGCGCGGCTCGAAGGCCTGCGCGATTTCGGCGCCTGCCTTTCGCCGGCCAACGCCTTCTACATCCTGCAGGGCGTCGAGACCCTGCCGCTGCGCATGGCGCGGCATGTCGAGAATGCGCAGAAGGTGGCGGCGGCGCTGAAGCAGGATCCCGCCGTGCAATGGGTCAACTATCCGGGTTCGCCGGATTCGCCCGACGCCGCGCTGGTGAAGAAGCTGCTGCCCAAGGGTGCGGGCTCGATGATCAGCCTCGGCGTGAAGGGCGGCCGCGAAGCCGGCCGCAAGTTCATCGACGCGCTGAAGCTCGCCTCGCATCTGGCCAATGTCGGCGATGCCAAGACCCTGGTGCTCCACCCGGCCAGCACGACCCATCGCCAGCTCGACGAGGCGGCGCTGAAAGCCGCGGGCATCGGCGAGGAGCTGATCCGCCTCTCGGTCGGGCTCGAGGACGCCGACGACATCATCGACGACCTCTCCCAGGCGCTGAAGGCGTCCCAAAAGGGTTGAACGGGAAATGATCTTCGACGTTGGGGGAAAGCGCGTCTTCGCCGCGACCGGCGGGCAACCGGTCCGCGCCGAACGTCCGGTCGCGGTTTTCCTGCATGGCGCCGGGATGGACCACAGCGTTTGGACCTTGCCCGGCCGCTATGTCGCACACCACGGCGGCACCGCCTTGGCGCTCGATCTGCCCGGCCATGGCAAGTCGGAGGGCCCGGCGCTCGGCAGCATCGCCGAGATGGCGGCCTGGGTGCTCCGCGTCCTCGATGCGCAGAAGATCGGCCGCGCCTTCTTCGTCGGCCATTCGATGGGCGCCCTGATCAGTGTGGAAATCGCGCGGGCACATTCCGAGCGCGTCGCCGGCCTGATGCTGGTCGGCTTCGCGCCGAGGATGCCGGTGCATCCCGATCTGCTCGATGCGGCGAAGCGCAACGATCCCAAGGCCGCCGAGCTCATCGCCAGCTGGGGCTTCGGCCCGGCGGGGCAGGTGGGCGGCAACCAGACGCCGGGCCTGGCAATGCTGCCGCTGGGCCTGCGCCTGATCCAGCGTGCGCCGGCCGGATCGCTGCATGCCGACCTCGCCGCCTGCGATGCCTATCGCGCGCCCGACGCGGCCGCGATCAGCGTGCCTGTCCTGTTGCTGCAAGGCGCCGCAGATCGCATGACCCCGGCGAAAGGCGCCAAGGCCTTCGTCGCGGCCATTGCGAAGTCCGATATCCGCGTGCTGGACCGCATCGGCCACATGGTCATGGCGGAAGCGCCGGATGCGGTGACGGCGGCACTGCGAGATTTCGTTCGGTGACAGATGCGCGGGTCAAGCCCGCGCATGACGAAATAGGAAAGCGTCACCCGCGGGCTTGACCCGCGGGTCTGGTGCAGGGGACGTCTCCAAAAGAAAGCGCCCGCCGGATTGCTCCGGCGGGCGCGCGTCACCCAGGACGTTTCCTCGAACTTTGTTGTTAGGCGGCCTTCTGCTCGACCGCCTTCGGGGCTTCGAGCTTGCTGCCGATCTTGATGGTCCGCGGCTTCACGGCCTCGGGCACCTCACGGACCAGCTCGATGTGGAGCAGGCCGTTCTCGAGGCTGGCGCCGGAGACGCGGATATACTCCGCGAGCTCGAAGCGGCGCTGGAACGGGCGGCCGGCGATGCCGCGATAAAGCAGGTTCTTCGGCGCCTCGTCCTTCGGCTGCTTGCCGACGACGGTCAGCGCATTCTCCTGCGCGGTGATCTCGATATCGTCCTCGCCGAAGCCGGCAACCGCCATGGTGATTCGGTACTGGTCTTCGCCGGTCCGCTCGATGTTGTAGGGCGGGTAGCTCGGGACGTCGTCGCGCGCCGAGTCCATCAGCTGCGCCAGACGATCAAAACCGACCGAGGAACGGAAAAGGGGGGAAAAATCGAACGTACGCATAGCCATATCCTCCTATGAGCGACATGTTGGGCCGGGGGCCACCAAGGGGTCGGCCCAGAGTTAATCCGGTCTCGTATCGCGGCCCGAGACGGCACCGCGATACCAGCCATGTGGGAGAAACCCCACTTTGGTTCAAGGGCGTGAATGTCGCATTTTTAAGGACCGGAAAGCTTTGTTAATCCTTATATGTGCAAGCTATACGGAGCGGCGGGACCCCGGGGCGGCAACGTGGGTTCTCTCTATTCGCCGTAAGGGAAAGAATACCGAGTATCGGATGGCCAATATTGAGTTCTTCGACCGGACCATGCTGGAGGCGATGAGCCTCCTGGCAGAATCCCGGCGCTACCTGACCGACAAGGCCGAGGCCGAGAGTCAGAAGATGGATCTGGAGCAAGGTCTCGCCAACAGCATGGAGACCATGCGGCTGGTCGCGCGTCTGACGCAGGTCCTGGCTTGGCTGCTGACCCACCGTGCGGTTCACGCCGGCGAGATGTCGATCGCCGAGGCCACGCTGCCGGATCGCCGGCTGGGCGGCCGCGACCTATGCGCGAAAGACAGTTCCGACGCCGCGAAGAAGTTGCCTGACGAGCTGCAGAGCCTGCTCGCCCGCAGCCATTCGCTCTATCTGCGCATCGCCCGCCTGGACGACCAGGCAACCGCCCGCGCCGAGGGCGGCGCGGTGGCCAACGGCGGGCCCAGGCTGCAGTAGCGGACATCCTTGGCAGGCAGACCCGAGGATCAAGTCCGCGGGTGACGCATGGTTTTGGCCGTCATGCGCGGGCTTGCCCCGCGCATCTCGTGCCGTCGCTACCAAGCCCCCCAAAAGCAAAACCGCGGACCCAGGGGCCCGCGGTTTGCACTTGGTCCGAACGGATCGGACGTGAAGCTTACTCGTTGCCCTTCTTCAGGCCCATGCCGGCGAAGCGCTTGTTGAACTTCGCGAGCTGGCCACCGCTGTCGATCAGGCGGTGCACGCCGGTCCAAGCCGGGTGCGACTTCGGGTCGATTTCCAGCGTCATGGTGTCGCCGGCCTTGCCCCAGGTCGTGCGGGTGGTGAACTTGCTGCCATCGGTCGCCACCACGGTGATCTCGTGGTAGTCCGGGTGAATCTTCTCTTTCATCGCGAAAACTCCTGCGGAATTGGCGCGCGTTATAACCACATGAGGCCGGCTGCGCAAGGCCCGGGGTCCACCTGCGTCAATTGGTTAACGGTTTAGGCCCCGGCATTGCGCGCCCGGCCGGCAAAGATTAAACCAGGGCGCCTTTTGGCGGTTTGCCCCTGTATTCCAAGGGATTCGCCCGCAACCGATTGGCGACGGGGAGTGATGATGGATGAGCCCGAGTTCGAGCGCCAGGCCGGCAAGGTGCTGGACCGCCTGATGCAGGAGATCGAGGACCAGGCCCTGGACGATCTCGACCTGGACCTTGAAGGCGGCGTCCTGACCATCGGCCTGCCCGATAGCGGCGGCACCTATCTGGTGAACAAGCACGCCCCGAACCGGGAGGTCTGGCTGTCCTCGCCCAAGAGCGGGGCCTGGCATTTCCGCCACGATCCCGAGGCCGGCTGGATCTCGACCCGGGAAGTCGATGGGGCGCGTCCGCAGTTGCACCGCCTGCTGGCCGACGAACTCGCGGCCGCGATCGGCAAACCGCTGCAGCTGACGGCGTAGGGACTTAAGGGATGGCCCGCGCGCCGAAGGAGCTGCCGCCGGATCGCCCGATGTCGCGGGACTTCCGGATCCTGTTCGAGATCCTGAAGTTCCTGCGGCCCTATCGCTGGCAGGCGGTCGGTGCGACCTTGGCGCTGCTGGTCGCCGCCGGCACCGTGCTGGCGCTCGGCCCCGGCCTCAAGTTTCTGATCGACCAGGGCTTCGGCCAGGGCGATCCCAGCGTGCTGGACAAGGCGGTGCTGGCGCTCGGCGTGGTCGCCCTGCTGCTGGCGCTCGGCACCGCGGCGCGATTCTACCTGGTCTCCTGGATCGGCGAGCGGGTGGTGGCCGACATGCGGCGCGCGATCTTCAGCCATATCATCGGCCTCTCGCCGGGATTCTTCGAGGTCACGCGCACCGGCGAGGTGATCTCGCGCCTCACCACCGACACCACCTTGATCCAGACGGTGATCGGCTCCTCGGTTTCGGTTGCCTTGCGCAACTCGATCCTGCTGCTGGGCGGCTTCATCGGGCTCTTCGTCACCAGTCCCAAATTGACGGGGCTCACCATCGTGCTGCTCTCGATCGTCGTGGTGCCGATCGTGATGTTCGCGCGGCGGGTCCGGCATCTCTCGCGCCTCTCCCAGGACAAGATCGGCGAGGTCTCGGCGGATGCCGCGGAATCGCTCTACGGCATCCGCGCGGTCCAGGCCTACAGCCATGAGGATCTCGATCGCGCCTCGTTCCAGGACCGGGTGGAGCAGGCCTTCTCCACCGCGATGCTGCGGATCCGCGCCCGCGCGATCCTGACCTTCATGGCGATCGCGCTGGTGCTGGGCGCGATCAGCTTCATCCTCTGGATCGGCGGCCATGACGTGGTCGGCGCCAAGCTCTCCGGCGGCGCGCTCACCCAGTTCGTGTTCTACGCGATCGTCGTCGCCGGCTGCGCCGGCGCGGTCAGCGAGGTGATGGCCGACCTGCAGCGCGCCGCCGGCGCCATGGAGCGCATCCTCGAACTCCTCGATACCAAACCCACGATCACCGCGCCCACGCAGCCGAAACCGATTCCGCTGCCGGCGCGCGGCGCGGTCAGCTTCGACAACGTCACCTTCCGCTATCCGTCTCGGCCTGAGGCGACTGCGCTCGACGGCTTCACCTTGCAGGTAAAGCCGGGCGAGAAGATCGCCATCGTCGGTCCCTCTGGCGCGGGCAAGACCACGGTCTTCCAGCTGCTGCTGCGCTTCTACGATCCCGAGGCCGGCAAGGTTGCGTTCGATGGCATCGACCTCCGGGCCCTGGCGCCCGAGGCGCTGCGGCGCCAGATCGGCCTGGTGGCGCAGGACCCGGTGATCTTCTCGACCAGCGCCTTGGAGAACATCCGCTACGGCCGGCCGGACGCCAGCGAGGCGGAGATTCATGCCGCCGCGCGCGCCGCCCATGCCGATGAGTTCCTGGAGCGCCTGCCCCAGGGCTACGCCACCTTCCTCGGCGAGCGCGGGGTGCGCCTCTCCGGCGGACAGCGCCAGCGCATCGCGATCGCCCGCGCGATCCTGCGTAACCCGGCTTTGCTGCTGCTGGACGAGGCGACCAGCGCGCTCGACGCCGAGAGCGAGCGCGTGGTGCAGAAGGCGCTGGACGAGATCATGCAGGACCGCACCACGATCGTGATCGCGCACCGCCTGGCGACGGTGCTGAAATGCGACCGCATCCTGGTGCTGGACCATGGAAGGGTCGATGCCATCGGCAGCCATGCCGAGCTGAGCGGGCAGGGCGGGCTCTACGCACGCCTGGCTGCGCTGC
This sequence comes from Dongia sp. agr-C8, assembly GCF_054658695.1. Taxonomy (NCBI): domain Bacteria; kingdom Pseudomonadati; phylum Pseudomonadota; class Alphaproteobacteria; order Rhodospirillales; family Dongiaceae; genus Dongia; species Dongia sp. agr-C8. Next base: position 1,105,285 of record NZ_BAAGHZ010000001.1, read on the forward strand.
AATTCGACCGCGCGGCGGAGTAACCTCCAAACGCGTCATGCCCGGGCCCAGCGGACGAATGTCCGCATTCGCGGACGGGGCCGGGCATCTCTCGCCGACTGCTCGCCGGCTGAAGACCCGCGGGTCAATCCCCGGATCAAGTCCGGGGACGCGGGTGACGACTTCAAGCGGGCCTTACAGCAACCCGATCAGGGCCTTCTCGGCCGCCGGCTTCACGCTGCCGTCGCCCATGACGGCCTGCGGCTGGACCGCGATGATGGTGCGGTCATGCACGGCGGGAAGCAATCCGGCTGAAACCTGGTCCAATTCGGCCTCGGAAAGCGCGTTGGTCTCGGTCTCGCGGATCGACTGGGTCTGACGGGTCATGGTGACCTCCATCCTGTGATCCGGACTGGAGCGCCCGGAATACCAGGACTGTCGGCCGCCACCCGGCGCCTGTTCAACCGCCGGGCCGCGCCTGTGACGGCGATCACTCAGTTCAGCCCGGCGGCGATGTTGACCGCCAGGGCGACGATCACCGTGTTGTAGAAGAAGGCGATGATCCCCTGCGCGGTCACCAGGTGGCGCATGTGCCGTGCCGTGACCTGGACGTCGGAGACCTGGCAGGTCATGCCGATCACCAGGGAGAAGTAGACGAAGTCCCAGTAATCGGGCTCGCTCGTCTCCGGGAATTCGAGCCCGCCGCGGATCTTGCCGGCATCCTTCCGCTCCGCCGGGTCGTAGAACAGATGCGCGTAATGCACGGCATAGATCACATGCAGCGTGACCCAGGAGAGGAACACCGTCAGCACGCCGATCGCGAGATGCAGCGCGCGGGCGCCGCCCTCAACCTCCTTCGCGCGCTCCAGCACGCCGGCGACCGCGAACAGGCTGAAGGCGCCGGCCAGGACGACGATGGCGATGATCTCGCCCAGCCGGATGTCGATCGCCTTGGCCCGCTCCCGGAGCCTCGCCTTGTCCGGGCTGTGGATCATCGCCAATGTCGGGATGAGATAGGCGATGGTCGTGAGATCCCAGGCCAGCGCCGGTTTCAGCGCGGCGGTCGTCAGCCATTCGGAGACGGGCAGCAGCGTCATCGCGAGATAGGCGGCGAGGCCGATGGCCACAGCGCCATAGATCCGGATGCGCGTCGCGAAGAAGGCGAACGGGCGGCGCATGGTCAGCGCTCGATCACGCTGGAGCGCGCGGATGAGCGGCCCCGGGGTGGGCCCTCCTCGGCGTCGGAGAGATTGATGATCTTGCCGGCGAGTTCCTCGGGCATGGCCGGCAGAGAGTCGCCGCCGAAGACGAAAGCGCCGCGCACCATCTCGAGCCAATGAGCGACCGCCTGCGCCTCTGCCTTGCCGAACGAGAAGAACTTGAACCGCAGATACCCGCCCAGGGTGAAACGCAGCGGTCGGTCCGATTCCACCTTGATCCAATCGATCGGCGGATTGGACAGGAAGAACCGGCCGGCAGAGAACCCGGTGATCTCCTCCCATCGGCGGTGACGGCGCCCGAGCAACCCCCTGGTGGTCAGCCCGGCCGGGCCGATTTCGATGAAGTCGAGAGGGCTGCCGGGCAGGAGCCGCCGCGCGTAAAAGAGAAAGAGGAGGAGCATGGGAATCATGGCGAGCAGGAACATGAAGTTCATATCCCGCAATGCCTGAACCCGTTCCTCGCCGTAGACTTCCCGGCCATTCACGGTGACGCTGTCGAACTCGGCGAACAGGCTCGTGGCAAACATCACGAGAAACATGCCGAAGAACAGCGTGTTGAAAGCGGCGCCAAGCTTGCGCGGAATGATGCGAAATTTCGGAAGAGTCTTTTTGCCGCGGGCCATCGTCCAATGCCTACTTTCGGCTATACCGATGCTTCACCCCGACCGGGAAGTATTCGGGATGCCCGGTCGGATAGAGGGTGACCACCGGCTTCTGGAACTCCGCTGGCACGTAGTTGGCGAACTCGCTGTTCAGGCGGCGGAGCTGGGCCAGGATGGCGATGGCGACGGCTTCACCGAATTCATCGTCGCCCGCCGCCTCCTTGGCCAGTTCGACCGCGATGGTGAGGCGCGGTTTGGCGTCGGCCGTGCCTTCCTTCACCTGCATGACGAACTTGCCGGTCACCCGCGCTCGGATCTCGGGCTGTTCAAGCCCCAGCGAGATCGTCTCGGGGAAGACATTGGCGCCGAAGAAGGAGACGGTGAAGTCGGTGCGGCCGAACACCCAGACGAAGGGCTGGCGGCGCGGCTCCGGGCCGCCGTTCTGGCGCACCGCCGCCGCCGGGTCGCAGCCGAGGTCGCGCATCTTCGCGAGCATCGCGTCGTAGGGCATGACCCCGCCGCGATCGGCGATGTGGTAGCGGACCAGCGGGACGCCGTTCCAGCCGGAGAAGGCGAGCGACCCGTCCAGGCTCTCGAAATAACGGGCCGTGGGATCGTATTGGCAGAGCGTCGGCAGCCGCGTGTCGCCGAACATCGCTTGCGCCGCGTCGGGGCGTTCGGCGAGGAAGCGGCGGATCGCGATCGAGACCGGCGTCTCCTGGCCGAGCACGCCGGCATCGGCCGTGCCGTAGATCGAGGCGCCGAAGCGCAAAGGGTCGGCGCCGCCCAGGCGTTCCGCCACCAGATCGCGCCAGGTTTCGCTGAAGACCTCGCCGGCCATCACCAGCTTCACCTTGAAGGGCGACCAGTCGATTCCCTGGCTGCGCCCGGCATCGACCACTTCCTTGAGGAAAGGCGGGTAGCCGAGCAGCACGGTCTGCTCGAATTGCGGACCCAGGCGCTGCACCACGCGCAGGATCTCGTCGATCTTGTTGCCCGGCGTCGCGGTCACGACCGGATAGCCCTTGGCGGAGAGATGCCGCATGCAGGAGGACGTGAACATGCCGCCGACCCAGGTGCCGAGGGCGAAGCAGACCACGGCGAGGGTGCGCCGCTCATGGGCGCGGAAGGCGTCGCGGAACACCTGCTCGAAGCGCACCGCGACCGGGAACTCGTCGGCCTGGGCGCGCGGCCAGAAGGTGGGTTCTCCCGTGGAGCCCGAGGAGACGGCGAAGAAGTCGCTGCGGGTCAGCTTGCCGCCCAGCATGAGCTCGTCCAGGCTGAAGCGGCGGTTGTAGTTCTTCTTGTCCAGCAGCGGCAGGCGCGCGAAATCCGTCGCCGTCCGGATCGATGCCGGATCGATGTTCTGCTCGGCCAGGAGCTGGCGGTAGGCGGGAACGTCGCGGGCCACGGCGCGAAAGAGGTCGAGGGCTTCGCTGGCGCCGTCGCTGACTTCCCCGGCTTGCAGCAGCGCATCCAGTGGCGTCAGCAGGAAGCGCTGCGCCTCCGCCTCCGGTGCGGGCGTCAGGACGTCATGCATCGGAAAGCCTCATGCGGGTCAACGGGTTTCAACGTTCGACGGTCGGGCCGTCGCGGCGGCCGAACTTGCGGTCGGCCATCGCGGGAAGATCGTCGTCGGCCGGCCGCGGCGAGGGCGCCTTGGCCGCAGCCTGGGCGGGCTCGGGCGCGGCCGGCCGGCCGATCGCCCGATCGACCGGTTGGCCTGAGCCCAATTCCGCCGGCGCGTCGGGCGCGTCGTCCGGGTCCAGGCTGTCCTCCCGCGCCAGCTTGCGCAGGCTCTCGAGCCAGGCGGCGGTCGCATCCATGGCCGGCCCGATATTGCCGCCGAGCCAGCTGCTGCCGACGTAGGCGGTCACCGGGATCCGCAGGGTGAAGCTGGAAAGCGCCCGCCGGGTATCGACGCGGCTTTCGCCGCTGAAGGTATCGGAGACGATCCAGAACCGCCGGTCCAGGCCCATCGCCTGCAAGACGGTGCGCCGGAACGGGCGGATCGGCCCGAGGTCCTTCCAGGAGAGCCGGGTCTCGCCGAAGTAACCGCGGACCTGGATGCCGAAGCGGTCGACGATGAAATGGCTGTGCGGCGATCCCCCGGCCATGTTCAGCAGCGAGAGCGCGAGGGCCACCAGGCCGAACAGCAGCACCGCGACGGTGACCAGCAGGAACGGCAGCCGGACGCCGCTCAAGCCCAGCCATTCGCCGAAGCTCATGTTCATGTTCTCGGTTGCCGTGCGGTCGGGCAGGTAGCCCGTCATGAAGGCGAGGCCGAACAGGATGATGATGACCGCGCCGATCACATTGCCGAGATGCTGGCTCTGCTTGGGCACGAATTTGGCGGGAAGCTGCATGTTCTCTCAGAGCCGGTGAAAGCGTTTGAACCAATCGACGAAGCGCGGCACGCCCACGGAGAGCGGCGTCTTCGGCTCGAAGCCGTATTCGCGGCGGGCCAGCGTCACGTCGGCATAGGTTTCCTGGAGATCGTCCTTCTTCATCGGCTCGTTCTCGATGATCGCGGGCACGCCCAGCGCCTTCTCGATCTCGGCGATGAACTCGCTCAGGGAATTGCTGCGGTCGTTGCCGATGTTGACGGTCTGGTGCGGGATGAAGGCATCCGCGGCCACGCCTTCGGGCCGGCGCAGCGGCTGGTCGAGTGCGGCGACGATCGCATGCACCGCGTCATCCACATAGGTGAAGTCGCGGCGGAAGTCGCCCTTGTTGTAGACCCGGATCGGCCGCTTCGCGGCGATCGCCTGGGTGAAGGTGTAATAGAACATGTCGGGCCGGCCCCAAGGCCCGTAGATCGCGAACAGGCGAAGCCCGGTCATCGGGACTTGCGTGATGTTGGCATAGGCCGCCGCCAGCAGTTCGTCGGCGCGTTTCGAGGCGGCATAGATGGAGCGCGGCTGGTTCGCCTGGTCGGCCTCGGAGAACGGCACCTTGCGATTGCCGCCATAGACCGCCGACGAGCTGCCGTAGATGACGTTCTTCAGGTGCCTGAGCTTGCGGCATTCCTCCAGCAGCACGAACATCCCGGAGATATTCGTGTTCAGGAAGGCCTGCGGGTTGGCGAGGCTGTGGCCGACGCCGACCTGGGCCGCCAGATGGACGATGCCTTCGAGATCGGGGTAGAGGGCAAAGACCGCGCCGGCCGCCTGGGCATCGCCGATGTCGAGATAGTGGAAGGTGAAGTTGGCGTCCTCCTCCAGCTCGGCGAGCCGCGCCTCCTTGAGCTCGAGGGAATAGTAGGCGTCCATGTTGTCGACGCCGATGACCTTGTCGCCGCGCTGGAGCAGGCGCTTCGCCACGTGCATCCCGAGGAAACCGGCCGCGCCGGTAACGAGAATGGTCATGGGGCAAGGTTACTGCGGCCCGAACCAGCTGGACAAGGTCGGGCTTTTGGTTTCAAGGTTCGGCCCACACCGGTTTGGAGGATTTCATGTCGCTGGCGGCTGTCGCGCTGGACGACAAATATGTGCAGGACAAGGGCCGTGTCTACCTGACCGGCACCCAGGCCCTGGTCCGGCTGCCGCTGATGCAGCGTCGCCGCGATCTCCTGGCCGGCCTCAACACCGCCGGCTACATCACCGGCTATCGCGGCTCGCCCCTGGGCGGACTGGACACCGCCGCGACTCAGGCGCGGCGCTTCCTCGAGGCGCACCATGTCCGCTTCCAGCCGGGGGTCAACGAGGACCTGGCGGCGACCGCGGTCTGGGGCACGCAGCAGAACGATCTCTTCGGCGACGCGATTTACGACGGCGTCTTCGCCATGTGGTACGCCAAGGGTCCCGGCGTGGACCGTTCGGGCGATGCGCTCCGCCACGGCAACCTCGCCGGCTCGTCCAAACATGGCGGCGTGCTGGTCCTGGCCGGCGACGACCATACCTGCAAGTCCTCTACCACCGCGCATCAGAGCGAATACGCGCTGATGGATGCCAACATCCCGGTGCTCAATCCCTCGGGCGTGCAGGAAATCCTCGATTTCGGCCTGCACGGCTGGGCGATGTCGCGCTGGAGCGGCGCCTGGGTCGGCCTGAAGGTCACGGCCGAGACGACCGATGTCGCCGTCTCGGTCGATCTCGACCCCGCCCGGGTCGAGGTGCGGCTGCCGACCGATTTCCAGATGCCGCCGGGCGGCCTCTCGATCCGCTTCCCAAGCTCGCCGCTGGCGGGACCCCAGGCGCTGGAGCAGGAGTTACGGCTGCACAAGCACAAGGTCGCCGCCGCCGTCGCCTATGCCCGCGCCAATGGGCTCGACCGCATCGTCAGCGATGGCCCGGGACGCAGGTTCGGCATCGTCACCTGCGGCAAGTCCTATCTCGATGTCCGCCAGGCGCTGGAAGACCTCGGCATCGACGAGGCCGAGCTGCGCCGGCTCGGCGTCTCCCTCTATAAGGTCGGGCTCACCTGGCCGTTGGAGCCGCAGGGTGCGCGCCGCTTCGCCGAAGGCCTGGAAGAGGTCCTGGTCATCGAGGAGAAGCGGGCGCTGATCGAGACCCAGCTGAAAGAGCAGCTGTTCCATCTGCCCGACGGCAAGCGACCGCGCATCATCGGCAAATATGACGAGAGCGGCGCCTGGATCCTGCCCTCGGCTGACGAGCTTTCGGCATTGATGATCGCGCGGGCCATCGTGACCCGCATCGCCCGGCTGCAGCCGGTGCCAGAACTGGAGGCGCGGCTGCACAAGCTGGAGCAGCGCGAAGCCAGCCTGAAGTCGATCCAGCCGCCGATCCGGCGCATCGCCTATTTCTGCTCCGGCTGCCCGCACAACACCTCGACCAAGGTGCCGGAGGGCAGCACAGCGCTGGCCGGTATCGGCTGCCATTACATGTCGCTCTGGATGGACCGCAACACCGCGACCTTCACCCAGATGGGCGGCGAGGGCGGCACCTGGATCGGCCGCGCGCCGTTCTCAAAGACCAAGCACGTCTTCCAGAACATGGGCGACGGCACCTACTACCATTCCGGCAGCCTCGCGATCCGCGCCGCGGTCGCGTCCAACACCACCATCACCTTCAAGATCCTGTTCAACGACGCGGTCGCCATGACCGGCGGCCAACCGATGGACGGGCCGCTCTCGCCCGGCATCATCGCCCGCCAGTTGGCCGCAGAGGGCGTGAAGAAGATCGCGGTCTTGAGCGAAGCGCCGGAAAACTACGCCGAGAGCGAATTGCCGGCCGGCACGCCGCTCCGCCACCGCGACGACCTCGACGAGATCCAGCGCGAGTTCCGCGAGATCGAGGGCGTCACCGCGATCATCTACGACCAGACCTGCGCCGCCGAGAAAAGGCGTCGCCGCAAGCGCGGCCTGATGGTCGACCCGCCGAAGCGCGTCTTCATCAACCAGGAGGTCTGCGAAGGCTGCGGCGATTGCGGCACGCAATCCAACTGCCTCAGCGTGACGCCGGTGGAGACCGCCTTCGGCCGCAAGCGCGCCATCGACCAGTCGAGCTGCAACAAGGATTTCTCCTGCCTGAAGGGCTTCTGCCCGAGCTTCGTCACCGTCGAAGGCGGGCGCCTCAGGAAGCCGAAGCCGGTCGAGGCCGGCGACATCGCCCTGCCGGAGCCGAGCTTGCCGAAGCTTGACCCGTCCTACGGCATCCTGGTGACCGGCATCGGCGGCACCGGCGTCGTCACCATCGGCCAGCTCCTCGGCATGGCGGCGCATCTCGAAGGCAAGGGTGTCTCGGTCATGGACATGACCGGCCTCGCGCAGAAGGGCGGCGCGGTGCTCTCCCATGTGCGGATCGCCGATAAGCCGGATCGCCTGCACGCGGTCAGGATCGGCACCGCGCAGGCCGACCTGCTGCTCGGCTGCGATCTCGTCGTCTCGGCGGGGCCCGATGCACTTGGGCGCGCCGGCCGCGAACGCACCACGGCGATCGTCAACGCCCAGGAGACCGTGACCGGCGACTTCACCCGCAACGCCGACTGGGAATTCCCCGCCGCCAAGCTGCAAGCGATGATCCGCGATGTGATCGGCAAGGCGGTGGATTTCCCCGACGCGACCCGGCTCGCGACCGCGCTGATGGGCGATGCGATCGCCACCAATCCCTTCATGCTCGGCTTCGCCTACCAGCGCGGCCTGATCCCGGTCTCCTCCGAAGCCATCCTGCGCGCGATCGAATTAAACGGCGTCGCCATCGAGTTCAACAAGCGCGCCTTCCATTGGGGCCGCCGCGCCGCGCTGGATCTTGCTGCGGTCGAACGGATCGCAGCACCCGCGAAGGCCGCAATCCCGGAGACGCTGCCGGAGATCGTCGCCCATCGCCGCCGGCATCTCACCGACTATCAGGATGCCGCCTATGCCGACCGCTATCAGGCGCTGGTGGACCAGGTCGCCGCCGCCGAACGCGCGCGGCTGCCGGGCAGCGATGCGCTGGCGCGCGCGGTCGCCCGGAACTACGCGAAGCTGCTCGCCTATAAGGACGAGTATGAAGTGGCGCGGCTCTATACCGACGGCGGCTTCCGCGATCGCCTGGCGCAGCAATTCGACGGCGACTTCGCGCTCAAGGTCCATCTGGCGCCGCCGCTGTGGGCCAAGCGCGATCCCGCCACCGGTCATTTGAAGAAGCAGGCCTATGGCGGCTGGGTGCTCCGCGCCTTCGGCCTGCTGGCGAAGTTCAAAGGCCTGCGCGGCACCAAGCTCGATGTCTTCGGTTATTCCGCCGAGCGCCGCGAGGAGCGCAGGCTCATCGCCGAGTACGAAGCCTCGATCGCCACGCTCATCGCGGCACTCACCCCGGCCAATCATGCGGCGGCGGTGGCCCTGGCATCGCTGCCGGAAGCGATCCGCGGCTTCGGCCATGTGAAAGCGGCGAGCATCGCCAGGGCCGAGCAGCGACGGGGCGAGCTGCTCACGGCGTTCCACAACCCGCCGGCCGAGAACCGCGCCGCGCAATAGTGCGCCGCGAAATTCGCGATTCGTCATGCGCTTGCTCCGGCGCATCGCCGGGTTTCCGCCGGATCGCCAGCCCTGATCGCGCGCAACGCCGGTACGCTTTTCAGGCCATGCCTAACCCCAGGCATTACAACCGTGAACAAAACGGGGGCGAAGCGCGCGGGCGGCCCCAAATCGTTGGCGCAAATGGCCTTGCCGGACCAAAGAGGGTTGAAATCTCTCGAAGCTATGCAACAAGATCGCAACAACTGGGTGTGATGCCCGGGATCCGGCGGCTGCTTGCCGCCAGCGGGACCCGACATGGTCCAATGAGTGGGAGGCTTACCTAATGAAAGAAGCTCTTCGGAAGCTGATGCTTCCGGCGGTGGCGGCGGCTGGCCTGATGGCCGGCGCCTTCAGCGCGCAAGCGGAGTCCGTTCTGCACCGTGGCAACGGCGCCGAACCCGAGACGCTCGATCCGGCCAAGTCGACCGGCGTCATCGAATCCAACATCCAGTACGAACTGCTCGAGGGTCTGACGACCTACGCCGAGGACGGCGCGGTGGCGCCGGGCGTCGCCAAGAGCTGGGACGTGAGCGACGACGGTCTCACCTACACCTTCCACCTGCGCGACGAGAAATGGTCGAACGGCGATCCGGTGACCGCCGCCGACTTCGTCTATTCCTTCCAGCGCCTGCTCGATCCGAAGACCGCTTCGGACTACGCACCGATCGCCGACGTGATCGCCGGCGCCGAGGAGATCCGCAAGACCGCCCCGGACAAGACCCCGGACTTCAGCAAGCTCGGCGCCAAGGCGACCGACGACCACACCCTGGTCGTCACCTTGAACAAGCCGACGCCGTACCTGCTGTCGCTGCTCCGTCACTCGAGCTTCCTGCCGGTGCACAAGGCATCGGTCGAGAAGTTCGGCGCCGACTGGACCAAGCCGGGCAACTTCGTCGGCAACGGCGCCTTCACGCTTTCCGAGTGGACGCCGCAATCCTCGCTGACCGTGGTGAAGAACCCGAACTTCTACGACGCCGCCAACGTCAAGCTCGACAAGATCATCTACTACCCGACCGAGGACATCGGCGAGGAGTTCAAGCGCTATCGCGCCGGCGAGCTCGACATCACCTATGAAGTGCCCTCGGACCAGATCAAGTTCATCGAGAGCAAACTGAAGGACGAGTATGAGGCGAAGCCCTATCTCGGCACCTACTACTACGTCATCAACCTGACCCGCGAGCCGTTGGGCAAGCAGAAGTCGATCCGCGAGGCGCTGGCCCTGGCCATCGACCGCGACACGCTCGCCGACAAGGTCACCCAGGGCAGCTTCCTGCCGGGCTGGTCCTGGGTCCCGCCGGGAACCGGCGAGTACCAGAACACCTATGTCAGCTTCAAGGACATGAAGCAGGCCGACCGCGTCAAGAAGGCCAAGGAGCTCTTGAAGGAAGCCGGCTATGGCCCCGACAAGCCGCTGAAGCTGGAGATCCTCTACAACACCAGCGAGAACCACAAGAAGATCGCGATCGCGGTCCAAAGCATGTGGAAGAAGGTCGGCGTCGATGCCACGCTGAATAACCAGGAGTGGCAGGTCTATCTCGACACCCGCGACAACAAGGCCTACGACGTCGCGCGGGCCGCCTGGATCGGCGACTATGCCGACCCGATGACCTTTCTCGACATCTTCCTCTCCGATGCCGGTGTCCGCAACGACGCGGGCTACAACAACCCGAAGTATGACGAGCTGGTGAAGAAGTCGGCCGGCATCTCCGATCCGAAGGAGCGGATGCAGGTCCTGCAGGACGCCGAGAAGATCTTCCTCGACGACCTGCCGCTGATCCCGCTGCTCTACTACAAGACCAAGCACATGGTGTCGAAGAAGGTCCATGGCTGGACCTACAACAACCTCGACTTCCATCTCGGCCGCTACATGTCGGTCAACTAAGCGCTCGGTGCGGGCCGCCGGCGGCTAGCCGGCGGCCCGTCCTTCGCGGACCCGAATACCTTGCTCAATTTTTTCCTGCGGCGTCTCGGCGGCGCGATCCCGACGCTGTTCGTCATCATTGCGATTTCGTTCTTCATGATCCGCCTGGCGCCCGGCGGACCCTTCGCGCGCGAGCGCCAGGTGCCGCCCGAGGTGCTGGCCGCGCTGAACAAGCAGTATCACCTGGATGAGCCGCTCTGGCAGCAGTTCGGGCGTTACATCTGGGACCTGCTGCACGGCGATTTCGGCCCCTCGTTCAAGTACAAGGATTTCCGCGTCACCGACCTGATCCTGCAGGGCTTCCCGACCTCGCTGCAGCTCGGCCTGCTGGCGATCAGCCTCGCCTTGATCATCGGCCTGACGCTCGGCATCTGGGCGGCGCTCCGCCAGAACACCATCGTCGACTACACGACCATGGGCGTCTCGATGCTGGGTATCGCGGTGCCCAACTTCGTGGTCGCGCCGGTCCTCACCCTGGTCTTCGGCCTGATGCTGAGCTGGCTGCCGGTCGGCGGCTGGGGGCATCCCGCCAACTACGTGCTGCCGGTGATCGCGCTCTGTCTCTCGCAGATCGCCGCGATCGCGCGCCTGATGCGCGCCAGCATGATCGAGGTGCTTAGAAGCAACTATGTCCGCACCGCCCATGCCAAGGGCCTGCCGGAGCGGATCGTGCTGCGGCGGCATGCGATCCGCGCGGCACTGCTGCCGGTGGTCTCCTTCCTCGGCCCGGCGATCGCCAACATCATCACCGGCTCGGTGGTGATCGAGCAGATCTTCTCGATCCCGGGCATCGGCCGCTACTTCGTGCAGGCCTCCTTGAACCGCGACTACACCATGGTCATGGGCGTCACCGTGTTCTACGGCGCACTGATCATCTTCTGCAACCTGCTGGCGGACCTTGCCTATGGGTTGCTCGATCCCAAAGTCCGCTACGACTGAGGGCGCCATGACCGATATCCCGCTCCCCAGCAACACCCCCGTCGAAGTCAAAGGCCGCAGCCTCTGGGCCGACGCCCGGCGCCGCTTCATGCACAACAAGGCGGCGGTGGTTTCGCTGGTGGTTTTGGCGATCATCGCCGTCGCCTGTTTCGCGGCGCCCTATCTCGGCCTGCGCAGCCCGGACGACGTGAACTGGGACCTCGACCCGCTGGCCTCGCCGCCGAACCTGGAGCAGGGCTACTATTTCGGCACCGACGCCAACGGCCGCGATCTCTTCGTGCGCACGCTCTACGGCGGCCAGGTCTCGCTGATGGTCGGCTTCGTCGCGACGCTGGTCAGCCTGATCATCGGCACGCTCTGGGGCGCCACCGCCGGCTTCCTCGGCGGCCGGATCGACGGCCTGATGATGCGGATCGTGGACATCCTCTACTCGGTCCCCTTCATCTTTTTCGTGATCCTGCTGACGGTGGTGTTCGGCCGCCAGATCGTCCTGATCTATCTCGCGATCGGCGCGGTCTCCTGGCTCGACATGGCCCGCATCACCCGCGGCCAGACCATCAGCATCAAGCGCCGCGAGTTCATCGAGGCCGCCCATGCCAGCGGGGTCTCGACCTGGCGGATCATCACCCGGCATGTGATCCCGAACTGCCTCGGCCCGGTCGTGGTCTATGTCACGCTGACGGTGCCGAACGTGATCCTGATCGAGAGCTTCATCAGCTTTCTCGGCATGGGCGTGCAGGAGCCGGATTCCAGCTGGGGCACCCTGGTCGCGGAGGGCTCGTCGGTGATGGAGATCGCGCCCTGGCAGGTGCTGGGGCCGGGCATCGTGCTGGCGGTCACCTTGCTCTCGCTGAACTTCATCGGCGACGGGTTGCGCGACGCGCTCGACCCGAAGGACCGCTGAGCCAAGATGAGCAAGGTCCTCGAAGTCACCGATTTGAAGACCACCTTCTCCACGCCGGAAGGCGAGGTGAAGGCGGTGGGCGGCGTCGACTTCAGCATCAACAAGGGCGAGACCTTGGGCGTGGTCGGCGAATCCGGCTCCGGCAAGAGCCAGATCTTCATGTCGATCATGGGCCTCTTGGCGCGCAACGGCCGCGCCGCCGGCAGCGTCAAGTTCCAGGGCGAGGAGATCCTTGGGCTTCCGGTCAAGGACCTGAACCGGGTGCGCGGCGCCAAGATGGCGATGATCTTCCAGGACCCGATGACCTCGCTCAATCCCTACCTTTCGGTCCGCCGCCAGATGACCGAGGTGCTGATGCTGCACAAGGGGCTGACCGAAGAGAAGGCCGCGGCGGAATCGGTCGCGATGCTGGAGAATGTCCAGATCCCGGAAGCCAAGCGCCGCCTCAACATGTTCCCGCACGAGTTCTCCGGCGGCATGCGCCAGCGGGTGATGATCGCCATGGCCTTGCTCTGCGGCCCGGAACTCTTGATCGCCGACGAGCCCACCACCGCGCTCGACGTGACGGTCCAGGCGCAGATCCTGGAAGTGCTGGTCGGATTGCAGCGCGACTTCGGCATGGCGATCGCGCTCATCACCCACGATCTCGGCGTAATCGCCCGCATGGCGGACCGGGTCATGGTCATGTATGCCGGCGGCATCGTCGAGAAGGGTTCGGTCCGCGACCTCTTCAAGGACCCGCAGCACCCTTATACCCAGGGCCTGCTGGAATCCATGCCGCGGCTGGACGAGACGGAATCGACGCGGCTCATGACCATCGGCGGTCAGCCGCCCAACCTGCAGAACCTCCCTAGCGGCTGCAGCTTCCGCGACCGCTGCCGCTATGCCTTCGAGCGCTGCCCGGTCGAGCGGCCGATTCTGACGCTATTTGCCGAGGGAAGGAGCAAGGCATGCCATCTGCCCAGCCTCTGATGACCCCGACGGGTGCGCAGACCGCTAGCAAGGGCGCGCCGCTGCTGACAGTCCAGGATCTCAAGGTCTATTTCGAGGTCGGCGGCAACCGGCTGCTCGGGAAGCAGCCCGGTGTCGTGAAGGCGGTGGACGGCGTCTCCTTCGACCTCCGCGCCGGCGAGACCCTGGGGCTGGTCGGCGAGTCCGGCTGCGGCAAGTCGACGCTCGGCCGCGCGGTGCTGCGGCTGCTGCCGATCCATGCCGGCCGCGTGGTCTGGCTGGGCCAGGACCTCGCCAAGCTCAGCGAACACGACATGCGCGGCGTGCGCCGCGACATGCAGATCATCTTCCAAGACCCGCTGGCGAGCCTCAACCCGCGCATGACGGTGGGCGAGATCATCGCCGAGCCGCTGCAGACCTTTCAGCCGACCCTGAGCAAGGCCGAGGTCCGCGAGCGGGTGAAGGGGATGATGGCCAAGGTCGGCCTGCTGCCGAACCAGATCAACCGCTATCCGCACGAGTTCTCCGGCGGCCAGTGCCAGCGCATCGGCATCGCCCGGGCCATGATCAACGAGCCGAAGCTCATCGTCTGTGACGAACCGGTCTCGGCCTTGGACGTCTCGATCCAGGCGCAGATCGTCAACCTGCTGATGGATCTGCAGCGCGAGATGGGCATGTCGCTGATCTTCATCTCGCACAACCTCGCGGTGGTGAAGCATATCAGCCACCGGATCATGGTGCTCTATCTCGGCAAGATCATGGAGATCGCCGACCGCAACTCGATCTACGCTGACCCGCTGCATCCCTATACGCATGCGCTCAACTCCGCGATCCCGCTGCCCGATCCCGAGCAGGAGCGCGGCCGCTCGCGCATCGTCTTGAAGGGCGACCTGCCGTCGCCGCTCAATCCCCCGTCTGGGTGTCCATTCCGGACCCGCTGCCCGCGCGCGACCGAGATCTGCGCCCAGGTGATGCCGGATCTGCTTCCGGCGAAGCCCGGTCACCTTGTCGCCTGCCACCACGCCGACACACCGCGCAGCAATTGAAGCCAGGCGCGGAAGGGTTCCAAGTCAGCCAATGTCGAGTGAAGCCGCTTCGTCCGCCCGCGCCGGCGGCTCCCGCTTGATGGCGGCGCTTTCGCTCTGCGGCGGCATCGCGATCTTCTCGTCGCAGGACTGGATCCTGAAATACGTCAGCGGCACCTATCCCTTGAGCGAGGCGATCGCGATCCGCACCATCGCGGCGCTGCCCTTCCTCTGCATCATGGTGCACCGGAGCGGCGGCCTGGCACGGCTGGTCTCCCGTCGCTTCTACAAGCACGTGATCCGCGGCCTGATCATGCTGTCGGCCTACAGCACCTATTATCTGGCGCTGCCGGCCATGGATCTCGCCGAAGCGGTGACGCTCTATTTCACGGGACCGCTGTTCATCACCGTCCTCGCTATCCCGATGCTCGGCGAGCGGCTCCAGGCGAAACGCGTGATCGTGCTGCTGGTGGGCTTCCTGGGCGTGATCGTGACCTGCCGCCCGGGCGCCGGGGTCTTCGACCTGGCGAGCCTGCTGCCGGTCTTTGCGGCCTTCACCTATGGCGTCGCGCAGCTGATGGCGCGGCAAATGGGCGGCAGCGAAAGCGCCGCGGTCATGGGCTTCTACCAGAACATCATGTACATGATCGGCGCCATCGTGCTCGCCGCCCTGTTCGGCCACGGCGCCTTCGCCTATGAGGGGATGCACCCCAGCCTCGGCTTTCTGCTGCGCCCCTGGTCCTTCGAGCGGCCGACCGATCTGCTGCTGCTCGCCTGCTGCGGCCCGATCGCCGCCGCGGGCACGGTGCTCTTGAGCCATGCCTATCGCATCGCCGAGGCGAATTACGTGGCGCCGTTCGAATACACCGCGCTGATCTGGGCCGCGAGCTGGGGGTTTCTCATCTTCGACGAGATCCCCACCGTCTACACCTATGTCGGCGCCGCGCTCATCGTCGGCGCCGGACTCTACATGCTATTTTCGGGACGGAAGAGCGAGGCGCGCGCCTAACTCCGCTCGTAGAGCTTCTTCAGCGTCTCGCCGTATTTCTCGCGGATCACATGGCGGCGGATCTTCAGCGACGGCGTCAGCATCGCGTTGTCGATGGTGAAGCCTTCGGGCGTCAGCGCGACGCGGCGGATCTTTTCCAGCGCCGACATCTTGGAATTCACCCGGTCGATCGCGGCGTTCATGGCCTTGATGAAGCCGGGATTGGCGCACAAAGCCGTGAGATCATTGGCGACGCCGTTGGCCTTCGCCCAGTCCGCCGCGAATTCCGCATCGGGGACCACCAGCGCCACCAGATGCGGGTGCTTGTCGCCGTAGATCATCGCCTGGGCGATCTCCGGCTGCAGGATCAGGAAGCCCTCGATCCGCGCCGGCGAGACGTTGTCGCCGCCGGACAGCACGATGATGTCCTTCTTGCGGTCGGTGATCTTCAGATAGCGGTCCTGGTCGAACTCGCCGATGTCGCCGGTATGCAGCCAGCCATCCTGGATCGCCTTGGCGGTCGATTCCGGGTCGTTCCAATAGCCCTTCATCACCGCTTCACCCTTGACCAGGATCTCGCCGTCCTCGGCGATCTTGGCCTCGAGGCCGTGGAAGATCGGCCCGACCGTATCGATCTTGATCTTCTTCGGCCGGTTGGCGCTGATCACCGGCGAGGCCTCGGTCTGGCCGTAGCCCTGCAGCAGCGGCACGCCCAATGAGAGGAAGAAGACGCCGATCTCGTAGTTCAAGGCGGCGCCGCCCGAGACGAAGGCCTTGAGGCGGCCGCCGAATCGCTTGCGCACCTTGCGCCGCACCAGCACCTCGCAGAGCAGGTTCTGGATCTTCTCGACCAAGGTCAGCGTGCCGGGATGCTCGTAGTTCTTCCGCCCCAGCCGGAGTGCCAGGTCGAACAGCTTCTTGCGCGCGGGCGGCGCCTTGGCGAGGCCGCGCAGGATCTTCTGGTGCATTGCCTCGTAGAGCCGCGGCACCGCGGTCATGATGGTCGGCCGCGCCTCGGCCATGTTCTCGACCAGCTTCTCGACGCTCTCGGCGTAGTAGATCTGGGCGCCGAGGCTGATCGGCAGGAACTGTCCGGCGGTATGCTCGTAGGCATGGGAGAGCGGCAGGAAGGAGAGGAAGACGTCGCCGCCCAATCCCACTTCCTTCACCAGCTCGAAGGCGCCCTTGATGTTGCAGAGGATCGAGCCGTGGGTCAGCGTCACACCTTTCGGCACGCCGCCGGTGCCCGAGGTGTAGATGATGCAGCAGGTGTCGCCGCGCTGCTGCCTGGCGATCCGCGCCTCGACTTCGGCTGTTCCTTCCGCCGAGGGGCCGGTCGGGGAACTCGGCTGCTCGACCAGGTCCTTCCAATCGACCAGGCGGAAGCGGGGGCTCTGCTGCAGGTCGAGCCCGTCGATCGCGATCAGGAATTCGAGTTCCGAGGCCTGCACCGCCGCCGGCAGCAGGCGCTTGGCGATCGTGCCGCCGGCGACGATCGCGCCCTTGGCGCCGCTATGGGTCAGGATATGCCGGTGGTCGTCCGGCGTGTTGGTGGCGAAATGCGGCACCGTGATGCCGCCCGCCGCCATGATCGCGAGATCGGCGATCAGCCATTCCGGCCGGTTCTCGGAAATCAGCGCCACCCGATCGCCGGGCTGGATGCCGAGGCCGATCAGCCCGCGCGCCAGCGACCTCACCCGTGCCGCCACCTCTCCCCAGGTCATCGGTACCCAGGCGCCGTTCTGCTTGGAACGCAGCAGGGGCTCACGCGAGAGCTTGGCGGCCTGATCGAAGAACAGCCGCGTCAGGCTTGGAACCGCGTCGTAATTCATGCGCTAGTCCTGGATTGCCCCAATTCGTCCTGGTCGAGCGTGCACTTGGCCATCCGCCCCCGCCTCCCATATAAGGGAGGCTGATTTTCTGCAAGGAGCAAGCCGATTCCCATGAATGCCCCGGTTCCCCCCGTCACCTTCGCCGCCGTTACCGAGGCCGCCGCGCCGGAAACCCCGAGCCTCGGTGCCTTGCCGAACTGGAACCTGGCCGACCTCTACAAGAGCCCGACCGCGCCGGAGATCGAGCAGGACCTGAAACGGGCCGCCGCCGCCGCGGGCGACTTCCGCAAGGCCTTTGAGGGCAAGCTGGCCGCCATCGACGGCGCCGCTTTCCTGAAGGCGGTCACCGAATACGAGATGATCCAGGAGCTGCTCGGCAAGGTGATGAGCTATGCCCAGCTGGTCTATGCCGGCAACATGGCGGACCCCGAGCTCGCGCGCTTCCAGCAGAATATCAACGAGCGGGTCAATGCGATCTCGGTCGAGGTGCTGTTCTTCTCCCTAGAGCTCAACAAGCTGGAAGACTCCAACCTTGCCGCCAAGCTGAAGCACGAGCCGCTCCGGCGCTACCGGCCCTGGCTCGATGCCGTGCGCCTGTTCCGCCCGCACCAGCTCTCCGACGAGGTCGAGCGCCTGCTGCATGAGAAGCACGTGGCAGGGAGCGCCGCCTGGCAACGCCTGTTCGAAGAGACGCTCGCCGACATGCGCTTCGAGATCCAGGGCAAGAAGCTGACCTCGAACGAGGCGCTGAACCTGATGACCGATCGCGATCCGGTGAAGCGCAAGGCGGCGGCCGACGGGCTCGCCAAGGGCCTCAATGCCGAGAAGCGGGTCTTCGCGCTGATCACCAACACGCTCGCCAAGGACAAGGACATCGAGGACAAGTGGCGGAAGTTCAAGGCCCCGGTCTCCTCGCGCAACCTCGCCAACCAGGTCGAGGACGAGGTGGTCGATGCGCTGGTCTCCGCCGTGAAGGCAAGCTATCCGCAGCTATCGCACCGCTACTACCGCCTGAAGGCGAAGTGGATGGGCGAGACCGCGCTCGAGTTCTGGGACCGCAACGCGCCGCTCCCCAGTGACGACGACAAGCTCATCACCTGGCCCGAAGCGCGCAAGCTGGTGCTCGACGCCTATGCCGCCTTCTCGCCGGAGCTCGCCTCGGTCGGCAGGACCTTCTTCGACCAGAACTGGATCGACGCGCCGCCGCGCCCCGGCAAGGCGCCCGGGGCCTTCGCGCACCCGACCGTGCCGAGCGCACATCCCTACCTGCTGATGAACTATCACGGCCGCACCCGCGATGTGATGACGCTGGCGCACGAGCTCGGCCACGGCGTGCACCAGGTGCTGGCCGCGCCCCAGGGCCAGCTGCTGGCCGACACCCCGTTGACGCTGGCCGAGACCGCCTCGGTGTTCGGCGAGATGCTGACCTTCCAGGCGCTGCTGAAGCGCGAGACCGACAAGACGAAGCGCAAGATCCTGCTGGCCGGCAAGGTCGAGGACATGCTGAACACCGTCGTGCGCCAGATCGCCATGCACGAGTTCGAGCGGCGCCTGCACGACGCGCGCAAGAACGGCGAGCTCTCCGCCGACGAGATCTCCGCGATCTGGCTCGAGACCCAGCGCGAGGCCCTGGGGCCCGGGATCAAGCTGCCCGACGGCACCGACTATGCCGTCTTCTGGAGCTATATCCCGCATTTCATCCATGTGCCGTTCTACGTCTACGCCTATGCCTTCGGCGACTGCCTGGTGAACTCGCTCTACGCGGTCTACCAGGGGGCGGAGCAGGGCTTTGCACAGAAATATCTCGACATGCTGAAGGCCGGCGGCACCAAGCGGCACAAGGAATTGCTGGCGCCCTTCGGACTCGACGCCTCCGATCCCGGCTTCTGGACCAAGGGGCTCGGCGTGGTGAAGGGCTTCATCGACGAGCTGGAGAAGCTCTGATCACAGCTAAGCCATTGATTGGCCCTAATAGTGACAAGGTGATTTTCCAGGATCGGATTTGGTTCTTCTAGACCCGCATCAGGGACAGCATGGCCGATAAGGAAGCGAACTCACTCGGCGGCCGGGTCCGCCGTTACGCCAAGGTCGGCCGCGCCATGGCCGGCATCGGCGCGCGGATGGCCGGGAGCCGCTATCTCGGCCTGGAGCTCGATCGCGGCAAGAATGCCGCCGAGCTGAAGGCGGCGCTCGGCGGCTTGAAGGGCCCGCTGATGAAGGTGGCGCAGATCATGGCCACCATCCCCGACGCCCTGCCGCGCGAATACGTGCAGGAACTGCAGCAGCTGCAGTCCAACGCGCCGGCCATGGGCTGGCCCTTCGTGAAGCGCCGCATGGCGGCGGAGCTGGGCGAGGGCTGGCAGCAGCGCTTCAAGGATTTCAGCCACCAGGCCGGTGCCGCCGCCTCACTGGGGCAGGTGCACCAGGCGCATGCGAAGGACGGCAAGCTGCTGGCCTGCAAGCTGCAGTATCCGGACATGAAATCCGCGGTCGAAGCGGATCTTCGCCAGCTGAAGCTGATCTTTAGAATCTACGAGCGCGCCGACAAGGCGATCTCGACCGAGGAGATTCATTCCGAGATCGCCGACCGTCTGCGCGAGGAACTGGATTACGAGCTGGAAGCCCGGCATATGGCGCTCTACCGCCTGATGCTGGCCGATGAGGCGAACGTGCATCTGCCCGAGCCCCAGCTCGACCTCACGACCAAGCGGCTGCTGACCATGACCTGGATCTCCGGCCAGCCGCTGATGCAGTTCCTGGATGCGAAGCCGTCGCTGGAGCTCCGGAACAAGGTCGCCTTCAACATGTTCCGTGCCTGGTACGTGCCGTTCTATGAATACGGTGTTATTCACGGAGACCCGCATCTCGGCAACTACACGGTGCGCCCGGCGGGTGCCAAGGACGCCGGCGACGTCAACCTGCTCGACTTCGGCTGCATCCGGGTGTTCGAACCGAAATTCGTGAAGGGCGTGATCGATCTCTATTTCGCGCTGCTGAACGACGACCGCGACCTTGCGGTCCATGCCTATGAGAGCTGGGGCTTCAAGGGCCTCTCCAAGGACGTGATCGACGTCCTCAACCGCTGGGCCCATTTCGTCTACGGACCCCTGCTCGAGGACCGCGAACGCAAGATCCAGGACGCCGAGACCGGCATCTACGGCCGCGAAGTCGCCGAGGGCGTGCATGCCGACCTGCGCCGCCTCGGCCCGGTGACCCCGCCCAAGGAGTTCGTCTTCATGGACCGCGCGGCGATCGGGTTGGGCTCGGTCTTCATGCACTTGAAGGCCGAGATCAACTGGTACCGCCTGTTCCACGAACTGATCGAGGACTTCGACGCGAAGGCGCTGGAAAAGCGGCAGAAGGCGGCGCTGAAGAAGGCGGGCGTTACTGGGGCGCTGGCCCGCCCCAGCTCGTGAGCGCCTTCTTCTTGGCGTCGCGCATCTCGTCCGGCGACGCGCCGTAGTTGAAGCCGTAGGGCACCGCCTCGAACGAGCCGTAGCTGGGATTGGGCAGCATGATCCAGTCCTTGGTCCAATGCGCGGCGCTGTCGTCGAACACCTTCTGCCGGTCCGCCTCCGTCCCCTTGTAGGCATCGACGAAGTCGCCGAAATTGTCGCCGATCAGCAGCAGCACCCGGTAGTTCTTGGCGATGAAGGCGCGCCGCGTGCCCTTGGCCGAGGTCCAGTCCTCCTTTTCCTTGGAGAACAGGAAGGTGTCGACATTGCCGCCCATCGGGAATTTGAGCGCCTGCATGTTCTCCCGGGTGGCCTGCTCCATATCGGCGGTGCGGTTGGTCACGTAGAAGACCTTGATGCCCCGAGCATTGGCATAGCGGGTGAAGGCGACGGCGCCGGGCACCGCCGTGGAGACCTTGGCCTCGACGAAGGCCTTCCAGGTCTCGTTGCTGAAGGGCTTGCCCGAGGCGATGTTCCAAGCCTGGTATTTCGAGTTGTCCAGCATGGTCTCGTCGGCATCGACGACAATCGCCGGCGGCAGCTTGGAGTAGTTGCCCTTCTGAACGTCCGGCACGGCGGTCCACCACGGATCGCCCATCGCCTGAATCAGGCGCCGCTTGGCCAGCGCGAAAGCAGCCATCGTGCTGGCCTGGTACTCGACCGAGTGCTGCATCCACAGGACGGCATTCAGATTGTCGTCCGGCATCACGGGTGCCGCGGCCGGCGTATTCTCCTGCGCGGCGGCGGCAACGGACAAGACGGCCGGGAACAGCAGGGCGGCGGCGAGAGCGAGCAGGCGTGTGCGATGCATGATGGCGCCTCGGCGTAGGGGAAGGGTCAGGGAGCGTAGCATGGGCCGTCCATCTTAGGGAGGAGCGCGGGTTTGCCGCGAATCCGGCCGTTCTCAGCCCTTGTTCGCATGCGCAAAAGAAGGCACATTACGCCCCCGGCCGTGGGGAAAACGGCCGCGGCAAACGAAGAACAGGGGCCGGAACACGCATGAAAATCGGCATCGTCAAGGAACGGCGCGAGGGTGAACGCCGCTGCGCCGTGTCGCCGGACACCGTCAAGAAATACGTCGGATTGGGCGCCCAGGTCGCGATCGAGACCGGCGCGGGCCTTTCCGCCGCCATCACCGACGACGCCTTCAAGGCGGCCGGTGCCGAGATCGTCGGCGACGCCGCTGCGGCCTTGAGCGGGGCGGATCTCGTCCTCAAGGTACAGCGCCCCGACAGCGACGAGCTGGGGGCCATGAAGCGCGGCGCGGTGCTGGCCGCGATCCTCAATCCTTACAACGCGAAAGAGTCGATCGCCGACTACGCCACGCGGGGCATCGATGCGCTGGCGATGGAACTGGTCCCGCGGATCACCCGGGCCCAGGCGATGGACGTGCTCTCGTCCCAGGCCAACCTTGCCGGCTATCGCGCGGTGATCGACGCCGCGGCGGAGTTCGGCCGGGCCTTCCCGATGATGATGACCGCAGCCGGCACGGTCGCGCCGGCCCGGGTGCTGATCATGGGCGTCGGCGTCGCCGGCCTGCAGGCCATCGCCACCGCCCGGCGCCTCGGCGCCATCGTCAGCGCGACCGACGTGCGCCCGGCCACCAAGGAACAGGTGAACTCGCTGGGCGCCACCTTCGTCGCGGTCGAGGACGAGGAGTTCAAGCAGGCGGAAACCACCGCCGGCTACGCCAAGCCGATGAGCCCGGAATACCAGGCGAAACAGGCGGCCCTGATCGCCGAGACCATCAAGAAGCAGGATATCGTCATCACCACCGCCCTGATCCCCGGCCGCAAGGCGCCGGAGCTGGTGACGGCGGAAATGGTGCAGTCGATGAAGCCCGGCTCGGTCATCATCGACCTCGCGGTGGAGCAGGGCGGCAACTGCGCGCTCTCCGAGCTGGGCAAGGTGGTCGAGAAGCACGGCGTGAAGATCGTCGGCCACGCCAATGTGGCCAGCCGGACGGCCGTGGATTCGACGGCGCTCTACGCGAAGAACCTGCTCAATCTCGTGCAGCTCCTGGTCGACAAGGAGACCAAGGCGCTGAAGATCAACTGGGAGGATGAGATCGTCAAAGGTGTCGCGCTGACGCGCGACGGCCAGGTGATCCACCCCAACTTCAAGAGCTGAGGAACCAGCCCATGAATCCGGAAGAACTCTCCCAGAAAGCCGTCGATCTCGCCAATGCCGCGCAGGACGTCGCGGCCCAGGCCGGCAAGCTGTCGCAGGACGTGACCTCGATGGCGGTCCAGGCGGTCGCCGAGCAGTCGGGGCATACGCCCTTCGTGCAGCTCTTCACCGTCTTCGTGCTGGCCTGCTTCGTCGGCTACTACGTGGTCTGGCGCGTGACGCCGGCCCTGCATTCGCCGCTGATGGCGGTCACCAACGGCATCTCCTCGGTCATCATCGTCGGCGCGCTGATCGCCGCCGGTCCGGCCGAGTTCGACATCTCGAAGATCATGGGTCTGGTCGCCGTTGCACTCGCGGCGGTGAACATCTGCGGCGGCTTCCTGGTCACGCATCGCATGCTCTCGATGTTCAAGAAGAAAGAGCCGGCGAAGGGAGGCAAGTAACGTGAGTCAGAATCTCGCCGCATTCCTCTACCTGATCGCCTCAGTCTGCTTCATCATGTCGTTGCGCGGGCTTTCCAGCCCGGAGACGTCGCGCGGCGGCCTGCGCTTCGGCATCGTCGGCATGATCATCGCGATCGTAACCACCTTGCTGCTGCCGAGCGTCCATTCCTACCTCTCGATCCTGGTCGCCCTGGTCATCGGCGGCGGTGTCGGCGTGGTGATCGCCCAGCGCATCCAGATGACGGCCCTGCCGCAGCTGGTCGCCGCCTTCCACAGCCTGGTCGGTCTCGCCGCGGTCGCGGTCGCGGGTGCCGCCTTCTACGACCCGCAGGCCTTCGGGATCGGCGAAGTCGGTGCCATTCACGCCGGCAGCCTGGTCGAGATGAGCCTCGGCGTCGCGGTCGGCGCGGTCACCTTCACCGGCTCGATCGTTGCCTTCGCCAAGCTGCAGGGCCTGGTCTCCGGGGCACCCTTGGTGTTCAAGGGCCAGCATATGTTGAATGCCGGCCTCGGCATCGCCATCGTCGTGCTGATCGTGCTGATGATCCTGCAGCAATCGCCGCAGCTGTTCTGGGGCCTGGTGGTCGTCTCGCTGATCGTCGGCTTCCTGCTGATCCTGCCGATCGGCGGCGCCGACATGCCGGTGGTCGTCTCCATGCTGAACAGCTATTCCGGCTGGGCGGCCTGCGGCATCGGCTTCACGCTCTCCAACCCCTTGCTGATCGTTACCGGCGCGCTGGTCGGCTCGTCCGGTGCGATCCTCTCCTACATCATGTGCAAGGGCATGAACCGCTCGATCTTCAACGTGATCCTGGGCGGATTCGGCACCGACAGCGGCGGCGCCGCTGCCGCCGGCGGCAAGGGTGCGGACCGCCCGGTGAAGTCGGGCAGCGCGGAGGATGCGGCCTTCATCATGAAGAACGCGAGCCATGTCATCATCGTGCCGGGCTACGGCATGGCGGTCGCCCAGGCGCAGCATGCGCTGCGCGAGATGGCGGACCTGCTGAAGAAGGAGGGCGCCAAGATTTCCTACGCGATCCATCCGGTCGCGGGTCGCATGCCCGGGCACATGAACGTGCTCCTGGCTGAGGCCAACGTGCCCTATGACGAGGTCTTCGAGCTCGAGGATATCAACCGCGAGTTCCCGCAGGCCGACGTCGCCTTCGTGATCGGCGCCAACGACGTGACCAATCCGGCGGCGAAGACCGACCCGAAGAGCCCGATCTACGGCATGCCGATCCTCGACGTCGAGGCGGCGAAGACCGTGCTGTTCATCAAGCGCTCGATGGCCTCGGGCTATGCCGGCGTCGATAACGAGCTGTTCTTCCGCGACAACACGATGATGCTGTTCGGCGACGCGAAGAAGATGTGCGAGGAGATCGTGAAGGCGCTCGACTGATCGGGAGCACCTCATGCATCGGAGCCAGCTCGGCGGCTTTATCATCGACTGCCAGACCGACGATATCGAAGCGGCGTCCCAGTTCTGGGGCGCCGCTCTCGGTATGCAGCCCGGCCCGGGCAGCGAGCCCGGTCAGCCGGGCTATGCCGGCTATGTGCGGCCGCATAACGGGCTCAACATCGAGGTCCAAGCGGTCGAGCATGCGAGCCGCATCCATATCGACATCGAGACCGACAATATCGAAGCCGAATGCGCCCGGCTGGAACGGCTGGGCGCCAAGCGCATTAAGGCGGTACGGGACTGGGTGGTGATGGAGGCGCCGACCGGCCAGCGCTTCTGCATCGTCCCGGCGTTCCGCGAGAACTTCCGCAAGGAAGCCAATATCTGGGAGTAGCCCCCTGGGAGGTGCAGGATGCACAAGAGCCAGCTCGCCGGCTTCATCATCGACTGCAAGACCGATGACTTGAACGCCGCGGCGGATTTCTGGGCCGCGGCCCTGGGTTTCAAGCGCGATCCGGCGGATACGCCGGCGCATACCAGCTACGTCCACTTCGAAAAGAACGACCCGAACGGCCTCCACATCGAGGTGCAAAAGGTCGACCACGAAAGCCGGGTTCACATCGACATCGAAAGCGACGACATCGAGGCGGAAGTGGCGCGGCTGGAGAAGCTCGGTGCCAAGCGCCTGAAGAAGATCGAGACCTGGGTGGTGATGGAAGCCCCGACCGGCCAGCGCTTCTGCGTGGTCCGCGCCAAGCGCGGAAACTTCGCCACGGAAGCCAACGTCTGGAAGTAGGCTTCGTCACTGACGCGTGCAGGCCTGCGCCGTCCCGTCGAGCTCCAGTCCCGAGAGGATCGCGGTAAAGCCGCGTTGGGCGGCATCGCGACAGACTGCATCCCAGTCCCGGATCTCGTTGCGGTACTCGATCTGGAACACGGCCTTCTTCGCGTCGGCGAAGGCCGCAAAGCCGTCGCAGTCCCGCTGGGCGGCGCAATTCTCGATGACGGCGAAGTCGAAGCTGTCGGCGAGGTCCGGCACGAGCTCGGCGGCGTTTTTCAGGCCGATGGCAAGACCGCGGGCATGGGCCGCCGCGGCGAGCCACAGATTGAAGTCGCGCTGGTCGTCCTTGGCGATGTCGAAGCCCGTCATATTGGTGAAGCCGTCGACATTGTCCGGATCGACCGCATCGCAGGCTTTCTCCACGGCATGGTCGAGGCGCGCTTCCAGGATCGGCGCCAGAACATCACGGCGGCGGACATCCAGCCAGCGCTCGCCGGGCCAGCCTTCGTAGTCGCGCCCCACCACCGCCGGCGGGAACTGCGCCGCGTCGGGCCGCCAGTCTTCGAGCGAACCCGCGCTGAAATAGCAGATGACGTAGCCGCCGGCGGCATGCAGCGCATCGATGGTGCCTTGCTCGGCGTCGAACAGGTCGAGCTCGTAGACGCCGACGCCGGACCGCGGCTCGAACTCGGGCCGGGACAGGCTGATCGCGAAGCCGGCGTCGGCCGGCGGCGGCTTGATCGATTCCGCATCCGCGGTGCCGGCCCCGAGCAGAAACGCGGCGAGGAGGAGGATTCTCATCAGGCGATCTTGCCGGATGCGGCGAGGCCTGACGAGCGGATCTCGGTCTCAGGCCAGGGCGGCGAGGGTCGGTACCCGCAGCCGTTCGCGCGGCAGCGTCACGGTCACGACGGTGCCCCGGCCGACCTTGCTGGCGATCGACAGGGTGCCGCCATGCATCTCGACCAGCGCCTTGCTGATCGCCAGTCCGAGGCCTGAGCCCTGGTGCTTGCGCGCATAGGTGGGCTCGACCTGCATGAAGGCCTCGGTCACATGCGGCAGGTCAGCCTCGGAAATGCCGATACCGGTGTCGCGGACCACGATCTCGACGCTGCCGTCGGCGGCGATGCCGCTGATAACCTCGACTTGACCGCCGGCCGGCGTGAACTTCACCGCGTTCGAAAGCAGGTTGAGCAGAATCTGGCGCAGGGCGCGCGCGTCGGCGCGCACCGTGAGCTCGCCCTGCGGCAGCTGCGTGCGCACGCTCACCCGTGGCGCGGCGGGCTGGGCGAAGCGGACGCATTCTTCCACCAGGCTCTTGAGGTCGACGACGCCTTCGGTGATGTCGAGGCGGCCGCTTTCGATCCGCGCGAGGTCGAGTACGTCGTTGACGATATCGAGCAGATGGGATCCCGCTTGATGGATGTCGGCGGCATAGCCGCAATAGCGGTCGTTGCCGATCGGTCCGAGCACCTGATTGCGGATCATGTCGGAGAAGCCGAGGACGGCATTCAGCGGCGTGCGGAGCTCATGGCTCATGTTGGCCAGGAAGGCGCTCTTCGCCTTGGTGGTCTGCTCGGCCATGGCGAGCGCCGCGCGGAGCTTGGCGTCGCCGGCCTTGCGTTCGGAGATGTCGCGGATGATGGCCTGGGTTTCGCCGCTGTCGAGCCGCCGGGTGCTGACTTCGATCGGGATGTTGCGGGAGCCGGGGCGGGCAAGGTGGCCCTCCCAGATGACGGTTGCCGATGGGTCAGCGGCGTCGGCCGGGTCCGTCCAGCCCGGAATGAGCTGCAGGATCGGGCGGCCCGCCAGTGCCGCGCGCTCGATGCCGGTCAACACTTCTGCGCGCTGGTTGGCGTCGATGATCCGGCCCTCGGCGTCGATCAGGAGGATGGAATCGGCAGCCTGCTGCAGCAACTGGCGATACTTCTCCTCGGAACGGCGCAGCCGGACGTGGGGCCATTGCACCGCCTCGACGAAGACCGCCCGGTAGATCAGGTAGGTGCCGGCGACCTTGTAGAGATGGCCGACGAAATTGTAGGCGTCGTGGACCGAGCTGTAGAGCGTCAACGCGGCCTCGCTGGCGACGAAGATCAGCAGGGCGGCCAGCAGCGGCGGGCTGCGGAACGTCGCGCCCGGCATCGCCCGGCGCCAAAACAGAACGGCTGTCGCCGCGAAGACGCCCATGACGGCGTATTCGGCGACGATCTTCGTGGTGGTGAGGCCCTGTCCCGCGATGAAGGTCCGCGGCAGCGCTTCCGGATGCCACAGCACGGCATAGTAGACCGCGCCGACGTAGCCCAGCCCGACGACGGCCGCCCAGAAGCGGAACCGTGGATCCGCCGGACGCTGCAGGATGCGCAGCGCGACGATCAACAGCGTCGCGGCACAGGCGAACCGCGCCGCGAGCCAGAAGGAGATCGCCTTCTCCGGCCCGGCGGGGGTCACCAGATCGGGCATTCCGGAATAGGAGAGCAGGTGGCCGAGGTCGAGCAGGCCGACCGCGAGGAATCCGGTCGCCATCAGCGTCAAGTCCGCGCTGCGCGTGTCCTGCATGGCATTCCAGCCGATCCCGGCGATCAGCACCGAGACTCCGACGGCGAAGAACTCCAGGAAGGTATGGACCTGCAGATACTGGTGAGAGTCGCGCAGGAAGGCGGGCGCGCTGATCACCGAAGCCATCGGCAGCGCGAGGACGGCAATGCCGGCCAGGATCAGCGCGCCGGTCGTCGTGCTTGGGAACTGGCGCCAAGGGCTGTCGCCGCCGAGTGACCTTGGTCGGTAGGACGCCTGCGAAAGAAAGGGCACGGTCGAAACAGAGCTCCGGGACGCAAGATCTTCGACATTCAAGGGTAAGAATTAAATCATCATTAACCCAAGCGACGTTGCGGTTTTTGTCGCGGGCAGCGCGCCGACCGGTCAGCTTGATGGAGATCAAGCCAAGGTCCGCGCGTCAATCGATGGGGCCCAAAACACTTCGGCCCGCGGGATCACTCCTGCGGGCCGACTGCCGATATTCGGGTGTGGTCGCGGTGAAGGCGACCGGAATTCAGGGAGGACTAATAGCCCTCGCGGTCCATGCGCTTGCGGAGAAGCTTGCGGTGGCGGCGGACCGCCTCGGCCTTCTCCCGCGCCTTGCGCTCGGAGGGCTTCTCGTAATTGCGGCGCATCTTCATCTCGCGGAAGATTCCCTCGCGCTGCATCTTCTTCTTGAGCGCGCGGAGGGCCTGATCGACATTGTTGTCACGAACGAGCACTTGCACTTTTGGCCAGACTCCTTTCCCGAATTTCGGCAGAAAACAGCAACGGGTGGACTCGAATCCACCCGAATGGAGGCGCTAGGTAGCACAAAGCTTTGGCCTTGTGAAGCCGTTCCGCAATGATTTCCAGCCGGTTCGCTCTTCCTAACCTGCTGAATCCAGCCCATATTCCCGTGGCAACCTGAGCGAGACCCGGATGGCCATCCTGAAGATCGCCCGCATGGGCCACCCCGTGCTGAAACGTCGCGCCGACCCGGTGGAGAACCCGACCAGTCCGGAAATCGCTCGTCTTATCAAGGATATGGAGGATACGCTGGCGGATGTCGGCGGGGTCGGGCTGGCCGCACCCCAGGTCCACGTGCCGCTGCGGGTGGTGATCTTCCATGTGCCCAAGGCCCGGATGGAGGCGGAAGACGGCGAGGCGCCGGCGATCGGGGTGCCGCTGACCTATCTCATCAACCCGGTCATAGAACCGCAGACCGAGGAGATGGAGGAGGGGATCGAAGCCTGTCTCTCGGTGCCGGGCCTGGCGGGGTCGGTGCCGCGCTTCCGGCAGATCCGCTATACCGGCGTCACCCCGACCGGCGAGCCGATCGACCGCACCGCCAGGGGTTTCCACGCCCGGGTGGTGCAGCACGAATGCGACCATTTGGACGGTGTCCTTTATCCGATGCGCATGACAGATCTCTCGAAACTTTCCTTCGTCGAGGAGCTTAAACGCTTTGCCGGCGAAGCGGCGGAGGACTGAGCCCATGGCTGAAGCTTATGACCGTGACGACGACCGCGCGCGCCTGCTGGAGGCGGCGCTGGATCATGTCGCCTTCGATGGCTGGAGCGAGACGGCTTTGCGCGCCGCCGCGGCGGATACCGGCATTCCGATCGAGCGGGCGCTGAACGCCTTTCCCGGCGGCGCCACCGAGCTCATCGCTTACCACAGCGAGACCGCGGATCGCCGGATGCTGGAGGCGCTGGAACTGGAGCCGCTTTCCGAGATGAAGGTGCGGGAGAAGGCGGCGCGGGCGATCCGGCTGCGGCTCGAGGCCAACTTCCGCCACCGCGAGGCGATCCGCGCGGCGCTGACCGCCTTGATGATGCCGCAGAACGCGGCCTTGTCGGCGCGACTCCTGTACAAGACCGTGGATGCGATCTGGTATGCGATCGGCGATCGCTCGACCGACTTCAATTTCTATACCAAGCGCGGGCTGCTCGCCGGCGTCTACACCGCGACCCTGTTCTATTGGCTGAACGACAAGTCGGAAGGTGCGGCCGCGACCTGGACCTTCCTCGACCGGCGCATCGCCGAAGTCATGAAGGTGCCGCAGATGCTCGGCAAGCTGACCCAGTTGACCGGCCGCCTGCCGCTGCCGCGCTCACCCTTCCGCCGCGCCTTCGGAACGGGGGCGCGCGGGCATTAGCTACCTCGACTTCGTCGGCGGCGTGCCGCCGATCCGCGCCGACATGTCTCGCGCGGCATCGAGCAGCGTCTGCTTGTAGCGACGGTGGTTCTGGTGCCCGTCCTCTCGCGGGGTCAAGAGGCATAGGGTGGCGACGCAGCTCCTCGCCTCGTCATAGACCGCAGCGGCGAAGCAATGGGTGAACTTGCCGCTGTCGTTGGAGTGGAAGCCCTCGACCCGGGCCGCCTCGACCTCCTTCAGGAAGGTCTTCTCGCTGATGCGCCGGCCGTTCGGGAGATCGAAGTCCGCTTTCGGAATAGCCTTCAGGATTGCGTCGTTGCCGAGATGCGAGACCAGCAGCCGGCCGGACGCGGTCCAGGGCAAGGGCACCGGCTCGCCGACCCCGGAACTGATACGGAAGGTCTGCTCGCCCTCCTTCATCTGGGCGACGACGTACTTGCCGTTCTCGACCACGCAGAACTGCGCGGTCTGTCCGGTCTCGCTGGAGAGCCGGGCGAGGTAGCCGTCGGCCAGCCGCATCACATCGAACTGGTTGGCGTGGCTCAGGCCAAACAGATAGAGCCGGCGGCCGAGGAAGACGCGGCCGTCGGCGTCGGCGGGTTCCAGGATGCCGCGGTTGAGCAGCACGCCGACGATGTCGTAGGTGGTCGATTTCGGCGCATTCAGCGCGACCGCGATCTCGTTCGGGCGGAGCGGGCGCTTCGCCTCATGCAGGTGATCGAGGATCTCGAAGGCCCGATCGATGCCGCGGGTGCGGCTGCCGGTCTCGGCGGTGGCGGTTTTTTTCGCGGGCGGCATGTTCAGAATTTCGCGTTCTTCAGGAACTCGGCCAGGCGCTTCGATTGCGGGTTGCGGAAGATCTCTTCCGGCGCGCCCTGTTCCTCGATTCGCCCCTGGTTCATGAAGACTACACGCCGCGAAACCTCATAGGCGAATTTCATTTCGTGGGTCACCAGCAGCATGGTCATGCCGTCGGCGGCAAGGCTCTTGATCACGTTCAGGACTTCGTTCACCAGCTCCGGGTCGAGCGCCGAGGTCACCTCGTCGAACAGCATGACCTTCGGGTTCATGGCGATGGCGCGGGCGATGGCGACGCGCTGCTGCTGCCCGCCGGAGAGCTGGCCGGGATAGTGGTTGCGCCGCTCGGCCATGCCGACCCGCTCCAGCCATTTCTCGGCGATGGCGACGGCTTCGGCCTTGGGCAGCTTCTTCACCTTGAGCAACCCCAGGGTCACGTTGCCGAGCGCGCTCATGTGCGGGAAGAGGTTGAACTGCTGGAACACCATGCCGGTCATGGCGCGCTGGCGGGCGATCTCGCTCTCCTTGCGGCGTCGGCGCTCGGGTGTCGCGGTGTAGCCGATCTCCTCGCCGTCGATCCGGATGCTGCCCTGCTCGAAGTCCTCCAGCAGGTTGACGCAGCGGAGCATGGTGGTCTTGCCCGAGCCGCTGGAGCCGATCACCGAGACGACGTCGCCGGTCGCCATGGCGAGATCGACGCCTTTGAGGACCTCGATCTCCTTGAACTTCTTGTGCAGGTCCTGGATTTCCAGAACCGGGGTTTCGGCGACGGGCTGGGACAACGCGGACTCCGGACGGGATCAGGAAGGCAAGGCGATGCGGCGCTCGACGACGCGGCCGAGCCGCTCGATCGCGAAGCAGATCAGGAAATAGATGAGCCCGGCGAGGAAGTAGAATTCCAGCGGCCGCGGCTTGATGGCGATGATCTGCCGCGTGGTCAGCATCAGCTCGACGACGCCGATCACCGCGAGCAGGGTCGAGGCCTTGACCAGCTCGGCGGCGGTGTTGATCCAGGCCGGAAGCGCCTGGCGCAGAGCCTGCGGCGCCAGGACGTAGATGAAGCTCTGCCGGAAGGTGAGCCCGATCGCCTTGGCGGCTTCGGTCTGGCCTCTCGGCAGCGCCAGCAGGGCACCGCGCAGGTTCTCGCCGACATGGGAGCTGCAGAAGACGGTGAGCGCGATCAGGCCGGCCTGGAAAGGGGTCAGCTGAATCACCCCGGAGAGCAGGTAGTAGCAGGCCAGGATCAGCACGAAGACCGGCGTGCCGCGCACGTATTCCAGGAAGACGCGGGTGACGAAGCGCTGGGCCCGGCCGCCATAGACCAGGCTCAAGGCGACGCCGATCCCGAGCAGGGTGCCGAGGACGATGGCGATCCCGGAGATGACCAGCGTCATGCCGACGCCCTCCATCAGGGCGTAGCGCGCGATCCAGAGGTCGGAAAAGAAGCGGGCGAGATCCATCAGGCCCCCCTCAACGCGGAATCGCCAGGCGCCGCTCGGCAAAGCGCAGACCGGCGGCGATCAGGTAGCAAGCGGCGACATACATGAGGCTGCAGACCGACCAGACCTCGATCACCCGGAAGGTGTTGTTGTTAATCTGGCGCGCATAGAAGGTGAGCTCCGGCACCGCGATCGCCGCGGCAACCGAGGTGTCCTTGAACAGCGAGATGAAATTGTTGCTCAAGGCGGGCAGGGCGTTGCGGACCATCACCGGGATGATGATCCAGATCCGGGTCCGGCTCTCGGTCAGCCCGATCGCGAGCCCGGCCTCGCGCAGGCCCTTCGGCAGCGCCAGCAAGGCGCCGCGATAGACCTCGGTGAGGTAGGCGCCGGCATAGATCGAAAGCGTGCCGGCGAAGGCATGGACCTTGTCGATCCGGACGCCGAGCTGCTGCGGCAGCACGAAGAAGGCGACCAGCATCAGGAAATAGATCGGCAGATTCCGGATCGTGGTCACGTAGACCGCGGCGATCCGGCGCAAGGCGGTGTTCCTGGAAGTCATGGCGAAGGCCGCCACCAGGCCGATCAGGTTTCCCACCAGCAGGACCGAGACCAGCGCCATGCCGATCCCCAGCGCGAGGCCGGAGAGCAGCAGGTCGAAGTCGCGCCAGACCGGTGCGAAATTCAGCTGATAACCCAAGGTGACGGCCCTCGCCCGACCTCGCGTTACTTATACTCGACCGGGAAGCCGATCGCCGGCACCGGCAGGTCGACGCCGAACCACTTCTTGAACGAGGCCTGGTAGACCGGGAAGTCGACGCCAGTCATCGCCTCGTGCAGCACGGTGTTGACGAAGTTCAGCCACTGCTGGTCGCCGCGCTTGACCGCGCAGGAATAGCTCTGCGGGCCCCAGCCGTAGCCGGAATCGACATACTTGCCGGGATTCTTCACGACCAGCCATTGAACCGAGGACTGATCGGTGGCCGAGGCGTCGGCCTGGCCGCTGTCCAGGGCCTGGTACATGAGATCGACGCTTTCATACTGGTCGACCTTCGCTTCCGGCAGGGCGGCGTGGACCATGTCCTCGGCATAGACGTTCTGCAGCACCGAGACGACGGCGCCGGAGCCCGCCTTCTTCAGATCATCGAAGCTCTTGTATTTGCCGTCGGCCTTGAGCAGCAGGCCGACGCCTTCGCGGTAGTAGGGAATGGTGACGGCGACCTGCTGCGCGCGCTCGGCGGTCACGGTCATGAACTGGCAGGTGATGTCGACCTTGCCGGTGGTTACGTTCGGGATCCGCGCGTCGGACGACTGCTCGACGAACTCGATCTTGCTCGGATCCTTGAACAGACCGGCGGCAATCATCTTGGCGATGTCGATGTCGAAGCCGACCAGGTTGCCCTGCTCGTCCTTGAAGTGCCAGGGCGCGTTGGTGCTGCCGGTGCCGACGATCAGCTTGCCGCGGGCAAGCACATCGTCGAGCAGGCTCTTCTCCTGGGCGATCGCCGCCGGCGCTGCGATCGCCGTCAATGCCGCTGCGGCGGTGAGGCCGGTCAGCGTCTTGCGCAAGGTCTCGAACATTGGCTGTCTCCCTGTGTCGCTGTTCGTTTGGTTCCAACCCAATGGAACTATGTACATGATAATGGACGTGTGACTATCGTATGACGGTCGGAGACGAGTCAAGACGAAGCCGGCGCGAAGCAGCGCCGGGCGAACCAACGCCGTCATGGCCGGGCTCGACCCGGCCATCTTTCGATGTTTGTCGCGAGATGCCCGGGTCAAGCCCGGGCATGACGGGTGGGGGCGTGACTACGCCTGGCTGTCGACCGTCATCAGCATGTCGATCTGCTCGCCGTCGCTGGAGAGCGGCAGCAGCAGGCGGGCATAGTTGTGGATGCGG
This sequence comes from Dongia sp. agr-C8, assembly GCF_054658695.1. Taxonomy (NCBI): domain Bacteria; kingdom Pseudomonadati; phylum Pseudomonadota; class Alphaproteobacteria; order Rhodospirillales; family Dongiaceae; genus Dongia; species Dongia sp. agr-C8. The sequence goes on from NZ_BAAGHZ010000001.1 coordinate 1,139,627, forward strand.
CGAACGGAATCGATTTCGACCTTGTGCAGCAGCGGGCGCCGCTCACGGACGCATTGCTCATAGTGCTCATGCACCATGGCGCCGAATTGCGGCGGCTGGAGGTCGAGGGGCCTTAGACGCGTCAGTTCCGTGCCGAGGATGTTGCCGATCCAGGTGCCGGCGAGACGGAAGCGGAAATCGAGGCCGCCGTTGGGACCACGCAGGACATCGACCAGCTTCACCCGCGGCAGCGCATCCATGAACTCGCTGGGATCGATGGCGCTGCGAGGCGGCGCGAAGCGGTCGCCGCGCTTCTGGTTCCAGTAGCGCAGGATGGCGACCAGGTCGGGATAGGCGGGATCGCCGGCCGTGCGCTCCTCGGAAGACACCCGGGCGTCACGTTCGTAGCGCTCTGGAAAGCTGCGATCTGAGGACCCTTGCGCCATCGTTTCGTCGTTTCCGCCAAACCCCGTCGGTCGCATCGCCGCATGAGAGGGGATGTCCGTCCCGATTCTTTCACAAATTCCTAGGCATGGGTAAAGTTTCTGGCTTGCCCCACACCTGAAGATGCGCTCTCTGCGGGGAAAAATGGCGACAATTTGCGATGAATGCTGGGTGCGGCGAATGCCGAGCGCCCGCGACACACGCCTGTAACAGCCTGCCACTAGCCTGCGCTCGACGGCCGATTCCGGCCGGTGAACAGCTCAGCTCGGCGGGGAAAGATGAAAATTCAGGCGATCAATCGCGCGACCCGGTTCTTCGGCGCCAGCATCTTGGCGCTTGCGGCGGGTGCTCTCGTCGCGCCGGCCGCATGGGCGGTCGAAGCGCAGTCGGTGACCTTGGAGGGCGCCGCCTTCGTCAACAAAGGCCTGGTCGGCGTCGGCCGTGTGCCCGCCGATGCGAAGGACAAGCTGGGCGACACCCTGGGCGGCATCGGTTCCGGCATGGCCGCGGACCTCTCCAAATGGAAGCGTGAGGGCGACAAGTATACCGGCGTCTTCTACATGCTGCCCGATCGCGGCTGGAACACCGAAGGCTCGGTTGACTTCCAGGGACGACTGCAGAAGTTCTCGATCGAGTTCACGCCTTACAGCGGCAGCGAAGTCGCACCGCAGACCCAGCTGAAGCTCAGCTACGACGACGCCATCCTGCTGCATGAAGCTGACGGCAAACCGACCACCGGCCTCGACGCGACGGAAGTGCGCAAGGCGGCGAATGGATTCCCGGATCTCCCCAGCGCCGCCGGAAAGATCACCGTCGATAATGAAGGCGTCGCGCTGAGTGCCGACGGCAGCTTCTGGATCAGCGACGAATACGGGCCCAACATCTATCACTACACCGCCGATGGCACGCTGCTCGCCGCGATCCAGCCGCCGGCGGCCCTGGTCCCCATGCGGGGCGGGGTGGAGAACTTCGCCTCCAACAACCCGCCGAAGGGCGGCGCCGCGCCGAAGCCGAAGAATCCCGAACTCGGCCGCCAGAACAACCAGGGCCTCGAAGGCCTCAGCATGAGCAAGGACGGCAAGCGGCTCTACGCGCTGCTGCAGAGCGCCGCGATCCAGGACGGCGGCGAGGGCGGCTCCAGCCCGAAGCGGTTCAACACCCGCTTCCTCGCCTATGACATCGCCGATGCCAAGGCGCCGAAGCTCGCCGCCGAATACGTGGTGCAACTGCCGCGCTTCAAGGACGCCAAGGGCAAGCAACTGGTCGCGGCGCAAAGCGAGATCCTGGCCCTGGACGATCACCGCTTCCTGGTGATCGCGCGGGACAGCGGGCATGGGCAGGGGTTGAAGGATTCGGACTCGGTTTATCGCGGCATCGATCTCTTCGATACGAAGGGTGCCACCAACATCGCCGGCACCGATTTCGACAAGACGAAGCCGGTGGCGCCGGGCGGCGAACTCGATGCCGCGGTCACGCCGGCAAAGTATGCCCGCTTCATCGACATGAACGACAACGCGCAGCTCGGCCGCTTCGGCCTGCACAACGGCGCGCCGAACGATGCCAACGCGCTCTACGAGAAGTGGGAAGCGATGGCGCTGCTGCCGGTGCTCGATGACGCGGCGCCGAACGACTATTTCCTGGTGGTGGCGAGCGACAATGACTTCCTGACCCAGAACGGATCGATGCAGGGCCAGCCCTACAAAGACTCGTCGGGCGCCAATGTCGACAACGTGGTGCTGGTCTACCGCGTCACGCTGCCGGAGGGAATGGAGCCGCTCTGAGCGGCGATGACTCTGGCTCCGTGGAGCCTTGAGAAGTTTGAACTAGCGTGAATTCGGCATCTGCCCTCTCATGCACCGCCGTGGGAGGACAGATGGTCACGATGCATGGGGTGTTCGACCTGAAGCCGGGGATCGAGGCCGGTGAGTATCGTGCCGCCTTCGAAGCCTTTTGCCAGCACTTGCGCGGGCAAGGCTATGTCACCGGCTGGTCGTTCATGCGACGCTCGCCGCACGCCGGGTATGATCGAAGACCACCGGGAGCGGCCTACCATGTCGGTATCGACTTCCCGGATCGGTCCCGGGCGGAAGCTTGCTATCGCTATGTTGCGGCGAACGACGAACCTCTGCGTTCGCTCCATGTTGCGATGAATACGAAGGTGGTCGCGGCGACGACGCAGTTCTTCCTGCTCGAAGCGGTTCCGGCCGGGGATGGCCGGCCTACTGGAAATATGTGAAGCGAACGATGCGGCGGTCGGCCATCATGGCGACGGCTTCGCCTTCATTGGGCCGGGTCCGGCGGAATGTCAGCTTGCCCCGCACGCCGTCGTTGCAAGCGATCTCGCCCGTGCCTTGCTGCGGTTGGATCTTCATGTCGTAAACGAGGGTATAGTTGCAGATCAGGCCGCTCTTGACGGCATCCGCCGTGACGGCCCTGAAGGGCACACCTTCGCCATTTGCACATTCGGAACGGCCGGTTCCGTGCGTGGCGCTGTCGAACCAGAATTGTCCAGTGCAGGTCGCACCGGTGGCGTCGAGCGCCGGTGGCGCGGCGACGTCCCGGGAGAGGGACTTCAACAGGCAACAGTCCTCCGAGGGAGCGCTGCAAGCGGTTACCGCCAATCCCAGGGCGAGGACGGCGAAAGCTGCGCTGCGCATGGCGGGCATTCCGCGCCTCACCGCCGGTCGTCGCCGTTGCGCACCCCGGCCTTGGGCAGGAGGCGGGTGTAGTGGCCCATCTTGCGGCCGGGGCGGGCCTCGGTCTTGCCGTAGAGGTGGAGCTTCACGGTCGGGTCGTTCAGGAGCTCTTTCCAGCCGTTCACGTCGTCGCCGATCAGGTTCTTCATCACGGCGTCGGAATGGCGCTCGGTCGAGCCCAAGGGCAGGCCGCAGACCGCGCGCACGAACTGCTCGAACTGGCTGGTGACGCAGCCGTCGATGGTCCAATGGCCGGAATTGTGCGGCCGCGGGGCGAGCTCGTTGACCAGCACCTCGTCGTTATGGGTCACGAACATCTCGACCGCGAGGAGGCCCACGAGGCCGATCTCGTTGGCGATGTGGCGCGCGATCGCCTCGGCGCGGCCGGCCACTGCCTGAGAAATGCGCGCCGGCACCAGGGTTACGTCGAGGATGTGGTTCTTGTGCTGGTTCTCGACCGGCTGGTAGATCGCGGTGGCGCCGTCGGGGGCGCGGGCGACGATCACCGAGATTTCGCGCACGAAATCGACATAGGCCTCGAGGATGCCGACCTCGCCACCCATCTTCACCCAGGCCTCGAACAGGTCCATATCGCCGTCGATGCGGACCTGGCCCTTGCCGTCATAGCCGAACTCGGCAGATTTCAGGATCGCCGGGCGGCCGAGCGCCTTCACCGCGGATTCCAGGGCCTCCTGGCGCCCAACGTCGAGAAACTTGGTGGTCGGTACGTTGATCGACGCCAGGAACCGCTTCTCGCGCAGGCGTTCCTGGGTGAGGTAGAGCACGTTCGGCTTCGGCCGGGTCGGTTTCAGCGCCGCCAGATATTCGGTGGTCGACGAAGGGATGTTCTCGAACTCGAAGGTGACGACATCGACGCTCTCGGCAAAGGCCTTCAGCGCCGACTTGTTGTCATAGGCCGCGACGGTGTTGTGCCAGGAGACATGCGAGGCGGGTGAATTGCGGTCCGGGCAGAAGGTGTGGACGCGATAGCCGAGGCGGGCGGCCGCCATCGCCGTCATGCGGCCGAGCTGGCCGCCGCCCAAGATCCCGATCACGCCGCCGGGCGCGATGACCTGGTTCTCATCGGCGGTTTTCGGACCGGCGGGGTTCATCGTGTTCAATGCGCCCCCGCTCCTGGAGAAGCATGGGCCGACGCCCCGTGGGCCGAAGCATGCACCGGATGATGCGCGACCTCGGCGGTCTGGCGCTTACGGTAGGCTGTGAGCTTGGCCGCGAGCTTCGGATCGGAGAGCGCCAGGATCGAGGCGGCGAGCAGGCCGGCATTGACCGCGCCGGCCCGGCCGATCGCCAGGGTCCCGACCGGCACGCCGGCCGGCATCTGCACGATCGAGAGCAGGCTGTCCTGGCCCTTCAAGGCGGCGGATTCGACCGGCACGCCCAGCACCGGCAGGTCGGTCAGCGAGGCGGTCATGCCGGGCAGATGCGCGGCGCCGCCGGCGCCGGCGATGATCACCTTGATACCGCGGGACTTGGCGGTTTCGGCATAGTCGATCATCCGGCGCGGGGTGCGGTGGGCGGAGACGATCCGGGTCTCATGGGGGACGCCGAGCTGCTCCAGGATGGTCGCGGCATGGTGCATGGTCTGCCAGTCCGACTGGCTGCCCATGATGATCCCGACCAAAGGCCGACTGGAGGAGGATCGACGCGGCGCGCGGCGCTTCGCCGCAGCGTTGCGTTCCATGGGGGAACGAACCGAGGCTTTTTTCAGCTCCGGCTTTTTTGACGCTTTGGCGATGGCCATGTCCTCGATCCACTCCCGACGGCGAAGGCGGGATTATAGGTAGCGAACCCAGGAACACAAGCCAAGCATTTGACGGCACTGGATTATTGCGCGCCGCCCGGGCCCATGGCGCGGCGCGCTCGAATCGCGCATCATCCTGGCGGTGGCATTCGAAACCGGATGGCCGCCGAGGCTGCAATTTTTGCCGGGGTTAAGCCGCTGTTAACTACGGTCGAATAGGATTTCTGTGCTGAAATTCCGCCGGGCATCCGTGGGGTGCATCCCTGTGGTAGGGGGGCGGGGACGAGACAGGTAACCGGGGTCGGAAGACCGCCTCGGGCCAGAACGGGCAGCTCCACTGCGAAAGGTTGGGGCGAGGCGGCAGGATGAGAGTTCGTGAAAAGGCGATACCCGGCGCAGGCGCGGTGGTCGGACCCCGTCCGGTCGCCAAGGTTGCGAAGAAGAGCGCCGCCGAATCCGTCGCCAAGACCGAGGACGTCTCCCACGCCGAACCGGTCGACACCGCCACGTTCCTGGGCCTGACCGAAACCGAGCTTTCGCCTGCGGTTCGCGCTGCCCTGCAGACCCTGTTGGATGAAGTCGCGCATCTGCGCGACGAGCTGCAGCGGACCCGCAAGCGCATCAACCATCTAGAGCGCCTCGCCGACGAGGATGCGATGCTGCCGATCGCCAACCGCCGCGCCTTCGTGCGCGAGTTGACGCGGCTCATTTCCTATTCCGAGCGCTATGGCTCGCCGGGCTCGGTGCTCTATTTCGACTTGAACGGCATGAAGGTCATCAACGACCGCTTCGGCCATGCCGCGGGTGACGCGGTGCTGCAGCATTTCGCGACCCTGCTGGTCAACAACGTCCGCGATTCCGACGTGGTCGGTCGCCTCGGCGGCGACGAGTTCGGCGTCATCCTGGCCCAGGCCGATCGGCCGCAGGCGGAAGAGAAGGCGCAGCACCTGCTCGACGTGATCAAGGTCTCGCCGATGGTCTGGGAGGGTAACGAGATCACGCTCTCCTGCGCGGTCGGCATCCACCAGTTCTCCAGCGAGCAGTCGGCCGACGACGCGCTCAGCCAGGCCGATGCCTCGATGTATAAAGAGAAGAAGAAGCACTACGAAGGCAAGCCGCCGCGCGGCGGCACGGGCGAAAGCTAGCTCAGCGTCCTGGGATAGAATCTCCATCCTTGTCACATACTCGGTCGTCATCCCAAGGCCAAGCTTTGGCATGACTGGCTTGTCTGTATGAGCAGCTGAGACAGCGCGGCGCTAACCGTACCTAGAATTTATCGATCACCGTGATGCCGGCGCCGGTATAGCCGTTCATCGCCGCCAAGGCCGCGCCGGCCTCCACCAATGAAATCGTGTGGGTGACCAGCCGCGCCGGGTCGAGATGGCCGGCGGCGATCATCTCGAACAGCGCGGGAAAGCGGCTCGCGGGAATGCCGCGCGTGCCCATGACGCTGATCTGGCGCGAATAGACCAGCTCCAGCAGCGGAATGGTCGGCTCGGCGTGGCGGCCCAAAGGCATACCGATCTGCACATGACGGCCGAGCTTCCTCAAGCCACGGATCGAGTTGTGGAAGGTCGCGGTGATTCCAAGCGCATCCAGCGACACATGCGCGCCGCCGTTGGTCGCCTCACGGACAGCGGCGCCGACATCGGCGATGCCGGAGACATTGAGAGTCTTGGTGGCGCCGAGCGCTTGGGCCAGGGCCAGCGCATCCTCGTTGACGTCGATGGCCAGGACCGAAGCGCCGATCGCGTTTCCGATCAGTAGCGCCGAGAGGCCGACGCCGCCGGCGCCATGGATCGCCAGCCATTCACCCGGCTGTAGCTTGGCGCGATCGACGACGGCGCGGAACGAGGTGGTGACGCGGCAGCCCATGCCGGCCGCCGCGGTGAAGCCGATCGTCTCCGGCAGCTGCACCACGTTGAAATCGGCGCGCGGCACGGCGATGCGTTCGGCGAAGGCGCCCCAGGAGGAAAAGCCGACCACATGCTGGTGATTGCACACCGTCGGATCGCCGCCGACGCAGTCCGGGCATCGGCCGCAGGCGAGGATGAAGGGCGCGGTGACGCGGTCGCCGCGCCGGAAGCGCCGGCAGTCGCGGCCGACCTCTTCAACCACGCCGGCAAATTCATGCCCGGGGACGTGCGGCGCCGAGACGTCCGGATCGGCGCCGGTCCAGGCATGCCAGTCGGAACGGCAGACGCCGCAGGCCTTCACGCTGACGATGGCGCCATCGGGCGGGCAGGCGGGTTCGTCGACATCGCGGACGACGAGGGGCTTGCTAAAGGTCGCGATGACGGCGGCGCGCATGATGTTCTCTCTTCTTCTGACGGGACTATAGGCAGACGCGCGCGCCGTCACTTAGGTCTGATGATCCACGCCCCCGCCAGCACCATCAGCGCGATTACCGTCGGGCCGATCGCGACCCAGGAGCCGCCGGCGGCGATGGCGGCGCTGCCGGCCCAGGCGACCGAGGAGAAGGCTTCGGCGAACGTTGCGATCCGCGACGAGGTCTGGCGGCGGCGGAAATAGCGGCGCTTGGCCTGGCTGCGAAACCAGACCTGAATCAGGGTCGAGGAAGTGGCCGCGACGGCGATGCCGACGGCGACGATGCCGGCAATCTTGAGCGAGCGCCCCGCCATGGCGATCAGGAAAGGCGCGAAGACCAGCATGATCGCCAGCAGCACCGACTGCACCTTGGCGAGAATCATGCGGCGCTCGGTGATCGGCGCCGAGGCGATCAGATCCGGCGCGTCCTCGCCGGAGACTGCCAGCCAGGCCAGGCCGCCGCCGAGCTGACCCGCCGCCATGGTGAGCACCGGCGCCAGCACGATCAGCGCGCCTTGCGTTTCGCCGTACGAGCGCCAGAGGAAGATCGCCGGTGGAATAAGGTAAAGGAGCTGCATCAGGCTCTGCGAGGCGAGCCAGGGATCGCGCAGCAGCAGCACCCATTCCTTGCGGCGCAGCAGCTGCGCGCTGCTGCTCTGGCGGAAGCGGCCGAGGAAGAGCGTGGTGAAGCCGACGCGCGTGCTGTGGCCGAGCGCGTGATCGGCGCTGGCGGCCGCCATGGCGTAGTCGCCGAGCCGACCGGCCAGCAGCAGCACCGGCACGGCGAAGATTGCGGTGCCAATGATCAGGACGCCGATCAGCGGAATCGGATCGCCGAGGATGGCGCGGGCCGGCAGCCAGAACGGGCTGTCGAGGTCCGGCGCATGGGCAATCACCGATTCCGAATGGAAAAAGGCCGATTGCGACATGGTGCCGATCGAGACGATGGCCACCACCTGGATCGCGATGATGAAGGCCGAGCCGATCACCGCCGCGACGATCTGGGCGGCGAGCCGTGTGCGCCTTGCGCCCATCAGATCGAACAAGGCCGAGGTCAGGACCAGCGCGATGCCCGAGGCGCCGAGGCCGCCGGCGATGGCGACGCCATAGCCGCAGAGCCAGCGCGGCCCGCCTTCGAAGGTGAGCACGTTGATGAAGGGACCGGCTACGAAAACCGTCATGGCGCAGGTCGAGGTGGCGACCGAGAGCACGCGCAGGCCAAGCACGCGGCGCAGCGAGACCGGTGAGGATTTCAGCAGATCGAGATCGCCGCGGCCGTAGAACAGGCGCGTCACCTGTTCGAGCGCCTGGGACAGCATCAGGAAAAAGGCGAGGCCGATGCTGCCGGTGATCGCGGTGAGGGATCCGATGCCGGCGCCGAGGCCGATCCCGGCGTAGCGCGCCACCATGCCCCAGGCGATGACATGCATGATGATTGCGACGACCAGCAGCCAGATCACCACCGAGCGGCCGCGCCAGCGATAGCCGGCGGTCATCAGCCAGATGAGGTCGCGCCAGGAGAGGCGGCTTTCCTGCCGCGCCAGCCAGACCAGCGAGCGCGGATGCGTCGCAGCTCCATTCATCGTGCAGGCTCTTCGTCGGAGACCAGGGTGAGGAACACGTCTTCGAGGCTGGTGTCGCCGAGCTTGGATCCGGCCTGGTGCCGCAGCTCGTCCAGCGTGCCCTCGGCGATCAGCTTGCCGCGGGAGATGACGCCGATCCGTTCGGCCATGCGCTCGGCGACTTCCAGAATATGGGTGGTCATGATGACGGTCCGGCCCTGGCGCACTTTCTCCAGCAGCACGTCCTTCACCAGCCGCGCGGCACGCGCATCGAGGCCGGTCAGCGGCTCGTCGAGGATGATCAGCTTCGGGTCGTGGACCAGGGCGCCGGCCAGGGCCACCTTCTGCCGCATGCCCTTGGAGAAGCCTTCGCAGCGTTCGTCGGCGTTCGGCGCGAGCTCAAGCCAGCGCAGCAGGTCGCGTGCATTGGTCTCGGCCAGTTTCGGATCGACGCCCCAGAGTCCGGCGACGAAGGCGAGGTATTCGAGCGGGGTCAGCTTGTCATAGATCATCGGCTCGTCGCTGACCCAGGCGGTGATCTGCTTGGCGGCGTTCGGCTGGGCCAGGGCATCGATGCCGAAGATGGAAACGCTGCCGGCATCCGGCTTCATCAGCCCGGCGACCATCCGGAGCGTCGTGGTCTTGCCGGCGCCGTTCGGGCCGAGCAGGGCGTAAAACTCGCCGCGCCGGATCATGAGATCGAGCCCATCGACCGCCGGCCGCTGGAAGACCTTGCGCAGGCCGTTGACGGCCAGCGCGCTTTCAGACCCACCGCCGCCTCGGTTCGAATCCATTTCCCGCACGATCATGCTGTCGCTCTCAGCCCAGAATGCCGGGTCCATTGAGCCCTGTCACTATTGCCAAGCCCTTAACAAGGTTTGCAATTGTGCCGTCCCGACGGTCCGAAGTAACTTCCGCAGCGCCGGAGTGTTGTTTCGGTCTCGGGCGGCAGGGCGGGCGCGAATGGCATCTTTCAGTCTCTGGGTGTTTCAGCATTTCTGGAATGCCTACGGCGCCATCATCGGCACGGCCCTGCATGTGGGCTTGGCCGTGGCCGTCACCGTTCATGTCCTGCTGCACAAGCGCGACGTCGCCGCGGCGATCGGCTGGATGGGGCTGGCCTGGCTCTCGCCGATCATCGGCCCCGCGCTCTACTGGATGTTCGGCATCAACCGGGTCCGGCGGCGCGCTTATCGGATCAGCCGGCGCTATGCCGCGCGGCGTCCGCCGCCGCCCCCGATCGGCGCCTTGCGCAGCGAGAAATACGCCGCCTTGGAGCGGGCGGTCGGCGTCCTGACGCGTCGGCCGACGCTGGCCGGCAACAGAGTCACCGCGATGCGGAACGGCGACGAAGCCTATCCGGTGATGCTGCAGGCGATCGCCGAAGCCAGGATAACCATCGGCCTGTCCAGCTACATCTTCACGGCGGACGAGGCCGGGACGCCGTTCATCGAAGCGTTGATCGCGGCCAAGCGCCGTGGCGTCGAGGTCCGCGTGATCATCGACGGCGTGGGCAGCGGTTACATCTTCTCGATGGCCGTGTTCCGGCTGCAGCGCGGCGGCGTCAAGGTTGCCCGCTTCCTGCATTCCTGGCTGCCCTGGCGGATGGCCTTCCTCAATCTCCGGAACCACAAGAAGATCCTGGTGGTGGACGGCAAGCGCGGGTTCATCGGCGGTCTCAACATCGGCGCGGAAAACCTGAAGGCCTGCGATCCGAGAACCGCAGTGCGCGACATGCATTTCGAGGTGCGTGGTCCGGTGGTCGAGCAGATCACCGAGGCCTTCGTGACCGATTGGGAGTTTGCCACCGGCGAGGAGCTCCGGGGGCTGACCTGGTTCCCCGAAAGCCCGCCCTGCGGCCCGGCCTTGGCGCGGGTGGTGACATCCGGCCCGGACCAGGACCTGGAGAAGATCGAATTCATGTTCCTGCAGGCGATCGGTTCGGCGCAGCGCTCGATCAAGATCATCACGCCCTACTTTCTGCCCGACGAGCGTTTGGTCGCGGCGCTGGAACTCGCCGCCATGCGCGGCGTCGATGTGGACATCGTGATCCCGGAAAACAGCGACCACAAGATCATGGACTGGGCGGTGATGGCGCATATCGCGCCGCTGCTGGTCGCCGGCGTCCGGGTCTGGCGCGCGCCGCAGCCCTTCGAGCATTCCAAGCTCATGACCATCGACGGCGGCTGGTCGCTGGTCGGCAGCGCCAACTGGGACCAGCGCAGCCTGCGGCTCAACTTCGAGCTCAACATGGAGATCTATGACCCGGACTTCTCCGGCCTGCTCTCGGAGAAGATCGCCGCGCGTCAGGGCAACGAGGTCACCCTGAAATGGCTATACGCGCGCCCGTTCCTGGTGCGGTTGCGCAACCGCGCGGTCCGGCTGCTGCTGCCCTATCTCTAAGGCGCCGGCGCCAGTTCCATCCGGATCGGATGGTGGTCGGAGGGACCGCGGTCGAGCACGGTCGGGTGGTGGCAATGCAGCTGGCGCACGAAGCAGCGGTCGAGCCGAGTGCGGTATTTGTGCGTGCGCTCGCGCGGGCCCGCGTCGTGGAAGCCCTGGAGCCGGATCTGCCCGACCGCGTTGTAGTCGCCGATGATTGCCGCCGGTCCGTGCAGCCGGTCGGCCGCGGTGCGCAACTGGCGGCGATTCAGCAATTGGCCGTGCGAGAGATGCACGTTGGCGAAGTCGATCGCCTTCACCCGCAGCAGCTGCGCCAGGCGCGGCGGCACCCGGCCGGGCAGGTTGGAGCTCGGCAGCTCGACGAAGCCCGGTTCCGGGATCTCGTGCGGTGTCCAGGCGCCCAGGCCATAGACCCGCTTCGGCAGGGGCAGGAAGTGGAAGTGGCCGCCGACCAGCTCGGTCAGATGCGCGAGCGAGGATTTCGCCTCCTGCATCAACAGCAGGTCCGGATGCTCCGCCTCGATCAGCGCGGCGAGATGATCCCGCACCGCGCCGCCGCGATGCCAAAGATTCCAGCTGATGACTTTCAAGGTCGTCTACCCCTGCCCCTTCGGTATCAACCCGGGCGTCGACCTGGCGTTCCGCAGCCTGCGGATCGGCCTCGGCTTCAGCTGGCCCTAACGACGACGTGTTTCTTCTTGCCGAAGGACAGCTTGATGACGCCCTCGGCGTTGCGGTCGGCCAGCGATATCTTCCGGTTCTCGTCGGCGATGGTCTCGTCGTTCAGTCTGGCGCCGGCGCCCTTGATGATCCGGCGCGCCTCGCCGTTCGAGGCGGCGAGCCCCGCCCGCACCAGCAGGGCGAAGGCCGCGATGCCGGCTTCGAGCTCCGCCTGCGGGACCTCGATCACCGGCAGATCGGCGCCGAGACCGCCTTCGACGAAGGTCTTCTGCGCGGTGGCCTGGGCGGCTTCGGCCGCTGCCGCGCCGCGGCACATCCGCGTCGCTTCGTTCGCCAGCACGATCTTCGCGGCGTTGATCTCGGAGCCCTGCAGCTTTTCCAGTCGCGCGACTTCGGCTTCCGGCAGGTCGGTGAACAGGCGCAGGAAGCGCCCGACATCGGCGTCTTCGACGTTGCGCCAGAACTGCCAGTAGTCATAGGCGGGCAGCTTCTCCTCGTTGAGCCAGACCGCGCCGGAGGCGGTCTTGCCCATCTTGGCGCCGGAGGCCAGCGTGATCAGCGGCGTGGTCAGGCCGTAGAGCTCCAGGTCATCGACCCGGCGCCCGAGCTCAACGCCATTGACGATGTTGCCCCATTGATCCGAGCCACCGATTTGCAGCTTGCATCTGAAGCGCCGCGCCAGCTCCAGGAAGTCGTAGGCCTGGAGGATCATGTAGTTGAACTCGAGGAAAGTCAGCGGCTGCTCGCGCTCCAGCCGGATCTTCACCGAATCGAAGGCCAGCATGCGGTTGACCGAGAAATGCCGGCCGTAATCACGCAGGAAGTCGAGATAGTTCAGCTTGTCGAGCCAGTCGGCGTTGTTGACCATGACCGCATCGGTCGGGCCGTCGCCGAACTTCAGGAACTGGCCGAAGACCTTCTTGATGCCCTCGATGTTGCGGTTGATGTCCTCGGCGGAGAGCAGCTTGCGGCTCTCGTCGCGGCCGGTCGGGTCGCCGACCTTGGTGGTGCCGCCGCCCATCAGCACGATCGGCTTGCCCCCGGTCTTCTGCAGCAGGCGCAGCATCATGATCTGCAGCAGCGAGCCGACATGCAGCGAATCCGCCGTGGCGTCGAAGCCGATGTAAGCCACCAGACCGCCCTTCGCCGCCGCTTGGTCGAGCTCCTCGATCGCGGTGCATTGGTGCAGGAAGCCGCGGGCGATAAACTCCCGCAGGAACTCGGATTTCGGCTGGAAGGTCGTGGACATCGGTCTGGCCTGGATTTGAATGCGGCCGTGGTTTAACACGGGGCTGAACCCTGATTCTAGAGGTCAAGATGACCGAAGCGATATGGGCCATCGGCCTGATGAGCGGCACCAGCGGCGACGGCATCGACGCCGCGCTGCTCCGGACCGACGGCGCGCGGATCGTCGAGACCGGGCCGGGGATCGGCGAAGCTTATGAGCCGGCATTCCGCGCCCGCCTCAAATCCGCCTATGGGCATTGGGACCCGCCGGCCGGGCTGGAGCGCGAGCTGACCGAGCGCCATGCCGCGGTGGTGCTGCGCCTGGTGGCGCAGGCCGGCATGCGTCCGGGCGAGATCGGCGTGGTCGGGTTCCACGGCCAGACCATCCTGCACGAGCCGGAGAAGCATCGCACCCGGCAGATCGGCGACGGCGCGCAGCTGGCGGCGCTGACCGGCATCCCGGTGGTGAACGATTTCCGCAGCGCCGACATGGCGGCGGGCGGCGAGGGCGCGCCGCTGGCGCCGGTCTATCACCGCGCGCTGGCGGCCGGGTTGGAGAAGCCGGTCGCGATGCTCAACATCGGCGGCGTCTCCAATGTGACCTTCATCGGCGACGGTGATCAGCTGATCGCCTTCGACACCGGGCCCGGCAATGCGCTGATCGACGACTGGGCGTTGCGCCATACCGGCGAGCCGGTCGATCGCGACGGCGCGCTGGCGCAGAACGGACGGGTCGATGAAGCCGCGGTCGCGCGCTTTCTTGAGAATCCGTTCTTCAAGCGCGCGGCGCCGAAGTCTCTCGATCGCGATGCGTTTAAAGCATTTTCACTCGGCGCGCTGTCGGCGGCCGATGGCGCGGCGACCTTGACGGCGATCACCGCGGCGTCGATCGCGGCCGGCATCGCGCAGCTGCCGCAAGCGCCGAAACGCTGGCTGGTCTGCGGCGGCGGCCGCCACAACCCGGTGCTGATGGAAGCGCTCCGCACGCGTCTCGGCGCGGTCGATCCGATCGAGGCGATCGGCTGGGACGGCGATCTCGTCGAGGCCCAGGCCTTCGCGCTGATGGCGGTGCGGTCGCTGCGCGGGCTGCCGATCAGCTTTCCGGGGACGACCGGCGTCAGAGCGCCGACGACCGGCGGCCGGCTGCACCGTCCGCCGACCCGGGCTGCAAGAACCGGTTGATCAGCGCGCCGAACGGGCCTTGGCCGCCGCTTCCGGGATGGCGGTTTCGAGATAGGCGTCCACCGCGCCGGCGAGCTGGTCGAGATGCTCGTTGAAGAAATGCGAGGCGCCCGCGATCACCTTGTAGTCGATCTTGATGCCGCGCTGGTGGCTGAGCTTCTGGATCAGCTTGCCGACCGCTTCCTGCGGCACGACCGTGTCCTGGTCGCCCTGGATGATCAGGCCGGAGGACGGGCAGGGGGCGAGGAAGCTGAAATCATAGACATTGGCCGGCGGCGCCACCGAGATGAAGCCGCTGATCTCCGGCCGGCGCATCAGGAGCTGCATGCCGATCCAGGCGCCGAAGGAGAAGCCGGCGATCCAGCACTGTGCCGCGTTCTGGTTCCAGCTCTGCAGCCAGTCCAGAGCCGCCGCCGCGTCGCTGAGCTCGCCCTCGCCGCGGTCGAACTTGCCCTGCGACCGTCCGACCCCCCGAAAGTTGAAGCGCAAGACGGAGAAGCCCTGGCGCTGGAAGCTCTGGTAGAGCGAATAGACCACCTTATTGTTCATGGTCCCGCCGTGCTGCGGGTGCGGGTGCAGCATCAGGGCAATCGGCGCGTTCGGAGTCGCGCTCTGCTGATAGCGGCCCTCGAGGCGGCCTTCCGGCCCGTTCAGAATGATTTCCGGCATTGGGTGTGAATTTTCTTTACTTGCAATAAGTTAGGCGGCCGGTCGGGCCGCCCGGGATTGGCTCGGTATTACCTTACTCGGATTTAGGGTCTTCCCATTCCTTGCAGGGCTGCTCTGCCACGCTAATTCTTGACCAGGTTAGTCGGGGATACTATATGTCCGCCAGGAATCGCGACGATCTCTCGCGAGCAGATACCTGAGCAGCACCATCCACTTAAGCCCGGCGGCGCGACAGTAAACACGATGGCACTCGGAATTTTCAAGCGGATTGCGGAAGACGTGGACGCCACGATGGCGCGGGACCCCGCGGCGCGCTCGCGCCTGATGGTGATCCTGGCCTATCCCTGCTTCTGGGCGGTGCTCAGCCACCGGGTGGCGCACCGTATCTATAAGGCGCGCCTTTACACCCTGGCGCGGCTGATCTCCCAGTTCTCCCGCTTCCTGACCGGAATCGAGATCAACCCGGGCGCCCAGATCGGCCGCCGGCTGTTCATCGACCACGGGATGGGCGTGGTGATCGGCGAAACCGCGATCGTCGGCGACGATGTGACCCTCTATCACGACGTGACCCTGGGCGGCATCTCGCCCTCGATCAACTCGGCCTCGCAGGTCAATGTGAAGCGCCACCCGACCCTGGAAGACGGGGTGATCGTCGGTGCCGGCGCCCAGATCCTGGGCGACATCGTGGTAGGCCGGAATGCCCGCGTCGGCGCCAATGCGGTGGTGGTTCGCGACGTGCCGCCGGGCGTCGCCGTGGTCGGTATCCCCGGCCGCGTGGTGAAGCCCAAGGACGCCTGCAAGGATTTCGATGCCTACGGCATCCCCGGTCGCGAGCTTCCCGACCCGGTCGCGCGCGCGATCGACGGTTTGCTCGACCATATTTCCCGGCTGCAGGCGCGGGTCGCCGCGCTTGAAGCCGAAAAACTGAATGGCGTGCATACGAATGGAAATGGTGCGCCTGCATTCCCGGACGGAGAGGACGACCCGAAGGCCTTGGCCATCGGCGACTATCCGCCGAGAAGCCCCCTGTAAGGAGAACCTGCCGTGAGACTGAGCACGAAGGGACGTTACGCCGTGATGGCGCTGGTGGATCTTGCCGGCCACAGCAACGGCCGGCCGGTCGCCCTGGCCGACATTTCCGGGCGCCAGGAAATCTCGCTCTCCTATCTGGAGCAGCTGTTCGCGAAGCTCCGGCGCGCGGGCCTGGTGAAGTCGGTGCGCGGTCCGGGCGGCGGTTACCTGCTGGCCCGCAGCGCCGAGGACACGCGCATTTCGGACGCGATCATGGCGGTCGATGAACCGATCCGCGCGACTCGCTGCAAGCCGAATTCCGGCACCGGCTGTCACAGTGACAAGAGCCGCTGCCTGACCCACGATCTCTGGGAAGAGCTTTCGCACCAGATCCACATCTTTCTCAATTCGGTCTCGCTCGCCGATGTCTGCGAGAAGCGTGTGCTCGGTCGCTCCGGCGCGGTGAAGGCCGACGGCGTCGACGCCGTCATCACCCCGGTTCCGACCAATGGCGCGACGCCGCCCAATCCGGGCAGCAGCACGCCCGTGGCCGCGGAGTAGAAGCAAAGACCATGCAGCGCGCGATCTACATGGATTGGAACGCGACGGCGCCGGTTCGGCCGGAAGCCGCGCGTGCCGTCATGCGCGCGCTGGAAGCGGTCGGCAACCCGTCCTCGGTCCATGGCTTCGGCCGCAACGCGCGCAAGCTGATGGAAGAGGCCCGCGTCAGTCTTGCGAGCCGCGTCGGCGCCAAGGTGGAGAACGTGATCTTCACCTCCGGCGGCACGGAAGCGAACATGCTGGCGCTGGCGAGCCGCGGCGAGCGGCGCCTGATCGTCTCGGCAATAGAGCATGATTCGGTGCTGAAGCCGGCTTTGGCCGCGGGTGCGGCGGTGATCAAGGTCGATCGCAACGGCGTGGTGGATCTCGACCATCTCCGCAGCTTGCTGCAGCAGGATGCGCGGCCGGCGCTGGTCGCGCTGATGCTGGCGAACAACGAGACCGGCGTTCTGCAGCCGGTGGCGGCTGCGGCCGCGATCGCGCACGAACATGGCGCGCGGCTGCATTGCGACGCCGCGCAGGCATTGGCGCGGATCGACGTCGACCTTGCCGCTCTAGGCGCGGACACGCTCACGATCTCCGGCCATAAGTTCGGCGCGCCGCAAGGTGTCGGTGCGCTGGTGACCAACGGCGCGCCGGTCGCGGCGCTGCTGCTGGGTGGTGGTCAGGAGCGCAGCCGGCGCGCCGGCACCGAGAACGTGCCGGCGATCGCGGGCTTCGGCGCGGCGGTCGCGGCGATCGATCCGGCGGCCGGCACCAAGACCGCGCGCCTGCGCGACGCCTTGGAGCGCCGGTTGCTCGATTGGGATCCGGCGGTCACCATTTTTGGCCGCGATGTCGCCCGCCTGCCGAACACGCTCTGCTTCGCGGCCGGCGCGAAGTCGGCGGAGACCCTGGTTATGGCGCTCGATCTCGCCGGCATCGCGGTGAGCGCGGGTTCGGCCTGCTCGTCGGGCAAGGTTCGTCCGAGCCCTGTCGTGACGGCGATGGGCTTCGATGCGGACAAGGCCGGCACGGCTTTGCGCATCAGCCTCGGCGAGACCAACACGGAATCGGATATCGACGCCTTCATGGTGGCTTGGAAGCGGATCCAGGCGCCGGTCGCAACCCAGATCCAACCTGCAGCTTGATCGCGAAGGGTCACAGGCACAAATGAACGGTATGACTACGAACAGCAGCCCCACTCTCGAGAACCGGCCAAAGCTGCCGGTCTATCTCGACTACCAGGCGACCACGCCCTGCGATCCGCGCGTGGTGCAGGCTATGCTGCCTTACTTCACCGAGAAGTTCGGCAACCCGCATTCGCGCAACCACTCCTATGGCTGGGAGTCGGAGGAGGCGGTCGAGAAGGCGCGCAAGCAGGTGGCCGACCTGATCGGCGCCGACGAGAAGGAGATCATCTTCACCTCGGGCGCGACGGAATCGAACAACCTGGCGCTGAAGGGCGTCGCGCATTTCTACAAGGACCGCAAGGACCACATCATCACGGCGGCGACCGAGCACAAGTGCGTGCTGGATTCCTGCCGGCACCTGGAGCTCGAAGGCTTCAAGGTCACCTATCTGCCGGTGCAGCAGAACGGCCTCATCGACCTCGAGCAGCTGAAGGCCGCGATCACCGACAAGACCGCGATCGTGTCGATCATGTCGGTCAACAACGAGATCGGCGTCATTCAGCCGATCGCCGAGATCGGGGCGATCTGCCGCGAGCGCGGCGTGTTCTTCCACACCGACGCGGCCCAGGCCGCGGGGAAGATCCCGCTCGACGTCAACGCGATGAAGATCGACCTGATGTCGATCTCCGGCCACAAGATCTACGGGCCCAAGGGCATCGGCGCGCTGTTCGTCCGCCGCAAGCCGCGCGTGCGCATGGAAGCGATGATCCATGGCGGCGGGCAGGAGCGCGGTTTCCGTTCCGGCACGCTGCCGACCCCGCTGATCGTCGGCCTCGGCGAGGCCTGCGCGATCGCGCAGAAGGAGATGGGCGCCGAAGCCGAGCGGCTGACCGTGTTGCGCGACCGGCTGTTCAACGGTCTCAAGGCGCAGCTGCCGGACATCTATCTGAACGGCGATCTCGACCGCCGCATCCCGGGCAATCTCAACGTCTCCTTCGCCTATGTGGAAGGCGAGGGGTTGATGATGGGCATCAAGGACCTGGCTGTCTCGTCGGGCTCGGCCTGCACCTCGGCTTCGCTGGAGCCGTCCTACGTGCTCCGCGCGCTGGGCGTGGAGGAGGAACTGGCACACACGTCGCTGCGTCTCGGCCTCGGCCGCTTCTCTACCGAACAGGACGTGGACTATGCGGTCGAGCAGATCGTCCAGGCGGTCAAGCGCCTGCGTGAGATGAGCCCGCTCTGGGAAATGGCCCAGGAGGGAATTGACATCAAGTCGATCGAATGGGCGGAGCACTGAGCCCAGCCTTGAAATCCAGGGTTTCGATCGCCGACATCTTGAGGGAGTAAGAACATGGCCTATAGCGAAAAGCTGCTCGATCACTACGACAACCCGCGCAACATCGGCTCCTTCGGCAAGGAGGAAGGCGGTGTCGGCACCGGTCTGGTCGGCGCGCCCGCCTGCGGCGACGTGATGAAGCTGCAGATCAAGGTCGGCGCCGATGGGCGCATCGCCGATGCGAAGTTCAAGACCTTCGGCTGCGGCTCGGCCATCGCTTCGAGCTCGCTCGCGACCGAGTGGGTGAAGGGCAAGACCCTCGAAGAGGCGGAGCAGATCAAGAACACCGAGATCGCGCAGCATCTCTCGCTGCCGCCGGTGAAGATCCACTGCTCGGTCCTGGCCGAGGACGCGATCAAGGCCGCGATCAAGGACTTCCGCACCAAGCAAGAGAAAGACAAGGCGGCGGAATAATGAACGACCAGGCGATCAGCGCGACCGCCCCGAACGTAGAGGCGACGGCCGCCGGCGCGAAACCGCGCCGCGCGCCGCGTCCGCGCCCGGCCGCCATCACCCTGACCGCCGCCGCGGTCGAGCGGGTGCGGGCGCTGCTGGACAAGCGTGGCAAGCCTTCGGTCGGGATCCGGATCGGTGTCCGCACCAAGGGCTGCTCCGGCCTCTCCTACACGATCGAATATGCCGATGCGAAGGGTCCGGCCGACGACGTCGTCGAGCAGGACGGCGTCACCGTGCTGATCGATCCGAAGGCGACGATGTTCATCCTCGGCACCGAAATGGATTACGTGGAGGAGAAGCTGCAGACCGGTTTCACCTTCCGCAATCCGAACGAAAAGGGTCGTTGCGGCTGCGGCGAGTCCTTCCACGTCTAAGCCGCATCGATAGGTTTCTCCAACATGTCGCAGAACGGGCACGAGCGATTCACCCAATCGCCCGAAGCGGGCGCCGTTACGCCCTGCTGGTCGTGCAGGCAGCCGGTCGCGGCGCGCGCGCTGTTCTGCCACAGCTGCGGCGCGGTCCAGGCGCCGGGCCAGATCGATCATTTCGCGCGGCTCGGTGTCCAGCCCGGCTTCGATCTCGATCTCGACCGGCTGGAAAAGCAGTATCTCGGCTTCCAGCGCGCCATGCATCCCGACCGCTTCGTCACCAAGACGCCTAAGGAACGCGCCATCGCCGAATCCCAGGCGGTCTCGATGAACGCGGCCTATGAGACCCTGAAGGATCCCTTGCGCCGCGCCGCCTACCTGCTGGAGCTGGCCGGCAAGACCGCGGCCGTCGACAAGGACCAGACCGTCCACGATCCCGAGCTGCTGATGGAGGCGATGGAAGCCCGCGAGGCGCTTTCCGAGGTCGCCACCATCGACGACCTGGAGAAGCTGCAGGTCGAGGCGGGGGCCAAGGCGATCGATTTGCTCTCCCAACTCTCGAAGGCCTTCGCGGCGGATGACTACGAGGCGGCCAACAAGGCCGCGACCCGGATGAAGTATTGGCGGAAGTTCCTGGAAGAATCCCGCGCCCGCCGCATTGCGCTGGAGGATGCCCAGTGAGCACCTTGCTGCAGATCCACGAGCCCGGCGAGACTCCCGCGCCGCATGAGGAAGAGCGGGGCATTGCCATCGGCATCGACCTCGGCACCACCAATTCGGTCGCCGCGATCGCCGAGGACGGCAAGCCCGAGATCCTCCGCGACGACCATGGCGACGGCCTGCTGCCCTCGGTGGTCGCCTATACCGGCGCCGAACCGATCGTCGGCCGTGACGCCGCCGCGGAACTGACCCGGCATCCGGAGCTGGTGGTGAGCTCGGTGAAGCGGCTGATGGGCCGGGGTGCGGCCGATCTGAAGGCACTGTCCGGCACCCTCCCTTACGAGATCCACGGCGACCAGCAGGTCGGCATGGTGCGGCTGAAGATCGGCAGCCGGGTCATGAGCCCGGTCGAGGTCTCCGCCGACATCCTGCGCGCCATCAAGGCCCGGGCCGAAGCCGCTCTCGGCCAGCCGGTCGAGCGCGCGGTCGTCACCGTCCCGGCCTATTTCGACGACGCCGCCCGGGCCGCCACCAAGGATGCCGCCAAGCTCGCCGGTCTGGAGGTGCTGCGCCTGGTCAACGAGCCGACCGCGGCGGCGCTGGCTTACGGCCTCGATCACGGCGCCGAGGGGCTCTACGCGGTCTACGATCTGGGCGGTGGCACCTTCGACATCTCGCTGCTTCGGCTGCAGCAGGGCGTGTTCCAGGTGCTCTCGACCGGCGGCGATGCGGCGCTCGGCGGCGATGACTTCGATCACGCGATCGCGGAATATGTTCTGAGCCAAGTTGGCGCGGAGTCACCGTCGCTGGTCGATGCGAAGACCCTGCTGGCCGCCACGCGGCGCGCAAAAGAGGCGCTGACGAGCGCGCAAAGCGCCGAGCTCAAGTTTCACATCAACGGCAAGAATCTTCAGCAATCCATTGATCTTGCAAAATTTGAATCACTAATCGAGCCGATGGTCGCGCGCACCCTGCGGGCCTGCCGCCAGGTGCTCGAAGACGCGCAAGTCACCGTATCGGAAGTGAAGGGCGTGGTGCTGGTGGGCGGTTCAACCCGGGTGCCGCTGGTCCGCCGCATGGTGGCGAGGTTCTTCGGCCGCGAGCCGCTCTCGGACATTAATCCTGACGAGGTGGTCGCGGCGGGTGCTGCTCTGCAAGCCGAGGCGCTGACCCGCGGCGGCGATACCTTGCTGCTCGACGTCATCCCGCTCTCGCTGGGCATCGAGACCGTGGGCGGCATCGTCGAGAAGGTGATCGACCGCAACACCGCGATCCCGGTCGCCAAGGCCCAGGAGTTCACCACCTACCAGGACGGCCAGACCGGCATGCAGATCCACATCCTGCAGGGCGAGCGCGAGACCGTGGATGCCTGCCGGTCGCTCGGCCGGTTCGAGCTGACCGGCATCCCGCCGATGGCCGCCGGCGCGGCGCGGATCCGCATCACCTTCTCTGTCGATGCCGACGGCCTCCTGACCGTCAACGCCCAGGAGAAGACCACCGGGGTCAAGGCCGAGATCGCCGTGAAACCCAGCTACGGCCTCGGCGAGGACGAGATGGCCGATATGCTCCGGGACAGCCTGACCCATGCCCGCGAGGACATGGAGCGGCGCCTGCTGATTGAGGCCCGGGTCGAGGCGGAGCGGATGATGCTGGCCCTGGACGCTGCCTTGAAGTCGGACGGCGACCTGGTTTCGCCGTCGGAACGCGCCGGGATCGACGCCGCTTCCGGGAAAGTCCGCCAGGCCATGGCGGGGGAGGATCGGGACCGGATCGCCGCCGCGGTGGAAGCCCTTGAAAAGGCCAGCCATCCCTTCGCCCAGGCCCGCATGGACCGGGCGATGGAGCAGGCGCTGAAGGGCCATAGCCTTGACGAGGTCGAGGCCAGTATGGCAACTGACCGCGCCGAATAGGCCAACTGCCTGTAATAGTCGTTAAGAGCCTGAAAAATCAGGCATTGGAGAGCCTCTGAAATGCCGAAGATGACCTTCATTAAGCCGGGTGGCGAACGCGTCGAAGTCGAGGCGCCGCTCGGGCTCTCCGTGCTCGAAATCGCCCATCGCAACAACATCGACCTCGAGGGCGCCTGCGAGGGCTCGCTCGCCTGCTCGACCTGCCATGTGATCGTCGATCCGGAATGGTACGACGTGCTCGAGGGCGCGAGCGAGGACGAGGAGGACATGCTCGACCTCGCCTTCGGCCTGACCCACACCTCGCGCCTCGGCTGCCAGATCAAGATGACCGACGAGCTCGACGGGCTCACCGTGTCGCTGCCGACCGCGACCCGCAACATGATGGTCGAGAAGTAACCGGACCGCCGATGCCCAGGAAGCTGCGGTGGACGGACGTCCAGGACATCGCCATCGAACTGGAAGAGGCGCATCCCGACGCGGATGTGGTCAATCTCCGCTTCACCGATCTCTGGAAGTGGGTCCAGGCCTTGCCGGGCTTTGAAGACGATCCGCAGAAGTCGAACGAGAAGATCCTCGAGGCCATCCAGGCGGCTTGGCTCGAGGAGCGGGATTGAAGAACAACTATATCCTCGGCCTGATCGCCCGGCCCTGGGTCGACCCGGTCTGCCTCTGGGGCCTGAAGCGCATCTTCCCGGCGTCCCGTGCCTGGGCCGCCGCGGGGATCTCGCAAGGCAACCCCGATCGCTTCGCCGATGAACTCGATTGCGGCCGCGTGCCCGGCATGGCGAAACGGCTGAAGAAGACCGTCGACTTGAAGCGCAAGTCGGACGCCGCTTTCGCGCGCTGGAACGACACCGTGTTCGGCGGCAATGGCGATGCCGCGGCGGCCGAAGACCAGCGGCGCACGGCGGCGCAGAGCTGGTTCAGCCATCGCTTCACCTATCTCCTGTTCGCGCGGCGGCATGGGTTGCCGGCGGTGCGGCTCGACGTTCCGACGCCGGCCGAGGTAATGGACGAGTTCGCCGGCGCGATGGCCGACCCGGATGCCTATTTCGCCCTGCCGGACCGCTTGCCGGAAGTCGAGCGCAGCCGCGAGGTCGAAAACGGCAACGTTATCGAATACTGGCTGCGCTTTCCGACCCCGGGCGTCGATCACGACGCGGTCTACGCCCATGTCTATGAGCCGAAGCAGAAGCCTGCCGGTGAATTGCCGACCTTGATTTTCGGCCATGGGCTCGCAATCGAGACCGAGATGATGAAGGGCGACCTGCGCGGCTACGGCTCGCTCGCCGAGCGCGGCATGCGCGTCATCCTGCCGGACGCGCCCGGCCATAACCGCCGGGTCGCCGACGGACTCTATGGCGGCGAGAGCTTTATCATCGCGCCGCCGAGCTCGGGTCTGCGTCACCTCGCGCAGGCGGCGAAGGAGTTCGGCATCATCGCAGCCTGGGCCCGCGGCAACGGCTCGAAGCATGTCGCCTTCAGCGGCATGAGTCTCGGCGCGTTGACAAGCCAGGTCGCCGCCGGCCGCATGGGCGCTTGGCCGTCCGATGCGCGGCCCGACGCGCTGATGCTGCTGACCACCACCGACAAGGTCAGCAGCCTGGCGCTCGATTCCGCGCTGGCGGTGATCGCCGGACTCAACGTTGCCTCCGAGGCCGCCGGATGGACCGCGAACAGCTTCGTGCCGCTGGCCAAGATCGTCGATGCCGAAGCGACGCCGCCGATGGATCCGGCCCGCATCGTGCTGCTGATCGGCGAACGCGACACCGTCACCCCGATCGACGGCGGCCGGCGCCTGGCGGCCAAGTGGCAGGTCCCGGAGAAGAACCTGTTCCGCCGCGACCAAGGCCATTTTTCCGCGGCATTCGGGCTGGGGGCCGACCCTTCGCCCTTTCGCCGGATCTCGGAAATCCTGGCCGCCTAGGCGCGGCCGTTTCTGTTAGACTGGACTTATGGCGACTGGATTGAACTCATTAGGCTTTGCCAAGACGCCCGCTGCCACCCGTGTGGTGGTGGCGATGTCGGGCGGCGTCGACTCTTCGGTCGTGGCGGCGCTCTTGAAGGAGCAGGGCTATGACGTGGTCGGCGTGACGCTGCAACTCTACGACCAGGGCCTCGCCTTGCAGAAGAAGGGGGCCTGCTGCGCCGGCCAGGACATCTACGACGCGCGCCAGGTCGCAGATCGCATCGGCATCCCGCATTACGTGCTCGATTACGAGAACCGATTTTCAGACGCGGTGATGCAGGATTTCGCGGATTCCTATCTCGCCGGCGAGACGCCGATCCCTTGCGTGCGCTGCAACCAGCGGGTCAAGTTCCGAGACCTCCTGGACCAGGCGCGGTCGCTCGAGGCCGACTGCCTCGCGACCGGCCATTACGTGCAGCGGGTCATGGGCGCGCGGGGCGCGGAGCTCCATGCCGCAACCGATCCGACGCGCGACCAGAGCTATTTCCTCTTCGCCACCACCCAGGCGCAGCTCGACTTCCTGCGCTTCCCGTTGGGCGGCATGCCGAAGAGTGAGACACGCGCGCTGGCTGAGCGCTTCGGTCTGGCGGTCGCGGCGAAGCCGGACAGCCAGGACATCTGCTTTGTGCCCAACGGTAACTATGCCAGCGTGGTCGAGCGGTTGCGCCCCGGCGCTGCCGAGCCCGGCGCCATCCGCCATGTCGATGGCCGGGTGCTGGGCAGCCATGGCGGCGTCATCCATTTCACCGTCGGCCAGCGCCGCGGCATAGCGGTCAACGACCAGGCCCACAGCAACGAGCCGCTCTACGTGGTGCGCGTGGATCCGGCCACGCGCGAGGTGATCGTCGGCCCGAAGGTGGCGCTCGCCTGCGAGCGCATCGCCTTGCGCGAAGTGAACTGGCTGGCCGGCGCGGCCGAGGATCTGCCGGTCACGGTCAAGATCCGCTCCATGAGCAAGCCTGCCGCCGCGAAGATCACCGTCTCCGGCGACGGCGCCGAAGTCACGTTCGACGAAGCGCAGTTCGGCGTCGCGCCGGGCCAGGCCTGCGTCGTCTATCAGGGGAGCCGCGTGCTCGGCGGCGGCTGGATCCGCCGCGAAGCCGCGGGTGCAAGAACGGCCACCGCCGCTTGAGATGAACTTCGGGGGAGTAGCATGGATCTCGCGGAACTGACGGAAGAGCTGCGCAAGCAGGCCGCGCGCAACGTGAAGCTCGGCTACAAGGTGAAGTTCGTACTCGACGACGGCGTCATCTTCTGGGACGGCACCGACAGCAGCCCCGACATCGGCAACGAGGACAAGGGCGAGGCCGACACCACCATCAACATCAGCGCCGAGAACCTGGAGAAGCTGATGCAGGGCAACCTCGACCCGACCATGGCCTACATGACCGGGAAGCTGAAGGTCGAAGGCAAGATGGGCGTCGCGCTGAAACTCACCTCGATGTTTGCCGACTAATTCTTTGCGGCGGCGAGGATCGGTCCGGTATAGGCGCTCTGCACCAGGACCGCAGTCTTCAGTCCGGCCTCCGCCGGCGGCAGATCGAAGCTGACCGCTTCGCCGCTCCAGCCGCCGAGCCGTGTCAAATCATGCACCACATTCTTGTGCGGCAGGGTGCGGCCGCCATTCTCGCCACGCGCGACCGGCACCTGCACGATGTTGGGGTCATAGCGCACCAGCCAGACATCTGCCGGATCCTCGGGCGCGGCGGCGGCGCCGACCGTGACCTTGCCGCCGACGAGCGAGACCTGTGGCATGGTCGGCGGCGCTTCGCGGCGCGCGGCCTCGATGAAGCGATCGACCTCCGCCGCCGAGTTGCCGACCAGGTCCATATCGCCGTTCACCACCATCTGCGGCGTATAGGCGGTGGCGCGGTGCAGCGACTGCACATAGGCGTACTGGCGCTGGGTGAACTCCGGCTTGGCGAAGGAATCCGCCCAGCCGAGGTAGTCCCAGTAGGTGACGCCGAAGCTCAAGGCCAAGACGTCGGGCCGCTCCGCGATCGCTGCGAGGTTCGCATTGGCCGGCGGGCAGGAGGAGCAGCCCTGGCTGGTGAAGAGTTCGACCACCACGGGGCTCCGGGCGCCGTCGGCCTGCGCCGCGCCGGTCGAGAGCGCGAGGAGGGCGGCGGCAAAGGTTTGGAATTTCCAGGAATGCGTCATCGGGGGCTCCGGCTCGTCATGGGGCTGCCTGGACACTTCGCCGCAACCCGGCGGCGGGTTACCGCATTACCGCGGCAGGGCCCGGCGGAGCCTCCTCTTGCGCCGGGGCGCGGGCGTTATTACTTATCCGGATCAAAGGCTTGTGGATTTCTTGACAGGCCGGGGCGGCCGCTCTACAAGCTGCCCGCTCGACCTCTTCAGCAGGTCCCGGTGGCACCGTAGCTCAGCGGTAGAGCAGGGGAATCATAATCCCTTGGTCGGCGGTTCAAATCCGTCCGGTGCTACCAATTTCACCCCGCGTGATGATGAATTTGCCGGCGCGCTGGGCGCTGGCCAAGGGACGCGGTCCATGCTTCAAGCGGCAGCGCGTGACAGGCGTGCCTGCGGCAGCGGGCTTCCGCTCCGGTGTCGCCGTGAGCATGAGGGCGCGAGGAAGGGCCGGGGACATCGGGTTCTTCTTCTCGTGGTGAGCCACGCGTCCGTGGAAATCGCAACGGTTCGATCGCGGTCGGGCGCGGTAAAAACAGAAAAGAAGCCGCCGTTGCTTGTGACTCCACGCATGGAGATGACAGCTTCAAATCGCTGTGGATAGTTCGCTCTGGGCGCTTGACCTCAAACCGACCGCCGACAATTCTAGCGCTCTGGTTGTACTCAGACGCCGCGCGGGTTCGCTGACGCTTCATCGCGGGCTGGCTTGCCGGCGTGGTTTCGCGGGGCGGCGTGACAACAAGAAGATCCATATCGAGAAGATCCATAGACGGTGAAGCGAAAGGTGCTGAACGCGGCTTTCTGCTGACCCTGAGCCTTGCCTTCGTGGCGATCCGGCTCATCTGGCTGGTGCGGGTGTACGGCGGGCTTGACGGGCTTCTGGACGCGGCGGAGGCGACCAATGTCGCGCTGTCCGTCGCCCGTTCCGGCACGATCGGCGACGCCTATTTTCCGGGCCAGGGACCGAGCGCCCATCTTCTGCCGTTCAACCCGCTGCTTGCCGGCGGAGTGATGTGGCTGTTCGGTCCGGTAAGCCGCGCCGCGAATGTCGTGCTGCTGGGTCTCTCGCTGGGGCAGGTGCTGGCCGGCTATCTGCTCGTTCGCCTGGTATTCCTGCGGCTCGGCGTCGATCCGCGGGTGGTGCGCTGGGGCACGGCCTTGCTGCTGCTGGTGCCGCCCTTCGTGCGGCAGGAGACAGTCGATTTTCGTTATTGGGAGGGCGGCAGCGCGCTGTGCCTCGTCGCGGTCAACATGCTCGCGGCGATCGCGCTGGACCGCCGTGGTCGCCTGGCGCGCCGCGACCTGGTCGCGATTCCCGCGTTGTTCGCTCTGACCTTCTTCGTATCCCCCCAGGCGGGCCTCGCGGTCGGGGCCTGCTGGGCGATCGTCGCGCTCCGCCGCCTGCCACTGTCGTCCAGCCTGGCGCTGGGCGGCGCGACCGCCGCCGTCCTGGTGCTCGCCGTCGGTGCCTGGACCCTGCGCAACGTCGAGGTGCTGGGCGAGCCGATCCTGCTTCGCAGCAATCTCGGTATCGAACTGGCGCTTGCCAATCACCCGGCGGCGCTGTCGGGCGAGGCGCCGGAGTCCGTCTTCAACAACCGCCTGCGTGCAATTCATCCCGGTGCCAGTCCCGCGGCGCGCGCCGCCATCGCCGCCGGGGGCGAGGCCGCTTATTCCCGCGCGCTGCTGGACCAGACGCTCGCCTGGACCGCCGCCAACCCGCTCGACTTCGCTGGGCTCTGGGCCAGGCACGCCAGCGAGATCGTCGCGCCCCGCCCGTGGCAGATGTACTTCTCAGGCTGGGAGGGCGCCCGCACCGCGCGCGCGGACACGATCGCCATCGTCCAGCTGATCGGACTGGTCGGCCTCGCGCTGCTGGCGAGCCGGCGGCTCGGCTGGATCCCGGCCGCGTACATCGCCATCGTGGTGCTGTTCTACGGTTTCTTCCAGCCGATGCCCCGACACGGCTTCATCATCTATCCGTTCTTCTGCTTCCCGGCGGTGGAAGCGATCGCCGGGTTGGTCCGTCTCTCCCGCCGGCCCGTCCGTCCGGACACGCTGGTCCCGCAACTCAGCGGTAGAACAGGGGAATCATAATCCCTGGATCGGCGGTTCAAATCCGTCCGGTGCGTGTGGCGAGAGTCTGGTTCGGCACTTGGGGTCTTCGGCCGCCGATCACTTGCGATAGAGATCCCGGTTGATCGAGAAAACCAGGATCTTGTTGACCGTGCGGTCGTCGTCGGAAAGCGGCAGGAACAGGTTGGCCTCGCAGATGTAGCGATCGACCATCTGGAAATTGTCTTCCTCGTAATAGGGTGCGCGGCTCCGATAGACCCGGTCGTAGCGCTCCTCGGCGGCTTCGGGAGTCGCGGCGAAATAGCCGTCGCGCACCGACTTGCCGGTGGGGTCGTTGCCGCGGAGCTGCACCTCGCCGGTGCCGACCAAGCGGTAGACATAGCGGCGCGCGTCATCGACCACGTCCACGATCATGATGTTGGGCAGCAGGCCGACCATCTCCGCGGGGTCGATGTCGCTGCGCGGCGGCATGGAACGGCCGTGCCGCTTGCTCTCCCAGTAGGCGAGCATTTTCAGGATGTCCGGGTGGCACGTCGCTTTCCAGTCCTGCATAAAATCGTACTCACGCCATCGGAAAGACGCCGCGCCGGAAACGACGGCAACATATCCCCATGTTGCGTCGTCATACTACAGAACTCTGGTGCAAATATCAAAATGCCGCTCACAGGCGGTAGAACGCCGCCGCGTTGTCGTGGAAGAGATCGCGCTGCGATGCTTCCGGAAGCGCCGCGACGATCGCGCGGAAGGCATTGAAATGCGCGGCAAAATCGCCATGCAGGCCGGCGACGGGGAAGTCGCTGCCGAACATGCAGCGCTTGGCGCCGAAGGCCTCGATCACCGCGGTCACGATCGGCTGGTAGCTCTCGACCGTCCAGTCGTGATCGTAGGCGGCGAGATCGGAGATCTTGATCCAGACGTTCGGCGCCGCGGCCAGGCGCGCGAGGCCGTCGCGCCAGTTCCGGAGACCGGCCGGATCGCGGTCGACCGGGCTGCCGGCGTGGTTGACGACGATGCGCAAGGCCGGATGATCCGATGCCAGCCGCGCCACGTCATCGAGCTGCGGCGCATTGACCATGAGGTCGAGCGAGAGGTCGCGCTCGACCAGCAGGCAGAGGCCGCGCCGCCAGGCCGGATCGTCCATCAGGTCCGGCCGCGCCGCGAAGCGCAGCTGCGGCTGCTCGTGCCAGCTGGCGATGGCGCGGATGCCGCGCAGGTTGGGCGCGCGCGCGTGGCGATTCAGAATGGCGGCGAGATCGGGATCGGCAAGCGGCGCCGCGGCGACGATGCCGTGGGGGAAGCCGTGCCTTTCGGCGATCGCCTGCACCCACTCGGTTTCTTCCCAGGGCGCGCCGCCGAAGCCGGCCTCGATATGCACCGACTTGACGACATTCTCGCCGGCGATGTCGTGGAGATAGTCGGCGATCAGGTAGTTGCGCGCGAGACCCTCGCTCGGGCCGAACACCATCTGCGGCCGGCGCGCCGACCCCAGCCAGGGATAGCGGTCGTCGGCGAGATCCCAGAGATGGTGATGCGCATCGACGATCGGGCCGCGATAGAGCCGCATCGTCAGCGCCGCAGCATCGCCAGAGCGATGTCGCGATAGAGCGCCGCCGCCTGGATGAGCTCCGCCTTCGGCACGAACTCGTCCGGCTTGTGCGCCTGGTCGAGCGAGCCCGGGCCGAGGATGATGCCGTCGCTGCCGATCGCGCGGAAATGCACCAGGTCGCAGCCGCCAGTGAAGCCTTCGGGGGCGGCTTGCGCATTGGCCGCGAGGCTCAGGCGCACGATTGGCGACGAGGCTGCGGTCTCCGCCGCCCCGGCAACCGTGCGCACATCCACCACCTCGGCGGAGATGTCGTGCTCCTCCTTGGCATGGGACAGCAGCTCCTGCAGCTCAGCGAGTGCCGCACCGGAGTCTTCGCCGGGCAGCAGGCGGCGGTCGACCACGATCTCGCAGGAGCCCGGCACCACGTTGTCGGCGATGCCGCCGGAGATCCGGGTCACGGTGAGGGTGGCCGGTCCGACCAGATCATGGTGGCGGCGGCGCAGCTTCTTGTCTTCGGCGTCGAGCAGCGAGAGCAGCAGGCCCGCCTTCTGGATCGCATTGATGCCGAGCTCCGGGCGGCTTGAATGGGCGGTCTGGCCGTTGACTCGCAGCAGCGGCCGCAGCACGCCCTTATGCGCCGAATGGACCTGGTTGCTGGTCGGCTCACCGATGATGACCGCGTCGATCGGTGCCTGCTTTGCCTTCGCTTCGCTCGTAACTTGCTTCGATCCCGTGCCGTCGATCTCCTCGTCGGCGACGAAGGTCAGCAGCAGCGTGCCGCTCCATTCGTTCTTGCGCGCTGCGAGCCGGCGCGCCGCCTCGGTCATGCTGGCGATCGAGCCCTTGGCGTCGCAGGAGCCGCGTCCGTAAAGCAGGCCATTGCGCTCGACCAGGCGCAAGGGATCGCTGCTCCAGCCGGTGCCGACCGGCACGGTGTCGATATGCGAGTTGAAGGCGAGGGTGGGACCTGGCCCGTTTTCGAGCCTCGCCACCAGGTTCGCGCGTCCCGCGGCCACCGCTTGCAGCTCGGCGGCGAAACCGAAGCGGGCGACGGTCGTTGCGAGGAAGCGCGCGGCTTCGGCCTCCTGGCCCGGTGGATTCTGGGTGTCGAAAGCGACCAGGCGATCGAGCAGGGTGAAAATCTCTGCCGCATCAGCCATGGCGCATCACCGCATCGCTGGCCGCGCGCACCCAGTCGAGCCGCGCGGCGGGGACCAGTCCATAGTTGTAGTAGTCGATCTCGCCGGCGCCGGCGCGGATCGCGGCCAGCGAGCGCGCGGCGATGTCCTCGGCCGACCGCATCTCGGGATGGAAGAGCCGCATGCCGACACCCAGCTTCACGTCGCCGCCGAGCAGCGCGCGCACCTTGGCCGTGTCGGCTTCGAGCGCTTCCGGCGACCGGTCATAGGCGCAGAACACCACGCCCTCGCTGATCTTGCCCAGCGCCGCGAGATCGCTGCCGGAGCGCCAGCCGTCGTTGATGTCGATGACGTCGATCGGCACCCTGGGGTCGGCCTCATCGCGGATCGCGGCGATGAGGCTGGTGACCGGCTCGAACCGCCAGCGCACGAAGGCCTCGAGCTCCGGTTGATCGCGGAACACGTCCGGCCCGCGGGTGACGAAGTCCGGCCAGCGCGGCGCCGGCACTGCGCGCTCGGAAGCCTCCACGATCCATCGCTGCACGGTCTTGTGCGCGGCCCCGGCATCGACGCCGGATTTCGCCGCGCCTGCGATACAGGCGTCGCAGAAGCAGAGCGACATCAGGAAGTCGTCTTCCGCGGTCAGGCCGACGCCGTCTTTCTCGTGATGGAACTCATGCGCATAGCCCATGAAGCCCGGGGTCTCGAGCTGCACGATGTCCGGCCGGTAGCGCGTGGTGAGATCCTTGATGAGCGTGATGACGTAGCTGCGCACATCCGGATGGCTGGGGCAGAGGCTGTAGTAGTTGGTATCGCCGAAGGCATTGCGGGTGCAGCGGTCGGGATGCAGCAGCCCGAGGCGCATGTTGTGCAGGCAGACCGTCCAGCAGGCGACCGAGAGCCCGCCGCGATCCCGCGCCGCGATCAGGTCCCTCAGTACATCCTGCCCGGCGACGACGTCCGCGACCTTCGGCAGGATGCGCTGTCCCGCCCAGAGCTGGGGATCCGGCTGGAAGTAGATCGTGCCGTCCTCGGGGAAGTAGGCCTTGCGCTTCGGGCTGCGCGGCTGGAAGAAGCGGCCGGCGTGATAGGCTGCGGCAATGTTGATGCCGTTCAGGCCGGCGCGGTCCTGGAGATCGCGCGACACCGCCTCCAGCCCCAGGTCGATCACGTCCCAGGGATAGGTCCACATCGCCAACCTTGGGCCGGTGTCGCGCGGCATCTACTTGAACTCGACGATCGCTTCGATCTCGACCGTGATGTCGTCGGGCAGGCTGCCCATGCCGACGGCGGAACGGGCGTGCTTGCCCTTGGCCTCGAATACCTCGACCAGGAGATCGGAGCAGCCGTTGATGACTTTCGGATGCTGCTTGAAATCCGGCACGCCGTTGACCATGCCGAGCAGCTTCACGATCCGCGTCACCCGGTCGAGATCGCCGACCGCGTCGCGCAGGGCAGAGAGCAGCTGGATGCCGACGATGCGGGCGTGCTGGTAGGCCTCTTCGACGGTGACGCCGCCGCCGACCTTGCCGGTATGCATGCCGCCTTCGGCGCGGCGCGGGCCCTGGCCGGAGAGGAAGACCAGCGAGCCGGTGATCACGAAGGGCACATAATTGGCAACGGGTGTCGGCACCGGCGGCAGCACGATCCCCAGGGACTTCAACCGCGCTTCGATCGCACCACTCATTCCGTTCTCCTTTTCAGCGATTCTGGTCGCGACCGGACAAAGGCAGCATTCCGAGGATTAGGCAACCCAAAATGATGCTGCGCCACCCCGCCGAGGCGTTCACCACGGTGATCAGCGCCGTCATGGTGACCAGCAGGATCGCTCCGGCGATCGTGCCGGCGTAGGTGCCACGCCCGCCGAGGATCGAGGTCCCACCCAGAACTACCGCGGCGATCGAGGACAGGAGGTAGGGATCGCCGATCCCGACATAGCCCTGGCCGTTCATCGCCAGCAACAGCAGCCCCGCGCAGCCCGCGGTCAAGCCTGAGACGGTGTAGAGCAGCAAGGTGACACGCCGCTCGGCGACGCCGGAGAGCCGGCTCGCCAGCGGATTGGTGCCGAGGGCGAAGACGGTGGCCCCGGTCCTGGTTCCGTGCAGCCAGGCGAGGCAGAGCGCCGCGATCGCAGCCCAGACCAGGATATCGACCGGGATGCCCGCGACCCGCGCTGAGCCCAGCCAGACCAGCAGCGGGTTGCTGACCGTGACCGCGCTGCCGCCGGCGATGATGACGAGCAGGCCTTGCAGGGTCGTCGCCGTGGCGAGCGTCATGATCAATGGTGGCAGGCCGAGAATGCCGATGCCGATCCCGTTGATCGCACCGATCCCGCCGGCAACCGCCAGAGTGAGGATGATGGCGCCGATGCCGCTGGTGTCCGGCGCGAAGGAGACCAAAGGCATGACGATCGCCGCGACGGTGATGGTTGCCGCGACCGAGAGGTCGATGCCGCCGCCGATCACGACCAGGGTCTGGCCGATGCCGACCAGGCCGATCACGGCGGCGAGCTCGACCATGTAGCGGATATGTCCCGGCTTGGCGAAGCCCGGCAGGATGGCGCCGGCGGCCACCCAGAGGACGACGATCAGCGCATAGGGCAGGGCGGCGCGTGTCGTGTCGGTCATGGCGAAGCGTAGCTGCATCAGGCGATCCTCCGCAGCATCCGCTTCAACTGGGGCAAGGCGACGGTGATGACGATGATCAGTCCCTGCACGACATATTGCGCGACCGGCGGCAGATTCATGAAGAACATCACGTTGATCAGCACGCTCATCAGCAGGCTGCCCGCCAGCGCGCCGCGCAAGGTGCCCTGGCCACCGAGGAAGCTGACGCCGCCCAGGACCGCCGCCGCGATCGCCGCCAGGGTGAAGGGCTGCCCGATCACCGGGTCACCGGACCCGGTCTGCGCCGCCACATAGAGTCCGGCGCCTGCGGTCAGCAAGCCGCTCAGCGCATAGGCGAAGATCCGCGCGGTGCGGGTCGGCACGCCGGAGCGATAGGCGCCGATCGGGTTGTCGCCGCCCGCGACCAGGCCCATGCCCAGCGGTGTCGCCTGATAGAGCTTCCAGCCGAGGATCAACAGGATCAGCATCAGCACGGCGGTCGGGTGATCGCCGGCCAGGAAGTCGGAGAGCACGGGCGGGATGTCGCCGCCCGGCCGTGGCAGGATCAGCAGAGCGGCGCCGCCGATGACGAAGGAGGTCGCGAGCGTGACGATGATCGCCGGATAGCGCCCGACCGAGACGATGATGCCGACCATGGTGCCGACCGTAGCACCCATGCCGAGCGTCGCCGCCGTGCCGCCGGCGATGCCGAAGGCACCGCCCATGCTGGTGGCCGCGACCACCGAACCCAGGCCCACCATGGCACCGATCGAGAGATCGATGCCGCCGGTCAGCATGATCATCGCCTGCGCGACGGCGACCAGAGCCATCGGGAACCAGTTCTGCACGAAGCGTCCGGCGCCGCCGATGCTGAGGATTCCCGGGAACAGGATCGCATAGAGAATGAGGAAGCCGGCCAGCACCAGGAACAGGGCACCAAGCCCCTCGTTGCGCCGCCACTGGATCGCCCAATAGAGACTCATGCCGCGACACCCAAGGCCGCGCCGACTATCGCTTCCTCGCTCGCCGCGGCATGATCGAGCACCGCGGCAATCCGGCCCTTATGGAATACCGCGACCCGGTCGCAGAGATGCACCAGCTCCGGCGTGTCGGAGCTCAACAGGATCACCGCCTTGCCTTCGGCCGCCATCGCCTGCAGCGCCAGGTAGATCTCGCGCTTGGTGGCTACATCGACGCCGCGGGTCGGGTCGTTGAGCAGCAAGATGGACGGGCTGAGCGGCAGCCATTTCGCCAGCGCCACCTTCTGCTGGTTGCCGCCGGAGAGGGCTTGAACCGGCCGCTTGCGATCGCCGCGGATCGAAAGGCGCGCCGCGAGGCTCTCGGTGATGGTGCGTTCCGCACCGCGCTGCCGGAACAGCCTAGCGCCGGAGCGCGCGAGGCTCGGCAGCAGCAGGTTGAGATCGATGCTGTGCGGCAGCAGCAGGCCTTCCTTCTTGCGATCGGCCGGGACATAGGCGAGGCCGGCGCGATTGGCGGCCATCACATTGCGGAACGGCGAACTGGCGTCGCCGGCTTCGAAGCGATCGGCTGCGGACTCCGCAGCGCCGTAGAGGCCGAGCAGGAAATCCTCCTGGCCCTGGCCCACCAGGCCGCCGAGGCCGAGGATCTCACCGCTGCGAAGTTCGAGATCGATGCCGGTGACGGCGGCCGTGCGAAAATTCTTGAGCGCCAGCACGCGCTCGTCCTGGGCCCTCGATTGAAAGGGCGGAAAGAGATCGTTTGGATCGCGGCCCACCATCAGCCGCACCAGCCCTTGCGCATCCATCCCGGCGAGCGGCCGGTCGGCAGTGAGCGCGCCGTCCTTGAGCACGGTGACGTGGTCGCAGAAATCGAGGATCTCATTGAGCCGGTGCGAGATGTAGAGGATCGCCAGCCCTTGGGCCTTGAGTCGGCGGATGAGCCCGACCAGGATGCCGACGTCGTGGGCCGAGAGCGAGGAGGTGGGTTCGTCGAGAATCAGTACCTTGGGCTGGCGGAACAGCGCTTTGGCGATCTCCACCATCTGCCGCCGCCCGAGCGCCAGCTTGTTCACGGGAAGATCGAGCGGTTCATGGATCCCGGCCTCACGCGCGATCGCCGTGACCCGGTCCTTGACGGCACCGTAGTCGATCAGCCCAAAGCGCTTGGGTGCGGCACCGAGTGCAATATTCTCCGCGATCGAGAGATGCGGCATCAAACTCAGTTCCTGCTGCACGACTGCGATACCGAAGTCGCGCGCGCTCCGCGGAGTCAGCGACGGCAGCGACTGCCCGGCGATAGCGATCGTCCCGGCATTGGGCGGCAGCGCACCGGAGAGGATGTTGATCAGCGTGCTCTTGCCGGCACCGTTCTCACCGAGCAAGGCATGGATGCGCCCCGCCACCAGCGCGATCGAGACGTCGCGCAGCACCGGATTGCCGAAGAATGACTTGGAAATGCCTGCTGCGCTCAGCAGGACCCGACCGTCTGCCATCAGCTCAAAGCCCAAGGTTCCGCCGCCATCATCGCGGCGGAACCCTGCGCATGTCTACATTCAGCGTTATTTGCTGTCGGCAATCAGCTGGTCGAACAGCTTGGTGTCATAGGGAGAGTAGATATAGCCATCGGCCGGGAACTCGTCCTTGCGCGCGAGGTAGGAGTCGAGGTTCTCGTTGGTGATGATCGGCAGCGGCACCTTGATATAGGCGGGGATGTCCTCGCCTTGCTTGGCCTTCACGCCGGCATAGGTGGCGAGTGCGGCCAGCCAGTTCGGCTGCTGCGCGGCCCAGGCGTTGAGCTTCTTCTCTTTCCACATCTCCAGGAACTGGCGATAATTCTCGCCGGTGATGGGGACCAAGTCGCGGCCCTGCTTGTCGAAGGCCATGATCGCGCCGGCCGAGAGCGCACCGCCCAAGGACAGAACGCCGTCGATTTCGGGATGGCTAAAGAGAAGATTGGTCACCGCCTCTTGCGCCGGTGCCGCGTTATAGTCGGTATTGGTCTCGGCCAGGATCTCGATCCCCGGATTCTCCTTCAGCACCGGTTCGGCGCCCTTGCGCCGCGCGTCCGAGACGGAAATCCCCGCAGGGCCGTTCAACACCAGGATCTTGCCTTTGCCGCCGAGCTGTTTCACCAGCCATGTGGCGGCTTCCTTGCCCCATTCGAGCTGGTCGGTGTTGACCTTGGCGGTGAGCTCATTGGTGTCGACCATGGAGTCGAAGTTCATGACGGCGATGCCCTTGGCGCAGGCGTCGGCGATCACCCGGTCGAGCGCGGTCGCCGAGCCGGCGATCACCACGATGACGTCGAGCTTGGCGTCGATCATCGACTGGATCTGCTGGATCTGCGTGTTCGCATTGCCCTGCGCGTCGGTGATCATCAGCTTGCTGACCAGGCCTTCCTTCTTCAGCTCCTCGGCCATCGCCTCGATCGTGCCGGTGGTCTCCTTCATCCAGGTCGGCACCGAATAGATGTTGGCCCAGCCGATCGAATAGGGCGGCTTCTGCTCCGCGGTGATGCATTTCGATGCGGCGAATGCGGAAGATGCGCCCGCCGCGGCAAGCCCAAGGGCCAGCACGGCGGCGGAAAGATGACGCAAGGTTTGCCGTTTCATTTCTCAGAGCCTCCTGTCGGGTTGCGATCGCCGGGGCTCTGCTCTTCTGGGCAGACGCTTCCCCAAACGTCGTGTGAAATTCTCTTACAAGATTTTTCTCTTCGCAAGTCGATTCTGGGAGATTGTCGTCGCGTCTCTGGTAGAATGTTACCAAGAACCGCGGAAATCCTGCCTGAATGCTCTGTAAGTAAGTTACAAGGCGAGGGTGATAGAAATTAAGTTACAAACGGATATGCTGCCGCTGCGCGTAAAGGGATCGTCGCGAAAGGCCGGGTTGAGAGAGACGGGGATGAGCACGGTCGTCGACATCATTTCGAGGCTGCGGGCCATGGAGGGGCAGTTCCGCCCGGCCGAGGGCGAGGTGGCGAAGGTCGTGCTCGAGGATCCGTTCTTCGCCGGCCGCGCCAGCATTGCCGAATTGGCCGACCGCGCCGGCGTCAGCCAGCCCAGCGTCACGCGCTTTTGCCGCGCGCTGGGTTGTGAAAGCTTGCGGGACTTCAAGTTCAAGCTGGCGCAGAATCTCGCGGTCGGCACCAACTACATCAAGCAGCCGGAACGGCTCGACGACGACGTGGCGCATTTGGCGCAGCGCGTCATGAACGTGATCCTGGACGGCATCGCCCTGGCGCGCGACCAGCTCGACCACCAGGCCGTGCGGCAGGCAATTGAGATCATCGCCGAGACCCGGCGGCTCGACATCTACGGCGTGGGAGGTGCGAGCCACGGCGTCGCGATGGATGCCTATTATCGCTTCTTCCGCCTGGACATTCCCTGCGCCTGCTACGGCGACAACCATCTGCAACGGATGTCGGCTTCGACCCTCGGTCCCGGCGACAGCGTGCTCGCGATCTGCAACAGCGGCTATGTCCGCGAGGTGCTGGAGAGTGCCGAGATCGCGCAGCAATACGGCGCCAAGCTGATCGCGGTCACCAAGCCGGAGACGCCGCTGGCCCGCCTTGCCGACGTGCCGGTCCTGGTTAACGTTCCGGAGGATCCGGACATCTTCAAGCCGACCGCCTCCAGGCTTGCGCAGATCGCCGTCATTGACGTGCTGGCGACCGGGGTTGCGGTGCGGCGCGGCGCCGTCGTGCATGAAAAGCTGCGGCGAATTCGGCATAATCTCATTCCGGTCCACGCGATCACGCCGCCGCCGCGATCCACGGAGCCCGGCCCCACAACCAAATCCCAGCGTCGGAAGCGATCCCGATCATGAATGCCCAGAACAAAGCACCGCTGTACGACATCCTCTTCAAGGGAGCGCGGCTGATCGACGGCAGCGGTGGACCCTCGCGCAACGGCGATCTTGCGGTCAGCGGCGATCGCATCGCCCGCATCGACGAGACCGGCTCGGTCGATCCCATTGCCGCGCGCAAGGTGATCGACGCGACCGGCCTGGTGCTGGCGCCGGGCTTCGTCGACAGCCACACCCATGACGATTTCGCCGTAATCGGCGAGCCCGGCATGCGGCCAAAGGTGACGCAGGGCGTCACCACCGTCGTGGTCGGCAATTGCGGGATCAGCGGTGCGCCGATTCGGATCAAGGGCGACCTGCCGCCGCCGCCGCTGAACCTGCTCGGCGAATCCAAGACCTTTGCCTACGACACTTTCGCCGAATACGCCGCCAAGGTTGATGCCGCCAAGCCCGCGGTCAATGTCGCGGCGCTGATCGGTCACGGCACCTTGCGCGTCGCCACCATGTCGGACATCTCTGGCCGCGCCTCGGCGGGCGAGATCGATCGGATGCGCAGGCTCCTGGCGGATAGTCTCGATGCCGGCGCGGTTGGCTTCTCGACCGGCCTGTTCTACCCGATCAACAGCGGCGCCGATGCCGATGAGGTCGTGGCGTTGGCTGAGATCGTCGGCGCCAAAGGCGGCGTCTATACCACGCATATGCGCGACGAATACGACCAGGTCATGGAATCCCTCGAGGAGACCTTCGACACCGCGCGCCGCGCCAAGGTTCCGGTGGTGATCTCGCATCACAAATGCGCCCTGCCGGAGAATTACGGCCGCAGCCGCCAGACCTTGCGCCGCATCACCGAAGCTGCACAGCATCAGTCCGTCGGCCTCGACGCCTATCCCTATGACGCCGGCTCGACCGTGCTCTATCCCGAGGAGGCGCGCGACGACGTTCGAATCATGGTCACCTGGTCGGCGCCGCATCCAGAGATGTCCGGCCGCGACCTTTCCGACATCGCCAAGGAATGGGGCTGCTCCCAGCGCGAGGCGGGCGAGCGGCTGCTGCCGGCAGGCGCGATCTATTTCCAGATGGACGAGAAGGACGTGCGCGCGATCCTCAGCTTTCCCCTCACGATGATCGGTTCCGACGGTCTGCCGCATGACAAGCATCCGCACCCGCGGCTCTGGGGCACCTTCCCGCGCATCCTCGGCCATTATGTGCGCGACGTCCGGCTGTTCAGCCTGGAGAACGCGGTCCACAAGATGACCGGCCTCACCGCGGCGCGCTTCGGTCTCGAAGACCGGGGCCTGTTGCGCGAAGGCTATGCCGCCGACCTCGTGCTGTTCGATGCGGCCAAGATCCGGGATACCGCGACCTACGAGCATCCGATCCGCGCCGCGGAGGGGATCAATGCTGTCTATGTGAACGGCCAGCCGGCGCTGGAAGGCGCTCGCGCCGGGCGCCTCTTGCGCAAGGGCTGACGTTTCGGCTTCGCTGTCTCCTCGCTGTCAGAATCAAGCGGGGGGACGCAACATGGGTTCGGAGCAGGTCAGGCTGACGCCGAAGGCCGCGCGCAAGCTTATCTTCGGGGCGCTGACCGGGGCGGGCACCAAGCCCGCGAATGCGACCTATTTCACCGAGGCCATCCTCGACACCGAATTGAGCGGCCTCGAAGGCCACGGTTTCTACTGGCTGCAGTATTATTGCGCGCACGTCGCCAGCGGGAAGGTTGACGGCAAAGCCAGGCCCGCGGTGAAGAAGCTCTCACCGGTCGCCTTCCGCGTCGACGCCAGGCGCGGCTTCGCGCATCCTGCGATCGAGAAGGGTTTCGCGAGGCTGATCCCGGCGGCTAAGAAGTTCGGCATCGCCGGGATGGCGGTGCACAACTCCTACAATTCAGCGACCCTCGGCTTCCACACCGGCAGCTTGGCGAAGCAAGGCCTGGTCGCCTTCGGCTTCACCAATGCCATGCCGGTGATCGCGCCCGTTGGCGGCAGCAAGCCCGTCGTCGGCACCAATCCCCTGTCCTTCGCCGTGCCGGGCAAGCCGGGAAAGATCGCCTTCCTGATCGACCAGTCCTCTTCCGCCGTCGCGTGGACGGCGGTGAAGCGCGCGTCGGAAGAAGGCAGGGCGATTCCGCCGGGATGGGCGCTCGACAAGTACGGCAAGCCGACCACCGATCCGAACAAGGGTCTCGAAGGCTCGATGGCGCCTTCGGGTGGCTACAAGGGCTTCGGTCAGGGATTGATCGTCGAGGTCATGTGCGCGGCCTTGGCCGGCGCCCTCCGCGGACCGCAAATGGGATCCTTCATGGAGAATGACGGCAAGCCGATCGGCTGCGGCCAGTTCTTCATCGCCCTCGCCCCGGATGGCTTCTCCGGCGGACAATTCGCGAAGCAGGTAACGGCTCTCGCGAAATCGATCACCAGCCAGAAAGGCGCGCGCCTGCCCAACGCCCGACGCGAAGCCAGCCAGAAGCGCCTCGCCAAGGAAGGCCTGCCGCTGGACAAGGATCTCTACGAAAGGCTGAAAAGCTTCACTTGATTCCCGCGACGGCGGCGATTCTCGAGTTGTTGATTTATATCAAGAACTCACTGCGGGATGTTGAACTTGCCAAATTGGGGTTGGATGCGACGGGCCCACGCGGATCGCTCCAGGGAGCCTTCCCGGATTAGATAATTTCATCGGTACAATCGCTTGGTCGGTTTCGACATTGCGTGATCCCGGTCACTCACTTTCTTGTGACTTTATGCGGAAACTGAGGTAAGTCACACATCCTCCGTTGCAGCGGAAGACACAACCAGGGCGATAGACCATGCACCATCCTCCGAGCCGGCCGCACCGCGCTTCCCGGCGTCTCCCGCCGCAGGCTTTGCTGGCCATCGTGCCGCCGGCCGCGGTCCGGCCGGAGCCCGCGGTTTCGCCCGAGGTTTCGCGAGACCTGGTCGAGGCTTCGCCGCGGTTGCGGCATTGGCTGCGCCTGCGCAAGAGCTGCCTCGCGCTCTCGACCGGCGAGAGCGGCAAGATTCTTACCCTCGGCGCCGGCGCCTCCGGTCTCACGGTATTCGACGTGAGCTGCGAGCTGCCGGGCGCATTGCTGCTGACCGAAAAGGGCCTCCATGTCGCCGCGCACCGCCGGCTCTGGCGCTTCGACGATGCCTTGAGCGACGGCGAATGCTTCCACGGCAATGATCGCCTCTGCCTGCCGAGCCAGTGCCGGCCGACCGGCGCCATCGGCATCCAGGATCTCGCGGTCGCCGAGTCCGGAAAGCTGTTGGCGGCGGTTTCCGGGTTCAACTGCGTCGCGCGGATCAACAGCCGCGGCGACTTGAAGCCGGTCTGGCGCCCTGCCTTCATCGACAAGATCGTCCGCGAGGACCGCTGCCACCTGTCCGGATTCTGCCTGCGCGACGGTGCGGTCGCCTATGTCACCGTCACTGCGGCGAGCAACCTGAACGACGGCTGGCAGCAAGCACAGAACGGCGGCCAGGTCATCGATGCCGTCACCCATCGCGCCGTGGCCGAGGGCCTCGGCCAGCCGACCGCGCCGCGCCTCTACCGCAACCGGCTCTGGGTGCTGGAGAGCGGCACCGGCTGGCTCGGCTGGATCGATGCGGAGCGCCGCAGCTTCGAGCGCTTCGTGCAATTGCCCGGCACGCCGCGCGGCCTGCGTTTCGTCGGCGACCACGCGCTGGTGGTGACCTCGGGCGAGGGCGCCGGGATCCACTGGGTCAATCTCAGGAACCGCAAGATCGATCATCGGCTGGCGCTGCGCGGTTCGATCGCCCATGCGATCGACGTCGCCCTCATCCCGGGCGAAGCCGTGCCGCGCCTCGCTGGCCTGAGCTTCGCCGATTCAGGTCTGGACGAGCCGCAGCAGATCGCGGGCTAGCGCGATCTCACTGCCGATGGCTGTCGATCAGTGCGGCGATCATTCGCACGAGGCGTGAGGCGGGTCCTTCGACCCCGAGGCTCTGGATGTTCATCCGGGCACCTTCGATCAGCAGGAACACCTCGTCGGCCAAGCCTTCGGGATCGCGCAGCTTCGCATCGCCGAACAGCTTCACCAGGCGCAG
Source organism: Dongia sp. agr-C8 (assembly GCF_054658695.1). Classification (NCBI taxonomy): domain Bacteria; kingdom Pseudomonadati; phylum Pseudomonadota; class Alphaproteobacteria; order Rhodospirillales; family Dongiaceae; genus Dongia; species Dongia sp. agr-C8. The sequence goes on from NZ_BAAGHZ010000001.1 coordinate 1,182,306, forward strand.
GCGGTGGCCCTTCTTGAATTCCTCGATGACGGCCCGCGCCGGGTGATCCTTCTCGGGCAGTTCGACCGCGGCGTTCGCCAGCGGGCAGCCGCGCTCGCCGTCTTGCGTGACGCATTCCGATACCTGGGCGAGCCAGGTGCGGATCTCCGTCTGCGGATCGCCGGCGCATTGTTCGGCGATCTCGTCCCAATGCGCATCGGCCTCCTGGGCGAGCTTGCGCAGGTACTCGGCCACCAGAACGTCCTTGGAGGGGAAGTGGCGATAGACGGTCATCTTGTTGGTGGCGGCCGCCTCGGCAATGGCGTCCATGCTCACCGAATGAATGCCGTGGTGATAGAACAAGTCGCAGGCCGCGCTCAGGATCCGAATCCGCGGCGGGACGGCACGGGGTCCCGGGGTCTGCAGCTCGCTGCCTTGAGACCCGAGAGTTTCATTTTCGACCGGCTTATTGAGGCCTATTTCAATCTCCGTCTTCGCAACTGCACGCATTTCACTTGACGCGGTACTTACTGATCAGTACCGTCAGCGGTACTAAGTAGTACCATCGTTTCGACGCCTTGTCACGCGAGATGTGACGGTCATCACACTTCAAGCGGAACAAGGGATTAGCCTACTGACATCTTTGGGTCGTCGTTTCGGCCATAGTCGCCGGCCCGGTTCTGCCCTTCGTCCTAGCCTCCAGCACATAGAGTCCTAAGTGGTTGGTTTCTTCATCAGTCGCCCCGTCTTCGCATCTGCAATAGCCGGCATCATGGTGCTGGCGGGTCTCATTTGTTACCAGCTGCTGCCGGTGGCGCAGTTCCCCGACATCACGCCGCCGCAGGTGGTGGTGACCGCCGCCTATCCGGGCGCGAGTTCCAAAGTCGTCGCCGACACCGTGACCACGCCGCTCGAGCAGCAGATCAACGGCGTGCCCGGCATGGCCTATATGTCGTCGATCAGCGCCAATGACGGAACCTCCACGATCACTGTCACCTTCGACGTCGGCTATCCGATCGATGTCGCGGCGGTCGATGTGCAGAACCGCATCACCGCGGCCTCCGGCCAGCTGCCGGCGATCGTGAACCAGGGCGGCGTCACCATCGCCAAGCAGAACCCGAACTTCGCGCTGGCGGTGAACCTCTCCTCGCCGGATGGCTCGGTCGATCTCACCACCCTCAGCAACTTCGCCTACCTGCAGCTCGCGGACCCGCTGAAGCGGGTGCAGGGCGTCGGCAACGTGATCATCTTCGGCGAGCGCCGCTACTCGATGCGCGTCTGGCTCGACCCCGACAAGCTCGCCAATCTGGGCCTGACCGCGCTCGACGTCCGCGACGCGATCGCCAACCAGAACATCCAGGTCGCCGCTGGTAAGCTCGGCCAGTCGCCGGCGCCCGACGGCACCGCCTTCGAGGTCCAGGTGAACGCGCTGGGGCGCCTCAGCGATCCCGCGCAGTTCGGCGAGATCATCGTCCGCGCCGGCACTGGCAGTGAAGCGACGCTGCGCCTGAAGGACGTGGCGCGAATCGAGCTCGGCGCGCAGACCTATTCCTCCAGCGCGCATCTGAACGAGAAGCCCTCGGTCTTCCTCGGCATCTTCCAGGCGCCGAACTCGAACGCCCTCGCGATGTCCGCGGGCATCCGCAAGACCATGGACGCCTTGAAGGCGCGGTTCCCGAAGGGCGTCGAATACGGCATCGTCTACGACACGACCATGTTCGTCTCGGCCTCGATGGAAGACGTGATGAAGACCCTGGGCGAGGCGATGGTTCTCGTCATCCTGGTGGTCTTCGTCTTCCTGCAGAGCTGGCGTGCAACCCTGATCCCGGCGATCGCGATCCCGGTCTCGCTGATCGGCACACTCTGCATCATGTATGCCTTCGGCTTCTCGCTGAACACGGTCTCCATGCTCGGCATGGTGCTGGCGATCGGCCTGGTGGTCGATGACGCGATCGTCGTGGTCGAGAACGTCGAGCGACAGCTGCATCTCGGGCTGAAGCCGATCGATGCGGCAAAGGCCGCGATGGCCGAGGTGACCGGGCCGATCATCGCCACCACCGCCGTGCTGATGGCGGTGTTCGTGCCGGTCGCATTCCTGCCCGGCGTCACCGGCCAGCTCTATAACCAGTTCGCGCTCACCATCGCCATCTCGGTGGCGATCTCGGCCTTCAACTCGCTGACCCTGAGCCCGGCCTTGAGCGCGGTGTTCCTGCGCAACCAGCCGCCGTCGAAGTTCCTGCCGTTCCGGCTGTTCAACGCCGGCTTCACGCGCTCGGCCAACGGTTATGCCTGGTCGATCCGTCATCTGATCGGCATGCGCTGGATCGTGATGGCGTTCTTCGCCTTCGGCCTGCTGCTGACCTACGGCATCTACAGCCGGCTCTCGACCACCTTCCTGCCGGTCGAGGATCAGGGCTATTTCTTCGCAGTCATCCAGCTCCCCGACGGCGCTTCGGTCGAACGTACCGAGGAAGTGGCGACCCAGGTCCGCGAGATTCTGAAGGCGACCCCCGGCGTCTCGGATGTGGTCTCGGTCGCCGGCTTCAATTTCCTGACCGGCGCGGCGCAGTCCAACACCGGCGTCGAGTTCGCGGTGCTGAAGCCCTGGGCCGAGCGCGGGCCCGGCGAGAAGGCTTCCGATATCGTCAACCAGGTCCGCGGCAAGCTGCTGAGCCTGCCGGCGGGCATCGCCTTGAGCTTCGACCCGCCGTCGATCCCGGGCGTCGGCGCCACCGGCGGCTTCGAGTTCCAGCTCGAGGACCTGACCGGCCGGACCAGCGCCGAGCTCGACCAGGTGACCCAGGCGGTGCTCGCCGAGGCGCGCAAGCAGCCCGAGCTCAACCCGCACGCCCTGTTCTCGACCTTCTCAACCTCGACGCCGCAATACGACTATGCGCTCGACCGCACTAAGGCGAAGCTGCTGGGGCTCGACCTGCCGGACGTGTTCAGCACCCTGCAGATCTTCTTCGGCTCGCTCTATGTGAACGACTTCAACCAGTTCGGCCGGACTTTCCGCGTCACCATGCAGGCCGAACAAAACGCCCGCGCCCAGGCCGGGGACATCTCGCGTCTGTACGTGCGAAACAACGAAGGGCGCATGGTGCCCTTGAGCACGCTGGGCGAGCTGAAGCCGACCGTCGGTCCGGAATTCATCTCGCATTACAACGCTTATGCCTCGGCGCTGATCAACGGCGGCCCGGCCCCGGGCTACAGCTCCAGCCAGGCGATCAAGGCGATGGAGCGGGTGGCGAAGTCGGTGCTGCCGGGCGACTACAACTTCGAATGGACCGGCATCACTTATCAGGAGCTCAAAGCGGGCGACATCGCGATTCTGGTCTTCGCCGGCGCATTGATCTTCGTCTTCCTGTTCCTGGCGGCGCAGTATGAGAGCTTCTCCATGCCCTTCATGGTGATCCTCGCCGTGCCGCTGGCGCTGTTCGGTGCGGTGCTGGCACTCTGGGCGGCCGGGATGCAGATCGACGTCTATTCCCAGGTCGGCTTCGTCATGCTGATCGGCCTATCGGCCAAGAACGCGATTCTCATCGTGGAATTCGCCAAGCGCCGGCGCCTGGAAGGCCACACCATCGTGGATTCCGCCATGGAAGCCGGCCGACTGCGGTTGCGCCCGATCCTGATGACCGCCTTCGCCTTCATCCTCGGCGTGGTGCCGTTGATGACCGCGACCGGCGCGGGTGCGGCCAGCCGGCAGTCGATCGGCACCACGGTGTTCGGCGGCATGCTGGCGGCGACGCTGCTCAGCCTGGCCTTCGTGCCGGTCTTCTATGCCCTGATCGAGCGTTGGCGTGAGGGTCGGGCCGGCGCTGAGGAAGAGCAACACAAGACCGCGGCCCCGGCCGCGGGCGAATGAGATTGACGCCGGGCCGATCTGACCCATCGGGCCGATTGAGGACATTGGAGGACTAGGTCATGCGTGTTTGGACCGCTGCTCTTGGACTGGCCGTCGTCGCCGCTGCCGGCTACGGCACCGTGAAGTTCGTTTTCCCCGACGCCTTCCGCGAGATCGTCGCGGCCGATGCGGCGCAGCAGGAACAGGCGCCGGAAGGCGGCGCTCCGCAGGCTTTCCCGGTGCCGGTCGCGGTGGTCTCGAAGACCACGGTCCCGGTCTACCTGGAATATGTCGGCAGCACCGAGGCGATTCGCGAGGTGACCCTGCAGGCCAAGGTCGGCGGCTATCTGCAGGAGACCGGAGTCCCCGACGGTGCCGACGTGAACGAGGGCGATCTCCTCTATCGGATCGACCCCGACGATTACCAGGCGGTGCTGGATCAGGCCAAGGCGCGGCTGCAGAGCAATCAGGCCGCGCTCGAATATGCGACCTCGAGCCAGAAGCGCAATGCCGCGCTGACCGCGACGGGCGCCGTGGCCAAGGACACCAACGAGGAGAAGACCAGCCTGATGCATCAGGCCCAGGCCGCGATCATGGCCGACAAGGCCGCGATCCGCACGGCGCAGCTCAATCTCGGCTACACCCAGATCAGCGCGCCCTTCAGCGGCCGGCTGGGCAAGAGCCTGGTGCATGAAGGTGCGCTGGTGACGGCGCAGCAGACCAACATCAACACGCTGGTCCAGCTCTCGCCGATCTATGCGACCTTCAACCCGAGCGAGACCGACCTCGCTTTGATCCAGAAGTATCGCGCCAAGGGCGAGCTCACGGTCGATATCACTTTGGCCGGCGAGGATACCCCGCGGGTTTCGGGCAAGCTCACTTTCCTCGACAACACGGTCGATCGCAGCACCGGCACGATCACCGCGCGGGCGACGCTCGAGAATGCCGACAAGGCGCTGCTGCCCGGCCAGTACGTCAAGGTGCGCCTGCATCTGACCGACGAGCCGGACGCGCTGCTGGTGCCGCAGATCGCGCTGGGCTCGAGCCAGATGGGCCGCTTCGTCTACGTGATCGGCGCGCAGGGCACGGTGGAGCAGCGCTTCATCGAGACCGGCGCACTCATGGGGGACAAGGTGGTGATCAACAAGGGCCTGCAAGCCGGCGACAAGGTGATCACCGGCAACCTGCAGAAGATCGGCCCCGGCATGCCGGTGCAGCCGCTTCCGGAGCAGGCCAGCGCCTCCTGAAGCGTTCATGAACGCGTGCGGAAAAGGGGGCCATCCGGCCCCCTTTCTTTTAGGAATCCGCGCCGCATCTGCTAGAAGGTTTCTCCGGCCCACCGAAGCGGAGCTCTGGCAGCGATGGACCATCATACCCCCCTGATTGCGGCGATCGTCGGCGCCATTGTGCTCGCCTTCATCCTGGGCGCGCTGGCGCAGCGGCTCAGGATCTCGCCGCTGGTCGGCTATCTGCTGGCGGGCGTCTGTGTCGGCCCCTTCACGCCGGGCTTCGTCGCCGACCAGGGGCTGATCACCGAGCTGGCCGAGATCGGCGTCATCCTCCTCATGTTCGGGGTCGGCCTGCATTTCTCGCTGAAGGACCTGCTGGCGGTGAAGTCGATCGCCGTGCCGGGCGCCATCGGCCAGATCGCGGTCGCGACTCTGCTCGGCTGGGGCCTGGCCTGGGTCATGGGTTGGCCGACCTCGAACGGCATCGTCTTCGGCCTGGCGCTCTCGGTCGCCAGCACCGTGGTGCTGTTGCGGGCCTTGCAGGAGCGTCGCCTGATCGAGAGCACGGAAGGCCGGATCGCCGTCGGCTGGCTGATCGTCGAGGACCTGTTCATGGTCCTGACCTTGGTGCTGCTGCCGCCCCTGGCCGGCATCGCCTCCAGCCTCGGCACCGAAGGCACCGGTCCCAGCCTCGGCGACGTCGGTGTCACGCTCGGCATCACCCTGGGCAAGGTCGCCGCCTTCGTCGCGGTGATGTTGCTCCTGGGCCGCAAGGCGGTGCCCTGGATCCTGCACTACATCGCCCATACCGGTTCGCGCGAACTGTTCCGCCTCGCGGTGCTGGCGATTGCGCTCGGCATTGCCTTCGGCGCCGCGGCTTTGTTCGGCGTCTCCTTTGCCTTGGGTGCCTTCTTCGCCGGCATGGTGTTGAGCGAATCCGAATTGAGCCACCGCGCCGCCGAGGAGACCCTGCCGCTGCGCGACGCCTTCGCGGTGCTGTTCTTCGTCTCGGTCGGCATGCTGCTCAATCCGGCGGTGCTGCTGGACAGCCTCTGGCCGTTGCTGGGGGCGCTGGCGATCGTCCTGGTCGGCAAGTCGCTCGCCGCCTTCTTCATCGTGCGCGCCTTCGGGCACAAGCCGCAGGTGGCGCTGGTCATCTCCGCGAGCCTGGCGCAGATCGGCGAGTTCTCCTTCATCCTCGCCGGCCTTGGGGTCGCGCTCGGCGTGCTGACAAAGGAGGCGCAGGATCTGGTCCTCGCCGCGGCGATCATCTCGATCCTGCTCAACCCCACCGCCTTCGTCCTGCTCGACCGCTTCCGGGCCAAGGCGGCCACCGCCGCCGCGCTGGGGGAAGAGAAGACCGCGCGCGAGATTTCGCCGACCCAGCTCAGCGATCACATCATCCTGGTCGGCTACGGCCGGGTCGGCTCGGTGATCGGCGAGGCCTTGCGCAAGGCAGCCTCACCCTTCCTGGTGATCGACACCCGCAACAAGGCGCTGGAAGCGCTGGTCGCTTCCGGGATCGCGACCATCGACGGCAATGCCGCCGACCATGCGGTCTTCGCCGCCGCCCGGCCGGAAGTCGCGCGCTGCCTGTTCGTCGCCGTGCCGGATGCTTTCGAGGCCGGGGCCATCGTCGAACAGGCGCGTGCCGCCAACCCGACCTTGCCGATCATTGCCCGCGCCCATTCCGACGCCGAAGCCCAGCATCTGATCAGCCATGGCGCAACCGCGACCGTGATCGGCGAGACCGAGCTCGCTTTGGAAATGCTGCGCCGCGCGCCGGTGCAGGCCTAGTCGGCGGCGGAGGCGAGCGGGGCGCCGCTGTCCTCGAGGATGCGCAGCGCGGTCGCCGGCAGGTGCACCGCGACCTCGGTACCTTCGCGATAGGGGATTTCCTCGCCGGTGTTCTGCATCAGCGCCTGGATCCTGGCGCCGGTGGCGAGCCCGACGATGAGCTGCACCGAGTTCCCGAGATAGACCCAGCGTTGCACCGTGCCGGGAATGCGGTTCTCGCCACCCGACCCCTTAGCTTCGAGGCGCACGCGCTCGGGGCGGATCGTCACCTTGGTGGCGCCGGTCGCTTTGGCGCTGCCGCGGCCGGCATAGCAGTCGAAGCCGCCGACCTTCACCTTGCAGCGCCCGGTCGCATCCGCGCCCGACGCCGTCGCATCCATCAGGTTGGAGACGCCGAGGAAGTCGGCGACGAAGACCGTGGCCGGCGCCTCGTAGATCTCTTCCGGCGGCGCCACCTGCTCGATCCGGCCGTTGGACATGACCGCGATCCGGTCGCTCATGGTGAGCGCCTCTTCCTGGTCGTGGGTGACGTAGACGAAGGTGATGCCGACCTGCTGCTGGAGGCTCTTGAGCTCGACCTGCAGCTGCTTCCGCAAGCGCGCGTCGAGCGCGCCCAGCGGCTCGTCCAGCAGTAGCACCGCGGGCTTGAGCACCAGCGCCCGCGCCAGGGCCACGCGCTGCTGCTGACCGCCGGACATCTGGGCTGGCTTCCTTTTCTCGAAGCCGGTCAGCTGCACCAGCTCGAGGGCCTCGCCGACCCGGCGCATCACCTGTGTTTCATCGGCCTTCTGGCGCCGCAGGCCGAAGGCGACGTTGTCGAATACGTTCAGATGCGGGAACAGCGCATAGGACTGGAACACGGTGTTGACATGGCGCTTGTGCGGCGGCGTCTCGGTCATGTCGAGCCCGTCGAGGATGATCTGCCCGCTGGTCGGCCGCTCGAAGCCGGCGATCATGCGCAAAGTCGTGGTCTTGCCGCAGCCCGAGGATCCCAGCAGCGAGAAGAACTCGCCGCCCGGGATCTTGAGGTTGATGTTGTCCACGGCCCGGTGCGGGCCGAAATGCTTGTTGAGGTTGATGAGTTCGATTTCGCCGCCGCTCACGTCATACCCCCGCAAATCATCGAAGCATCAAAGATCAAAGCCGCCCATCGCCTGGCCCATGCCGCCCGGCTTGCCACTCTTGCGCTCGCCGCGCGTCATGTAGCGGTGCACAACCCAGGCGATGCCGATCGCCGTCAGGGTCATCGCCACCATCACGGTCGCCAGCGCGTTGATCGACGGCAGCGGCGCGCCGCGGGTCGAGCTGTAGACCCGGATCGGCACCGTGTCGCAGCTGGAGCCGCAGGAGAGCCAGGCGCTGATCACGAAATCGTCGATCGAGATCGCGAACACCATCATCAGGCTGGAGAAGATGGCGGGGAGCAGCAGCGGCAGCACCACCAGCCGCAGGGTCTCCCAGGGTGTCGCGCCCAGGTCCGCCGCCGCCTCCTCGTATTGCCGCCCGATCGAGAACAGCCGGCCGCGCACGATCACCACCACATAGGAGAGCGAGAAGGTGACATGCCCCAGCACCTGCGCCGTCGTCCCCAGGGGAATGAAGTCGAACAGCTTTGTGAAGACCAGGAACAGCGAGACGCCCATCACCAGCTCCGGCGTCACCAGCGGGAACAGCATGATGAAATTGGAGGCCGAGGAGAGCCGGCCGCGCCAGCGGGCGAGGCCCAGCGCCAGCATGACGCCGAGCGGTGTCGCGATCAGCATGGTGAGCCCGGCGAGCTTCAGGCTTTGCAGCAGGGCATGTTGCAGCCGGGGATCGTTGACCACCGAAGAGCGGGGATCGTCGAGATACCAGCGCGTGAGCGAGAAGCCCTGCCAGGCGGTCACCGACCGGCCGGCATTGAACGAGAACATGATCGCGACAATCACGGGCACGATCGAGATCACGATGTAGAGCCAGGTGATCAGCACCATGCCCCGCGGCTCGCCCCAGGGATTGAGGATCCAGTTGCGGATCCGCTGCACGGGCGTCGGCGCCGCAATCGCCCTGCGCGCGGTCGGGTTCTCGGTGACGGCCGTCATCCCGCCACCTCCTTCTGTGCCCTGGCGATGGTGATCATGTAATAGGCCATCAGCACCGCCAGGAAGGCCGAGAGGATCATGGTCAGCGACGCGCCCACCGAAGGCTGCGGCCCGCCATGGAAGAAGATGTCGATCTGGTTGCCGAGCATCGTGGTCTTGGGCGAGCCCGAGACGATGGTCGGCGTGTAATAGTCGCCGAACATCGGCAGCGCGATGATGACGCTGGCGCCGAGGATGCCGGGCTTGGAGAGCGGCAAGGTCACGTGGAAGAAGGCGGAAGCGGGGCTGGCGCCGAGATCCCGCGCCGCTTCCAACACGCTGCGGTCGATCCGGTCAAGCGCCGCCAGCAGCGGCAGGATGAGATAGGGGATATAGCCGTAGATCAGGCCCAGGATCACCGAGGCATGGTTGCCGCCGAGCCAGTCCGGCGGCGTCTGCACCAGGTTGGTCCAGAGCAGGAACTTGTTCACGAAGCCGTTGGGCGAGAACAGGTTCACCCAGGCCAGCATACGCATCATGTAGGAGACCCAGAAGGGCAGCACGATCAGCGCAATCAGCAGCATCTTGGTGCGCTTCGCGTGGCGCGAGATGTAATAGGCGACCGGATAGCCCAAGAGCAGCGATCCGGTCAGCGCCAGCGCGACATAGACCACGGTGCGGAGGAAGACGCTCCAATACTGGTTGCCCGGCAGGAAGCCCTGCAGCGTCTTGCCGAGGACGTCGAAATTCCAGTCCAGGGGGTTCCAGGTCGGCACCGCGGTCAGGAAGATGGGGTCGACGCCGCCGAAGGCGACGCCGATCACCGCGTAGAAAGGAACCAGGAACAGCAGGATCAGCCAGACCACGCCGGGAACGGCGAAGACCGGCCAGAGCCATTTCGGGTACACGCCCAGCGATCCCGATCAGCTGCCTATTCGGACCCCGAATTGAACTTGGCGTAGGCGTCCTGCCACATCGCCTGGCCGTTCGGCGTCAGCGCGCAGTATTGCAGCGAGCCGGCGCCGACGTCCTCCTCGGTCAGGATGATGTTCTTCAGCTGCTCCGGCAGGATTTCCGCCTTGATCAGCTCGTCGGCATTGAACGACTTCTGCGCCGGCTGGTAGCCGGTGTAGTTCACCGTGTTGTTGTAGGCCACCTCGGCATCGCAGATGTGGTTGAGCCAGAGATGCCCCAGCACCGGGTTCTTCGCCTTGGCCAGGACCGCCCAGCAGTCGTTCTGGGTGACGCCCTTGCCCTTGCCCGGCCACCAATACTTGATGATCGACTTGTCCTGGCCTTCAGGCCAGTAGCTGATGACGGCGCCGAGCATGTCGCCTGACCAGGCCTGGTGAATCCAGGAACTGCCGTCTGCCAGCGTCTGGTACTGCGTGATGTTGATCTTCGGGTTGGAGATCGGAACCGTCGCCTTCAGATCCGCCAGCGCCTTCTCGAGCTCGGCCGCGTCTTCCGTGTTCACGTCGAACTGGCCGCGATAGAGCATCGCCATGCCGAGCGATTCACGCGCATCGTCCATGATGCCGGTATAGCCGCTGTATTCGCTGGACTTGGCATCCCAGAAGATCGACCAGGGATTCTCCAGCGCACCAATATCCGTCTTCACCTTGTCGGTGCGCCAGCCGATGCCGGTCGAATAGAGGTTGTACGGCACCGAATACTGCGAACCCTGGTCGTAGAACGGGTTGGTCAACGACTTGAAGATGTTCTTCTCCAGGTTCGGCACGTAGCTGTGGTTGATCGGCTGCAGCAGCTTGCCGGCGACGCCTTGCGCCAGGCGGTCCGGTGTGATGTTGGTGGCGTCGCATTCGACCGTGCCGCTGGCGAGACGGGTGATCGCCTGGTCCATGCTGTCGAAGGTGGTCAGCACCACCTCGACCCCGTATTTCTTCGAGAAGGTGTCGATGACCGAAACCTGGTCGATATAGTCCTGGTAGTTGAAGATGTGGAACGGGCCCTTTTCGGGCTCGAGGCCGCTCTTGATCGGGTCCATGGTCAGCGGCAGCGTTACCGGCTTGTCGGGGCGGGAGAGGGGAATGCCGCCCGGTCCCGTCTGTTTGCCGGCCTCATCCGCCAATGCGGCGAAGTCGAGCAGCGGTGCGGCTCCGGCGGCCAGTCCGATGGCTCCCAGCGCGCGCAGCGCTTCGCGGCGCGAGAGGAAGCCGCGCCGATAGCCGGTCATGATGGTTTGAATCTTCGAATCCCGGTCCTTCATCGTCTTCTCCCTGTTTATTCATTCGCGCCGCTTCATACCGGAGCCGCGCTGGTTTTATTCCGCCCAGTATCTGAGATTCTGAACGTTCATTCAACTTCAGACCATGCTCGCTCTTTCGGGAGCGTCGATAGATGACGCCTGGCGACAGGTTATGCTGGCTTGCGACACGGCCTTCCCATTGCCGGCCGTCCGGAAAAGCGTAGACAGGGGTGGAATCGGGCACAAGTGACTTCTGCGCACAAAGCGAATAGGTTCAGAGACTTAACTCACATCCGCTAAGTCACCTTGGCTTCAGGGAAATTGTTTAAACCGCCACGGCCGTTCCCTCGGCGTCATGCCCGGGGTTGCCCCGGGCATTTCACGCAGGGGGCGCCAGACCCGCAGGGCGAGCCCGCGGGTGACGCAGCCTCAGGCCGCCTTCAGGAGCGAGAGGGCGATATAGCCGTCGACCTTCCCGCTCTTCACATGGGCCCATTTGCCATCGGGCGTCTTGGCGATGACGTCGACCTTGGCCCCCTTCTTCAAGGTGGCCAGCACCGGGCTCTTGGTGTTCGGGTCCTTTCGGATATGGGCGGTGCTGTGCGAGACCACCATGGCGACCTGGGCGGCTTGGACGACGACCGGCGCGTTGCCGGCCGAAGCGGGCGCTTGCGGCGACGCGGCCTGCGCCGCGCCGGTCAGCATCGCCGCCAGGATCGCGGCGGCGGAGAGAGAGATGATTTTCTTCATGGGCGTATTCTCCTCGGTTGAACCCGATTCAAACACTCCGCCCGCGCCGTGATTCCGTCCAGCATGCCGGCGGGCGTCTTGAAGACTTTCGTGTAACCAACGGTGACACGCCCAAGCTGCGCAACGCGCCGTTACAGACGCGTCAGGTAACGGGCGATTGTCATGTTGCTGCTCCCCACTTGCGTCATCGCCGGGCGTGACCCGGCGATCTCGTGACGTCGGAGACAGATGCCCGGGTCGAGCCCGGGCATGACGATTTCACCCGGGCATGACGATCTCAGAGGTGTCATTCCTCCAGCAGCTTCTTGATCTTCGTGACGAACCGCTCATGCTCCTCGGTATAGGAGATCACATCGGCGAACTTGCCTTCGCGGTTCATCAGGTAAAGCACGGCGGTGTGGTCCATGGTGTAGCCGCCGTCGGAGGTCGGGACTTTCTTGTAATAGACCCGAAAGGCCTTCGCGACCTCGGCGACCTGTTCGGGCGTGCCGGACAGCGCCACGGTGTTGCCGTTGAAGTTCGAGATGTACTCCTTCAGCACGGCCGGGGTGTCGCGTTCCGGATCGACGGTGATGAACAGGGTGGTCAGCTCCTTCGCCGGCGCGCCGATCTCGTCCTCGGTCCGGGCCATCTCCGACAGGGTGGTCGGGCAGGCATCGGGACAATGGGTGAAGCCGAAGAAAACGGCGTAGGGTTTGCCGGCGAGGCTCGCGGAATCGAACGGTTTGCCGTCCTGGTCGGTGAGGCGGATCGGCCCGCCGATCGGCACCGCCGCGGGGCCGCCGGCACCCTGGTTGAGATAGAGATAGCCGAGCGCCGCAGCCGAAATCGCGACGACGACAATCAGGATCGGGATGATGCGGCGCGTCATCGCTGCAGCTCCCCGCTCACATATTGTCCATGGAATGGCCGGTGCCGGCCGGCTCGATCATGAACTCAATCTTCACCTTGCCGGCTTTCTCGAAGGTGAGTTCGCCGTCCATCATCGTGTCGGGCAGCAGTTCCTGATTCACGCCCATGAACATGAGGTGCAGCGACTTCGGCTTCAGCTCGACCGTGGCGCCGGCCGGAATCTCCAGGCCCTCGGTCAGCTCCTGCATCTTCATCACGTCGCCGTCCATCTTCATCTCGTGGATCTGGCCCGCCTTGGCAAATTCCACGGTCACGGACAGCAGGCGATCAGGCGTGCTGCCATGGTTGATGATCTTCATGAAGCCGTCGGCGACGTCGCTGCCTTTGAGCGTCGCTCGCGCCCAGGGATGGACGATCTCGAGATCGCCGATTTTGAACTCATGAGCCCAGGCGGCCACGGCGCCGAAGCCGATGCAGGAGAGGATGAGAAGAGCGCGCAGAATACGCATGTTCAGGTCTTTCAAATAGGTGCGCGGAGTGGAACGCACGCGTGAATTGGAAGTGGGAGGTGAAAGGCGCTCAGCCGATCCCCGGCGGCGCCTGGGCGTCGGCGTCGGAGAGATACACACTTGCCGGATTGACTGGCGCGTGCCGATCCACGGCGTCCCGCAGGACGAAAGCGGAGGGCGGGGGCAAAGCCACCGCGCCACCGCCATCCGGTGCCTGCGCCATGCCGCCCATCGGGCAGGCGGCGCTGCAGAGAGTGCAATCCGGCTGATGCTGGTTTTGATGCCGGACCGGATCACCGGCGGGAGCGTTGCCCGAGGTATCGCAGGTGGCCGCTTCGGTCAGGGGGTCGAGCGCGGCGGCGACCGCCTGCAGGTTGAAGGCGGCGGCGGCGAAGGCATTGAGCAACAGGGCGAAAGCGAGAACGGCGCCGAGCACCGCCCCGCGCTGTCTCAATCCCTGAAAGCCGCCGCGCCGGACCATGACAACTCTATGGCACGCAAAGAAAAGCGCGGCAAGCTGACGCTTTGCCGCGCTTTATCAAGCGTTTGCGAGCTGAGCCCCGGCGATCAGAACGCCTTGCACTTGCCGCTGCCGTGCTTGTAGGTGCCGATCAGCGCGTCGCCGAAATAGTCCTTCTTGGCGGCGCAGGTGCTGCGGCAGACCATCAGGCCGCAGACGCTGAACTGGTCACCCGTGGTCTTGCCCGGCGAGCCGTCAGTGTTGGTGATATGGCACTGGCATTCGCCGTTGCGGTCGCTCGCCTGGTTGTCCTCGGAGCCCCAGACCAGCGCCTGGTTGGGATCCGATCGACCGCTGCCGCTATAGAGTTCGACGCGACCCTTCTTGCCGAGCGTCAGATAGTAGTTGCCCACGCCTTTGCCCTTCGTCGGAGCGCGCCACAACTCGGCGCCGCTGGGGCTCTTCACGACGAAGCTGCCGTCGTTCATCAGCACGGCCACGCTGCCCGGCTGCGGCTGCGGGATATTGGCTTCCCAAAGGACGGGTTTGCCGGGGTACCGCTCGTCTTTGAGGTCGAGGGTGCCGTCCTTGTGCATGAACAAGATGTATCGCGTGTCGGTCGTCCAAAGGCATTCTTCGGCCTTGATGACATGTTCCGCCCGGCTGGGCGTCACGTGCTCTGAGGTGGTGCAGGCGGCCGAGGCCGTGCCCGAGAACCCAACGTTGGCGAAGCCGAAAATCGAAAGAACTGCGATCGCGAACAGGAATGCGCGCATGGGATCCCCTGCAAGTTACGCCATTAGCGGCAAAAGCGATTGCTCAGCCCTTAATGCGTCGCCAGGGCCTGCCAAATCACTGCGGGAAGGGCATAGCGTCCCAGGCCGTCAGAGTCCACGCATTTGGCTGTCATCACCCGGTTTTGAGACGATCCGGATCCCAAGTTATCCACAGCACCGCGCCCTTGATTTGGCATCCTCCCTTCGCCAGACTCGGTCGCCAAGGACCTGCCCCAGCCTTGGAAATCGGCTTTCTGGAAAAGTCACCGGACGGCAGGCCGCGACGGGACGGGAATGCTGTTTTCTTACGATCCGATGATGGTGGCGGCCTCGGTTCTGGTTGCCATCATGGCGTCCTTCACGGGCTTGCGCCTCGCGGGCGATCTGAGCGCGCTCCCGATGCCGGCACGGCGCCTGCGAATCGCCGAGGCCGCCTGTGCGCTCGGCGGTGGCATCTGGTCGATGCATTTCGTCGGCATGCTCTCGCTTCGCCTGCCGGTCTCCATCAGCTACGACGCGCTCAACACTTTGAGCTCGGTATTGGTATCGATCCTGATCACCGGGCTCGGCCTCTCCTTCGTGCATATGGGGGCGCGCAAGCTATGGCGCACCGCCGTCTCCGGTACCCTGATCGGCCTCGGCATCGTGACCATGCACTATATCGGTATGCGCGCGATCGCCGGGAACTGCCTGGTCGAATACGGATCGGCGGGAATCCTGCTTTCTTCCGGGATCGCGATCCTGTCGTCGATCGCCGTGGTGCAGATCGCCTATCGTCGCCGCACGTTGCTTCAGCTCAGCCTTGCCGCGGTGCTGCTCGGGATCACGATCTCCAGCATGCACTACACCGCCATGGCCTTCACTCGCTTCATACCGGTCAGCGAGCTGGTCGCTCTGGCGCAGCCGACGATCCAGGACAGCTACCTCGCCCTGATCGTCGCACTCGCCGCTTTCGTCGTTTGCGGTCTCTTCCTGCTGACCGCCTTGCCTTTACCGGCCGCTGGCTGGATCGCCGCGCCCGCCGGCGCGCCGATCTCCGCGGCCTTCGCGGCACCGGAACCGCGGGCATTGCCGCATGCCACAGTGCCACGGACGGCGGCCGATACGCAGGAGCGACTGCGCCTGCCATACGAGCAGGGCGGTCTGACCTTCTTCGTCGACGCCAACCGGGTGACCGCGATCCAGGCCGAGGGCCATTACACGCGGCTCTATGAAGGACAGGAGAGTCACTTCTGCCCCTGGTCGATCTCGCGGGTCGAGGAGGCCGTCGCCGGCCGCAATTTCCTGCGCACCCATCGGAGCTTCCTCGTCAACCTGGAACACGCCCGCGCCTTCCAGCGGAAGCACGACAAGGTCTTCCTCGTTGTTCCCGGCCCCGAGGACAATCTCGTCCCGGTGAGCCGCGGCCATGTCCCCGAGGTGCGCAAGGCGCTCGGGATATAACAGCAGCCCCCGCGGGCCTCGCGCCGACGGTGACAGTCACTTCTTGAAATAGGCATCCCGATCGATGTCCGCGATCAGCCCCGGCCCGGTCGGTTCCCAGCCGGTTATTGCCCGTGTCCTTGCGCTCGAGGCGCGATTGTCCAACGCGGCGAAATGCGCGAACCAGGTGAAATGCGCTTGCGCCTCTTCGGGTGACTTCGAAACCACCGGCAAGCCGAGCCGACGGCCGATCACGCCGGCGATTTCCTTGAACGGAACGCCCTCCTCGGCCGTCGCGTGGTAGCGCGCAGGCCCGTTGCCCCTCTCCAGCACCAGGCGATAGAGCCGCGCGGCATCGAGCCGATGCACCGCGCCCCAGCGATTGTTTCCGTCGCCGATGTAAGCGGAGGCGCCCTTCTCGTGCGCCATCGCAATCAGCATCGGCACGAAGCCATGATCACCATCGCCATGCACGGACGGCGGCAAGCGCATCACCGAGACATTGACGCCGCGGGCTTGAACGCCCGCCGCGGCTTCTTCGGTGGCGACGCGCGGCAAGCCTTCACCCGGCGTATCTTCCTCGGTCGTGCGCCGACCCGAGGGCAGCAATCCCGTCCCGCTGGTGACGATCAGGGGTTTCGATGAACCGGCAAGCGTTTCGCCCATGGCGGCGATCGCTCGCCGGTCGATCTCGCAGCTTTCCTTGAACTTTGTGAAATCGTGAATGAAGGCGGTGTGGATCACGGCGTCGGCTTGTGCTGCGCCGCTCTGGAGGCTGTTGAGATCCTGCACGTCGCCGCGATGCACCGTGGCGCCGGTCGCGGCCAGCGCCTTCGCGCCGGCATCCGACCGGACCAGGCCAATCACCGCGTGGCCGGATTCGATCAATTCCTGCACGACGGCAGAGCCGACAAAGCCGGTGGCGCCGGTGACGAAAACCCGCATGGAGAAGCTCCGGATTGATTGCGATGCCAGGACAGATACAGCGTTGCTCTCGGACGATCTATGCGCTGTAGTCTGCTATATATTCGCAACCGTCCAAAAATGGCCATGGATCCGCTGTCCGACGTCCTCTCCCTCCTGAAGCCGCAGAGCCATGTCTCGGCGGGGTTCGACGCCGGCGGCGACTGGGCCATCGCCTTCCCCGGCAACATCGGCATCAAGTGCTACGCGGTCATGTCCGGCGGCTGCTTTCTCGCCGTCGAAGGCGTCGTTGACCCGGTGCGCCTGGAAGGCGGCGATTGCTTTCTGTTGCCGGGCGGACGTGCCTTCCGCCTCGCCAGCCGTCTCGATGTGCCGCCGGTCGAAGCGAGCACCGTGTTCCCGCCGCCGCGCGCCGGCGGCGTCGTCACCTATAACGGGGGCGGCGATGTCTTCCTGGTCGGCAGCCGCTTCACCTTGAGCGGCGCCCATGCCGGTATCCTGATGGCGATGATGCCGCCGATCGTCCATATCAATAAGGAATCCGACCAGGCGGCCCTGCGCTGGTCGGTCGAGCGCATGATGCAGGAGCTGCGCGAGCCGCGGCCCGGCAGTTTCCTGGTGGCGCAGCATCTCGCCCACCTGATGCTGATCCAGGCGCTGCGCATGCACATGGCCGAAGGCCCGCGCGGCGGGGTGGGCTGGCTGTTCGCGCTCGCCGATAGGCAGATGGGGGCGGCGATCGGCGCGATGCATGCCGATCCGGCGCGACGCTGGACCTTGAACGAGCTCGCATCCGAGGCGGGCATGTCGCGCTCAAGCTTCGCGCTCAAATTCAAGCAGACGGTCGGGTCGGCGCCGATGGACTATCTCACCCGCTGGCGCATGCTGCTGGCCGGCGACCGGCTGGCCCATACCGGCGAATCCGTCTCCGCCATCGCCCTCTCGCTGGGCTATGAGTCCGAGAGCGCCTTCAGCACCGCCTTCAAGCGCGTCATGGGCAGCGCACCCCGGCGCTACGGCCGCGAGACGGCCAGTCTCCCCACGATCTCCTGAGGCTTTACACCATCGTGTAGATTGGCTCGAGTTCGGCGTTAAACCACCGAGCGGATTCGCGCCGCCATTCGTGCAGGAAATCTGCATTTCGTGCAGATCGGGCGGAAATGGTCACTTCGGCCGCGCGCCGCTTCTCCCGTGGGATCAAGGTCTTGGCAACGAGAAGACCAGGGGAGGAGACCATGATACCTGCCACCTTCGACTATCACCGCCCGTCGAGCCTCGACGATGCCCTGAAGCTCCTCGCCCAGCATGGCGACGAGGCCCGGGTGGTCGCCGGCGGCCACAGCCTGATCCCGATGATGAAGCTGCGCCTCGCCCAGCCCGGCCACCTGGTCGATCTGCAGGACATCGCCACCTTGAAGGGCATCAAGGACAGCGGCGCCGCGGTCGAGATTGGGGCCATGACCACGCAGCGCGAAGTGATCCAGTCCGCTGCGCTGGCCGCCGCGATCCCAATCCTGAAGGAAACCGCCGAGCAGATTGCCGATCCGCAGATCCGCTATTGCGGCACCTTGGGCGGCAATGTCGCCAACGGCGATCCCGGCAACGACATGCCGGCGGTCATGCTGGCGCTCGACGCAGTCTACCTGGTGAAGGGCCCGGGCGGCGCCCGCGAGATCAAGGCGCGCAGTTTCTATCACGGCGCCTACGCGACCGAGCTCAAGGACGGCGACATCCTCACCGCGATCCGCATCCCGAAGCCGCCGGTCGGCCACGGCAGCGCCTACATAAAGCAGAAGCGCAAGATCGGGGACTATGCGACCGCCGCCGCGGCCGTGGTGCTGACCCTGTCCGGCGGAAAATGCGCCAGCGCCGCCGTCGCGCTCACCAATGTCGGCGACACCGCCCTTTTCGCCGAGGCTGCCGGCGCCGCCCTGGTCGGCACGAGCCTCGATGCCGCGGCGATCGACAAGGCGGTCGCGGCTGCCGTCGGCATTGCGCAGCCTTCCAAGGATGCGCGCGGCCCGGTCGACTTCCGCAAATCGGTGGCGGGCGTGATGGTGCGGCGCGCGATCGAAGCCGCCGCCAAGCGCGCGCGCTAGGGGAGGGAGCTCATGTCCAAGATGCATGTGAAGATGACGGTCAATGGCGGCGAGGTCGAAGCCCTCGCCGAGCCCAGGACCCTGCTGATCCATTTCCTGCGCGAGCAGCTCTCGCTGACCGGACCGCATGTCGGCTGCGACACCAGCCATTGCGGCGCCTGCACCGTCGATCTCAACGGCAAGTCGGTGAAGGCCTGCACCGTCTTCGTGGCACAGGCCAACGGCGCCAAGGTGACGACGATCGAAGGCATCGCCAATGCCGACGGCACCCTGCACGTTCTGCAGGAGATGTTCCGCGAGCATCACGGGTTGCAATGCGGCTTCTGCACGCCGGGCATGATCACCCGAGCGTACCGGCTGCTGCAGGAGAACCCCGATCCATCCGAGACCGAGATCCGCCACGGCATCGCCGGCAATCTCTGCCGCTGCACCGGATACCAGAACATCGTGAAGGCGATCCGCGCCGCCGCGGACCAGCTTTCCGGCAAGAAGGAGGCCGCAGAATGAGCGCCGCCGATGGAACCAGCGTTGAAGAACGCACCGCCAAGCTCGAGGGTTTGGGGTGCAAGCGGAAGCGCGTCGAGGATGCCCGCTTCACCCAGGGCAAGGGCAAGTATGTCGACGACATGAAGCTGCCCGGCATGGTGTTCGGCGATTTCGTCCGCTCGCCTTATGGCCACGCCCGCATCAAGAAGATCGACAAGTCGAAGGCGCTGGCGCTGCCCGGCGTCAAGGCGGTACTGACCGCCGACGACCTGAAACCGCTCAACCTCCATTACATGCCGACCCTCGCCGGCGACGTGCAGGCGGTGCTGGCGGTCGACAAGGTGCTGTTCCAGAACCAGGAAGTCGCCTTCGTCGTCGCCACCGACCGCTACATCGCGGCCGACGCGGTCGAGCTGATCGAGGTCGAGTATGAAGAGCTGCCGGCGCTCATCGATCCTCTCAAGGCCATGGACGCGAATGCGCCCCTGCTGCGCGAGGACATCAAGGACAAAAAAGAAGGCGCCCACGGCGCACGCCGGCACCACAACCACATCTTCACCTGGGAAGTCGGCGACGCCGCGGCCACCGACAAGGCCCTCGCCGGCGCCGAGGTGGTGGCGAGGGAGTTCATCTCCTACCAGCGGGTCCATCCCTGTCCGCTGGAGACCTGCGGCTGCGTGGCCTCGATGGACAAGATCAACAGCCACCTGACCGTCTGGGGCACTTTCCAGGCGCCGCATGCGGTGCGTACCGTGGCGTCTCTCATCTCCGGCATTCCGGAGCATAAAATCCGCATCGTCTCGCCGGATATCGGCGGTGGCTTCGGCAACAAGGTCGGGGTCTATCCCGGCTATATCTGTGCCATCGTCGCCTCGATCGTGCTCGGCGTGCCGGTGAAGTGGATCGAGGACCGGATCGAGAATCTGACCGCGACCGCCTTCGCCCGCGACTACCACATGACCGGCGAGATCGCCGCGACCAAGGACGGCCGCATCACCGGCCTGAAGTGCCACGTGATCGCCGACCATGGCGCCTTCGATGCCTGCGCCGATCCCACCAAGTTCCCGGCCGGCTTCTTCAACATCTGCACCGGCTCCTACGACATCCCCACGGCATTCCTCTCCGTGGATGGCGTCTACACCAACAAGGCGCCGGGCGGCGTCGCCTATCGCTGCTCCTTCCGCGTGACCGAGGCCAGCTACTTCATCGAGCGCATGATGGATGTGCTGGCCCGCAAGCTGAACATGGATCCGGCCGAGCTGCGACGGAAGAACTTCATCAAGAAGGCGCAGTTCCCCTACAAGTCGGCGCTGGGCTGGGAATACGACAGCGGCGACTACGACACCGCGCTGGACAAGGCGCTGGCCGCCGTCGATTACAAGGGCCTGCGTGCGGAGCAGAAACAGAACCGCGCGGACTTCGCCGCCGGCAAGACCCGCAGCCTGATGGGCATCGGCGTCGCCTTCTTCACCGAGATCGTCGGCGCCGGCCCCGTGAAGAACTGCGACATCCTGGGCCTCGGCATGTTCGACAGCTGCGAAATCCGCATCCATCCGACGGGGAGTGCCATCGCACGGCTGGGCACGATCAGCCAGGGCCAGGGCCATGCCACGACCTTCGCCCAGATCCTGGCGACCGAGATCGGCCTGCCGGCCTCGGATATCACGGTGGAGGAGGGCGACACCGACACGGCGCCGTATGGCCTTGGCACCTACGGCTCGCGCTCGACGCCGGTCGCCGGTGCGGCGACGGCGATGGCCGGGCGGAAGATCCGCGCCAAGGCGCAGATGATTGCCGCCTATCTGCTCGAGGTGCATGACAGCGACCTCGAATGGGATGTCGATCGCTTCCAGGTCAAGGGCGCCCCCGACCGCTTCAAGACCATGAAGGAGATCGCCTTCGCCGCCTATAACAAGGCGATCCCGGGCATCGAGCCGGGCCTCGAGGCGGTGAGCTATTACGACCCGCCGAACATGACCTATCCGTTCGGTGCCTATATCTGCGTCGCCGACGTCGATGTCGATACCGGCGTCACGTCGATCCGCCGCTTCTATGCGCTGGACGATTGCGGCACCCGGATTAACCCGATGATCATCGAGGGCCAGGTGCATGGTGGTCTCACGGAGGCGCTGGCCATCGCCATGGGCCAGGAGATCGCCTATGACGAGGTCGGCAACGTGACGGGGTCGAGCTTCCTCGACTACTTCCTGCCGACCGCGGTGGAGACGCCGGTCTGGGAGACCGACTACACCGTGACCCCGTCGCCGCATCATCCGATCGGTGCCAAGGGTGTCGGTGAGTCGCCCAACGTCGGCGGCGTCTCGGCCTTCTCCAATGCCGTCTGCGATGCCTTCGCCCATCTCGGCCTCACGCATACCCAGATGCCGCATGATCACTGGCGGGTCTGGAAGACGGCGCAGAAGCTGGGGCTGGTGAAGTGACGGAAATGGATGCACATCCTTTCCGTCATCCCGGCGCGAGGCGCCGGGATCCACGCCTTGGGTGCTGCGCGATAGAAAAGCGTGTATCCCGGGAACAAGTCCCGGGATGACGGCAGAGTTAGTGGGCACGATAGAACCATGAGCTTCGACTATCGCGCCTTGCAGCAGCGGCTGGACGCGGCGGGCTACATCGCCGAGGACAGCCTGGCGATGGCGCTCACGCTTGCGATCGACCTCCAGCGGCCGCTGCTGCTGGAGGGCGAGGCCGGCGTCGGCAAGACCGAGGTCGGCAAGGCGCTGGCGCGGGTGCTCGGCGCCCGCCTGATCCGCCTGCAATGCTATGAGGGCCTCGACGCGGGGGCGGCGATCTACGAGTGGAACTACCAGCGGCAGCTGTTGGCGATCCGCGCCCACGAGGCCGAAGGCATGAAGGCGGATGCCATGGAGCGGCATGTCTTCACCGAGGAATACCTGCTGCGCCGGCCGCTGCTGGAGGCGATCTCGCAGGAGAAGCCGCCGGTCCTGCTGATCGACGAGATCGACCGCGCCGACGAAGAGTTCGAGGCCTATCTGCTGGAAGTGCTGTCTGACTTCCAGGTCACGATCCCGGAGCTCGGCACTGTCACGGCCAAGGCCGTGCCGCATGTGGTGCTGACCTCGAACGGGACGCGCGCGCTTTCCGACGCACTGCGGCGGCGCTGCCTCTACGCCTATGTCGAGTTCCCCGACGAGGCGAAGGAGGTGCGGATCCTGCGGGCGCATCTGCCGGATGCCGATGCGCAGATCCTGCAACAGATCGTTGGCTTCGTGCAGCGGCTGCGCCGCGAGGACCTGGAGAAGAAGCCGGGCGTCGCCGAGACCATTGACTGGGCGAGGGCGCTGATCGGCATCGGCCTCGATCGGCTGGACCGCGATCCCGCGACCTTGCAGGCGACGCTGATGTGCCTGCTGAAGACCGACGCGGATTTGAAGGCCGTAACGCCGGAAGTCACCGCGCGCCTCATCGGCAAGGTGGCGTGAGATGTGCTGTTGCGGAAGTGGGCTATGGCTGGCGGTCTTGGCGGAAGAAAAAGCGGCGGCGTCGCTACCGTCATCCCCGGGCTTGGCCCGGGGATCTTTGGCCGCGAATAGCTCGGCGCGAGATGCCCGGCTCAAGCCGGGGCATGACGAACCACTATGGCCGCGTGTCCTCGCGGTTGTCGCGCGCTGGCGCCCCGCATGACTCCAATGCTGCCCTCCGAGCGCGTCGCAGGCTTCGTGGCGCATCTGCGCCGCAGCGGCTATCGCATCGGGCCGGCGGAGGCGGAGGCGACGATGGGCTTTCTCGCCGGCGGCGCAGATCCGATCGCGGCGCGGCTCGGCATGAAGGCGCTGCTCACCGGCAGCCGGGATCAGTGGGAAGGCTTCGACGAGCTCTACGACGCCTATTGGCATGGGCGTGGCCTGCGCCGCGTGACGCCGGCCAATGATGCCTCGACCGAGATGCGCGAGCTGAAGCCGCCGCCGGTCTGGGACCGGGTGCTGCCCTCGCCGCAGGATCGCACGGCGACGGTGCCGCAGGCGCAGCTTGCCGACGGCGACGAGCCGGTCCGCCATCGCGACGGCGCCGGCCGCTTGATCGCCAGCCGGCGCGAGCAGCTCGCGCGCAAGGATATCGCGCGGATCGCCGATGCCGAGGAGCTGGCAGAGGCGGCGCGCATCGCCGAGGACCTGGCGCGGGCGATGCGCTATCGCCTGAGCCGGCGCCGGCGCGCCGCGCGCAAGGGTAGGGGGCTGGACCTTCGCCGCACACTGCGCCGCAACCTTGTCCACGGCATGGAGCCGCTGGAGCTTTTGCGCAAGCGGCGCCCGGAGCGGCCGGTCAACATCGTCCTGCTGCTCGACGTCTCCGGTTCGATGAAGCCTTACGCGCGCGCCTTCCTCGCTTTCGCGCGTGGCCTCGCCGGATCGGAGATCGCGGTCGAGGTGTTCCTGTTCCACACCCGCCTCGCCCGCATTACCGAGGCCCTGAACGATCCCGATCCCGGCCGCGCGGTCGATCGGCTGATGCTGCTCAGCCAGGGTTTCGGCGGCGGGACGCGGATCGCGGAATCCTTGGGGGCGTTCAACGCGCGCCATGCCAAGGCGGTGATCGATTCCCGCAGCGTGGTCATCGTGATGAGCGACGGCTACGACACCGATCCGCCGGAACGCCTCGCTCGAGAATTGGGGCGCCTGAAGCAACGGGCGCCGCGCCTCGTCTGGCTCAACCCGCTGCTCTCCTGGCGCGATTACGCACCGGTCGCGCGCGGGATGAGCGCGAGCCTGCCCTTCATCGATTTCTTCGCCAGCGCCGCGACCCTGGCCGACCTCGCGGCGCTCGAGGCCGAGTTCGCACGCATCTGACTGGAGACCGTCATGCACCGCCCCGACCTCGACGTCATCCCGCTGATCGCCCGCTTGAAGGAAGCCGGTGAGAGCTTCTGTGTCGCGACCGTGGTTCGCACCGAGCACGCGACCTCGGCCAAGGCGGGGGCCAAGGCCGTGGTGCTGAAGGACGGGGCGATCAAGGGCTTCATGGGCGGTGCCTGCGTGCAGCGTTCGATCCGCGAGACCGCGGCGGCGGTCATTCAGGAAGGCAAGCCGCGTCTCATTCGCGTCAAGCCGAAGGACGAGGTGGTGAGTGCCGTCGATGTCGACGGCACGGAATTGCACAAGAGTTCCTGTCCCAGCGGCGGCACGGTCGACATCTTCGTCGAGCCGATGCGCCCCAGCCCGCGGCTGGTTGTCTGCGGCGCCTCGCCGGTCGCGATCGCCGTGGCCGATCTCGGGCGGCGGCTCGGCTATCGCATCGTGGGCGCCGCACTGGCCGACGATCTCGTTGCCTTTGCCGAGGAGGATCAGAAGCTTGCCGGATTCACTCTTGCGGAGGTCGGTGTCGAAGCGGACGACTACGTGGTCGTTGGAACCCAGGGCAAGCGCGACCGCGAGGCGCTGGCCGCGGCGCTCGGCACGCCGGCGCGCTATGTCGCCTTCGTCGGCAGCCGGCGTAAGGCCGAAGTGCTGAAGGCGCAGATCGTCGAGCAGGGCCTCGACACCGCGCAAGTCGCACGGTTGAAGGCACCGGCCGGGCTCGACATCCACGGCATCGAACCTGAGGAGATCGCGCTCTCGATCCTCGCGGAAATCGTAGCCTTCCGTCGCGCTGCGGTGAAGCACGAGAATGTGAGCGACGCTGCCGAGAGCGCGCCGCACTCCTGCTGCGGCTGACCGCCGAACGGCTTCATGCATCGCATTCAATCCTGTTGTGCAAGCAAGTCACGGCGCGGGCTGTGACGGCCGTCGCAGTTGCGCCGCCCCGGCATGGTGCATTGCAGCGGACTGCCTAGATCAATCGTACCGCCGCATCCATCCACGCGGGTCACCGCAGAGCGGCATGACAGAGAACACCAAGGTACGATCATGAAAACCACCATCGCATCGCGCGCGCTTCGCGCCACGCTCTTCGCTTTCTCCGGCGCCCTGCTGCTGGGCCTCGCGGCCTGCAACAACGGCTACGGCCCGCCGCTTCCAGGCCAGGAATCGCTGACCTGGGGCCAGCAGCACTATCTCGATGTGCAGAAGGCGCAGTCCGACCACGACGCGCGGCGCTCCGACAGCAGCAGCAGCGGCTACAGCCGCAACCGGTAGGCCAAGCCTCGGCCGCTGCCAGTGCGCAGCGGCCGGCCCGCTCGGGACTGGCAATGAGAGGGGCGCGACACTATCTATACCGACATGACTCCACCGGTGATCCGCGAACGCTTGCTGCCGCTGCTCGGCCTCCTGGCCGTGCTGTCGCTTTCGGCCTGCAACAACGAATATGGGCCACCGCCGGCCGGCGGTCCGCCACAGAACTGGGGCCAGCAGCACTACCTCGACAACCAGCGCTACCAGCAGCTCAACCTCGACCGCATCAACTGAGCATCACAAAGACGCGCACTATCACCATGGTGCGCGCTTGCATGCGCTGCCTCACTTCCCCACGCCGGAACTCTGACTATCCTCTGACGCGGGGACGGGATTCGGCCGGCGACGGCCGCAGCGAGGAATGACACCATGCACATCAACATCCCGCGCCTTCCCGTGACGCGCCTTCTCGGCCTAACATTGTTTTGGATCTCGGGCGGGCTGCTGCTCTCGGCTTCATCCTGCATCGTGCCCGAACCGCAACGCGTGCCCGGCGAACAGTTGACCTGGGCCGAGCAGCACGCGCTTGATCAGCAGGAATACCAGACCATGCACGAGAACCGGCGCCAGGACCGGCCCTGCAAGAAGAACGGTTGCCCCTGAGCCCCCAGGCGCGTGTTTCGGCGGGCGCGTAAGAGCGATTCCAATCTGGTCCGGAACCTTCCGGCATTGCGCGGCTTTTTGCTGTAGCCTGCCGGATTGAACCAGGGCGCGTCGATACCGACGCAGCCGGCGGCTTCCATTCTTCAGGGAGGATCGCATGGCCAAGTCGGCGCGTGGCGGAAGCAACGGCGGCAAGTCGAAATCGGAAATCGCGACGGCGCCGCGGAAGAGCGGCGAGACGCATCAGGTCGCCGCGCGCGGGCCGGTGCTGACCACGAATCAGGGCGCGCCGATCTCCGACAATCAGAACTCGCTGAAGGCCGGCGCGCGCGGCCCGACCTTGCTCGAGGACTTCGTCCTCCGGGAGAAGATCACCCATTTCGACCATGAACGGATCCCGGAACGCATCGTGCATGCGCGCGGCTCGGGCGCGCATGGCGTGTTCAAGCCGACCAAGTCGATGCGGCATCTGACCAAAGCGAAGTTCCTCAGTGATCCGAAACAGCAGACCGAGGTCTTCGTGCGCTTCTCGACGGTGGCCGGCGGCGCTGGCTCGGTCGATCTGCCGCGGGACGTGCGCGGCTTCGCCGTCAAGTTCTATACCGAGGAAGGCAATTTCGATCTGGTCGGCAACAACATCCCGGTCTTCTTCATCCAGGATGCGATGAAGTTTCCCGACCTGGTCCATTCGGTGAAGATGGAGGCCGATCGCGGCTATCCGCAGGCGGCGTCCGCGCATACCACCTTCTGGGATTTCATCTCGCTGATGCCCGAGAGCCTGCACATGGTCTGCTGGGCGATGTCCGACCGCGCGATCCCGCGGGCGCTCCGCTTCATGGAGGGTTTCGGCATCCACACCTTCCGCTTCGTGAACGACGAAGGCAAATCGACCTTCGTGAAGTTCCACTGGCGCCCGGTGCAGGGCTCCAGCTCGGTGGTCTGGGACGAGGCGATGAAGATCAGCGGCGCCGATCCCGACTTCCACCGCCGCGACCTCTACGAGGCGATCGAGAAGGGCGACTATCCGCAATGGGATTTCGCCATCCAGGCCTTCGACCAGCGGACTGCCGACAAGCTGCCCTTCGACATCCTCGACGCCACCAAGCTGATTCCGGAAGAGGTCGTGCCGCTGGAGGTGATCGGCCGGCTGACGCTCAATCGCAACCCGGACAACTTCTTCGCCGAGACCGAGCAGGTGGCCTTCCATCCGGGGCATGTCGTCCCCGGCATCGATTTCACCGAGGATCCGCTGTTGCAGGGGCGGTTGTTCTCCTATACCGACACCCAGTTGCTCCGGCTCGGCGGCGCCAATTTCCACGAGATCCCGATCAACGCGCCGCGCTGCCCGATGCACAACTTCCAGCGCGATGGGCTCCGGCGGATGGAGGTGAACAAGGGCCGCGCCAACTACGAGCCCAACAGCATCGCGCCCGACAGCCCGCGCGAGAGCCCGACCCAGGGCTTCGCGACCTTTCCGCGGGCGGATGTCGGCGACAAGCTGCGGCAGCGCTCGGAGACCTTCGCCGACCATTACAGCCAGGCGCGGCAGTTCTTCCGCTCGCAGTCGGAGCCGGAGCAGCGCCATATCATCGGCGCCTTCACCTTCGAACTCGGCAAGGTCGAGATCGAGGCGATCCGCAAGCGGATGCTCGGCCACCTGATGCTGATCGACAGGAGCCTCGGCCAGGCGGTCGCCGAGAAGCTCGGCATGGAAGGCGAGGCCGATGCGATCACGCCGGCGCGGAAGCCGATCGACCTGCCGACCTCGGATGCGCTCAGTATCCTGAAGAAGTGGAAGCCCACCCTGAAAGGCCGCAAGGTCGGCGTGCTGGTGACCGACGGCGCCGACGGCGCGCTCGTCATGCAGCTCATGAAGGCGATCGACAAGGAAGGCGCTACCGCGCAGATCGTGGCGCCCAAGGCCGGCGGCGTCACGGTGAAGGGCGGCAAGACTCTTGCCGTCGATCAGGCGCTCCGCGGCGCGCCGTCGATCGTGTTCGACCACGTCGCCATCGTCGCCTCGGCGGAGGGCGCCGCGATGCTGGCGAAACAGGTCGACCCGGTGAACTGGGTCCGCGACGCCTTCGGGCACCTGAAGGTCATCGGCTATACGGCCGAGGCCAAGCCGCTGCTGCAGAAGGCTGCGATCGAGGTGGATGCCGGCGTCATCGACGTGAAAGCCGGCACGCCCAAGTTCATCACGGCCGCGAAGCAAGGCCGCGTCTGGGACCGCGAGCCGAAAATTCGGGACTGATTCCACGCGGGTCGTCAGCTCCCTTGTCGAATTGGTCTGCATCCTGTCTGCGTTGGGTGAGGCTGGGCCTTCGCAGACGCGACACAGACGGCCAGTGGCCGTCTGCGTAAGGCAAGTCATTGATGCGGCCCGAAAGTTGGCGCTGTGCGCCGGCGTCGCCCCTCGATTTTGTCTGCGTCCTGTCTGCGATGCAGTGCAACAAAAGAGCGGCGGGGCGCGCGGCGGGTCAGAATCCGTACATGCACTGTACATGCATCCCGGCGATGGAGCGGTACTGCGGCGCGCGCCGGTCGGCAATCAAACACACACTATTATATATGGATTGCATCCGAAAGCCAAGCGCCGGGCTCCCGGATTTTAGGTGGCGCGCGATCTGTCCGGTTTAGCTAGCACACGGTCTATCCGGTTAGCGGAGGGCTCGTCGCAGAACAGCACCGTCACGTCGTGGGCGCCAAGGCGATATCCGCGGCCATCATGAAGATGGTGGACGACGACAAGGGCGCCCATCCGGTGAAACCAGCCGTCCCCGGCTCGCGGTTGCGCGGCGCGACATCGCGGTCGCAAAGCGCAACCGCTTCCACGGCTGCCGGAAAGCGGACCGCTCAGGGCGAGGGGCAACTTCCTTCAGCATCGATCATGCCGGCCGCCTTCGGATCGAGGTCGTCCGGGAGCCGGGTGGCGCAGTCGTACTTGGCGCCGGCCAGAGAAGAGTCCTCGAAATAGGCGTCGGTGAGATCGGCGCCGAGGAAGCTGGCGTTGCGGAACGAGCTGCGGACGAACTCGCAGGTCGCGAGCTGCGCGCGATCGAAGTTGGCGTCGTCGAAGTTGCCTTCGGAGACTTCGCATTGCTTGGCGGGTTTGAGGTCGGACCAGTCCTTCCAGCCGGGCGTCAGCCGGCCGGTCGCCACGAAGCGCGCATGCGCGATCTTGCGCTGCCATTCCGGCGTTCGCGGCGCCTTCCGCTCGACCTCCGCCAGGGTCGCTTCCGGCTCGTCGTCGGGCTGCACCTGGGCGCGGACGACGGCGAGGGTCAGCTGCAGGTCGAGGTCGGACGGATTGCCGGCGAGGATGCCCTCATACTCGATGAGCGCACGATTCAGCTCGTTGTTGTCGAACAAATGGGCGGCATAAGCCAGTCGTGCCGCGCGGTCCCCAGACTCTGCCGCCAGCCGCATCGCCTCGGTATCCAAATGATACTGGACCAGCAGGCGATCGAGCTCCGGATCCTGCAGTGGAAGACGACCAATTGGCATGGTCCGACTGGGAGCGTCAATGAAGAGGAAGTCGTCATGCGTCTCGATGAGCTGGGCTTGCTCCGGCGTCAACTCGATCGCATCCTTCACCAGCATGAAACGCTTCTCCAGCAAGCGGGCGCTGAAGCGCATCTTTTCTCCCAGCCGCAGTGGGGCAGTCGGACAGATCTTCAGACGCAATCCCATGATGACGACGACGTCCGGTGCGACCGCGCCCTTCCAGACACGGTCAATGTGCATGCGCGCCAAAGTGATGCCGAGATCATCGGACTCGGTGGGCTCGATGACTCCTTCGACGATGACTTCGGCAGTCTTGACGATGGCTTCGCGCTCGTCTTGCTCAAGAGCAGCTGGGTTCAGGTCAGAGGTCGGAGGGACCGAGCAAGCGACGGCAGGATGCGGCGTGGCGAGCAGAAGGCTCAGGAGCAGGATCGGTCGAAGCATGCCCCACCTCGGCCGGATCATCGCAGGGCGCATTCGCCGTCGACGTTGATCATGCCCGCCGCCTTCGGGTCGAGGTCGTCCGGCAGCTTGGTCGCGCAGTCGTAGCGTGCGCCGGTGAGGTCGGAATCCTGGAAGTAGGAGCCGGTGAGATCGGTGCCGCGGAAGCTGGCATTGCGGAAGCTGCTGTAGCGGAAGGCACATTCGGCTAGGTCGGCGCGATCGAAGACCGCGCTGTCGAAGTCTGCGCGGTAGCTGTAGCAGCCCTGGTGCATCCGTCTGAGGTCGGACCAGTCCTTCTGTTCCTCGGAGAGCAGGAGCAGGCCGCGTCTCGGAAGCTTTATGCCTTGGCGCCGCAACGCGTCCGCATATTCCTGCGCGCGGCGCCCGTCATTGTTGTCGTAGAGATGCTCGAGGAAGGCGAGTTTGGCCTGCTCGTTGCCGGCTGTGGCCGCCTTCTGCAATGCATCGGTGTCGGCTTGATACGCGGTCAGCACGCGGTCGAACTCCGGGTCATGGAGCGGCAAGTAGGGCGATCCCCAGCGGTGTTCCAGATAGAGGAGGTCGGTGCTCGGGTCGAGTTCGGGATAGCCGTCGCCCTGATCGCCCGCCTTGGCGAGGAACCGCGCACCGATGCGGATTCGCTCGCCGACCGGTATTGCAAGCGGACAGTCGGGCAACCTGGGCTGGAACGGCCATTCGTTGAAGAACAGTGGAGTAAAGACGGTCCAGGCGACCCGGGTGCTCGCGGCGCCCTTCCAGACCTTGTCGACCCGCAGGACTGCCAGTCCCCGGCCATGCAAATCGGTGCTGATGTCCGGGAGCCGGTAGGATTCGAGGGTGCCTTCGACGATAACCGCATATCCGCGGACAAGGGCTGCGCGCGGGAATCGGTCGAAAGTTTCGATCATGGCGCTGAGTGGCACTTCCTGGCAGCGCGGCGCCTGAGGGTGGCTCGTACCCATGTCTGCGCCGGCCGGCATTCCGGCCGTCAGCACGCTCAGACCAAGGAGGAGGGCGAGGATGCGCTTCATTGCGGCGCCGGCTGTGGGCAGCTCCCGTCGACGTTGATCATGGCGGCGGCGACCGGGTCGAGATCTTTTGGCAGCTTGGTCGCGCAGTCGTATTTGGCGCCGGTTAGATCGACGTCTTCAAGGACCACGCTGCTGAGATCGGAGCCCTTGAAATTTGTGCCACGGAACGTCGAGCGTTCGAAGTAGCAGTTGAGGTGTGAACCGGCAAAGTTGAAGTCGTCGTAGTGCTGGCCATAGCCAGAGCAGATTCCCCTGTTGGTGAGGTTCGACCAATCTTTCCAATCCGAGTCCAGATGCCCTGTGGTCTCGAACAAAGTGCGCGCGATTTTGCCGCGCAATACCTCGTTGTTGCCGGCGATCTTCCGCATTCCAGTCAATGTGTCCTCGGCATCGTTTGTGTTGCCGGTCTCGGTTTGGAGAGCGACCAGCGCGAAAGCCGTATCAAAGTCGTTGGGGTCTTCGCGGCTTAGCGCTTCGAGCATCCACAGCGCGCGATGTTTCTCACCGTGCTGCCGCAAATAGCCCGCAAAGGCCAGCTGCTCCGCGCGCCCACCCGCTTCGGCCTGGCGTTGCAGGATGAGTGTGCGCTCGCGATAGAGCTGCAGGCCAGCGTCCTCATTTGGCCCCCGAGACCCAAAATAGGAGAGCATGTCATAGCCAAAGACGTTGGGTGACCTCGGCGTCGGCGCAATGCGGAGTGGCGCACCAACCGGTGGGACCGCCTCGCACATGGAGCCGGGTTCGCCAAATTCCAGCGTGATGAATTCCGCAGCCTCGCCCTTCCACACGCGGTCCATGCGCATGCGGGCCTTCCTCCAATGGGAGTCGGTGGCTCCAGGCTCGCCGGCAATCGGCTCCCGTTGAACGACGACGCCCTCAAGCACGACTTCAGGCAGGGAGTCGGCGATCTGCTCGGGGGTCGGTGGCGGCGCGGTGCTGGGCGGGATCTCGTAAACTTCGCCGGTCACCGGATCTTCGGCGTAAACCTGCGTAGGCACACTACAGGCCATGGCGGACGAGCAGAAGCCCGTAAGCACCAGAATGGCTACCGCAAGATACCGCACTGTCACCCCAGCCACCTCCGATCGACCAGGGGGATTCTATCGCCACCTTGCCGAGTAGGCCATCGCACATTTTCTGCGACGGTACTGGTGCCTTAACAGGCGGGACCGAGCGACCCCTCACCCAACTGCGCGTAGGCTCGGCTTTGCCTCGCCAACGCTGCGTAACCCTCTCCCGCAAGGGGAGAGGGGAAGCGGGCGCCGTGCGACGTTGCTTTCTGACTTTACTTGCCGAGGATGCCGTCGCGTATCTCGGAGACCGCGTTCGCGTGCCCGACAAAGCCTTCGTAGGTCGCGAGGATGCGGGCCTTCGCTGCCAGCGGCGGGTAGCCGGCGGCGGTGACGTAGCCGATGGAGCTGCGTTTCATGTAGTCGAAGACCGAGAGCGGCGAGGCGGTCTTTGCCTGGCCGTTGGTCGGCAGCACGGCGTTGGGGCCGAGCACGAAATTGCCCAAAGTGCAGGGCGTGTGGTTGCCCAAGAGGATCTCGCCGGCGTTGACGATCTTGCCGAGATGCTCGAACGGCACGTCGGAGAGGATCTGCAGGTGCTCCGGCGCGAAGTCGTTCACGAAGGCGACCGCTTCGTCGAAGCTCTGCGTCAGCACGACGCCGCCGTTGGTGCCGCCGAGCACGGT
This sequence comes from Dongia sp. agr-C8, assembly GCF_054658695.1. Lineage (NCBI taxonomy): Bacteria > Pseudomonadati > Pseudomonadota > Alphaproteobacteria > Rhodospirillales > Dongiaceae > Dongia > Dongia sp. agr-C8. Next base: position 1,215,132 of record NZ_BAAGHZ010000001.1, read on the forward strand.
CGAGGCGAAGCCGGCGCGCTGCTCGCCCATCTTGTCGAGGAAGCCGGGGATGGCGGCGATCGCGTCGGCCGCGACCTTCGGGCTGTTGGTGACGATGAAGGCAGAGGAATCCGGGCCGTGCTCGGATTCGATCAGGAGATCGAGCGCGGCGAGACGGCCGTCGGCGGTCTCGTCGCAGAGGATGATGGATTCACTCGGACCCGCCGGCACGCCGGGGTCGATGATGTCGGCGAGGAGATGTTTCGCGGCCACCACCCAGGGGCTGCCGGGGCCGACGATCTTCACGCATTTCTGTACCGTCTGGGTGCCGTAGGCGACCGCGGCCACGGCCTGGGCGCCGCCGCATTTGTAGACCCGGTCGACGCCGATCAGCCGCGCCGCCACCAGGGTGGCGTCGTCGATCTTGCCGTCGGGGCCGGGCGGGGTGACGATGCAGACCTCCTTCACGCCGGCGACCACCGCCGGGATCGCGGTCATCATCACCACGCTGGGGAAGGAGCCCTTGCCGCGCGGGACATAGCAGGCAACCGAGGGGATCGCGATGAAGCGGTCGCCGGCAAAGGCGCCCGGCCGGATCTCGTGCAGCCACATCTCCTCGGGCTTCTGGTCCTGGTGGAACTTGCGGATCGATTCCACCGCGAATTCCAAGGCCTTCAGCACCTCTTGATCCAGGTTCACCAGCGCCTTGTCGAAATCGCCCGGCGTCGCGGCAATGCTGTCGGGATTGACCGGCGACTTGTCGAACTCGCGGGCGAAGCGGGCGAGCGCGACGTCGCCTTCGTTCTTCACCGCCTCGATGATCGGCCGCACCTTGTCGAGGATCGGCGCGATGCTGGCCTCGCTGCGTTTCAGCAGCTGCGAGCGCTGCGCGGCGTCGAGCTTCGAGAGGTCATGCAGGCTGATCTTGCGGGTCGTGGTCATCCGAAAGTCCGATCCAATCCAGAGAGCGATTACAGGGCGGCCAGGGTGCCGCCGTCGATGCCGAGGCACTGGCCGGTTATATAGGCCGCGGCGTCCGAGGCAAGGAAGATCGCCGCACCGGTCAAGTCGTCCAGCTGCCCGAACCGCCCCAGCGGGATTTTCCTTAGCATGGCCTCCTGCCAGGATGCGTCATGATAGAAAACCTCGGTCAAATCGGTCCGAAAATAGCCCGGGGCCACGGCATTGACCCGGATCTTCAAGGGCGCCCATTCGGCGGCCAGCGCCCGGGTCATGCCGAGCAGGCCGGTCTTGGAGGAACCATAGGGCACCGCGGTCGGGATGCCCCGGTAGGTGGTGAGGGAGCAGAGGTTGATGATGGCGCCGCCTTTTCCAGAGCGCTGCATCTCGGCGGCGGCGGCCTGGGCGCAGAAAAAGGCGCCCTTAAGATTGGTGTCGAGGATGCGGTCCCAGAGCGCCTCGTCGATCTCCAGCGCGGGCTTCACCTCTTCCATGCCCGCATTGTTGATGAGGATATCAAGTCCACCCAAGGCAGCGGTCGCCTGCATCACGCCGAGGCGGCAGTCCTCGGCCTTGGCGACGTCCTGCACCACCGGCACCGCGACGCCGCCGGCATCGGAGATCGCCGCGGTGACTTCGTCGAGCGCGGCCTTCTTGCGGCCGGAGACCGCGACCGCGGCGCCCGCTTGCGCCAGGCCGAGCGCGATCGCGCGGCCGATGCCGCGGCTGGCGCCGGTGACCAGGGCGCGGCGGCCGGCCAGGCTGAAGGCGGCGAGTGCCGTCGGTTGTATAGACAAGAGGCTCTCCGTATAACGCTGCAACAAGCTAGCCGAGACGGACGGGATGGGCGAGAGCACAGAAGACGCACCGACGGCGAAAGCGCGGGCGCTGATGCAGGCGGGGCGGGTGGCCGAGGCGGAGGCCGTGGTCGCGGCGCTGATCGCCGAGGAATTCGGGCGCGCGGTCGGCAAGCTCACGATCAACCGCGATGCCTATAGCCTCAACTCGCTGAACGGCTTCGTCGAGACCGCGGCCGGGTCGTTCTTCTTCAAGTTCCACCAGGAGGAGGGCGAGGACCGGATGTCGGGCGAATACTACCGCGCCCGCATCCTGGCCGAGGCGGGGCTGCCGGTCGATCTCCCGGTCGAGACCAGCACCCGGCCCGGCCGGCAGATCCTGCTCTATCGGCTGCGCCAGGACCGGCGCCTCGCCGAGGTCGCGCGCGACCTGGATGAAGAGCGCGATGTAGCGAAGCTGGCGCCGGTGATCGCCGCGCAGGCGGCGCTCGATCGCGCGGTGGCCGATGTCTATCGGCGGACCTTGCATCCGATCACGCCGGAGCAATCGCGGGCCGAGCCGATCCATCGCTTGTTCCACGAACGCCTGCGCGATTTCGATCGGCCGGGGGAGATCGGCGGGCGCTTCGCGTCCTTCTATCGCGACCAGGATTTCGTGCTGCCGGGCATCACCTTGAACTGGCGCGATCTGCGCGATCTCAAGATCGCGTTCAACGGCGTCCTTTATCGCGACAGCCTCGGCAGTTTGTTCGATGCGGCCTTCGCCGAACTCGATCCATCGCGTTTCGCTGGTTTGGGTGTCACGGCGCATGGCGACGCCCACAACGCCAATGTCTGGTATGAGGAGGCGCAGACGCCGCCCCATCTTTCGCTGTTCGATCCGGCCTTCGCGGGATCGCATGTGCCGGCGCTGCTGGCCGAGGTGAAGCCGACCTTCCACAACATTTTCGCGCATCCCTACTGGCTCTATGAGCCGCAGGTTGCAGCGACGCGCTTCCGGGCCGAGGTGACGCGCCGCGGCGACTTGCTGGAGATCAAGACCGACTGGGCGCTCTCGCCCCTGCGGACGCGGTTCCTGGAGCGGAAGGCAGAACTGCTGTGGCGGCCGCTCCTTCGGGAGATGCAGGCGCGCGGCCAGTTGCCGCAGGACTGGCGGCGACGGTTGAAGCTGGCGCTGTTCTGCTGCCCGACCCTGGTGATGAACCTCCGGGCGGGCGCGGGATCGCATAAGCCGGTTTCGTCCGCCATCGGCCTCGGCATTGCCGTGATGATGGGCAGCGCGCCCAAGGAAGGGGCAGGGGACGCGCTCTCCGCCTTCCTCGATGCGATTGAACCAATTGGTTCTGCCCGGAATCCATGAGGCAAACGGTGACAGGTCGTTGACGGCAGCGGGTCCAATCACGACACTCCGAGCTTCATTTCCAACCGACCGAGACAGAGGGGGCTTCCATGAAATTTCAGACCAGCCGACGCCAGTTGATGGCCGGCGCCGCGGCTTTGGGTGTCGCCAGCACGTTCCGCAGCGCCTTCGCCCAGGACATTCCGGCAAAGCCGGAAGCCGGCGCGATCAAGATGGGCATCGAGCCCTGGCTCGGCTACGGACAATGGCATGTCGCCGCCAAGAAGGGCCTGTTCAAGGAGCAGGGCCTGGACGAGGTCGAGATCGTGAACTTCACCACCGACGCCGACCTCAACGCGGCGCTGGCCAGCGGGCAGCTGGAATGCGGCAACATCGCCACCCACACCGCGATGGCCTTCGCCGCCGCCGGCCTGCCGCTGAAGATCGTGCTGCTGCTCGACGTCTCGATGACCGCCGACGCGATGCTCTCCGACGGCTCGGTCACCGACATCAAGGGGCTGAAGGGCATGCAGGTCGCCTATGAGGAAGGGACGACCAGCGATCTCCTGCTGAACTATGCGCTGGCCGCGAACGGCATGAGCGTCGCCGACATCCAGAAGGTGCCGATGCCCGCCGCCGATGCCGGCAGCGCGCTCATCGCCGGCAAGGTGCCGGTGGCGGTCACCTATGAGCCCTACCTCACGCTCGCGCTCAATCAGAACAAGAAGACCAAGATGATCTACGAGGCCGGCGTGGCGCCGGGGCTGATCAGCGACGTGCTGGTGGTCAGCGACAAGTTCCTCGCAGAGAAGCCGGGCCAGATCCTGGCGCTCTTGAAGACCTGGGACGCGGCGCTCGCCGCCTACAAGGCCGACACGGCGGGTGCCCGCGCGATCATCTCCGAAGCGGTCGGCGCCAAGCCGGAAGAGCTCGCAACCGCCTTTGACGGCGTCACCTATTACTCGATCGCCGAGAACAAGACGCAGCTCGGCGGCGACTACAAGAACAAGGTGATGCCCGCCGTGAAGGACGCCGCCACCAAGGCCGGCATCCTGACCAAGGATGTCGACGGCCCGGGCCTGATCGATCCGCGCTTCGTGGCGGCGGCTTGAGAGAGAGCGCCGCGCTGGATCATCTCGTCGAGGGTCGATATCAGCATCACGGCTGCATCAACCCCCACCCCAACCCGCCCCCATCTTGGGGGCGGGAGCAGGCAAGAGTCGTCACTTGAAACAGCCTCTTCACTAGAGTTCCTTCCCCCAAGATGGGGGAAGGCCAGGAAGGGGGTTGATGCAGCCGGAGCATTCTCTGATTTCGCATCGTCGAGAGATCCAGTGCGAACTGTATGACCATGCCCACCAGGAAACCCAACTCTCTCTTCCGCCTGACCGCGTCGATCACGCGCGTGCAGTTCGTTGGGATATCGATCGTCGTCTTCGCGTCGTTGCTGGCGCTGTGGTGGATCGCGACGGCGCAGGAATGGGTGAAGCCGCTGTTCCTCCCCAGCCCGCCCAAGGTGGTGGCGCGGCTCGCTGAGCTCGCGGCCTCGGGGCAGCTCTGGCAGGACGCCGGGATCAGCATCTTCCGCATCAGCATCGGCTTCCTGATCTCCACGGCGTTTGCGCTGCCGATCGGCGTGCTGATCGGCTGCTACAAGGCCTGGGAGGCGATCGTCGAGCCGGTGGTCGATTTCATCCGCTACATGCCGGTGGTCGCCTTCGTGCCGCTGACCATCCTCTGGACCGGCACCGGCGACACGCAGAAGTATCTTATCATCTGGATCGGCACCTTCTTCCAGCAGGTGCTGCTGATCATGGACAATGTGAAGGGCGTGCCCTGGGACTTCATCAACCTCGGCCGCACCCTGCAGATGCCGGAGCGCCGCATCCTCGCCCGCATCGTGCTGCCGAGCGCGATGCCGGGGATCTGGGATTCGCTGCGCATCTCTCTGGGTTGGGCCTGGACCTGGCTGGTGGTGGCCGAGCTGGTCGCCGCGACCTCGGGCATGGGCTATCGCATCACGACTGCCCAAAGGTTCTTCCAGACCGATCTCATCATCGGCTACATCCTGCTGCTGGGCTGCTTCGGCCTCGCCACCGACCAGGCGATGAAGGCGCTCGGCCGCCGCATGTTCCGCTACATGGCGCCGCGGTGACCGGGATGCCGAAACTCACCATCTCCAACCTCTCGAAGACTTTCGGCGAAGGGCCGCGCGCCGTCACCGCCTTGCAGGGCGTCGATCTGGCGATCGGCGACAACGAGTTCCTGTCCCTGGTCGGCACCTCGGGCTGCGGCAAGAGCACGCTGCTGTCGATCGTCGCCGGCCTGGAATCCCACGACCAGGGTGCGGTGCTGGTGGACGGCGTGCCGGTGGACGGACCGGGCCTCGACCGCGGCGTGGTGTTCCAGAGCTACACGCTCTTCCCATGGCTGACCGCGCGGCAGAATGTCGAGTTCGCGCTGCGCGAGGCGGGGATGCGCGGCAAGGAAGCCGCGGACGCGGCGCTGGATCACCTGAAGCTGGTCGGCCTCGACGGTTTCGCCGATTCCTACCCGCGCGAGCTGTCCGGAGGCATGAAGCAGCGCGTCGCCATCGCGCGCGCTCTTTCCTATCGGCCAAAGATGCTGCTGATGGATGAGCCCTTCGGCGCGCTGGATGCTTTGACCCGGCATCACATGCAGGAGCTGTTGACCCGGATCTGGGAGAAGCATCGACTGACCGTGCTCTTCATCACCCATGACGTGGAAGAGGCGGTCTACATGTCGGATCGGGTGGCCGTCATGAGCAACCGCCCGGGCCGGATCAAGGAGATCATCGACATCGATCTCGAACGGCCCCGGCATTACGACCTGGTGGCGAGCCCCCGGTTCCAGCAGCTCCACCGCGCGGTGCTGGACTCGATCCGCGCCGAATCCATCGAAGTCGCCCAGCTCGGCACGGCCTTGGCCTAACCGACCTTCCGCGCTTCGGGTCTGGCTCTCACCACCTGCAGCGCCTCCTCTTCCGTGTCCTGCGGCCCGCCCCAGAAGGCGGCGACGCTGGGGCCGGTCTGGGTGCGGCGGTCGCGGATGAGGAAGTTCTTGATCTCGAACGGCCAGACCCGGCGGCCCATCTGCGAATACCAGCGCATGCTCTGGCGGAGCACCGGGTCGGGGTGCAGCCAGGTGCGCCGGAGCGCCTTCGGCCGCGCCTGCAAGACCACCTCGGTGAGCTTCACCCAGAGGAGCACGCGCCAGGGCGGTACGTGCCGCGTCGCCAGCACCTGGTGCTTGTAGTCCCAGCGGCTGCGGTCGAGCTGGATCACGCGCCGGTTCGCGGCGAGGCGGAAGTAGGGCGTCCAGCGGTGCGGCGTCACATAGAGCAGCTGGATCTGGTCGGGATCGTAGGCGAGCAAATGCCGCATCCCGCGCCAATAGTTGCGGTCGCGTTCCTCCTCGAAGCCGACCACCCAGGTCGCCATGGAGAGGATGCCGTTCTTGCGGAGTTCCTGGATCGCCCGGCGGTCGGTGGCGGTGCCGCCGCCTTTCTGGATCAGCTTCAGGGTCGCGGGATCGGTATTCTCCATGCCGAGCAGGAAGCGGATCCAGCCGGCCTTGCGGTAGAGATGCAGCAGATCGGCATCGCGGACGATGTCGTCGGCGCGGGTCGAGCCGACCAGGAGCACGTTCACCTTCTCGGCGATCAAGGCCTCGAGGAAGGTCTTCCAGGCACTGCGCGAGACGGTCGGGTTCTCGTCGGCGAAGTTAAAGAGCTCGACACCATGCTCGCGGTGCAGCCGGGCCAGCTCTGCCGCGAAGCGGCGGGGATCGCGGTGGCGCCAGCGGGTCCAGAAGCCGCGCTGGCCGCAGTAGTTGCACAAGTGCGGGCAGCCGCGAGAGAACTGCACCACCACCGCGCGCTTGCCGCCCCAATAGCTGTAGCGCTTGAAGTCGATGAGCTCCCAGCCGATGCGATAGGCGTCGAGATCCTGAATGGTCGGTGCGGGGATGGTGGCGACCGCCTTGAAGCCGCGGCGATAGGCGATGCCGGGGATATGGCCGAGTTCGATATCCTCGATCGGGATGTCGGCGAGCGCGCCGCCGCCGTCGAGGGCGTTCATCAGCCGCCGCGCGGTCTCCTCGCCCTCGCCGCGCACGATGACGTCGATCTCCGGCACTTCCGCCAGGACTTCGCGCCAATGATAGGTCGGGAAGACGCCGCCGTAGATGAGGCGCGCCGCGGGCAGAGCCTGCCGCAAGGCCTTGAAGATCGCCGTGGCGGCGGGATGGCCGGAGGTCGAGCCGGAATGGCCGATCAGCACGGCGTCGGGCGCGTGGGCGATGGCCTCGCGGATGATGGCGGTGAGCGGCATCGGCCCGAACTCGGCGTCGAGCAGGCGCACCTGATGCCCGTCATCGATCAGCGGCCCGCCGATCGAGAGCAGGCCCAAAGGCGGCAGGTGGTCGTCGGGAATCCGGCTGCCGATCGCCGGATGCGGCGGGTTGATGATGAGAATGCGCATGGCGACTCCCCCGTTGCTGGCGCTGCAGGGATAGCGGGGGAGTCCGGCGCCTTTCCGGCGCGATTGGGGCTGGAGTGTGGAAGCTTAGCGGCTTTCCTTCTCGCCGCCGGCGATGGCGATGACGGCGATGATGATGAGGCCGGTGGCAACCAGACGAATGCCGGCGCTGGCGCCGAAGGTGTTGAGCATGGTGACCAGCAGGAACATGAAGAGCGCCGCGCCCCAGATGCCGGGAACCGAGGCGCGTCCGCCGGCGACCGAGGTGCCGCCGATCACCACGACGGCGATCGAGCCCAAGAGATATTCCGCGCCCATGTCGAGCGCCGGTCCGCCGGAGAATCCGGCCAGCAGGATGCCGCAGATCGCGGCGAGCAGGGCGCTGGCGACGTAAGTCAGGAAGCGGAAGCGCTCGACCGGGATATTGGCGAGCCAGGCGGCGCGGGCGTTCTGGCCGATGGCGGAGATCGCGCGGCCGTAATAGCTGCGCCCGACGATGACGCCGACCACGACCGAGAACAGGATGGTGACGACGGCGAGCCAAGGGACACCAAGAGTCTCGCCGGTGGTGAAGGCGTCGAGCATCGAGGGCGGCTTGATGCGGATGCCGCGGTTATAGGCGATGGCGCTGGATTGCACGAGGAAGCTCATCGACAGCGTGGCGATGATGGGCGGGATCCGCAGGAAGCGGATCAGCGCGTAGTTGAGCGCGCCAACCACGGCACCCGCGGCGAGCGCGGCGACGATACCGACCGCGATCAGGGCGTTCTGCTCGTCCATCACCTTCATGGCGACTGTGCCGCAGAGCGTGATGGTGGCCGGGATCGAGAGATCGACATTGCCGGGGCCGGTGGTGATGACCAGCATCTGCCCGGTGCCGACGATCACCGTGAAACAGGCGAAGGAGAGAGCGGCGGTGACGATCTCGCCGGCGCCCAAGCCCCGGGTGAAGGCGATGGTGGCGATCCAGACCGCCGCGGCGCCGACGAAGGACCAGATCCAGGGCGCCTGTTGCAGCTTTCGAAGAGTGGCGACGCTCATCGCGCGGCCCCCCGGCTGATCAGCGCGCGCAAGGTGAGGACGATGATCAGGATGGCGCCCTGGGCGCCGATCTGCCAGTCGGGCGAGATGTGCAGGAAGCCGAGCAGCCAGCCCGCCGACGCCAAGGTCAACGCGCCGAGCACGGCGCCGGCCGGCGAGACGATGCCGCCCATGAAGGCGCCGCCGCCGAGGATCACGCCGGCGATGGAATAGAGCGTGTAGCGGTCGGCGATATGCGCATCGGCGGCGCTGGTGAGGCCGATCAGCGAGAGCCCGGAGAGCACGCCGAAGCTGCCGGCGAGGCCGAACATCACCATCTTGGTCTTCAGCAGCGACCAGCCGGCGCGGGCGACCGCCTTCGGGTTGCCGCCGGCGCCGCGCAAGACCACGCCGTAGGAGGAATGCATCAAGGCGAGTTGCACCAGCACGGCGATGACCAGCGCGGCGATGATCGGGAAGGGTATCACCGGCACCTTGAGGTTCATGAGGCCGTGCAGCCAGTCCGGCGCCTTGCCGCCGGGGGTGGGGAGCAGCAGCACGGCGAGCCCCGCCCAGACGAAGGACATGCCGAGCGTCACCACGATCGAGGGCAGGTTGCGCAAATGGATCAGCGCGCCGATCGCGGCATAGGCGGCGATGCAAAGCAGCAGCAGCACCACGCCGGTGAGCGGCTCGGTCGGCAGGTAGAGCCCGGCGATGCAGGTCACCAGGCCGACGAAGGCGCCGATCGAAAGATCGAGGTCGTTGACGGCGATCACGAACATCTGCGCGATGGTGGCCAAAGCGATCGGCACCGCGTATTGGAAGATCAGGGTCAGGCCGAACTGGCTCATCGCGATCGGCTGCATGATGAAGATCGGGATCAGCAGGGCCGCCAGCGATACGCCCGGCAGGATGCGGCGCAGCAGATCGCGGTTGAGGAGGAGAGCGGCGTTCACCGTTTTGCTCCGGGACAAACAACAACCCCAGCCGTCATCCCGGCGCTAGGCGCCGGGATCCACGCCTTGGATGCTGCAAGATGGAAAGGCGTGGATCCCGGGACCAAGTCCCGGGATGACGGCGGTGTTTGTGGCGCCGTCAATGCAACGCCGTAGAGAGCCTGCATCATCACGCGCTTTCCTTGAACGAGGATTGCAGGATCTTCTGCTCGGTCATCTCCTCGCGCGGCAGGTCGGCGACGATGCGGCCGTTCCTAAAGACGTAGATGTGGTCGCAGTGGGTGAGCTCGTCCATTTCCGTCGTGTACCAGAGGAAGGTGCGGCCGGCGGCGGCCTCGGCGCGCAGGAGATCGTAGACTTCGAGCTTGGTGCCGACATCGACGCCGCGCATCGGGTCGTCCATCAGCACGATCTCGGCGTCGGAACCGAGGGCGCGGGCGAACACCGCCTTCTGCTGGTTGCCGCCGGAGAGTGAGAGGATGTTGTTGCCCATGTCCGGGGTGCGGATCTTGATCCGCTGTTGCCAGGATTCCGCCATCTCGGTCTCGCGCTGCGGATCGACCAGCTGGTGCCGCAGCATGCGCGGGAGCGACCGCACGGTGACGTTCCGCGCGATCGACCAGAGCGGGAAGATGCCCTCGGTCTGGCGGTCGCCGGCGATGAAGGCGACCGGCCCCTGGACAGCGACGCCATGCATGCGATCGACCGCGCCGGCGAAGACCTGCAGCAGCATCCGGGTCTGGCCGTGGCCGGCGAGGCCGGCGAGGCCGATGATCTCGCCGCGATGCGCGACCAGTTCCTGCGCGTCGGCCTGCAGCGCGGATTTCGCGCGCACCACGACCGGGGCGCGGCTGCGCTCGCGGGTCTCGCGCACTTCCTGCGCGGCGCGATGCTCGACCACGGTGCCCATGGCGCCGACCAGGGAGTCACGATCGAACTGCCCGGCCGGGCGCTCGGCGACCACCTTGCCGTCCTTCATCACGACGACGCGGTCGGAATATTGCAGGATCTCGCCGAGGAGATGCGAGATCAGGATTACGCTGCGGCCGCGCGCGATCTCGCGGCGGACGAATTCCAGCAGCTGCCTGGCCGTCGCGGCGTCCAGCGAGGAGGTGGGTTCGTCGAGGATGACCAGGTGCAGCGGCGCGTCGGTGACGGTGAAGGCGCGGGCGATCTCCACCATCTGGCGCTGGCCGAGGCTGAGGTCGCCGACGGTGTCCCCCGGCTTGATGCCGTGGCCGGGCAGGATCTCGTCGAGCTTGTCCTTGATCAGCTTCCCGGCGCGCTGCTTCCAACCGAAGCCTTTGAGCGCCGGGTGCATGATCCGGGTGTTCTCCGCCACGGTGAGGTTGGGGCAGAGCGAGAGTTCCTGGAACACGCAGCGGATGCCGTGTTTGTGTGCGGCGCTGACCGAATAGCCGCCGGCCAGGTCGGTTCCATGGATTTCGATGGCGCCGGTATCCGGCGTGAGGGTGCCGGCCAGCACGTTCATCAGGGTGGATTTGCCGGCGCCGTTATGGCCGACCAGCCCCAGGCATTCGCCGGCGCCGACCGCGAGGTCGACGCCGGCCAGGGCGCGAACGGCGCCGAAGCTTTTCGCCACGCCCTTCAGGCTGACGATCTGCTCCGGCTGCGTTCCCATATGGTCCTCGTTCTCAAATCAATCGTCATTGCCGGGCTTGACCCGGCAATCTCGCGCAGACTGGAGCGAGATGCCCGGATCCCGTCCGCGGGGTCCGGGCATGACGGCCTTCTTGATTTACTTCGCGCCGGCGACGACCTTCTTGGCGTCTTCCAGCGTGTACTCGGTGTTGGCGACGCCGCCCTTCTCGGTGTTGGCGAGATTGGCTTCGAGATTGTCCTGATCGATGCGCAGGAACGGCACGGTCAGGTCCTTCGGCACTTCCTGGCCGTCGAGGATCATCTGCGCCACCCAGAAGGCGAGGGTCGAGACGCCCGGCGCGATCGAGACCGACATGGTCTTGTAGCCGTTCGCGTCCTTCTGCTCCTTCCACCACTTCAGCTCGTCCTCGCGGTTGCCCATGATGATGAGCGGGGTGGGGCGGCCGGCGGCCTTGAAGGCCTGGGCCGCGCCGTAGCCGTCACCGCCCTGGGTGACCACGGCCTTGATCTCCGGCAGCGAGGGCAGGATGCCGGCGACGGCCTTCTGCGCCACGTCCTGCGCCCAGTCGCCATGGACCGAGCCGACGATCTTGAACTGCGGGTTCTCTTTGACACCTTCCTCGATGCCGGAATGGATCGCGTCATCGACGAACACGCCGGCGAGACCGCGGATCTCCAGCAGATTGCCGCCGTCCGGCATGTTGGCCTTCAGATAGTCGATCTCCGACTTGCCCATCGCCTTGAAGTCGACGGCGACGCGCCAGGCGCAGGGCTCGGTCACGATGCCGTCGAAGGAGACGACGACGATGCCGGCGTCGCAGGCCTGCTTGATCACGCCGTTCAGCGCATCCGGCGAGGCGGCGTTGACGACGATCGCGTTGTAGCCCTGCAGGATCAGGTTCTGGATCTGCGCCGCCTGCTCGGTGACCTGGTTCTCCGAGGTGGTGAAGGGATCGGCCGCGGCGACGACGCCGTCGGCGACCGCCTGCTTGGTCACCTTGTCCCAGCTCTTCAGCATCGCCTGGCGCCAGGAATTGCCGGCGTAGTTGTTGGAGAGCGCGATCTTCTTGTCCTTGGTGTCGGCCATGGCGCTGGCACTGGCGATCGCCAGGGCAATCGCGGTCGCGCCGATCAGAGTCTTCTTAAGCATGGGGTATCCTCCGTTCTCCCGTGATGACGATGTTCGTGGTTTCTTGTGTCGGGTCTCACGCCTTCTTGGTCTCCTCCGCCGGAGGCGACAGCATGAAAGCAGCTTTATCTGAAATTCGGCCCCTGTCCTCATCGTCGCGCGTCACCTCGCGCGATCTTGTTGCGGCGACGCTAACACGACCGGTTTTCGCATGCAATGTTCATACAATTGCCCGGACGTCTTGGCGAGCCCGGTTCAGCCGATATAAGGGAGATCCGAGCCGGCGAAGCTCCTCCGGAAAACGGCCAGGCGATCGATCACCTTTGCCCGCGCGGTCTTGAGATGGGCCAGCATCCGGCCTTCGACTTCCGCCGGGTCGTTGCGCAGCATGGGCCGGACGATGTCCAGATGCTCGGCCATGAACGGTTCGGTCGCGGGATAGGAAACCTGGGCGCCGAGCATGTGCTTCTGGGTGAAATGCAGGCAGCGGGTGCGTTTCAACGCCTCCATGATCTCCTTGTTCTCGCAATAGCCGAGCATGGTGACGTGGAGATCATGCTCCAGCGCATCCATCTCGGCGGCGCTGACGTTGGGATAGGCGGCGAGCGCCGCTTCCAGCCGCGCCGCCATGCCGGCCAGAACCTCGGCCGGCACCCGGCCAATGCCGGCGGCCATCGCCTTAGGCTCCAGGAGCTCGCGCAGGTCGTAGAGATCGCAGACCCGCTTCTCATCGAGCGGCACCACGTACCAGCGCAGCCGCTCGTCCTTCGCCAGCAGCCCGGTCGATTGCGCCTGGACCAGCACGTCATGGGCGACGGTGCGGCCGACCTTGTAGTGGCGGGCGAGCTCGACCTCGTTGACCCGGAACTTGCCCAAGGCGGAGTGGAAGATCAGCGCGCGTTCGACGCTGTCGTAGATCCGCTGCCAGGCCCAGGTGCGCGGCAGCTCCGGATTGGCCTCATCGAGGCCGAGCAGGCCGGCGGTGACCGGCACGCGCCGCGGCGCCTTGGCGGAGCCGACCACGAAGCCACGCCCTTCGAAACGCTGGATCACGCCACGCTCGGATAGATCGCTCAGCGCCTGTTTGACCGGGGTCCGGCTCGACCCGAAGATCGCCGCCAGCGAGCCTTCCATCAGGATCGTGCCCGGCGCCAGGCGGCCGGCCTTGATGCTGTCATGCAGGATCACCGCGATCTTGCGATAGACCGGCAGGTCTTCTTGCTCTTGCATCGGCTTCATCCGCGGCGGGCTCCACATCCGGCAACGGCAGGGGCAGAGGCTAGCCGAATTTTCGGAGCAGGGCGAGGATTGCGGAGTGCCGTCCTATTAGGCCCTGGCTTATTTCGGCTTGGCCGCGAAACGCTGGGCATCGAGGTGGTGCAGCAGCCTGGTGCTCCGGGCCCGGACCTGGACGCAGAGCATAAGATTGTCGCCCGAAGCGGACAGCGACTTTTCGGCGGCCCGCGGCAGCGGCACGCCGACCTGGCGGCAATAGGCGATCATTGCCGCACCCAGCTGCTCGGCGGTGAATTCCCGCTCGGTCAGCTCCCCACTGCTGTCGTCGCGAATCCCCAAGGTGACCGCGATATCCGGCTCCGAACGGACCGCGCAACGTTCCAGCCGCCCGGGCGGCAGTGGTTGGTTGGCGGCGGCGGCCAGGAACTTGATCGCCGCGATCAGGGCGTCTTTCGGAAAGGTGATGGTGCGGACCTCGGACAGAGCCGGCAGCCCCAGATCCGGGTTCGAATACCAGGTCTGCTCCTTGCTGGCGATCACGGCTGGATCGCCCCTTTCTCCGAATAGTTTTTAGACAAACTCGGCATGATTTCGATCTGTTCTGTAATGATAATAGGAAAACAAGTATTCATTGAAAAAACTATAGAATAGACCCGTTACCCAATCGTAAATCCGGGTTCCCCGCAAATCCTTGCCCGAAAAGAATATTTTCCGAACTGCCGCGATTGGAATCCGCGCGCCCGCCAGCTAATAATGCGTCAGGAATCGGCTGGGCGGTGGGCGCAGACCAGCTTGATCAAGGGTTTGGGGAGAATCAGTCGATGCCGGCGCAGATTGGCCAGGTGACGGAAGTCACCGGCTCCAACATCAAAGCCTTGATGGATGCAGCCCAGCTCAGCGCGGCCCAGTCGGGGTCGGGCGGCGATCAGGGCGTCACTGTCGGCAGCATGGTCGAGGTGCAGAGCGGGACAGCCCGTGTCCTTGGCATCGTCTCCGCGATCCGCAGCGCCGGCGCCGACAAGGGCGCGGTCATGGACATCAGCCTGGTCGGCCAGTTCGTGTCGAACCCCAACGGCGGGTCCGACTTCAAGCGCGGTGTGGCGCGCTGGCCGGCGATCGGCTCGCCGGTCCTGACCGTTGCCGAGGCCGATGCCGGCTCGGTGGTGAAGACCACCTCGACCAGCACGGTCCATATCGGCAAGGCGGAGTTCAACGGCACACAGGACATCTATCTCGATGTCGACAACCTGCTGCGGACGCATTTCGCGATCTTCGGGAGCTCCGGCTCGGGTAAGACCTCGACCACCTCGGTGATCCTCCGCGCGATCCTGGAGCGGCTGCCGAACGCGCATATGGTGCTGCTCGATCCGCACAACGAATACGAAGGCGCCTTCGCCGGAATGACCGAGCGGCTGACGCTCCAGACCCTGCGGCTGCCCTACTGGATGCTGCAGTTCAAGGAGCTCTGCGCGGTCTTCAAGGTGCTGCCGGAATCCGAATACGCCTCCGAGGTGAAGATCCTGCGCGAGGCGGTGGTGCAGGCGAAGACGCTCTATGCGGGCATCGCCGCCGGTGGGGTTTCGAAGGCCCCGACGACCGCGACGGCCGGCACCTCGACTTCCAGTCTCAATCTCGACAGCCCGGTGCCGTTCCGCCTCTCGGATTTCCGCCGCATCATCAACGACATGATGGGCAAGCTGGACAATCCCGAGGCGATCCAGAGCTATCTCCGGGTCCTCAATCGCCTGGAGGAGCTCACTTCCGACGACCGTTACGGCTTCATGTTCGGTCCGCAATTCGTCCGCGACGTGATGGGCGAAGTGATCTGCCAGCTGACCCGCATCCCGGTCGAAGGCAAGCCGATCACCACCATCGACCTCTCCGACATTCCCGAAGAGATCGTGGACGTGGTGGTGTCGGTCGTTTTCCGCACCATCTTTTCCTTCGCGGTCTGGAGCGGGGAGGAGGGCGCGGTGCCGACCGTGCTGGTCTGCGAGGAAGCGCACCGCTATCTCTGGGACGACCGCAGCGGCAAGACCATCTCGCTCGCGGTTCACGCCGCCGGCCAGGTGGCGAAGGAAGGCCGTAAGTACGGTGTGGGCCTGGGCGTGATCTCGCAACGTCCGTCCGAAGTCTCGCCGTCGATCGTGTCGCAATGCGGCACCATCATCACCCTGCGCCTCGGCAACGAGCGCGACCTCGCCTTCGTGAAGAACGCGCTGCCGGATTCGGCGGCGGGCCTGATGCAGGCGCTGCCCGCGCTCAACACCCGCGAGGCGATCGTGTTCGGCCAGGGCGTTGCCTTTCCCACGCGCCTCACGGTCAACGAGCTGCCGGCCTCGGCGCGGCCCAGGCAGAAGGTGAAGTCCTTCATGGAGGCCTGGTCCAACGACACCACCGACACCGGCCTGGTCGCCCGCACCATCGAGCGCTGGCGCTCGCGCCTGCATCATATCCGCCGGGCCTGATCGCGGGCCGGCATGGATCTGCGTCGGCGGCTCTGGTCGGCGGTGATCGGCGCGCTCCTGGCGCTGGCGACGCTGGCGCTGTTCTATGAACTCGCACCGACGCCGTGACCGCCGCGGTCCGCAAGGCCGGCCGCGCCGACCTGCCGGCGATCGTCGCCATGCTGGCCGATGACGTGCTGGGGCAGTCGCGCGAGGCGCCGGGCGATCCGGCTTACGCCGAGGCCTTCGCCGCGATGGAGCGCGACGCGAACCAGTTTCCGGCGGTGCTCGAGGAGGACGGCGAGATCGTCGGCTATCTGCAGCTCACCTTCATCCCCGGACTCTCGCTGAAGGGCATGCTGCGCGGCCAGATCGAGAGCGTCCGCATCGCCTCGTCCCGCCGCGGGCAGGGGCTGGGCCATGTGCTGCTGCAATGGGCGATCGCGGAATGCCGGCGGCGCGGCTGCGGCATGGTGCAGCTGGCGATGAACAAGTCCCGCGACGATACCCTGCGCTTCTACCAGGCGCTCGGCTTCGTCGCCAGCCATGAGGGCCTGAAGCTCAGCCTAATCCCCTAGTCGCCGCGGCTCTTGCGCGGCTTGCCGCGGCGTTCCACCAGGGGCACGTCGCCGAACTCCTTGTGTGCGATCTTCAGCACCTTGGGGTCGATGATCGGCTCGCTCCACTTCATGCCCTTGTGCAAGGCGTCGACGATGACGTCGATCGCGGCGAGCCGGGCCGAGGGCTTGTGGTCCGACTGGATCGCGTGCCAGGGCGCGTGCTTGGTCGAGGTCTTGTCGAACATGTCCTCGATCGCCTTGACGTAGTCGTCCCACTTTTCGCGGTTGCGGAAGTCCTCGTAGGAGAGCTTCCAGCGCTTCAGCGGGTCGCGCAGGCGATCCTCGAAGCGTTTCAGCTGCTCGTCCTTGGTGACCGAGAGGAACAGCTTGATGACGCGGATGCCTTCGTCGTGCAGCTGCCGCTCGAAGGCGTTGATCTCGCCATAGGCGCGCTTCCAGGCCTCCGGCTTGGCGAAGCCCTCGACTCGTTCCACCAGCACCCGCCCGTACCAGGAGCGGTCGAAGACCGCGAGCTGGCCGTTGGCGGGCATCCGGATCCAGAAGCGCTGCAGATAGTGCTGCTTCTGCTCGATCGCATCCGGGGCGCCGATCGGCCAGACCTTGAGGCTGCGGGGATCGAGCGCCCAGGCAATGCGCCGGATGGTGCCGCCCTTGCCGGCCGCGTCCATGCCCTCGAACACGATGACCGCGCGGTCGCCGGTGAAGAGATAGGCATGTTGCGCCCGCTCCAGCTTCCGTTGCAGCTCGGTGAGGCGTACGTCATAGGTCGCCTCCTCCAGCTTCGCGAGGGGCTTCAGCTTGTCGAGGCGGATGCTCTTGGCCATGGCTGCTTCCTGTGGGTCGAGGCCAGGCAATTGAGCACTGGATCAACCGTCAGCGCAATGCATGAAGCACTCGGCCCGCATCAACCCGGACCCGCACCCAGCTTTGGGGGCGGGAAGAAGGAAAGCGCCGTCGCTCGCCGATCCCGCGCTAGAAGTTCAGCGCCTTGGCCTGTTTCACGCCGGGGAGCGCCTGGACCTCGTCGATCAGGTGGTTGGGCAGGGCGCCGTCGATCTCCACCAGGGCGATCGCGTCCTGGCCCGGGGCCGAGCGGCCCAGCGCAAAGGTCGCGATGTTGACCTTGTGGTCGCCGAGCAAGGTGCCGAGGCGGCCGATGAAGCCGGGCTTGTCCTCGTTGGTGACGTAGAGCATGTTCGGCCCGAGCTCGGCGTCGATCTTGATGCCCTTGATCTCGACCACCCGCGGGCGCTGGTCGGCGAACAGCGTGCCGGCGACGTCGCGCCGCCAGCGCTCGCTCTCGACGCTCAAGCGAATCAGCGTGTGGAAGTCGCCCTCGCGGTCGGTCTTCACTTCGGAGACTTCGATATCGCGCTCCTTGGCCACCAGCGGCGCGTTGACCATGTTCACCGAATCGAGCTGCGGCTTCAGCAGGCCTTGCAGCAGGATCGCGGTCAGCGGCCTTGTGTTGAGGCTGGCCACATGCCCCTCGTACTCGACGATCACCTTGCGGATGCCGGTCTCGGTTGCCTGGCCGGCGAAGGCGCCGAGCTGCTCGGCGAGCTTCATATATGGCTTCAAACGCGGCGCTTCCTCGACCGTGACCGAGGCCATGTTGATCGCGTTGGTGACGGCGCCGTGCAACAGGAAGTCGGACATCTGCTCGGCGACCTGCACCGCGACGTTGAACTGCGCCTCGGTCGAAGAGGCGCCGAGATGCGGCGTGCAGACCACGTTCGGGTGGTTGAACAGGATGTTCGCCTTCGCCGGCTCCTCGGAGAAGACATCGAGCGCCGCACCCGCGACCTGGCCGGAATCGAGGGCGCCCTTGAGGTCCGCCTCGACCACCAGGCCGCCGCGGGCGCAGTTGATCAGCCGCACGCCCGGCTTGCACTTGGCCAGCGCCTCGGCGTTGATGATGCCG
This sequence comes from Dongia sp. agr-C8, assembly GCF_054658695.1. Taxonomy (NCBI): domain Bacteria; kingdom Pseudomonadati; phylum Pseudomonadota; class Alphaproteobacteria; order Rhodospirillales; family Dongiaceae; genus Dongia; species Dongia sp. agr-C8. Next base: position 1,233,625 of record NZ_BAAGHZ010000001.1, read on the forward strand.
CGGGTCTGGTCGGTCAGCGGCGTGTGCAGGCTGATGAAATCGGCGCGCTTCAGCAGGGTGTCGAGATCGACTTTCTCGACGCCGAGATCGACGGCGCGTTCCGGCGACAGGAACGGATCGAAGGCGATCACCTTCATCTTCAGGCCCTGCGCCCGGTCGGCGACGATCGAGCCGATATTGCCGCAGCCGACCACGCCCAGCACCTTCGCGTATAATTCGACGCCGACGAAGCGCGATTTCTCCCACTTGCCGTCATGGGTGGTGCGGTCGGCCAAGGGGATATGCCGCGCGAGCGCCATCATCATGGCAATGGTATGCTCGGCCGTGGTGATGTTGTTGCCGAACGGCGTGTTCATGACGCAAATGCCGCGCGCGGTCGCGGCCTTGATGTCGATGTTGTCGACGCCGATCCCCGCCCTCCCGATCACCTTCAGCTTCTTCGCCGCGGCGATAGCGTCGGCCGTGGCCTTGGTGGCCGAGCGCACGGCGAGGCCGTCGAAGCCGGCGATGATCTCGATCAGCTCTTTCGGCTTGAGGCCGGTCTTCACTTCGACATCGACGCCGCGATCCTTGAATATCTGCACCGCCTCGGGGGCGAGCTCGTCGGCGATCAGGACTTTCGGTTTGCTCATGATTAGGCCGCCTTCTCGGTCTTGGCTTTGACTTGCGCATAGGCCCAGTCCAGCCAGGGCAGCAGCGCCGCGATATCGGTCGCCTCGACGGTGGCGCCGCACCAGATGCGCAAGCCCGGTGGCGCATCGCGATAGGCGCCGAGGTCGAAGCCGACGCCTTCCGCCTCGATGGTCGCCGCCAGCTGCTTGGCGACCTCCTGCTGCGCCTCGGGGCTCAGCGCCAGGAACCAGGCGTCGACGATCTTCAGGCAGACGCTGGTGGTCGAGCGGGTCTTGGCATCCTCGGCCAGGAAGGCCGCCCAGGTGCTGCGCGCGACCCAGTCGGAGATCTGCGCGACGTTGGCCTCGGTGCGCCCGATCAGCCCCTTCAAGCCGCCGATCCGTTCGGCCCAGGCGAGAGCGTCCAGCTGATCCTCGACGCAAAGCATCGAGGGGGTGTTGATGGTCTCGCCCTTGAAGATGCCTTCGCTCAATTTTCCGCCTGCCGTCATGCGGAAGACCTTGGGCAAGGGCCAGGCCGGCTTATGGGTGGTGAGGCGTTCGACGGCGCGCGGCGAGAGTGCGATCATGCCATGCGCGGCTTCGCCGCCCAGCACCTTCTGCCAGGACCAAGTGACGACATCGAGCTTGTCCCAGGGCAGGTCCATCGCGAAGGCGGCGGAAGTCGCGTCGCAGATGGTGAGGCCTGCGCGATCGGCCGGGATCCAGTCCGACGCCGGGAGGCGCACGCCGGAGGTCGTGCCGTTCCAGCAGAACACCAGGTCATGCGTCCAGTCGATCGCCTTGAGCTGGGGCAGCGCGCCGTAGGGCGCTTCCAGCACCGTTGCGTTCAACTTGAGCTGGCCGGTGATGTCCTTGGCCCAGTCCTTGGAGAAGCTCTCGAAGGCGAGCACGGTGATCGGCTTCGGCCCCAGCAGCGACCAGAGCGCCATCTCGACCGCGCCGGTGTCGGAGCCGGGCACGATGCCGATGCGATAGTCGGCTGGCACGCCGAGAATCTTGCGGGATTGATCGATCACCGCGGCGAGCTTGGCCTTGCCGGGCTTCGATCGGTGCGAGCGGCCGAGCGCCGCGTTTTCAAGGAGGGAAAGAGTCCAGCCCGGGCGCTTGGCGCAGGGCCCAGACGAAAAAAGCGGCCGCTGAGGCCGCCCCGTCGGACGTGTCATCGGCGTTCCTTCCAGAACGATGCGCTCCGTTGGGGGAGCGTGACCCGCCGCCGATATTGGGGAAATTCGCGTCGCTGTCAATCGTGTTTGTCGGCCACGCGGGGGTGTATGCAGCTGACGATCTCTTGGTCGTCACCCGCGGACTTGATCCGCGGGTCTCGTGTCGACGAAGACAGATGCCCGGATCAAGTCCGGGGATGACGACTTTATTGGGCGAGCGCCGCGATGATTTCCGCGCTCGAGCGGATCAGCGATACCCGCGGCAAAGTCTTCTCGATCGCGAACCGGTGCAGCTCGGGGCCGACGCTGCTGCATGCATCTTCGGCGATCACGGCAGTGTAGTTGTGCTGCCAGGCGTCGCGCGCCGAGGACTCGACGCCGAAATTGGTCGCGATGCCGCCGAAGACCAGATGCGTCATGCCGCGCCGGCGCAGCTGCAGGTCGAGCTCGGTCCCATGGAACGCGCTCCAGTGCCGCTTGGTGATCCAGAGGTCCGGCGCGATGGCGGCGATTTCCGGCGCGTAGTCTGACCAATCCGCCGGCAGGCCGCCCGGCGGCAGGATCATCGGCACGTCGGTCAGGCCTTGCGGCCGGTCGGCATAGTCAGCGGCGAAGGCGACGCGCACATAGACCAGCATTGCACCGGCCTTGCGAGCACCATCAGCCAGCCGCGTCGCGGCCGCGACGATGTCGGCGGGGCCATGCGGCGAGAGATTGAAGCCCAGCGTCCCCTTCTGCACATCGATCAGGACGAGGGCGGTGCGCTTCGCATCGAGCGTCAGCATCGGACAGACTCCATCATCGGGGATGGAAGCTATATGGCCGTCCACGGCAGGGCCCGCAACGCAAAACGGCCGGAGCTTGCTCCGGCCGTTCGTGCTGCTCCGCGATTGTCAGCTTACTTGCTGAGCTTCGCCGCGATCTTCGCCACGTGCTCGCCCTGGAAGCGGGCCATGCCGAGCTCCTGCTCGCTCGGCTGGCGGCTGCCGTCGCCGCCGGCGATGGTCGAGGCGCCGTAGGGCGAGCCGCCCTTGATCTCATCGACGCCCATCTGCGCCTGGCAGGAATAGGGCAGGCCGACGATGACCATGCCGTGATGCAGCAGCACGGTGTGGAAGCTGGTGATCGTGGTCTCCTGGCCGCCATGCTGGGTGGCGCTGGAGGTGAAGACGCTGCCGACCTTGCCGACCAGGGCGCCCTTCATCCAGAGCCCGCCGGTCATGTCGAGGAAGGTCTTCATCTGCGCGGCCATGTTGCCGTAGCGGGTCGGCGTGCCGAAGATGATGGCATCGTAGTCGCCGAGCTCGTCCACGGTCGCGACCGGCGCCGCCTGGTCCAACTTGAAATGGTGCTGCTTGGCGATGTCGGCCGGCACCGTCTCCGGCACGCGCTTCAGGACGACTTCGGCGCCGCCGACTTTATTGGCGCCCTCGGCAATGGCCTGCGCCATCTTCTCGATATGGCCGTAGCTCGAATAGTAAAGCACCAGCACTTTGGTCATGACTCTCTCCGGGGAATCTTCTGGGTAGGGGCCTGATACTTCGTGCCGGAGCGGACCGGTGACAATCGCCCTTGAAGTGATAAGATTGTCAACGCAATGGGAACAATGCGGGAATGGCGATGGATCAGGTTGCGGCGATGCGAAGCTTCCGCAAGGTGCTGGAGCTCGGCTCATTTTCCGCGGCGGCGCGCCAGCTCGGGCTTTCCAAGGCCGCCGTCTCCAAGCAGGTCTCCGAACTCGAGGCCTATCTCGGCGCTACCTTGATCCACCGCACCACCCGTCGGCTGCACCCGACCGATGCCGGCCAGGCCTATTTCGAGAGCGCGGTGGGCCTGCTCGATGAACTGGAAGCGGCGGATGCGGCGGTCCGGCATCTGCAATCCGAGCCGTCGGGAACCTTGCGGGTCAGCGTGCCCAGCGCCTTCGGCCAGGTCTGCCTCTCCGCCATGCTGTCGGAACTCAGCCGCCGCCACCCGAAGCTCACCGTGTCGGTCGAGGCAACCGACCGCCTGGTCGACCTGGTGGAGGAGGGGTTCGACGCGGCGATCCGCATTCGCGCGACGCTGCCGGATTCAACGCTCATCGCCAAGCGCATCCGCCAGATTCCGATCCACGTCGTGGCGGCGCCGAGCTATCTCAAAGCTCACGGCACGCCACAGAAGCCGGAGGATCTGGCCCGGCACAACTGCTTCATCTACACCTTGAGCAGCCGGCCCTTCGAATGGAGCTTTAAGGGCCGTGGTGGGTCCAAAGGGGGCCAGGTGAAGGTGCGCGGGACCATCCATGCCAATCACGGACATTTGTTGCTGGAACCGCTGCGCGACGGCGAGGGAATCGCCATGTTGCCGGAGTTCCTGCTCGCACAGGATCTCGAAAAGGGGACCATCGTGCCGATCCTGACCAAGTTCCCGGCGGATCCGCTGACGCTGTTCGTCGTTTATCCGCCGAGCCGCCATTCCAGCCCCAAGATCCGGGCCCTGGTCGATATCGTCGGCGAGTGGTTCGCGCCCAGCCAGACCTGGGAGACCACGATGGAAAGGCCGACCACGCGCAGCCGTGCCGCACTTCGACAAAAGGAGCGCAATCTCCATGGCGCCTAATTCATCCACCGTCACCGCCGATCTCGCGCCGGTCCGGGTCTGGGACCCCTATGTCCGCGCTTTCCATTGGCTGCTGGTGATCGGCATCGTCGCCGCCTGGATCACGGGGGAGAACGGCTGGATGGAAACGCATTACCAGATCGGTCTCGCCATCGGCGGGCTGATCCTGTTTCGCATCCTCTGGGGCTTCGTCGGGTCATCGACGGCGCGCTTCACCCAGTTCATCAAGGGACCGGGCGCGGTCGTTGCCTATATGAAGACCATGTTCGCGCGGAAACCATCGCATGCCTTCGGACACAATGCCGGCGGCGGCCTGATGGTGGTCGTCCTGCTGCTCGTGGTCGGGATCCAGGCGTTCACCGGCCTGTTCAACGCCGACGACGTGGTGTTCGAGGGCCCGTTCTATGACAACGTTTCGGAAGCCACGGCGAAGCTCGCGGGCAACCTGCACGGAGCCATGTTCAACATCCTGCTGGCGTTGATCGCGCTGCACGTCCTGGTGATCGCGGTTTATCTGGTCTGGAAGCGTGAGAACCTGGTGCGGGCCATGGTGACCGGTCGCGCGATTCTGCCAAAAGGAAACGGCGAGGCTGATTTCGCCTCGCCGTTTCGGGCTCTGATCGTGGCCGCGATTGCCGCGGTGCCGCCGATCCTGGTCTATGTCCTGAATTAGTCTTCTTTCTTCTTGTTATCCTTGTGGCAGGCGCCGCACATCTTCGCGGTCTTGTCGAACTGCGCGCGCACCGTCGCGAGATCGCCGGACTGGCCGGCCGAGGCGAGCATGGTCGCCTCGGTCTTCAGGTCGTCGGCATGCTTGGTGAAGGCGTCCCAGTTTTCCCAGATGTTCGGCAGCGCGGCGGTCTTGCCCTGATCGGAGCCCTTGGGGAACAGGGAAGGAATGAGGCCGGCGACCTCGACGATCTTATTGGCCGGCGCCACCACGTCCGCGGCATTGCCGCCGGCGTCGATGATGCCTTTGATCGCCTTGAGGCTCTTGCCCATTTCCTTCATGTCGGCCTGGCGCGTCTGGATGATGTCGTCCGCCGCCCAGGCCGCGACCCCGCCGACCGTAATGGCAGCAGCGGCACAGACGGCCTTGGCCCAGGCCGCATTCTTCAACCTTGTCATTGCGACTCCCTCGCTGACGGGTGATTGGAGGCGCGATTATGCGGTCTCCGTTAACCGACCGCATTGGTCTTAGGCCTATGTTCACGCTCTTGTGAGAAATCGCTAGGCTGCAACAATAGCGTCACGGAACAGTCACTTTTTCATACTGGGGCGTGACCATAAGGTCGCGCCGGGGAAATCGGACTCGTTGATTTCATGGCGGTGGAAACAGAACTTAAGTTGCTCCTGCCGCCGGACACGGCTGCCGGAATCCTCCGCCGGCCGGCGTTGCGGAGCCTGCTCGTTCCGGCGGCCGATGCGGTCGCGACAGCCGAACCGGTCCTGAATGCCGGCGTCGAAACGGAGCCGGAGCCCAGTCTCGCCGGTCTGCACCGCACGCGGCTGGAATCCACCTATTACGACACCGCCGATCAATGGCTCGCCGGCCAGCGCATGGCCTTGCGGGTGCGGAAGATCGGCCGGAAGCGGATCCAGACCCTGAAAGCCCCGGCCTCCGGACCGGGCGGCCTGCAGAATTTCCAGGAGATCGAGGCCGAGATCGCCGCCGACCGGCCGCAGCCCTCGGCCGTCACCGACCGGAAGCTCAGCCGCAAGCTCGAGCGCGAGAATATCTGGCGGCGCCTCCGCCCGATCTTCGAGACCAAGTTCCATCGCTCGGCCTTCCTGACCGAGCATGGCAGCTCGATGATCGAGGTGGCAGTGGACCTCGGCTCCATCACCGCCGGCGGGCGGCGCCTGCCGATCGCCGAGATCGAACTCGAGCTGAAATCCGGCACGCCCGGCGCGCTTTACGACCTCGCCGAGCAGCTTGCGCTGCAACTGGCCGAGGAGGTTCCAGTCCGGCTCGGCGCCGAGACCAAGGCGGCGCGCGGCTATGCCCTGGCGGAAGGCCGCGATCCGCAGCCGCACAAGGCTCAGCCGATCACCCTTTCTCCCGAGCTTTCGACCGAGGAAGCCTTCGTCGCCATCGTCAACAATTGCCTCGAGCAGCTGCGCGCCAATGAAGAAGCGGTGCTGTCGACCGAGGATGACGAGGCGATCCACCAGTTCCGCGTCGCGTTGCGCCGGCTGCGCGCGATCGTCAGCGCCTATCGCGACCTGGTGGATGACGGCGTCCAGGCCATGATCTCGATCGACCTCAGGTGGATGCAGCGCCAGTTCGGCCCGGCCCGCGATCTCGACGTGCTGATCGCCGAGACCCTGCAGCCGATCCACAACCGGCTGCGCGCGCAGCCCGCTTTCGCTCAGTTGATCGAGACCGCCGAGACGGCCCGCGCCGAGGCGCGCCGCGCCGCCCATCTGGCGATCGAGAACCCACGCTATGTCTCGATGCTGATCCAGTTCTATCGCCACCTTCATTCCGGCGACTGGCGTCGCGCTTCGGGGCGGGCGCGCCTTGGCGCGCCGGTCGGTGACTTCGCGCGGCCCCTGCTGCAGTCGCGGCACAAGCGATTGATGCGGCTCGGCGCCCGCTACGACCTGTTGCCGGAACCCGAGTTGCACCGGCTGCGCATCCTGGCGAAGAAAATGCGCTACGCGGCGGAGGCGTTTCATTCGCTGTTCAAGCCCAAGCCGACCAAGAAATACATCGCGTCGCTGACGGCGATCCAGGACAGCCTTGGCTCACTGAACGATGCCTTCGTCAGCCGCCAGCTCCTGAGCACCCTGGCGCAAAGGCTGATGGTCGATCGCGGCATGGCGGCGGCCGACGCCAACCTGCTGCAGGGCCTGGTGCTCGGCTGGCAGACCGCGCGGATCGACCGCGACCTCTCCGGCTTCGACGAGGTCTGGAAGAACTTCGCCGAAGAGAAGCGCTTCTGGAACGACGCGAAGGGCTAGTCGAGGTCGCGCGGCCGCGTGAAGGCGAGCAGCTTGCCGCTGCCCGGCGGCAAGTCGCTCCATTGCGCGACGTCGAAACCGAGGACCGCGATCGCCGCGGTCGGGAACTTGCCATGCATATTGGCCAAGGCCTTGGCATCGCCGCTGCCGGCGAGCAGACTGGCGAGACTGCCGATGCCGGGATTGTGGCCGAGCAGCAGCACCGTCTCCGCCGTCGCGGGCACCTTGTTGATCTCGCTCAGCATCTCCCGGGGCGGTGCCAGGTAGAGCGCCCGGGAATACTCGATCACGGTGTCCGCCGGCAGGCTCGGCTTCATCAGGTCCAGCGTCTCGCGGGTCCGCTGCGCGGTCGAGCAAAGCACGACATCGGGCCGATAGCCCGCGCCGGCGAGCCAGGCCCCCATCTGCGGCGCCGCCTTGCGGCCACGGCCGTTCAGAGGCCGGTCGGCGTCTTTCTGATGCGAATCGTGCCAGGCCGACTTGGCATGGCGCATGAGGATCAGGGTCTTCATGGCGTCGAGGTTAGCACGGTGGCCGGATTCCGCTACTCTGCGCTGACGACCTTGCGGTGAAGTGCCGGCGGCCGCCGCACCGCGACGCGGGCGCGGCGCTTCCGGAGCCAGATCACCACGCCGGTGACCGACAGGGCGGCGACCACCAATCCCATAGCCGAGATCAGAATCCGTCCCGGGATGCCGAGGATGCGACCGGAATGCACCGGGAACTGCATCTGCAGGAAGATATCTCCGGCGGTGCCGCGCCAGGGAATCCAGTCGCCGATATAGCCTCCGTCCTGGCTGTCGAAGTAGAGCACCGGATTGCCGAGGCCGAGCCCGTCACCGTGCACCTCGCCGGTGTTGAAGAACCGCACGCCGTAGACGCCGAACTCCGGCGAATAGAAGATGTCGCCGGCCGGAGCGGTGAATCCGCGGCTCTGCGCCTCTGCCTTGCCGTTCTCCAGCACCTGGGCATAGGAGACCTTGGGGTCGATCATCCGGTCCTGCGGCTGCATCGCGCGCGTGTCGAACGGGGTCGGCGTGAAGCTGGAGACGGCGGTTACGATCGGCCGCGCTACTTCCTCGTAGAGATTGAGCGAGACCGCGCTGATCGCCAGCACGAAGAGCAGCAGCCAGGTCCAGAGGCCGAACGCGCGGTGGATGTCGAAGTTGATGCGATAGGCGGAGCCGCCGGTCTTGATCTTCCAGGCAGGCTTCCACCGGCTCCACCAGCTCCCGACTCGCGCGCCCGCGCGCTTCCCCATCGGCAGGGTCAGGTAGAAACCGACGAAGCAGTCGATCATCCAGAGCAGGGCGATGCCGCCCATCAGCCAGTCGCCCCAGCGGTCGATGCCCCAGAACGCCGGGATGTGCAGGTTGTAATGCAGCACATAGAGGAAGGAGACGAAGGTCTCGGTCGTGATCGGCCAGGCGGCGCCCCATTCGCGCTTGCCGCGGACCTCTCCGGTCACCGGATCGACGAAGATCTCGTTATATCCGGTATCAAAGAGGCCCTGCGCCGCGGGGTCGTAGCGGGGATGGAGGCCGAAGGATAGGCTGTGCCCCTCCTCCGGCAGCAGCGGTACGTAGGTGACATAGGATTGCCTCTCCTCGGCCGCCAGCTTGTCGGCCAAGACCAGTGGGTCGAGGAAGGGCCCGCGGCCCGGCGACTCCACAAGATGCGGGTTGATCAGCGCGTCCAGTTCAAGGTCCCAGGAGATGACCGCGCCGGTCAGGCCGGCGACGAACAGGAACCCCGCGATCGTCAAACCAACAAAGCGGTGGATCAGGACCAAGGCAGTCCGCATCGCGCCACTACCAGCTGACTTTGACGGCGCCGGTCACAGTGCGACGCTCGCCGTAATAGCAGTAGAAGTCGCAGGCCGTGACGTAGACGTTGTCGAGCAGATTCGAGACGTTGAGCTGGAAGGTGAAGTAGCTCCAGCTGTAGCGGGCGGCGGCATCGACCAGCCAGTAGCCGGGTGTCCGGAGGTCGTTGGCGTAGCTCAAGGTCGAGCCGTAGTAGCGGACGCCGGCACCGAAGCCGAGGCCTTGGAGGTCGCCCTCCGGCACCGTGTAATCGGCCCAGAGCGAGGCGGTGTGCCGCGGCGTGTCGCCCGGACGGTCGCCCTGGCTCTCGTCCTCGGTCTCGGTCACCCTGGCATCGAGGAAAGTATAGGCACCGAGCAGGTTGAGCCCGTCCGCGAGGCTGAGGCGGGTTTCGAGCTCGATGCCGCGGTTCCTGACTTCGCCGGTCTGGATGCTGTTGGTCGGGTCATTGGGATCGGTGGTGAGGACGTTCTGCCGCGTCAATTCGAAGGCCGAGAGCGTCACCGAGCTCTTGATCCCCTCCGGCTGGAACTTCAGCCCGACCTCGTACTGGTCGCCGGTCTCCGGCTCGAACGGCTGGCCGCCGGCATCGGTGCCGCCGGTCGGCTTGAACGAAGTCGCGTAGCTGACGTAAGGCGCGAGGCCGAGCTCGGACAGATAGAGCAGTCCGGCGCGCCAGGTCAGGGCCTCGTCGTTCTGCAACGTGGTCTCCTGCGCGACCTTGTCGCGTGTCGATGTGCGGGCGAAGTCGTAGCGCAGGCCCGCCAGCAGCCGCCAACGGTCGATCGCCAGCTGGTCCTGGGCATAGAGGCCGACCTGGCGCGCATCCTGATACGTCTTGGTGCTGATCGCCGGCATGGCAACATCGGCGCCGTAATCGGGGTCGTAGACGTCGATCGACGGTGCCGGCCCGTCGCCGAACTCGGCGTCGCTGAACTGGTTCCAGAAATCGACACCGACGAGGGTGGTGTTCTTCACTCGGCCGCTGCCCAGATCGAGCTGCGCCTGGTTGTCCACCGCGACGGCGTTCGAACTTTCCACCGCGATCGAGGCGATGCGGTCGAGGGTCCTGAGATCGGCCTGCAGGCCAGCGCCGTAGACCGTGCGGTAGTCAAGGTCGAGATGGCCGTAGCGGACGTTCTGCCGCAGTGTGATCTGGTCGGTCGGTGTCGTCTCGAACTGATAGCCGAACGAATAGCGACGCTCGTTGTGCCCGTCGAAACCGGGTTCGCTGGTGAAGGTATCGGTTGATATCTTGCCGTGCGGGTTGTCCTGGATGGTGCCCTCATAGGGCAGGAAGTTGATCGCGGACCCGACCTGGTCCTCCTGGAAGTCGGCGAGGAAGGTCACCCTGGTCTCCTCGTTCGGACTCCAGGTCAGGCTCGGTGCGAAGTAACCGCGGTTGTCCTCGGCATGGTCCACCTGGGTCTCGCTGTAGCGCCCAAGGGCGACGACGCGGTAGAGCAGATCGTCATCCTCGGTCAGCGGCCCGCTGAAGTCGGCGGCCAGCTCCTCGCGCCACCAGGTGCCGCTGCGGAGCTGAACTTCGTGGATCGGCGTCTCCGAAGGCAGCTTGCTCACCAGATTGATGAGGCCGCCTGGCGAGGTCTGGCCGTAGAGCACGGAAGCGGGGCCTTTCAGCACCTCGATCCGCTCCAACCCATAAGGCTCGACCTTCCACCAGCCGTAGACGAGTCCATCACTCGGGGTCCGGAGGCCGTCGTGATACTGGCCCTCGTCGAAGCCGCGCACCGAGATCCAGTCGCCGCGGGTGTCGACGCCGTAGATGTCCGGCTGGACTCCCGCGGTGTAGTGCAAGGCTTCCGCTACCCGCTCGACGTTCTGGGTATCCATCTGCTCGCGCGGGATCACGGTGATCGATTGCGGCGTCTCAATGAGCGGCGTGTCGGTCTTGGTGCCGGTGGCGCTGCGCTCGGCGACATAGCCGTCGACCGGTCCGTTGGCGCTCTCGCTTGTGCCCTCGGCCGTGACCGGGAGGGGATTGAGCAGCACAGGACCACCCTGCGCGGTATTCGCCGCGGCCGGCTCGATCGCGACCGTCGCCGTGTCCGCCATGCGATAGTCGAGTCCGGTTCCGGCGAGCAGCGCCGCCAGGGCCTCGCGCGCCGTCATCACCCCGCGCACGCCCGGGGTGCGCATTCCGGCGATCGCCTTGCTGTCGACCATTACCCGGATCGCGGTGACCTGCTGAAACCGCGTCAACGCGACCGCCAGCGGCTCGGCAGGAAGCTCGAAATCGAAGCGCGCCTCGGCCTGTGCCGTCTCGACCGGAAACCCGCCAGACCAAGGATCCAGGACGACCGCATCCGCTGCCTGCAGTTCGGCTTCCCATCCCTCCGCCATGGCAGCTCCCGGGGCGCCGGCGAGAATCAGCAATGAGCCCAGAATCGAACCCACCAGCCAATGGTAACCCTTTGGTAGGATAATCATTTACCCGTGCCATCCCCAAGTTTCAGGAGGCAAGAAAGTAACGCAATTAAGAATCATTCGCAAATAGAACTGGAGGTGACAGTTTTGTTGAACCCGGGCGGAAATTAACGATGCGGGATGAATTGACCTTTTAAATGTCCTAGCTTCGAGGACCATGGGATCCGGTGCGAGACCGGCGGAGGAAAAGCTGTGGCGGATTCGGCGATCAAGGCGTTGGACGATCAGAAGCAACCGGCGAATGACGGCGCGGCTGCCTATCAGGGCGAGCTCAGCCGGTTCGTTAACCGGGAGCTTTCCTGGCTCGCCTTCAATGAGCGGGTGCTGGAAGAGGCGGGGAACAAGAACCACCCGCTGCTGGAGCGCCTGCGCTTCCTCTCGATCTCGGCCAACAACCTCGATGAATTTTTCATGGTGCGGGTCGCCGGCCTCCGCGGCCAGGTGCGCGCCAATGTCTCCGCGGTCAGCGCCGACGGATTGACCCCGCGCCAGCAGTTGGCGGCGATCAACCAGCGCAGCGGCGAGTTGATGCGCGACCAGCAGACGCATTGGCGGACGCTCCGCCAGGAACTGCGCGACAACGGCCTTTGCGTGGTCGATGTCGCCGAGATCACGCCGGCCGAGAAGGAGTGGCTCGACAGCTACTTCCTCGACCAGATTTTCCCGGTCCTGACGCCGATGGCGATCGACCCGGCGCATCCCTTCCCGTTCATCCCGAACCAGGGATTTGCGATGGTGATGCAGCTGAAGAACACCGCCGACGGCAAGATGATGAAGGCGCTGATCCCGGTGCCGAACCAGCTGCCGCGCTTCATCCGCTTCCCCGGCATCGATCCGAAGAATGTCCGCTTCCTGACCCTGGAAGCTTTGGTGGGGCTCTATCTCCACCGCCTGTTCCCCGGCTACGAGCTGGTCGACCACGGCTATTTCCGGCTGATCCGCGACAGCGAGATCGAAGTGATGGAAGAGGCGGAGGACCTGGTCCGCCTGTTCGAGACCGCGCTGAAGCAGCGGCGCCTCGGCTCGGTCATCCGCCTCGAGGTCAATGCCGAGATGCCGGAAGACCTGCTGGCCGAGATCATCGACGAGCTCGATGCCAGCCGCGAGGACGTGTTCCTGCTGGACGGAATCATCGGTCTGCCCGCCACCTCGAAGCTGATCATCGACGAGCGGCCGGACCTGAAGTTCCAGCCGTTCAATCCGCGCTTCCCGGAGCGCATCCGCGACATGAAGGGCGACTGCTTCGCCGCCATCCGCCAGAAGGACATCGTCGTCCATCACCCGTTCGAGAGCTTCGACGTCGTCGTGCAGTTCATTCTGCAAGCGGCGCGTGATCCCAATGTGGTCGCGATCAAGCAGACGCTCTACCGCACGTCGGAAGACTCACCGATCGTCAAGGCGCTGATCGAGGCGGCGGAGGCGGGCAAGTCGGTGACCGCCCTGGTTGAACTCAAGGCCCGGTTCGACGAGGCCGCCAACATCCGCTGGGCCCGCGACCTGGAACGGGTCGGCGTGCAGGTGGTCTACGGCTTCGTGCAGCTGAAGACCCATGCCAAGGTCTCGATGGTGATGCGCCGCGAAGGCGCCAACCTCAGAACCTATGTGCATTACGGCACCGGCAACTATCACCCGATCACCGCCAAGGTCTACACCGACCTGAGCTTCTTCACGTCGGACCCGGGCCTCTGCCACGACGCCGCGCGGATCTTCAACTATATGACTGGCTATGCGCGTCCCGAGGGCACCGAGAAGGTCGCCTTCGCGCCGATGACGCTGCGCCCGACCCTGCTGAAGCTGATCGACGACGAGATCGAGCATGCCAAGGCCGGCCGGCCCGCGAGCATCTGGGGCAAGGTCAACTCGCTGGTCGATCCCGGCATCATCGATGCGCTCTACAAGGCGAGCGGCTTCGGCGTGAAAGTGCATCTGGTGGTGCGCGGCATCTGCTGCCTCCGCCCCGGTGTGCCCGGCATGTCGGAGAACATCCGGGTGAAGAGCATCGTCGGGCGCTTCCTGGAACATTCGCGCATCGTCTGCTTCGGCGCCGGCCATGCGCTGCCGTCGCGCAATGCCAAGGTCTTCATCTCCTCCGCCGACTGGATGCCGCGCAACCTCGACCGCCGACTCGAGCTGCTGGTTCCGATCGAGAACCCGACCGTGCATCAGCAGATCCTCGACCAGATCATGGTCGCCAACCTGAAGGACAACCTGCAGAGCTGGGAAATGGACCAAAGCGGCGAGTATCGCCGGCTGAGCCCGCCGGAAGGCAAGGAGGGCTTCAGCGCCCATACCTTCTTCATGACCAATCCAAGCTTGTCAGGGCGCGGCTCGGCGCTTAAGAAGCAGAAGAAAGCACCCAAGCTCGACCTGCTGCAGAAGGCTTAAAGCTTGACCGCATCGCTTCGGAAAGCCGCGGCCGCCGCCCGGGCCGCGCGGCCCGGCCGCGTGGCCGTGATCGACATCGGCTCCAACTCGCTTCGACTCGTCGTCTTCGACAAGCGCTCGCGCTGCCCCGTGCCGGTCTTCAACGAGAAGGCCCAGCCCGGCCTCGGCAAGGGCCTTGAGAAGACCGGCCAGCTCAATCCGGAAGGCGTCAAGGCGGCGCTGGTGAACATCGCACGCTTCGTCACGATGGCGGAGGCGATGGGCGTCGAGGAGATCGACATGCTGGCGACCGCGGCCGTGCGCGATGCCGGCGACGGCAAAGCCTTCACCGCGGAGATCGAGAAGAAGACCGGCCGCAAGGTCAGGATCGTCAGCGGCGAGGAAGAGGCGCGGCTCTCGGCGATGGGCGTCATCGCCGGCGTGCCGGAGGCCGACGGCCTGATGGGCGATCTCGGCGGCGGCAGCCTGGAGCTGGTCGCGATCAACAAGGGCAAGATCGGCCACCATGTCACCTTGCCGCTCGGGCCGCTGCGGCTGGTGGAAGCCACCGGCGGCGATCTCGACGCGGCGCAGAAGCTGATCGACAAGCAGTTCGAGAAGCTGGACTGGCTGGACGAGGTCAAGGGCAGGACGCTCTATCCGGTCGGTGGCACCTGGCGCGGCTTCGCCCGCATCCACATGGAGCAGAACGACTATCCCTTGCGCGTCATCCACGAATACCGGATGCAGCGTCGCGAGGCCGAAGACCTGGCCAAGCTCTTGAGCCGCCTCGGCAAGCGCTCGCTGGCCGATATCGCCGGGGTCTCGCGCCGGCGCATGGAGACGCTGCCGCTGGGCGTGCTGGTGCTCGAGCGCCTGCTGAAGTTGACCAAGCCCAGCCTCATTCTCTTCTCGGCCTACGGCCTTCGCGAGGGCTTCCTGTTCAGCCGATTGGACGAGGAGGCGAAGAGCGCCGATCCGCTGCTGGTGGGCTGCGCCGATCTGGCCGGCGCCGAGGGCAGATTCGGCCAGGTGATGGACCAGCTGGACGACTGGCTGCTGCCGCTGTTCCGCAGCGAAGGCCATGCCCGCGCGCGGTTGCGCGAGGCGGCCTGCATCCTCTCGGATATCGCCTGGCGCGAGCATCCGGATTACCGCGCCGAGCATGCCTTCATGCGCGCGCTGCGGCTGCCGGTCGCCGGCATCACCCATGCCGAGCGCGTGACGCTGGCGCTGATCCTGGCGATCCGCTACGGCGGGTCCGCCGACGCGACGGAGTTCGATCCGGTCCGTCACCTCCTGACCGAAGACGACATGGCCTTCGCCGCCCGGGTCGGCACCACGATCCGGCTCGCTTATGCCCTGAGCGGCGGCACCGAGCATATGCTGGGCCTGACCTCGATCGAGAAGTCCAGTGCGCGGCTGACCCTGCATCTGCCCAAGGGCGGCGAAGCCCTGTTCGGCGAGGCCATCCAGCGTCGCCTCGACGCCGCGGGCCGCGCCTTCGGCCTCGCGACCGCGATCGCCTAAGGCTGCTCGGTGCGATAGACGGTCCAAGGCAGGCCGGACAGTCCCCATTGCGGGAAGGATGCCTCCTTCCTGAAGATCCTGGCACAGCCGACCGTTGAAGTGTCGAGCGTCTCCGGCATCTCGGCGTCGTTCGAGCTCGAGAGCAACCACTGCGGCTGCTTGGCGCAGATTTCTGCGGTCGGCACGTAGGTCAACGGCAGGTGGTATCGCGTCGCGAAGAATTCGAGGATCGGCCGGTTGCGGACGTCCTGGTCGGAGGTGACCAGCACCGGCCCGGCGCCGGCGACCATTTTCATGACCGCGGCCGATTGATCGCGGCCGTCCCGCAACAGCCGCGAAACATCCGCCAGATTGCCGACCGCGATCGCCAGCAGCAGCGCCGCGCCCAGCAGCCGCACCGCGCCGCCGCGCGCCCAGGCCGCGGCGAAGAGGTCGGAGAGCACCAGCAGGAAAACCACCGCCGAGGCGAGGTAGTAGCGCGGGAAATGGATGTTCGGCAGCCGCGCTGCGAACATCGCGAGCGGCAGCACAACCAGGAAGATGATGTAAAGCGCCGCGGTGTTCGGCGCGCGGCGGCGCGCCCGCTGCCAACCGAAGATCGAGACCGCGGCGCCGATCGGCAGCGCAACCCAATCGGGCGCGGCATCGGGCAGGCCGAGCAACAGGTGCAGCATCCCGCCATAGCCGGCGACGAAGCCGGCGACGGTGAAGGGATCGGTGCCGGCGATGCGGTATCCTTCGGCGTGGAGCACGGCAAAGGTGATGATCGCCGCCACGGGGATGAGCAGCCGGACGGTCCAGGAGAAGGTGGCCTCGGTTGCCGCGATGACGCGCCGGATCGCGGCGAAGCTCGGCTTGCCGGACGGCCGGTTCATCCAGGCGCTCCAGAGGATCTGTCCGGCGATGCCGCCGAGCGCGATCGGCTGGAACAGGACGGCCGCCAGGTTGGCGAAACCCAGCCTGCGGCGATCGCGCGCCGAGCCCGCCGTGGCGCTCTCGGTCAGCAGGATCGCCAGCAGCGTCATCAGGATCAGGCCGGCATAGCCGCGGGCTTCCGAGCCGTAATTCACCATCGGATAGCTGACGGCGAACAGGGCCATCGCGCCCAGCACGCCGGCCGGGCCGGAACGCCGGAGCGCCAGGCCGGCGGCGGCGACCGCCGCGACGCCCAACAGGATCGACAGGGCGCGTTGCAGCAGCACCGGTGCGTCGGCGCCGACGATCCAGAGCCAGAGCGTGTTGAGATAGTGGTTGTTGTCGATCGCGAGGCCCCAAAGGAGGTCGTGGCGCGCTTCCACCTCGTCGATCAGCTTCAGGCTCCAGATCTCGTCCAGCCAGAGCTCGCCGTTGGCGCCGAGGATGCGCAGGATGAGAGCGAGCAGCAGGATCGCGCCGGCCGCGAGGGTGGCCGGCGTCGAAACTCGGAAGGGCAGGGTGAAGCGAGAGTCGACGGAAGCGGCGCCCTCGCTCAAGGGTCAGACCTCGATGATCTTGACGCGCTTGCCGGCCGCCGTCAGGGCGAGTTTGCCATGCTTCAGATTCAAGGCCTCGGCCCCGAACAGCTCGCGTCGCCAGCCCCCGAGGGCGGGAACGTCGGCATTGTCGTCGGCCGCGATCAGCTCGAGATCGCTGCTGTTCGCGACCAGTTTCTGCGCCACTTCATGCTGGTCGCAGCGGGTCTTGAGCAGCACGCGCAAGAGATCGATCAGCGGCCCCAGTCCCGGCGGCACTTCCGGCCGGGCCTCGAGCTTCGGGCACTCGCTCTCCGGCGTGTCCAGGCCGCGCTTCACCGCATCCAGGATCGCCTCACCCATGCGGCCTTCGGCGAAGCTTTTCGACAGACCCCTGCACCGGGCGAGCGCATCGGCGTCGCGCGGCGGATGGGCGGCGATCTCGACCAGGGTCTCGTCCTTCAAGAGACGGCTCCTGGGCACGTCGCGGCTCTGCGCTTCGCGCTCGCGCCATGCGGCGATCTCGCGCAAGACCGCGAGGAAGCGCGGCTTGTCGGAGCGGGTCTTCAGGCGCTGCCAAGCCTTCATCGGGTCGACGGTGTAGGTCGCCGGCGATTCCAGGATCGCCATCTCGTCGGCCAGCCAGGCCATGCGGCCGGTCGATTCCAGCTTTTTCTTCAGCTTCTCGTAGATGACTTGCAGATGCGTCACGTCGTCGAGCGCATAGGCGATCTGCCGGTCGGTCAGCGGCCGCTGCGACCAGTCGGTGAAGCGGGAGAGCTTGTCGACCCGGGCGTTGGCGAGCTTGCCGCAGAGCGTCTCGTAGCTGGCAGAATCGCCGAAGCCCGCCGCCATGGCCATCACCTGGCTGTCGGCGATCGGGGCGGGGACCTCGCCCATCAGATGGTAGAAGATTTCCAGATCCTGCCGGGCGGCATGGAAGACCTTGACCACGTTCCGGTTCTTCAGCAGCTCCAGCAGGGGGCCGAGGTCGAGGCCCTCGGCCAGGCTGTCGATCGCGGCGGCCTCGTGCGGCGAAGCGACCTGGATCAGGCAGAGCTGCGGCCAGAAGGTCTTGTCGCGCAGGAACTCGGTGTCGATCGTGATGTAAGGCTCTTGCGCGAGCCGGCTGCAAAGCGCTGCCAGACTTGCGGAATCGGCGATCAGGACCCCGCCGTGGGGCTTTTGCTGTACGTTCATGGGCCAAGCTATAACGCCTTTTGCCGAGGGCTCAAAGCGATACGGGCGGATACCCGTCCCCGGGCGCCCGCATGGGCCGAAACCCTTGACAAAGCGCGGTTTCCCGTCTCTTTTGCGCCCCGATTCCAGCGATTTTCCCGTTCAGAAGGACCTCAGCCATGCATCCCTACCGCACCCATACCTGCGGCGCCCTTCGCGCCGCCGATTCGGGGTCCGTGGTGCGGGTCTCGGGCTGGGTCCACAGGAAGCGCGACCACGGCAACCTGGTCTTCATCGATCTGCGCGACCATTACGGCTTGATCCAGTGCGTGCTCGACATCTCCAGCCCGCTCTTTAAGGCGGTCGAGCCGACAAAGCTCGAGAGCGTCGTCACCATCACCGGCAAGGTGGTGAAGCGCACGGCCGAGACCATCAACCCGAAGCTCCCGACCGGCGAGATCGAGATCCAGGTCCAGGAGTTCCAGCTGCAGTCGGCGGCGGACCAGCTGCCGATCCAGGTCAACAGCGACGAGGATGCCGGCGAGGAATTCCGCCTGCGCTACCGTTTCCTCGACCTGCGGCGCGAGCGCGTGCACAAGAACATCCTGCTGCGCGCCAATGTGATCGCCTCGATCCGCCGCCGCATGGTCGCTGCGGGCTTCACCGAGTTCCAGACCCCGATCCTGACCTCGTCCTCGCCCGAGGGCGCGCGCGACTACCTGGTGCCGTCGCGCAACCACCCGGGCAAGTTCTACGCCCTGCCGCAGGCGCCACAGCAGTTCAAGCAGCTGCTGATGGTGGCGGGCTTCGACCGCTATTTCCAGATCGCGCCCTGCTTCCGCGACGAGGACGGACGCGCCGACCGCTCGCCCGGCGAGTTCTATCAGCTCGATTTCGAGATGAGCTATGTCACGCAAGAGGACGTCTTCAACACGATCGAGCCGGTGCTGCATGCCGTGTTCGAGGAATTCGCCGGCGACCGCACCGTCTCGCCGCTGCCGTTCCGCCGCATTCCCTTCGTGGAATCCATGCTGCGCTACGGCTCCGACAAGCCGGACCTGCGCAACCCGATCCTGATCTCGGACGTCTCGGAAGTTTTCCGCGGCTCCGGCTTCGGCATCTTCGCCAAGGCCGTCGACGCTGGCTCGGTGGTGCGCGCGATCCCGGCGCCGGGTGCGGGCACCAAGCCGCGCTCCTTCTTCGACAAGTTCAACGAGTGGGCCAGGGAGCAGGGCGCGGCGGGTCTCGGCTACGTGATCTTCGAGGCGGGCGGCGGCAAGGGCCCGATCGCCAAGAATCTCGACGAGGCGCGGATCGCCCAGCTCAAGGAGGCGACCGGCTGCAAGGACGGAGACGCCGTGTTCTTCGCCTGTGACAAGAAGGCGGTAGCCGAGAGATTTGCCGGCGCGGTCCGCACCAAGCTCGGCGAGGACCTGGCGCTCATCAATGCCAAGCATTTCGAGTTCTGCTGGATCGTCGACTTCCCGATGTACGAATACAACGAGGACCTGAAGAAGATCGACTTCAGCCACAATCCCTTCTCGATGCCGCAGGGCGGGTTGAAGGCCCTGAACGAGCAGGATCCCTTGACCATCAACGCCTATCAGTACGACATCGTCTGCAACGGCGTTGAGCTCTCCTCGGGCGCGATCCGGAACCATCTGCCGGAGATCATGTACAAGGCCTTCGAGATCGCCGGCTATCCCGCCAGCGAAGTGGAGAATAAGTTCGGCGGCATGCTGAACGCGTTCAAGTTCGGCGCACCCCCGCATGGCGGCTCGGCGCCGGGCATCGACCGCATCGTCATGCTGCTGGCGGAAGAGAAGAACATCCGCGAAGTGATTGCCTTCCCGCTCAATCAGCGCGCGGAAGACCTTCTCATGCAGGCGCCGGCGGAGGTGCCGTCCGCTCGGCTGAAGGAGCTCCACCTGAAGCTCGATTTGCCTTTGGTCAAAAAGTAAGACAGACTCCGGCACCCTCGAGCGGCCGCCCAAGAGCCGCCGGGCATTGGGATCGGCTTTCTGCGGATCAACTGCGACTGACTGGATCGATGTCGAATCCTTTCGACGACGGCTTCACGATGCCCGCCGAGTGGGCGAACCACGCACGCTGCTGGATGGCCTGGCCGGCCCGGGATGAAGCCTGGGGCGACCATATCGAAGCGGCGCGCGAGGCGGCGGCGGAGATCGCCAACACGATCGCGCAGTTCGAGCCGGTCAGCATGGTGGTGAAGCCGAAGAACGTGGCCGAGGTCTCGCTGCTGACCAAGCAGGGCGTCAGCCAGGTCTCGGTGCCGCATGACGATTGCTGGATCCGCGACATGGGCCCGGTCTTCGTGACCTCCGCCGATAAACAGGTCGCCGGCATCGACTGGAACTTCAACGGCTGGGGCCATCGCTATCCGGAATACGACCGCGACAACGCGGTCGCCGAGCAGATCCTCGAGAGCCTGAAGATGCGCCGCTACGACGGCGACCTGGTGCTGGAAGGCGGCGCGCTCCATGTCGATGGCGCGGGCACCTTGCTGGTCACGGAAGCGGTGCTGCTCAATCCCAACCGCAACCCCGACAAGACCCGCGAGCAGATCGAGGAGTCACTGATCCGTCATCTCGGCGTGAAGCAGGTGATCTGGCTCGGCGAAGGGTTGCAGGACGATTTCGGCGGCGGGCATGTGCAGAATCTCGCGCGCTTCGTGAAGCCGGGCACGGTCCTCGCACTCACCTGCAGCGACAGCGCCGACCCCAACCATCGGGTCCTCTCCGACAACCTGGCGCGATTGAAGGCCTCGAAGGATGCGGCGGGCCGCGATCTGGAGATCATCGAAATCGAGCAGCCGCGGCCGCAATTCGACGCGGAGGGCCGCCGGCTGGCGCTGTCCTATGTGAACTTCTACCTGCCCAACGACGCCGTCATCCTGCCGGCCTATGAGGACGGCGCCGCCGACAAGAAGGCCTATGACACGATCGCTAGGCTCTTCCCCAAGCGCGAGGTGATCCAGGTCCCGGCGATCGAACTCGCCTATGGCGGGGGCGGGATCCACTCGATCTGCCTGCCGCAGCCGGCCGGCAACGCGGCGCCAAACTTCGGTTAAGGAGCCGTGGAGGTTCGATCGGGTTGGCCAAACCCGTACTCTGCCTTCTTTTTCTCGGATTCGAGTCTCGCGTGGTCTGCGACCCGGTTCCAGAAACCCGCGCGGCATTCGGAAGCCAGTTCCTCCCAAAGAGCGCGATAGTCATCGCCATCCGTGAGTTCGAACTCGCGCGGCGGGAGCGGCTCGTGGTTCAGGCGATGGCAGAGGTCGATCACACCTCTGAATTTGTAGGCACCCATAAAGAGATAGAGATTGCGCGGAAGCGCATATCCGAAGAAGTCCGCGATCATCTTTTGCTGCGAGTCATCCAGATCTCTATCACGCATCTTCTCCGCTATCTGCCGGTCGACGGCATTGCGCCATTCGGCAATCTCGGCTGCCGCCACCGGCTGAGGTCTCCCAAGCTTACTCGCCCAATAGCCGAGGTAGAACCTGACGTCCTTCTTCTTAAGCAAGTTCGCATCTATCATCGAATTGATTTCATCGAGGTTGCTCAAGAAATCATCGAATGCGTCGCGGACGTAAGCACCAACGCGTCCGTATTGCGGACGCCCTTTGACATTGTGGGGGATCAGAGCCGCAGCACACCAACCCACGCTGATCCGCGCGTATTCAGGCGTGGCATTCGGCTTATTCGCATTCAGGTGAATCCATCGCAGTGAGTAGTCGAGCATGACCATTGCATTCATGCTGAGTGGAGATGCCTTTATCTTCTCCCACGCGCCGGCGACGTATTCCTTTCGCTTCCAGGCCTGATCCTTCCGGTATCGACTAAACCCTATCCAGAAAGCCGTGATCGCACCGGCATAGCCGAGAATGTCGATGGCGTTGCCGGTCGTGAAGCAAACAGCAGCAAAAAGCGATCCGTCGCACATGGCATCCCCCTGCTCATTCCGTTATATACTACCATAAGATGTAGGCGCGCCGCCAGTGGCGAGAGGAGGTATTCGGCGCCGCGCGGGCATGCTATATTTCCAGACCTTGCAACCAGCCGTGGGCTCGCGCATGCAGGGAATCGACGACATGCAAGGGGTGCTGCTGAACCTCCTGGCGCAGGTCCAAAGCAATCTTTCGCCCGCGCAGATGGACGAGGTCGATCGCCTCGTCAGCGCCGGCCGCCACGCCCAAGCGGTGGAGACGGTCTGCCGCTTCTCCCATGACGGCCGCCTTCCCTTGCCGATGCACGCCAGGGCCATGGTGTTCAAGCTGGCCGACCGTCTCGGGATGGATCCCGCGCAGCTCGGGCTGCTGGATTAGTCAGGCCGCGCGTTGCGCGACACCCGCGGGCGCTTCACCGGCGGTGGTGGTGCGGTAGAGCAGGCGGCGGTGGCCGTCATAGTCGTTGACCGCGAGATGCATCAGGCAGCGGTTGTCCCACATGGTCAGGGTGTTCGGCGACCAGCGGAAGCGGCAGCAGAACTCCGCCCGCACATTATGCTGGTGCAGATAGTCGAGGATGGGCTTGGATTCCGCTTGCGTCATGCCTTCGAAGCGCTGGGTATAGACCGGGTTGACGAAGAGGGCCTTCCGGCCGGTGACCGGATGCACGCGCACCACCGGATGCAGCACCTCGCGGTCGGCGCTGGGGTCGTTGCGCACCATCCTGATCGACTTCGAGACCGGCACGTCCGGGTTCGGGCCCATCGTGCCGTGCGGCCAGCCGGTATGCACCGCGCGCAAGGGGTCGAGCAGCGCCTTCATGCCGTCGGAGAGCGCCTCATAGGCGAGATATTGGCTGGCCCAGATCGTATCGCCGCCGACCGGCGGGATTTCGACCGAATAGAGCAGGGTGGCGGCGGGCGGTTCGGAGAGGAAAGAGAAATCGCTGTGCCAGGTCCCGCCGAAGGTGGAGATCTTCTTCTCCGACGCTTCCTTCAGCACCGCGATGACGTCGGGATGCGAGGCGACGCCCTGCACATAGGGCACCCGCAGCACGCTGCCGAACTTCCGCGTGATGGCGAGCTGGTCATCGAGCGTCAGGTCTTGGTCGCGGATGAACAGGACCGAGTGCTTGGCTAAAGCGTTCTGAATGGCGGCGATCTCGCCCGCATCGGCGGTGCGGAGATCGATGCCGCGGATCTCGGCGCCGAGATCGGGGGTGACGGGGGTGATGTTCAACGGCATTCTTCTAGTTCCCAATGTCGGTCCAAAGCGGCCAGTACGGAGCCTGCAGAACGACCCCGGCGTAGAGCGCCGGCGACAACAGAATCGTTGCTATCGCCAGCTGCATCGCCAAGCGTGGCCGGCGGTCGCTGAAGATTGCGGACGCACACGGAAGAGCGAGGGTGGGCAGTATCGCGGCCAAGGCAAGCCAGTAGACGACATCCCAGTTTGCTGGATTGAAGGCCGGCCAGTCGTTGATGAGGACCTCCATTCCAGCCCAGCTGGCGATCGAATCGCGGCTATGCTGCGCGATAGCCGCGGCATCACTCAGCATCCGCCAGAGCAATGCCGCGACCGCAATTGCGATCCACCAGGCGACATACCGCAGCGTCAGGCCCAGTCTCGTCATCGGTCTATCCCGAAATCTTTGATCCCGGTTTCAACGGCGAAATTATAGGGGCTGCGTGGCGCGAAAAGAAGCGCCTCCCCCCTTTCGGGGAGAGGCAGTTTCAGGGACGCGAGGGAGAGGCAGAATCAAGCGGCGCGGGTAGTGCCGTTCCAGCGGCCGATCTCGCGGTCGATGCGGGCGGCGAGTTGCGGGGTCACTGGCGTCATCGGCAGGCGGACTTCCGGGCTGTCGATCAGGCCCTGGCGGTAGAGCCAGTATTTGACCGGCGCCGGGCTCGGCTCGGCGAACAGCAGCCGCGGCAGGTCGGAGAGGTCGTGCCAGAGCTTGAGCGCGGTCCGGGTGTCGCCATCGTCGCGATGGGCGGCGTGGATGGTCGCAAAGCGCTCGGTCTCGACATGAGCGGACGCGAGGATGCCGCCATCGGCGCCCTGGGCGAGGGCGACATGGAATTGCGCATCCTCGCCGCACATCACCGCAAACCCTGCCGGCTTGCGGCGAATGAGGTCGAGGCTCTGCGCCGGATCGGTGCAGCAATCCTTGATGCCGATGATGGTCGGAATCTCGGCCAGGCGCAGCAAAGTGTCGTTGGCGAGGTTGACGCCGGTCCGATAGGGGATGTTGTAGATGAGGATCGGATGTTCCGCCGCCTCGGCCAGCCGCGCGAAGTGCTGGTAGAGGCCCTCCTGCGACGGCCGCACATAGGACGGGCAGGAGACGAGATAACCCGCGACCGGCCAGTGGGCGATGCGGTGGAGCTGCTGCTCGAGCTTGCGCGTGTCGCTGCCCGAAACGCCGAGATAGATCGGCAGCAGATCGCCCAATTCGTCGGCGGCGATGGCGGCCAGGCGCTCCATCTCGCGCTCGTCCAGCAGCGGGCCTTCGCCGGTGGTGGCGCCGAGCACCAGCCCGTCGACTGGGCGGGCGGAGACCTGGCGCAGCAGGCGTTTTAGCGAGACTTCGTCGAGCAGGCCGTCTTTCATCGGCGTGACCAGCGGCAACCAGATGCCGCGGATTTCCGAGCGGGTGGAATCCGAAACCACCCGCTGACTACTGGGTGGGATCGCTATCGTGGTGGGGTCGGCCATGGCGCTGTCCTCCGCTTGTCTTGCCGGAGGAGTGGGGCAAACAAAAACCCCGCTCGATCCGGCGGGGTTCTCACTGGTCCTGCTATGTCTGCGTTTTTAGCGCAGGCAGCATCCAGCGGCCCCCGGGGAGGGTCGCTTTTGCCACATAACGCAGGTGTGCCGCAGATCGCTCATGGCCCCAGTATCGGGGCGCTGCGACATTCTGTCAAGGAAGCTGTCCGAAATTTCAGCGAGATATGCGGCCGCGCCTGGATCTCCTCACGGAAACTTTGCTCGGCGCGGGCGGTTCTTTCCGCTTTGATCGCCTTTTCAGCGGGGAGGCCATGATGCGTCGAACGATCTTTGCGACCTTGGCGGTTCTGCTCATTGCCCGACCTGGAGCAGCCGAGAGCATCAATGCCGGCGGCCGCGATTCCAGCGAGACCCGGCCCTTCGCGGTCGATGCGGTGGCGGAGTTCGACACGCCCTGGGCGATCGCCTTCCTGCCCGATGGGCGGATGCTGGTTACCGAGAAGCCGGGGCGGATCTTCCTGGTGGCGCAAGGTGGCGAGAAGACACCGATCAGCGGCGTGCCCGAGGTCGCGGCCTCCGGCCAGATCGGCCTGCTCGACATCGCCGCGGCGCCGGACTTCGCGGCGAGCAACCGCATCTACTTCACCTATACCGAGGCGGCCGACGGCGACACCCGCCTGGTGCTGGCGCGCGCGACCTTGGCCATGTCCGACGGCGCCGCGCAGCTCGCCGATGTGGCGGCGATCTGGCGCCAAACGCCGGTCGGCGGGCGCGGCCATCCCGGAGGCATCATCGCCTTCGACCCGGCGGGCCAGCATCTCTTCCTCACCGTCGGCGAGCGCCAGCTGGGCAAGCCGGCGCAGGATCCGCAGCAGGCGCGCGGCAAGCTGCTGCGCCTCAATCTCGACGGCTCGTCGCCGGCAGACAATCCCAACGCCGCGCAGGGCGGCGTGCCGGGCCAGACCTGGACATTGGGACATCGCAATCCCTACGGCCTCGCTTTCGCGCCCGATGGGAAACTCTGGCTGCATGAGATGGGCCCGCGCGGCGGCGACGAGCTCAACCTGATCGAGCCCGGGAAAAACTACGGCTGGCCGGTGGTCTCGAACGGCGACAACTACGACGGCTCCAAAATCCCGCGCCATGCGACGCGGCCGGATTTCGCCGCGCCCTTGCTCTACTGGAATCCGGTCATCGCGCCGGCGGGGCTCGTCTTCTACGAAGGCGCGATGTTCCCGCAATGGCGCGGCTCGGCGCTGATCGGCGGGCTCGGCGCCGGCGTGCTGGTCCGTGTCGCCTTCGCAGACGGCCAGCCGGACGAGGTGGAGCGCTGGGACATGGGTGCCAGGATCCGCGACGTTGCCGTCGCCCCCGATGGCGCGATCTGGCTCATCGAGGATGACGATCCTGGTCGGCTGCTGCGGCTGACGCCGGCGCAGTGAAGGCAGCACTCCTCCTGACAGACCCTGTCAGGCCGCCGATGTAGGCTCCGGGCTTTTACAGTCAGGGGAAGCTGCGTCATGGCTGAGCGTATTCTCTATGTCGGGCCGCTGAGCCTGTTCTCGCGCAAGGTGGAGATCGCACTGCGCGAAAAGGGGCTGCTCTATGCGCGGGAGCTGGTGGCCTTCACCCAGGCGAAGGGGTACAGCCCGAAGCATCCGGCGGTGGCCGAGGCCAATCCGTTGAAGAAGGTGCCGGTGCTGGTCGAGGGCGACCTCACCCTGTTCGATTCCACCGTGATCCTGGAATATCTCGAGGATGCCTATCCGGAACCGCCGCTTTATCCCAAGGGTGCCAAGGCGCGGGCGAAATGCCGGCTGGTGGAGCTGGAGGCGGACGAGATCCTGTTCGCGCCGGTGCGCAATTTGCTCTACCGCACCGAGCCGCCGCTCGCCGACGGCGCACGGCAAGCGGCGCGGGAAGAGGAGGGGATCAAGGCCGATCAGGAGATCGACCGGCAGTTCGCCGGCTTGGATGCGCGGCTCGCCGCGCGCGACTATTTCTGCGGTGCGTTCAGCGTCGCGGATATCGGCATGTTCGTGACGGTGCTGTTCACCCAGCGCCTGAAAGGCCCGCGGGTGTCCGCGCACCCGCGGCTTGCGGCCTGGTATGCGCGGATGCTGAACCGGCCGTCCTGCGCCAAGGCCGCGGAGGAGATCGCCGCGGCGGATCGGGATTTGTCGCCGGACTTGAGATGAAGCTCAAACGATCCTACGGACCGGCCCCTCAGGCGACGGCGAGGTCCTCTCGTCGCCGCATATCGGACGGGCGGTCCCCGAAGGCCTTCTTGTACTCGCGGCTGAAATGGCTCGCATCGGCAAAGCCGCAGGCAAGAGCGATTTCAGTCACGGAAAGCTGCGTCTGGAGCAGCATGTCTCGGGCGCGCTTCAGCCGGATCTTCCGCGCGAATTCCTGGGGAGTATAGCCCCGGCTTTGCTTGAAGGCGCGAAAGATGCTTCTTGCGCTGGCCCCGGCAACACCAGCGAGCTCATCGATGCTTACCGGCTGGTCCCAGTTGCTCTCGATATAGGCCTCCACGCGCCGTACCTGCCGCGGCGCCAGGGTCGGCGTCGGACGTTCCAACTGGGCGCGGAAGTCGCGGCATGTGCCGGTCAGGAAGGCGGTGATCAGCGTCTGCTCGAGCTCGCCGAACACGATTCGTGCCGGCTCGCCCGCCATGGTCCCGGCCGCGTGCACGATGCACTCCAGCATGCGGAGCATCACCGCGCTCTCCGGCTTGTCGAGGTCCACGGCGGCGTCGAAGTTCAGCTCTCCGGAAACCGGTTCGCCGAGCAGGACCGAGAGTCTGCGAACGAGGTTCTCCTTCGGTATGCGCCAAACGAACTGCTGGAAATCCTCGCCGAAGTCGATTGAGATGGCGCCGGTCGATATGCAGGCTTGGGATTTGGTGACAGCGACCTCTTCTTGTCCGAACCGGGTTGCCCCGCTGCCGCGATGATTGATCTGTATCCTGACGAAGTCGTTGTCGGGAAAATCCAGGCTGAGCGGAATTCCATAGGAGCAAAACCACAAGCCGCTGTTGGGTAGCGCGAAATGCCTTGCCTGGACGTCGACATCATCGGTATCGGCGGAGAGTTTTGCGATCCTGGCAGACAGCGCCCCTTCGACGAGTTGCCCCAAGCTGTCGAGATCCGAGCAGGCGAAAGCCGGATAGGCCGCCAGAGGCTGAGCGGAAGCCATGAGTCTCTATTCTCCGAATTTGAGACGCTGATCCTGTGTCAGACAGGTTGCTAACCGGTTAACAGCCGGGCCTGGCACCGGGCCCGCACACCAAGTTGCGTCCGTATGTCTCAGAACGTCCCGGCATTGCGCCGGATGAGACGGAAAAGACTGGCAGGCGAGTTCAAACCCTGGCGCTCGGCTTCACGCAATTCGGCGCGCAGATCGCTAGCTTCGTCCGGAATGATGGACATTCCACCAACGCGAAGGACGAAAATGCTCTCCAATCTTCTATCAGGACGTGACACGGCCGCTCTGCTGACCGCTTTGGACAAGTCCCAGGCGATCATCGAGTTCAAGCCGGACGGCACCATTATCACCGCCAATGCGAATTTCCTCAATGCGCTGGGCTACACCCTCGACGAGATCAGGGGGAAGCACCACAGCATGTTCGTCGAGCCCGGCTACAAGGACAGTGCCGATTATCGTGAATTCTGGGCGCGCCTCGGCCGCGGCGAGTATCAAGCCGCGCAGTACAAGCGGATCGGCAAGGGCGGGAAGGAGGTCTGGATCGAAGCTTCCTACAACCCTCTGCTCACCAAGGGCGGCAAGACCTTCAAGGTCGTGAAGTTCGCGACCGATGTCTCCAAGCAGAAGGCCGAGTATGCCGACCTGCGCGGCAAGGTCGACGCGATCGGCCGTTCCCAGGCGGTGATCGAGTTCAATCTGGACGGCACCATTATCAGCGCCAACGAGAATTTCCTGAGCACGCTGGGCTACTCGCTTTCGGAAGTGCAGGGGCAGCACCACAGCATGTTCGTTGAGCCCGCCTTCCGACAGAGCGCGGAATACCGCGAGTTCTGGGCGGCGTTGAAGCGCGGCGAATTCCAGGCGGCACAGTACAAGCGCATCGGCAAGGGCGGCAAGGAAGTCTGGATCGAAGCCTCGTACAACCCGATCATGGATCTCAACGGCCGTCCCTGGAAGGTGGTCAAGTTCGCGACCGACCTGACCAAGCGCAAGGAAGCGAACCTGCTGCTCGCGCAGCAATTCGAGGATGGGGTGAAGACCCTGGTCGAGAAGGTGGCGCAGTCCGCCCAGCATATGGAAAGCACGGCACAAGGCCTCGCGGCGGCAGCGGAGCAGACCAACCAGCAGTCTTCGACGGTCTCGGCCGCATCCGAGGAGCTGGCGGCGTCGGTCACGGAGATTTCCCGTCAGATCGCGGAATCCAGCCGCGTCGTAGGCGTTGCCGTGAGCGAGACCCGGAAGTCCGAGGAAATGGTCGGCTCCCTGGTGCATGCGGCGCAGAAGATCGGCGAGGTCACGCAGATCATCAATGATATCGCCAGCCAGACGAACTTGCTCGCCCTCAACGCAACGATCGAGGCCGCGCGCGCCGGAGAGGCGGGCAAGGGCTTCGCCGTGGTCGCGAGCGAGGTGAAGAGTCTTGCCAACCAGACGGCCAAGGCGACCGAGGAAATCGCTATTCAGATCAAGGGCATTCAGGACTCCAGCCATACGACCGCTGCGGCAATTCAGCAGATCGGCCAAGTGATCCAGCAGGTGAGCGAGATCAGCACGTCCATCTCCGGCGCCGTCGAGGAACAGTCGGCGGCCACCAAGGAGGTCTCCGCCAACATCAACGGCGTGAGCAGCGCCGCGCGGGAGACGGGTGCCAATTCGTCGACCGTGCTCAACGTCGCCCAGGCGCTGACCGGACAGGCCAGCAATCTCGAGGTCCAGGTCGACGACTTCCTGAAGAGCGTGCGCGCCATGTGACGCATCAAGCGAGGAAACCTGGGAATGGGCAATGTAAGGCTACTGCGGGTGGTGCCTGCGCCGAACCGTTGCGCTTCCGACCGCCAGCGGCTTGCTCAAAAGCTGTTGGACGCAGCCGACTGGATCGAAGGCAGCCTGGCGGACGGCGACGGCTACGTGCGGGAAGATGCTGTCGCGGTGCTGCGCTGGTCGGCGGGCTTTCTGCGCCGACCGGCGATGCGTGAAGACGACCTCGCCGGCACCCTTCGGGTCGTCCGGAGGGTCCTCCAGGACGCGATCTTCGCGCCGGGAGACGACGGGAATGGTCTTATACCCGGTCGGACAAGCGCAAAATCGACGCGCTCTCGAATGGCGGCAAGCACTCGGAATCTGCAGGCGGTACGATAGAATGCATAGGAAAATGGAACAGCGCATCGAGCAGGTGTCGACGGAGCGGGCTGCGAGGCTCTACGCCGGCATGATCGCCCTGTCGGATCGGGTCGGGGGCACGGCGGTCTTGCCAGAAGAGTGCGTGCGTGCCCTTCGAGAACTTGGCTACGCGCTGACGCGATGTTCCCCCGACGGGGAGGGTAGATTGAGGCAGCTGCAGCTGCTCAAAGTGACCTTTCCTCTCCTCGAGGAGATTGCCCGGTATCTGGCATCGCGATACCGGGACGAGGCGGCAATTCTCTTGCGATTGGCTTCGGGAATGCTGGCGGACGCGTTTCCGAAAGACCCGCTTCCGGAATCCAAGCTGTAGTTCGGCGCCGAACCCGCTTTAGTCTCGGCGATTCCCGCTATTCCGCCGCGCTCATCTCTTCTTCGGCGGGCCGGGCGATGGTGCCGTGGCCGATGCCGTCTTCGATGAAGCCGCCGGACTGGCGGTGCCAGAGGCGGGCATAGGCGCCGTTCTTCTGCAGCAGCTCGGCATGGGTGCCGGCCTCGACGATGCGACCCCCATCCAGCACGATCAGCCGGTCCATCCGCGCGATGGTGGAGAGCCGGTGCGCGATGGCGATGACGGTGCGGCCTTCCATCAAGCCGGCGAGCTGCTCCTGGATCGCGGCTTCGACCTCGCTGTCGAGGGCGGAGGTGGCCTCGTCCAGCACCAGGATCGGCGCGTTCTTGAGGATCACGCGGGCGATGGCGATGCGCTGGCGCTGGCCGCCGGAGAGCTTCACGCCGCGTTCGCCGACATGCGCCTCGAAACCCTTGCGACCCTGCCAGTCTTCCAGCTTCTCGATGAAGTCGAGCGCGTGCGCCTGACGCGCGGCCTCGATCGCCTCGGCTTCGGTCGCGGCGGGGCGGCCGTAGCGGATATTGTCCAGGATCGAGCGGTGCAGCAGTGAGGTATCCTGGGTCACCACCGCGATCTTGGCGCGCAGACTCTCTTGCGTGACGGTGGCGATATCCTGGCCATCGACCCGGATGCGGCCTTCCTCGACGTTGTAGAAGCGGAGCAGCAGGTTGACGAGCGTGGACTTGCCGGCCCCGGAGGGCCCAACCAGCCCAACCCGCTCGCCCGGCCTGATGACGAGGTCGATGCCCTTCAGGAGTCCGCGCGCGGTGCCGTAGCCGAAGCGGACCTGCTCGAAGCGGACTTCGCCGCTGGTCACCTTCAGCGTGCTGGCACTCTCCGGATCGGCCATCTGGCGCGGAACCGCGATTGACTTCATGCCGTCCTGCACCACCCCGACATTCTCGAAGATCGCTGTCACGTTCTGCGCCACCCAGCCGGCGATGTTGGAGATCTGCCAGGTCAAGGGCAAGGCCATGGCGACCGCGCCGACGTCGATCGCGCCCTGGACCCAGAGTCGGATCGCGATCGTGCCGGTGCCGACCACCATGAGGGCGTTCAAGGTCACCAGGGTCAGCGAGAAGCGGGTGATCATGCGCTGCTGGCGGTGGAAGGCGTCGGTATGCTCGTCCACCGCCTGCTGGACGAAGGCGTCCTCGTCGCGCGGGCGGGCGAACAGCTTCACGGTCAGGATGTTGGTGTAGCTGTCGACGATGCGGCCGGTGAGGCTCGAGCGTCGTTCCGACATCTCGCGCGAGCGTTCGCGCAGACGTGGCACGAAGTAGCGCAGCATGCCGGCATAGGCGACGAACCAGCAGGCCATCGGGATGGCGAGGCGCAGGTCGTTGGAGGCGGTGAGGAAGATGGCGCTGCCGCCGTAGACGAAGATGTACCAGACCGCGTTGGTGCCGGCGACGACGCTCTCTCGCAAAGCCGGCCCGGTCTGCATCACCCGGTTGGCGATGCGGCCGGCGAAGTCGTTCTGGAAGAAGGTCCAGCTCTGCCGCACCACATGCCAATGGCTCTGCCAGCGGATCACGTTGGTGAGGCCCGGCGCGATCGCCTGGTTGGTGAGGAGATTCTGTAGCAGCAGCACCGCGGGACGCGCGATCAGCAGCACGCAGGCCATCAGCACCAACTGGTGCCAGTGGTCACGCAGCACCTCGGTCGGCGGCAGGGTGGAAATGAGTTTCACCAGCCGGCCGATGAAGACCGGGATCGTGGTGTCCAATGCGGCAACCATGAAGCCGACCACGAACAGAGCAATGACCAGCCCCTTCGCTTGCTTCGCGAAGTGCCAATAAAAGGCGCCGAGCCCATCCGGCGGGGTGGCGTCAGGCGGCAGCTTGGTCGGCTGCAGCAGGTCTTCGAAGAAACGGAATATGGCCATCGGCCTGTTTCTAAACTGTTCGGTGCGGGCAAGGCTTCAGTGCGCGGCGACCGGTCGGAGCAGCGGTTGAAATCGTTCTACGGCGCGAGGGGCAAAGACTACGCGCTTTCCCGAGTCGCCAGGGTTGCGGAAGACGCGGGGTGGGGGTGCAGCCAGCGGGAAGGTTGGAGATGGTTTGCGGCAGAGGACGTTGATCGCGCAGACTTAATCCGCGACCGGCTCCAGCAGTGCGGTCGCCGCAATGGGCGCGCTGTCCTTCTTCTCCTTACGCATGTGCTTTGCCAGGTAGTCGATGAAGGCGCGCAGCGAGGGCAGCATGCCGCGGTGGCTGAGATAGACCGCCTGGACCGTGGCGGAGGGCTTGCTCCATTCCGGCAGCACCGTGGTGAAGCAGCCGGTCTTGACCTCGTCGCGGCAATAGAGTTCGGGAAGAAAGGAGAGGCCGATGTGATTGAGCACGGCGTCGCGCAGCACGGCGAAATGGTCGGCGGCGAGGCGCGGGGTCAAAACCAGATTCTGCGTCTCGCCGCTCTGGTTCTCCAATCGCCAGCGCACCAGTCCGTCGGCGTTGGCCATGCCGACGATCGGCAGGGTCTCGAGATCGCTCGGCTGCTTGGGCTTCGCATGGCGCTTCAGGAAACGCGGCGTTGCCACCAGGCTGGCATCGGCGACGCCGAAGCGGCGGGTGACCAGATGCGGATCCTCGTCGCCCGGCATCCTTACCCTGAGCGCCAGGTCGAAGCCGTCCTCGGCGAGATCGACGCGGCGGCTGGTGACGACCAGGTTCAAGCGGATCTTCGGATACTTGGCGAGGAAGCCGGGGATGATCGGGCTCAGATCCCGATCGGCGATGCCGAGCGGGGCGGCGACTTTCAGCAATCCGCTGGGCTCGGCCCTGAGACTCTCGGCCGCATCCTCGGCGGCGTCGGCGGAAACCAGCAGGTCACGGCAATGCTGGTAGTACATCCGCCCGGCCTCGGTAAGGGTGACGCTGCGGGTGGTGCGATTGAGCAGGCGCATGCCGAGCCGGGCCTCGAGCTGGGCGATGTGGCGGGAGAGCCGCGACTTCGGGATGCGGAGCGCGCCCGCGGCGGCCGAGAATCCGCCGTGCTCCACCACCTTGGCGAAGAAATAGAGCTCGTTGAGGTCGCGCATTGGTTCGTTCCTGGCCGTCGGCCCGAAGATTGTCCCATGGATGGAACAATGCGTTCCGATCCCGCCGGCTAATTCTAAGCCCGTTCCGAGGCTATCTCCAAGCCATGGCGGTTGCCCGCCTTTGCACCCTGAGGGGAGATGACCCATGAAGATTCTGCATTTGGATTCGAGCGTGCTCGGAGAGAACTCGGCGTCGCGGGCGCTGACCCGCAATGTGGCGCAGGCCTGGCGCTCGGCGGCGCCCGATGCCGTGATCCGCTATCGCGATCTCGGGGCGCAAGCGCCGCAGCATCTTTCGCCGGATTTTTTCGCGATCGGCGCCGTGCCGGAGGAGCAGCGCTCGGCGCAGCAGAGCTCGGAGCTCAAGCTCTCGGATGCGCTGATCGAGGAATTCCTGGCGGCCGATGCGCTGATCATCGGCGCGCCGCTCTACAACTTCGCCATTCCCTCGGGCCTCAAGGCCTGGATCGACCGCGTCATGGTTGCCGGCAAGACCTTCCAGTATTCGGCGCAGGGCCCGGTCGGCCTGGCCGGCGACAAGAAGGTCGTCATCGTCGCGACCTCCGGCGGCAAGTATGAGGGCACTCCAGTCGATGCCGCGCATATCGGGCATTTGCAGATGGTGCTGAACTTCGTTGGCGTGAAGGACATCACGGTGGTCCGCGCGGCGGGGCTGAACATGGGCGCGGAGAGCCGGTCTGCGGCGCTCGCAGCAGCCGAGGCGCAGATCGCGGCGCTGTTCGCCGGCGAGCAGGCGATCGCGGCGGCTTAGTTTTCTCTCTCACGTCATGCGCGGGCTTGACCCGCGCATCTGGTGTCGTCTGCGCGAGATCGCCGGGACAAGCCCGGCGATGACGCTTCTAGCTATCCAGCCGCGAACACCCGTGCGCCGCTGAAGGTCAGCGACACCTCGGTGCCCGGCGTCAGCAGCAACTGGCGGCTGGCGTCGTGCGGCAGGTCGGCTTCGATCTGGGTCTTGGTGTCGCGGCGCTGCAACTCCACGCGAATGCCCGGACCCGCCGTGAAGACGTGGCGGATGATAGCCGGCAAGCCCGGCTCGTCCGGTGCGCGCAGGGTGATGTCGTGCGGACGGACGTAAGCCAGACCCGGCAGGTCGCGGGCAGAGGGGAATTCCGGCGCCGCCACGACCAGGGGGCCGACGCGGGCATGGCCATCCTGGATGCGGCAGTCGAAGCGGTTCACATTGCCCATGAACTCGTAGACGAAGGCGGTTTCCGGGCGGTGATAGACGTCGTCCGGCGTGCCGACCTGCTCGATCTTGCCTTCGCTCATCACGGCGACGCGGTCGGCGAGCTCCAGCGCTTCCTCCTGGTCGTGGGTCACGAAGACGCTGGTGAGATTCATCTCGTCATGCAGGCGGCGGAGCCAGCGGCGCAGCTCCTTGCGCACCTTGGCATCGAGCGCGCCGAACGGCTCATCCAGCAACAACACCGAGGGCTCGATCGCGAGCGCGCGGGCGAGCGCCACGCGCTGGCGCTGGCCGCCGGAGAGCTGGCTCGGGAAGCGCTGGCCCATATGCTCGAGTTGGACCAGATGCAGGAGCTCGTCGACGCGGCGCTTGATCTCAGGCGGGCTCGGGCGGGTCTCGTGCGGCCGCACCTTCAGCCCGAAGGCGACGTTCTCCGAGACCGTCATGTGGCGGAACAGCGCGTAATGCTGGAACACGAAGCCGACCTTGCGCTCGCGGAGCGCTACGCCGCTCACATCCGCTTCGTCGAAGCGGATCTCGCCGCTGTCCTGGCTGTCGAGCCCGGCCATGATGCGCAGGAGCGTGGTCTTGCCGGAGCCCGAGGGCCCGAGCAGCGCCATGAACTCGCCGCGCTCGATTGTCAGGCTTACCCCCTTGAGGGCTTGGAAATTGTTGAAGGTCTTGGTGACGTTGCGGGCTTCGAGACTCATCTGTCTCTTCTCCTAATGTCCGCGCGACAGGCGCTGACCCATGCGCCATTCGAGGATGCTCTTGCCGACCAAGGTCACGAGTGCCAGGAGGGCGAGCAGGCTGGCGACGGCGAAGGCGCCGACGAAGTCGTATTCGTTGTAAAGAATCTCGACATGCAGCGGCATGGTGTTGGTCTGGCCGCGGATATGACCCGACACCACCGAGACCGCGCCGAACTCGCCCATGGCGCGGGCGTTGCAGAGCAGCACGCCGTAGAGGAGGCCCCAGGCCACATTGGGCAAAGTCACCCGGAAGAAGGTCTGGAAGCCGTTGGCGCCGAGCGAGGTCGCCGCTTCCTCTTCCTCGGTGCCCTGTTCCTGCATCAGCGGGATCAACTCGCGGGCGACGAAGGGGAAGGTGACGAAGATGGTCGCCAGCACCAGGCCGGTCACGGTGAAGATCACCTTGATGCCCATGGCGGCGAGCGTCGGCCCGAACCAGCCATGCGCGCCGTAGAGCAGGACGTAGATCAAGCCGGAGATCACCGGCGAAACCGAGAAGGGGAGATCGATCAGGGTGATGAGCAGGCTCTTGCCGCGGAACTCGAACTTGGCGATCGCCCAGGCGGCGCAGAGGCCGAACACCAGGTTCAAGGGCACGGCGATGCCGGCGACGATCAAGGTGAGACGGATCGCCGACCAGGCGTCGCGGTTGGAGACCGCCGAGAGATATTTGCCGATGCCGTCGCGCAAGGCCTCGACGAAGACCGAGATCAGCGGCAGCACCAGCATCAGCGCCATGAAGGCGAGCGCGGCACCGATCAGCAGGATCTTGGCCCAGACGGGATCGGTGGTGCCGGTGTTCACCGGCCGCGGCGCGCCCACCTTGCTCGAAGGTAGCTTGCTTGTGGACGGCGCGCTGGCCGGCATGGAGAAGCTGGTTTCCGCGTTCATCCGCGGTCCTCGTGGCGGCGGGCCCAGCGCTGCAGCATGTTGATCACCAGCAGCATGATGAAGGAGGCGATCAGCATCACCACCGCAATGGCGGCGGCGCCGGCATAGTCGTATTGCTCGAGCTTGGTCACGATCAGGAGCGGCGCGATCTCCGACTTCATCGGCATGTTGCCGGCGATGAAGATCACCGAGCCGTATTCGCCGACCGCGCGGGCAAAGGCGAGGGCGAGGCCGGTGAGCAGGGCCGGGAAGATCGAGGGCAGGATCACCATGCGGAAGTTCTGCCAGCGCGTGGCGCCGAGGCTGGCCGCCGCGTCCTCGACCTCGCGGTCGAGGTCGAGCAGCACCGGCTGCACCGTGCGCACGACGAAGGGCAGGCCGATGAAGATGAGCGCGATGACGATGCCGATGGGCGTGAAGGCAACCTTGATGCCGAGCGGCGCCAGCAGGCTGCCGATCCAGCCGTTCGGCGCATAAAGCGAAGTAAGCGCGATGCCGGCGACGGCCGTGGGCAGCGCGAAGGGAAGATCGACCAGTGCATCGACCAGCCGCTTCAGCGGAAAGTCATAGCGTGCCAGCACCCAGGCGACGATGAGGCCGAAGCCGCAATTCACCAGCGCGGCGACCGCCGCTGCGCCGAAGGAGAGCTTCAGGCTCGCGACGACGCGGGGCGCGGTGACCGCCTTCCAGAATCCGTCCAGGCCGAGCTCGGCCGGGCGCAGCAGCAAGGCCGCCAGCGGCAGCAGGACGATGATGCTCAAATAGACCAGGCTGTAGCCGAGCGTCAGGCTGAAGCCCGGCAGCACGCTGGGTCGCTTCCAGGCAAAGGTGCGGGCAGCAACTGCCGTCATCCGGCTTCGGCCTCCAGCCGTGAAATCACATTAACTCTAGTCAATAAGTAGTATTAGCGAAACCGGTGAGAGATAATCATATGCCGGCGCCCTCGACAAGTTCCGTGCTGCTTTTAACCATGACGTCGGCCAGGCTGGTGTTGTCGAGGATTCTTGCTGTCGAATCACGGACTTGCAGCATGACTCGGCGGATTTCGCAGGTCTGCTCGTTCTCGCAGTCGTCACAGCGGCGGTAAGCGGTGCGGCTGGCGCAGGGGAGCTGGGCCAGCGGTCCGTCGATGATCCGGATCACCTGGCCGAAGTAGATGTTGTCCGGGGTCTTGGCCAGGGCATAGCCGCCCTTCTTGCCACGATAGGAATGGACCAGGCCGTGACGCTTGAGGTCGAGGAGGATCAGCTCCAGAAATTTCTTGGGCACCGATTGCTGGTCGGCGATCTCCGAGATGAAGACAGGGGTTTCCGGCTGCGCTTGTGCCAAGTAGAGCAGGGCGCGCATGGCGTACTTCGCTTTTTGGGAGAGCATGCGATTATTCTCTATTAATTCTATAGAGTATTAATGTAACCGCGCCGGATCGTCAAGGGCCTGACCTTTTTGTGAAGCGTGGAGCAGCGCAGCGGCGGACGGTGACCATCAGACGCGGGCCTTCGGAACGGGTCGCCGCGAAGCGCATCCCGCTGTGCCGAACGGGGCCGGCCCTTCAGCGCCTTCGGTGGTGACGCTTGTGATCACAAGTACTGTGATGGTAGTGTACGAGAAAAGCCGATGCGAAACAGGGCAGGTGAGGGATTGAATGGCTGACGGCGGCCCCGGGCGCGCGGCCTCGCGCAAGGCGTCGGATTTCGATCCGGTGCTGCTGGCGGTGCTCTCCAACCGCTTCGAATCCATCATCCGCGAGATGACCAACACGGTCATGAAGGCCAGCCGGTCGAGCGTCATCAAGAATGCGCGCGACATGTCTTGCGGCTTGCTGACCTACGACCACCGCCTGGTTTCGGTCGAGGAGGCGCTGCCGATTCATGTCACCGGCCTGGAGCTGACCACCCAGCCGATCACCGAGCTGTTCGATGACATCCGCGAGGGCGACGCCTTCCTGAACAACAGCCCGTTCTACGGCGGCACGCATCACGCCGACCTCACGCTCTGCGTGCCGGTGTTCTGTGAGGGCGAGCCGCTGTTCTGGACGCTGGCCCGCTCGCACCATGCCGACATCGGCGCGCCGGAACCGACCACCTATCTGCCCTATGCCGGCGACATCTACATGGAGGGGGTGCACTTCCCCTGCGTGCGGGTCCACCAGGACTACCAGGAGAAGGCGGATATCGTCCGTATCGGCCTGCAGAAGATCCGTGTGCCGGCGATCTGGTACGGCGACTATCGTGCCCAGGTCGGCGCCTGCCGGACCGGCGAGCGCCGGCTGAAAGAGCTGGTGAAGCATTACGGCATCGACACCATCAGGGCCTTCATCGAGGCCTGGATGGACTATGGCGAGCGGCGCGCTATCGACGCGATCAAGCAGCTGCCCGCCGGCACGTTTTCTTATGAGGTGCGCCATGATCCGGTGCCCGGCGTTGCCGACAAGGGTGTTCCGATCAAGGCGACGGTGACGATCGACAACAAGAAGGGCCTGATCACCGTCGACGTGCGCGACAATCCCGATTGCGTGCCGGGCGGGCTCAACGTCACCGAGGCCTGCGTGATCGCTTCCTGCCGGACCGGGGTCTACTACAACATCGATGCCAGCATTCCGCATAACCACGGCAGCGCCAGCCGCATCGTGCCGCTGCTGCGCGACAACTGCGTGGTCGGCAAGCCGCAGCACCCGATCGGCACTTCTTGTGCAACCAGCAACGTCAATGAACGCCTCGCCAACGCGGTGCAGTGCTGCTTCGCCCGGCTGGGCAAGCCCTACGGCATGGCGGAGGGCGGCGGCAACGCCTCGGCGGCGCTCGGCGTCGTCTCGGGCGTGGACAAGCGGCGCAAGGAGGCGGTGCCCTACGTCACCCAGGTGATGCTCGGCCTCTCCGGCGGCCCCGGCTCCTACGGTCATGACGGCTGGCTGACCTACGAGTGCTCGGTCGGCAACGGCATCATGGTCAATGACTCGATCGAGATCGACGAGGCGACCTACCCGATCCTGATCGAGGAGCGCAGCGTCGCCCAGGACAGCATGGGCTTCGGCGAGTGGAACGGCGCGCCGGCGGTCAAAGGCTCCTACCGCTCGCTGACCGGCGACATGACGGTCTATTTCTTCGGCGACGGCGGCACCTTCCCGCCGAAAGGCGTGCTCGGCGGCCTGCCGGGCAGCGGTTGCGGCACCTGGAAGCGTCACCGGAACGGCAAGCTCGAGCGCCAGCCGGACTTCGACCATTGCACCGCCGGCGAGAAGGAAGCGGTGCATTACCGGAGCTGCGCCGGCGGCGGCTACGGCGTGCCGCGCGACCGAGCGCCGGAGCGCGTGGTGGCCGACATCAACCGCGGCTGGCTCAGCGTGGACAAGGCCCGCGCGGTTTTCGCCGTCTCGGTCACCCGCGCCGCGAACGGCGTCGATTACGAACTCGATGCTGCCGGCACGGCGAAACTGCGGGCCGGAAAGACCAAGCGGAAAACAGCCAAAGCAAAAGTAACGAACAGCAGGAGGCGGAAATGAAACAGGGCATGGGGTTCCGGCGGGTCGGCAGCCTGTCGGCACTGGCGGCCGGGCTGGCGGCAGCCGCGTTTGTGGCGGCCGGCGCGGCGCAGGCCGAGGATCCGGTGGTGATCGGCGCGGCGATCGCGCAGTCCGGCGCGGTGGCGCCCTACGACGAAGGGCCGGCCGGCGGCATGGAGATCGCCGTCGAGGAGATCAACGCCAGGGGCGGCCTGCTGGGCCATCCGCTGAAGATCGTCTACGCCGACACCAAGTCCGACATCGCCTATGGCGCGACGGCGGCGCAGCAGGTCATCGACCAGGGCGCCAGGCTGGTGGTCGTGACCTGCGACTACGACTATGGCAGCGCCGCGGCCTCGGTCGCCGACGGCGCCAACCTGATCGCCTTCTCGACCTGCGCCGGCGATCCGAAGTTCGGCCCGAAGGGGATCGGCCCCAACGCCTTCACCATGGCGACCGGTGCGCCGG
This sequence comes from Dongia sp. agr-C8, assembly GCF_054658695.1. Classification (NCBI taxonomy): domain Bacteria; kingdom Pseudomonadati; phylum Pseudomonadota; class Alphaproteobacteria; order Rhodospirillales; family Dongiaceae; genus Dongia; species Dongia sp. agr-C8. Next base: position 1,274,092 of record NZ_BAAGHZ010000001.1, read on the forward strand.
GCCAGGCGGTGGCGATGGCGGAATGGGCCTTCAAGGTGAAGGGCTGGAAGAGGGGCTACATTCTCAAGGACACAACCATCGCCTTCGATGCGACCTGGGCCGACTTCTTCAACCGCCGCTTCACCGAACTCGGCGGCGAGGGCGCCATCCTCGGCACGGATACGTTCGGCGGCGAGGACCCGCAGATCGCCAGCCAGATCACGCGCATCAAGGCGTTGCCGGAGAAGCCGGACTTCATCGTCCTCTGCTCCTTCCCGCCGGGCGGCGTCAGCGCCATGCGGCAGATCCGCGCCGCCGGCGTGGACACGCCCTTGCTCGGCTCGGAGTCCTGGGACGGCGACTTCTGGCTCGAAGGCGTGCCGAACCTCAGCGACATGTATTTCGTCACCTACGGCTCGATGTTCGGCGCCGACCCCCGGCCCGAGGTCCAGGGCTTCATGGACAAGTTCAAGGCGAAGTTCGGCAAGCCGCCGGTCACCTCGCACTCGGTCACCGGCTACAGCGTAATCGAGGCCTGGAGCAAGGCGGTGGAGAAGGCCGGCAGCTTCGACACCGACAAGGTGCGCGAGGTCCTGGAGAGCTTCAAGGACGAGAAGCTGCTGGCCGGGCCGACCACCTTCACCAAGGACGAGCACATCAACATGCAGCGCGACCTGCTGCTGATCGAGGTGAAGGGCGGCAAGTCCGGCAACATCGTCCAGGTGGTCAAGGCCGAGCAGATGCCGAAATAGGCGCGGCGGCTTGAACACTGCGATTGCCATGATGCCATGACGGGTGAAGTGCGCGTTGCGACGGCGTCGGCGCTGGAAGTCGCCGGCGTCGTCGTCAATTTCCAGGGCCTGCGTGCGATCGACGACATCCACCTGACGTTGCAGCCGGGGGAAATTCTCGGACTGATCGGGCCCAACGGGGCCGGCAAGACCACGCTGATCAACGTGCTTACCGGCTTCCAGGCGCCCGACCGGGGCAGCGTCCTGCTGGGCGGTGTCGACCTGCTGCCGCTGAAGCCGCATCAGCGCAGCCGCATGGGCTTGGTGCGCACCTTCCAGAACGTGCTGCCGTTCGCCGGGCTGACCGCGCTGGAGAACGTCGAGGCCGGCGCCATGGCGACCGGCATGCCGCGCGCCGCCGGCCGCGCCTGGGCCATGGAGGTGCTGGCGCGGCTCGGCCTCGCCGCCAAGGCGGACCGGCGGGTCGACACCCTGCCGTTCGGCGAAGAGCGCCGGGTCGGCATCGCCCGCGCCATCGCCATGAAGCCGAAATTCTTGCTGATGGACGAGCCGGCCGCGGGCCTGAACGATGCCGAGGCGGAGGACCTGCAGCGCGTGGTTGCCGGGATCACGGCCGAGGGAAGCTGCGGCGTGCTGCTGATCGAGCACCGCATGCCGCTGGTGTTTCGACTCTGCCATCGCATCCAAGTGCTGCAGCACGGCGCCACCATCGCCGTCGGCACGCCGGAGGAGATCCGCGCCCACAACGCGGTGCGCGCCGCCTATCTCGGCGACGAGGCGGTGTAGCGGATGCTGAGCATCGAGAACCTGCAGGTTTCCTACGGCAGCATCACCGCGCTGCGGGGCGTCGATATCGCGGTCGCGGCCGGCGAGATCGTCGCCGTGATCGGGCCGAACGGCGCCGGCAAGTCGACCCTGCTGCTGACCGTGGCCGGCGTGGTGAAGGCGAGATCCGGTCGGGTCAGCTTCGAAGGCCGCCCGATCCTGGGCGAAGCGCCCGAGAAGCTGGCGGCTTGCGGCCTCGCGGTGGTGCCGGAGGGGCGGCATATCTTCGGCAGCCTGTCTGTTGCCGAGAACATCGCCCTCGGCGCCACAACGCGGCGTGACCGCGACGGCATCGCCGCGGACACCGAGAAAGTCCTCGACATGTTCCCGGTGCTGCGCGACCGCTATCGCCAGCGCGCCGGCAATTTGTCCGGCGGCGAGCAGCAGATGCTGGCGATCGGCCGCGCCCTGCTGTCGCGCCCGAAGCTGCTGCTGCTCGACGAGCCGTCGCTGGGCCTGGCGCCGCTGGTCGTCAAGCAGGTCTATGACGCGATCTATGCCCTGCGCCAGGAAGGCCTGACCGTGCTGGTGGTCGAGCAGAGCGTCAACCGCGCGCTCAACGCCGCCGACCGCGCCTATGTCATGAGTGGCGGCGCGATCGCAATGGTCGGCCGCTCCGCCGAGCTGCAGGGCACGGCCGCCTTCGATGCCGCCTATTTCGGCACCACCCAGACGGGTCCGGGATCGGAATCCAAGGGGCGGGCAGGGACATGATCGTCATCCAGAACCTGATCGACGCGACCAGCCTGGGCGCGGTCTATGCCCTGGCCGCCCTCGGCATCGGGCTGATCTTCAGCATCATGCGGCTGATCAACTTCGCCCATGGCGAGCTGATCATGGTCGGCGGCTTCGTGATCTACACGCTGGCTGGCAGCCCGTGGATCGTGATGGGGCTGAGCGCAATCATCGTGGTCACCATTCTTGCCTTGGGCATGGAGCGCATCGCCTTCCGGCCGTTGCGCCGGGCGAGTCCGCCGACGCTGCTGATCGCCTCCTTCGCGGTCTCCTATTTCGTGCAGCATTGTGTGCTGCTGATCTTCGGCTCGCGGCCGATGGGCGTCGACTTCCTGTCGGCCCTGGGCGAGAGCATCGAGTTCGGCGGGTTGCGCGTGCCGGTGCTGCAATGCATCGCCATCGCGGTCACCCTGCTGCTGATGGGCGGGCTGGTCGCGTTCTTCCGGCTGTCGCGGATCGGGGTGCAGATGCGCGCCGCGGCGGAGGATTTCACCATGGCCCGGCTGCTCGGTGTCAAGGCCGACCGGGTGATCGCGGTCGCCTTCGCCCTCTCCGGAATCCTCGCGAGCTTCGTCTCGCTCTACCTGGTCGCGCAGACCGGAACGGTCTCCTACAAGATGGGCGTGAACATGGTGCTGATCGCCTTCGTCGCCTCGGTGATCGGCGGCATGGGCTCGCTCACCGGCGCCGCGCTCGGCGGCTTCCTGGTGGGGCTGGTCTCGGTCTCGCTGCAGGCCTACCTGCCGGAAGAGCTGCGGCCCTACCGCGACGCCTTCGTGTTCCTGGCCTTCATCGCCTTCCTGCTGTGGCGGCCGCAGGGCCTGCTGGTCAGCCGGCGTGCGGAGCGGGTGTGACCATGGCCCACACGACCACGCCCGAGACGACCGCGCCCGTCGCCCACAACCCACTGAAGACCGCGCTGCTGCTCGCCGTGATCCTGCTCGGCGTCGCCGCGGTCGCCAGCTTCTTCCCGCCGGCGCTGCAACGTACCGCCACCCAGGCCATGGTCATGCTGGTGGTGGTAGTCGGCCTCTACACCTTCTGCGGCAATTCCGGCGTGTTCTCCTTCGGCCATGTCGCCTTCATGGCCCTGGGCGGCTACGGCTCGGCGATCCTGACCATCCTGCCGGGCAAGAAGGAGGTGGCGCTCGACCTGCCGCTCTTCCTGGAGCAGATCCAGCTTCCGGTCAGCGTGGCGGGACCGATTGCCGTGCTGTTCGCCGGGCTGGTCGCGCTGCTGGTCGGCTTGGTCTTCATGCGGCTCAGGGGCATTGCGCTGCCGATGGCGACCTTCGCCATGCTGGTGATCGTCTATGTCGTGGCGCTGAACTGGCAGGCGGTGACCGGAGGGCGCCAGGCGCTGGTCGGCCTCCCGCGCACCACGGGGCTTTGGACCGCCTTCGGCTTTGCGGTGGTGGCTTTGTTCGCCGCGGCGCTCTATGACCGAACGCGGCGCGGTCTCGCGCTGCGCTGCTCGCGGGAGAGCGAGATCGCTGCGGCGGCGACCGGCATCGATGTCCCGCGCGAGCGCCTCATCGCCTTCGTCCTCTCAGCCATGATCGTCGCGGCCGGCGGCGTGCTGTTCGCGCATTTCCTCGGCACCATGACCGCCAACACCTTCTACCTCGACCTCACCTTCGTGACCCTGACCATGCTGGTGGTGGGCGGCATGCGCAGCCTGACCGGCGCCTGCGCCGGCGTCGCCCTGGTCTCGGTGGTCTCCGAGGTGTTCCGCGGGATCGAGCGCGGCATATCGCTCGGCGGCACCACCCTCGCCGCGCCGGCCGGCCTGCAGGAAGTCGTGCTGGCGCTGATTCTCCTGGTGATCCTGCTGCTCCGGCCGCATGGCCTCGCCGGCGACTGGGAACTGGCCCTGCCGGGCCGCAAGAAGACGTGACAGAGGGGAATAGAGATGTACGCGGGTTGCATCGATATCGGCGGCACCTTCACCGACCTGGTCCTGCACGACCGGGAACGCGGCCTGGAGATCTTCAAGTCCCCGACCACGCCCGGCGAGTTCGAGAAGGGTTTCATCAACGTGCTCGGCGTCGCCGCCGACAGCCGCGGCCTCAGCCTGCGCGACTTCCTCGGCCGCATGGACTTGCTGGTGCACGGCACCACGGTCTCGACCAATGCGCTGGTCGAGGGCAAGGTCGCGCCGATCGGCCTCATCTGCAACGCCGGCCATCCGGACGTCCTCACGCTGCGGGAATCGCCGCGGAAGCGCGCCTTCAACGTGAAGATCGACTTCCCGGCGCCGTTCGTGCCGAGGAGCCGCACCTGCGAGGTGCGCGGGCGCATCGATTCCATGGGCAACGAGATCGAGCCGCTGAAGACGACCGACGTGGTCGCTGCGGTCAGGCACCTGAAGAAATGCCAGGTGCAGGCGATCGCCGTCGCCCTGCTCTGGTCGATCGTCAACCCGGCGCATGAGCGCAAGGTGCGTGAGATCATCGCCCAGGAATGGCCGGAGATCCCGGTGACGCTGAGCCACGAGCTCAACCCGATCCCGCGGGAATACCGGCGCACCATCTCGACCGCAATCAACGCCGCGCTGTTCCCGATCGTCAGCGCCTATACCGGCAAGCTGACCGAGGCTTTGAAGCAGGCCGGATTCAAGAGCGAGCTGCTGATCGCCAACTGCGTCGGCGGCATGATGCCGCCGGACGAGATCATCCGCCGGCCGATCTATAGCGTCATGTCCGGGCCGACCCTCGCCCCGATCGCCGGCATGCATCTCACTACCGACGACAACGTCATCGTGGTCGATATGGGCGGCACTACCTTCGATGTCTCGGCGCTGCGCAGCCGCCGGCTGGTGGTGACCTCCGACGCGACCTTCGGCATGGAGATGCTCGGCATCCCGAAGATCGACGTGCGCTCGGTCGGGGCCGGCGGTGGTTCGATCGCCTGGGTCGATGCCGGCGGCCTGCTGCATGTCGGCCCGCACAGCGCCAGCGCGCGGCCCGGTCCCGCCTGCTATGGCCTCGGCGGCACCGAGCCCACGGTGACCGATGCCAACGTGGTGCTCGGTATCATCGATCCCGACTACTACCTCGGCGGCCGCATCAAACTTGACCGCGCCAAGGCGGAAGCAGCGATTGGCAAGATCGCCAAGCGGCTGAAGCTCGGGCTGCAGGAGGCCGCCTACGCGATCTATACCACCAGCAACCACAACATGATTGCGGCGATCGAGGACATCACCATCAACGAAGGCATCGACCCGCGGGATTCCTATGTCGTCAGCGGCGGCGGTGCCACCGCCTGCCATATCGGCGACATGGCGCGGCTGATGGGGATCAAGCGCTTCATGGTGCCGAAATTCGCCGCGGGCCTCAGCGCCTTCGGTGGCCTGATCTCCGACGTGCGCTGGGAAGAGACCGGCACCCAGCACACGACGGGCAAGGATTTCGACCTCGCCAAGGTGAACACCCTGCTGGCGGGGCTGATCAAGCGCGGCCGCGCCTTTCTGAAGCGCGCCGGCATCCCTGAGGAGAAGCAGCGCTTCGAGTTCGCCTTCCAGGGCCGCTATCTCTATCAGTCCTGGGACATCGAGGTGCCGTTCGACCTCGGCGGCGGCAAGCTCCAGAAGGGCGACGTCCCGAAGCTGGTCGCCGCCTTCCACCAGATGCACGAGCGCATCTACACCATCAAGGATGAAGCCGACATCGTCGAATTCACCACCTGGAAGGTCCGCGCCATCGGCGATACCGGCGGGGCCCAGCGGACCGGCCGGGGGCTCGCGGCGCAATCCGGAAAGCCGGAGGCGAAGTCGCAGCGCATGGTCTATCTCGGCAAGTCCGGGGAGCGGAACCTACCGGTCTACGCGGGCGACAGCCTGCTGGCCGGCGCCCGGGTGGCCGGGCCGGCGATCATCGAGCAGCCGACGACGACACTCCTGCTGCTCGACGGCCAGTTGGCAACCACCAATACCGCCGGCGATTTCCTGGTCGAGAACAACGGCTGAGCCTTTACGGCTGAGGCGGCGCTGAGCGGGGCCGCGGCAAGGCGGAGCCCCGCGGCGCTCCCCATGTTGTCTAAAAAGGACACAAAATCAAAAAGTTATCTGAGGGGCGCCGATCGGTGGTGTAACGGCCTTGTCGGCGCCCTATTCGGCGGTTACGAAGCCACCTTGACCTCAAGAGACAGCCGATTCTCCATGTTTTCCCTTAGATCCGTCGCCACGGTCGGCGGCCTGACCCTGGCGAGCCGCGCGTTGGGCTTCCTGCGCGAGGTGCTGATCGCGCGTCTCCTGGGGACGAGCCCGGTCGCGGAGGCCTTCTTCGTCGCGATGCGGCTGCCCAACCTGTTCCGCCAGCTCTTCGCCGAAGGTGCCTTCAACTCGGCCTTCGTGCCGATGTTCGCACGACAGCTCGAGGAAGGCGGGCCTGCGGCGGCCAAGCTCTTCGCCGAGCATGTGCTCAGCGTGCTGCTGATGGTGCTGCTGCTGGTGACCATGGTCGCCGAGCTCACCATGCCCTGGCTGATCCATGTCTTTGCGCCGGGCTTCGATGAATATCCGGAGAAGTTCCAGCTGGCGGTGCTCTTCACCCAGATCACCTTTCCCTATCTCGTCTTCATGTCGCTGGGCGCCCTGCAGGGCGGAATCCTGAATGCCTTCGGCAAGTTCGCCAACGCGGCGGCGGCACCGATCCTGCTGAACGTGGTGATGATCGTCGTGCTGTTCGGCGTCGTGCCCTATACGGGGCATGCGGGCGAGGTGCTGAGCATCGCCGTCACGGTCGCCGGTGTGTTCCAGTTCCTCTGGCTGGCGATCTCCTGCCAGCGCGCCGGGATGAATCTCCGCCTGCCGATTCCACGCCTCGGCCCCGACGTGAGGCGGATGCTGGTGCTGATGGTCCCCGGCCTGATCGGCGGCGGCGTCAACCAGATCAACCTCACCGTTGCCACCATTCTCGCCACCCTGCAGCCCCAGGCGGTCGGCTATCTCTACTATTCGGACCGGCTCTATCAGTTGCCGCTGGCACTTATCGGCTCGGCGATCGGCGTGGTGCTGCTGCCGTCCTTGACGCGGGCGATCCGGGGGCCGAACCCGGAAGAGGGGATGCGGATCCACAACCGCGCGATCGAGATGGGTTTCTTCCTCTCGCTCGCGGCCACGGTGGCGCTGGCCGTGGCGGCCAAGCCGATGATCACCGTGCTCTACCAGCGCGGTGCCTTCACGCCGGACGACACGATCAAAGTCGCGGCGGCGCTGACCGCGATCTCGCTGGGGCTTCCGGCTTATATTCTCAACAAGGCGCTGACCCCCGGCTTCCTCGCCCGGGAAGACACGATGACGCCCTTTCGTTACGCGATGGTCGGAGTCGCGGCGGATATCGTCATCAGCCTGATCCTGTTCCACTTCATCGGCTATGTCGGGATCGCGCTCGGCACAGCGGGTGCCGCCTGGATCAACTGCGCGCTGCTCTACCTCACTTTGCGGCGGCGTGGCTTGCTGGTGATCGATGCGAAACTGAAGCGCACCTTGCCCCGGCTGTTCCTGTCGGCGGCGGGCTTGGGCCTCGCGCTTTATTTCGGGATCAAGCCGTTAGAGCCTTATCTTGCCGAGGGCGAGGTGGTGCGGGCGCTGGCGCTGGCGGTGCTGGTCGCGGCCGGTCTCGGCCTCTACCTCATCCTGGTGATCGCGACCGGCGCGATGCCGCTCGCGGACCTCAAGCGCTTCCTCAAGCGGCGCTAGCGCTCTCCACCTTCGTCGTACTGGTCAAGCCTGCTCGAAAGTGACAAGGTCTTCGGCGTCTTGTCATTCGCGTCACAGGGAGAGTCCCAATGGCCAAGAAGTCGAAGACCAAGACCAAAGCCAAGGCAAAATCGAAGACGAAGAAGAGAGCTGTGAAGGCGAAGGTCAGGAAGACCGCGCGCCGGAAAGCCGCGCGGCGGAAAGTTACCGCGCGACGCAAGAGCGGGCCGAAGCCCAAGGTCGCGAAGAAAGCGGCCAAGCGGAAGTCGGCGCCGAAACGCAAGGTGGCGAAGAAAGCCGCAAAAAAGGCGGCACCGAAACGCAAGATCGCGAAGAAGGCCGCGCCGAAACCCGTAGCACCGAGGCCGGCCGCGCCCGCACCCGTCGCGGCCCCGCGCCTGCCTGAAGCGCCGCAGACCTACAGCGCGCCGCCGCAGGAGCCGCCGGCGGAAGCGCCGGCCGGCACGGGCATGTCGACCTCGACCGAGCCGACCTAGGCGCTGCTCAGACCACCCGGTCCAGCAGCGGCTTGCCGGCGAAGAAGGCGTCCAGGTTGTCCAGCGCCTTGAAGCCCATGGCGTTGCGGGTATCGACCGTGGCGCTGCCGAGATGCGGCAGCAAGAACACGTTCTGAAGCTCGCGATAGGCCGGGTTGAGGTTGGGCTCGTTCTCGAAGACGTCGAGGCCGGCGGAGAACAGCTTGCCCGACTTCAGGGCCGCAATGAGAGCGGCATCGTCGATCAGCGTGCCGCGCGCGGTATTGATCACGATCGCATTGTCCGGAAGCTTGGCGATGCGGGCGGCGTTCAGCCAGTGGAAGGTCTCGGGACTGGCCGGCGCGTTGATCGAGAAGAAGTCGGAGACGCCCAGCAGGTCCTCGGGATCGGCATGGAAGGTCGCGCCTTGCTCGAGGTCTGCCGGCAGGCGATTGCGGTTGGAATAGTGGACCTCCATGTCGAAGGCCCGGGCGCGCTTTGCCACCGCCTGGCCGATCCGGCCCATGCCGAAGATGCCGAGCCGCTTGCCGGTCATGTGGACGCCCAGCATGTAGGTGGTGGACCAGGACTTCCACGTGGCCTCCCGCACCGCGCGCTCGCCCTCATAGGCGCGGCGGGCGGCGCCCAGCATCAAGAGGAGCGTGATGTCGGCGGTGGCGTCGGTCAGCACGTCCGGCGTGTTGGAGACCGGATAGCCGCGCTTCTTCGCCGCCTCGAGGTCGATATGTTCGTAACCGACCGAGAAGGTGGCGATCATCTTCACCGACGCCGGCAACCGTTCGATCAGCGCGGCATTGACCTTGTCGGCCGGGGTCACGAGCAGGGCATCCTTGCCCTGGGCCTTCTCGATCACTTCGTCGGCCGACATGATGTGGTCGTCGGCATTGGTGACCGCGTCATAGGTGGCGTTGAGCCGGTCGGTCACCGCGGGCGGCAGGCGGCGCGTCACGAGCAGTTTCGGTTTGGCCATGGTTTTCCCCTCATCGGAACGCCGATCCGGGGGGCCGGCCGGCAGGCTCTTGCAATGCAGGTCGCAATCTTGCGGTTTCGGTTGTTGCAGGGCTGCCTGGAAACGGCTTGAATTGCACCGCAAACGACAATGGTTCCCCATGGATAGCGCAGGACTGCTCGGCAAGGCTACGGCGCTCGGCGCCGCGGTCTTCCTCCTTTCGGCTGATATCGCCATCGCCCAGGATTCGTCGGGGGCAAATCTGGTCGCGCACAAGGCGACCTACGTCCTTTCGATCGCACCGGACAGCAACAGCGGCCAGGTCACCAGCGCCGACGGCGTCATGACCTTCGAGCTGAAGAATGCCTGCGACGGCTGGGCCACCGATCTGAAGTTCAAGTTCGCCATGGCAACCGAGAGTGGCGAGAACCGCGACATGGAAATCAGCCAGGTCGCGTGGGAATCGAAGGACGGGCTGGCCTATCGCTACAATATCAAGAACGGCGCCGGCGGCGAGACCTTGCAGCAGCTCCGCGGCGAGGCACGGCTCGACTCCATCGGAGGCAAGGGCAGCGCCACCTCCGACCTGCCCAGTCGCGCCGAGGCGGATCTTCCGGCCGGCACCATGTTCCCGGTTGCGCATACCAAACTGGTCCTGGAGAAGGCGGCGGCCGGGGAGAATGTCGTCAGCGCGGAGTATTTCGACGGCAACGCGTCAGTCGATACGATGATGGCCAGCGCTTTGATCGGCGCCGGCGAGAAGGACTGGCCGGGTTTGCAGAAGAAGTTCCCGGAGCTTGAAGGGCATGTCTCCTATCCGATCGGGCTCGCCTTCTACAGCGTGCAGACCAGCGAGTCCGAGCCGGATAGCGAGCAGGTGCAGCGCCTCTACGACAACGGCGTCATCAGCAACTTCAGCATCGAGCTGGGTGCGCTGAAGCTGCGCGCGGCGCTCAGCGCCCTGGAGCTGCTGCCGGATCCCGGCTGCTGAGCGCTGTCGGCGCGAGATGCCCGGGTCAATCCCCGGATCAAGTCCGGGGACGGGGATGACGATTAAAGAAATGGTCGTCACCGCCGGGCTTGAGCCGGCGGTCTGCTCGAAGCGAGTTACCGCAGGCTCCGCCCCTTCACGATCGCCTTGCCGCCGAGCTTGCGGCGGACTTCGTCCATTGCGCGCTCGACCTTGCGGCGCTGTTCGGCGTTGGGGTCGGCGAGGTCGGGCGGGTCGGCGTCCTCTGGGGAATGGAAGTCATCGGTGCCGACGCCGATCAGGCGGAAATAGGTGCCGTTCGCCTCGCGCTTCAGCAATGTCCGGGCCATGCGATAGAGCGTCTCCGCGAGCTGGGTCGGGGCGGGGAGCCGCGCCTGGCGCGAGATCAGCTTGAAGCCGGCGGTCTTCAGCTTCAGGTGCACGACATGGCCGGAGAGCTCGGCGGCTTTGAGGCGGCGCGAGACGGTCTCGCAGAGCGGCCAGAGCTCCTTGGAGAGCTCCTCGAGGTCGGCGATGTCGGCATCGAAGGTGGTCTCGGCGGAGATGCTCTTGGCCTCGCCCTCGGGGTCGACGCTGCGGTTGTCCTCGCCGCGGGCGAGATGGAAGAGATGTGCGCCCATCTTGCCGTAGCGCCGGGCGAGGTCGACCTCGGCCATGGTTTGGAGCTGGCCGATGGTGGCGATCCCGTCCTGCTCCAGGCGCTCGCGCATCACCTTGCCGACGCCCCAGATCATCGAGACCGGCTTGTCGGCGAGGAAGCGCAGGGTCTCGGCGCGGCCGATCACCGAAAGGCCGCGCGGCTTGTCGAGATCGGAGGCGATCTTGGCGAGGAATTTGTTGTGGCTGAGGCCGATCGAAACGGTGATGCCGATCTCGCGCTCGATCTTCAGGGCCAGACGGTTCAGCGCCCGGACCGGGCTCATGTGGTGGAGCTTCTCCGTCCCGGTCAGGTCGAGGAAGGCTTCGTCGATCGAGAGCGGTTCGACCAGCGGAGTCAGCTCCAGCATCAGGTTGCGGATCTGCTCGCCCACCTCCCGGTACTTGGCCATGTTGGGTGGGACGACGACCGCCTCGGGGCAGAGCTTGCGGGCCTTGAACATCGGCATGGCCGAACGCACACCGGACATCCGGGCGATATAGCAGCAGGTCGAGACCACGCCGCGATGCCCGCCGCCGACGATCAGCGGCTTGTCGCGCAGGCTGGGGTCGTCGCGCTTTTCGATCGCGGCGTAGAAGGCGTCGCAGTCGATATGAGCGATGGCGAGGCTGTCGAGCTCGGGATGGCGGGCGATCCGGGTCGAGCGGCAGGACGGGCAGCGGATGCGAGTCGCGCCGGTGGGCGCCCCTGTGCCCGGCCTGGCGGGGGCGGCTGGTATATCGTTCCCGCAGTCACGGCAGAAGCCGCCGGTTTCGCTGGGCGAAACGGGAGTTTCGGCTGATTCCGCATGGTTTGGGCCGTTCATCTTGGTAAATTCGGCCTTTGAAAAGCAAGAAATCATTCACTATCATCGTAGTATAGGTTTTGTTCGGCGGCACAAAAAGATAGGCTTGTGCCGCGGTGTATGGCGCGTCCGCACTGGCAGTCGCAGGGTCTTAACCCTGGGGTTGTCCAGGGGGGAAGCGGGGGCAGCGTCCGCGGAAGGCGCTCGTTGGAGGGGTCATGAGTGACAAGCAGCCACTCTCTCTTGAGGAGAAGCGCAAGCGCGCTGCCGAGAAGACGATTCTGATCGTGGAAGACAACGAGCTCAACATGAAGCTCTTCCACGATCTCATCCAGGCGCATGGCTATAACATCCTGCAGACCAAGGATGGGATGGAGGCGCTGAAGCTGGCGCGCCAGCACAAGCCGGATCTGATCCTGATGGACATCCAGCTGCCCGAGGTCTCGGGCCTGGAAGTCACCAAGTGGATCAAGGAAGACGACAACCTGAAATCGATCCCGATCATCGCGGTCACCGCCTTCGCGATGAAGGGCGACGAGGAAAAGATCCGCGAAGGCGGTTGCGAGGCCTACATCGCCAAGCCGATTTCCGTCGTCCAGTTCCTGGAAACCGTCGATCGCTTCCTGCAGTAAGCGGCCATGTCGGCACGCATTCTGGTCGTCGATGATATAGCCGCGAACGTGCGGCTGCTCGAGGCCAAGCTCGCAGCCGAATATTTCGAAGTGGTGACCGCGTCCAGCGGTCCCGAGGCGCTGGATATCATCAACCGCAACGCGCCAGACATCGTTCTCCTGGACGTGATGATGCCGGAGATGGACGGGTTCGAGGTCTGCGCCCGGATCCGCGCCAATGCGAAGACCCGGTTCCTGCCGGTCGTGATGGTGACCGCGCTCAGCGATCCCAGCGACCGGGTGCGCGGCCTCGAGGCCGGCGCCGACGACTTCCTCACCAAGCCGGTCAATGATCTGGCACTGTTCGCGCGCGTGCGCAGCCTGGTCCGCCTGAAGATGATGATGGACGAATGGCGGATGCGCGAGCAGACCTCCGGCCAGTTCGACATCCTGACGGCCGAGGCCGAGCCCGGCCCGGAAGACGACCGCAATGCCGAGATCCTGCTGGTCGAGAGCTTTCAGCCGGCGGCGCAGCGCATCGTCAGCGTGCTCAGCGGCGACGGCAACAAGGTCGAGGTCGCCGATACCCTCGCCAAGGGCATGGAAGCTTCGGCCAAGGCGCGGCACGACCTCATCATCACCAACATCCAGGTGGCGGGCGAGGACGGGTTGCGGCTCTGCTCGCATCTCCGCTCGCAAGAGGACACGCGGCAGGTGCCGATCCTGCTGATCGTCGAGGACTATGACATGCCGCGGCTGATCAAGGGCCTCGACATCGGCGCCAGCGACTACCTGATGAAGCCGATCGATCCCAACGAGCTGCTGGCACGCGTCCGCATCCAGATCCGCCGCCGGCGCTACCAGGATCGCCTGCGTGCCAACTACGAGCGCAGCCTCAGCCTGGCGCTGACCGACAGCCTCACCGGCCTCTACAACCGCCGCTATGCGATGCGGCACTTGGATGGATTGATGCGGCGGGTGGCTACGACCGGTAAGACCATGGGCGTGCTGGTCTGCGATCTCGACCGCTTCAAGTCGGTCAACGACACCTACGGCCACGCGGCCGGCGACGAGGTGCTGAAGCAATTCGCCCAGCGCGCCACCGCCTGCATGCGCAACATCGACATGCTGGCCCGCATGGGCGGCGAGGAATTCATCGCCTTCCTGCCGGACACCGACGGGCAGACGGCCTTGCGCGTCGCCGAGCGCCTGGTGAAGAAGGTGGGCGAGACACCGATGCAGGTCGATGGCGCGCCGAATGGCGGGTTGACGGTCACGGTCTCGGTCGGCGTCGCCTCGACCAGCGTCGAGATTCCCGGCGAAGAGCTGATCAAGATGGCCGACGCCGCGCTCTACCGCGCCAAGGAAGGCGGCCGCAACCAGGCCGTCGCCGACCCGGCGAGCCTGCTGTAGATGACTGCCCCCAACCCGCTGAAGGTCGATGTCTTTGGCCCACTGCCTGTTTGGGCGAAGGTGGCTGCGGCTGCCGCATTCGGGGTCCTATTCATCGTCATCGATCGGTGGACGGCTCATATGCTGCCGACTTCGATGTTTGCAGCCTGCATGTTCTTTCTTGCCTTGGCCTGCCTGTTCTATGTGGGCATGCTGGGACACAGTCATTTGATGCACGCGCAGCGCCGTTAAGGCCAAGGGCCCGACACACCCTCATTCTTTCGGAGGATTTGTTCCCACCTTTCTCGGGAATACTTCCCGCGCGACCTAGGCGCAGGATGGGGGAGTTTGTAGAGTCGTCCGGTCTAACCGGGTTGGTGGATGGCGGTGCGCGGCTTTCGATCGGCGACTCTCCTTGTGCTGATGCTTGGCATGGCGGCGACCGCCATGGCTGAGCCGATGACCGTGAAGCAGATCAGCCAGATCCTATTCAAGGCGGCGCCGGGCTCGGCGCCGGATCTCTCGCATGCCGATCTCGGCGGGCTCGACCTGAGCGAGCTCGACTTCAAGGGTGCTAGGTTGGCCGGCGCCGATCTCTACGGCGCCAACCTGTCACGCGCCAATCTCTCCGGCGCCGATCTCTCCGGCGCCAGCCTCGACCACACCATCATCACCACCACGAATTTCGCCGGCGCCAACATGGAGAAGGCGACGCTCTACGGCACGGCTGCCTATTCGACCTTGGATTCGATGACCCGGTCGGAGGCGCCGAGCTTTGCCGGGGCCAATCTTTCCGGTGCGCTGATCATGTCGCCGCTGGCGCGTACGGATTTCCGCGGCGCCAACATGAGCCACCTGAAGACCCAGCAGGGGCGGGCGCGCTTGGAATGGATCCTTTGGAGCGACTTCTCCGGCAGCGATTTCACCGGTGCCGATCTCTCTTACGCTGAGCTGCCGCAGGCGAAGCTCCGCTTTGCGAAGATGGTGAACGTGAACTTGACCGGCGCGCTGTTAGCCGGCGCCGACCTCAGCCGCGCCGACCTGACCGGCGCCAACTTGACGGGCGCGGAACTGACCGGTGCGGATCTCGACGGTGCTATCCTGAAGGGCGTCATAGGGCTCGACCAGGCGAAGGGGCTGGATGCGGCGAAGAACCGGGAGAAGGCGCTTTATTGACGCCGGCACAGTCGTGGCGCTGACGCTCGCCGGCCTGCTGCCGGCGGCGGCGGAGCCGATGACCGTGAAGCAGATCAGCCAGGCTCTGGTGAAGGCGACGCCGGGCCATCCGCCGGACTTTTCCCATGCCGAGCTCATCGGACTCGACTTGAGCGACCTCGACTTCAAGGGCGCGAAGCTGGTGGGCGCCGATCTTCTCGGCGCCAATTTGTCACGTGCCAATCTGGCCGGTGCTGACTTGAGCGGCGCGAAGCTGGATCGCGTCACCATCACGCGGACCAACTTCGCCGGCGCCAATCTCTCCGATGCCAGCCTGTTCGACGTCGCGGCCTATTCGACCACCGAGTTTCCGCGACCCGAGGAGGCGCCGAACTTCGAGGGCGCCGATCTCTCCGGCAGCGACATCCAGGCGCGGCTGCCCGGCGTGAACATGCGGGGCGCCGACCTTTCCGACGCGCATATGGGCTTGAAACGCGGGCAATTGAAGTCGCCGATCTGGCACGATTTCTCGGGCTGCGATTTGACCGGCGCCAAGCTCCGCAACACCGATCTCCATGGCGTCCATCTGCAATTCACCAAGCTCGTCGGCGCCGATCTGACCGGGGCCAATCTCCACGTCGCCGATCTCTCCCATGCGGATCTCAGCGGCGCGGACCTGACCGGCGCGGACCTGAGCGGCGCCGATCTCGACGGGACGATCCTGCGCGGCGTCAAAGGCTTGAGCGAGACCAAGGGACTGGATGATGCGAAGAACCGGGACAAGGCGGCTTACTAGCGCCGGCATGGTGGTCTGCGCGGCGCTGCTGGCGGGGCCGGCGGCAAAGGCTGCGCCGGAAATGGTCGATACCGCCCTGGTGCTGGCGGTCGATGTCTCGCAATCGGTCAATGACGAGCGCTTCGCCTTGCAAATGGAAGGCATCGCCAAGGCCTTCGAGGACCCGGAGGTGCAGCGCTCGATCTTCTCCGGCCCGCACCGCGCGATGTTCGTCACCCTGGTGGAATGGTCGGACAAGGCCGCGGTCGCGATCCCCTGGACCTTGATCGCGAGCAACGAGGACGCCGCCGCCTTCGCCGCCACCTTGCGCAAGACGCCGCGCAAGGGCGCCGAGTTCACCTGCATGTCGCGCGCGCTGCAGCTGATCGGCGACAAAATCCTGCCCTTCCTGCCGATGCCGGCCAACCGCACGGTGATCGACGTCTCCTCGGACGGCCACGACAACTGCAACCTCAACCCGCCGGTCGAGGCGCTGCGCGACGCGCTGGTGGCCGAGAACGTCACCATCAACGGCCTGCCGATCCTGGAAGGCGACGAGGCCGCGACCCTGGAGGCCTGGTACAAGGCGCATGTGATCGGCGGGCCTTCGGCCTTCACGGTGCCGGCGCATGGTTACGACGACTTCGAGCGCGCGATGCGCAGGAAGTTCGTGACCGAGATCAGCCAGCTGCCACTGCCGGTGGATTGAAACGAGGGTGCGACGGGCCTATCCGACCTTCGCCAATACCGCCGCCGCCTTCAGGAACGCCTCCTGCGGCATATCCGTCGTCGCCCACAAAGGCTGCATGCCGTGTGCCGGAAGATCGGCGACGCGCGCCCGCAGATAATCGCGGGCGACCACGTAGCGCCGCGCGATCCCCGAGGCGTTGGCTTCGCGGAACGGCTCGATCATGAAGGCGTGGCCGGCGCTGACCCGGGCGATCTCGTTCAGGGCCTGATCGCGGATGCGTTCCATCTGCTCCAAGGCGAGCACGGTGATCACCAGGTCGAAGCTCTTCGGCGCGAAGGGCAGCGCCGTGGCGTCCCCGGTCTGGAAGGTGACCCGTTTGAAAGCGGCCGGATCGTGCAGCTGCACCGGGGCGAAGGCCTGGAGATAGGGCGGCAACAAGTCGTTCTGCTGCTGCACGCGCCTGGCCGCCGCGGGGCCTTCCTGCGTCAGGTCGATGCCGGTGAACTCGATCTCCGGGAAGCGGCCGGCCAGCAGCAGCAGGTTGATGCCGTTGCCGCAGCCGACCTCGAGCACGCGCCTGGGCTGCAGCAGCTCGATGGTGCGGATCAGCAGCAACTGGCGCACCCTTGTGCCGCCGCGGTTGCTGGCGAGGCTGCGCTGGCTGCCCCATTGCCAGAGGCTGTGTTTCTCCGGCACGGCGTCGAGGCTGTAGCTGCGGTGGTCGATCGATAGCCACTCGTTGCCGTATTCGCGGGCAACGGCGGCCTTCAGGCGCTGGGCATGGCGGCGCCAGCCGAACAGGCGGCGCTTCAGGTATTGGCGCCAGATCTTGCGGTTGCGCTTGGCGAAACGGAGCTGCCAGAGCGCGTCGTCCACTTTGACGAAGGGCTGGAACAGGCGGTCGATCTCTGAGCGGGTGATCCCGAGTGGAAGCTCTTCGAGCGGAGAAAAAGAGATCATTGCTCGCCGGAGGCAGTCATTGCGGGGCTCCCCCACCCAACCTCCCCGAGGACGGGGAGGGGAATCAAAAAAGGGGCGCGTTGCGCCCCTTTAGCCGGCTGCCGGCGAAAGCCGGCGCGGTGTTACTTGATCTTCGCTTCCTTGAACGCGACGTGCTTCTTCACGACCGGGTCGTACTTGCGGAACTCCAGCTTCTCGGTCACCGAGCGCGGGTTCTTCTTGGTCACATAGTAGTAGCCGGTGTCAGCGGTGCTCACCAGCTTCACCAGGATGGTCGCTTGCTTCGCCATGATGCGTTCTCAAATCTAAAGAGCCCATTGCAAGGGCCGGGGTCCAAAAGTTGGCGGCAAAATAGCGATAAAGCTCGCCCTGTCAAGGCCGGGACGCCCTAGCCTCGCGCCCGGTGTCGCGAGAGCGTCATGATATCGTTCCTATAATTCAATAGTTTAGGCGGTTCCGCGCCGGCCGGAGAACGGGCCTGCCAGCGCCGCAAGGCTTCTTTCAGCACATATTCCGTCACATCGACGATATTGAGGCCGGAAAGCGCCGAAACCGGGCGCCAGGCCAGGTCTTCCAACTCGCCGTTGCTGTTGACCGATCCGACCGCCCGGGCCCCGTCTGCCAGGAAGAATCGGGTGTTGTAGCGGCGGGGCGAGGTGACTGGCGTGATCGCCCGGCAGATGAAATCGATGCTACCGAAATCCGGCGCGATCCCGGCCGCCCGATAGGCCTGCCAGACGGGGATATCCGCGACCTTCTGCCTCTTGCCGGCATTGCCGACCAGCAACCCGGTCTCCTCGAGAGTCTCGCGCAGGGCGGCACGCGGGAAGGCGAGGGCGGGGCGACGGCTGCCGCCGCTCAGCAGCGAGGCTGCGACGGCGGGGTGCAACGTCTCGGCAAAGCCACTTCGGTCATGGTCCTCGGCATCGACCCGGCCGCCGGGGACGACATAAATGTCGGGCAGGAAGCCGGCCTTGCGATGTCGGCGGCCGAGCAGGATCTCGGGCTCACCCCTGGCGCCCGCGCGAATCAGCACGAGTCCCGCCGCATCCACCGGTTTCACGACCTTGGTCATGCCGGCGATCCTAGGGCAGGATCGTGTAGTCGTCCTTGTTCGAGGAATCGCTCGCCGACTGAACCGGCGGCGCGGCGAGATGGATCGCGTCCGCGAACAGGGTCGGGCGATTGAGCAGACGCACCGCGGTCTCGAGGTCGATCGGATCGGTCTCGTGCCGGGCGGGGCAGGTCTTTCTGAGCGCGTCCATGCCGGCGGTGTCGTCGGGCCGCACGGTGTTGCGCTTCATGGTCGGCACCTGCTTCAGCTCGCCCGCGGCCAGTTCGTTGATCAGCACGCCGGCATCCTTCTCGCCGGAGGTGCAAACGGTCGGCAGCACGCCGAGATGATGCAGGCTGTAGCCGCTGGGCGCGTGATAGCGCGCCCAGGTCAGCGCGATCTCGCCCTTGTTCGGCAGGCTCATGACGTTCTGCACCGTGCCCTTGCCATAGGAGTTGCTGCCGATAAGCACGGCGCGCTCGTTGTCCTGCAGCGCCGCGGCGACGATCTCGGCGGCGGAGGCGGAATTGCCGTCGATCAGCACGGCGACCGGCTTGCCCTGGGCGATGTCGCCCTCGGTCGCCTCGAAGAACTGGTGGCTGTCCGGGTTGCGGCCGATCGTAGAGACGATCTTGCCGTGGTCGAGGAACAGGTTCGAGGTCGAGATCGCCTGGGAGAGCAGGCCGCCGGGATTGCCGCGCAGGTCGAGGATGTAGCCCTTGATGTTGTCCTCGCCGATCTCGGCCTTGGCATCACGGATCTCGCGGCGGAGCGTCTCAGTGGTACCGGAATTGAAGCTGTAGACGCGGAAGTAGGCGATGTCGCCCTCGCGCTGATAGGCCACCGTCTCCGGCACGACCAGCGCGCGGATCAGCGAGACCTGGAAGGGATTGTCCTGGCCCTTGCGCTGCAAGGTCAGCGTGACTCGGCTGTCCACCGGGCCGCGCAGCTTGTTGACGACCTCACGCTGCGGCAGGCCGCCGATCGGCGTGCCGTCGATCTCCATGATGATGTCGTCGCGGTGGATGCCGAGCCGGTCGGCCGGCGTGTAATGCATCACCGAGACCACGCGCACCTGGCCGTCCTCGACCGAGATGGTGACGCCGATGCCACCGAAGCCGTCGCGCTGCGCGCGCAGATCCGCGGCATTGGCGGCCGAGGCGTAGTGCGAGAACTGGTCGAGCTTGCCGACGATGCCGTCGAACATGACCTCGTAGATCTTCTCCGGCGCGGCGCCGGCAATCTTGTCGGAGGATTCGCGCGCCCGGTCGAGCACGTCGGCGGTGACGTCGCCCCAATGCCGCGCGTCCAGTCCGTCGCTGACGGCGATACTCTCTACCGTGCGGTTGTCGACCATGAGCTCGAGCGTGTCGCCTGTGCGGCGCGCGACGACGGCGGGATCGATCGAGGACAGCTGCTGCATGCCGGCCAGGGCCAGCGCGCCCATATCGGGCTCGGTGACGTAGATGTCCTCGATGTCCTCGTAGCCGGTCACGAACATGTCGTGGTCGAGCTGGCGGGAGGATTCTTCGGGGGTGAGGGTGCCGTCGCTGGAACAGCCGAACAGACTCAGCGCCACCCCTGCAAAAATCAGCAGGCAGAAGCGGGCTCCGGGCAGCCGCCCGGCACCGGACACACGCAACACAGGCACTTCAGGCATTCGCAATCCTGTCGACCGGTTCTCGGGCAGGGAATACATCCCATCCGCGCCAGATCCGGCCCGTCGCGTTAACTTTAGCAGAATTATTTCCCCCCGCCAGTGCATTCTGGCCACAGTCGGCGGCAAATACCCGCCCCGGCCCAGAGAAATCAAGCGCGGGGAGCCGTTTACGGATCGTTAAGCCTCGGCTTGCGGGGAGCGGAGCGGAGCGAACTGTTGCTCGACTGCCACAGAAGATTAACGGCGCTTTCTCGATTTGCGCGAGCGGATGGGCGGTCCCGCCGGTCGGCCGGGCTTGTTGCGGGACTTGCCCTGGGACCGCTGGGTGGACCTGCCGTGCGGATGCTTTAGCGGCGCCTGGTCCTGTCCCCCGCCTTCGATGAGTTCGAAAGTGATGCCGCCGGTCAGCGGCTGGGCGGCGACCAGGCGGACCTGGACCCGGTCGCCCAGCCGGTAGACCTGGCCCCAGCGCCGGCCGACCAGGGCATGCCGGGTCTCGTCATGGTCGTAAAAGTCGTTCGGCAGCGAGGAGACCGGGATGATGCCGTCGGCGCCGGTCTCGTCGAGCGCCACGAACAACCCGGCGCGAATGACGCCGGAGATCCGGCCGGAGAAGATCTCGCCGACGCGCTTCGCTAGGAAGGCGGCGGTGTAGCGGTCGACGGCCTCGCGCTCGGCGGCGGCGGCGCGGCGCTCGGTGGCGCTGATATGGTCGCCCAGTTCCTTGAATCCCTTCACCTCGCGGTCGAGGCCGTCTTCCCCGAACTCGTAGGCGGCGATCAGCGCGCGATGCACCAGCAGATCGGAATAGCGCCGGATCGGCGAGGTGAAATGCGCATACCGCTGCAGCGCCAGGCCGAAATGCCCGAGATTCTCCGGCGAGTAGACCGCCTGCGACTGCGAGCGCAGCACCAGGCTGTTGATCATGTCGGCGTATGGCGTGCGCTTCGCCTTCTCCAGCAGCTGGGTGAAGTGCTTCGGCCGGATCACCTGCCCGCGCGGCAGGCGCAGCTCCAGGCCCTCCAGGAACTCGCGCAAAGCCTCGACGCGGCTCGGGTCCGGCTGGTCGTGCACGCGGTACATGCAAGGCCAGCGACGCTTCTCCAAGGCTTCCGCCGCCGCAACATTGGCGGCGATCATGAACTCCTCGATCAAGCGATGGGAGTCGAGGCGCTCGCGGGCTTCGATCTTCTGCACCTCGCCGTGGTTGTCGATCAGGACTTTGCGTTCCGGGAGATCGAGCTCAAGCGTGCCGCGCGCCATGCGCGCCTTCAGCAAGGCGCGGAAGGCGCCGTAGAGCGGCTGGATCACCGGTTGGAGCAGCAGCGCCGTCACCGCATCGGTCTTGCCGTCCATCGCCGCCTGCGCGCGCTCATAGGTGAGCCGGGCGGCGGAACGCATCAGCCCGCGCAGGAAGGTATGCCGCTTCTTGTGGCCTTCGGCATCGATCACGATCTCGACCGCCATGACCGGGCGGTCTTCGTCGGGGCGGAGCGAGCACCAGCCGTTGCTGAGCTCTTCGGGCAGCATCGGCACGACGCGATCGGGGAAATAGACCGAGTTGCCGCGCTCGCGGGCGGATTTGTCGAGCGCGTCGCCCTCGCGGACGTAATGCGCGACGTCGGCGATCGCCACCAGCAGCTTCCAGCCGCCGGGATTCTTCGGGTCGTTGTCCGGTGTGGCGTGGACCGCGTCGTCGAAGTCACGCGCATCCTCGCCGTCGATCGTGACCAGCGGGACGTTGCGCAGGTCGGTGCGGCTGCCCAGAGTCGCCGGCCCGGCCTCTTGCGCCTGCGCCAGCGCTGCCGGTGGGAACTCGTTCGGGATGCCGTGCGCCGCGATCGAGATCAGGCTGACCGAACGCGCCTCGCCGGTGCGCCCCAGGCGCTCGACCACGCGGGCGCGCGGCGTGCCCATTGGTCGGCCCGGTTCCACTTCGGCGACGACGATCTCTCCCGATTTCACCCCATGCGGGCCGCGGGCATCGATCGCGAACTCGGTGCGCAGCCGCTTGTCGGCCGGCGTGATGCGCAAGGTGCCGTCGGAGGCGCGGGTGATGACGCCGACCACGCGGGCGGCGCGGCTCTCCAGTTTGCGGATCGGGCGGGCCTCGTATTCGTCGGCATCGGTGCGGGTGAGGCGCACCAGCACCCGGTCGCCGGGACCCAATGGCTTATGGCCATGCTCCTTGTGACGCTCGCCCTTCTGCTCGATGACCAGGATCTTGGGCTCGGCATCGTCGGGGCGGAGATCGACCGGCCGCGCCCAGAGATCGCCGTCGGCATCGGGGCCGATGATCTGCACCACGGTAACTTCGGGCAGCTGGCCGGCCGCGCCCATGCGCCGGTTGCGGCCGCGATCCACATTGCCCTCGCGCTCCAGTTCCTTCAGCAGCGCTTTCAAGGGAATACGGTCGGAGCCCTTGAGCTGGAAGGCGCGGGCGATCTCGCGCTTGCCGACCGGTGTCGGGCTCTCTCGGATGAAGGCGAGCACCTGCTCCTTGGTCGGGAAGGGCACGGCCTTCTTGCCGTGCTTCTTCTCCGGCTCGGCCGGGCCCGGCTTGCCGCGGCGCGGCTTTCGATCAGGCCGACTTGAGCTCGATTTCGACAAAAGCGTACTCGAAGTCGTTGGCGTTGATGACGTTGTGCTCGACCCCGACCGGGCGGTTATAGGAACCGCCGGCCTTCATCTCGGCAGTAATCGTCTCCTTGCCGTTGTCAATCGCGAGCTTGCCGTCCAGCAGGGGCACCACGATGTAGTCATGGCCATGGCGATGCCAGCCGGTTTCGGCGCCGGGGGCGAAACGCCATTCGGTGACGATCACCCGGTCGTTCTCGATCTGCTTGGTCCCGATGGCCTTCGGCCGCTCCGCCATTTTCCGCTCCCGATTCCAGCGTCCTCTGGCGGCACCATAGCATGGTGTCGTAGGAAATCGTCATCCCCGGAGGTGATCCGGGGATCTGGTGCCGGTTGGAGAGGGTGGCGCTGTTGTGAGGATCAGAGCCCGAAGGAGATGTTGAAGCCGCCGAAGATGACGCGGTCGCCGTCCTGGCCCTCGAATTCCTTGGTGCGATAAGTCGCGGAGGCGTCCATGCGGAAATTGTCGGTCCAGAACAGCGCGACGCCGGCGGAGAGATCGCCGACCAGCGGCTCCTTGTCGACGCTGCGGCTGTCCTCGAAGGTGTTGCCGTCGAGAAAGATGTTGCGGCCGACCGCCCGGCCTTGGGCCGCGACATAGATGTAGTAGCCGAACGGGCTGGTCATCGCCTCGGCATTGAAATAGCTGGTGCCCGAAGTCGAGGGGCGCATGCGCTGCTGGCCGTAATCCGCCTTGAGGCCCTGGCCGAAGCGCAGGCTGATTCCGGTCTCGCCATAGGTCATCACGTTGCCGACCGTCGCGCCGAGCTCGGGGATCGCCTCGATTTCCTGGCCCCAGAACAGCGGCTGGTTGAAACGCCATTTGCGCTCGTAGGAGATCATGAGGCCGGGCTCGGAATGGAGCTGGTGATCCCAGCCCTGCGCCTCGCCGATGCCGATGAACTGGTGCCAGTCGTTCTGCGCGTTCCGCGCCATCGAATGCTCGCCGATGATCCCGGCGGTGATCTCGAGATGGTCGAGCTCGCGGTGGTCGGTGTCCTGGATCATGCCGATCCCGCCGTAGAGCCAGCCGCCATAGGGCCGGTCATCCTCGGGCGGATTGGAGAGACTGATGTCCGACGGCGTGAACACCTGCTGGCCGAGCAGGATCTCGTAGTGCCGCTTGCGCCACTGGCCGCCGCTGTTGAACGGCGCGAGGGGTCCGCCGGACAGCCATTCGAACGGTTCGTAGACTCCGCTGTCGGCGCCGATGCTGGGCGAGAGCCAGGTGAACTGTGCGCCCTGGGTGTAATAGCGATCGTCGTCGAGATAGATCGAGTCGTTCTCCTCGATGATCGTGAGGCGCCCCCAATCGGTCCCTTCGTTGGGGTCTTTGCCCTCCTGGGCCAAAGCCGGCGCAGCCAGGGCCAGGCAGGCCAATCCGAGCCCCAGCGCCGCGCGCCGGGCCGGCCGCAGCCGGACCTTGGAAAACACCGATTTCATTGAAATCCCACCGTAAAGAATCTGTCCTCCCGGGAGTAAGTCCCGGAATTTGCACTGGTTCCCTAGCCAAGCCGGACTATCACCTGCAGTCCGAATTGCTCCAAATCAAATCCCGCGGCGCGCCTCCATGGCACATTTCCGTCGCCACTGAGAGGAAGGCTGCCATGCTCACCTACGAGGACTGTGTCGCCTTGTGCGGCTTGAACCGTCGCGAGGTCGAAGCCATCGCCGAACACGAGCATATTCCCCCGATCGTCGCGGCCGAGCTCGGCAACTACCTGTGTCGCAACACGGCGGGCGAGCTTTGCGTGCAACGCTACATCCTCGACGATATTGCGGCGGCGGAGAAGCGGGGCGATCGGCACCATGTGACGGTGCTGCAGGCCGTGCTGCGGCATTTCATCGCCACGCATCCCAGCCGGGACGGCGCGGCGGCATGAAGAAAATGGCCGAGGCCGCGCCAAAGCAACCCGTCGCGCCGTCGCCGGCCGCGAATGACGACGCGCAGGCACCCGGCAAGGCGGGCGCCATGCGCCCGGCCGAGCCGACCGTGTGCGAGCCGATCGATGTCAACGAGACGCGCGCCGATTCGCTCGACCGGCTGACCCATGCCTGGCAGGCCCGCTTCACGGCTTCGATCTCACCGGCGGCCCTGCGCCTGGCCTTCACCGACTGGGCGATGCAGTTCCTGAACTCGCCGGGCAAGCAGCAGCTGCTGCTGGAGAAGGCGGTGCGCAAGTGGCTCCGGCTGGCGCTCTACCAGGCGCAGCGCCTGCGCGAGCCGGACTGCGCGCCCTGCATCGAGCCGCTGGCACAAGACCGTCGCTTTGCCGACCCGGCCTGGCGCCAGCCGCCGTTCGACGGTATCTACCAGAGCTTCCTGCTGGGCCAGCAATGGCTGCACAACGCGATGACCGGCGTCCGCGGCGTCTCGAGGAGCAACGAGCGGATCGTCGATTTCACCATGCGGCAGCTGCTCGACGTGGTGTCGCCGGCCAATTTCCCCTGGACCAATCCGGAGATCCTGAAGCGGACCTTCGAGGAGAACGGCCAGAACTTCCTGCGCGGCGCGATGAACTTCGCCGCCGATTGGGAGCGCGCGGTGGCCGGCCGGCCGCCGGTCGGCAGCGAGAACTTCGTGGTCGGCCGGGACGTCGCGGTCACCCCCGGCAAGGTCGTCTATCGCAATGAGCTGATCGAGCTCATCCAGTACGCGCCGAGCACTCCTCAAGTGCGGCCGGAGCCGGTGCTGATCGTGCCGGCCTGGATCATGAAATACTACATCCTGGATCTCTCGCCGCAGAACTCGCTGGTGCGCCACCTGGTGGCCCAGGGACACACCGTCTTCATGATCTCCTGGCGCAACCCCGGCGTGGAGCAGCGCGACCTCGGTCTCGACGACTACCGCCGGCTGGGCGTCGAGGCGGCACTGGAGGCGATCGCGGCCATCTGCGATGCCGAGAAGAAGGTGCATGCCTGCGGCTACTGCCTCGGCGGGACGCTGCTCGCGATTGCCGCGGCGCATCTCGCCCGGAAACGCGACGAGCGCCTCGCGACATTGACGCTGTTCGCCGCCCAGACCGACTTCACCGAGGCCGGCGAGCTCATGCTGTTCATCAACGAGAGCCAGGTCGCCTATCTCGAGGACATCATGTGGGAGCAGAGCTTCCTGGACACCCGGCAGATGTCGGGCGCCTTCCAGCTGCTGCGGTCGAACGATCTCATCTGGTCGCAGATGGTGAAGGAATACATGATGGGCGAGCGGGCGCCCATGACCGACCTGATGGCCTGGAACGCCGACGCCACCCGGATGCCGTATCGCATGCATTCGGAATACCTGCGCCAGCTGTTCCTGGACAACGACCTCGCCGAGGGCCGGTTCGAGGTCGAGGGGCGCCCCGTCGCGCTCTCCGACATCCAGGTTCCGGTCTTCCTCGTGGCGACCGAGAGCGACCACATCGCGCCGTGGCATTCGGTGCACAAGTTCCACCTGCTCGCCGACACCGACGTGACCTTCCTGCTCACGACCGGCGGGCATAATGCGGGGATCGTCAGCCCGCCCGGCCATCCGCGCCGCTCGTTCCGGATCGCCGCGCGGCGCGATCACGAGACCTATCTCGACCCGGAGACCTGGCGGGCCGCAGCCGAGCATCGGGAGGGCTCCTGGTGGCCGGCCTGGTTCGACTGGCTCGCCGCGCGTTCGGGATCGCCGGTCGCGCCGCCGACCCTGGCCGCGCCGGAACGAGGCCTGCCCCCGCTCGCCGATGCACCGGGTACCTACATCCGGCAACAGTGAACAGCACGGAAGAAATCGCCGAACCATGCGTACCGATGAAATCATGACCGCGCCGGTGGTGACGATCACGCCGGACACTCCGGCCAGCCGCATCGCCAAGCTC
The DNA here is from genome assembly GCF_054658695.1 of Dongia sp. agr-C8. Classification (NCBI taxonomy): domain Bacteria; kingdom Pseudomonadati; phylum Pseudomonadota; class Alphaproteobacteria; order Rhodospirillales; family Dongiaceae; genus Dongia; species Dongia sp. agr-C8. Next base: position 1,300,740 of record NZ_BAAGHZ010000001.1, read on the forward strand.
CTGCTGGAGAACCATGTCAGCGCCGTGCCGGTGGTCGATGCTTCCGGCGCGCCGGTCGGGATCGTCAGCGAGGGCGACCTGTTGCGCCGCGACGATTCAGGGCGCGCCGCGCGCCGAGCCTGGTGGCTCGAGATGCTGGCGGAGGGCGAGCCGCTCAGTAAGGAATACGTGGCGCAGCTTCGGACCAAGGATCAACTGGCGAAGGAAATCATGTCGGCGCCGGTCGTGACGGTGACCGAGGCCACCGACGTCGCGGAGCTGGCGCATCTCTTTGCCTCCTATCGCATCAAGCGGGTTCCGGTGCTGCGCGACGGTCGGATTGTTGGCATCGTGAGCCGCGTCGATCTACTGCGCTCCTTCGACCGCGAGGAAGGCGAGGGCGAAGGCGACTTGCATCCGAGCATCCTGCATCCGCTCGACGCGCTGCTCTCGCTGGAGGAGCGGTTGAAGCGGGCGCATCATCCCCAAGAGGAGACGGCACCGCAGGCGACGCAGCCGTCCGGGGGCGACGGCTTCGATGTGGGCCTGTTCCGCGCGCTTGCCGCGGATTCGAAGCACGAGGAGCAGTTGCGCCAGGCGGAGGCGCGCCGCGCCGAGGCCGCCGCGCGCCGCCACACGGTCGAGCAGCTGATCGATCATCACATCGGCGACGAGACCTGGCGCAACATGCTGCACAAGGCGCGCGAGGCGGCGCAGCATGGGCAGAAGGAGTTCATGCTGCTCCGCTTCCCGCACGACCTTTGCAGCGACGGCGGCCGCGCCATCAACGTGCCGGAGCCGGGCTGGCCGAAGACCCTCCGCGGCGAGGCCGCCGAGGTCTACCTGCGCTGGGAGCGCGAGCTGAAATCGCGCGGCTTCCGCCTGACGGCGCGGGTGCTGGATTTCCCCGGCGGCTTTCCCGGCGATATCGGCCTGTTCCTGGTCTGGGGCGAGTAGCTTGCCGTCGGCCGGCGAGGAGGTTGCCCGTTGAAGCGCATCACGATCGGGTTCTGGGCCGGGCTGGCGGTGCTGACGCTGCTGTGGTTCGCCGCGGATCCCTCGGCGCTGCAGCCGGCCGGATTCTTCGCGCTGCGCGGCGCGATGGTGCAGTTGACCGGCATTCTCGCCATCGGCTGCATGAGCCTCGCCATGATCCTCGCCTTGCGCCTGCGCTGGCCGGAGCGGGTGCTGGGCGGTCTCGACAAGACCTATCGGCTGCACAAATGGCTCGGCATCGGCGGCTTGTGCCTTTCGGTCGCGCATTGGCTCTGGACCCAGGCGCCCAAATGGGCGGTCGGCCTCGGCTGGCTCGAGCGTCCGGCCCGCGGTCCGCGCGGAGCGGTCGATAACGCGATGGAGCAGCTGCTAGGCTCGTTGCGCGATCCGGCGGAAGGACTCGGCGAATGGGCCTTCTATGCCAGCGTGCTGCTCATCGCCGTGGCGCTGATCCAGCGCGTGCCCTATCACATCTTCCACAAGACGCACCGTTTGCTTGCGGTCGCCTACCTGGTGCTGGTCTTTCACAGCGCGGTGCTGGCCGAGTTCGACTACTGGGCGACGCCGCTTGGCGCGCTGATCGCCGTCCTGTTGATCGCCGGTGCCTTTGCCGCTGTCGTCACCCTGCTCGGCAGGATCGGCGCTGGACGCAAGGTCCGCGGATCGATCGCGAGCCTAACCTATTATCCGCCGCTGCGCGTGCTGGAAGGCGAGATCGACATCCCGAAGGGCTGGCCCGGGCACCAAGCGGGGCAGTTCGCCTTCGTCCGGTCGCAGCCTTCGGAGGGCGCGCACCCCTACACGATCGCCTCGGCCTGGCATCCGGCGGTCCATCGCCTGACCTTTGTGGTGAAGGCGCTGGGCGACCACACCGCCCGGCTGCGCGACACGTTGCATGTCGGGCAGGACGTGGAGGTCGAAGGCCCCTATGGCGGGTTCACCTTCGACGACGATTGTGCGCATCAGATCTGGATCGGCGGCGGCATCGGGATCACGCCCTTCATCGCCCGCATGAAGCAGCGCGCGCTGCAGCGCCGGCCGGGGGAGGGTCCGCTGCCGACGCAGACCATCGACCTGTTCCACACCACGGCCGACTTCAGTGCGGAGGCCATCGCCAAGCTCGAGGCTGATGCGCGCGCCGCAGACGTCCGCCTGCATGTCCTGGTCGACTCCTGGGACGGCCGGCTGAACGGCGAGCGGATCCGCGCCGCGGTTCCCGGCTGGCGCAACGCCAGCGTCTGGTTCTGCGGACCTTCCAGCTTCGGCACCGCGCTCCGCCGGGACTTCGCCGCGCAAGGCTTCCCCGCCGGCGAAAGATTTCACCAGGAGCTGTTCGCGCTCCGCTAGTCCGGACGCGCTAAGCCGCGCTCTTCTTCGTTGTTGCCTTCTTAGCGACCGCTTTCTTAGCGGCCGGAGCCTTCTTCGCGGCGGCCTTCTTCTTCGCGGCTTTCGGGGCCTTGGCGGTTTCTTCGCTCAGGCCCGGCGCGGCTTCCTCTTTCTTCTTCGCCGTCTTCTTGGCGCCGCGCTTCGGCTTGCCGCCGTCCATCGCCATCTTCTCGGCGCGGGCGGCGATCAGCGACAGGGCCTGATCCAAAGTCAGCGACGAGGGCTCGATCGAGCCGGGGATGGTGGCGTTGACCTTGCCCATCTTTACATAGGGACCATAGCGGCCTTCGTGCTGGGTGACGGTCTCGCCGGACGCGGGATCCTTGCCGATCTCCTTGCCGGGGGCGGCCTGGCCGCGGCCGCGGCCCTTGCTCTCCTGGGAGAGGATCTCCATCGCGCGGTTCATGCCGATGGTCAGCACGTCGTCGTCCTTGGGGATCGACTTGTACTTGCCGTCATGCTGCAGATAGGGGCCGAAGCGGCCGATACCGGCGAGGATCGGCTTCTGCGTCTCCGGGTGGTTGCCGACGGTGCGCGGCAGCGAGAGCAGGCGCCGCGCCTGTTCGATGGTCACGTCATTGGGCTCGATGCCCTTGGGGATCGACTGGCGCTTCGGCTTCTCGCCTTCCGCCCCTTCGCCCAATTGCACGTAATGGCCATAGGGGCCCTTGCGCAAGGTGATCGGCGTGCCGTCCTCGGCCTTGCCGAGCTCGACCGGGCCGGCGGCGGCGGCGTCCATGGTCTCGGCGGTCTGCACCGCGAGCGGCACGGTGTAGCGGCAGTCCGGATAGTTGCTGCAGCCGATGAAGGCGCCGTTCTTCGCGAGCTTGATGCCGAGTTCGCCTTTGCTGCAGGCGGGGCAGAGGCGCGGGTCCTTGCCATCGCCACGGTTCGGGAAGAAATGCGGCGCCAAGAGATCATTGAGGACGTCGATTACGATCGAGCGCTTGCCGATGCCCTTGTCCAGGAACTGGACCGCTTCCGACATCGAGGGCAGGCCGTCCTTGTCGGTCTCCTCGCCCTGCTGGTGCAGGCGGGAGAAATCCTCCCAAAAATCGCGCAGCACCTGCTTCCACTGGGCGCGGCCGCCGGAGATGTCGTCGAGCTTCTCCTCCAGCGCGGCGGTGAAGCCGTATTGCACATAGCGGTCGAAGAAGCTGGTGAGGAAGGCGGTGACCAGGCGGCCGCGATCCTCGGGGATCAGGCGGCGCTTCTCGAGCCGGACATATTGCCGGTCCTCGAGTGTCTGCAGGATCGAGGTATAGGTCGAAGGCCGGCCGATGCCGAGCTCCTCCAACCGCTTGATGATCGAAGCCTCGGAATAACGCGGCGGCGGCTGGGTGAAATGTTGCTCCGGCTTCACCTCCTGGCTCTGCGGCTGGTCGCCGACTTTCATCGCCGGCAGGCGGCGGCTGTTCTCGTCGTCGCCTTCGACCGGATCGTCGCGGTCTTCGGAATAGAGGGTGAGGAAGCCGTCGAACTTCACCACCGAGCCGGTGGCGCGCAACGTCGCCTGCTTGTCGGCGGTGACGATATCGACCGCGACCTGGTCCAGCTCGGCGCTTTCCATCTGCGAGGCGAGGGTGCGCTTCCAGACGAGGTCGTAGAGCTTGAACTCGTCGTCGCGCAGGAATCGCTTCACCTGCTCTGGCCGGCGGAAGAGGTCGGTCGGGCGGATCGCCTCGTGGGCCTCCTGGGCATTCTTGGCGACGGTCTTATAGATGCGCGGGGCATCCGGCAGGTATTCCTTGCCGTATTGCTCGGCAATCAGCTTGCGGCCGGCCTCAATCGCGTCCTGCGACAGGGTTACGCCGTCGGTACGCATATAGGTGATGAGGCCGACGGTCTCGCCGCCGAGATCCACGCCTTCATAGAGGCGCTGGGCGATTTTCATGGTCTGCGCCGCGCCGAACCCGAGCTTGCGCGAGGCTTCCTGCTGCAGGGTCGAGGTCATGAAGGGCGGGTAGGGGTTCCGCTTGACCGTCTTGCGCTCGACATTCGAGACCGTGAAGGGCGCGCCGGCCTGGAGCTTGGCGGCTGCGGCCTTGGCCGTGGCTTCGTCGGGCAGGTCGAACTTGTCGAGCTTCTTGCCGTCGAGATGGGTGAGGCGCGCGGTGAAGACGGCGCCGTCCGGCGCCTTGAACACGACCTCGATGGTCCAGAACTCGCGGGCCTTGAAGGCCTCGATCTCGGATTCCCGCTCGCAGATGATGCGGAGCGCCACCGACTGCACCCGGCCGGCCGAGCGGCTGCCCGGAAGCTTGCGCCAGAGGATCGGTGAGAGGGTGAAGCCGACCAGATAGTCCAGGGCGCGGCGCGCCAGGTAGGCGTCCACCAGCTCCTGGTCGATCTTGCGTGGGTTGGCAATGGCTTCGGCCACCGCGCGCTTGGTGATCTCGTTGAAGGCGACCCGCTCGATCGGCAGGGTCTTGAACTGCTTCTTGTTCCGGATCTCCTCTTGGATATGCCAAGAGATGGCCTCGCCCTCGCGGTCGGGGTCGGTCGCCAGAATGAGCTTGTCGGCGCCCTTGGCGGCCTCGGCGATTTCCTTGATCCGGGCGGCGCCGCGGCCTTCGACTTCCCAGGTGATGGCGAAGTCTTCCTCCGGCCGCACGGACCCGTCCTTCGGCGGCAGGTCGCGTACATGCCCGAAAGAGGCCAGCACCTTATAATCGCCGCCAAGATACTTGTTGATGGTCTTGGCCTTGGCCGGGGATTCGACGACGACGACTTTCATGGATTGCTTCGTTCAGCCCTTAGAATCGCGGCGTTAAGCTTTGCTCGGGACCCGGCTTCCGGGCCCTCAAGCGGCCTGCATCAGCAGGGAGACCCGGTTCCCCGGGTGCCGTTCCAGCCGGCCTGCCAGGTCCAATTCCAGGAGCACCATGCCCAGAACGGGGGGCGAGCAATGACACTGCCGGACCAGTTCGTCAACCATGACCGGGCTGGGCCCTAGGAGTGAAAGCACTTCATCCCGCACCCGATCCGCTTCATTTAATGTATTAATTTCAACAGTTTGTTCGCTAAAATTCAAGTTCTCGTGAAACCTTAGGTTTGGCCCCGCAAGTCCGTCCAGGGACTCCAGAACCTGGGCAAAATCCTCGACCAGGCGGGCGCCTTCCCGGATGAGGCGATTGGCCCCACGGCAGCGAGGATCGAGGGGTGAGCCTGGGACCGCCATGACGTCACGGCCCTGATCTAGGGCGTAGCGGGCGGTGATCAAGGAGCCGGATCTGAGGGCAGCCTCGACCACCACCACGGCCCTGGACAGGCCGGAGATGATCCGGTTGCGCCGCGGGAAGTGCCGGGCGGCCGGCTCGGTCCCCAGCGCCGCCTCGGCGACGATCAGGCCTTCGGCCGCGAGCCGCTCGAACAGCGCGCCGTTTTCCGGCGGATAGAGCACGTCGATCCCGCCGGCGACCACGGCGATGGTGCCACCGGTCTCCGCTCCGGCGTCGAGTGCACCGAGATGGGCGGCGGTGTCGATGCCCCGCGCCATGCCGCTGACCACGACGGCGCCGGCCTGCGCCAGCCCCGCCGCCATGTCGGAAGCGATGCGCCGGCCGTTGGCCGAGGCGTTGCGGGCGCCGACCAGGGCGATCTTGTGCGGCGCCAGCAGACCCGCCCGGCCCTTTACGGTGATGACCGGCGGCGCGTCCTCGAGCGCTGCGAGCGCCTCCGGGTAAGCCGGCTCGGCCCTGGCGATCACACGGGCGCCGCGCCTGGCGAGGGCTTCGATTTCCCGCTCGGCTTCCGCCTTCGAGCAGATCCGGACCGGCCGCGACCCGCCGCCGCGCCGCGCGAGATCGGGCAGCGCCTCGAGCGCCTTTGCCGCCGTCCCGTAGAAAGCGATCAGGTCCCGGACCGTCACCGGTCCGATGCCGCTGCTGCGCGCCAGACGCAGCCAATCCAGCCGCTCTTGGTCCCCGAACCCCATAAGGGCAGAACATAGCCGCAACTGCAGCGGCAATCAATCCGCCTCCCGGCAATGTCCAGTTGTATTAGGTGAAGTGATGGGTTGTGACCGGCGCAGAATCGGCTATGAACGCGGCGGCATGACCAGTGTTTACGACTTCACCGTCCGCGATCTCTACGAACGAGAAGTGCCCTTGAGCCGCTTTCGCGGCCAGGTGCTGCTGATTGTCAACACCGCCAGCCATTGCGGCTTCACCCCGCAATATACCGGGCTGAACCAGCTCCATAAGGACCTCAGTCCGCGCGGCTTCTCGGTGCTGGCCTTTCCCTGCAACCAGTTCGGCCAGCAGGAGCCGGGCGAGGCCGAAGTGATCGAGCGCTTCTGCCAGCAGATCTATGACATCCGCTTCCCGATCTTCGCCAAGATCGCCGTCAACGGCCCGGACGCGCATCCGCTCTATCGCTGGCTGACCGGGCAAGCCCGTGGCTTCCTCGGCACGACCTCGATCAAGTGGAACTTCACCAAGTTTCTGATCGACCGCGAGGGCAGGGTGCTGCGTCGGTTTGGCTCGGTCACCAAGCCGCAGAAGATCCGGGCGAAGATCGAGAAGCTGCTGGGCTAGGCGAGCGGCGGGCCACCGTTATGCCCCATCTGCGCATCCTCGACCGGCTTCTTCTTGCCGATCTTCGGCTCTTCGCCTTTCAGGAGGCGGCGGATGTTCTCGTGGTGGCGGACCCAGACCAGGATCGCGACGCCGATCCCGAACCAGATCAGCGCCGGTGTCCCCAGCCAGATTGCGTAGACCGGCGCCAGAGCGACCGCGAGCAAAGCGGAGAGCGACGAGAAGCGGAAGACGAAGGCGACCACGAGCCAGGTGAGGCAGGCTAGCACGCCGATCGGCCAGGCGAGGGCCAGCCAGGTGCCGAGCGCGGTCGCGACACCCTTGCCACCCTTGAACTTCAGCCACACGGGAAAGATATGGCCGGCGAAGGCCGCGGCCCCCGCGATTACAGGCAGCAGCGGATCGAGGAAGAACCAGCGCGCCAGGCAGACCGCGACCGCACCCTTGGCGCCGTCGAGCAGCAGGGTCGCCAGCGCCAGCTTCTTGTTGCCGGTCCTGAGTACGTTGGTGGCCCCGATATTGCCGGAGCCGATGCTGCGGATGTCGCCGAGTCCCGCCATACGGGTCAGCAGCAGGCCAAAAGGAATCGAGCCCAGCAGATAACCGCCGACGATCGCGACGATCAGATTGGTCGGGTCCATCAATTCGCGCCCGTCGCCGCGAAGACCTGCCGGCCATCGACGAAGGTGCGGCGCACCGCGCCCTGCACCTGCCGCCCGTCATAAGGTGAGTTCTTCGACTTCGAATGGAAGGCGCGGAGGTCGATCTTATGCTGGTGCTCGAGATCGATCAGCGTCATGTCCGCCGGCGCGCCCTTGGCGAGGCGGCCCTGCGGCAGGCCGAGGATCTCGGCCGGCCGGCTGGTCATGCACTTCAAGAGGTTCGACAGCGAGACCGAGCGGTTGTGCGTGAGCCCGAGGCTCACCGGCAACAGGGTCTCGAGCCCGATCCCGCCGGCCGCGGCCTGGGCGAAGGGCACGCGCTTGCTCTCCACATCATGCGGAGAATGGTCGCTGGCGATGCAGTCGATGATGCCCTCGGCGACCGCGGCGGCGATGGCGCGCCGGTCGGCCTCGCCGCGCAAGGGCGGCGACAGCTTGGCGAAAGTGCGGTAGTCGCCGATCTCATTCTCGTTCAGCGAGAAGTAGGGCGGGGCGGTGTCGCAGGTGACCGGCAGGCCCTCCTGCTTTGCCTTGCGGATCGCCTCGACCGCGGCGGCGGTCGAGACATGCGCGACATGATAGCGCGCCCCCGACATGCGCACGAGGTGCAGGTCGCGCTCGATCAGCATCACCTCGGCGCAGGCCGGGATGCCGGCGAGGCCGAGCCTGGTCGCGAGCTCGCCGTTGTTCATGGCGCCGCCGGCGGCAAGACGCGGCTCTTCCGGATGCTGGATGATCAGCAGGCTGAAGGACTTCGCGTAGTTTAAGGCCCGGCGCATCACCTGGGCGTCGGCGACGGCATGCAGCGCGTCGGTGAAACCCAGCGCGCCACTGGCCGAAAGCAGGCCCATCTCCACCAGGTCTTTGCCCTCGAGGCCGCGGGTCAGCGCGCCGTAGCAATAGATCTTGGCGCGCTTGGTCTCGCGGGCGCGCCGGGCGATGAACTCGACGCCGGCCACGTCGTCGATGATCGGGTCGGTGTTCGGCAAGGTCACCATCGAGGTGACGCCGCCGGCCGCCGCCGCGAGGCTGCCGGTCTCGATCGTCTCCTGGTGCTCCTCGCCCGGCTCGCGCAGCTGGACGCGCATGTCGATCAGCCCCGGGCAGAGCACGTCGCCGTGGCAATCGATCACCTCGGCGCCCTCCGGCAGACCGGTCCGGGTGATCTGCGGCCCGAGGTCGCGGATGATGCCGTCCTCGACCAGGACGCCGCCGGCTTCATCGCGGTTGCTGGCCGGATCGACCAGTCGCGCATTGACCAGCGCCAGCGGCCTGGTCTGGCGCTTCGGCGGACGGTGTGCGCCGCTCTGCTGCCGCTGGCTCATACGTTCGCCCCGGTCAAGTTGCGGTTCAGCGCGTCGAGGCAGGCCATGCGCACGGCGACGCCCATCTCCACCTGCTCGCGGATGACCGACCGGTTGATGTCGTCGGCCAGCTCGGAATCGATCTCGACGCCGCGGTTCATCGGGCCGGGATGCATGATGATCGCGTCGGGCTTGGCCACTTCCAGCTTCTCGTAATCGAGGCCGAAAAAATGGAAATACTCGCGGATCGAGGGGACATAAGCGCCCTGCATGCGCTCCAGCTGCAGGCGCAGCATCATCACCACGTCGGCGTCCTTCAAGCCCTTGCGCATGTCGGTGAAGACCTCGACGCCCATCTTATCGACCTGCGAGGGCAGCAGCGTAGTGGGCGCGATCACCCGCACCTTGGCACCGAGCTTGGTCAGAAGATGGATATTCGAGCGCGCCACGCGCGAATGCAGCACGTCGCCGCAGATCGCGACGATCAGGCCCTGGATCTTGCCGCGGCGGCGGCGGATGGTCAGCGCGTCCAGCAAAGCCTGGGTCGGGTGCTCGTGGCGGCCGTCGCCGGCATTGACCACGGCGCCGTCCACCTTCTGCGACAAGAGGCTGACCGCGCCGGATTCCGGATGGCGCACGATCAGCACGTCCGGTCCCATGGCGTTCAGCGTCATCGCCGTGTCGAGCAGGGTCTCGCCCTTCTTGATCGAGCTGGTGCCGACCGCCATGTTGATGACGTCCGCCCCCAGCCGCTTCGCGGCGAGCTCGAATGAGGTCAGCGTCCGGGTCGAGTTCTCGAAGAACAGGTTCATGACGGTCCGGCCGCGCAGCAAGGCGCGAGCCCGCGGGTCGTCTTTCGGTGTCTCGGCATAGGACTGGGAAAGATCGAGCAACCGGGTGATCTCGTCCGCCGAAAGTCCTTCGATTCCCAGCAGATGCCGGTGGGGATAGAAGGCGGCAGGCTTGCGCGCGGGGTCGCTCATAAGCCGCGCATCATAGGGACGGACGGCCCGAGGTCAACGATTCGTGGCGGCCTCCGGCCGGGGGATTCGCCGTCAGGTATTTTGGTGAAGATTCCGGGGCCGGCTTCGGCCGGGGGGAAATATAATGGCTTGACCCGAGGCTGCCTGGCCGCCATTTCAGAACCCAGATGAAGCACCGCGCGCAAGTTGCTGCCAAACCCGAAACCAGGCTGGAGCCGGTCCGCTACCCCGACCAGCGGCTGATGTTCCGCTGCGAGATCGCGGCCTGGGTGATCATGGGCGTCACCCTCGTCGCGGTGCTCTGGCTGCACCTGATCGCCGGGCTCCTGGCCGGATTGCTGGTCTTCGAGCTGGTCCAGGTGATTGCCGCGCGGCACCATTGGATCGGCGTCAGCCGCCGGGTCGGCGGCTGGATTGCGGTCGGGTTGGTGGCCTTGGTCGTCGTCCTCGCCTTGGTGCTCGGCGGCTGGAGCCTCGCCAGCCTGGTCACCGACCGGTCGGACAACCTCCCGGTCCTGATGCAGAAGATGGCCGATATCGTCGGCTCGGCCCGGGCCTACCTGCCGCCCTGGGCGCGGGAATACCTGCCGGCCAATGTCAACGAAATCGAGAACACCGCCGCCGGCTGGCTCCGGGCGAATGCGCGCGGCCTGCAGATCTATGGAGAGCGGGCCGGCGGGGTGCTGCTGCATCTGCTGATCGGCATGATCATCGGCGCCATGGTGGCGCTGACCGATCTCACCCCGACCCGCGAACTGCCCGTATTGTCCCGCGCGCTGGAGCAGCGGGTCTCGCGCCTCGGTATGTCCTTCCGTCGCATCGTCTTCGCGCAGATCCGGATCTCGGCGCTGAACACCACGCTGACCGCGATCTACCTGGTGCTGATCCTGCCGATGCTGGGCGTCAACCTGCCGCTCACCAAGACCATGATCCTGGTCACCTTCGTCGCCGGCCTGCTGCCGGTGATCGGCAACCTGATCTCCAACACGGTCATCGTGGTGGTGAGCCTCAGCGTCTCGCTCTATGCCGCGATCGGCTCGCTGGTGTTCCTGGTCGCCATCCACAAGCTGGAATACTTCGTCAACGCCCGGATCATCGGCGGCCAGATCCACGCCCGCGCCTGGGAGCTGTTGCTGGCGATGCTGGTGATGGACGCGATCTTCGGCATCCCCGGCGTGATCGCCGCGCCGATCTACTACGCCTATATCAAGGATGAGCTGAAAGCCCGCGGGCTGGTGTGAAGCCAAGCTACATAGGGAACCGGCTCAACTCACGGAGCAGGGCCGGGTCCAGCAGAACGCGAAACTCGCCGATTGACCCCCACCAACAGATAACGGCAAGGACGATCGCCGCCCTGCGCGCGCGGAAGGATGGAACGCCGCGGTAATGGCAGCGCCGCGTCATTGTCCAGGCGAGGATGACTAGGCCGACCCAAAGGGGTGCGAACAGCAAGCTGTACATCACCATGCCGAACAAGGTGTGACCGAATGCCAGGGGGGGTGCCGCGAAGGCCATCAGCGGGAAACGAAGAACGATGTAAGCGAAGCCGATCCAAAGGATCACTCGGTGAACCCGCGCGACGAGGCCGGCGAACATCCCGATCCAGGCAAATCGTTCGGTGTCTCGCAACGAATACCACAAGACCGTCGCATTGACTGAAGCAACCAGGGCAATCGCCAGGTAGAGCGCGGATGGCTGGCCGAATTTCATCTCGCTGAGAACGGTTTCGAGACGCTCCAGGTAGAACGGGAAGAAAGTATCACCCACTCAGACGATGCCCTTCACCCTTAGCGCCGCGATCTCCTTCTCCTCCAGGAACAGCAGTTCCTTCAGCACTTCGTCGGTGTGCTGGCCGCAGGTCGGCGGCGGACGCTTGTAGTCCACGGGGGATTCCGAAAGCTTGATCGGGTTGCCGATCAGGTCGACATGGCCGGAGCCGGCGAGGGGATGCGGCATGGTCACCTTCATGCCGCGGGCCAGCACCTGCGGGTCGGCGAAGACCTGGCCGATGTCGTTGACCGGGCCGACCGGCACGCCGATCTTCTCTAAGCCTTCCATCCAGTAGGACGTTGTCTTGGTCTCGGTGACGCCGTTCACGAGTGCGTAGCATTCGACCCGGTTCTTCACCCGCGCCGGGTTGGTCTTGAAGCGTTCATCCGTCGCCCATTCCGGCTTGCCGGCGAAGCTGCAGAACTTCTGGAACTGGCTGTCATTGCCGACTGCAAGAATGAAGAAGCCATCGGCCGATTTCACTACGGAATAGGGCACGATCGAGGGATGCTCGTTGCCGAGCCGCACCGGCACCTTCCCGGATGTGAGATACTGCAGACCGGCATTGGCGAGCCAGCCCACCTGGGAGTCGAGCAGGGCCATATCGACATATTGGCCGAGGCCGGTCACATGGCGATGCTGGAGCGCCGCCAGGATAGCGGTCGAGGTGAAGATGCCGGTCACGATATCGGTGGCGGCGACGCCGACCTTGGTCGGCTCGCCGTCGGGATTGCCGGTGATGCTCATGATCCCGCCCATACCTTGCGCCAGGAAATCGTAGCCGGCGCGGTTGGCATAAGGGCCGGTCTGGCCGAAGCCGGTGATCGAGCAATAGATCAGCCGCGGGAACTCGAACTTCAGCTCCTCGTAGTTCAGGCGATACTTGGCCATATCGCCGACCTTGAAATTCTCGATGAAGATGTCGCAACGCGCGATCAGCCGCTTCGCCAGCTCCTGGCCTTCCGGCTTGGCGACGTCCAAGGTGACCGAGCGCTTGTTGCGGTTGATCGCGAGATAATAGGCGCTCTCGGTGGTGTCGTTGCCTTGCGCATCCTTGACGAAGGGCGGGCCCCATTTGCGCGTGTCGTCGCCGGCCCCCGGCCGCTCGATCTTGATGATGTCCGCGCCGAGATCGCCGAGGATCTGGGTGCACATCGGCCCGGCCAGGATACGCGTCAGATCGAAAACCCGAAGGCCGGTCAGCGGTCCGGACATAGAAGCTCCCCATGCTCTTTGGCCGCCACTGTCGAGGGGCGGGTGCGGAAATGCAAGCGGTGAGTGGTCTCAGCGGTCCCGATGCAGGGAATCCAGCGCGCCCTGCAGAATGAACGCCGCCGCCGACTGATCCACGACCTTGCTGCGCTTCGCCCGGCTCAAGTCCGCTTCGATCATGCCGCGGGTGACGGCCATGGTGGACATGCGCTCGTCCCAGAAGGCGATTGGCAGGTCGCGCATCGGCATCAGGTTCCGGGCGAATTGCCGGACCGACTGGCAGCGCGGGCCTTCCGTGCCGTCCATGTTGAGCGGCAGGCCGATGATCAGGCCGCCGATCTGCCGCTCGTCAACGATGCGCAGGAGCTCGGTCGCATCCTTGGTGAACTTGCTGCGGCGGATCGTGGTCAGCGGCGAAGCGACATGGTGCCCGGGATCGCCGATCGCGACGCCGATGGTCTTCTCGCCGAGATCGAGCCCGGCCAGCCGCATGGGGCGCGGCAAGGCGACGGCGAGCTCGTTGGGGTTCGCGTAGATCATCGGCGTTTGATACGCGCGCCCGACGCTCCCGTAAACCCCGCCGTCACTCCGGCAGCAGCTCGGTGATCTCGCGACGGAAGGGCAGGGCGTCGCCGATCGGCGGGGCGTCCATCTCTTCGGCATAGCGGCGACCGCCATAGACGGCGCCGGCAATGGTCGAGGGCGCCCAGGCGTCGCCGGCGCATTTCACGCCCATGATCCCGGCATCGGCCCAATCCTTCTCGCGTGCCTTCAAATCGAGATAGAGCCGGTCATTCGGCAGGCGTGCGGTCACCAGCACCACGCTGCCGCTGGAGCGCCTATCGGTGCGTCCGGTGAAGACGCAGGCGGTCTCGATCTCGCCCTTCCGCACGGCGGAAACCGCGCGGCCGGTGACGATTTCGACGCCGAGCTCCAGCAACCGCGCCTGGATCTTGAACTGCTCCATCGTGTTGCGCGCCCAATTCGAGACCTCGGTCGCCGGCGTCACCAGGGTGACCGCGAAGCCCTCGCGCTGCAGCAGCTCCGCCAGCACACCGCCCATGTAGTAATGGTCGTCGTCATAGAGCGTCACCGTCTTGCCGCCGGGGCGCTTGCCCGCCATCAGGTCGTCCGGCGTCAGAACTTCCGCACCGGCCGCGATCGGCATCGGCAGGGTATGAGCATGCGCGACGCCATCGCGCCGCCAGGTCGACCCGGTCGCGACCAGCACCCGGTCGAAGCCGAACTCCAGCACCTGGCCGGCATCGAGCCGGCTGTCGTAGAAGATCTCGACATTCGGCATCTTCGAAAGCTGGAAGGCGCGATAGTCCTTCACCCTTCCCCAGGCCGAGAGACCCGGCAGCTTCTGCTCACGGGCGACGCGGCCGCCGAGCTCGGTGGTCGCTTCGGCCAATGCCACGTCATAGCCGCGCTGGCCGAGCGCCCGCGCCGCTTCCAATCCGGCCGGGCCGGCGCCGACGATCAGCACCCGCGCATCGGATTCCTTGGGGCGGATGAATTCCGGATGCCAGCCCTTGCGCCATTCCTCGCCCATCGCGGGGTTCTGGGTGCAGCGGCTGGGCGACATGGTCATGTCGCCGGAGACGCAGATGTTGCAGCCGATGCATTCGCGGATATCTTCGATACGGCCTTCCGCGATCTTCTTCGGCAGGAAGGGGTCGGCGATCGAGGGCCGGGCCGCACCGATGAAATCCAGCAGCCCCTGTTTGATCTGCCGCACCATCTGGTCCGGCGAGGTGAAACGGCCGACGCCGACCACCGGCTTCGAGGTCAGCGCCTTCACGCCGCGCACGTATTCTTCCTCGCCGGCTTCCTCGACGAAGCGCGAGGTGCGGGAATCGATGTCCCAGCTGCCCATGGTGAGGTCCCAGAGGTCCGGCACCTCGCCCATGCGCCCGATCACTTCCTCGGCCTCGGACTTGGTGATGCCGTCCGGTCCCATCAGCTCTTCCATGGCGAAGCGCACGGCGACGGCGCAGGTATCGCCGACCGCTTCCTTGGTGTCCTCGGTGACCTCGCGCAGCAGGCGCATCCGGTTTTCGAGGCTGCCGCCGTATTCGTCGGTGCGGTGGTTGTAGCGCCGCGACAGGAAATGCTGGAACACGCTGAAGCCATGCGCGGCATAGACATAGACGATGTCGAAGCCGGCACGCTTGGCCCGGATCGCGGCATTGCGATGCCAGCGGCGGAGATCGCGGATATCGGCCTGGTCCATCGCCCGCGCCTGCATCGGGTCGTAGGTGAAGGTGGCGATCGGCAGATGGCTGGGCCCAAGCGGCGTCTCGCGGGTGGTGAAGTTGGCGCCGTTCATGCCGTTATAGGCGAGCTCGGTGCCGGCCAGCGCCCCCTGGTCGTGCACCACCTTGGCGATCCGCTCGAAGATCGGCAGGTCGCGGTCGTCCCACATGCGGAGCTCGATGAAGGGCGTGATCTCCGAGGTGTGGTGGATCTCCACCTGCTCGGTGCAGATCACCGCCCAGCCGCCGGCGGCCTTGTTCTGCCGCATCTTGATCATGGCGGAGGGGTCGCGGTAGCCCTGGCCGTTGCAATGCGGCACCTGGTAGAAGCGATTCTTCGCCGTGACCGGACCGATCTTCACCGGCTCGAACAGGATGTCGTAGCGCGGGTCGCGCGGCATGATGGCAGGAACTCCCCAAACTTGGATCGGCGCAGATTGCCCGAAGGGGAGTGTATCTGGAAAATCGAATTAAATGAGCGACGGCATAGATAATATCAATTCAGGCGGCGCGCCGCGGATGCAAGGCGTAGGCGCGGACCATCTGCCAGGCGAACAGGATGCCGATTCCGGCCAGCAGGGCTCCGCCGCCATAGAGAATGAGCGAGGCCTGCTCGACGACCGCGACGGTGAGCGGGCGATCGAGCCCGATGCTGTTGCCGATCAGGCCTGAAACCGCCGCGCTGATCGCGCCGCCCATGCCGAAGATGGTGGACATCGAGGCGATGGTCGCATCTTCCTCGCCGGGATCCGCAGTCCCCATGATGCGCTGGCTGAGGAAGGAATAGGAGATGCCGAAGCCGCAGCCGATCGGCACCATCGCGATCGCGATGATCGGGAGCGGGCTGGTCGCGAGCGTGAAGGCGAGGCCCGCCAGGCCGATCGCCAGCAAGGTCGGACCGGCAATGATCGCATGGTCGTGCCAGCGGGCGCCGAGCGGCGCCACCAGCATCGCGGTCAACGACCAGGCGATCGCATGGATCGCGCCGAAATAGCCGGCCCAGGTCGGCGTCAGGCCGCGATAGATCTGCAATATGTAAGGTCCATAGACATAGACCGCGGCCTCCGACAGGGCCATCAGGGCCAGCACCCAGATGCCGAGGCATGCGGGATGGCGGAACCCGGGGAAGGCGGTGGGGAAGAGCTTGTGCCGGCTACGCCGGTCGAGCGCGAAGGTGAGGGCGATCACGGCGATACCGAACGGAACCGCTGCAAAGCCGAGCAGGCGACCGACCTCGCCTTCGACCAGCACCGAGAGCCGATCGGCGACGGCAATCGCCATCACGCCGATCGCGAGCAGCAGCAGTCGCAGCATCGGCGCCGACTGCGCGATCTTCTCATAGGGATGCCGGCGCAGAATCACCCAGCCCAACGCCATCATCGGCAAAGGCAGCATGCCCGAACCGAAGAAGGCAAGGCGCCAGGTGCCGAGATCGGTCAGCCAGCCGCCGAGCAGCGGGCCGATGAAGACGGCGCAGGCCCAGGTCACCGCTTCGATGCCGCCGACCCGCGGCACCAGTGCGTTGTCGAACAGCTCGCGCACCAAGGTGTAGCTCAGTGCCAGCAGGAAGCCCTCGCCCAGTCCCTGGATCGCGCGGCCGGCCAGGATGAAGCCGATGTTCGGCGCGATTGCGGCGAGGACGCCGCCGGCGACGACCACCAGTCCGAACACCATCATCGCGTTGCGCGGGCCGAAACGCGCCTTGATCGGTGGCAGCATCGCGCCGCCGAGGATCGAGGTCATGAGATAGAGGCTGGTCGCCCAGCTCAAATAGGCGGCGGCATCGAGCTCCTCGACCGCGCTCGGCATCGCCGTCGTCGCCATGTACCAGATCGTCGCATGCAATCCGACGCCGAGATTGACCAGGACCAGCGGCGCGATGTTCTCCCGGCGCAACAGGCGCACCGGCTGCGCATTGTCGACAGCGGAGCTCATCGAAAGGTGCGCCAGTCCTCGCGGGTCTCGCAGTGGAAGGTCTCGAAGCCGATGTCGCGCCGCAGATAGGGCGGCAGCACGCAGAGATCGAGCTTGCCGCGCTTGCGCTGCGGCTCGCTCGGGCGCATGTCGGGCAGGCGCAACGCCTGGAGGAAAGCGACGAGACGCAGCGGCAGGACCAGAGGCATGAGGCACCTCGACCGGTTCAGGTCTTCCCTCTTAGCGCGGCGTAATTTGAAAAGCAAATGCTTTTCAAATTGTCGGGGCCGTGCTAATGTCACCGCCATGAAGCATCGAGGCTCGCTCCGCGTCCTGCATGCACTGAAATCCGCCGGGCCGCAGACCGCGGAGGCGGTGGGACGCAAGCTCGGCATGACCGCGGTCGGCGCGCGCCAGCATCTCGCGCGCTTGCAGGAGGATGGCCTGGTCGATGCCGTCGATCAGAGCGAAGGCGTGGGCCGCCCGAAGCGCATCTGGTCGCTGACCGAGGCCGGCCATGGGCGCTTTCCGGACAACCATGCCGGCCTCACGCTGGAACTGATCACCGCCATTCGCAAGACCGGCGGCGAGGCGATGCTCGATTCCGTGATCGAGGCACGCGAGCTGGCGGCGCGCGAGGGCTATCGCCGCGCCCTCGACGGCGCCGCATCGCTGAAGGAGAAGGTGAGGCGCCTCGCCAAGATCCGCAGCGAGGAGGGCTACATGGCGAGCATTGCGGCCGGCGGCGACGGCGCCTTGCTGCTGATCGAGAACCACTGCCCGATCTGCGTCGCGGCGAAAGCCTGCCAGGGCTTCTGTCGCTCGGAACTGGCGCTGTTCCGGGAATCGCTCGGCGAGAAGGTCAGCGTCGAGCGCGACGAACACATCGTTGCCGGCGCGCGGCGCTGCGTCTATCGCATCAGCGCCAAGTAGCTATTTCGCCAGATCCAGCCGCCAGTAGTTGCCCTTCTTGCGATAGGTCCGGTTCGGCATCGCCGCATCGTCGACACCCAGCATCGCTCCGCAGAGGTCGTTCCTGACTTCCGGCACCAGGCGATAATACTGGTGCCATTGCGGGTCGAGGCGGATCTCCTTCTTCTTGTTGACGAAGGGGTTGGCGGCCGAGCAGTTCACGAAAGTGATGTTGTGGCCGAGGAAGCTCTCCTTGTCGGGCGGGCCGTCGATGCCGAGCCGCCCGACGCCGTGCACCGGCCGGCTGATCAGGCTCAAGGGCACATCCTGGTTGTTGTAGTAGAGATAGACCCGGTCGCAGATGCCGAGGCTGATTCCGAGCCCATCCGGCCGCGACAGCGAATCCACGTCCTCGTCCGAGGCCGCGAGCACGACGCGGTCGATCACCGCCCGGAGATCGGACGGCGCGATCTGCCCGGGAGCCGTGCCGACCGCGGCGGCAAGTCCCGCGCGCAGGAAATGGTTACCCATGCTGTGCGCCAGCAGGGTGACGCGGCGGTTGGCACCGCCCTGCTTGAAGGCCTTGAGGGTCGGCAGCAGGGCTTGCAGGAAGCTCCGGAAGGCGATGCCGGAAAGGCCCGAGCTGCGGTAATCGGTGCGATAGGCGTCGATGCTGAGGCTGCCGAGCGAGGGCCAGGTGAAGGCGAGCAAGGTGGAGGGCACCTTCGGCGATCCCTTGCCGAACCAGTCGCCGAGCATGGCGGCGCGCATCATCACCTCGCGGAAGCGATAGTCGAAGCCGTGGAGGTAGATCAGCAGATGCTTGGCATTGCCGGCGGCGATCTCGGACTGCAGCAAGGGCGAGAAGCCGCCTGGAGTCACGGAATCGATCGCGATATTGGAATTGCCGATCTCGCTTTCGTCAGCGACGGAGGTGATGACCGCTCTGCCGCAGGTGAGGCCGCCGCTGGGGCTGAAATCCGTGCCGAAATTGTTGGGCACCGGTCCGAGGATCGCGTTGCGGTTGGTGCCGAAATAGACCGTGACGGCCATGATCCGAACTCCCCTGCCGAAACCGGCGCCGATCGCCGGCCGGGAAAAGCTACCGGTGGACGAGCCGATCGTCGTTCGCAAAGGCAGGGAAGTGGGACGTTCGTCACAGCTTCCGTTCGCTGGGTCCGGAAATGGGCGAGGGCCGCGGGACCCCCGAGCACCCGCGGCCCTCGTGTTCCGGCGGCGCGAAGCAAGGCTTCACCTGCGCCGGAAAGGCGTGCGCGCTCATCGCGCGCGTTATGCTTTGTGGGGGCAGGAAGAGGAGTGGTTCAACTCCGGACAGAAGACTTTCGACGACATCCAAACACCCCCGTGTTGAAAGACCGTTAACGTCAGCTGCTGCGCGAAAAAATTGAACAAAACCGCTATCTTGGCGCGACCGCGCTAGGATAAAATCCCCTGCATTGGCAGGGGGTCGGGTTGGATCTGGAACCGCCACAAGTGAAAAAGGCGCGGCGGCGCCCCGGCAAACCGGATCGCCTGCTGCTGTTCTTTGCCGTTTTCTCTGCCGCGATCCTGCTGGGGATTTGGAGCGCAACGGCCCTCGTGGCCATGGATCGTCACGAAGACACCTTCAATTCCGCCAAGCTCGAGATCCTGGGCGCGCAGCGGCTGCTCCGGGCGCAGACGGCGCGCACTTATGAGGTCATGCAGTCGGCGCTGACGATCACCAACAATTGGCTGAAGAAGAATTCCGGCCCGGCCGGCACCGCCGGCTTCGCGGACCTCATGGAGACCATCAACCAGATGGTCTCCTTCGAGGACGAGCCGGTGGCCCTGCGCTTCGTGGACAACGCGGGCTACCTGCATCGGCCGGCGGATCTCGGCGAGGAGAACATCTCGGTCTACGTCGGCGACCGGGACTATTTCATGGCGCTGAAGGACCAGCCGCCGGGCAGCATCTTTCTCGCCCCCGCCGTCGTCAGCCGCGACAGCGGTGCCGAAGTCCTGCCGGTCGTGATGCGGGCATACCCCAACCGTTACGGCGTCGGCTACATCGTCGCTGCCGTGCGCACGAGCGCCTTTCGCAGCAGCTACGACGGGTTGCTGATCTCGGCGCCGAGCCGGATCGGCTTCGTCCGGGGCGACGGCACCGTATTGGTGGCTTGGCCGGTCAACGAATGGGTTGGACGGCAGGTGCCGGTGATCTCGGATCTTGCCGTGAGCCAGGCCGGCAACACTCGCGGCCGCGGCAACGCGACGCCGGGAATCGTCCGAACCGGAACAAGCCTGCTCGCTTATATCCGCCTGTCCGGCGAGCCGATCATGATCTTCGCCTTGTTCGATACCGCCGACCTGCAGCGGAAATGGCTGCTGGGCATGATCTGGCCCTTCGCGCTTGCCGTGCTGACCACGCTGATCGTGCTGGCCTCGACCGTGTGGATCGGGCGGCTGATGCGGCGGAACCAGGCCTATTCCATGGAGGTCGCCGAGGCCCTGGTCCAGGCCCAGGCGGCCAACGTCGCCAAGCAGGACTTCCTCGCCAACATGAGCCACGAGCTCCGCACGCCCTTGAACGCGATCATCGGCTTCTCCGAGGTGATCGAGAAGGAGATGATGGGGCCGGTGGGCACCAGCGCCTATCGCGACTACGCCGCCGACATCGGCAAGGCGGGCGGGCATCTGCTCGGCATCGTGCGCGAAATCCTGGACTTCGCCCGGATCGATGCCGGCACTTTCCGCACCGGCGACGATCCGGTTGACCTGCGGCGCTGCCTTGCTCAATGCACCGATCTGGTGCGCGACATCGCCGCCGCCAAGCGGATCTCGGTGGACCTCGACCTCGGCGATAATCTGCCCACGGTGCTGGCCGACGAGACGCATCTGCGCCAAGTCTTCCTCAACCTGATCGGCAATGCGGTGAAGTTCACGCCGGAAGGCGGCGTGGTCTCGATCCATGCCGCCCCTCCTTCCGACAGCTATCTCGCCGGGGCGCTGGTGGTCTCGGTCGCGGACAGCGGCATCGGCATTCCGCGCGACAAGATCGACAAGCTGTTCCAGCCCTTCGTTCAGCTCGCCGGCAGCCAAAGTCGCAGCCATGGCGGCCTCGGCCTTGGCCTGGTCAACACGCGGCGCATCGTCGAGGCCTATGGCGGCGCCGTCTGGCTCGACAGCGAGCCAGGCGCGGGCACGACCGCCTATGTCAGCCTACCGAAATCACGGCTCGGGACGACGCCGGGGGCGTCGAGAAACATCATCGCCGCGAGGGCGGCGCGCCATTAGGGAGCGAGACGGCCAACGCATGCTCGATGCCGACTATCCTCGAATCGTGGGGCTCGCCTTCCTGGAACGCTGCCATCCTCGTACCGCCGGTTTCTTCCGGTACTGGCAATCGAAGCGACGGAGCCATCTGTTTCCGGCGCGCGTCGACCTCGATCCGATCGAGATGAAGACCTGGCTGCCCGGCCTGGTTCTGGTCGATGTCATGCCCATGCCCGATCAAAGGCCGCCATATCGTCTGACCTATCGGCTGATCGGTACCGGGGCGACCAGCCTCCGTGGCCATGAGGGCAGAGGCAAGCGTGTCGAAGAGGCGTTTTTCGGCAACAGCCTCGCCGAGATCATGGAGAATTACCGGCTGGTGATCGAGGAGCGCCAGGTCGTCTACGACGGCGACCGAACGCTGTCCGCGAATGGCGCAAGGCTTGAAGCCGAGACGCTCCTCCTGCCGCTGGCGAGCGACGGCACCACGGTCGACATGGTCGTCTGCTATCAGGAGATCGAGATGGTCCGCCCGGGCTGACCAAGGCGGGTTCCGGCCGCTCCTATACCTACGAGTCCAGAATAGGAATTAGAGCTTAATACAATATAAAGCTTCTTTGGGCCAATTTGGCGCGGTCGGCCGGTGGAACTTGCCACGGCCGCTCAGCGTGCTCGGGGGAGATCCGTCATGCGTCTCTGGAACCGGCTTCCATTGGCAGCGAAGCTGTTGCTGCCCATCTGCACCGCCCTGGTGATCGGCCTTGCCGCATCGACTCTCGTGGTCGCGACCCAATCCGGACGCGAGACCGAGAAGCTGTCGATGGCGCTCGGCCGCGCCGCGGCGGACCAGGCCGCGACCGCCATCCAGCTTCGCTTCGAGACCGCATTCCGCCTGGCGCGGCTGCTGGCCCAGAATGCCGCCACCATCCGGACGGAGAAGGGCACGCGCGAGATGCTGGCGCGCATTGCCCTCGATGCAACCCAGACGGCGCCGGATCTCGTCGGTTCCTGGATCGAATTTGCCCCCGATGCCTTTGACGGCGCCGACAAGGATCATGCCGATCCGAAGCGGGTGGTAAGCGACAGCAGCGGCCGCGCCTCGCTCTATGCGGTGAACTCGCCCGACGGGGTCAAGCTGCAGCAGAACAGCGACGCCGTGATCATGGAGCAGGACTATTTCACCAAGTCCTACAAGAGCGGGAAGGAGGAGGTGACCGAGCCTTACATCTTCCCGGTCAACGGTCAGGACGTGCTGATGACTAGCCTGACTGTGCCGATCGTGGTCGACGGCAAGACCCTCGGCACCGCCGGCGTCGATATCGACCTCAGCGCGCTCAATGCCGAGCTGGCGACGATGAAGCCGCTCGGCGACGGCAGCGTCTATCTGATTTCGTCGGGCGGACTCTGGGTCTCCTACAAGGACCCGGAACGGCTGGGCAAGAAGGTCCACGACACCCAGCCTTCGCTCGATGCCGGTTTCGAGAAAGCCGCCGCCGGCGAGACGCATGAGACCACCGACTTCTCCGAATCGCTCCAGAGCGATGTCAATCGCCTGTTCATTCCGGTGAAGCTCGGCCGGGTCGAAACGCCTTGGGTGGTGATGTCGAACCTGGTCGGCACTACGGTCGATCAGCCGACCCGTGACGTCACCCGCGTGATCGAGATCTCGTCCGCCGTCCTGGTGGTCCTGCTCGCACTGGTGATGGCGATGCTGGTGCGATACCTGGCCTCGAGGCCGGTGCGCGCGCTGGCCGGCGTGGTTAACACGCTGGCGGACGGCAAGACCGACGTCGCCGTGCCCGGCGTCGGGCGCGGTGATGAGCTCGGCGTGATGGCGAAGGCGATCGAATTCTTCCGTCAGAAGCTGACCGAGATCGAGGCGCTGCGCCGCAAGACCGAGGACGCGGAACGCGAGGCGGCGGCAGCGCGCCGCCGCGGCATGCTGGAGCTCGCCGACAGCTTCGAGGCCTCGGTGCAGGGCGTCGTCCAGGCGGTTTCCGCCTCCGCCGTAGAGCTCGAATCCAACGCCCAATCCATGGCGTCGGTCGCCGAAGAGGCGACGCGGCAAGCCGCCGCCGTCGCCGCAGCCACCACCGAGGCATCGACCAGCGTCACCACGGTGGCCTCGGCCTCCGAGGAGCTCTCGGCCTCGATCTCGGAAATCAGCCGCCAGGTGAACGACAGCTCGACCGCGGCGAAGAACGCCGTGACGGAGGTCGAATCCACCGGCAGCACGATGTCGGAGCTGGCCGCTGCGGCCGCAGAGATCGGCGGCATCGTGAAGCTGATCGGCGACATCGCCGGCCAGACCAACCTGCTGGCCCTGAACGCCACCATCGAGGCGGCCCGCGCCGGCGATGCCGGCAAGGGCTTCGCCGTGGTGGCGTCCGAGGTGAAGAGTCTCGCCAATCAGACGGCGAAGGCCGCCGAGGAGATCACCGGCCGCATCTCCCGCATCCAGAGCACGACAGAGAGCGCGGTCAACGCCATGAGCAGCGTCAAGACCACGATCTCGCGGGTGAACGAGATTGCCGCCGCCATCGCCGCCGCGGTGGAAGAGCAGACTGCGGCCACCAAGGAAATCTCCGGCAACGCGACCCAGGCCGCCAGCGGCACCGAGGAGGTCGCGCGCAACATCAGCGGCGTCTCGCGGGCAGCGGAAGATGCCGGCGGCGCCGCGTCACAGGTGCGCGAAGCTTCCGGCGAGCTGGCAAAGCAGGCCGAAGCCTTGCGGAAAGAGGTCGACACCTTCATCGCCAAGGTGCGGGCCGGTTGACGAAATGAGAAAGGCGCCCCGCGGTTGTCACGCCGCGGGGCGCCTTGCATCGCCTAGACGCCGAGATCCTTCGCGGTGAGATCGAGCGCTTTGCGCGCAAGACCCGCCCATTCGTCGATATCGGCCTTGGTCCAGGTCAACGGCGGCGAGATCAGCATGGTGTCGCGGGTCGCCCGCATCACCAGGCCGAGCTTGAAGCAGTGATCGCGGCAGATCGTGCCGGTATCGCCCACCGGCTCGAAGGTCTTGCGCGCCTTCTTGTCCTTCACCAGCTCAATCGCACCCATGAGCCCCAGGTTGCGGACCTCGCCCACCAAGGGGTGGTCGAGCATCTCCTGCATCTTCTTGGTGAGATAGGGGCCGGTCTCGTTCTTCACCCGATCGACCAGCTTCTCGTCCTTCATGATGCGGATGTTCTCGATCGCGACGGCACAAGCCACCGGGTGTCCGGAATAGGTGAAGCCATGGGCGAAGTCGCCCATCGACCCCAGCACCTCGGCGACGCGGTCCGAGACCATGATCGCCGAGAGCGGGATGTAGCCCGAGGTGATGCCCTTGGCGAGGGTCATGAAGTCGGCCTCGATGCCGTAATATTCCGAGGCGAACCAGTGGCCGGTGCGACCGAAGCCGCAGATCACCTCGTCGGCGATCAGCAGGATGTCGTGCTTCTTGCAGATCTTCTGGATCTCCGGCCAATAGGTCTCAGGCGGGATGATCACGCCGCCCGCACCCTGGATCGGCTCGCCGATGAAGGCCGCGACGTTCTCAGGCCCGAGCTCCTGGATCTTCTGTTCCAGCGCCTCGGCGCAGAGCTTGCCGAAGGCGTCCGGCGCCATGTCGCCGCCCTCGCCATACCAATAGGGCTGGCGGATATGGACAAAGCCGG
Organism: Dongia sp. agr-C8; assembly: GCF_054658695.1. Classification (NCBI taxonomy): domain Bacteria; kingdom Pseudomonadati; phylum Pseudomonadota; class Alphaproteobacteria; order Rhodospirillales; family Dongiaceae; genus Dongia; species Dongia sp. agr-C8. The sequence goes on from NZ_BAAGHZ010000001.1 coordinate 1,325,571, forward strand.
GCAGCGGCAGGTCGGCGAGCTCATGCATGTAGCTCATGCCGCCCAAGGATGCCGCCACCATGGTCGAACCGTGATAGCCGTTGGTCCGGGCGATGATGGTCTTCTTCTTCGGCTGCTTCTTCAGGTTCCAGTAGCTCCTGACCATGCGGACGATGGTGTCGTTCGCATCCGAGCCCGACTGGCCGTAGAAGACGTGGTTAAACTGCTTCGGCGTCATGTCGATCAGGATCCGCGAGAGCTCGGCCACCGGCGGATGCGTGGTCTTGAAGAAGGTGTTGTAGTAGGGCAGCTCGAGGAGCTGCTTGTAGGCGACCTCGGCGATCGACTTGCGGCCATAGCCGACGTTGACGCACCAGAGTCCGGCGAAGGCGTCGAGCAGCCTCACGCCTTCGGAATCGATCAGGTGCGTGCCCTCGGCCTTGGCGATGACGCGCGGGCCGATCTTGTGCAGCTGGGCATGGTCGGTGAACGGATGGACATGGGCGCGGTCCAGCGCCTGCCATTCGCGGGTCGAGTTGCGTGCGGGTTGAGCGGTCATAGCGATATTCCTTCCTGAAAACGATACGCGGCATCAGCCGCAGAGTCGGTGGAAGGCGAAGGTCACGGATTGAAGTTGATCCGCGCCGTCAGGACGAGGAGTTCGTATTTCGTGATGAACACGGCGACCTCCTTAGACGTTGAGCAGCAGATGCTCGCGCTCCCAGGAACTGATGACGTTCTGGTAGGCCGCGAGCTCGGCGGTCTTCACGACATAGAGGGCCTGAATGAACTTTTCGCCCAGCAGGCTCTTGATCGGCTTGCAGGCCATGAAGCGCGACAGCGCCTCATAGGCCGTCTTCGGCAGAGTATGCGGCATGCGATAGGCGCTGCCTTCGATCTGGTTCGAGGGCTTCAGCCTCTCCGTCATGCCGATGTAGCCGCAGACCAGGGTCGCGGCCATGGCGAGATAGGGATTGGCATCCGCGCCGGCGAGCCGGTTCTCGATCCGCCGGCCGGCCGCGTTCGAGACCGGCACGCGCAAGCCGCAGGACCGGTTGTCGATGCCCCATTGCACGTTGATCGGCGCGTCGAACTGCGGCTGCAGCCGTCGGTAGGAGTTGATGTTCGGCGCCAGCATCGGGATGACCTGCGGCAGGTAGCGCTGCAGGCCGGCGACATAGGCGCGAAACAGGGCGGTGTCGCGGCCCTTGGAATCCGCGAACAGGTTGCGGTTGGTGCGCTTGTCCACCACCGACTGGTGGACATGCATCGAGCTGCCCGGCTGATTGGCCAAGGGCTTCGCCATGAAGGTGGCATAGACATTGTGCTTCAGCGCGGCGTGGCGGACCGTGCGCTTGAACAGGAAGGCCTGGTCGGCGAGCTCCAGCGGGTTGCCGTGGTTGAAGTTGATCTCCATCTGCGCCGATCCGGATTCATGGACCAGCGTGTCGACGTCGATCTCGGAGATCTCGCAGTAGTCGTAGACGTCCTCGAAGATCGGGTCGAACTCGTTCACCGCGTCGATGCCATAGGCCTGGCTGCCGGTTTCCGCGCGGCCGCTCTTGCCGATCGGCGGCAGCAGCGGCAGGTCGGGATCGGTGTTGGGCTGCACCAGGTAGAACTCGAGCTCCGGCGCCACCACCGGCTTCCAGCCCTTGTCGTCATAGAGCTGCAGCACGCGCTTCAGCACGTAGCGCGAGGCCATTTCGACCGGCTTGTCCTCGCCGTCGACCGCGTCATGGATCACCTGCGCGGTTGGATCAGTGTACCAGGGGACGATGCGCACGGTGTCGGAATCGGGCGTCAGATAGACATCGGGATCCTCATAGGAGCCGACGCTGTCTTCTTCTACGTCCGGATACTCGCCGGTCACGGTCTGCAGGAACACGCTGGTCGGCAGCCGCAGGCTCTCGCCCTTCGAGCTCTTGATGAACTTGCGCGAGGGCAGGATCTTGCCGCGCGGGATGCCGTTGATGTCCGGGACCAGGCACTCGACCTCATCGACCTTGCGCTCGGTCAGCCAATCTTCCAAATACTTCATAAAATGACCGCTGGATTGCCAAACTGAGCCGGCGACGGAATGGCTCGGGCTTCTCATCCCGGTCGTCCCCGGCGGCCGGAGACTAGCCCAGATTCGCAGTCCCTGGCAAAGGGCGCCCAGGAATGGCCCAAGCCCCTGAAATCCGCGGAAATAGGGCGCTTCCGTTACCGTTTGATACCATCAGGTCGGTTGAAACCGACGGCCGATCCCACTACCTTTTGCACTGCAGCAAACAAGGAAGTGGAGAACCAGGATGCGTCTCGACGGCAAGGTGGCGCTGATCACCGGTGCGGCCAGCGGTATCGGCAAGGCGATCGCTGAAACCTATGCGAAGGCGGGCGCCAAGATCGCGATCGCCGATCTCAATCAGGCCGGCGCCGATGCGGCCGCCGCCGAGATCAAGGCCAAGGGCGGCGAGGCCATCGGCATCGCCATGGATGTCTCGGAGGAAAAGGCCGTCGAAGCCGGCACCGACCTCGCGGCCAAGACCTTCGGCGCGATCGACATCGTGATCTCCAATGCCGGGATCCAGATCGTGAAGCCGGTGCACGAATTTCCCTTCGCCGAGTGGAAGAAGATGATGGGGATCCATCTCGACGGCGGCTTCCTGATCACCAAGGCCGCGATGAAATACATGTACAAGGACAAGCGCGGCGGCACGATCATTTATATGGGCTCCGTCCATTCCCACGAAGCCTCCAAGCTGAAGGCGCCCTATGTCGCGGCCAAGCATGGATTGCTGGGCCTCGCGCGAGTCGTGGCGAAGGAGGGCGCCGAATACAACGTCCGCTCCCATGTGATCTGCCCCGGCTTCGTGCGCACGCCGCTGGTGGACAAGCAGATCCCCGAACAGGCCAAGGAGTTCGGGATCACCGAGGACCAGGTGATCAAGAACATCATGCTGAAGGACACGGTGGACGGCATCTTCACCACCGTCGATGACGTGGCGCAGATGGCGCTGTTCCTCGCCTCCTATCCTTCGGCGGCGCTCACCGGCCAGTCCTTCATCGTCAGTCACGGCTGGTCGATGAAGTGAGCGAGCGGAAAGTGACCAAGGTCCAGCTGCCCGCCTACGAGACCGTCGCCCTGGTGCTTCAGGGCGGCGGTGCGCTCGGTTCCTACCAGGCTGGCGTCTACCAGGGCCTGCATGAAGCCGGGATCATGCCCAACTGGTTCTGCGGGATCTCGATCGGTGCGCTCAACGCCGCGATCCTCGCCGGCAATGCGCCGGAGAAGCGGCTGGAGCGGCTGACCGAGTTCTGGGACACGATCTGCAGCTCCGCCCTGTTCCCCGAATGGGCGGTGGACGATCGTTTCGCGCCGGTGCTCGGCAGCGGCGACATCCGCTCTGCCGCCAGCGCGTTTTCCGCGGCGCGCGCTCTGTTCGAAGGTCAGCGTGGTTTCTACAAGCTCAGGTTCCCGCCGCCCTTCGCGATGGCGGGCGGCGGACCCGCCGCCACCAGCTACTACGACACCGCGCCCTTGAAGGAGACCCTGGAGCGGCTCTGCGACTTCGACCGCATCAATTCCCGCGAGGTCAGGGTCTCGGTCGGCGCGGTCGATGTCGAGACCGGCAACTTCGCCTATTTCGACAACGCCAACCGCGAACTCCGGCCCGAGCACTTCATGGCCTCGGGCGCCCTGCCGCCGGGCTTCCCCGCGGTCGAAATCGACGGCCGGCATTATTGGGACGGCGGCCTGCTCTCCAACACGCCGCTGATAGAGGTGCTGCAGCATCTGCCGCGCCGCGACACCTTGGCTTTTCAGGTCGATCTCTGGTCGGCGCGCGGGCCGCTGCCGAAGAACGTCTTCGACGTCGAGGAGCGGCGCAAGGACATCCAGTATTCCAGCCGTACCCGGCAGGCGACCGATGTCAGCCTCGAGATTCAGAAGCTCCGCCGCACCGTGCGCTCGCTGCTGCAGAAGCTGCCGGAAGGTCTAGACAACGATCCGGACGTCGTCGCGGCAAAGGAACAGTCCTGCAGCAAGGTGCACAACGTCATCCACCTCATCTACCGCGACAAGGCCTTCGAGGCCTATCACAAGGACTATGAGTTCAGCCGCCTCACCATGCGCGAGCATTGGGAAGCCGGCCTCGACGATATCCGCCGCACGCTTGCCTACCCTGAATGGCTGGAGCGTCCCGACAACGAAAGCGGCACCATCACCCACGACGTGCACCGGCTGCATGTAAAGACGTGAGCGACTACCGAAACACAATCACCGGGGCTGCATCCGCGATGCGGATGACTTCCGCCTTCGCCCCATAGGCCGACGTCAGCACCTCGGCCTGCAGCGCCGCCTCCGGCCCGCCTTCGCTGATGATGCGTCCCTGGTGCAGCAGCACCACGCGATCGGCAAACCGCGCCGCGTCGTTCAAGTCGTGGAGCGCCAGGACCACGCCGATCCCGGCGATGGTCAGATCGCGCAACAGGCGCATCACCGCCAGTCGGTGCCCGGGGTCGAGGCTGGCCGTAGGCTCATCCAGCAGCAGCATCCGCGGCTCGCCGTCCGCACTTTGCGGGCGCCAGATCTGCGCGATGACTCGCGCGAGCTGCACGCGCTGGCGCTCGCCGCCGGAGATGCGTTGATAGGCGCGGTCGCGTAGATGCCAGGCATCGGTCAGCCGCAGCGCCGTCTCCGCTGCGGCGCGATCTTCCTGCGCGGAAGCGCGGCCGTGATGGGGTGAGCGGCCGAGCATCACCAGGTCGATGACCCGGATCGGAAACGCGACCTCCAGAGATTGCGGCAGGAAGGCGCGGCGGCAGGCGAGCTCGACCGGCACCCAGTCGCCGATCGGCCTGCCGCCGAAGTTGACGATCCCACTGTCGGCGCCGCTCCGCCCGGCGAGCACGTCGAGCAAGGTGGACTTGCCAGCTCCATTCGGTCCGATGATCGCCGTGCACGCGCTGGCCGGAATCTCCAGCGAGATATCGCTCAAGCCGCCGATCCGCCGGGAGAGGTTGCTGGCGCGGATCATGCGCCCAGGCTCCGGCTGCGCCCGAGCAGCAAGGCCAGGAAGAAGGGGGCGCCCAACAGGCTGGTGACGATGCCGATCGGCAATTCCGCCGGCGCCACGATCAGCCGGCAGAGGGTGTCGGCCAGCAGGATCAGGATTCCGCCGAGCAGCGCCGCGCCCAGCAGCAGCGCGCGATGCGCCGGGCCGATCGCCAGCCGGATCATATGCGGCGCCACGATGCCGACGAAGACGATCACGCCGCAGAAGGCGACCGCGGTGCCGACGCCCGCGGCGACCGCGACGATCAGCAGCTTCTTCGCAGTCTCGACCTTGAAGCCCAGCGTCTGCGCCTCGCGCTCGCCCAGCATCATGCCGTCGAGCACCCGCGCGAGGCCGAGGCAGGCGATGACGACGACGATCGCCACCGGTCCGACGGCGGAGAGGGGACCCCAGCCGCTGCCGCCGAGGCTGCCCAGCATCCAGAAATTGATGGTCCTCAGCTGCGCGTCATCGCCGATGAAAGTGAGGAGGCCGATCCCGGCCATGACGACGGCATTCACCGCGATCCCCGCGAGCAGCATGGTCGCGATGTCGGTCCGACCGTCGCGCAGTGCGAGACGCTGGATCACGAAGACCACGGCGATGCCGCCCAGGAAGGCGGCAACGGGCATGGCGTAGAGCCGAAGACTGTCCGGGATGAAGGTGAGTGAGGCGCCGAACACGATGAAGCTCGCGGCGGCGAGTGCCGCGCCCCCGGAGACGCCGATCAGGGTCGGGTCGGCCAGCGGATTGCGGAACAGGCCCTGCATCGCGGTGCCGCCGACCGCCAGCACCGCGCCGACGCTGAGCCCCATCAGGCTCCGCGGGATGCGCAGATCGAGGATGACGTCCTTGAGCATTCCGTCGACATGACCGCCGGCGAGCGCGGCGGCGATCTCGCCGAGCGTGATCGGGATCGGCCCGAAGACGACCGAGAGCAGGAAGGCGCCGATGACGCCGACCACCAGCAGCGGCAGGATCACCGCAGCGGGAGAGGGGCCGTCATCGCCGACGGCGGCGATCGTCGATTCCGTCACGAGGTGGTCCAGGGCCGGTCCGGCAGCGAGGGGAGGGCCGCCTCCGGATGCAAGGCCGCAGCGAGGTCGCGGATCGCGTGGGCGGTGCGCGGCCCGAAATTCAGCATGTAATTGCCGTCGAGTGCGACGATCCGCTTCTCCCGGGCGGCAGCGAGCTTCGCCAAGGCTGGCAGCATGGCGACGGCGTTGATGCCGCCGATCTCGTCCACCGTCTGCTTCATCATCAGCAAGGTGTCGGGATTGGCGGCGAGCGAGGCCTCGGGCGAGACCGGCTTGTAGCCGCTTACACCGGCGAAGCTGTTCACGCCGCCTGCCCGCAGGATCATCTCGCCGGCCGCGGTGCCGTCGCCGGCGCCGCGCAAGCCGTTCGGGCCGGCCGCGATCAGGAACAGCACCTTCGGCTTGCGGGCGAGACCTGCGACGGCGCTCTCGATCGCCTTCAAGTCGGCGGCATAGCCTTCGACCATGGCCTCGGCGTCGGCATGGTGGCCGAGCGCTTCGCCGACGAAGCGGATCTTCGGGACCACCGAGGCGACGGTGTGGTCGCCGCTGAAATGCGCGACCGGCGCCCCCATGCTCTGCAGCTGGTCGAGCACGTCCTTCGGCCCGGCATCGATGTCGGCCAGGATGAGGTCGGGCTTGGTCGAGAGGATGCCCTCGACCGAGAGCTGGCGCAGATAGCCGACCTTCGGCAACGGCGCCACCGCGCGCCAGGGATAGAGGCTGGTGGTATCGACCGCGACCACCCGCGCGCCCTCGCCCAGAGCGAAGACGATCTCGGTCATCGCCCCGCCGATGGCGACTATCCGCTGCGGCGCGGCACCCAGGGCGGGCCGCGCGACGACCAGCGCGGCGCCTGCGGCAAGGAAGTTCCGCCGTCGCATCATGATGCCAGGTCCTGCACCATACCGCGCCAGGCTTCGAGTTCTGGCTGGCCCGGCTTGCGCCAGCCGAAGAAGGTCGCCATGCGTTCGCCGCCGCCATCGAATACCTCGACCGAGGTGACGATGCCGTCGCTGGTCGGCTTCTCGACCTTCCAGACCTCGGCGATCTTGTCCTCGCGGAGATGCAGGTTGAATTCCGGATCCAGCACGTTCAGCCATTCGCCGACCATCTGGATCCGCGCGACCGGGCCGCTGTGGATCTGGATGATGCCGGGATTGCCGACGAAGACCATGATCGGCACCGCGCGTTCGGATGCGATCTCCAACAGGCGCCGCACCGCGCCGTTCTCCAGCCGCCAGCTGAAGCGGCCCTCGGCCAGGCGAAAGGCCTGGTTCGCCTGCGCCTTGTGCTTCATCAGCAAGGGCACGAAGTCATGCGTGTCCTTGAGGTTCTGCCAACCGTCGAGCAGCGACGCGATATCGATCTCCGTATCGGGTCGCGGTGCCACCTTGGTCTCCGGCGCGGCAAGGTCGAGCTGCGCCGATTGAATCGGCGCGCGCAGATCGGCGATCAGGGTCGCCCATGCCGCCGCATCGGTAGCTTCCTCGGCAAAGATCTTGTGCACGGCGGTGCCGTGGCGGTCGAAGACCTGCAGGCTCTTCAGGATACCGCGCCGGCTCTCTTCCTCGACCGCGAACAGGAATCGCCAGGACTTCAGGAAGATGCGGAGATCGATGTCCGGCCCGAGCACCAGCCCGACATGGTCGTTGAAGCTGGCTTCGGCATAGGTGCCGCGGCGCTCATGCACCACCGTCTCGTTGCGGGTCAGCGCCATGACCTTGCCGAGCTTCGGCAGGCGCGCGAACAGGCCCGGCCAGTCCGGTTGCAGGCGGATGGTCTGGGCACCGAGACCGGAGGCGATCAGTTCCGCCTCATTGACCCCCAGTGCCTCGGCGGCGTCGCGGTTGCGGATGCCAGGCCTGGCCTGGCGCAGGTCGAGCCAGAGCTGCCGAAGGTCGGCTTGGGGGAGCGGGGGTTCGTCAAGCGGCATGGATACCTCGGGTTGGATCAGATCAGTTTGAAGGGAATGGGAATCTCGACGATCGCCTTGACCGCGCGGCCGCCGACCTTCTGCGGGACGAAGGCGCAGTGGGCGATGGCCTTCTGCGCCGCCTCGTCGAGCAGGCGATGGCCGGAACTCTGCGCGACCGTGACCTCGATCGGCTTGCCGTCGGGGCCGATCAGCGCATGGACCACGACGGTGCCTTCCTGGCTGCGCTTGCGCGCGCGCTCCGGATAGGAGATTGGGCAGGCGCCGGCATAGTTCGGGTTGGTGATCCGGACCGGCGCGTCGCTGATCGCGGCGCTCTGGCTGGCGGCCGGCGCCGGCTTGGACGGCGCCGAAGGCGATGTCCGCGCCGGTGTCGAGGAAGGCGTGGGGACGGCCGCGACGTGTGCGGGAGCGGCGGCCTCGGCCTGCTTCTTTGCGACAGCCGGTGCGGCGGCTTTCTTGCTCTCCTTCTTCTTCTTCTTCGGCTTCTCCGTCTTCTTCTTCGTCTCCTTGGGTTGCTCGGATAGCGTCGGCTTCTCCGGCTCCCTAGGCTTCGGTTTTTCCTCCGCCTTCTTCAGCGCGACCGCATCCGCGGGCTCCGGTTCGGCGGCGCGTGTCGCCTTCGGGTCGAAGGGGAAGCTCTCCGGCTCCGGCAGCTCCGGCGGCGTGAACTCGACCACCGGCTCCGGCGATACGGCCGGCGGCGCCGGCTGTGGCAGCGCGATCCCGGTCGCCGGCAGCGGCTCGAACTCCGGCTCGAGATCGGGCGCGGCCACGGAAGGGGCGGGCGGCGATTCCTCCGGTGCCGGCGCGGCAGCGGGGGCGAGCGAGATGAAGGTGACCGGGGGCTGCACCCGGTCGCCTTCGAGCAGGCCAAGCCCGATCACCAGCACCACGGCGCCGTGGATCAGCAGCGACGGCAGCAGGCTGAGCAGCGCGCCGGTTTGCACCGGATCGTTGCCCAGCTTGTCGCCAAGGATGTTCAGTGCGCCGTCGCTCACCGCCATCGCTAGAACGAGGCTCCGTAGCTGATGGCGACGCGGTAGTCGCGGCCGGGAGCCTCCTCGAGCGCGCGGAAGCGCTCGTAGTCCTCGTTCAGCAGGTTGTCGATCCCGGCATCGACGCGGAAGCCCTTGAGCAGCCCTTCCTCGGGCACCCAGCTCGCGAAGACCCCGACCACGTTGAAGCTGCCGACCGCCAGTTCGTCGATGTCGTCATCAGGGAGGCGGTACTGCGCCCAGTTATGCTCTTCGGTGACTCCGAAGGCGATGTCGAGCGCCGGCACCTTGGCGCCGACGGTGATATAGAGCTTGTCGGCCGGGATCGAGGTCAGCGGCTCGTCGTCGGTCAGGTTGTCGCCGCGGATCCGCGACCAGCCGCCACTGAAGAAGGCGTATTCCGAATCATAGGCGAGCTGGATCTCGGCGCCGCGGATATGCGCCCGCGGCACGTTGACCGGCGTGGTGGTGAACTGGGTCGGCGGGATGAAATCCATCACCACCTCGCCCTCGATGAAGTTCTTGGCGCGGGTGTCGAAATAGCTGCCGTCGAGCCGGATGCCGTCGCCCTCCATCAGCACGTCGTCGAAGGCGAAGCGCAGGCCGCCTTCCCAGGTCCGGGTGCTCTCCGGCTTCAGGTCGGGGTTGGGGACGAAGACGTTGTTGAACGGCCCGCCGATCGCGAAATGGATGCCGGAGATGTAGAGCTCGCGGATCGAGGGCGCGCGATAGCCTTCGGAATAGCTGCCGAAGGCGGTGACCCATTCCAGCGGTTGCCAATCGACGCCGACCTTGGGCGAGAGCCGGTCATTCGACCGGTCCTCGAAGTCGCTGCCGTCCGGATTGGTGGCGTAGTAATCCCAGCGCAGCCCCGGTGTCACGCTGAGCTGGTCGAAGAAGGTCATCCGGTACTGCGCATAGACGCCGACCACATCCTGGGTGGCGTCGGGATTCTGGCTTTGCTGCTCGCCGTTGATCCGGCCCTGGCCCGCATCGTGGTAATACTCGGTGCCGATGGTGAAGGCGTGCTGGGCCCAGCCGGTCTTGAACTCGAAGGTGTTGAAGATGTCGGCGCCGGTCGTGGCCAGTTCCGCCTTGCTGACGCGGTCGATCTCCCTGCCGTCGTCGGTGACCTCGGTCTCGTCGCGGTAGAGCGTCGCCGAGAGGTTGATGAGGTCGCTGCGCGGGCTGTCGAAGGTGTAATGCGCGCTCGCGGTGTTCTTGCGGATCCGGTGATTGGCCGCATATTCGTTGTTGCCGTTGTTCACGTCGGTCGCGACGATGTCCTCGTCGTCGGAGAACAGGATGCCCGAGAGCTCGAGGCGGTGGCCTTCGGTCGGGTTGATGCCGAGCTTCATCAGTCCGTTATGGACGTCGACCGCGCTGTCCTTGAGTTTACGGCCGTCGGCGTCGTGGTAGTCGGCGCTGGTCCGCCAGGTGTAGTTGCCGAGGAAATCGACGAAGCCGTTCGGCCGCCAGACGAAGGTCTGGCTGACCATCGGCTCCTCGTTGTTGGAGTGATAGCCGGCCTTGGTGCGGAAGCCGTACTTGTCGTCGCCGTCCAGGAAATCGGCGGCATCCTTGGTGGTGAGGGCGATGACGCCGCCGATGGCGCCGCTGCCGTAGAGCGTCGAGCCGGTGCCCTTCAGCACCTCGACCTGCTTGATCAGCTCGGGGTCGTAGAACATCGACCCGCCATGCGCCGCGCCCACGTCCTGCCGCGCGCCGTCGAGCGTCGTCACCACGCGGTTGGTGCCCCAGCCGGTGCCGCCGAAGCCGCGGATGTTGGGCTGAGATTGCGAGCCTTTCGGTCCCCCCTCGATCATCACGCCGGGCAGGTTGTCCAGCGCGTCGCCGACGGTCAGTGGCTGCTGGCGGTCGAGATCTTCCTGGGTGATCACGTCGATCGTCGCCGGCACTTCGCTTTTCGGCGTCGGCACCTTGGTGCCGGTCACGGTGAGCGGGTCCAGCACGACCGGCTTGGGCGCCTGTTGCGCCGTTGGAGCGGTTTCATCGCCTTCGACGGCAGGGGCGGATTCGGCGCTGTCCTGCGCCTGCGCCGCTGTGTTCAGCAGCAGCAAGACCGTGGAAACCGAGAGCAGTAGAGCTGAGTGGCGTGACATCGACGCAAGTCTCCTGGAACCTTGTCAGGGAATTCTCCTGGCTGGCTCCGGGCGCACGGCATGGAGGGGCCGCGCGTCCAACGGGACTCGCTGGGACGAAACCGATCGCCGCGCGCGGGTTAGGGGCGCGACGGGCGGCTATTTGGTGAGAATGAGCTTCTGGTTGCGGGTGATGCGCAGCCGGTAGTCGGCACCGTTGAACTCGATCACGATCTCGCGGTCGCTACCGAGGATGCGCGAAATCGGCACCCGCCGCAGCGATTCCGGCTGCCGGCGCGCGTCGGCGTCGCGATCATTCTTGTTCTGCGTCGACGACCTGAGCTGATCCGTCATCGCCACGTCATCCCACCCCGTTCGAGACCCGTCGGCTGAATCCCGCGGGCATCGATTGAGAACCATTCTCAACTGATGCTCAGGTGTAGCGCCCTAGAGTGTAAGATGCAAGTAAGAATTATTATCAATTAGACCCGGCCACCACCGATCTGCCGCCTCTTCGAGAAAGAAGCCTGCCGGATCAGGATGCCAGGCTGGCCCGTATCAGCGCATGCCCAGGAGATGCGGCAGGAACAGGGAGATCTGCGGCACGAAGGTGATCAGCAGCAGGAAGCCCAGCATGGCCAGCAGCCAGGGCCAGACCGCCACGGTCAGCTCGGTGATCCCCATCTTCGTGATGCCGCTGGCCACATAGAGATTGAGGCCGACCGGCGGATGGCACATGCCGACCTCCATGTTGATGGTGATCATGATGCCGAAATGGATCGGATCGATGCCGAGCTGCACGGCGACCGGAAACAGGATCGGCGCCAGGATCAGGATGATCGAGCTCGGCTCCATCACATTGCCGGCGACCAGCAGCAGCACGTTGACCACCAGCAGGAAGGCCCAGCTGGCGAGGTTCTGGTGCAGGATCCAGCCCGCCATCGCCTGCGGGATCTGCTCCGAGGTCATCAGGAAGGAGAAGAGGACCGCGTTGGTGATGATGTAGAGCAGCATCGCGCTCATATTCGCCGAATCCAGCAGCACCTTCGGCACCCGCTTCAAGGGCATGTCCTTGTAGACGAAGACCGCGACGATGAAGGCGTAGACGGCGCTCATCGCCGCCGCCTCGGTCGGGGTGAAGATGCCGAGATAGATGCCGCCCATGACGATCAGGATCAGCAGCAGGCCCCAGATGCTGTCGCGGAAGGCCTTGAGACGCTGGGTCCAGGAGGCCGGCCGCAGGCGCGGATAGTTGTTCTTCCGCGCGATGAACCAGGTGACGAGGCCGAGCAGACTCGCGAGCATCAATCCGGGAACGACCCCGGCCATGAACAGCTTGCCGACCGAAGTCGAGGTCGAGACCGCATACATCACCATGACGATCGACGGCGGGATCAGGATGCCGAGCGCACCCGACGTGGTGACGACGCCGGCGCCGAAGCGCTTCGGAAAGCCGTGCTTCACCATGGCGGGCAGGATGATGCTGCCGATCGCGACCACGGTCGCCGGGCTGGAGCCCGAGACCGCCGCGAACAGCGCGCAGGCGAGAACTCCGGCCAGGCCCAAGCCGCCATGCCAATGCCCGACCATGGATGTGGCGAAATTGATCATGCGCCTGGCGACGCCGCCGTGGGTCAGGAAGTTGCCGGCCAGGATGAAGAACGGGATCGCCATGATCTCGAACTTCTCGATGCCGGTGAACAGCTTCAGCGCGACGCTCTCGATCGGCACGCTGGTCATGGTGACGAGGAAGGTCAGCACCGTAAGGCCGAGCGCGATCGAGATCGGCATGCCGGTCAGCATCAGCACGATCAGCAGGCCGAAGATGATGAGGGCGCTCATTGCTGGACCACTCCGATCGGCGCCACGTCATCGATGCCCTCGACATGGCTGTGGTCGTGGGCCGGAAGCTTTCCGAACTTGAGGAAATTCCAGCAGACCTGCAGGAAGCGGAAGCACATCAGATAGGAGCCGCAGGGGACCGCCAGATAGACCAGCCACATCGGCACCTCCATGTCGGCCGAGACCTGGTCGGTATGAGCGATCTCCCAGACGAAGGTGGCGCCCAACGTGCCGACGGTCCCGGTGAAGAAGGCGCCGGCGAGCAGGCTGAACACGATCAGCTTCCGGCGATAGGCATCCGGCAGCCGGTTGATCAGCACATCGACGCCGACATGGATGCCGGTCCGCACGCCATAGGCGGCGCCGAATTTCGCCATCCAGATGAACATGTAGATGCAGAGCTCCTGCGCCCAGGCGAGGTTGATGTTGCGAAGATACGGGCTCAGCCAATGCACGGTCGATCCGTAGCGGTGCAGCACCGAGACGAAGATCAGCGCCGTCGCCGCACCCATCAGGGTCGCGATCAGCCATTCCTCGAGATGGTCCAGGAATTTCATGGCAAGGCTCCAGCCGTTCGAGAGAAAGCCGGCGCGGCGGCCGACGAGTGCCGCCGCGCCTTGCTCTTACGGCTGGAAGTCGGTCGCCTTGTAGATTTGCTGGATGAGGTCCCCTCCGACACGGTCCGCCACTTCCTGGTGCACCGGAATGAGCGCCTTGCGCCAGGCCGCAAGCTCCTCCGGCGTCAGGTCATGGACCTCGGTCGTGCCGGCGGCCTTGATCGCGGCCAGGGCCTTGGCGTTCTCCTCGTCGGCGATCTGGCCCTCGAAATCCGTAGCATCCTTCATCGCGCCCTCGAGCGTGGCGCGGATGTCGGCCGGCAGGCGGTCCCAGAACTCCTTGTTCACGATCACCGCATAGCCGAGATAGCCGTGGTTGGTGACCGCGACGTATTTCTGCACCTCGTGCATCTTCTGGGTATACATGTTCGAGGGCGGGTTCTCGGTGCCGTCCACCACGCCGGTCTGCAGCGCTTGATAGACTTCCGAGAAGGCCATCACCTGCGGCAGCGCGCCCAGTGCGCGCATCTGCGCATCCAGCACCTTGGAGCTCTGGATCCGCAGCTTCAGGCCCGAGACGTCGCCCGGCAGCTTGATCGGCTTGTTGGCACTCATGATCTTGAAGCCGTTATCCCAATAGGCGAGCCCCTTGATGCCCTTGGACTCGAGCTTGGCGAAGAGCTGCTGGCCGACCTCGCCCTGGGTCACCTTATGCAGCGCCTTGCTGTCGGCGAAGAGATAGGGCAGGTCGAAGACCTCGAACTCCTTGGCGCCCAGCGGGCCGAACTTCGCCAGCGAGGGCGCGAGCATCTGCACCGCGCCGAGCTGCAAGGCTTCCAGCTCCTCTTTGTCCTTGTAGAGCTGGCTGTTGGGATAGACCTCGACTTTGACCTTGCCGCCGGTCCGCTCCTCGGCCAGCTGCTTGAACTTCTCGGCCGCTTTGCCCTTGGGCGTGTCGGGCGCCACGACGTGGCTGAACTTGATGACAATCTGGTCCTGGGCGACTGCCGGACCCGCGATCATGACAGCCAGAATCCCGGCCGCGAGAGCCTTCCACTTCATCGATATCCTCCCAAAGATCGTGTTCTTAAGCGCATCACCCGGATCGTTCTATCCAGGTATCCAGCATAGGCATGGGCGTTTTTCCGCGCCGAGGCTATTGTGGATTCCCGCAGGTGGCGGCGAGGAGGGCGGAGCGCTCATGATCCCAGGCACGATGCAACAATCGCCGGCGGATTTCGCGCGGGCTCCAAGCCCGGCTCTGCTCACCGGACGCAATCCGGTGTTCGGCCTCTCGCTGCTCGCGATCGGCGGGATCATTCTCCTGCTGGGCGTGCTGCTCTTCCTGCTGCAGCAACGGGACGCCAAGGAGCAGCGCGAGACCCTGATCACCGACGTGCTCTGGCTGGAACAGGGGCTGCAGTTCCAGCTGAGCTCCGACACCGAGAAGCTGCAGCAGCTGACCGCCGGCAACTGGACCGCCGCCCAGGCCGCCAGCCGCGCTGCGGTGGTGATGGGCACGAACCCGGAGATCCAGCGCATCCGCTGGTACGATGCAACCGGCACCCTGATGGCGAGCGAGCCGCCGATAAGCGATGCCAGGCAGCAAAGCTTGGATGCGACGCAACTCGCCTTTGTCCGCAAGCTCGGCCGCCCCGTCTTCTCCGCGCCGCGCCAGCTCTCCAGCGGGCCGGATCGTTGGGGCATCGATCTAACCCTGCCGATCTTCCGCGATAGCCAGTTCGTCGGCGCGCTCGGCGGCGTGATCTCGCTCGATGCACTGCTCGCCAATCAGGTGCCTTGGTGGCTGACCGCGCGCTACCAGGTCTCGCTGATGGACGGAGCCGGCCGGCGGATCGTCGACAAGTCCAATGTGGACCTGGATCAATCCGGGCCGAGCTATGAGGTGCCGCTGGACCCGCCGGGCCATGATCTCTCGCTCAAGATCATGGCGTATCACGACGCGACGCATCTCGCGCGCAACATCATCGCCGCGGCGATGCTGCTGCTGGCCGGCAGCGCCGTCGCCGGTCTCTGGGCCACGCTGCGGCAGGCACGCCGCCGGATCGCCTCGGAACAGGCGCTGAAGGAGGAATACCTCTTCCGCAAGGCAATGGAGGATTCGCTGAACGTGGGTCTACGCGCCCGCGACATGGACGGAAAGATCATCTACGTCAATCCCGCCTTCTGCAAAATGGTCGAGCGGCCGCCGGAGCAGCTGGTCGGCGCCACGCCCCCGATGCCCTATTGGGCGCCGGACGAGCTCGAACGCACGCTCGAGGCCAATCGTGCCACGCTGTCCGGCCAGGCCCCCGAGGCCGGGTTCGAGCTCCGGTTCCAGCGCGCCAGCGGCGAGCGCTTCGACGCGCTGATTCACGAAGCGCCGCTGATCGATGCCAGCGGCCGGCAGACCGGGTGGATGGGGTCGGTGGTCGATATCACGCAAAGGAAGCGCGCCGACGAACGCGCGCGCCAGGAGCAGGAAAAGCTGCAGCACACCGCGCGCCTCATTTCCATGGGCGAAATGGCCTCGACCCTGGCACACGAGCTGAACCAGCCGCTGGCCGCGATTGTCAACTACAGCGCCGGCTGCCAGGAGGCGATCAAGGGCGGCATGCCGCTCCCGGAAATCGCCGATGCGCTCGGCAAGCTGCATGCCCAGGCTTTGCGCGCCGGCCAGATCATCCGCCGGGTCCACGACTTCGTGCGCAAGCGCGAGCCGGTGCTGGCGCGCTGCGCGATCGACGATCTCATCCGGGGCACCGTCGAGTTCTTCGGTCCCGACGTCCGCCGCCGGCGCATGGCTCTCAAAGTCCATCTTCCGAAGACGCCCCTGATCGCCGCCGCGGACCGGATCCTGGTCGAGCAGGTGATCATCAACCTGCTGCGGAACGGCATGGAGGCGATGAGCCAGACCGAGCCGAAGCAACGCCGCCTGGACATCGCCGCGCGCGAAGTCGATCAGTCGATCGAGATCGCGGTCACCGATCGCGGCCGCGGCATCTCCCCGGAGGCCGCTGCACATCTTTTCGAGCCCTTCGTCACCACCAAGCTCGAAGGCCTGGGCATCGGCCTCAACATCTGCCGCTCTATCATCGAGTTCCATGGCGGCCGGCTTTGGCACGAGGACAATCCCGGCGGCGGCACGGTTTTCCGATTTACCCTGCCGCGCGCGGCCGACGCAGCATGACGGCGACGGTCTGCATCGTCGATGACGACGAGGCGGTGCGGGATTCGCTCGCCTTCTATCTGCGCATGCAGGGCATCGCGGCGCGGGTCTGGGACTCCGCCGAAGCATTTCTGGCCGACGCGCGGCCGGCGCCGCCGGCCTGCCTGCTGCTGGACATCCGCATGGCCGGCATGAATGGCCTCGAACTGTTCGACAGCCTGATCGCGGCCGGCTCCAGCCTTCCGGTGATTTTCCTGACCGGCCATGCCGATGTGCCGATGGCGGTCTCGGCGCTGAAGAAGGGCGCCTTCGACTTCATCGAGAAACCCTATGACCAGACCGAGATCCTGCGCCGCCTGCAGGCGGCCCTGGAATACTCGCTGCAGCGCCAGGACCTCGACGCCTCGCGGGCAACCGTTGCAGCGCGCCTGAAGACGCTCTCCGAGCGCGAGCGCCAGGTCATGGAGCTCCTGCTGCAAGGCAAGATGAACAAGGTCATCGCCGCCGATCTCGGCATCGCCGTCCGCACCGTCGAAATGCATCGCGGGAGGGTGCTGGAGAAGATGGGCGTGCGCAGCGCGGTGGAACTCGCCCAGCGCCTTGCCGCCAAATGAAAACGGCGGGGCGATCGCGCCCCGCCGTTCGATCGAATCTTCGGCCGATCAGAGGCCCAGCGCGTCCTGCGCCTTCACGTATTTCAGCTTCAGCGCGTCGGCGACGGCCTTGTAGGTCAGCTTGCCGTCATGGACGTTGAGTCCGTTCATCAGATGCGGGTCTTCGGCGCAGGCGCGGCGCGCGCCCTTGTTGGCCAGCGCAATGGCAAACGGCAGGGTCGCGTTGTTGAGCGCGAAGGTCGAGGTCCGCGCCACGCCGCCCGGCATGTTGGCGACGCAGTAATGCGTCACGTTGTCCACCACATAGACCGGATCGGCATGGGTGGTCGCATGGCTGGTCTCGAAGCAGCCGCCCTGGTCGATGGCGATATCGACCACCACCGAACCGGGGCGCATCGACTTGATCATCTTGCGGGTGACCAGCTTCGGCGCCGCGGCGCCCGGCACCAGCACGGCGCCGATGACGAGGTCGGAATCGCGCACATATTCCTCGATCGCATGCACGGTCGAATAGATGGTGTTGAGCTTGGAGCCGAACACCTCGTCCAATTCGCGCAGCCGGTCGAGCGAGCGGTCGATCACGGTGACCTGCGCTTCCATGCCCATCGCCATCCTGATGGCATGGGTGCCGGAGACGCCGCCGCCGATCACGGTCACATGCGCCGCGCGCACGCCGGGCACGCCGCCCAGAAGGATGCCGGCGCCGCCGGGCTCCTTCTCCAGGTAGTGCGCGCCGACCTGCACCGACATGCGGCCGGCGACCTCCGACATCGGGGCCAGCAGCGGCAGACCGCCGCGCGGGCTGGTCACGGTCTCATAGGCGACGGCGGTGCAGCCGGACTTCAACAGGCCCTTGGTCTGGTCGGGATCCGGCGCCAGGTGCAGGTAGGTGAACAGCAGCTGGCCGGGGCGCAGCATCTTGCACTCCTTGGCCTGCGGCTCCTTCACCTTCACGATCATGTCGGCCTTGGCGAAGACGGCTTCCGCGTTCGACGCAATCGTGGCGCCCGCCGCCTTGTAGTCCGCATCGCTGAACCCGATGCCGCCGCCGGCCTTGGTCTCGACCACGACCTTGTGGCCGTGATGGATCAGCTCGCGCACGCTGGAGGGCACGAGCCCGACGCGGTACTCGTGGTTCTTGATCTCCTTCGGAACGCCGATAAGCATGGAAAGTCTCCCAGAGCTTTAGGATTGGATCAGTACATTCGGATCGGAAAAACGCGAAACGGCCGGCCCCAGGAAGCATGCCATGGGACCGGCCGCAATCTCTAATGTCGAGACGATCAGTCGATCTTGTTCAACACGTCGCGCAGGGTCGAGACCATCTGGTCGATCTGGCTCTTCTCGACGATGAACGGCGGCGACATGGCAATCGTATCGCCGGTCACACGCGTCAGCACGCCGGCCTCGTAAGCGGCGATGAAGGCTTCCTGGCCGCGGGCACCCGGCTTGCCGGCGCGCGGCTCGAGCTCGACCGCGCCGATCAGGCCGATGTTCCTGAGATCGACCACGTGCTTGGTGCCCTTCAGCGAGTGCACCGCCTCCTGCCAATAGGGCGAAAGCTCCTTCACCCGGTCGAACAGGCCCTCGTTCTTGTAGATGTCGAGGGCGGCGAGGCCGGCCGCGCAGGCGACCGGATGCGCCGAGTAGGTGTAGCCGTGGAACAGCTCGATGGCGCCTTCCGCCGAGCTGTTCATGAAGGTGTCGTAGATCTCCTTCGACACGATCACCGCACCCATCGGGATCGAGCCGTTGGTCAGGCCCTTGGCGCAGGTGATGAGGTCGGGCTTCACGCCGAAGTATTCGGTGGCGAAGGAAGCGCCCAGGCGCCCGAAGCCGGTGATGACCTCGTCGAAGATCAGCAGGATGCCGTGCTTGGTGCAGATCTCGCGCAGCTTCTGCAGATAGCCCTGCGGCGGCACCAGCACGCCGGTCGAGCAGGCGACCGGCTCGACGATGACCGCGGCGATGTTGCTGGCGTCGTGCAGCAGCACCAGCTTCTCGAGCTCGTCGGCCAGATGGGTGCCCCAGGTCGGTTGGCCCTTGGAATAGGCCATCTCGGCGCGGTTGTAGGTATGCGGCAGGTGATCGACGCCGTTCAGCGCGTTGCCGAACCACTTGCGGTTATTGACCATGCCGCCGACCGAGATGCCGCCGAAGCCGACGCCGTGATAGCCGCGGTCGCGGCCGATCAGCTTCTGGCGCGTGCCCTGGCCCTTGGCGCGGTGGTAGGCGAGCGCGATCTTCAGCGCGGTATCGACCGACTCCGAACCGGAATTGGTGAAGAACACGTGGTCGAGGCCGGCCGGCAGCAAGGCCGCCACGCGCGAGGCGAGTTCGAAGGAGGAGGGATGGCCCATGTTGAACGGCGGGGCGTAGTCCATCTCGGCGATCTGGCGCGCGACCGCTTCCGAGATCTCCTTGCGGCCGTGGCCGCAGTTCATGCACCAGAGGCCCGCCGAGGCGTCGAGCACCTTGCGGCCTTCGATGGTGGTGTAGTGCATGCCTTCCGCCTTCACGAACAGGCGCGGCTTCGCCTTGAACGCGCGGTTCGAGGTAAAGGGCATGAAGAAGGCTTCGAGATTGTTCGGGGTCGGCTTGAACTGCGTCGCCTCGAAGGTCTTCGAAGCTGCGGATTGCGTCGCCATGTCTGGGATTTCCCGGTCCGGTTTCGGATGGGCCGGCACAATATCACGTTCAAGAAAATCAACAAGTTGAATCCCAGAATGCCCGAACTGGCCCCCTAAACCCTTGATTCCTGGCCCAATCGTTTAATATATTGAGCGCACTGAACACGCCGATGGACCGAGGAAGGCCCTCCCCGGCTTCGGGGGGAGGGTTGGGTGGGGGTGCCACATGGATAATGCCGCGGGTTTCGACCTCGGCGCGCGCCTGAAAGCGCTGCGCGAATCCCACGATCTCTCGCAGCGCGAGCTGGCCAAGCGCGCCGGTGTCTCCAACGCGATCATCTCGATGATCGAGCAGAACCGTTCCTCGCCCTCGGTCGGCTTGCTGAAGAAGCTCTTGGACGGCTTCCCGCTCTCGCTGGCCGAGTTCTTCGCCGCGGATCTCAAGCCGCGCCCGCAGATCTTCTTCACCGCGACCGAGCTGGTCGAGCTCGCCGGCGGCCCGGTCTCCTACCGGCAGGTGGGGCGCGACCTCACCGGCAAGGCGATGCAGATTCTGCACGAGCATTACAAGCCGGGCTCCGACACCGGCGAGCAGATGCTGACCCACGATGCTGAGGAGGGCGGCGTGATCATCCGCGGCAAGCTGGAAGTGACCGTCGGCGACCAGGTCCGCGTGCTCGGCCCCGGCGACGCCTACTATTTCGACAGCCGCACGCCGCACCGCTTCCGCAATGCGGGCAGCGAGGAATGCGAAGTGGTTTCGGTTAACACGCCGCCGAGTTTTTGAGAGATCCAGCGCGAGGCTGCTGCCTCGCGCTGGATACAGGTTGTGCTAAGCCGGCGGTGCCGGATCGTATTGCACAAGGTTGATCCCGCTCACCCCGGCATTGTAGCCCTGCAGCACGAAGAGCGCGGCGCCCCCGTCATAGACCGTGGTCGCGCCGGTCCCCGCATCGAAGGTCCAGCTGGTGCCTTCGACGGTGTCGCCTTGCGCGGCGGAATAGTCCACGACCGTGTGCTGCTGGGTATCGTCGATGCTGACGAAGGCGTCTGCGCCCTCGTTGCCGTACATGATGTCCGACCCGCCGGGGCCGCCGATCAGCGTGTCGTCGCCCGCGCCGCCGAACAGGATGTCGGCGTCGTCGCCGCCGAACAGCCAGTCGTTGCCGCCCATGCCTGAGAGGACGTCTTCGCCCTCGCCGCCGTAGAGGAAGTCGTTGCCGTTGAGGGCGGGCGGCTGGTCGCCGTCGCCGAACAGCGCATCGTCGCCGTTGCCGCCCTCGATATAGTCGTTTCCGGAATCGCCGTAGATTTCATCGGCGTCGCCGCCGCCGTCGATGGTGTCGTGGCCGTCGCCGCCGGTGATCAGATCCTCGCCGCCGAGGCCGTTGATGATGTCGCCGACATCGGTGCCCTCGAGATCGTCATCGCCCTCGGTGCCCTCGATCGGGAAGACGCCGGGCGCCAGGAAGACCGGATCGGGCAGCGGGAAGATGGTGTCGCCGTCGTGATGCCCGGTGTCGGGATGCGTGGTCTTGAAGTCCCCGACATCCGCACTCGGAGCGGCGAGATCGTGGCTCTCGGGCTTGGGCGCCGGCGGCAGGCCGTGGGTCGCCGGCCGGTAGACCGTGTTCGTCACATCGAACAACGGACCCGAGGATGCTGCGGCAATGCCGAGCTGGTCGGGCACAAGCCTCGGATCGAGAACGCTGTTGGTCGTGCTACGCGTGGTGGTCATGGCAGGTCTCCTCTCTAAAGACAGGGCCCGCCCCCACGTGAGATGGGTCGGATGTCAGGAGCCTGATGGTTCAGGGCACACGCGGCGCTTGTGACGACCGTCATGACCTGCCTCCCCCGGTGTAGGGGGAGGCAGGATTGGTCACTGCATCACTCCGCCGCCTGCGGGAATGCCGGCAGCTTCTTCACGTCATTGGCATCATGCTGCACCACCAAGGTCGCCTTCAGCGACTTGGCCATCTGCTGCAGCCTCGCCATCGAAGCCAGCGAATCCGCGCGGTCGGTGTTGAAGCCCGGCACGCCGCTGTTCTTGAACTGCTCCTCGAAATGCACCACGTCGCCCGAGAGCAGCACCGCGCCCTGCTTCGCCAGCCGCACCAGCAGCGCATGACTGCCCGGCGTATGTCCCGGCATCGACAGCATCACCACCGAGCCGTCGCCATAGACATCCTTGTCGCCGCTGACCGGCTCCGACGGCGCTCCGTCTTTGAGCCAATGCGCCAGCAGCGATGGATCTGCGCCGAACGGCGCCGGCTCGGCCTTCAAAGCCTCGAAGTCGGCCTTGCCTATCAAAAGCTTCGCCTGAGGAAACTCGGCGGCCTGTCCCACATGGTCGAAGTGATAATGGCTGATGCCGACCAGCGCGATCTGCTTCGGCTCGAGCTTCAGCGCCGCCAACTGCTCGGCCAAGGTCTGCGTCAGGGTTGGCGAGAGCGGCGCCTTGTCGTCCAGCGGCGCGCCTTTGAGCCCGGCCGGCAGCCCGGTATCCCAGATCATGTAGTCGGCGCCGTGCTGGATCAGGTAGCAGCTGTCGGTCAGCTTCCGCTTCTGGCCGACATAGCTGAAGGTGTCGGAGAAGAGATCCAGGTTGTTGACTTGGACGGTCCCGCAGTCCAGGCGCCAGAGCTTCACGGCGGCGGCATTCTCGGCCGCCGAGGCCGCGGTCGCCGCGGCGGTCAATGCAGAGAAGAAGGCAGCAAGAGCGATCGGTTTCATCTTTTCCTCGCAGGTCATGAAGTGCCCCGATCCTGCGGCGGCAGGGCGCGTGCCTCGCGCCGGAAACGCTCCCTCTTGTGCCGGAAACGCTCATTTCTCATTTGCCGCCCGGCCCGGGCGCCGCTACGACTGAAGCATGGAAGACAAAGCCGAGACGGCGCGCCTGCGCCGGCAACTGCTCGATCGCCTGCGTCCCCTGGCCACCGCGCCGGGCCGCCCGCGTAAGGATCCGGGCATGCACAACTTCACCCGCAAGGAGGCCGGCCGCCAGGTCTTCACCTATTGCTGCTTCACGGCCGAGCGGCTGGTCCAGGTGCAGATTGTCCGCCCGCTGATCGGCATCGTGCTTTCGGGCCAGAAGGAATTCTGGCTCGGCGACCAGAGCCAGCGCTTCGTCGCCGGCGATGTCTTCGTCAGCCCCGGCGGTGCGACGCTGGATGTCGTGAACATCCCCGATTCCCGCAACGGCCTCTATGAATCGCTGCTGGTCGAGGTGGCGAGCCTGCCGCCCAGCATCGCCCAGCTGCCCGATCTGCCGCCGGTGCCGCGGAAGGGCTTCGAGATCGGCGTGACCTTGACCGCGGATCTGGTCGATGCACTGGCCCATGCCGCGACCACGCTCGCGACCTCCGACCATGCGGCGATCCTGGGCGAGCATCGCCTCGCCGAAGTGCTGATGCTGCTGCGCGCCGATCCCGCGGCGCGGCCGCTCTTCGCCGTGCCGCTCGCCGACCGCATCCGCTGGCTGGTAGCGTCGAACCCGACCCATCGCTGGACCGCCAATGAACTGGCCAAGCGCCTGGCGATCGGCGCCTCCACCTTGCGGCGCCGCCTGACCGAAGACGGCACGCCGCTGCGCAGCGTCCTCGCGGCGGCCCGCATGGGAATCGCCCAGGACCTCTTGATCCGCGGCGATACCAGCGTCACCGCCGCCGCCGAGGCCGCCGGCTACAGCTCGCGCTCGCATTTCACCCGCCGATTCCGCAAAGCCTACGGCAGCACCCCCGGCGAGCACCGCCTGCGTCGCGCCGGCTAGCGGGTCACGGCTTGTCCTGATCGTCGATCAGCGCTGCGCGGCGTCACATCCCGCCGACATAGCCCCGCATGCCCAGCAACCTGTCGGCGCGCAGAGGGGTATTGCTCGCCGTGGCGGGCTGGGCCACCCTGCATATTATGTTGGTCGCGATCCCGGATCTCCAATCGCTGAACGGCTACAGCGCCAACCTGCAGCGGATCTACGCCTATTGGCTGTCAAAGCGCGGCGATCGCGCGATGCCACGCCGCGCCGATCTCGATCCTGCCGAGATGCCGCCGCTGCTGCTGCCCGGCATCACACTGGTCGATGTCGTTGCGGACCCGCGCCGCTATGTCTATCGCCTGGTCGGCACCAAGGAGGCGGAAGTGCGCGGCTACGACCCGACGGGAAAATCCGTCGGCGAAGCCTTCTTCGGAGAGAATGCCGAGGACGCGACGGAATGCTACGACCGCGTGGTCGAAACCCGCGCGCCGGTCCTGGACCCGGTCCCGTTTCTCGAGCGCCGGCGCGGCTATCGGGGAGCGGAAAGCATGTTTCTGCCGCTGTCGAACGATGGCATCGCGGTCAACATGATCCTGGTCTTCTTCGACCCGGAGGCCGTCGTCCGCTTCACCGGCTCGAAGTGACACGACCTCAGTCGCTCTTCTCCAGCGGCTCGGCGCGGATCTCCACCCAGGGATAGCGCCGGCTCTCGTGATAGAAGGAGAGAAACGGCGCCGGGAATTCGAGATCGGCGAAGGCGCCGACCGGGATCGCGACCAGTTCCGGCTGCGCGTCGATCCTGTAATGCACCGTGGTGCCGCATTCCGGACAGAAGAAGTAGCTGACGCGGTTTCCCGCGTCGCTGATCCGCGTGTACTCTTTTGCCACTCCTTCGAAGGAGACGCGATCCTCCGGGAAGCGCGCATTGTTGCTGAAGGCGCTGCCGCTGCGCCGCTTGCAGTCCAGGCAATGGCAGACCGAAACCCGCACCGGCTCGCCCTCGCAGATCGCGGCGAGCTTTCCGCAGGAACATTCGGCGCGACGTGTGGTCATGAGGGCACTCCTCCAAGCAGGTCGGCGAAGGAACCTACAATCCCAGCGCGGTCAGCCCCGGAAAGTCCTTTGGCCGCGGGCCCTGCGGCCAGGTGAACTTGCGCTCGCTCGGCTTGATCGGCAGGTCGTTGATGCTGGCCTGGCGCCGCCGCATCAACCCGTTCTCGTCGAACTCCCAGTTCTCGTTGCCGTAGGCCCGGAACCAGTTGCCGCTGTCGTCGCGGTATTCGTACTGGAAGCGGACGGCGATGCGGTTGTCGTGGAAGGCCCAGAGCTCCTTGATCAGGCGATAGTCGAGCTCGCGGGCCCATTTGCGGGTCAGGAACTCGACGATCTTGGCGCGGCCGGAGAAGAACTCCGCGCGGTTGCGCCACTGGCTGTCCTCGGTATAGGCCAGCGACACCTTGACCGGATCCTGGCTGTTCCAGGCGTCTTCGGCCATCCGCGCCTTCTGCGCGGCGGTCTCGGCGGTGAAGGGCGGAAGCGGGGGACGCTGGTCGGCCATGACGGACTCCGGGCTGCTGTCGCGATGGGAGGTTTCGCATACGCCCGTGGCGGCGGTGCGTCAAATCAGCGGAATTGATTGCGTCATCACGGCAGGCGAATGATCGCCTCGAACCCATCCGCACGCCCCGTTGCCGGCGAGCGCAGCTCCAGGCGGCCGCCGGCCTGGTCGAGGATCTTCTCGGCGATGGCGAGGCCGAGACCCGACCCCTCCGCCGCCGTGTTGCCGCGCACGAAGCGCTGGGTCAACCGGCGCAGTACGTCCGGCGCCACCACCGGCCCGCCGTTCGCGATGTGGATGCCGCGATCGCCGCCGATCGAAACCGCCACCGGCCGGGCACGGTCGCCGTGCAGCAGCGCGTTCTCCAGCAGGTTGCGGAACACGATGGCGAAGGCGTCGATGTCGATCCGCGCCGCCAGCCGGTCGGCCGGGCCAGAATCGAAGTCGATGCGCCCGGCATATCCAGGAATGCGTGCGAACTCGTCGATCACCAGGCCCATGATCGGCAGCAGGTCGGCGGTCTCGCTGGTGACGGCGACGCCGCTGTCGGCGCGCGAGAGCTGAAGCAGCTTCGCGACCCGGCTGGCGAGGCGGCGCAGCGCATCCTCGATGGCGTGGATGCGCGCCTGCTGCGGACTGCCGGCGAGTTCCGCGCCGAGGCGCTGCACCTGTGCCAGCGCCGCTGCCACCGGCGTGCGCATCTCGTGCGCGCTGTTGGCGGCGAAGGCGCGCTCGGCCTCCAGGGTGGAGCCCAGCCGCTCGATCAGGCGGTTGACGTCGCGCACGATCGGCGTGAGCTCATTCGGCAGGCCGGCTTCGGGCAGCGGCTCGAGATTGGATCCGCCGCGGCTTGCGATCTCCTCGCGCAGTGCGCGCAGCGGGCGGATGCCGCGGGCGACCGTGCGCCAGATGATCAGGCCGGCAAGCGGCGGCAGCAGCAACAGGGGCACGATCAGCGAGATCAGGCCGCGCAGCATGGCGCGATAGCGGTGTGCCTGCTTCTCTGCGACCTGGATCACCAGCTTGCCGTCCGGCGAAGGCTCGGTGTAGACGCGCTGTCCCGCGACGTCGGTGAAGCCATGGAGCAGCGGGACCGCGAACGGGTCATGCGGCGCATCATGCGAGCGCAGCAGGACGCGCCCGTTGCGGTCGCGGAACTGGTAGACCAGGTATTCGTCATGGCCCGGCAGCGGAATCGTGTCCTCCGCCTCGAAGCCGTCATCCTCGGCCCGATCGGCCAGGTCGTCGATGTCGTCCACTGCCAGGGCCAGCAGGCGCTGCGCGGTTTCCTGCAGCGCGCTGTCGAAGATCTCGTTGGTCTCGTGCACCGCCGCCCAGCTCGCCAGCGCCGCGGCGACCAGCCAGAGCAGGCCGAGGCTGACGGTGAGCGAGACAATGAGCCGCCGTGACAGGCTCCACGGGCGGACTGCCGTCCCCGGCTTCATGTCTCGCCCAGCCGATAGCCGACGCCGCGCACAGTCTCGATGAACGACTTGCCGAGCTTCTTGCGGAGCCTGCTGACATGCACCTCGATCGCATTGCTCTCGATCTCCGCGCCGAACGGATAGAGCGCTTCCTCGATCTGCTCCTTGGTGACGATGCGGTTGCGCCGGCTGAGCAACTGGTCCAGCACCGCCCATTCCCGCCCGGTGATGTCGACCCGGCGGCCATCGCGCCGCAACTCGCGGCCGCTCTGGTCGATCTCGATCTCGCCGAGGCGGATGATCGGCGCCGGATTGCCGCTCGCCCGGCGCGCCACCGCGGCAACCCGCGCCGTCAGTTCGTCGAGATCGAACGGCTTCACCAGATAGTCGTCGGCGCCGGCGTTCAGGCCCTCGATGCGGTCGCGGATCTGGTCTCGCGCGGTAAGGATGATCACCGGCCGCCGGTCGCCGGCATTGCGCAGGCTCTTCAGGAGATCGATGCCGAGCCCGTCCGGCAGGTGGAGGTCGAGCAGGATGAGGCCGTAATCGACGCCGCGCAGCGCCGCCCGTGCGTCATCCAGCCGCAGCACGTGATCGACGGCATGCCCCGTGGCCGCGACATGTTCGCGAACGGCTTGGCCCAGGCTCGGTTCGTCTTCGATCAGGAGTATGCGCAAGATCTGGATCCAGTTTCGTCCGGGCAATCTGCCGAAAGCACCTTAAGCCAGGCTGAAGAAGAATTTCATGCCGCTTCAGGTCGCCTTCAGGAGGCGCCCTCATGTTGTCCCGCGTCAACCCCAACTTGAAGAGGTTTCCAGTATGAAGCGTTTCGCCCTTTCCCTTCTGATCGCCTCCGTCGCCGGCATCGGCACCGCCGCCGCTGCCGACATCTGCAGCGTCCCGCAGGCCGAATGGCAGCCGAAGGAAGCTCTGCAGAAGAAGCTGGAATCAGAAGGCTGGACGATCAAGGCGATCAAGATCGACGAAGGCTGCTACGAGGTCTACGGCAAGGATGCCGCGGGCCAGCGGATGGAGACCTACTTCGATCCGAAGTCCTTCGCCGTGATGAAGCAGGACTGAGGACAAGGGATATGGCGGCGACGGTGAAGATCTGGGATCCCTTCGTCCGGGTATTCCACTGGAGCCTGGTGGCGAGTTTTGCCGTCGCCTGGCTCACTGCGGAGGACGTGCGGGTGCTGCATGAATGGGCCGGCTACGCTGCCGGCGCGCTCATCGGGCTCCGGCTGGTCTGGGGCATCATGGGCACGCGCTACGCCCGGTTCCGGCAGTTCATCCGCTCCCCCGGTGCCGTCGCCGCCTATCTCCGCGATATCGCCACCGGCCGGGAGGCGCGCTATCTCGGCCATAATCCGGCCGGCGGCCTGATGATCCTCGCCTTGCTGGCGACGATGGCCGCGGTGGCCACCACCGGCTGGATGCAGACCACCGATACCTGGTTCGGCGTCGATTGGGTTGAAGAACTGCACGAGGCCCTGGCCAGTGTGATGCTCGGCCTGGTCGGGCTGCACGTGCTGGGCGTCGTGGTGGCGAGTCTCCGCCATCGCGAGAACCTGGTACGCGCCATGTTCACCGGCCGCAAGCGCGTGCCGGGCGGTGCCGACATATCCTGATCGAACGTGTTAGCATGGCGGTCTTCATTCGGAGACCGCCGTGCTCGATCAAGCCTTGATCGCCGCCTACCGCGCCACCGACTACGTTCTCTTCGTGGCCGCGGGGCGGGAAGTCACCCTCAACATCGGGGTGCCGAACGCCGCCTTCGATCGCGAGCTCGAGAGGCGCGGCGTGGCCACGGCGGCGGTGGTGACCGCCTACAATCCCCGCAGCATCATCCTGTCGGAGGGCGAGAATCGCGCCCGCCATGCCGAGCTCACCGCCTTGCTGGAGCAACGCGGCCATGCCTATGCGCTCGGCGAGGGCAGGGACCCGACCGGCCGCTGGACAGCCGAGCTGGAATGCGTCGTCTTCGGCATTCCGCTGGGGACGGGACTGGAGATCGCGCGCCGCTTCGAGCAGAACGCGATCGTCTTCGTGCGAAAGGGTGGGGTGCCGGAGCTCGCCTATCCGGAAGGCGCCTGATCTACTCGGCGGCCTGCCGCGCCGGACGGCGCTCCGGCTCCGGGCTCTCGGCGCCTTCGATCATGGCCTGGGCGACCCGGCCATAGGCGTTCTTCCAGGCTTCCGCCAGCTCATTGGTCCAGCCGGTGCCGAGCCCGATCTCCAGAGTCCAGAGCAAGGCCGCGCCGACCACGTCGTAATGCCGGTCGCGTACGCCGTAGGTCTTGTGGCGGCGGCCCAGCTGCCGGACCGAAGGCAGCAGGCTGTCCATCTTGTCGAGATTGGTCACGACCAGGGCGATTGCCACCATCAGCTTCTGCTTCTGCTCGGTCAGGTCCGACCGGAACATCAGGCGCAGTGAAGGATCGAGCTCGAACAGCCGGCAATAGAACAGCTCGGCCGCCTGGTCCTTGAAGGGCATGATCTTCGCAAAGCTCAGCTTCACGATCTCAATCTGGCGCGGGGTCATTTCGGTCTTCCGTTAGGTGCCTGCCTTAGGCGCAGTGGCCCGGATCAAGGTTCGACCCTAGCGGAGCGATCCGGCCCCTGCTGTGACCCCAATCACAAGGCCGGGTGCCGTCGCGCCCAGCTGTGGGGGCCGTCACCGCCCGGTCATGCCCGGAAGGCATCGAATCCGGTCACGCCAGGGTGATTGGCTCGGCCCCTGGAGGCGCTTATCTTCAGGGCCGGATTCACCTTCTAGGATCGCGACTCATGCGGGCGCCCTGGCGCGAGCGCAACGGCAGTTTCTCCTGGTTCCGGGCCGCCATCCTGCTGGCGGTCTGCCTGCCGGGCATCGTGACCGCGATCCAATATTCCGCCGGCTTCTTTCCGGTGCGGCCGATCACCGAGATCATCCATGCGACGGGCTTGTGGACCATCCGCTTGCTGATGATCAGCCTCGCGGTGACGCCGTTCCGGCAGTCCTTCCGCTGGGCGCGCCTCGTCACCGTGCGGCGCATGATCGGCGTCGCCGCCTTCGCCTATGCCGTGCTGCACGTCGCCTTCTATGCCGCCGACAACATGTTCGACCTCTATAAGGTGGTCGGCGAGATCGCGCTGCGCATCTATCTCACGATCGGCTTCGCCGCCTTGCTGATCCTAGGCGCCCTGGCACTCACTTCGACGGACGGCATGGTGAAGCGGCTGGGCGGCAAGGCCTGGGCGCGGCTGCACCGCTGGATCTATGCCGCGGGTGTGCTCGCCTGCATCCACTACTTCATGCAGTCGAAGCAGAATGTCAGCGAGCCGCTGGTGGTCGCCGGCCTGTTCCTCTGGTTGATGGCCTATCGCCTGGTCTATTGGCTGAGCTCCGCCGAGCGCGCCGGCGCGCTCTCGACCCTCGCCGGACTCGGGGTCTTCGCGACGCTGGCGACCGCGCTCGGCGAGGCGGCCTATTATCATTTCCGGTCCAACGCGCCGTTCCTGCGCGTGCTCGAACCCAATTTCACCTTCCACGCCGGCATCCGTCCGGCCTGGGTCGTGCTCGGCATCGTCACCACCATCGTCATCGTTGCCGCCTGGCGGCAGTGGCAACGGACACGCCAGGGGGCTTTGGCCTCGGCCTGAGCTTGCCAAGCGCCGTCCCGAGGCTCAGACTTAACCGGATATGCAACGCCGGTCGGGAGTGGGCGTCTTTGCATGCGTGGGTTCTATCCAGGCTGATCGGGTTCGCGCTGCTCTGCGGCGTTTGCTGTATTGCGCCGGCGGCGGCGCAATCGACCGAGCCCCGGGTCGCGCTGGTGATCGGCAATTCGAGCTATGGCGGGGAGATCGGCGACCTCGCCAATCCCGCCAACGATGCCAGGCTGATGGCGGATACGCTGCGCAAGCTCGGCTTCGAGGTGATCGAGCGGATCGACGCCGACCAGAAGCAGATGCAGCGCGCGGTGATCGACTTCGGCAAGAGCCTGTCGCAGGCGGGCTCCGAGGCGACCGGGCTCTTCTATTACGCCGGCCATGGACTGCAGGTCGATGGCGAGAACTACCTCATTCCGGTCAATGCCGCGATCAACGACGAGCGCGACGTCGAGGTCGAGGCGGTCGCCAGCAATCTGGTGCTGAAGCAGATGGATTTCGCCGGCAACGCGGTCAACATCGTGATCCTGGATGCCTGCCGCAACAACCCGCTGTCGCGCAGCTTCCGCTCGCAGGTGAGCGGCCTCGCCGAGCCGCGGCGCAAGCCGCGCGGCAGCTTCATCGCCTATTCGACGGCGCCGGGCGACGTGGCGGCCGACGGCGCCAGCCGGAACAGCCCCTACACGCGCGCACTGGTCGACGCCATGCAGAAACCCGGCGCCGCGTTGGAAGAGATCTTCCGCGACGTGCGCAGCAGCGTGATGGCGGCGACGAAGCAGAAGCAGGTGCCCTGGGACTCTTCCTCGCTGACCGCGCCATTCTATTTCATCCCGCCGACCGAGACCGCCGCCGCGGCCGAAGCGCCGCCACCCGCACCCGCGCCGGGCGGCGACACCAAGGCGGTGGAACTGGCCTATTGGAATGCCATCGCCAACAGCAGCAACCCGGCGATGTTCCAGAACTATCTGAAGAAATACCCGAACGGCGAGTTCGCCGACCTGGCCGCCGCCAAGCTGGAGGAGCTGAAGCAGCCCGCCGCCGAGAAGTCGCGCACGCCCGAAGCGCCCGCCGATGCCGGCGCGGAGATAGCCGAGCTCGACGCGACCTATGTGGCGGTGCAGGGCGCCAACATCCGCGCGGCGCCGAGCACCGATGCGAAGATCGTGGCGCGCTTGAAAGCCGACGATCCGGTGCTGGTGACGGGGCAGGTCAAGGGCAAGGACTGGTACCGCGTCGAGTCCGAAGCCGGCTCGGGCTTCGTCACCATGAGCTTGCTGGCTCAGGCGGATGCAAACGAGGTCGCCGAATGGCGCGATCTCAAGGCCTCGCCCGAGGTCGATGCGGCGAAGGCCTTCCTCGCCAGGCATCCGGACGGCTATTTCAAGCCGAAAGCAGAGGCCCTGCTGGCCTCCCTGCAGCAACCGGCACCGGCACCGTCTCCGGCACCGATGCCTGCTCCCGCGGCGCCGGCCGCTGCTGCGAGTTCGGCGAAACCGGGCCAGGTGATCCGTGACTGCGCCGACTGCCCGGAGATGGTCGTGGTGCCATCGGGAACCTTCGTGATGGGTGCGGCGAATGGCGAGACCGGAACCTACACGAACGAGAGCCCGCAGCGGCAGGTTGCCATCAGGGCCTTCGCCGTCGCCAAGTATGAGGTCACGATCGGCGATTACGCGGCATTTCTGCAGCAGTCGGGCTACGACAACGGCGCTGGTTGCTACATCGACACGATCAACGTGGCGCCCGGCGTCAACTTCAGGAATCCCGGCTTTTCCGGCTACGCGCCGGGCTCGCGCGACGCCGCGGTCTGCATCGATTGGAATGCGGCCCAGGCCTATGCCGCCTGGCTTTCGAAGAAGACCGGCAAGCGCTATCGCCTGCTCACCGAGGCGGAGTTCGAATATGCGACGCGGGCCGGCTCCACCGGCTTCTTTCCCTGGGGCATCGACGCGAACCAGGCCTGCGCCTTCGCCAACATCGCCGACGTGACCGCGATGGGCGCGCCCTGGTGGCAAGCCGGCTATACCGGGGTCAACTGCAGCGACGGCGCGAGCTATACGACCTCGGTCGGCCGCTACCAGCCCAATGCCTTCGGCCTCTACGACATGATCGGCAATGTCGCGGAATGGGTGGCCGACTGCTACTTCGACGGCTATGCCTCGGCGCCGACGGATGGCAGCGCGGTCGATGTCGCCGGCTGCCAGCAGCGCGCCTTGCGCGGCGGGAGCTGGGGCAGCAATCCCTATCTCTCGCGCTCGGCGGCGCGGGTCTATGCGGGGCCTTCGGCGCGCGTCACCGTCTACGGCTTTCGGGTCGCGCGCGATCTCTGACCGCTATTCGGCGGGCGCCTCGGCGGCGCGTGCAGTCCGCGCCCGGCGCCATTCCTCGATCACGATGAAGGCGCCGCTCACCATGATGAGCACGGCGCCGGCGAAGACGTTGAGCCCGGGCATGTCGGCCCAGATCCAGTAGCCGAGCACGAAGGACCAGACCAGCGCTGTGAACTCCAGCGGCGAGACCACCGAGGCGGGGGCGCGGCGGATGCCTTCGATCAGCAGGTACTGTGCCAGCGCGCCGAGCACGCCGATGCCGATCATGAAGGTGAGGTCCATGAGGCCCGGCGTCACCCATTTGAACGGCATGACCGCGCCGGTCATCAGCACGAAGGAGAAGCCGGAGGTCAGCATCTGGACCAGGGTCGGCTCCTTGGTCGCGATCTGCCGGATCAGGATCATCGATCCCGCCCAGAGCACGGCGGCCAGCAGCGCGAGGCCGATGGCGCCGGCATGGCTGAGATCGCCCGGGCGGCAGGCGATCAGCACCCCGCCGAACCCGATCAGGATGCTGATCCAGCGCATGCGGGTGACCGTCTCGCGCAGGAGCGGCACGGCCAGCACCGCGACCAGCAGCGGCGAGGCGAAGTAGATCGTCATCAGCTCGGCGAGCTGCAGTTTTCCCGCCGCGGTGTAGAAGCAGAGCCAGGCCAGCAGCAGGCCGATGGCACGGGCGAGCAGGGCGTTGCGGATCGGCGAGCGCAGGGTCTGGATGACCACGCGCTTGCGCCCGACGGCGAGGCAGATCACCAGGATGACGACACTGCGGATGAACAGCACCTGCCAGGGCGAGTAGTCTGCCATCACCACCCATTTGATCGCCGCGTCATGCAGCGCGAAGATCGCGAAGGCGGCCACGGCACAGGCGATTCCGGTCAGCACGGCGCCGCTGGGGGCGGCGGATCGGCCGCGACTCTCGGGGCTGGCGCCTTCGGACATGGGACTCGGACTGCATATAGAGGTGAGGTTCGGGCACCTTATGCCGCAGGCCGCCCGGCCGACAAACGCCGCTGCCGCAACCGGGCTGCGACCCCGGTGCATGGGCGAAAACCGCGTTTTTCCAATCGGTTATCTACAGGCGCTCCAGCGTTCGGAGGCGGCGGAGAGGCAGGAAATTACCTAAAATTCTATTAAACTCGCAGACGAAAGAACTTGCGGGTTGCGGTCGGAATGCTCAGATTCTGGGCAGGACCGCAGAGGTCAGGAGATTGGTGATGAATATCTCGGGAGTGACCGGGGTCGCGGCGGCCTTTGAAGGCGCCCGGATTGCCGGACAGCAGCAAGCCTCGGCTTCGTCGTCGGCCGCGCAGACCCAGCGCGAGAACGACCGTCAGGCCGAAGAGGTCGATCTGAAGAAGACCGAAACGGTGAACCAGGGCCAGGGCTCCTCGAGCTCCAGCGATGCCGGTGAGCGCCGCCTGAACATCGTCGTCTGATCGGGACGGCAAGAGAGAGTTTGAAAGCGCGCCCTTTCGGGCGCGCTTTTGTTTTCAGCCCTGCTGAAACCCGGTGAGGAAAGCGGCGAGATTGCCGCCGAGCTGCGGCGTCAGATAGCCGCCCTCCTGCGTGATCACCGTCGGCAGCTTCAGCCCCGCGATCATCCGCGCCATCTGCGTGAAGCCTTCCGTCGTCACCGCGCCGCCGGCCAGCGGATCGGCCTCATGGGCGTCGAGGCCGAGCGCCAGCACCAGCGCCCCCGGTGCGAAATCCGCGATCCGCTGCAAGGCCGCGCCCAGTGCCTGCTGCCAGACATCGTCCTTGCTCTTCACCGGCACCGGCAGGTTGAGGTTGAAGCCCTCGCCGTCGCCCTGGCCCCGCTGGTCGCCATAGCCGTAGAAGAACGGATAATAGTTGGCGGGATCGCCGTGGATCGAGACGGTCAGCACGTCGGGACGCTGGTAGAAGATCTCCTGTGTGCCGTTGCCGTGATGCACGTCGATGTCGAGGATCGCGACCCGCGCATGCTTCTGCCGGAGATGCTGCGCGGCGATCGCCGCGTTGTTGAGATAGCAGAAGCCGCCGGCGCGCTCCGGATAGGCGTGGTGTCCCGGCGGCCGACAGAGCGCGTAGGCGGCGCGCGCGCCGTTCAGCACGAGATCGGCGGCGGTCAGCGCCGAGAACGCCGACGTCCGCACCGATTCCCAGGTCTCGGCGGTGATCGCCGAGGAAAAGTCCATGATGTGCCAGCCGGCGCGGCCGAGGATGTTGTCAGGATAGCCCGCGGGGCGCTCCAGCGGCCGTATGCTCGGCATCATCTCCGGATAGGCATCCGGCACCTTCATCCATTGCGCATGGCCGTGCTCAAGGAAGTCGAGGTAGCGCTGCGAATGCACGGCGGCGAGGTGCTGCAGCGGGAATGCCCGCGGTGCGGCGATCTCCAGACCGGCACGGTTGACCCCGTCCAGCAGCCGGGTCACCCGTTCCGGGGTCTCCGGGAACTCGCCGATCCGGCCGTAACGCATGTAGCGGACCGGGGCATGGGCGTTCTGGGCGGCGCCAAAGATGCACTTCATGATCCAACTCACAGTTTCCGATACTGATATCGATTGAACCAGATCGCGGGTTGGGTGGACAACATCGACCTGAAGCTCGGGGAGATCATCGTGTTCAGGACGGAACTGGAAGCCGCGGTTCAGGCGGGCATCATCACGGCGGACCAGGCACAGCGCCTGATCGCCTTCCTGGAGTCGCGCGCGGCGCCGGCCGTCGTGACGCCGGTCACAGCCCCGACCGTCGCGCCGTCCAGGTTCGATTTCGTCCATGTGCTCTGGTATGCCGGCGCGCTGATCGTGATCGGCGCGCTCGGCCTCTTCACCACGGCGGCGTTCGGTGCGATGGGCGGATCCGGTCTCGCCGTGACCGCGCTTATCTACGGCGCCGGCTTCATAGCGCTCGGCCGTTATCTCTGGGGCCGCCCCGGCTTGCGGACGCCCGCCGGCTTGCTGATCACCTGCGCGGTCAACATGGTGCCGATGGCGGTATACGGCATCCAAGCCCAGTTCGACCTCTGGCCGATCCCGATGCAGGATCCCATCGGCTATGACGACTTCTTCTCTTGGTTGAACGCGAGCTGGGTCTATATGGACATCGCGACCATCGCCGCCGGCGCCATCGCGCTCCGCTTCTATCCGTTCCCTTTCATCGCCGCGATCATGGCGGGCGCGCTCTGGTTCCTCTCCATGGACCTGGTGCCGTGGGTTGCCCTCGGGTTGCAGGGCAGCACCGACTTCACCTGGGTCCTGCGCGAGAAAGTCTCGATGTATTTCGGCCTGGCGGTGATCCTGGTCGCCTGGGCGCTCGATTTGAAGCGCTGGCAGGCGGGGGACTTCGCCTTCTGGGTCCACTTGGCCGGTGTGGTCTGCTTCTGGGGCGGCCTGACCTCGCAGAACAGCGACAGCGAGCTCTTGAAGCTGGTCTACTGCCTGATCAACATCGGCATGGTGGTGCTGGCGGTATTCCTCGGCCGGCGCATCTACGCGGTGTTCGGTGCGCTCGGGGTTTCCTTCTATCTCGGCTATCTCGCCTACGAGAAGTTCGACGACGTCTTTCTGTTCTCGTTCGTTCTGTCGGCGATCGGTCTCGCGGTGATCGGCCTCGGCATCTGGTATTTCAAGAAGCAGAAGGCCATCGCCCACTGGCTGACCACCAGCCTGCCGCCCGAGCTGCAGCGCCTGCGCCCGGTGCATGCACGGATGGCGGGGGCGTAAGCTGGTCGGATAGACCCGTCGACCCCTCACCCCGCGGACGAATGTCCGCATGCGGGGACGGGCCCTCTCCCGCAAGGGGAGAGGGGACGCCGCCGCAGCAGCCTTCAGGAAACCTCTCACGCTGTGCAGCGAAGAGAATCTCCCTCTCCCCTTGCGGGAGAGGGCTGGGGTGAGGGGTCGAAGACTTTCGCCGCGTTTGTCTTTATGTTCGACGCAACTCGAACAAGAGACACCATCCTCGCATGTTCTCCCTCCCCAAATTCGCGACCGCGCCCTTCTGTCCTTCGGAGGTGCAAGGCACGGTCGCCGTGCCCGCGGGCCTATCCAGCGGGCAGAAGCTGCTGCGCTATCTCGGGCCGGGGCTGCTGATCTCGGTCGGCTATATGGATCCCGGCAACTGGGCGACCGACATCGCGGCGGGATCGGGTTTCGGCACCGATCTGCTGTTCGTGGTCGGCCTGGCGAGCCTCGCCGGCATCCTGCTGCAGACTCTTTGCGCCCGGCTCGGCCTGGTGGCGGGGAAGGACCTGGCGCGACTCTGCCGCGACCACTACCCGCGCCCCGTTGCCTTCATCCTCTGGATCTTCGCCGAGCTCGCGATCATCGCCTGCGACGTCGCCGAGGTGCTGGGATCGGCGCTGGCGCTGAACCTGCTGTTCGGTCTGCCGCTCTGGCTCGGCGTGGTGCTGACCGGCTTCGACACCTTCATCGTGCTGAGCCTGAAGGGCCGCGGCTTCCGGCAACTGGAAGCGATCGTGCTCGGGCTGGTCGGCACCATCTTCCTCTGCTTTGCGATCGAGATCCTGATGCTGCAACCGGCCTTCGCCGACGTGGCGCGCGGCCTGGTCCCGAAGCTCTCCCTGACCCAGAATCCGGAGGCCTTCTATCTCGCGATCGGCATCATCGGCGCGACCGTGATGCCGCACAATCTCTACCTCCACAGTTCGATCGTGCAGACCCGCGTCACGCAACCGACCGAGGCGGCGAAGCGCGAAGCCATCCGCTTTGCGACCATCGACATCGTGGTGGCATTGCTGCTGGCGATGCTGGTCAACGCCGCGATCCTGGTCGTCGCGGCCACGGCCTTCCATGCCACGGGCCAGACCGAGGTCACCGAGATCGACGAGGCCTATCGCCTGCTGGAGCCGATCACCGGCACTGCCTTGGCCGCAATCCTGTTCGGCCTGGCCCTGCTGGTTTCCGGCCAAAGCTCGACCTTCACCGGCACCGTGGCGGGGCAGGTCATCCTCGAAGGCTTCCTCGACCTGAAGATCCCCTGTTACCAGCGCCGCCTGATCACTCGCGGCCTGGCGCTGGGGCCGGCGCTCATCGGGGTGCTCTGGCTGGGCGAGGGCTCGGTCGGCAAGCTGCTGGTGCTGAGCCAGGTCGTGCTGACGGTGCAGCTTCCCTTCGCGCTCTGGCCTCTGATCCGCTTCACCGGCAACCGCGAACTCATGGGCGTCTTCGCCAGCGGACCGCTGATGAAGACGCTCGCTTGGGCGATCTTCGCGGTGATCGCAGCGGCGAATACCTGGCTGATTTGGGGAATCGTGGCCGCGTAGCCGGCGCCTATTTCACCTCGAATGGAACGGCGGCGAGACGTGAATAGCCGTCATCCAGCTCCAGGCGCAGCTCATAGGCGCCCGGCTCGAGATCGGCGCCGACCAGGTCCTTGGTGATATCGAGCGAGCCCGCGACCGAGCCGTTCACGTAGAAGAAATAGAGATAGTTGTCGTCGGACGCCTCGTCCTTCTTGTAGATCCCGAGCCAGTCGTAGCGGTTGCCCGGCGCATTCGACCAGGTCGCGGTGATCGTCTCGCCGGCCGCGTAGCTCGGCTTGTCCAAGCCGAGGCCGGCGGCGCCGTCGCGGGCGACCAGCCAGAACGGCGCGCGGGCCAGCTCTTTGCCGGCTTGATCGCGCAAGGCGACGACATAGGCGCCCGGCGGCAGGCCGCCGGTGCCGAAATCGACGCTGCTCGCCCGGTCGGTGCCGTTGTTGCTGACGCGGACGACCAGCGGTGCCGCATCGGCCGCGGCTCCGGCCTTCAGGATGGCCAGGGTGCCGCCTTCAAGCCTTCCGTCCGCGGTCTCTGCGTGGAACCGCGCGCTGAGGACCGCGCCGGCGGGGATCGAGCGGCGGTCGATCGAGACCATGGCCGAGGCCGGGCCGGGCTCGACCTCCAGGGTCGAGACCACGGCGCGGTGATCGGAAGGCCAGGGCGAGATGCCGATGTCGGTGTCGGGCATGCGGATATCGCCGAGCACCGCGCTCTGGAGGGTCTTCACCGCGCCCGCGGCCATGATGAAGTCGATGCGATCGAGCTGCTCGTTCGGCTTTAGATACGGATAGGGATAGCCATAGCTCCAGGTGATGCCGGTCCGCGCCGCCGGATCGGGATGCGCGGCGCGATAGGTATCGACGAAGCCGGCATCGAGCAGCGCCTGCTGCGCCGGCCAGGCGATCTTCGCTTTCACTTGCGGCCAGCGCTTGGTCAGTTCCGGGGTCCAGTCCAGCGGCGAGGGCGAGTTGAAATCCCCGGAAAGGATGACGGGCGTCCCACCCTTCACCAGCGCGGCCATCGGCGCGATATAGGACTCGATTGCGCTGAGGCGCGCGCTGCGTTCCGTCTCCAGCACCTCGGCCACCGACTTCCCGTCGCGCAGCTCATTCGGCCCGTAAGGATCGGAGGGCAGGTGCACATTGGCGATCGCGATGAAGCGGCCGGGCTCCAGCTCGGCATAAACGGTGTTGAGATCGTTCCCGTCATAGCCCCTCGTCATTGCCGGCGGCGCGAAGAGCGGCACCCGCGCGATCACATGCCGGGCCGGCACCGCATAGTTCCAGCCGAGCGCCGCCGCGATCCGAGCTGTATTACCGCCGGCCTCCTGGAGACAGACGATGTCGGCATCGGCGGCCTGAATTGCCTCGACCAGCTTCTGGAAATTCACCTGGTCTCCGCCGAGCCAGATGTTGAAGGTCATGACCTTGACGGTGACTGGCGCTGGTTCCGCGGCTCGCACGTTCATCTCCGGCACAAAAAGCAAGGTCAGGGCGAGCAGCCAACCGAAGACACGCGACATCGATTTCCCCTTGAAGGTCTGCAGCCCGAATCGAGTGAGCTGTATCCTAGCTTAGGCGATGTTTGTCGTGCGAGAAGTTTCCGTGAAAGCCGCTAGGCCAATCCGCGCCACACGCCGGCCTCGGTCCAGCCCATTTCCTTGAACTCCGCTGCGCGCAGCGGCGCTTCGTCGGTCATGAAGAATTCGTCGAGCTGCGGTGGCGCCACGGCGGTGCCGGCCAGCATCGCATGGGCCTGGCCGCGGTGGTGGATCTGATGCTCGAAGAGATGCAGCAGCACCTTGTCGGTGCGGTCGGCCTGGATCCGCTGCTGGCGATGGATGCGGGTTTCGGCGGCCAGCGCCGCGTCGGTCAGTCGGTCGCAGAAAGCGACCAGGCGGCGATCGACCGCCGCCTGCGCGGGCAGCAGCGCGGCCATGGTCGGGCAGGGCGTCTCGTTGTCGAAGGCCTTCGGTCCCAGCGTGCCGCCTTCCAGCGCGTCAACGTAGAACCAGTCGACAGTGAGGTTGTGGTTGAGCGTCTGCATGAGGCTCGGGAAGAAGCTCACGCGCTCGGCCTGGAAATCGGCATCGCTGAGCTTGGCGCAGGCGCCGAGCAGGCGATGGTTGGCCCAGGCATTGTTGCAGGCCATGGCACGAAAATAAGTGGCAGCGTTGCTCATCGATCCTCCCGTTCAATCGCCATGCCGGAGGGCAGCAGGACGAAGCCAATCTCGTCCGCAGTGCCGGCGCGGCGGCGCAGCACCGCATTGACGCGCTCGATCCCGCTCGGATCGACCTCGCCGGCGACCGGCCAGATCCGTCCAGCCGATGCCAGGGCGATGATCTGCGACACCACGGAATCAGCGGCATGGCCTTGCGCAGAGAGCGCGATCGGCGCCGCCGGTCCCTGC
Source organism: Dongia sp. agr-C8 (assembly GCF_054658695.1). Lineage (NCBI taxonomy): Bacteria > Pseudomonadati > Pseudomonadota > Alphaproteobacteria > Rhodospirillales > Dongiaceae > Dongia > Dongia sp. agr-C8. The sequence goes on from NZ_BAAGHZ010000001.1 coordinate 1,365,872, forward strand.
TCGAGCAAGGCCAGGATCGCCTGGGCGGCCGGATGGCTAAAGGGGATGCTCGCATCCTGCGGCCGCGCCAGCATGAATCTCGTGTTGCAGATACGCGCGCGGGCCGCCGCCGCGTCGAGCGCCGCCACCGCGCGGCCGAACACATCGCGGCGGAAGCGCTTCATCAGCAGGTAGTCGCGCAGCAGCTCGCGAAGGTCCGGATCGGATGCCGCGGCGACCAGTTCGCGCGCCGGCCGCTCCAGGGTGAAGGCGTCCACATTCTCGCGGATCGTCGCCGAGCCGATGGGCGCTAGGCCGATGCCGGCGACCGCTTGCCGCAACTCCGTGACATAGACCGGCTTCCAGGCCGGCGGCAGGAACTGGTGGACGAAATAGCTCGGCGGCAGCCTGCGGCGAAGCTCTTCCCATTCGCGGCCCATGGCGCCCAATCGCAGCACCTCGGCGCCGAGACCTTGCAGCGCCGTGATGACGCGATCGGCGCTGTCGAGGCGCGCGACGCTGTCTCCCGTACCGCCTGCGGTCAGGGTCCGCAGCAGATGCTGCAAGGGCATGTCGCCGGCCCAGCCCGGCAGGCAGTCATAGCTCAAGTAGAGCAGGCCGCCCGGCTTCAGCAACCGATCGACGAAGTGCAGGAGGTCGGCCTGGGCCGCGGCATCGACCCAGGTGTAGACGCCGTGGGCGACGATCATGTCGAAACGCGGCAGGTCGAGCGTCGCCGCGCCGGCGAAGTCGAGCGCATGGAAACGTGCGTTGGGGATCTCGGCCTCGCGGCAGAGCGTCTCGGCAAATTCGATATGCCGCGGCATCAAGTCGATGCCGTGGAATTGCCCTTGCGGATGTGCTGCCGCGAGCAGCGCCGGCGTCACGCCATGTCCGCAGCCGAGCTCGCACCAGGCGAAGCCGTCTTCGCGCGGCGGCGGCTGGAAGCCGCAGATCAGCGCGGTGAAGTCCAGCCAGGCCGGGCCGAGCTCGCGCACGAAGCGGCGCGCATAGGGGACGTCGGTGACATAGCGCGCGGCGGGAGTCGTGGAGTCCATAAGGGAATTATAGATCGCTGCGGGGTTCCGACAAGCGGAGCGGTTTAAGGCCCGGTGCAGCTCCAGGCCTGAATGGCGCATTGCGCACCGCCATCCTCTTGGCAAGCGGCGAGGGCACCGCCTTCTGCCTGTCCTTGGGTGTCGCCGAGGCCGTAACGCACCACGCCGCCGCCGGCCGCGACCGCCGCGCAGGTGTTCCAGAAATCCACGACGACCTGGCAGTCGTTTCCGTTGGCGCTGCAATTCTTCAGCGCTTCGTTCTCCGCTGACGGCGCATCGTTGAAATCATACGACCAGCCGACGGCGCCGCTTTGCGTTCCATAGGCGATGGCCCCGTAGAGCATTTTGTTGCACTCGTTGATGTAGCAGTCGTTGAGCAGCCGACCGCATTCGCCCGACGCGTTCATTTCCGAATCGCAATAGGTCGAGGCCTGACAGGCGGAGACGCAATCGGCCTGCGCTGCCCCGGCGGCCGCGAGCAGACCGAGGCCGGCGAGTAGGCCAAGTCTGGCGAGAAGGCCAAGTCTGGCGAGAAGGCCAAGTCTCGCGAGAACGATCGGGATGGAGACGCGAAAGCCCGGCATCGAACCCTCCAACAGCTCGCCCCGATCATAGCGGCCGCTTGGGCTTTGCACTATCCTGCCCGCGGGAGGTAGATCCATGCTGGGATGTGCAGTGGCCGCGGCCGTCGATCACGAGTTCTTCCGCTGGTTCCACCTGGTGCGATATGAGGCGCCGCGCGAACTGGCCGATGGTGCGACCTGGCACGGCTTCCGGCCGGACGGCGCAAAGTTCCGGGCACTGGTGACGGTCAATCTGGAGACTGACCGCGCCGGCTGTATCGCCGATGCGAAACTCTGTCTCGATCGTGCCTTCATCGAGCATGCTAAAGACGGCCCCTTCGCCCGCGACATCACCGCCAGCTTCCTGCGCTGGATCCTGCCGGAGGCAGCGCAGCGGGAGGCCGGCGGCTTCCTGCAAGAGCTCGGCGACCTCGGGCCGAACGTGATCCGCCTCAAAGGCGCAGCGGCCCCGGTTGCGGCAGCCGAACCGAGTGCGCTGCACCGCGTCTATCTGGGCCGGGACAAGGATGCGGCGCTGGATCTGGGTGAGATCGCGCTCCGGCTCACCAATCTGCAGGCCCGCGACGGCCCGCGCGACCCGCAGCACGACTGGATCTGGATTCGGGTGGTGCGCCGGTGAGCGCGGCATAAGGTTACTGCACAGCCCCGTGTGGGTGGCGATGCCGCGATCCGATTGATTTCCCAAGCCGAAGCTGCCACGATTCCGAGCAGCTAAGAAACGCTGATCTCAGACCGGGGGAGGGTCATGAGGGTGGCCTGGGTCGCAGCTCTGTTCGGCGCGCTGCTCTTCATCATGCCGGGTCTGGCTTTCGCCGAGCCGCGCATTGCACTGATCATCGCCAACAGCAACTACAAGGGCGATATCGGGTCGCTGAAGAATCCGGTCAATGACGGCAAGCTGATCGGCGAGGCGCTGAAGAAGGTCGGCTTCAACGTGCGCCTGGTGACCGACGGCGACCAAACCGCCATGAAGAAGGCGCTGAACGGCTTCAGCGAGGACTTGGCCAAGGCCGGGTCGAGCGCCACCGGTCTCTTCTACTATGCCGGCCACGGCTTGCAGGTTTCCGGCCAGAACTATCTCGTGCCGGTCAGCGCCAACATCAAGCGCGAGGGCGATGTCGATCTCGAGGCGCTCTCCGCCGAAGCTGTGCTTAAGGTGCTGAGCTTCTCCGGCGTCAAGGTGCAGATCGTCATCCTGGACGCCTGCCGCAACAACCCGCTGATGCGCAGCTTCCGCAGCAACACGATGGGCCTTGCCAAGGTCGATGCCCCGATCGGCAGCTTCGTGGCCTATTCGACGGCGCCGGGCTCGGTGGCGGCGGACGGGCAGGGGGCCAATTCTCCCTTCGCCACCGCTCTGGCGGCCGAGGTGCAGAAGCCGGGCGCCTCGATCGAGGAAATGTTCCGCAATGTGCGGGCCAAGGTGATCGCCGACACCGACAGCCAACAGGTGCCTTGGGATTCCTCCTCGCTGACCGCGCCGTTCTATTTCTCCAAGGACTTCAGCGCGGCGGGCTCGACGGCCGCAGTCGAGCAGGCCTTCTGGCAATCGATCCAGGGCAGCAGCGATCCCGCGGACTTCGAGGCCTATCTCAAGAAATTCCCCAAGGGCAGCTTCGTCGATCTTGCCAACAACCGGGTGAAGGCCTTGAAGGAGGGCGCTGCCACAGCGCAGGCCGCACAACCTGCCGCCGCGCCTGCGCCGACCCAGACGGCGGCACTCACGCAGCCGGCGGCGACCGGCGGGTCGAAGAGCATCGAACTGACCCCGCCACCCGCCAGCCTGAAACCGGGCGTGGTGTTTCGCGACTGCAAGGATTGCCCGGAGATGGTGGTGATCCCGGCCGGCAGCTACATGATGGGCTCGCCCGACGGGGAGAAGGGGCGCAGCGAAAGCGAGGGCCCGCAGCACAAGGAGACGATCCCGCGCGCCTTCGCCATCGGCAAGTTCGAAGTGACCGTCGGGCAATACCGGCAGTTCGTGGCGGCGACCGGCCACGGCATCGGCTTCTCCTGCCTCTATTATCGGGATGACAAGAACCAGTTTGAGCCGCGACAAGGCGCTACCTATGCCGAGCCGGGCTGGGAGCAGGGGGAGGATTATCCCGCTGTGTGCCTGATCTACAGTGACGCCCAGGCCTATGCCGAATGGCTTTCGAAGGTGACCGGCCAACGGTATCGGCTGCCGACCGAGGCCGAATGGGAATATGCCGCCCGTGCCGGCACCAAGACGTCGCGCTATTGGGGCGATACCGCCGACCAGCAATGCAGCTACGCCAACGGCGCCGATCAGACCTACAAGAAGCGGGTTCCCGACGACCCCGGCTTCATTGATTGCAGCGATGGCTACAAGAACACGGCGCCGGTTGGCACTTTCAAGCCGAACGCCTGGGGTCTGTACGACATGCTGGGCAACGCCTTCGAGTACACCCTGGACTGCATGAATACCGGCTATGACGGCAGCGACCACAAAGGCGCCGCGGCCGGCGGCGGCGCTTGCGGGAAATACGTGATCCGCGGCGCCTCGTGGGGGCGGCCGCCGAACGACATCCGCTCGGCCAAGCGCGTCGGCATGGCGCCGGACCTGCGCGGCGTGACCAACGGCATAAGGTTGGTCCGAGAATTGTGACACCCAAGCCGAGCAGCGTCCGTGCCGTCGAGCTCGATATTGACTGTCAGCGGTACCCGGAAATCGATCGGATCCTTGCCTATTGGCGCGCCAAGAAGGGCGACCGCGCCTTCCCTTCGCGCGCCGACATCGACCCCCTGGAGTTTACCCGCGAGCTGCCCCGGGTGATGATGGTCGAGGTCTCCTACGATCCGCTGGAGTTCCGCTATCGGGTGGCGGGCACCGGGCTCTTCGCGATGCACGGCCAGGAGCTGACCGGCAAGCTGGCGCGCGAGCTCGATCCGCCGGAATTCGGTGCGCTGATCCACCGCCACTATGCCGAGGCGATCGAACGCCGCGCGCCGATCCTGCACCTGATCGAGCTGACGGTGGATTCCCTCACGACCTCGTATGCGCGGATCATCCTGCCGCTCTCAAGCGACGGCAAGGTGATCGATCGGTTGATCACCTGCGAGGCGCACGAGAACCACGCCCACGAACTGCAGAAGTTCTTCCACGATACAAAGGAGTAGCGGCGCTCAGCGCCAGCCGACGCGGTCCATCAGCTTCACCGCCTCGGCATTGTTCTTGCCGAGCGCGGTGACGCTGACCGGGTCGGCCTTGAAGTCGCCCCAGGCGGCCACCACGGGGGCCGGCGGCACGTCGGCGCGCACCGGGAACTCGTTGTTGGCGTCGGCGAAGACCTTCTGCGCTTCGGGGCTCACCAGGAACTCCAGGAACTTCACCGCGTTCGCCTGGTTCGGCGCATAGGCCGCGACGCCGGCGCCGGAGATGTTGATATGGGTCCCGCGTTCCTGCTGGTTGGGAAAGAAGATCTTCAGCTTCTCGACCTTCGCCTTCACCTCCGGCTTGTCGCTGTTGAGCATCCGCGCGAAGTAGTAGGAGTTGCTGATTGCGACGTCGCCGAGGCCGGCGGTCAGCGCCATGATCTGGTCGATGTCGCCGCCTTCCGGCTTGCGGGCGAAATTCGCCACCAGGCCCTTGGCCCAGGTCTCGGTCTTCTCGACGCCATCGGTCTCGATCATCGCCGCGACCAGCGACTGGTTGTAGATGTTGTTGGAGGAGCGCACCAGCACCCGGCCCTTCCACTTCGGATCGGCGAGGTCCTGGTAGGTCGAAAGCTCCTCGGCCTTCACCTTCTCCGGATTGTAGATGATGACGCGCGCGCGCTTGGAGAAGGCGAACCAGCGGCCTTGCGGGTCGCGCAGGTTCTCCGGGATCTCCTGCTCCAGGATCGCGGACTTGACCCTCTGGAACAGCCCCATCTCCTGGGCGCGCCAGAGATTTCCGGCATCGACCGTGACCAGCACGTCGGCGGGGGAGTTCTCGGCCTCCTGCTTCTGCCGCTGCATCAGCTCTTCGGCATTGCCGTTGATCACCTGGACCGCGATGCCGGTCTCCTTGGTGAACATGTCGAACAGGATCTGGTCGGACGGATAGTGGCGCGCGGAATAGACATTGACCGTCTCCGCGGCCCAGGCGCCTCGTGTCGCGACCAGGCCGAGACCCGCGGCGCTGGCGGCGAGAAAGGAGCGGCGCTTCATCATTCTATCTCTCCAAAGCTAGCGCCAGCCGGCGCGGTCCATGATCCGCACCGCCTCGGCGTTGTTCCTGCCGAGTGCGGAGACATTCACCGGATCGGGTTTGAAATCGCCCCAGGCTGCGACGACGTCGATCGGTGCCACCCCGGCGCGCACCGGGAACTCGTAATTCGCGTCGGCGAAGACCTTCTGCGCCTCGGGGCTGATCAAGAACTCCAGAAATTTGACCGCGTTCTCCTTGTTCGGCGCGTAGGCCGCGACGCCGCCGCCGGAGACGTTGATATGCGTGCCGCGGTCCCCCTGGTTCGGGAACACGATGCCGATATGGTCGAGCTTCTTGCGGGTCTCGTCGTCGCGGCCGAGCAGGCGGCCGAAGTAGTAGGAGTTGCTGACCGCGAGCGCGCCGACGCCGGCCGCCAGCGCCAAGGCCTGCTCGGTATCGGCGCCTTCGGGCTTGCGGGCGAGATTGGCGACCAGGCCTTTGGCCCAGGCTTCCGCCTTTCCGGGTCCGTCGGCTTCGATGATCGAGGCGAGCAGCGACTGGTTGTAGATGCTGTTCGACGTGGTGATGAGGATCTTGCCCTGCCATTTCGGGTCGGCGAGCGCCTCATAGGTCGGGATGTCTTCCGCCTGCACCTTGCTCTTGTCGCGCAGGATCACCCGCGCGCGGGTGGAGAAGGAGAACCAGAGATTCTCCGGATGTCGCAGATTGGCCGGGACTTCCTTGTCGAGAATCTCGGAATGGACCGGCTGCAACAGATTCCATTGCTCGGCGCGCCAGAGATTGCCGGCATCGACGGTGATCAGCACATCGGCCGGGGAGGAATCGCCCTCCATCTGCTGGCGCTGCATCAGCTCTTCGGCGATGCCCTGGATCGCGTTGACCGCGATCCCGGTCTCCTTGGTGAACATGTCGAACAGGGTCTGGTCGGAGGGGTAGTGCCGCGCCGAATAGACGTTCACCACGCCGGCATCGGCATGGGCGCGGCGGATCCATGGAAAGCCGGGGACGAGACCGGCCGCGACAACGGGTGCGGCGGCGATCAGGCGTCGCCGCGTCAGGCCCCGCCGCGTCAACTCTTTGTGCATGCAGCGCTCAGTTGCGAATTATTCTCAAGCCGACCCGAAACCTAAGGAGCGCGCCGGGGTTCGACAAGAGGACAATTGGTAACAGTCTGCTGAGCGCACAAAGAAAAGAGGCCCCGTTTCCGGGGCCTCTCTCACGAACCGTTTGGTCGCGACGGTCAGGCCGCGGCTTGCAGCTTCTTGCGGCGATAGCCGAGGAAGCCCATGCCGCCCAGCGCCGATCCGAAGAGCAGGATCGCGCCCGGGATCGGGGTCGCGGCGATGGTGATGTTGTCGAGCGCGACGCCGGCCGGGCCGCCGGTCAGGCCGAGGAAGGTGAGCGTCTCGGTAGTGTTGGTCGCGACGAACAGGAAGGTCTGCAGTGCCCAACCCATGCTGCTGTTGGTATTCGTCCCGTTGGGGAAGCTGTAGAAGTTGTTGACGCCCGCCGCCGAGACTTGCAGCTGCTTCGAGGCCGGCCCGGCATTGGGGTTCGCGGCGCCATAGAACGAGACCTTGTATTCCAGGCCCACCGTCAGGCCCGAGATGTCCTGGGAGATGCTGCCGATATCGTCGTCGTTCAGGTCGAGGCTCTGGTTGCCGTCCTGCGACACCCAATAGCTGCCGATGTGGTTGACGCCGGCGCCGCCGATCGTCCAGCCGGTCAGGCTGGAGCTGCCCGCTTCATAGGTGTCGAAGGTGCCGCCGACGATCGGGGTTTCGAAGCTGCCATTGACGATGGTGACCGCATGGGCGGCTTGCGCGCCCAGCAGCATCGCCGCACCGGCGATCAGGCCCAGAATCTTCATACGCGTACCCCTGACAGAATGAATTGGCGTTGCCGCTAATTTGCTGAGCATTTTAGGTGAAGTCAATCTTCCGGTAACCTTGCAAGCCCCTATGGAATCTTGATTCCTCACATCAAGAGGTCGCAGTCATCAATCGTTAACTACGATTCCGATTTAACCGGCTCGGTTGAGTTCATAGAGCGCGACCGCGGCGGCATTGGACACGTTCAAATGGCCGATCGGCCCGCTGGTCGGCAGCCGCACCAGGAGATCGCAATGGGTGCGGGTCAGGCGCCGCAAGCCGGCGCCCTCCGCCCCGAGACAGAGGGCGACTCGTCCCGACAGCCGTGCCTCGGCCAAGCTGCGCTCGCCTTCGGCGGCAAGGCCGGCACACCAGAATCCGGCGGCTTTCAACTGCTCGATGGCTCTTGCGAGGTTGGTGACCCGAACCAGCGGCACGATCTCGAGCGCACCCGAGGCGGCCTTGGCAAGGACACCGCTTTCCGGCGCGGCGTTGCGTTCGGTCAGGACCACGGCGAGCGCGCCGAAAGCGGCGGCGGAGCGGAGGATGGCGCCGACGTTATGGGGGTCGGTCACCTGGTCCAGGATGACGACCTTCGCCTCCGGCCGATCGGCGGCCAGGGCGGCGATGTCCTCCACGTCCGACTCCGGCAGCGGATCGACCTGGGCAGCGATACCCTGGTGCACCGATTCCCGTCCGGCCACCCGGTCGAGGATGGCGCGGTCGACCGTCTCCCAGCGGGGCAGGGGGCGGTCGCCGGCGCCCCGCACCGCCTTCTCGGCATCGGGATGTGCCTGGAGCAGGCGACGGATCCGGCGCTTCGGGTTGTCGATCGCGGCGGCTACGGCATGATTACCGTAAATCCAATAGCTTCCACCGCCGGCCTTGTATCCGGCCTGAGCTTCATCGCGGCTCTCATGGCGCTCGCGCTGGGCCTTGGAATCACCTGATTCTGAACTATATTTTGGCGGTGACGCGCGCTCGTCCCGGCGGTCTTCCGGGCGCGACCGATCTCCTGCCCTCCAGGCATGCCCGGGCGCCTTCTTCTCCTGCGACCGGTTGTCCCGATTCTGGCCGCGGTGACCCGATTCTGCGTCCCGAGACCCGTGCGGCGTGCGACCCCGGTCGCGGTTTTTGTCGGGTCGGAAAGGCTTGCGCGGGGGCATGAGGGGGTCCTAGGATGGGAGCGGCTAAAAGCTTTACAACAACTCCCTCCGGGCCGGAAATTGAAATCGGCGCGGGTGGGAGTTTTTCGTGTGTTTTCAAGTTGACAGCACCCGGTAAATGCTCATAGTCCGCGTCTCCGCCGCGGGGCGGAGTCGGCGCTTCGGAAGGGTGCCCGAGTGGCTAAAGGGGACGGGCTGTAAACCCGTTGGCTTCGGCCTACGTAGGTTCGAATCCTACCCCTTCCACCAAGCCCGACTCTCCTGATTGCGGAGACAGGGCGCGAGGGTGCCCCTTCGGTTTGAGGGGGGCTGAGCCGGGCGGGTGTAGCTCAATGGTAGAGCTCCAGCCTTCCAAGCTGGCTACGCGGGTTCGATTCCCGTCACCCGCTCCAAAGCTCCGGCTATCTCGGGGCGGCGGCGCAAACAGAAACCGATCGGGCCTCCATCGGAGGGGCTTCGGTCAAACGGTCGAAACAAGAGCCGGTTCCGGCACATAAGGTCGAGAGAAGATGGCGAAAGCTAAGTTTGAGCGGAACAAGCCGCATTGCAATGTTGGCACGATCGGTCACGTTGACCACGGCAAGACGTCGCTGACGGCGGCGATCACGAAGGTGCTGGCGGAGACCGGCGGCGCGACGTTCACCGCGTACGACCAGATCGACAAGGCGCCGGAAGAGCGCGCCCGCGGCATCACGATCTCGACCGCGCATGTCGAATACGAGACCAAGAACCGGCACTACGCGCACGTGGATTGCCCGGGTCACGCCGACTACGTGAAGAACATGATCACGGGTGCGGCGCAGATGGACGGCGCGATCCTGGTGGTTTCGGCGGCCGACGGCCCGATGCCGCAGACCCGCGAGCACATCCTGCTGGCGCGCCAGGTCGGCGTTCCGGCGCTGGTGGTGTTCATGAACAAGGTCGACATGGTGGACGACCCGGAACTGCTGGACCTGGTTGAGCTGGAAGTCCGCGAGCTGCTGACCTCCTACCAGTTCCCGGGCGACAAGATCCCGGTGATCCGCGGCTCGGCGCTTTGCGCGCTGGAAGACAAGCAGCCGGAGATCGGCCATGACGCGATCCTGAAGCTGATGCAGGCGGTGGACGAGTACATCCCGCAGCCGGAGCGTCCGAAGGATCGTCCGTTCCTGATGCCGATCGAAGACGTGTTCTCGATCTCGGGCCGCGGCACCGTGGTGACCGGCCGTGTCGAGCGCGGCATCGTGAAGGTGGGCGAGGAAGTCGAGATCATCGGCCTGAAGCCGACGGTGAAGACCGTGGTGACCGGCGTCGAAATGTTCCGCAAGCTGCTGGACAGCGGCGAGGCGGGCGACAACATCGGCGCGCTGCTGCGCGGCACCAAGCGCGAGGAAGTCGAGCGCGGCCAGGTGCTGGCGAAGCCGGGTTCGATCACCCCGCACACCAAGTTCAAGGCCGAGGCCTACATCCTGACCAAGGAAGAGGGCGGCCGTCACACGCCGTTCTTCACCAACTATCGCCCGCAGTTCTACTTCCGCACGACCGACGTTACCGGCACCGTGCAGCTGCCGGCGGGCACCGAGATGGTGATGCCGGGCGACAACATCTCGATGGAGGTGCACCTGATTGCGCCGATCGCGATGGACGAAGGCCTCCGCTTCGCGATCCGCGAGGGCGGCCGCACCGTCGGCGCCGGCGTCGTTGCCAGCATCATCGAGTAAGTCACTCGGTTGGAAGACTCGAGCGAGAGGGCGGCCGGACCACCGGCCGCCCATCGCACTGAAAAGAGATAGAGGAACCGCTTCGAATTCAGTCGTGCATAGGGGCATAGCTCAACTGGTAGAGCGTCGGTCTCCAAAACCGAAGGTTGCGGGTTCGATCCCTGCTGCCCCTGCCAGGCTCCAAGTGGGGCAGTTGAAGGCGACGAAAGTGCGAGAGCGGAAAGAACGGATTTAAATGGCGCAGATGGCAAGCAAGAACCCGCTGGAGTTCTTCCGTCAGGTCCGGACCGAGGTGGCGAAAGTCACCTGGCCGACCCGCAAGGAGACCACGCTGACCACGACGATGGTGTTCGTCATGGTGCTTCTGGCGTCGATCTTCTTCCTGGCGGTCGATGCCACGCTTTCGACCCTGATCACCTGGATCCTGGGCTTCGGAGGCTGATCATGGCGCAGCGTTGGTACGTGGTGCACGTCTACTCCGGCTTCGAGCGCAAGATCGCCCAGTCGATCCGCGAGCAGGCCACGCAGATGGGCATGTCGAGCCTGGTCTCCGAAGTGCTGGTCCCGACCGAAGAGGTCGTCGAGATGCGGCGCGGCGCCAAGGTGAATGCCGAGCGCAAGTTCTTCCCGGGCTATGTCCTGGTGAAGATGGAATTGACCGACGAGACTTGGCATCTCGTCATGAACACGCCGAAGGTGACCGGCTTTCTCGGCGGCAAGGGCAAGCCCACGCCGATCTCGGAAGCCGAGGCGATGCGGATCCAGCATCAGGTGCAGGAAGGCATCGAGCGGCCCAAGCGCGCGATCATCTTCGAGGTCGGCGAGCAGGTCCGCGTCAACGACGGTCCCTTCACCTCCTTCACCGGCATGGTGGAAGAGGTCGACGAGGAGAAGGGCCGGCTCAAGGTGGCGGTGTCGATCTTCGGCCGCGCCACGCCGGTCGAACTGGAATACTCGCAGGTCGAGAAGGTCTGACGGCCTTCCTGGCTCGCGAGCGAGACCGACCGACGGCGGGACCGTCGGAAAGTTGCGGGAGGCCAGCCAGGGCCTTTGACCGCGAAACCCCAGGGCGGCATTGCGCGGCCCGAATATGAGGTTGGACCATGGCGAAGAAGATTGAAGGCTACATCAAGTTGCAGATTCCGGCCGGCAAGGCCAACCCGTCTCCGCCGGTCGGTCCGGCGCTCGGTCAGCGCGGCTTGAACATCATGCAGTTCTGCAAGGAGTTCAACGCGGCGACCCAGCAAATGGAGCAGGGCATGCCGATCCCGGTGGTGATCACCGCTTTTTCGGACCGCTCCTTCACCTTCGTGACCAAGACTCCGCCGGCCAGCTACTTCCTGAAGAAGGCGGCGAAGATCGAGAAGGGCTCGAAGACGACCGGCATCGGCGCCTTCGTCGGCAAGGTGACGATGAGCCAGTGCCGCGAGATCGCCAAGACGAAGATGGCGGACCTGAACGCGCATGACCTCGACGCCGCTGCGGAGATGATCAAGGGCTCCGCGCGCTCGATGGGCCTGCAAGTGGTGGAGGGCTGATCATGGCTGGTAAGCGTTACAAGGCGGCCACGAAGGGCCTCGATCGCAACAAGTTCTACTCGGTCGAAGAGGCCGTGAAGCTGGTCAAGGAACGGGCCAAGGCGAAGTTCGACGAGACCATCGAGATGGCCTTCAACCTCGGCATCGATCCGAAGCATGCCGACCAGAACGTGCGCGGCGTGATCTCGCTGCCGCATGGCACCGGCAAGACGGTCCGGGTCGCCGTCTTCGCCAAGGGCGAGAAGGCGGAAGCCGCCAAGAAGGCGGGTGCGGATCTCGTCGGCGCCGACGACCTTGCGGAAAAGGTCCAGGCGGGCCAAATGGACTTCGACCGGGTGATCGCGTCGCCGGACATGATGGTGACCGTCGGCAAGCTCGGTAAGGTCCTCGGCCCCCGCGGCCTGATGCCGAACCCGAAGCTCGGCACCGTGACCAACGACATCGCCGAAGCCGTGAAGGCGGCGAAGGGCGGCCAGGTCGAATACCGCGCGCAGAAGGAAGGCATCGTCCATGCCGGCGTCGGCAAGGCGAGCTTCAGCGAGCAGGCCCTGGTCGAGAACGTGAAGGCGCTGATCAACGCGGTCAGCCGGGCGAAGCCGGCCGGCGCCAAGGGCACCTACATGAAGAAGGTGTCGCTGAGCTCCACGATGGGCCCCGGCCTGAAGCTGGACATCAGCGCGGTGGCCGTGGCCCCCACGGCGGCCGAATAACCGCGGCCGAGTAAGAGAGTAGGTCTTTCTTGAAATTCCATCGTCGCCCGATGAGGGCGCCGATGGATCGGCGGGATCCACAAGATCCCGCTGCCCTGTCCGAGACTGCTGGTCCTCTGCTCAGAGGGTAATGGGAACTCCGGTTCCCGCCTGCAATAGACAGGAGTTGAAGCGATTTCGCCGATGACCGGCAAGTTTGGTTTTCGACGAAACGCGGCTTGAACTTCTGGGACAGGTACGCCGGACTTTCCGGATACCTCCGATCGCAAGATCGGCTCCGGAAGGTCCAATCGTAACCGGTTCGGGAGTCTTGAGTTCCCGGGCCAATATCGGAGACGAACAGTGGACCGTTCTGGCAAACAGAAACTGGTGTCCGAGATCCAGGAGACGCTGAAGGACGCGGAGCTGGTGGTGATCACCCAGCAAAGCGGCCTCACCGTCGCCCAGGTCAGCGACCTGCGTCGCAAGATGCGGGCCGCGGGCGCCGGCTACAAAGTCGCCAAGAATCGGCTCGCAATGCTCGCTCTGAAGGGCACGAAGTACGAAGGTCTTGAAAAGCTGCTGAAAGGTCCTACGGCGATCGCTTATTCGTCGGATCCGATTGCAGCCGCCAAGGTCGCCGTCACTTTCGCCAACAGCAACGAGAAGCTCAAGATCGTCGGTGGCTCGATGGGCGCCGACGTGTTGGGTCCGGATGCGATCAAGGCCTTGGCCACGCTTCCGAGCCTCGACGAGCTTCGCGCCAAGTTGGTCGGCATGCTGCAGACTCCCGCCACCCGCGTGGCGACGATCCTGCAGGCACCTGCCGGCCAGCTGGCACGTGTCTTTGGCGCCTATGCCAAGAAGGGCGAAGCCTAAGAGCCGATCCCGAGCTCAGAAGAAGTTCAAACCCGTTAGAAGTCGAAACTAGGAGAATACAATGGCTGATCTGCAGAAGTTGGTGGACGAGCTCTCGAAGCTGACCGTCCTCGAGGCTGCCGAGCTTTCGAAGAAGCTCGAAGAGGCTTGGGGCGTCTCGGCGGCGGCTCCGGTCGCGGTTGCGGCTGCTGGTGGCGGCGCTGCCGCTCCGGCTGCCGAAGCGCAGACCGAGTTCACCGTGGTTCTGGTCGATGGCGGTGACAAGAAGATCAACGTCATTAAGGAAGTGCGCGCGATCACCGGTCTCGGGCTGAAGGAAGCCAAGGACCTGGTCGAGGGCGCGCCGAAGCCCGTGAAGGAAGGCGTCAACAAGCAGGAAGCCGCCGACCTGAAGAAGAAGCTGGAAGAAGCCGGCGCCAAGGTCGAGCTGAAGTAGTTCGACTGCCGGCCTTTTGGCCGACTGAAGTGGGGGAAGCGCCGGCCGCAAGGCTTGGCGCTTCCCGCCATTCCGATTCGACCAATGGGAGACGGGCGATTTTCCGCCCGAAGTGACGCCCCGATCGGCGTCGAAGCTAAACGATCGGAACGGCCGCCGCGGCCGCCCGGATGGGCCCCTGGGATTTTAAAGGGGCCGAAGGGGAATACGGCACTTGGCGTTCGAGATCGGGCGCGAACTGACGCGAGGAATGCGATGAACAAATCCCTGACTGGCCGCAAGCGTATCCGCAGGACCTTCGGACGGATCTCCGAAATCACGACGATGCCGAACCTGATCGAGGTGCAGAAAAGCTCCTACGACCAGTTCCTGCAGATCGGCGTGGCCGCGGAGAACCGGCAGAGCATCGGCCTCCAGGAAGTTTTCCGCTCTGTGTTCCCGATCCGGGATTTCTCGGAGAAGGCCGAGCTGCAGTTCGTGCGCTATGAGCTCGAGGAGCCGAAATACGACGTCGAGGAATGCCAGCAGCGCGGCATGACCTTCGCGGCGCCCTTGAAGGTGACGCTGCGCCTGGTCGTCTGGGACACCGATGAAGAGACCGGTGCGCGCTCCATCCGCGACATCAAGGAGCAGGACGTTTACATGGGCGACATGCCGCTCATGACCCGCTCCGGCACCTTCATCGTCGCCGGCACCGAGCGCGTCGTCGTCTCGCAGATGCACCGCTCGCCGGGCGTGTTCTTCGATCACGACAAGGGCAAGACCCACAGCTCGGGCAAGTATCTGTTCGCGGCCCGCGTCATTCCGTATCGCGGCTCCTGGCTCGACTTCGAGTTCGACGCCAAGGATCTCGCCTATGTCCGCATCGACCGTCGCCGCAAGCTGCCGGCGACCACGCTGCTGCTCGCCCTCTGGGGCAAGGAAGCGGCGGCGAAGATCGCCAAGGGCGAGCCCTTGACCGAGGAAGACCGTCGTTTCGGCGGCATGTCCCCGGAAGAGATCCTGAACTTCTTCTACAAGCGCGTGGTCTTCACCAAGACCAAGAAGGGCTGGACTACCGCCTTCGACCCCAGCCGCATGAAGAGCATGAAGATGCTCAACGACCTGGTCGATGCGAAGACCGGCAAGGTCATGGCGGAAGCCGGCTCGAAGATGACGCCGCGCGTGGCCCGCAAGCTGCAGGAGCAGGGCCTGAAGGAACAGCTGGTGCAGCCGGAAGAGATGCTCGGCCGCTTCTCGGCCGGCGATCTCATCAACGAGAGCACCGGCGAGATCTTCATCGAGGCCGGCGACGAGATCACCCAGGCGGTGCTCGACCAGCTCGACGAGGCGGGCATCAAGGAGATCGCCACCCTCAACATCGACAACGTGATGGTCGGTCCGTACATCCGCAACACGCTGGCCGCCGACAAGAATTCCGGCCGCGAGGAAGCGCTGATCGACATCTACCGCGTCATGCGCCCCGGCGAGCCGCCGACGCTGGACACGGCGGAAGCGCTGTTCAACGGCCTGTTCTTCGACCTGGAGCGCTACGACCTCTCCTCGGTCGGCCGCGTGAAGATGAACTCGCGCCTCTCGGTGCTCTCCGAGGATCGTTTTGATCCGAAGGGCGCCGACGACCAGACGCGCGTGCTCCGCAAGGAGGACATCCTCGCGATCCTCATGGTCATGACCGAATTGAAGGACGGTCGCGGCGAGATCGACGACATCGACCATCTCGGCAACCGCCGCGTCCGTTCGGTCGGCGAACTGCTGGAGAACCAGTATCGCCTCGGCCTGCTGCGCATGGAGCGGGCGATCCGCGAGCGCATGAGCTCGGTCGAGATCGACACGGTCATGCCGCATGACCTGATCAACGCCAAGCCGGCGGCGGCGACGGTGCGCGAGTTCTTCGGCTCGTCGCAGCTCTCGCAGTTCATGGACCAGACCAACCCCTTGTCCGAGATCACCCACAAGCGCCGTCTCTCGGCGCTGGGGCCGGGCGGTCTGACCCGCGAGCGCGCGGGCTTCGAGGTGCGCGACGTGCATCCGACCCATTACGGCCGGATTTGCCCGATCGAAACCCCGGAAGGTCCGAATATCGGCCTGATCAACAGCCTGGCCACCTTCGCCCGCATCAACCAGTACGGCTTCATCGAGAGCCCGTACCGCAAGGTCGAGAAGGGCCATGTCACCGACGAGGTGATCTATCTCTCGGCGATGGAAGAGGGCAAGTACACCATCGCCCAGGCCAACGCCGCGGTCGATGCCAAGGGCAAGCTGGCCGATGACCTGATCTCCTGCCGTCGCGCGGGCGACTTCATCATGGCCCGCCGGGACGACATCGAATACATCGACGTCAGCCCGAAGCAGCTGGTCTCGGTCGCCGCGGCGCTCATTCCGTTCCTCGAGAACGACGACGCCAACCGCGCTCTGATGGGCTCGAACATGCAGCGTCAGGCGGTGCCGCTCCTCCAGGCGCAGGCCCCGCTGGTCGGCACCGGCATGGAAGGCACCGTCGCCCGTGATTCCGGCGTGGCGATCGGCGCCCGCCGTGGCGGCATCATCGACCAGGTGGACGCGACCCGTATCGTCATCCGCGCCACCGACGAAACCGATCATGCGGCGCCGGGCGTCGATATCTACAACCTGCTGAAGTTCCAGCGCTCGAACCAGAACACCTGCATCAACCAGCGTCCGCTGGTGAAGGTGGGCGACGTGGTGGAGAAGGGCGACATCATCGCCGATGGTCCGTCGACCGATCTCGGCGAGCTCGCGCTCGGACGCAACGTGCTGGTCGCCTTCATGCCGTGGCAGGGCTACAACTTCGAAGACTCGATCCTGATCTCCGAGCGGATCGTCAGCGACGACGTCTTCACCTCGATCCACATCGAGGAATTCGAGGTGATGGCCCGCGACACCAAGCTCGGCCAGGAGGAAATCACCCGCGACATTCCGAACGTCGGCGAAGAGGCGCTGAAGAACCTCGACGAAGCCGGCATCGTCTACATCGGTGCCGAGGTGAAGCCGGGCGACATCCTGGTCGGCAAGGTCACGCCGAAGGGCGAAAGCCCGATGACCCCGGAAGAGAAGCTGCTGCGCGCGATCTTCGGCGAAAAGGCCTCCGACGTGCGCGACACCTCCATGCGCCTGCCGCCGGGAGTCTCCGGCACGGTGGTTGAAGTGCGCGTGTTCTCCCGCCGCGGCGTCGACAAGGACGAGCGCGCGCTGGCGATCGAGCGCGCCGAGATCGAGCGTCTGGCCAAGGACCGCGACGACGAAAAGGCGATCCTGGAGCGGAACGTCTACTCGCGCCTGAAGGAGCTCTTGCTCAATCAGACCGCGGCGGGCGGCCCGAAGGCCCTGAAGCCGGACACCAAGATCACCGATAAGGTGCTCTCGGAGTTCACGCCGGGCCAGTGGCGGCAGATCTCGGTGAAGAACGACAAGCGCATGGCCGAGATCGAGGCCCTGAAGAAGCAGTTCAACGAGAGCGTCCAGGCCCTCGAGAAGCGCTTCGAGAGCAAGGTCGAGAAGCTGCAGCGCGGCGACGAGCTGCCGCCGGGCGTCATGAAGATGGTCAAGGTGTTCGTCGCGGTGAAGCGCAAGCTGCAGCCGGGCGACAAGATGGCCGGCCGTCACGGCAACAAGGGCGTGGTCTCGAAGATCGTCCCGGCGGAAGACATGCCGTATCTCGAGGACGGCACGCCGGTCGATATCGTGCTGAACCCGCTGGGCGTGCCATCGCGCATGAACGTCGGTCAGATTCTGGAGACGCATCTCGGCTGGGCCTGCTCCAGCTTGGGCAAGCAGGTCGGGCAGATGCTCGACAAGCTGCACCACGAGAACGGCAAGACCACCGATCTCCGGAAGGCAATGAAGGACATCTACGGCGACAAGTCCTTCAAGCACGACATCCAGGA
This sequence comes from Dongia sp. agr-C8, assembly GCF_054658695.1. Lineage (NCBI taxonomy): Bacteria > Pseudomonadati > Pseudomonadota > Alphaproteobacteria > Rhodospirillales > Dongiaceae > Dongia > Dongia sp. agr-C8. Next base: position 1,383,848 of record NZ_BAAGHZ010000001.1, read on the forward strand.
CATGCCGGACGACCAGCTGATCGAGATGGCCGAGCACATCCGGAACGGCGTTCCGGTGGCCTCGCCGGTGTTCGACGGCGCGCGCGAGGAGGACATCGTCCAGATGCTGGAGAAGGCCGGGCTGCATCGCTCGGGCCAGGTCTATCTGACGGACGGCCGCACCGGCGAGCGCTTCGAGCGTCAGGTGACCGTCGGCTACATCTACATGCTGAAGTTGCACCACCTGGTGGACGACAAGATCCACGCGCGTTCGATCGGCCCATACAGCCTCGTCACCCAGCAGCCGCTGGGCGGCAAGGCGCAGTTCGGCGGTCAGCGCTTCGGCGAAATGGAAGTCTGGGCCCTCGAGGCCTACGGCGCCGCCTATACGCTGCAGGAAATGCTGACGGTGAAGTCGGACGACGTGTCGGGCCGTACCAAGACCTACGAGGCGATCGTCCGCGGCGACGACAACTTCGAGGCCGGTATCCCGGAATCCTTCAACGTGTTGGTGAAGGAACTCCGGTCGCTCGGTCTCAACGTCGAGCTGACGCAGACGAACTATTGATGGCGAACGACTGAGCCAGAAGAGACTGAATCGGATCGCCGCCCGGTAGGGCGGCAGGATGGAGATGGTAATGAACCAAGAACTGATGAACGTGTTCGGCCAGCCGAGCGGCACGCAGACCTTCGATCAGATCAAGATCGCGATCGCGAGCCCCGAGCGGATTCGTTCCTGGTCCTTCGGCGAGATCAAGAAGCCGGAGACGATCAACTATCGAACCTTCAAGCCGGAACGCGACGGTCTGTTCTGCGCCCGCATCTTCGGGCCGATCAAGGACTACGAATGCTTGTGCGGCAAGTACAAGCGCATGAAGTATCGCGGCATCATCTGCGAGAAGTGCGGCGTCGAAGTCACGCTCTCGAAGGTGCGCCGCGAGCGCATGGGCCATATCGAGCTCGCTTCGCCGGTCGCCCATATCTGGTTCCTGAAGTCGCTGCCGAGCCGCATCGGTCTGCTGCTCGACATGACGCTGAAGGATCTGGAGCGGATCCTCTATTTCGAGAACTACGTCGTTATCGAGCCGGGCCTGACCCCGCTGAAGCTGCACCAGCTGCTCAGCGAAGAGCAGTACCTGGACGCGCAGGATGAGTACGGCCAGGACTCGTTCCAGGCCGGCATCGGCGCCGAGGCGATCAAGACCATGCTCTCGGCCCTCACCATGGAGACCGAGCGCGAGACTATGAAGGTCGAGCTCCGGGAAACCGGCTCGGAGGCCAAGCGCAAGAAGCTGGTGAAGCGTCTGAAGCTGGTCGATGCCTTCCTGGAATCCGGCTCGAAGCCGGAGTGGATGATCATGGACGTGATTCCGGTCATCCCGCCGGAGCTGCGCCCGCTGGTGCCGCTCGACGGCGGCCGGTTCGCGACCTCGGATCTGAACGATCTCTATCGCCGCGTCATCAACCGCAACAACCGCCTGAAGCGCCTGATCGAGCTGAAGGCGCCGGACATCATCGTGCGCAACGAGAAGCGCATGCTGCAGGAAGCGGTCGATGCGCTGTTCGACAACGGGCGTCGTGGAAGGGTCATCACCGGCGCCAACAAGCGCCCGCTGAAGTCGCTTTCCGACATGCTGAAGGGCAAGCAGGGCCGGTTCCGCCAGAACCTGCTCGGCAAGCGCGTCGATTATTCGGGCCGTTCGGTCATCGTCGTCGGCCCGGAACTCAAATTGCACCAGTGCGGCCTGCCGAAGAAGATGGCGCTGGAGCTGTTCAAGCCGTTCATCTATTCCAAGCTCGAGCTCTACGGCATGGCTTCGACCATCAAGGCGGCGAAGCGCATGGTGGAAAAGGAGCGCCCGGAGGTCTGGGACATCCTCGAAGAGGTGATCCGCGAGCATCCGGTGATGCTGAACCGCGCCCCGACCCTGCATCGCCTTGGCATCCAGGCTTTCGAGCCGGTGCTGATCGAAGGCAAGGCGATCCAGCTGCACCCGCTGGTCTGCACCGCGTTCAACGCGGACTTCGACGGCGACCAGATGGCGGTCCACGTGCCGCTGTCGCTGGAAGCCCAGCTCGAGGCCCGCGTGCTGATGATGTCGACCAACAACATCCTCAGCCCCGCGAACGGCAAGCCGATCATCGTGCCGAGCCAGGACATCGTGCTCGGTCTCTACTATCTCACGATGGAAGCGGACAACCAGCCGGGCGACGGCATGGCGTTCGGCTCGATCGCCGAGCTGCTGCACGCGCTCGAAGCCAAGGCCGTGACCCTGCACACCAAGATCAAGGCGCGGCTCGAGGTCTATGACGACGCCGGCAAGCTGGTGACCAAGGTCATCGGCACCACGCCGGGCCGCATGTTGCTTTCGGAGATCTTCCCGAAGCACCCGAACCTGCCGTTCTCGATCATCAACCGCCTGCTGACGAAGAAGGAGATCACCAATGTGATCGACGCCGTCTATCGTCACTGCGGCCAGAAGGAGACGGTGATCTTCGCCGACCGCATGATGGGTCTCGGCTTCGGCCAGGCCTGCAAGGCGGGCATCTCCTTCGGCAAGGACGACCTCATCATCCCGGAGAGCAAGCACCGCCTGGTAGCCGACGCTCAGGAGAAGGTGAAGGAGTTCGAGCAGCAGTACCAGGACGGCCTGATCACCCAGGGCGAGAAGTACAACAAGGTGGTGGACGTCTGGTCGACCTGCACCGACAAGGTCGCCGAAGAGATGATGAAGTCGATGTCGAAGAACTCGACCGGCGTCAACATCAACTCGGTCTACATGATGGCCCACTCGGGCGCCCGCGGCTCCGCGGCGCAGATCAAGCAGCTCGCCGGCATGCGCGGCCTGATGGCCAAGCCGTCGGGCGAGATCATCGAGACGCCGATCATCTCGAACTTCAAGGAAGGCCTCACCGTGCTCGAGTACTTCAACTCGACCCACGGCGCCCGCAAGGGCCTGGCCGACACCGCCTTGAAGACGGCGAACTCGGGCTATCTCACCCGCCGTCTGGTCGACGTGGCGCAGGACGCGATCATCACGATCGAGGATTGCGGCACCGATGACGGTCTCACCGTGAAGGCGGTGGTCGAGGGCGGCGAGGTCATCGCTCCGCTCGCCGAGCGCATCCTCGGCCGCACCACGGCCTGGGACGTGAAGGACCCGCTCTCCGGCAAGATGGTGGCGAAGGCCGGCACCCTGATCGACGAGGCCCTGGTCGATGCAATCGACCGGGCCGGCATCGACGTGGTGAAGATCCGCTCGGTTCTGACCTGCGAGGCGCCGACCGGCGTTTGCGGCAAGTGCTACGGGCGCGATCTCGCTCGCGGCACCCCGGTCAATATCGGCGAGGCGATCGGCGTCATCGCGGCGCAGTCGATCGGCGAGCCGGGCACCCAGCTCACCATGCGCACCTTCCACATCGGCGGCGCCGCCCAGCGCGGCGCCGAGCAGTCCTCGATCGAGGCGACGTATGATGCCACGTTGCAGGTGAAGAACCGCAACGTCGTCGTCAACAGCGAGGGCCTGCCGGTCGTGATGGGCCGCAACTGCGAGATCGTCCTGGTCGATGACCAGGGTCGTGAGCGGGCGCGCCATCGCGTTCCCTATGGCGCCAAGCTGCTGGCCGACCAGGATGTCAAGGTGACCAAGGGCCAGAAGCTGGCCGAGTGGGATCCCTACACCCTGCCGATCCTGACCGAGCGCGACGGCATCGTGAACTACATCGACCTCGTCGAGGGCGTGTCGGTCCGCGAAGTGGTGGACGACACCACCGGCATCTCGAACCGCGTGGTCATCGACTGGAAGCAGCAGCCGCGCGGCAACGACCTCAGGCCGCGCATCACGCTGCGTGACGACAAGGGCGAGCTGATCATGCTGCCGAGCGGCATCGAGGCGCGCTACTTCCTCTCGGTCGACGCCATCCTGTCGGTCGAGAACGGTGCGGCGGTGCGCGCCGGCGACGTGCTGGCCCGTGTCCCGCGCGAAGGCACCAAGACCAGGGACATCACCGGCGGTCTGCCGCGGGTGGCGGAGCTGTTCGAGGCCCGGAAGCCGAAGGATTTCGCGATCATCAGCGATATCGCCGGCCGTGTGGAATTCGGCAAGGACTACAAGACCAAGCGTCGCGTGGTCGTGGTGCCGGAGGATGCCAGCCAGCAGTCGTTCGAATACCTGATCCCGAAGGGCAAGCACATTTCGGTGCAGGAAGGCGACTACGTCCAGAAGGGCGACTACCTGATGGACGGCAGCCCGGTGCCGCATGACATCCTCAACGTCATGGGCGTCGAAGCGCTGGCGCAGTACCTGATCAACGAGATCCAGGAGGTCTATCGCCTGCAAGGTGTGAAGATCAACGACAAGCACATCGAGGTGATCGTCCGCCAGATGCTGCAGAAGATCGAGATCACCGATCCGGGCGACACCACCTTCCTGGCCGGCGAGCAGGTCGATCGCGGCGAGTTCGAGGAAGAGAACCAGAAGGCGCTGAAGGAAGGCGGCCGTCTCGCCCAGGGAGCCCCGGTGCTGCTCGGCATCACCAAGGCTTCGCTGCAGACGCGCTCCTTCATCTCGGCGGCGTCGTTCCAGGAGACCACCCGCGTCCTCACCGAGGCGGCGGTCTCCGGCCGGGTCGATACCTTGATCGGCCTCAAGGAGAACGTGATCGTGGGGCGCCTGATCCCGGCCGGCACCGGCTCGGTGATGGCGCGCTTCAAGCAGCTTGCTGCCGAGCGCGATCGCCAGCTCCAGGCCGAGAAGGCCCCGGCGGCCCTGCCGGACGCCTCGGCCGAAGCGAAGGCGGGCGCCGCTTAAGCGTCCGGTTTTTTCGATCAAATGTGACAGAAACCCCGCCGGACCTCCGGCGGGGTTTTTGCTATCTCGGGCGGGACCGATTAGAATCCGGCAAAAGATCCGAACGGACCGGGACGTAGGTTTTTTAAGATTCGAGAATGCTGAGTTTGAGCTTCATCCTGTCGATCCTGGCGGTCGGCATTTGGACGTATCTGTTGCTGTTTCGCGGCTTCTTCTGGCGCGAGGCGCCGCAGGCCGCGCCGGTGCCGGCGCTCGACGCCTGGCCTGCGGTCGTCGTCGTGACTCCGGCGCGCAACGAGGCGGACGTGGTCGGTCAGTCGATGGCGGCTTTGCTCGCTCAGGATTATCCCGGCAGGATTCACATCGTGCTGGTGGACGATGACAGCACGGATGGCACCGGCGAAGCCGCCGAACGCGCCGCCGCGAAATCGCAGACCCGCCACCGCCTCACCGTGGTGAAGAACGCCGCCTTGGCCCCGGGCTGGACCGGGAAGATGTGGGCGGTCAACCGCGGCTTGAGCGAAGCCGAGCGGCTGGCGCCGGATGCGAAATACGTGCTGCTGACCGATGCCGATATCCTGCACGAGCGCACCAGCTTGAAGCAGCTGGTGAGCCGGGCGGAGCAGGGCGGCTTCAAGCTGGTCTCGCTGATGGCGCGGCTGAAGACCGCGACCCTGGCGGAACGCGCCTTGATCCCGGCCTATATCTTCTATTTCCAGAAGCTCTATCCCTTTTCCTGGGTGCGCGATCCGGGCAACAAGCTGGCGGGTGCCGCGGGCGGCTGCATGCTGGTCGATCGCGCCGCCCTGAAGGCGATCGGCGGAATCGCCGCCATCCGCAGCGCGCTGATCGACGATTGCGCGCTCGGCAAGGCGATCAAGACCCAGGGCCCGATCTGGCTCGGCCTGGCCGACGGCGTCGCCAGCCTGCGCGGCTATCCGCGCTGGAGCGATGTCTGGATGCTGATCGCGCGCTCGGCATTCACGCAATTGGGCTTCAGCGCCGCGATGCTGCTGGTCTCGACGGTGATGATGCTCGCGACTTATGTCCTGCCGCTGGCGCTCATCCTCTTCGCCGAAGGTCCGGCGCGTCTGCTCGGCGTTCTTGCCTTTGCCGCCATGGCCTTGGCCTATCAGCCGACGCTGCGCTATCACCGCCTGTCGGCGCTCTGGGTCCTGGCCATGCCGCTGGTCGCCGGCTTCTACACTGCGGCCACCATCGACTCCGCGCTGCGCTATTGGTCCGGGCGGGGCGGGCAGTGGAAGGGCCGCCTGCAAGCATCCCGCGGGATCGAGGGCGAGGCATGACCGCGGCCGCCGTCGATATCGCGACACCTTCGGGCAAGCATGCGGGCAACGAGAATTTCCCGGTCGGTTCGGCGCTGATCCGCGCCGATCTCAGGCCGCATGTCCATGCCTTCTACCGTTTCGCGCGGATGGGCGACGACATCGCCGACAACCCTGCGCTCGAACCGGAGGACAAGGTCCGGCGTCTCAACCTTATGCAGGACGTCTTGCTCGATCCCGGCCGCGAGGACATTCCCGAAGGCGCCGCGCTCCGCCGCAGCCTCGCCGAGACCTATGTCTCGCCCAAGCATGCCTGCGACCTCCTGACCGCCTTCAAGATGGACGCGACCAAGCAGCGCTACGCCGACTGGGGCGAGCTCATGACCTATTGTCGTTACTCGGCCTCGCCGGTCGGGCGCTATCTGCTCGACCTGCACCGCGAGGATCCGGCCGGCTGGTTCGCCTCGGACGCGCTCTGCAACGCGCTGCAGGTGATCAACCATTTGCAGGACGTCCAGGTCGATTTCCTGGAGATGGACCGCATCTATGCGCCGCTCGACCACCTTTCGGCCGCCGGCGCGGAGATCGGCCATCTCAGGGGCAAGATCTCCAGCCCCGGCCTCCGCAAGTCGCTGGACAGGTTGCTGGACGAGACTGACAAGCTGATGATCGATGCCCGCCGATTGCCCGACGTCTTGAAGGATTTCCGCCTGCGTGCCGAAAGCGCCACCATCGTCCGCCTGGCCGATCGCATGATCGCCGCCCTGCGCAAGCGCGACCCGCTGGCGGAACGGGTGAAGCCTGCCAAGCGCGACTTCTTGTTCTCCGGATTGGAAGGCATCGGCTGGGCCATCATGGTCGGCCTCCGGAAGAAGCCGCGCGAGGCGGTGTTGTGACCGATATGGCCTTGAATCAGCTGCAATCCGCCATCGCCGCCAAGGTCCAGGCCAGCGGCACCTCCTTCTATTCGGCGATGCGCCTGCTGCCCGCCGAGCGGCGCAACGCGATGTATGCGATCTATGCCTTCTGTCGCGAAGTGGACGACATCGCCGACGAGGGCGGCTCGCTGGAAGCCAAGCGCGCCGGGCTCGAGGAATGGCGCGCCGAGGTCGACCGCATCTATTCGGGATCGCCGCAAAAGCCGATCGCGCAGGCGCTGCTGACGCCGGTCAAGGCCTTCGGCCTGCGCAAGCAGGATTTCCTGGCGGTGATCGACGGCATGCAGATGGATGCCGAGACCACCATCGTCGCCCCGGATCTCGCCACCCTCGATCTCTACTGCGATCGCGTCGCCAGCGCGGTCGGCCATCTCTCGGTGCGGGCCTTCGGCGCCACCGAGCCGGAGGCCGACGAGGTCGCGCATCATCTCGGTCGCGCGCTGCAGCTCACCAACATCCTGCGCGACCTGGTGGAGGACGGCGAGCGGGGCCGGCTCTATCTGCCCAGGGAGCTGCTGGAGCAGCATGGCATCCCCTATGCCGATCCCGTGGCGGTGCTCAAGCATCCGAAGCTGAAGAAGGTCTGCCGCGACGTCGCGATCCTGGCGCTCGACCATTATTCCAAGGCGCGCAGCGCGATGGATCGCTGCGCCAAGGGGCCGATGCGGCCGGCGGCGATCATGGGCGCTGTCTATCGCGCGATCCTGAAACGCCTGATCAAGGCCGACTGGCGCAACCTCGACGAACCGGTGAAGCTGCCGAAATGGCAGAAGCTTTGGCTGGCCTTCCGCTACGGTTTCCTCTGAAATGAGCGGTACCGTCCATGTCATCGGGGCCGGCATGGCGGGCCTCGCCGCCTCGCTGCGGCTGGCGCAGGCCGGACGGAAGGTTGCGCTCTACGACGCCGCAGGCCAGGCGGGCGGGCGCTGCCGCTCCTATTTCGACGAGACACTCGGCTGCCGCCTCGACAACGGCAACCATCTGCTGGTCAGCGGCAACACCGCCGCCATGGCGTATATCGCCGAGACCAATGCCGCCGCGACCTTCGTCACCGCCGACATCGCCGCCTTTCCCTTCCTGGACTTGAGGACGCAGGAGCGCTGGTCGGTGCGGCCGACCGAGGGCCGCGTGCCTTGGTGGCTGTTCGTCGCCGGCCGCCGCGTCGCCGGCACGCGCGCGCTGGATTACCTCGACGCGCTGAAGCTCAGACGGGCCGCCGCGACCGCCACTATCAGCCAGACCCTGGACGCGCGCCGCGTCATCTACGAACGGCTCTGGGTGCCGCTGGCCGTCGCCGCGCTCAACACCGAGGTCGAGCAGGCCTCGGCGCAGCTGCTCGGCATGATCTTCGCCGAGACCTTCGGCCGCGGCGGCGCCGGCCTGCACCCGCTCTATCCCAGGGAAGGCCTGAGCGAGAGCCTGGTCGATCCCGCCCTCGCGGTGATCCAGGCCAAGGGCAGCACGCTGCGCTTCGGCCAGCGCCTGAGGTCGTTGCGCTTCGACGGCGAGCGCGTCGTCGCGCTGGATTTCGGCCGCGGCGAAGTGGCGCTCGAAGCCGAGGACAGCGTGGTCCTCGCCGTCACCGCGCCGGTCGCCAAGGACCTCATCCCCGTGCTCGATGCGCCCGATTCCTTCCGCGCCATCACCAACGCCCATTTCCGGGTCGAGACGCTGCCGGGGCAGGCCTACAGCTTCCTCGGCCTGGTCAACGGCACGGCGGATTGGATCTTCCTGAAGCCCGGCGTGGTCTCGACCACGACCAGCGCCGCCGACCGCCTGATCGATCGCGACGCCGAGGATCTCGCAACTTCGCTCTGGCAGGACATCGCGCAGGCCTATCGTCTGGATCCCGCAAAGATGCCGCCGCACCGCGTGGTGAAGGAAAAGCGCGCGACCTTCGCCGCGACGCCCGCGCAGCTGCTGCGCCGGCCGAAGGCCCGCACGCGGTGGCGCAATCTCGTTCTCGCCGGCGACTGGACCGACACCGGCTGGCCCGCCACCATCGAAGGCGCCATCCGCTCCGGCTTCACTGCCGCGTCAGAACTCGCGGCATGAGCGCGCTGCGCCCGCTGTCGGCACTCTCGGCCGAGGAGCGGGATTGGATCGCAAGCTTCCTCGGCGATGACGGCATCCTGCCGCTCTATTTCGACACCGCCATCGAGGATCTCGCGCGCGGTATCGACAACCGACTGGTGCTGATCGGAGGCGAGCGTCAGGGTTTCATCCTCGGTATCGCCTTTGCCGGATTGGAGGTCTTCACCATCGTCGGTGCGTTGAGCGATGCGGAACTGCGCCTGACCTATGCGCGGCCGATGCCCGGCGAGCTGCATGTCACGGCGGACCTCGCCGCGTCGCTGCGCCCGCATCTGCAGGATCGTCTTGCCGCTGAACTTGCGATGCGCGTCGAGACCTGCGCGATCGGTTCCCGGATGGCGGATCCGACCTGCCGGCTCATGACCGTAAGCGATGCCGATCGCTTGACGGCCTTCTATGACGCGCACAACCCGCGCCATGTCTTCTCGCCCTGGATGCTGGAGCATCCCTTCATCGCGGTCGAGGAGAAGGGAGAAATCCTGGCCGGCGCGGGCGTGCTGGCGCTCAGCAGACGTCTTGGCTGGGCATTGATCGGCAACTTCCTCACCCGGCCCGATCGGCGTGGCCGCGGGCTGGCGCGCCGGGTGGGGCAGACTTTGCTGGCGGCGCTGCGGCGGAACGGGATCGGCCACGCCGCGTTGGTGACGACGGACGACAATGCGGCTGCCCGCAGCGTCTATCGGGACCTTGGATTCGGCCTCGCCGAGGCCCGGGTTGAACTCGACCTCAGATAATCTATCTATCTGATATGAATTGATAAAAACCGATCCGCGCCCGCGTTGCATTTCGTGCCTTCGGGCGTATACTCCGCGCTTTCCAACAACCGACCGAGGTCTTCTCATGTCGCAAGCTGCCGCCAAGGCGCCGACTGCGGCTTCCCTCCCGCTCAAGGACAAGTCGCTGTTCCGCGAGCAGTGCTACATCGACGGCAAATGGGTCGATGCGGATTCCGGCAAGACCGTCGCGGTCACCAATCCCGCAACCGGTGAGACCCTCGGCACCATCCCCAACATGGGCACGGCGGAAACCAAGCGCGCGATCGAGGCGGCCAATGCCGCCTGGGGCGCCTGGCGCAAGAAGACCGGCAAGGAGCGCGCGGTCGTCCTGAGGAAGCTCTTCTCCCTGATGATGGAGAACCAGGAAGACCTGGCGGTGCTGATGACGGCGGAGCAGGGCAAGCCGCTCGCCGAGAGCAAGGGCGAGGTCGCCTATTCCGCTTCCTTCATCGAGTGGTTCGCCGAAGAGGGCAAGCGCGTCTATGGCGACGTGATCCCGACCTGGGCCGCCGACAAGCGCATCGTCGTGCAGAAGGAGCCGATCGGCGTGGTGGCGGCGATCACCCCCTGGAACTTCCCCAGCGCCATGATCGCGCGCAAGGCCGGCCCGGCTCTGGCCGCCGGCTGCCCGATCGTGATCAAGCCCGCAACCCAGACCCCGTATTCGGCGCTGGCCCTGGCGGTGCTCGCCGAGCGTGCCGGCATTCCGGCCGGCATCTTCAACGTGCTGACCGGCTCGGCGCGGGAGATCGGCGGCGAGATGACCTCGAACCCGATCGTGCGCAAGCTGACCTTCACCGGCTCGACCGAGATCGGCAAGCTCCTGCTGCAGCAATGCGCCGGCACGGTGAAGAAGGCCTCGATGGAACTCGGCGGCAACGCGCCCTTCATCGTGTTCGACGACGCCGATCTCGACGCGGCGGTCGAAGGCGCCATCGCCTCCAAGTATCGCAACACCGGCCAGACCTGCGTCTGCGCCAACCGCCTCCTGGTCCAGGACGGCGTCTATGACGCCTTCGCCGCCAAGCTCGCGGCCGCGGTCGCCAAGCTCAAGGTCGGCGACGGCTTGAAGGGCGAGACCCAGCAGGGCCCGCTGATCGACGACAAGGCCGTGGCGAAGGTCGAGGAGCATATCGCCGACGCGGTGAAGAAGGGCGCCCGCATCATCGCCGGCGGCAAGCGCCATGCCCTCGGCGGCACCTTCTTCGAGCCGACCATCTTGGCCGACGTGACGCCGGCCATGGCGGTCGCGAAGGAAGAGACCTTCGGTCCGGTCGCCCCGCTGTTCCGCTTCAAGACCGATGCCGAAGCGGTGCAGATGTCGAACGACACCGAGTTCGGCCTCGCCTCCTATTTCTACAGCCGCGACATCGGCCGCATCTGGCGCGTCGCCGAGCAGCTTGAATACGGCATGGTCGGCATCAACACCGGCCTCATTTCGACCGAAGTGGCGCCGTTCGGCGGCGTCAAGGAATCCGGTCTGGGCCGCGAGGGGTCGAAATACGGCATCGACGACTACCTCGAGATTAAATACATGTGCCTTGGCGGCATCTGATCGCTGCTCCTATGATCTGACCGGCCCTCGATTGAGAAGGGGGCCGGTCGTTTCATTGGCGGCGGCGGGAACCCAACGATGATCCGCGTCGAGCATCTGATCTTCGACTATCCGGGTCACCGCGCCCTCAACGACGTCAGCTTCCAGATCGCGCCCGGCACCATCACGGCGCTGGTCGGCCCCAACGGTGCCGGCAAGTCGACCTTGATGCGGGTCTGCTCCGGGCTGGAGCGGCCGTTTGCCGGAAGGGTGAGCCTGCAGGACATCGACGTCCACGAAAGCCCGCGCGAAGCCCACGAGCGGATGGGCTACCTCCCGGATTTCTTCGGCCTCTATGACGAGATGACCGTGCGGCAATGCCTGGAATACCGCGCGGCCGCTCAGGGCGTCTCCAAGGAGAAGCAGTGCGAGGCTGTCGACCTCGCTGCCGCGCGCATGGAGCTCACCGACCGCCTCAACCAGCGCGCCGGCGAATTGAGCCGCGGCTTGAGGCAGCGCCTGGCCATCGCCCAGGCCACTATCCACAACCCGGTCTTCGTCATGCTGGACGAGCCCGCCTCAGGTCTGGACCCGGAGGCGCGGATCGGCCTCGCCAACGCGCTGAAGACGCTCTGCGCCGAGGGCATGACCATCATCGTCTCCTCGCACATCCTGGCCGAGCTCGACGACTATTCGACCCACATCCTGATGATCCGCGACGGCCAGATCATCGAGCATGCGCCGTTGCGCGATCTCGGCAACGCGCCCGGCGATCAAGTGCGGATCTCGGTCACTTTGGCGGAGCCCGATCCGCGGCTGCCGCAGGTGCTGAGCGCAGTTCCCGGCATCGTGGTCGAGCGCGCGGACGAGCGCACCGCGCTGCTCTCGACCAACGGCGGCGCCACCACGCGCCAGGCGCTGCTCAAGGGCCTGGTCGAGGCTGGCCTGCCGGTGGTCGAGTTCAGCGCCGAGCGGCCGGGCCTGCAGGATGCTTATCTCGCGCGGATGCGCGCGGTCGACGGTCGTTCCGCCAATAGTCCTTCCAAATGAGGATCAACCCGGAGTTCCGCCGCAATGTCTGGGTGCAGTTCACCTGGACGCGCCTGCTGGCGGCGCCGCTGCTCACCATCATCGCCTGCTACGGCTACCTGCTGATTTCCGGCTACGATTATCGCTGGCTGCAGAACGCCGCGGAGCTGATCGGCGGCGGCGTCATCATCGGCCTGCTCGGCACCCGCCGCGCCGCGGATTCGCTGGCCGAGGAGGTGAGCGGCGGCACCTGGGACAGCCAGCGCATGTCGGGCCTGGGCGCCTGGCAGATGACCTGGGGCAAGCTCTTGGGCAGCACCGCCTTCAACTGGTACTGCGCGGCGATCGCCGTGCTGGTCGTGCTCTGGACCAGCAACCGGATCGAGGCCCTAGGCGGCATTGGCCGGCCGCCGTTCGAGGTGATCTTCAATGTCGCGGTCGGCGGCTTGATGGCCCAGGCCGCGGCCTTCGCCATCGCGCTCATCCTGATGCGCAAGGCGGCCCGCTACCGGCGCCTCACCATCACGCTCGCCCAAAGCTGCGGCTTCCTGCTCTATTTCTTCTTCGTGCGCGGTGGCTTCGGCGGCCAGACGCCGGCCCGTTTCCACTCGGACGCGGTCTGGCTCGGCGGGACCGTCACCTGGTACGGCAGGGAATACCCGACCGAGCTCTTCCGCCTCACCGTGCTCGCGATCGCCTGTGCCTGGGCGGTGCTGGGCGCCTATCGGCTGATGCGCAACGAGCTGCAATATCGCAGCCAGCCCTGGATCTGGACCCTGTTCAGCGTCTTCGTGGTGCTCTTCGTCGCCGGATTCCCGCCGGCGCCGCAGCTCGGCTATGCCTTCGTCGCGTTGGTGGTGCTGACCTATGCGGCATTCTTCGCAGATCACCGCGATCCCGTGCGCTATCGCTGGACGCTGCAGGCGGTCCGCGACCGCAACTGGCCGGAGGCCTTCGCCGCCATTCCCTGGTGGCTGATCAGCTACGTCTTCGCGGCGGTCGTCGGCGCGCTGCTGGCACTCACCCTGCCGGACAACATCGATGTCGGATACGTGCCGGACAATGCACCCCCCGCGCTGCAGATGGCCATGATGGTGCCGCAGCACCTGTCGACCGCGATGCTGCTGACCCTGCTGTTCGTGCTGCGCGACCTGCTGGTGATGCTGTGGTTCAGCTGCAGCCCCTGGCGCGCCAAGGCCGACGTCGCCGGGATCATCTATCTCGCCTTGGCCTATTGGCCGCTGGCGGCGATCCTCTGGGTGACCGGCGCGCCGCATCTGCTTTCCGTCGTGGTGCCGATCGCGACCGGCAACTTCGGCACCGACTTCGTGCCGATCGCCATCGAGCTCGCCTTCGCGATGTTCCTGTTCTACGCCCGTTGGCGCGAGATCACTAAGCTAAGGCCGAGGTAAGGCCGTGCGCTGCCAGCCAGGCGTCTGAGATCTCGCCCTCGGCGATGAGCTCCGCCGGCCCGGCCAGGGTCACCTCGGCGAACCCGGCCTCCGACGCGCGGAAGCCGATCCGCAGCAAGCCGCCGCCGGTCGGGTGAATGAGCACCGGCGACGCACTGCCGAACTTGCGATGCGCCATCAGCCCGACCGCCACCGCGCCGGTGCCGCAGGCCAAGGTCTCCATCTCGACGCCGCGCTCATAGGTCCGCATCCTGAAAGAGCCGTCGGCCCGGCGCACTGCGAAATTGGCATTCACCCCGCGCGGCGCAAAAGCCGCGTGATGCCGCAGCGCCCGGCCGATCCCATCGACATCCAGCGCCTCCAGGGCCGCCTCGCTCTCCAGGAAGATCACGACATGCGGCACGCCGGTATCGATGGCGAAGCCTTCGAAATTTTGTCCCGCGACCTCGAGGCGGAGCGGGGGGCGTTCATCGACCGGCGGCGTCATCTGCAGGGTGATGATCGCGCCGTCCAGCGCTGCCTTGATCGGTCCGGCATCGGTCGCCATCGTGCCGGCGCCGCGGATCAGCCCGAGCTGGGCGGCGCGCAGCACGGTGCAGCGGGCGCCGTTGCCGCACATCTCGCCGTCCATGCCGGTGCGGTTCACATAGGTCATGCGGAAGTCGGCGCCGTCGCGGCCCGGCTGGATCAGGATCAGCCCGTCGCCGCCCAGGCCCTTGCGCCGGTCGCAGATCTCCCGTGCCAGCGCCTCGCGCCGTGCATGCCAGAGGCCGACACGGTCGTCGATCACCACGAAGTCGTTGCCGCAGCCATGCATGCGCGCGAAGGGGAGGCCGAGCGGTTTCGAAGCCGCGTTCATTTCAGGCCGCCGTCGGCATCGGCCGGGCCGCCGACATGGCCGATGAAGCGGCCGTAGAGGCCGGAGACTTCCGCCATCCGCTTCTCCACCGCCGGCCCCAACTCCTTGAAGATCTCGTTGATCATCAAGTTGCTGAAGCTTGCCATCTGCGCGGTCGATTCCCAGAACATGTTGAACTCGGTCGGGATCACGAACATCTCATCCACGACCTCGTGGCCCCAGTTGCAGTAGATGTCCGTGATCAGCGTGGTCGGGATTTTGGCGCGCCGCGCCTCCCGTGCCAAGTCCAGGGCCAGCCGGGAATAGCGCCGCGCCTCGAACAGCACGAGGGCATTGTCCTTCGGCGCCTCCAGCAGCACATCGACGAAATTGCCGCCGGCGAGGTCGACCAATTGCACACCGGGCCGCAGGTATTGCAGCTGGTTGCAGAAGAACTGGGCGATTCCGCGCTCGGTCTGGAAGCCGGCGACATGGACCCGGGAGACCCGGGCCAGCCGCTTCACGACCCGTTTCCACTCCTTGGTCTGCGCCGTCTCGTAGATGCTGACCAGCGCCGCGATCTCCAGCTCCAGCCCGCGGGCCAGCGCATCGGCGCGCCGCCCGCTGCGCGCGCGGAAATCCTTCAGCCGGTCGCCGATCAGCCAGGGCGCGTCGCCGATATCAGCCTTGAGATCCGCCTTCAGGTCCTTGAAATGCCGGTAACCGAGGCTGCGGCAGAAGCGCCCGACCATCGGCTCGCTGACCCCGGTCTTCTCCGCGACCGTCGCCGAGGTCTCGAACGGCAGGGCGGAGAGGTTGGCGAGCATGTAGCTGGCGACCGCCTTTTCCGCCTTGGTGGCTTCGGCGAGGCTGGCGGTCAGGCGCTGTCGAACCGAACTGCTCATGGGCCCCGGCCGTGGAATGATGGACCAATCTCGCCAGTTTTCTAAAAGCGGGTCAATTGATTTCCATTTTCTGAACGCCTAGACTTGGCGGCTCAGGACTGAAGGCAACAAAGAAACGGGCCGCAACGACGGCCGACCGCAGGGAGCATCGGGCGTTTTGGTCAAGGCGGAACATCGGCCTTATCTGCTGCTGTCGCCGGCGCTGCTTTCGCTCGCCCTGTTCCTGATCGCGCCGATCGTCTTCATCTTCGCCTATTCCTTCTGGCTCAGGGCCGATAACGGCCAGGACATCCCGGCCTTCCAGTTCGGCAACTGGCAATCCGTGCTCACGGATTCCTTCTACTGGCTGGCCCTGCGCGAGACCTTCATCACCTCGGCGGTGACCACGCTGATCTGCATTCTGGTCGGATATCCCGCGGCGTATTTCCTGGCCCGCTGCCGCTTCAACAACAAGGCGCTGCTGCTGTTCTTGCTGTTCCTGCCGTTCTGGATCTCCTACATCATCCGCACCTTCGCCTGGATCAACGTGCTGGGGAAGAACGGCTTCGTGAACTCGGTGCTGATGGCGACCGGCGTTATCGATGAGCCGATGAAGCTGCTCTACAACGATTTCTCGGTGATCATGGGGCTCGCCTATTTCCTGCTGCCCTACATGATCATCAACGTCTATGTCAGTCTCGACGGCATCGATCGGAACCTCGAATCCGCCGCGCGCACGCTCGGCTGCACGGCCTGGCAGACCTTCCGCGAGGTGACCCTGCCGCTGTCGCTGCCTGGCCTGGGCGCAGGCAGCCTGCTCTGCTTCGTGCTGGCCGCCGGCAGCTTCGTGACGCCGCGGCTGCTGGGCGGCACCGATACCCTGTTCTATTCGGAGCAGATCTACGACGTGGTGATCGGGCAGCTCGACTGGCCGACTGGATCGGTGCTCTCGCTGATCCTGCTGATCTCGCTTGCCATCGTGGTCGCCGTCTACAACCGCTTCATGAGCCTCTCCGACATCTACCGGAGCTTCGCGAAATGAGCGGGGTGAGCGAGCGGCAGGGCCTGGGCTGGAACGCGCTCCGCCTGGTGACCTTCTGCGTCTACACCTTCATGTTCGCGCCGATCGTCGTCGTCATCCTGCTGGCCTTCAACTCGTCCCGCAGCGGCTCCTTCCCGATGGAAGGCTTCAGCCTGCAATGGTTCGTGAAGCTCTCCGAGAACCAGTCGATCGTCGATGCCTTCAAGACCTCGCTGGTCCTCGCCGTGACCTCGTCGCTGCTGGCGACCTTGATCGGTGTCATGGCGGCCCTGGCGCTGATCCGCTACAGCTTCCGCGGCAAGGCGGTGATCAACAATATCCTCAGCCTGCCGCTGCTGATGCCGGAAGTGGTGCTCGGCGTCGCCCTGCTGATGTTCCTGAAGTTCCTCAGCATGCCGCGCAGCTTCCTGGTCCTGCTGGTCGGCCACACCGTGCTCTCGCTGCCTTACGTGGTCCTGGTGGTGCAGGCCCGGCTGGTCGGCCTGCGCCAGCATTATGAGGAGGCGGCCCTGAGCCTCGGCGCCAACCGCATCCAGACCTTCACCGCGATCACCCTGCCGCTGATCGCGCCCGCGGTGATCGGCGGCTTCCTGTTCGCGGCGACCCTGTCCTTCGACAACATCACCGCGACCCTGTTCTGGAAGAAGCCGGGCATCGAGACGGTGCCGACCAAGATCTTCGCCATGCTGCGAACTTCGATCAGCCCGGAAATCAATGCGCTCGGCGCGGTGATGATCGTCATCACCATCGCTTTGCCGCTGGTCGGCGGCTTCATGATCCGCAGATTGAGCAGAGTTCGATAAAGAAGGAGCGGACGGCATGGTGCCGAGCCGCGGTCAATGGAGGGAATGATGGATCTCGGAGACAGCAAGAAATACCAGCGCCTGCTGGATGCCTATGAGAGCGGCGACGTCGATCGCCGCACGCTGCTGAAGATCATCGGCGGCATGGCGGCCGCGGTCGGCGTGGTCGGCCTGCCGGTCGCGGGCTTCAGCCGCAGCGCGCTCGCCGCGGTCGAGAGCATCCGCTTCGACGGCTGGGGCGGCATCGTCTCGGAAGCCTTCCACAACTACGCCTTCCCTCCGTTCACCGAGAAGACCGGCATCAAGGTGGTCGAGGGCGAGTTCGGCGATACCGAGGAGTTCCTCTCCCTGGTGAAGGCGGCCCAGCCGGGCGACTACAACATCTTCCTGGTCAGCGGCGTCTACGACTATGCGCGCTTCTGCAAGGCCGGCTTCGGCGAGGCGATCAACGAGGCGAACATCCCGAATCTCAACCTGGTCCTGCCGGCGACGCTCGAGGCCTTCCGTTCGGAATCCGAGGGCAAGCTCTACGCCGTGCCGTTCGACTACGGCGTGACCGGCCTTGCCTATAACCGCAAGTACATCTCCGACGCGGAGGCGAAGGCGCAGGGCGTCAAGCTGCAGTTCGACGAGAAGTACAAGGGCAAGATGGCGCTCTACGACAGCTTCCAGACCCGGGTCTGGATGTCGAGCCTGCATCTCGGCCAGGACCCGCAGGCCGCGACCGACATCAACGCGATCTGGGACGATCTCAGGAAGCAGCGCGAACTCGTCCTGAAATACTGGAACTCCGGCCAGGAGTTCATCGACCTGATGGCCAAGGAGGAGATCATCCTCTCCGACGGCTGGTCGGGCCGCGTCGCGGCCTTGCAGCAGGACGGCCATGACATCGGCTTCCTCGCCGATGTCGGCTTCGCCTGGCTGGAAGGCCTCTATGTGCTGAAAGGCAGCCCGATGGAGGCCGCCGAGCAGCTCCTGAACTTCTGCATCGAGCCGAAGGTGTCGATCGCCATCGCCGAGGGCCAGAACTATCCCTCGTCGCTCGATCCCACCAAGGTGCCGATGACCGACAAGATCAAGAAGCTGCCGGCCTATGACGACACCGGCAAGTTCGAGGGCTATGTCTGGGAGAAGGCGAAGTACTGGTACGACAACCAGGACGCCTACAAGAAGGAGTGGGAGCGGGTGAAGAAGGGCGCGTAAGTCCGCCGCTTCGTGCAACCAGTCTGTGGCACCCCCTCCCAACCCTCCCCCGTAGGCGGGGGAGGACTCTTCTTCTCCCTCCCCCATCTTTGGGGGAGGGGCGGGGAGGGGGTGCCACGCAATAACTCTGTGAAGCAGTGAACTGATGACCAACGCCGTCGAACTCAGCAACGTCACCCGCCGCTTCGGCAATGCCGTCGTCGCCGTCGATGACATCGATCTCGACGTGCCGAAGGGCGCCTTCGTGACCCTGCTCGGGCCCTCGGGCTGCGGCAAGACCACGACCTTGCGCATGATCGCGGGACTGGAGACGCCGGATGCCGGCGAGGTCCGGATCAACGGCCGGCGGATGAACGAGGTCGCGATCCACAAGCGCAACCTCGGCATCGTGTTCCAGAATTATGCGCTCTTCCCGCACAAATCGATCTTCGCCAACGTCGCCTTCGGCTTGAAGTACCGCGGCGTCGCCCGGGACGAGATCGAAAGGCGGGTCAAGCAGGCGCTCGACATCGTGCGGCTGCCCGGCGTCGAGGAGCGTTTCCCGAGCCAGCTGTCCGGCGGCCAGCAGCAGCGCATCGCGCTGGCCCGTGCGCTGGTGATCGAGCCCGACGTGCTGCTGCTCGACGAGCCGCTCTCGGCGCTCGACGCCAACCTGCGCGAGGAAATGCGGGTCGAGCTGAAGAACATCCAGCGCCGGGTCGGCGTCGCCACGGTCTTCGTGACCCACGACCAGGGCGAGGCGCTGGCCATGTCCGACGTCGTGGTGGTGATGAACAAGGGCAAGATCGAGCAGATGGGCGCGCCCGCCGAGGTCTACGAGCAGCCGCAGAGCGAGTTCGTCGCCAACTTCCTCGGCAACGCCAATTTCCTGACCGCGACCGTGGCCGGCGGTGAGGGTGGGGCGATCCAGGCCCGCCTCGCCGATGGCTCCACGTTGCACGTCGGCGGCGGTGCGACCCGCCAAGTCCATGCCGGCGATACGGTCAAGGTCGTGGTCCGCGCCGAGAAGGTGGTGCTGGGTTCGCCGCAGATCGGCGCGCTGGCCGGCAAGATTGTCGATGTCGATTACCTCGGCGCCCTCGCGCGTTACGAGGTCGAACTCCAGGGCGGCCAGCGCCTGCGGGCGCTTTCCTCGCTGCATGAGAAGGTCCGCGGCCTCGGCGAGACGGTCGGGGTCGGGATCGACCCGGAGCATTGCCGGATCCTCTAGCCGCGCCTACATTCCCCGGAGTGTGGCGAGGAGTGGGCCATGGCGCTCTACGACTATGATCTTTTTGTGATCGGCGGCGGCTCGGGCGGCGTCCGGGCGGCGCGCATGGCCTCGGGCTACGGTGCCAAGGTCGGGATCGCCGAGGAATACCGCTGGGGCGGCACCTGCGTCATCCGCGGCTGCGTGCCGAAGAAGCTGCTGGTCTACGCATCCCACGTCCATGACGAGATCGCGGATGCGGCCGGCTTCGGCTGGACCATCCCGGAGGCGCAGTTCAGCTGGCCGAAGCTGATCGAGAACAAGGACAAGGAGATCGCGCGGCTCTCGCAGATCTATGTCGATCTCTTGACCAAGGCGAAGGTCGAGGTGATCGAGGCCCATGCCCGCCTGGTCGATCGGCACACGATCGAGCTGGACGGCCGACAGGTCAGGGCCAAGACCATCCTGCTCGCCACCGGCGGCAAGCCGGAGCGGCCGCAGGTTCCGGGCATCGAGCATTCCATCACCTCGAACGAGGCCTTCCACTTGCCGCATCTGCCGAAGCGGGTCGCGGTGGTGGGCGGCGGCTATATTGCCGCCGAGTTTGCCGGGATCTTCAACGGGCTCGGCGCCAAGACTCATCTCCTCTATCGCGGGGCGCCGATCCTG
This sequence comes from Dongia sp. agr-C8, assembly GCF_054658695.1. NCBI lineage: Bacteria > Pseudomonadati > Pseudomonadota > Alphaproteobacteria > Rhodospirillales > Dongiaceae > Dongia > Dongia sp. agr-C8. The sequence goes on from NZ_BAAGHZ010000001.1 coordinate 1,404,335, forward strand.
CGCGGCTTCGACGATGACGTCCGCGCCTTCGTCACCGAGGAGATCAGGAAGAAGGGCGTCGAACTCCGCACCAACAGCGATGTCGAGGCGATCGAGCAGGCCGGGACGCATCTGCGCCTGAAGCTCAAGGGCGGCGAGAGCCTGGAGGTCGATCAGGTGCTCTATGCCACCGGCCGCGTGCCGAACACCGAGGGGCTCGGCCTCGCGGCCGTCGGCATCGACGTGGACAAGAAGGGCGTCATCCGGGTCGACGGCCATTCCCGGACCTCGATCGACAACATCTATGCGATCGGCGACTGCACCGATCGCCTCGCTTTGACGCCGGTTGCGATCAAGGAGGCCATGGCCTTTGTCGACACCGTCTTCGGCGGCAAGCCCTGGGCGATGGACCACAGCAACGTGGCCCACGCGGTCTTCTGTCAGCCGCAGGTCGCGACCGTCGGCATGAGCGAAGCGGCGGCGCGCAGCGAAGGCCGCCGCCTCGACATTTACAAGACCAGCTTCCGGCCGTTGAAAGCGACGCTCTCCGGCTCGACCGAGCGCGTTTTCATGAAGCTGGTGGTCGATCGCGGCACTCAGGTGGTGCTCGGCGTCCACATGGTCGGCGCCGACGCTGCGGAGATCATCCAGTCGATCGCCATCGCCGTGAAGATGGGCGCCACCAAGGCCCAGTTCGACCAGACGGTCGCGCTGCATCCCACCGCCGCCGAGGAATTCGTCACCATGCGCACCCCGGAGCCGGAACCGGTCGAGCCCGGCCTGGAGGACATGCAGGCGGCGGGGGAATGAGCCTGGCGACGCCTTCGCCAGCCCCCGTCCTCAGGGCAGATGCGATATCAAGGGTAAGATTTCCTGAATTTCGACCGCCTGCGTTAGGACAATCTCCACCATCTCTCCCTTACCCTGGCTCACCGTTGCGCGTCGAAATCGACGGCAATCTGGCCTCGTGGAGCGAAGGGGCATGGCGGCAAGCGTCGCGGTCCATTGGAAAACGGCGGAGGAGAAGCTGCAGGCGGCCTGGCGGCTCGGCTGCACCGGCCAGTCGCTTGACGCCTTGGCGCAGGCCCTCGAGGTCTGGGACGACGCCAAAGCCAAGCGCGACATCCGCCTCGAGGCGCGCGCCTCGATCGACATCGCCTGGTACTGCTTCCAGGTCGGTGAGGCGGAGCAGGGGCGGCAGCACGCCCGCCGTGCCGCCCAGCTTGCGCAGGGCCTCACCGAATCCGCCTGGGAGGCCAAGGCCCGCGCGCTGCATGCCTGGCTACTGACCGAGCTCGGCTGTCCGGAGGAGGCGGTCGAGGAAGCGATCCGGGCGCTGGGCCTCGCCGAAACCTGCGGCGACCAGACCGTGCTCTGCTGGGCCCTGAACGTCATGGGCATCGTCTTCTGGGTCTGTCGCCAGCCGGAGCGTGCTGTCGAGTTCTGCACCCGCGCGGTCGCGCTCGCGCGCAAGATCGGCGATCCCGTGCTGCTCGCCTGGTGGCTGATCAACCTCGGCGGCGCCCAGGCCGAGCTCGGCTATGCCGCCCGCGAGATGGGCGACGAGCCGACCTTCGAAGCCGCAATGGAAGCTGCGATCAAGGAGACCGAAGAGGCCCGTGCGCTGTCGCAATCCGCCGGCGATCCCTGGGCGCTCCGGCTTTGTCTCGGCAATCTCGCCGAATACTGCACCGAGACCGGCTGGTTCGAGGAATCAAAGCGCCGGCTCGATGCCTATGCTGCCGTCGTCGGCGGCAACTATCACCGCGGCGAGGAGCAGTATCTCTATACACTCGGCCAGACCCTCATCAACCTCGGCCAGGTGGACCAGGCCATCGAGCAGCTGACGCGATCGATCGAGATCGCCGAAGTCACCGGCAACATAGACACCATCGTCCATGCGACCGAGTATCTGTCGGAGGCCTATGCGCGAAAGGGCGACTACCGCCAGGCGCTGCAATTCCATCAGCGCTTCCACGCCGCCTATGTGAAGATGAGCGCCGAGAATGCCCAGCGCCGCGCGCGCCTCGCCGAGATCCGCTACGAGAGCGACAAGCTCCGCTCGCTGGCCGACCAAGATCCGCTGACCGGGCTCTACAACCGCCGCCGCCTGGAGGCGACGCTTGCCGAGCTCCATGCCGCCGGCCATCCCTATGCGATTGCAATGATCGACATCGACCACTTCAAGAAGATCAACGACAGCTTCTCGCACATGGTCGGCGACCAGGTGCTGCGCGAGGTCGGCGGCCTGATCCTCTCCGCGATCCGCGGCGACGACCTCGCCGTGCGTTACGGCGGCGAGGAGTTTGCCCTCCTGCTGAAGGGCGCTTCGACCGCGCCCGGCCATGACGTGTGCAGCCGGCTGCGCCAGGCCATCGCCGGCTGGGGCTGGGAGGGCGTCGCTGCGGGCCTCGCCGTCACCGCCAGCATCGGCCTGGCTGCCAGCGTCGAAGCGGCCGGGCCGCAGGCGCTGCTCCAACTCGCCGACCGGCGGCTCTACGCCGCCAAGGCCGGCGGCCGGAACCGGGTGATCTCTTCCGGCAGCCGCGAGCTGGACACCTCCGCCGGATAACGCGCCTCGATCCCGCCGAAGGCGGAAAAATATATTTATATTTCAAATGGTTACATTTGGACCGCCTCCTTCCGTCCGGGGAGCGCCTGCCGTTAACCGCGAAGCACCCAAGCGCCTGCTGCATTTGCGCCTTCGGGGCTAACCGTCGTATATCCACAACCCAATGGTTTCCGTGCCAATGGTTGGTGCCGGACCACAGGTCGAAGCGAGCAGGGGTAGAGAGATGGCGGCGAAATGGGCGCCGGATAGCTGGCGGACGAAGCCGATCAGCCAGATGCCGGAATACCCGGATCAGGCGAAGCTGCATGCGGTCGAGGACAAGCTCCGGGGTTACCCGCCGCTGGTCTTCGCCGGCGAGGCGCGGCGCCTGACGGAAGCCTTGGGCCAGGTTGCGGAGGGCAAGGCCTTCCTGCTGCAGGGCGGCGACTGCGCCGAGAGCTTCGCCGAGTTCTCCGCCAACAACATCCGCGACACTTTCCGCGTCCTGCTGCAGATGGCGGTGGTGCTCACCTTCGGTGCGGCGCTGCCCGTCGTGAAGGTCGGCCGCATGGCCGGCCAGTTCGCCAAGCCGCGCTCGGCCGCGACCGAAGTGATCGACGGCGTCGAGCTGCCGAGCTACCGCGGCGACATCATCAACGGCATCGACTTCACCAAGGAAGCGCGCACGCCGGATCCGGAACGCCTGGTGCAGAGCTACAACCAGTCTGCAGCCACGCTCAACCTGCTGCGCGCCTTCGCGCAGGGCGGTTTCGCGGACCTGCACAAGGTGCATCGCTGGAACCTGGACTTCGTCGCCGACAGCCCGCTCGGCCATCGCTACAAGGAGATGGCGGACCGCTTGAGCGAGACGCTCGATTTCATGGCCGCCTGCGGCATGACCTCGGAAAACGCGCCGCAGATCCGCGAGACCGAGTTCTTCACCAGCCACGAGGCGCTGCTGCTGCATTACGAGCAGGCGCTGACGCGCACCGACAGCCTCACCGGCAAGTGGTACGGCTGCTCGGCGCATATGCTCTGGATCGGCGACCGCACGCGGCAGCTTGACTCCGCCCATGTCGAATACATGCGCGGCATTCAGAATCCGATCGGCCTCAAATGCGGCCCGACCTCGGATCCGGATGAGCTCGTGCGCCTGATCGAGATCCTGAACCCGCAGAACGTGCCCGGCCGTCTCACCCTCATCGCCCGCATGGGCCATGACAAGGTCGAGGCCAAGCTGCCGCCGCTGGTCCGCGCGGTGCAGCGCTCGGGCGCCAAGGTGGTCTGGTCCTGCGACCCGATGCACGGCAACACCATCAAGTCCTCGACCGGCTACAAGACCCGGCCGTTCGACCGCATCCTCACCGAGGTGAAGACCTTCTTCGCGGTGCATCGCGCGGAAGGCTCCTATGGCGGCGGCGTCCATTTCGAGATGACCGGCCAGGACGTCACCGAATGCATCGGCGGCGCCAAGGCGGTCACCGAGGAGGCCCTGGCCGATCGCTACCACACCCATTGCGACCCGCGTCTCAATGCCACCCAGGCCCTCGAGCTGGCCTTCCTGATTGCCGAGCAGTTGAAAGCGGAGCGTGTTGGCCATGGACAGCGGATCGCCGCAGCCTCCTAAAGGACCGGCCGCCGGACCTTCGGAAAATTCTATTGCCGACTGGACGGATCACTACTTCCTGAAGACCAAGGCGACGGTGGCGCGCTTCGGCGATTCCACCGTCACCTATGCCGTCTTCATGCGCCGACCGGTGGTCTCGGCGCCGCGCCTGGCCTTTGACTGGCTGCAGTCGATCGCCAAGGAGCGCAATACCGAGTTCAAGGTCGATCTCATCTACCCGGAAGGGAAGTGGGTCGGTGCCGGCGAGCCGATCATGTACATCACCGGCTCGCTGGTGCATCTCTCGGACCTCGAGACCATCCTGCTGATGAAGCTGGGGCCGGCCTGCGTCGCCGCCTTCAACGCCTTCACCATGTGCGCCGATCTCCCTGCCGTCGCCTTCCTGGCGATGGACGCGCGCCACTGCGCCGGCCTGGAGATGGCGGAGATCATGGCCTATGCCGCCTCGGTCGGCTCGGCGCGGGCGAAGCGCAAGGTCGGCGCCAAGGGCTTCATCGGCAACGCCACCGAGGCGACCGCGCATTACTTCGGCCAGGAACACGCGCTCGGCACCATGCCGCATGCGCTGATCGGCTATGCCGGCTCGACCCTGCGCGCCGCCGAGATGTTCCACGAGACCTTCCCCGACCAGCCGATGACCGTGCTGGTCGACTACTTCGGCCGCGAGGTGACGGACTCCCTCACCGTGGCGCGCCGCTTCCCCACGCTCGCCGCCGAGGGCAAGCTCTCGGTCCGCCTCGACACCCCGGGCAGTCGCTTCGTCGAAGGCCTGGATCCGACCGCGTCCTACGCGGTGCTGGAGCGGCACGTGCCGCGCGTGCTGCGCGGCTATCGCTCCGAGCAGGAGCTGCGCCACCTGGTCGGCGCCGGCGTCTCGGCTTCCGCCATGTGGCACATGCGCGATGCCTTGAACCGCGAAGGCTTCCAGCGGGTGAAGATCGTCGCTTCCTCGGGCTTCGATCCGGCAAAATGCAAGGTGATGGCGGAGTCGCTGGCGCCGATGGACGTGATCGGCACCGGCTCCTTCCTGCCGTCGCGCTGGACCGAGACCTACGCCACCGCCGACATCATCGAATATGACGGCGTGAAACGCGTGAAGATCGGCCGCGAGTTCCTGTTCCGGAAGTCCGATGGCGATCGCTAGGGTCTGGAGCTGCCGCGCCGATCCCCGGGATCCCGACGCCTATCCCCGGCATTTCAAGGACAAGGTGCTGCCGGAGCTGGACGCCATCCCCGGCTTCCTCGGCGCCATGCTGATGCGCCGCGAGGTGGAGGGTGCGATCGAATACACCGTGCTGACTCGCTGGGTCTCCATGGACGTGATCCGCCGTTTCACCGGCCGCGACCTCCACGCCGCCGTGGTCGATCCCAACGTCGCGGCGAAGCTGATCGACTACGACAAGACCGTCACGCATTCCGAGATCATGGAAAAGTTCTGGTCGACGCGGTGAGGCGTCACTCGGCCGGCGCGGTCGCGAACGGGACCTCGCTCCAGACATAGCCCATCTCGTTGCTGTTGGGCTTGCGCGAGTATTCCAGCAGCCAGGTCTTGCCGGTCTTGGTATCGACCAGCATGTTGACCTTGGTGCGGCCATGGACCAGGTCGCGGTCCGGCTGGTCCAGGACCATGAGGATATAGCGGTTGCCGGCCGGCTCGATCACCGGCGTCGGCACCAGCTCGTCGGCATAGTTCTGGGCGAAAGCGGGGCCGGCGAGGCCGGTGCAGAACAGGGCAGCGAGGCCCGCAGACTTCAAAATACCCGTCACCATCTTCCTCCGAAACCGCCCCAAATGAATTGTCTCACCGCGCATCCAGGCCGGACAAGTATCAATTCCCGTGCCAAATACCCGTTAATCATGGCTGATCTGCCGGTTGGCCGCATTGAAACCCCCGGTTCCGGCCGGTAAGGTCGCTGGTCACACTCGAATCCTGGCAAAAATGACCGACACGCTGCGCATTTCCCTGGCCCAGTTCAACCCGACCGTCGGTGACGTCGCGGGCAATGCCGATCTGGTTCGCAAGGCCCGTAAACAGGCCGCCGCGGACCGGGCCGACCTCGTGATGCTGAGCGAGCTCTTCCTCTGCGGCTACCCGCCGGAGGACCTGGTGCTCAAACCCGCCTTCCAGCAGGCCTGCCGTGCCGCCGCCGAGCAGTTGGCGGTCGAGACCGCCGATGGTGGGCCGGCGGTGCTGCTCGGCCTGCCCTGGGTCGACGAGGGCAAGCTCTACAACGCGGTCGCGCTGCTGGACGGGGGCAAGGTCGCGGCGACCCGGTTCAAGGCCGATCTCCCGAACTACGGCGTCTTCGACGAGAAGCGCGTCTTCTCGGCCGGCGGCAACCAGAGCCCGATCAATTTCCGGGACGTGCGGCTGGGCCTGCCCATCTGCGAGGACATCTGGGGCTCGGAGGTGGTCGAATGCCTGGCGGAATCCGGCAGCGACATCCTGCTGGTGCCGAATGGCAGCCCCTATGAGCATGACAAGCTCGACGTCCGCACCAATCTGGTGAAGCGCCGGATCGAGGAGAACGGCCGCCCGATCGTCTATCTGAACCAGGTCGGCGGCCAGGACGAGGTCGTGTTCGACGGCGCCAGCTTCGTGATGAACGGCGACCAGCAGGTCCCCGTGCAGATGCCGGCTTTCGCGGAATCGCAGACGCTGACGGTCTGGAAGCGCAAGGGCAATAACGGCTGGGTCTGCGAGGCGGGCCTGATGGCGCCGCAGCCCTCGGTTATCGAAAGCGTCTACCAGGCGATGATGCTGGGCCTGCGCGACTATGTGAACAAGAACCGCTTCCCCGGCATCCTGCTCGGCCTCTCCGGCGGCATTGATTCCGCGATCTCAGCGGCGGTGGCGGTCGATGCCCTGGGCGCCGATCGGGTGCGCGCCTTCATGCTGCCGTCGCCCTATACCAGCGACGACAGCATCGAAGACGCGCAGAAATGCGCCGACCTCCTGGGCATTGTGCACGACACGATTCCGATCGAGCCGGCGATGCATGCCTTCGACACCATGACTCGCGACGTCTTCGCCGGCCGCGGTCACGACGTGACCGAGGAGAATATCCAGAGCCGCATCCGCGGCGTCACCTTGATGGCGATCTCCAACAAGCTGGGATCCATGCTGCTCACCACCGGCAACAAGTCGGAGATGTCGGTCGGGTATGCGACACTCTACGGCGACATGTGCGGCGGCTACTCGGTCCTGAAGGACATCTACAAGACCATGGTCTACAAGCTCTGCGACTGGCGGAACGCGCAGAAGCCGGCGAACGCGCTCGGCCCGAGCGGCGCCGTGATGCCGGAACGCGTCATCACCAAGGCGCCGACCGCCGAGCTCAGGCCGAACCAGACAGACCAGGACTCGCTGCCGCCCTACGATATCCTGGACGGCATCCTGGAATGCCTGATCGAGCACGAGATGACCGTCGACGAGATCGTGGCCAAGGGCTTCGAACGCGCGACCGTGCTCAGGGTCTGGCGCATGCTGGACCTCGCCGAGTACAAGCGGCGCCAAGCGCCGCCGGGGGTGAAGATCACCAGCCGGGCCTTTGGCCGCGATCGGCGCTACCCGATCACCAACGGCTTCAAAGCACCGAAACAGTGATGGATCGGTGATGGCCCTATGTCGATCCGTGTACGCTTCGCTCCAAGCCCGACCGGGCGGCTCCATGTCGGAAACATCTACGTCGCGCTGAACAACTGGCTGTTCGCGAAGAAGGCGGGCGGCCAGTTCCTGCTGCGGCTCGACGACACCGACCGCGAGCGCTCGACGCTCGCCTTCGCCGCGATCATCGAGGACGACCTCAAATGGCTCGGCCTCAAATGGGATGAGTTCGCACGCCAGTCCGACCGCATCGACACCTACGAGGCGGCGGCTACCAAGCTGAAGGCCGCCGGCCGCCTCTATCCCTGCTACGAGACGGCGGAGGAACTGGCGCTGCGCCGCAAGGTCCAGCTCTCTCAGGGCAAGCCGCCGGTTTATGACCGAGCCGCATTGAACCTCACCGATGCCGACCGCGCGAAGCTGGAAGCAGACGGTCGACGCCCGCATTGGCGTTTCAAGCTGGAATCCCGCAACGTCACCTGGAACGACCTGGTGCGCGGCGCCCAGCATATCGACGAGAGCAGCCAGTCCGACCCGATCCTGATCCGCGAGGACGGCACCTTCCTCTACACCTTGCCTTCGGTGGTGGATGACGTGGAGCTGAAGGTCAGCCACGTGATCCGCGGCAACGACCATGTCACCAACACCGCGACCCAGATCCAGATCTACGAGGCGCTGGGCGCCGCGGTGCCGACCTTCGCGCATCTGCCCTTGCTGGTCGATGCCGGCGGGGAGGGGCTGTCGAAGCGCCTCGGCTCGCTCTCGATCATGCAGATGCGCGAGGACGGCCTGGAGCCGATGGCGATCAACGCCTATCTGGCGCGGATCGGCACCGGGCATGCGGTGGAGCCGGTTCGCGCGCTCGACGCGCTGGTGACTGAGCACGATCTCTCGAAGTTCGGCAAGACTTCGCCGCGCTTCGATCCCGAGGAGCTGAGGCACCTCAACGCCCGCCTGCTGCACGCCATGAGCTTCGACGAGGTCAAGCCGCAGCTGGCCGCGCTCAACTTCGGTGGGGTCGATCCGGCGCTCTGGGATGCGGCGAAGGGAAACCTGGAAAAGATCGCCGACATCGCGCTCTGGCAGCAGATCTGCCGCTCGGAGATTGCGCCGGTGGTGGCGGATAGCGGCTTCGCGTCGAAAGCCGCCGAGCTGCTTCCCAGCGAGCCCTGGGACGCCGAAACCTGGAAGACCTGGACCCAGACCGTGCAGAAGAGCACCGGCAAGAAGGGTAAGGAGCTTTTCATGCCGCTGCGCCTGGCGCTCACGGGCTTGGATCACGGCCCGGAGCTGAAGGTATTGCTGCCCCTGATCGGCCGCGACCGCGCGCTCAGGCGGCTACGGGGGGAGCGGGCGTGATGGTCTCAATGCTGCATTATTCTCCGCCGTCATCCCCGGACTTGGTCCGGGGATCCACGCCTTTCTATCCTGCGGTACCCAAGGCGTGGATCCCGGCGCCCCCGTCCGCGAATGCGGACATTCGTCCGCGGGTCGCCGGGATGACGAGTTGTTGTTGTGGCTGCAACTGAGCACCCACGGCAACACTAGCAACGGAACCTCTTATGACCATCCACCTCCACAACACCCTGACCCGCGAGAAGCAGGTCTTCGAGCCGATCGACCCGAAGAACGTCCGCATGTATGTCTGTGGCCCGACGGTCTACGACTATGCGCATATCGGCAATGCGCGCCCCGTGGTGGTGTTCGACGTGCTGGCACGGCTGCTGCGGCACACCTACGGCCAGGATCACGTCACCTATGTCCGCAACATCACGGACATCGAGGACAAGATCATGGAAGCCGCGAAGCAGAACGGCGAGACCATCGAGCAGGTCACCAAGCGCACCACCCAGTGGTACCACGACGACATGCGTGCGCTCGGCGCCCTGCCGCCGGACCAGGAGCCGCGCGCGACCGAGTATGTCGGCCAGATGATCGCGATGATCGCGACGCTGGAGAAAAAAGGCCACGCCTATGCGGCGGAGGGCCACGTTCTCTTCAACGTGCCGTCGATGGAGGAATACGGCAGGCTCTCCAAGCGCAGCCTCGATGACCTGATCGCCGGCGCGCGGGTGGAAGTCGCGCCCTACAAGAAGCACCCGGCGGATTTCGTGCTGTGGAAGCCGAGCAGTGCCGACCAGCCGGGCTGGGATTCGCCCTGGGGCCGCGGCCGGCCGGGCTGGCATATCGAATGCTCGGCGATGTCGGGCGAGATCCTCGGCGAAGTCTTCGACATCCACGGCGGCGGGCTCGACCTCATCTTCCCGCATCATGAGAACGAGATCGCGCAGAGCCGCTGCGCCCATGGCACCCAGGTCATGGCACGCTACTGGCTGCACAACGGCTTCGTGCAGGTGAACGGCACCAAGATGTCGAAGTCCCTCGGCAACTACTTCACCGTGCATGAGCTGCTGGAGGAGGGTCATCGCGGCGAGGCAATCCGCTTCGCGCTGCTGTCGGCACATTACCGCCAGCCGATCGACATCACCCGCGACGGCCTCAAGGAGGCGAAGACGGCGCTGGACCGTCTCTACACGGCGCTGCAACGCGCCGAGGTCGATGCGACGCCGCAAGCGAACGACCACATCCTCGCGGCTTTGGCGGACGATCTCAACACGCCGCTCGCCATCTCCGAGATGCACGATCTCGCCTCGAAACTGAACAAGGCTGAGAGACCGGAAGAGAAGAAGGCCATGAAATCCGCCTTGCTGGGTGCCGGCGTCTTGCTCGGCCTGCTGCAGCAGGATCCGGCGGCCTGGTTCCAGGCCAGCGGTGGCGGGCTGGACGCGGCGGAGATCGAACGCTTGATCGAGGCGCGAAAAGCGGCGCGCAAAGCCAAGGACTTCGCCGGGGCGGATCGGATCCGCAAGCAGCTCGGCGATGCCGGCATCATCCTCGAGGACGGGCCGGCGGGCACGACCTGGAAGCGGGCATAGCCCCGGCGGTTTTCTGCGGCCGAGACTCCATTTGCGCCCATGGAACAAAAGGAGTACTATTGTCTCTTGGCATCGTCATCGGCCAAAGCCTCGCCCGCGCGCTTGCATGGACAGTGCATGTACGAAATGAGGCATAGCCGGCCCGGCTGAAGACGTTTTTCTAGAATTTCCAGGGCGTTGGCCCACTATGCGGCGCCGAGGTCGGGTCGGGGGTAAAGACTGGGCGGGCCATCCGGCTGCTGCGCTAGGCGTCGGCCGGCACGCCGTGCTCCAGGCCTTCGCCGGGCGTCGCGGCCGGCGGACGCAGCAGGTTGCGCTCCACGCTTTCGAGGTGGCGGCGCATCGCCGCGGCGGCGCGGTCGAGATCGCGGTCGGCGATCGCGCTGACGATCGCCTCGTGCTCGGCGAAGGAGTGGTGATCCGGCGCCGGCTTCACCTTGTTGACCCGGAGCCGGCCCCAGACCAGCGCGCGACGCACGGCGTTCAGGGTGTCGAGCAAAGCGAGGAGCAGGGCGTTCTGTGTGGACTCCGCGATCACGCGGTGCAGGCGGTTGTCCCAGGCTTCGTATTGCCGCCAGGTCTGCGCGGCGCGGCATTTCTGCAGGCAGAGCCGCATCTCGGCGACATGCTCCGAGGTGGCGTTGAGGGCCGCCATGCGCGCGACCTCCGGCTCCAGCAGCAGCCGTGTGCGCATCGCCTCCGCGGGGTTGGTGCGCTTGGTGATCGCGGCAACGTCGGCATGGCTGTCGATCGGCCGGCTGCCGATGAAAGTGCCCTTGCCGACATGGCGCCAGATCTGGTTCTCGGCCTCGAGCACCGCCAGCGCCTTGCGCAAGTCGGCGCGGCCGACGCCGAGGGCCTGCGCCAGCTCGCGCTCGGCCGGCAGGCGGCTGTCCACGGGGAGCTCGATATTGGCGAGATAGGCGCGCAGCCGCGCCAGCGCTTCGTCGGATCCGATCATCTCCATCCTCAACCAATCGAGTAATTGGTTGTCGAAATATCCACGAATATCCCAGGAAATTCAAGTCTATCTGCGATGCACGCTTGCGCCATTTGGAAACCAATATAAGAATGGTCGACACCAAGCCAGAGCCACAAGGCTCATCGCAGCAACGGCAAGTGGGAGGAGGAGAAGATGCAAATCAGGGATATCACCCGGGTGCTCGGCGCGGCCTTGGTCGCGGCGTCGCTCGCCTTCGGCGCAGCGGCGGCACCCGCATCTGCGGAGGGCAAGATCCGGATCGCCTTCGGCGACATCGCCACGGTGGAGACGCTGAACTTCCTGATCGCCATCGAGCGCGCCAAGGAGCGCGGCGTCGATGTCGAGGTAACCTTCCTGAAGTCGGAGGACGTCGCCTCGCAGGCGGTGGTCGGCGGCCAGTCCGATATCGGCGTCGGCACGCCTTACGCGCTCATTCAGAAGGTGAAGGCGCCGATCCGGCTGTTCTACCAGATGAGCAACCTGCGCTTCTTCCCGGTGGTCAACACCGAGTTCTACAAGAGCTGGAAGGATCTCGACGGCCAGGAGATCGCCGTGCATGCCCGCGGCTCCGGCACCGAGGCCATCATGAAGCTGATGGCGCAGAAGAACGGCATCACCTACAGCAACATCTCCTACGTGCCGGGCTCGGAAGTGCGCGCCGGCGCCCTGCTCCAGGGCAACGTCAAGGCCTCGATCGTCGATTCCACCAACAAGAAGCTGCTGGACTCCAAGGCACCGGGAAAATTTGCGGTGCTGCCGATGGAAGGCGTCAACGCCACCGATGAGGCGCTCTATGCCAACACCGAGTTCCTGAAGGCGCAGGCGCCGGCGGTGGAGATCCTGGTCGAGGAATTGCTGAAGACCTGGCGCGAGATCAACGCCAATCCCGCGGTCGTCGCCGATCTGCGGAAGAAGTATAATCTGCTGCCCGACCTGCCGGCGGATCTCGAGGGCGAGGTCGTGCCGTATTATGAGGAGTCGGTGGCGAACAAGGCCTTCCCGGCAGACGGCGGCAGCGAGGCGGCGGTGAAGGACGACTTCGCCTTCTACAGCCTCGCTGGCCAGATCGAAGGCGATCCATCCGGCCTCAAGGTCGAGGACTTCTGGACCTTCGAGCCGCTGAAGAAGGCCTCGGCCAAGGTCGGCCAGTAAGCCGACAGCGGAAGAGCAATGATGGACGTCAGGGTCGAAGACATCGTCGCCGCGCAGATTGCCGCGGAGCCCGGTGAAAAGCGGCGCAGCCGCCGCCAGCTGTTGTGGTGGCGGCTGGCGTCCATCGCTTTGTTCTGCGGCGCCTGGGAAGCGGCGGGGCGGGTGCCGATCAATCTCGCCTTTCCGACCTTTTCCGATACCGTGCTCGTCTTCGGCCGCATGGTCGTCGACGGATCGATCTTCAAGGCCTATTTCCTCACGCTGCAGCCGCTGGTGATCGGCGTAGTCCTCTCGGCGGTGATCGGCGTCTCGGCCGGCGTCGCCATGGGCCTCAGGAAGAGCGTCGAATGGGCGGCGGCGCCCGTCTTCATCGTGTTGCAGGCCGCACCGGTCGCCGCCTTGATCCCGATGGTCACCTTCATCTACGGCATCGGCATGACCGCGAAGGTGATCTCGGTCTGCCTGCTGGCGCTGCCGGTGATCGTGCTGAACTCCTACAAGGCGGTCGCCAACGTCAACCCGTCGCTGGTCGCGATGTGCCGCTCCTTCCTCGGCAGCCGGATGCAGCAGATCGTGAAGATCATCCTGCCGGACGCCAGCCCGGTGATCTTCGCCGGATTGCGGCTCGGCATCTCCGCCGGCTTCATCGGCATCATTCTCGCCGAGCTGCTGATCACCCCGACCGGGATCGGCGACCTCATCACCTATCACCGCGCGGTGGCGAACTACGCCGAGATGTATGCCGTGATCGCCTCGATCATCATCTTCTCCGCCGCCACCCTCAGTCTGTTGCAATGGGCCGAACGGACCATGTTCCGGCCGGAAAAGAGCAGGGCATAGAAATGGTTGCCGCCAAACGCGTCGTCTCGATCCACCCCGCGGCCCAGGATGCCCAGGCCCCCGGCATCATCGCGGTCCGCGGCATCAACAAGGTCTATCCCGGCGGCGTGCATGCGCTCAAAGACATCGATCTCGACTTTCCGTCGGGTGCGTTGACCACGCTGCTCGGCCCCAGCGGCTGCGGCAAGACCACGCTCCTGAAGATCATCGCCGGCCTTCTGGCGCCGACCGCGGGCGAGATCCTGGTCAAGGGCGAGAAGGTCACCGGCCCCGGACCGGAGCGCGCCTTCGTGTTCCAGGATTTCGCGCTGATGCCCTGGGCGACGGTGCTGCGCAATGTCGCCTTCGGCCTCGAGCTCCGTGGCGTGCCGTTGAAGCAGCGCAACGAGATTGCGCGCACGCATATCGCCGAGGTCGGACTTTCGGGCTTCGAGGAGAAATATCCGCACGAGCTTTCCGGCGGCATGCGCCAGCGAGTCGGCCTGGCGCGGGCGCTGGCGGTCGAGGCCGACGTGCTGCTGCTGGACGAGCCCTTCTCCGCAGTGGACGAGCAAACCCGACGCAAGTTCCAGGAGGACCTGCTGCGGCTGCGCGAGGTCGAGAAGAAGACCTTCATCTTCGTCACCCACAGCATCGAGGAGGCGGTCTATCTCTCCGACCGCATCGTGCTGCTGTCGCGCCGACCCGGACGCATCGAGCAGGTGATCGCGCCCAGGATCGACCGTTCCGGCACGCCCGACGAGATCCGCCGCGACCGCGCCTATCTCGATACGGTCGAGGAGATCTGGCAGGGCCTGCGGCAGTTCGTGGATTGATGCCATGAACCTGTTCGGCTACCGCCTGCCGATGATGTCTTCGCTGCTGCTCTGGATCGCGGTCTGGGAGATCGTCGGCCGCACCGAGGCCGTGCTGCTGTTCCCGCCGTTCAGCGGCGTGGTGATGAGCCTCGGCGAGCTGGTCTATTCGCCGAAGTTCTGGACGGCGACCTGGACCACCTTGCGCGCCTTCAGCATCGGCATGGTGCTGGCGATCCTGGTCGGCGTGGCACTCGGCATCCTGATGGGACGGGTGAAGGCGGCCGAGAACCTGCTCGGCATGTGGGTCAATGTCTTCGTCAGCGCGCCGCTCTCGGCCCTGGTGCCGGTGCTGATGATCCTGTTCGGCATGGGCGAGACCACGATCGTGGTCAGCGTCTTCCTGTTCGCGGTCTGGATCATTGTGCTCGACACCCAGGCCGGCGTGAAGAGCGTCGCGCCCTCGCTGATCGAGATGAGCCGCAGCTTCGGCGCGAAGCCGCCGGCGCTCTATTCCAAGATCATCTTCTGGGCGGCCTTGCCCGAGATCCTGGCGGGAATCCGGCTGGGTTTCATCCGGGGCGTTAAGGGCGTCGTGATCGGCCAGCTGCTGGTCTCTATCATCGGCTATGGCGAGCTGTTCGAGCTCTATTCGCGCAACTTCCTGATGGAGGAGTTCTGGGCGCTGACCCTGGTCCTGTTCGCCTTCGCCCTGATCGTCGCCGAGCTGATCGGCGTGCTTGAGAAACGCATCGAATTTTACGCGGGAGTGAGACAATGAATATTCAGACGACCGACGCGCGCTATGTCTTCGCGCCGTCTCCGGTGCCGGCGCTGCCGATCAAGGGCAGCGACAAGCTGTTTCCCGTGCACCGGATCTATTGCGTCGGCCGGAACTATGCCGAGCATGCGATCGAGATGGGCCATGATCCGAACCGCGAGGCGCCGTTCTTCTTCCAGAAAAACCCGGACACCCTGGTGATGAATGACGGCGTGTTTCCCTATCCGGATGCCTCGAAGGACGTGCACCACGAGCTGGAGATGGTGGTGGCGCTGAAATCCGGCGGCAAGGACATCCCGGTGGACAAGGCGCTCGACCATGTCTTCGGCTATGCGGTCGGGCTCGACATGACCCGCCGCGACCTGCAAGGCGAGGCGAAGAAGGCGGGGCGGCCCTGGGAAGTCGGCAAGGCCTTCGAGGCCGCCGCACCCTGCTCCGAGCTGGTGGCGGCCTCCGAGATCGGCCATCCGGCGAGGGGCGCCGTCACGCTCAAGGTCAACGGCGCGTTGAAGCAGCAGGGCGATCTCAACCAGCTGATCTGGAAAGTGCCGGAGATGATCGCCTATCTCTCCGGCCTGTTCGAGCTGAAGGCCGGCGACCTCATCTATTCCGGCACCCCAGCCGGCGTCGGCCCGGTCAAGAAGGGCGACAAGCTCGTGGGCGCGGTCGAGGGCATCGGCGAGCTGCGGATCACGGTCGGGTAGGAACCCGAAGCCGTTCCGGCGTATTGATCACCGCGAGGGTGAGAGGTGAGTCGGAGCGGTCGATGCTCAAGCGTGAAGACCAGGACCGCGCGGAACGGCGGCTCGAGCGGCTGATCGCGAAACTGCCGCCGCGCATGATGGGCTTCGTCCATTGGCTGCGCGATCCCCAGCGGTTCTGGCTGCGGGTGCCGCTGGGCATCCTGTTCGTGCTCGCCGCCTTCGCGTGGTTTCTTCCGGTCCTCGGGCTATGGATGGCGCCGCTCGGTATCGTCCTGCTCGCACAGGACTTCGCCCCGTTGCGGCGCCTGGTTTATCGCCTGATCAACTGGACCGCCCGACGCCGCCCGCATTGGTTCGGCGAGCAGGCGGCCTGAGCCCTAGTCGTAGCCACCGAGCAGCTTCGCGGTCGCTTCCAGATCCGCTTCGCCGAGCACAACTTGCGCCAGCTTCTCGCCGTTCAGCGCGGCGAACTTGTAGCCGTGGCCGGAGCAGCCGCTGAACAGGATCAGGCGCTCGCGGCGCTGCAGCTGGAAGCGGTCGTCGGGGGCGTTCGTGTAGAAGCAGGTCTTCATGTAGAGCCTGCGGTAATCCGCGACATCGGGGAGCGAATAGCGGAAGAAGGCGCGGATCGCCTGATCCTCATTCTCGTCGAGCGCGACGTCGCGGTCGGGATCGCCGCGGCGGCGGTGGTCGGGCCCGCAGATCTTCATGTCGCTGCCCTCGACCGGCGGCAGGATGTAGCAGCCGCTCTCGCCGCCGAGATCGACGATGACCGGCGTCTCGGCCCAGGCCGCCGTCCATTTGGCGGGCGGCGCGACGTAGAGCACGGCCTGGCGATAGGTCACGAGCGACGCGGCGAAGTCGGGAAAGAGCTTCGAGGCCCAGGCACCGCCGGAGAAGATCACGCGGTCGCCGAGGAAGACGGCGCCGCTCTCGGTCTCGACGCGGCCGACCGCGGGGTCGACCCTGACCACTTTCTCGCGCGGCACCAGGCTGACGCCGCTCTGCCGGAGCGCGAGCGCCAGATCGGTGGCGATGCGGTCGGGGAACAGAGCGCCGCCGCGATCGGTGAAGATGCCGGTGGCGCGGTCGGGAAACTGGAACTGCGGCAGGCGCCGGCGGAGCTCGGCCACATCCCAGAGATGATAGGGAATGCCGAGCCGGTCGAGCCCTGCGCGGCCGCGGTCGCTCCAGTCGCCGGGATCGTTGGAGACCGCGAGCACGCCGGTCTCGGCGAGATGCTTGCGGCCCAAGCGCTCCCACAGCCGGTCCCAGGCCGCGAAGGCATGGTCCACCAGCCGGGCATAGGCATCCGACCCGGGATACATGTGGCGGATGATGCGGTGCTGGTCGAAGGAGGCGGCGCGCGGGTGCGGGATCTCGCCTTGCTCGATCAGGGTGACGTTGCAGCCTTTTTCGGAGAGCCGGAGCGCCGCGACCATGCCGGCGGCGCCGGCACCGATGACGACAACCTGCAAGATCAGCGCCGCTCGGCGAAGGCCAGGCGCAAGGCCAGGCCGACGAAGACCAGGGCGGTGAAGCGGTTGAGCCAGCGTGCGAAGCGTTCGGAGCCGCGCAGCATCGAGGCGGCGGCACCCGCCGAGACCGCGACGATGCAGTTCACCGTGGTGCCGCCGATGTTGAAGATGAGGCCGAGCACCAGGATTTGGACCGCCACCGAGCCGCGCGCGGGATCGACGAATTGCGGCAGGAAGGCGAGGATGAACAGCGCGACCTTCGGATTGAGCAAGTTGGTGAGCGCGCCCTCGGCGAAGACCCGGCCGGTGCTCACCGGCGGCAGATTCTTCAGGGCCACGGCCTTGGCACTGGCGCGGATCGCCTTCCAGGCGAGGTAGAGGAGATAGAGCGCCCCGCCGATCTTGATCGCGACGAAGGCGGCCTCGGACTGGGCGACCAGCGCCGCCACACCGAAGGCGGCCAGCAGGCTGTGGGCGAAGGAGCCCGCGGCCACCCCGAAGCTGGCGGCGATGCCGGCCGACCGGCCCTGGGTCGCCGAGCGGGCGATCACGTAAGTCATGTCGGCGCCGGGCGTCAGGTTGAGCGCCAGGGCGGCGGCCAGGAAGGGCAGAAGGTTCGCGAAATCAGGCATTTGGCGCTTATCTTGGGAGGTTAGCTTGACCCCCAAGGTTCCATATGCTGAAAACCGGGTCAATCTCGATGGCGACCTGAAACATGTCCGACGACAAGCGCGTCTATCTGTTCGACACGACCCTGCGCGACGGGGCGCAGACCCAGGGCGTCGACTTCAATGTCGGCGACAAGCAGGCTCTGGCGGCGGCGCTCGACCGGCTGGGCGTGGATTATGTCGAGGGCGGCTGGCCCGGCGCCAACCCGACCGACGACGCCTTCTTCGGCAACGCGCCGCGCTTCAAGCGCGCCAAGTTCGTGGCCTTCGGCATGACCCGCCGCCCTGGCCGCAGCGCCGCCAACGATCCCGGCCTCGCCGCGCTCTTGAACGCCAAGACCCATGCGGTCTGCATGGTGGGGAAATCCTGGGACTTCCATGTCGATGTGGCGCTGGCGATCCCGCGCGCCGAGAACGTCGCCATGATCGCGGAGAGCGTGGCGCATGCGAAGGAGCGGGTGGCGGAAGTCATGTTCGACGCCGAGCATTTCTTCGACGGCTACAAGAACAACCCGGCCTATGCGCTGGAATGCGCCGAGGCGGCCTTCAAGGCGGGTGCGCGCTGGATCGTGCTCTGCGACACCAACGGCGGCACCTTGCCGCATGAGATCGAGCGCATCGTCGGTGAAGTGACAGCGAAGATTCCCGGCAGCCATCTCGGCATCCATTGCCACAACGACACCGAGAACGCGGTTGCCAACTCGCTGGCGGCGGTCAGGGCCGGCGTGCGCCAGGTGCAGGGCACCTTGAACGGCCTCGGCGAGCGCTGCGGCAATGCCAATCTCGTCTCGCTGATCCCGTCCCTGATGCTGAAGACCGAGTTCAAGACCGGACTCGACGACGACGACCTGAAGCAGATCACGCATCTCTCGCGTCTGCTGGACGAGCGCCTCAACCGCGCGCCTTCGCGCAGCGCCGCCTATGTCGGCGAATCCGCTTTCGCGCACAAGGGCGGGCTGCATGTCTCCGCGGTCGAGAAGGACCCAAGGACCTACGAGCATATCGAGCCCGGCGTGGTCGGAAACCGCCGTCACATCGTCGTCTCCGACCAATCGGGCCGGGCCAATATCCTGGCGCGCTTCCGCGAGATCGGGCTGGAGATCAACCCGGATGATCCCAAGGTCGCGGCGCTGGTCGAGACGGTGAAGCTCCGCGAATACGACGGCTATGCCTATGACGGCGCGGAGGCCAGCTTCGAGCTGCTGGCGCGGCGCGGGCTCGGCACGGTGCCGGATTACTTTAAGCTGGCGCGGTTCCGGGTGATGGACGAGCGGCGCTGGAACGTGCGCGGCGAGCTCGTCACCGAATCCGAGGCGACCGTGACCCTCGACGTCCATGGCGAAGACATGATGACGGTCGCGACCGGCAATGGCCCGGTGAACGCCCTCGACACCGCCTTGCGCAAGGCACTGACGCCGCTCTATCCCGGCCTCTCCGATATGCGCCTGGTGGACTTCAAGGTCCGCATCCTGACGCCGCAGGCCGGCACCGAGGCGGTCACCCGCGTGATGATCGAGAGCGCCGATGCCAGCGGTGAGCGCTGGAGCACGGTCGGCGTCTCCACCAACATCATCGACGCCTCCTACGAGGCGCTGAACGACGCCTTGACCTGGAAGCTGCTGAAGCTGGCGCAAGCCTCCGCCGCGCAATGACCGAACGGGGCATCCCGCCGGCGGTGATCCTGGTGGAGCCGCAGCTGGCCGAGAATATCGGCACCGCCGCGCGCGCCATGCTGAATTGCGGCCTCACCGATCTCCGCCTGGTCAACCCGCGCGATCCCTTCCCGAGCGAGCGGGCGACAGCCGCTTCGGTCGGCGCCTTGGACATCATGCCGCCGGTCCGCATCTTCGAGAGCACCGCTGCCGCGGTCGCCGACCTGCAGATGGTCTATGCGACCACCGCGCGGGAGCGGAAGATGGTGAAGCCGATCCTCACGCCGCGCGCGGTGGGCCAGAAGGCGGTCGAAGCGGGGCGGGCCGGGCGCAGGGTCGGCATCCTGTTCGGCAAGGAGCGCACCGGGCTCGAGAAGGACGACGTCGCCCTGGCCGATGCGGTCGTCACCGTGCCGCTGAACCCCGAGTTCACCTCGCTCAACCTCGCCCAGGCGGTGCTGCTGATCGGCTACGAGTGGTATCAGGCGGGGGACGCGACGCCGGCGCGGGTGCTGGAGACCCATGGCGCGGAACCCGCGACCAAGGAGGAGCTCTACGGCTTCTTTGCCCATTTCGAGAAGGCGCTGGACGAATGCGGCTTCCTCCGGAACGAGGAGGCGCGGCCGAACATGATCCGGAACCTGCGCAACATGTGGGGCCGGGCCGAGCTCACCGAGCAGGAAATCCGGACCCTCCATGGCGTGGTCAAGGAACTGACCACGCTCCGGGAGAAAAAGCGGCCTTAGATCAGCGGCTTAGCCTGCTTGACTTGGGGTTTTTGGTCGCTATGATCCGCCCGCTCCCGCGCCGGATAGGTCCAAAGCCGATCCAGCCGCCGCGTAACAGCGGGCCGGACAGCCGGGACATGAACAACATCGTAACCAAGCGAGAAAGAAGGATTTCCGCATGTCCGATAAGCGTGGCGAAGCCAAGCACAAAATCGACCGCCGGCTTGGCGTCAATCTCTGGGGCCGCGCCAAGAGCCCCGTCAACAACAACCGCGATTACGGCCCGGGCCAGCACGGCCAGCGCCGCAAGAAGCCGACTGACTTCGGCATCCAGCTGATGGCGAAGCAGAAGCTGAAGGGCTATTACGGCTCGATCGGCGAGCGCCAGTTCCGCGGCCTCTACCAGGAAGCCTCGCGCCGTCGCGGTGACACCTCCGAGAACCTGGTCGGCCTGCTCGAGCGCCGCCTGGAGACCGTGGTCTACCGCGCCAAGTTCGTGCCGACCGTGTTCGCCGCCCGCCAGTTCGTCAACCACGGCCATGTGAAGGTCAACGGCAAGCGCGTCAACATCGGCTCCTACCAGGTGAAGGAAGGCGATGTGGTCGAGGTCCGCGAGCGCAGCCGCGATATGGCGCTGGTGCTGACCGCCGTGCAGTCCAACGAGCGCGACGTGCCGCAGTATATCGAAGCCGACCACAAGAAGATGTCCGCGAAGTTCGTGCGCACCCCGCAGCTCGCCGACATCCCGTATCCGGTGGCGATGGAGCCGCACCTGGTCGTCGAATTTTATTCGCGCTGATCCGGCCCTGGATCATCGCTTCGAGACGCGAAGGCCGGCACCGTATGCCGGCCTTTTGCTTTAGGCGAGGAACCGCATGACCCAGCACCATCGCATCCTGATCACCGGCGCCGCGGGCAATCTCGGGCGAGTCCTCCGCGAGCGTCTGCGCGGCAGCTTTCCCGTCCTGCGCCTCTCCGACCGCGACGAGATGGCGCCGGCGGAAGCGGGCGAGGAGGTGGTGCGCTGCGACCTCGGCGATGCCGATGCGACGGCGCGGCTCTGCGAAGGCGTCGATGCGATCCTGCATTTCGGCGGGCGGTCGCTGGAGGGGAGCTGGCCCGAGGTGATCGGCCCCAACATCCTGGGCGCGATCAATCTCTGGGAGGGCGCGCGGCTGGCTGGGGTCGAGCGCATCGTCTTCGCGAGCTCGAACCATGTGGTCGGGCTCTATCGCCGCAGCGAGACGCTCGACCATCACGTTACGCCGCGCCCCGACGGCCGCTACGGCCTCTCCAAGGCCTTCGGCGAGGACCTGGCCGCGCTCTATGCCTATAAGCACGGGATCAAGGCCTTCTGCATGCGGATCGGTTCCTGCTTCGCCAAGCCCAGCAACCAGCGCATGCTCTCGACCTGGCTGTCCTTCCCGGATTTCGAGCGGCTGGTGCGGGTGGGCCTCACCGCCGACTATCTCTTCGAGATCGTCTACGGCCAGTCGCGCAACAGCCGTGCCTTCTGGGACAACGGCAACGCCACTCGGCTGGGCTATGACCCACAGGACAATGCCGAGGTCTTCGCCGCCGCGGTCGAAGGCAAGGTCAGCGGCAACCCGCTGAGCGACCTGCTCCAGGGCGGTGATTTCGTGCCGCCGGATTTCTCCGGCGACCTCGAAAAGCTCTGACCTTCAGCCCGCCGCGTGGGCGACGTTGACGCCGAGGTCATAGACCAGCTGGCCGCCGTAATAGGCCGTGGTGGTGACCAGTGCCGCACCGGCGACCTCGACCAGCGAGACCAGAAGTGCGCCGGCGCCCGTCAGGCGCAGGTCGCGCCACCAGAGGCCGAGGCGGATGACGGCCCAGATCGCGAAAGCCACCGCGGTGGCCTCGCCGAGGGCCTCGTGCATTTCGGCGATGTCGCTGTGGAAGCCGCCGGACTCGGCAAACTCCAGCGCGGCGTCGCCCATGAAGTAAGAACCGATCGCGAAGGCGCCGGCCGCCAGCGCCAGGCCGAGCGACAGATTGGCCAACCCCCCGCGTCCCGTGATGATCCGGCCCCGCGCCGCGGCGACGAGATCGACCACCGCCAGGGTGATGAAGAAGACGATGGGGAAATGGACGAGAATGGGATGGATGTGCTGGATCGAAAGCATTCTGAATCTCCGCAATGTGAACCGGCTATTCCATGTCAGGTTGGCCTGACATAAAGCTGACGGTTGTCAGAAACGACAATCAGTTGCATCCTGGGTTGACGGGGACAAAAAGCGAAAACAGGGAAGACCATGCTCATTCTGGTGACCGGTGCGACCGGCAAGGTTGGACGGACTTTCATCGATGCCTTGCGCGCCGACCCGAAGTGGAAGGCGGCGAAGATCCGGGCGCTCTGCCACAACCGTGCGCTGCCTGAAGACGAGCGGCTCTCGGTGATCAAGGGCTCGATCGCCGACCGCGCCATCGCAGAAGCGGCGATGCGCGACGTGACCCATGTCGTGCATCTCGCGACCTGCAAGGAGACGCCGGAGGACGTGGTGGACGTCGCCGTGGGCGGCCTGTTCTGGCTGCTGGAGGCCTTCCGCCAGAGCCGGACCGCGCAGCGCTTCATGCTGATCGGCGGCGACGCTGCGATCGGGCATTTCTTCTACAAGCATCCCGGGCCGATCACCGAGGCCGTGCCGCACATGGCTTATCCCGGCTGCTACGCCCTCTCCAAGGTGCTGGAGGAGGTGATGCTGCAGCAATACATCATCCAATACGGGATCGACGGCTGCACCTTGCGCGCGCCCTGGATCATGGAGAAGGACGATTTCAAATACACGCTCTCCTTCGGCGACGACGTGTTCGGCGGTCCGGTCTGGAAGGACCTGGTGCCGGCGGCGGATGCGAAGCGCTATGCCGAGACCGGCACGGTGCCGCTGCTGCTCGACGCCGACGGCAAGCCGTTGAAGCGCAACTTCGTGCATGTGACCGATCTGGTGGCGGCGATGGTCGCGGCGCTCGACCATCCGCGGGCGAAGCAGCAGCTGTTCAACATCTGCATGGACGAGCCGGTGGACTACGGCGCGGTCGCCCAGCACCTGCAGAAGACCCGCGGCCTGCCGTCGGTGGAGATCCCGAGCCAGTACCAGTCGAACTGGATGGACAATGCCAAGGCCAAGGACTTCCTCGGCTGGCGGCCGCAGGTCGATCTGGCGAAGCTGATCGACGGCGCCTACGACTACAAGCGCAGCGCGGATGATCCGCGCAAGGTCTGGTATCCGGGGTGATACTTCCTTTCAAGAGATCGCCGGGTCAGGCCCGGCGATGACGAACTCTTCAATTCGTCATGCGCGGACTTGTCCGCGCATCTGGTGCCACTTGGCGAGAGATCGCCGGGTCAAGCCCGGCGATGACGGTCTAAGTGAGCGTCGATCCGCGCCAGATACCCAGACTTCTCTTCGTCGGTGAGGAACGCGCCGCGGAAGCTGTTGGCGGCGATGTCGGCGAGTTCGGCGCGGGTGAGGTTCAGCGCCTCTGCCGTCTGGAGGTAGTTTTCCTGGAGATAGCCGCCGAAATAGGCGGGGTCGTCGGAATTGATCGTCACCTTGACGCCGGCTTCATAGAGCCGGCGCAGCGGGTGCTCGGCCAGGGTCTTCACCGTGCAGAGCCGGACGTTGGAGAGCGGGCAGACGGTGAGGGTGGTGCCTTCCTCGGCCAACCGCCGGATCAGCGCGTCGTCGTCGATCGCGCGGATGCCGTGATCGATGCGCTCGACCTTCAGCACGTCGAGGGCGTCGCGGACGAAGGCGGCGGGACCTTCCTCGCCGGCATGGGCGACGAGGCGCAAGCCCTTGTCCCTCGCGGCGGCGAAGAGGCGTTCGAAATCGGCCGGCGGGAAGCCGACCTCGGAGGAATCGAGGCCGAGGCCGGCGATCTTGTCCAGGAATGGCTCGGCTTGGGCCAGCATCTTGAGGCCGGGTTCCTCGCCGAGATGGCGCAGACAGCAGATGATGATCTTGGATCGGATGCCGTGCCGCTTCTCGGCCGTCGCCATGCCGTCGAGCACGCCGCCCAGGGCCTCGCCGAACGGGACGCCGCGGTCGGTATGGGTCTGGGGGTCGAAGAAGATCTCGGCATAGACCCCGCCGTCGGCAGCAAGGCGGTCGAAATAGGCCTCGGTCAGGGCGGCGAAGTCTTCACGGTGGAGGAGGACGCCGGCCGCCATGTAGTAGAGGTCGAGAAAGCTCTGCAGGTTGTCGAAGTTGTAGGCTGCGACCACCTCTTCGACGCTGCGATAGGGCAGCTTCACGCCGTTCTTGGCCGCGAGGCGGAACATCAGCTCGGGCTCGAGGCTGCCTTCGATATGGAGATGCAGCTCGGCCTTGGGCAGGCCACGGATGAAAGTGCTGAGGGCGCTGTGGGTCATGGAGGCGGGATAACACGACCGCGGCCCGCAGTCCAAGCGCGGCGCCGGACGCTTTTTCGGTGTTGGTCCAACGCAGACGGGGTCCGCTGATGCCGCCGCTCGAAAACAGGCTAAGTCACTGTCGATGAAAATATTTCTCATTCAGACGCGGGAGGCGGATGCTGCATTCCGTCTGCGTCAGGTCTGCGTTGTGGCTCTGTCTGGGTCGGTCTGCGTTGCTGGTTCTGTCTGCGTCGGGTCTGCGATGCAGTGCAGCAAAGGGAGCATGTCATTCGAGCCGTGCGACGCGAAGCAGCCTTCCTGCGTCCCGCAGTCGCCGGATTCCGTACATGCACTGTACATGCAAGGGCGCGCGTTCATTGACGGTCCGCATGGGCGCCGAATAGCCATGCAATCTTCGACGATGAACACGACGCGCCATGCAAGATCGACATGAAGACTGTTTTCTGTGCGGGTCGGGTGCGGGTGGCGCAGGCATATCGCCGGCGTCCGTGGTGCATTCACGATTTCAAACAGCGTCTGCCCTCGCACTGAGGAGGTCGGAGGCAGGCGAGGATTATAGCATGACCGTGCCCAATTCTCTACTGCGTCGGCAATCCACGTTATGATGCTGAATTCGGGAGTATGCAGGAGCGGAAGCGGAAGCGAGGTGACGAATTTGTTCGGGCTTCTCTATAGCTCGTCATCCTCCGCGAAGGCGGAGGATCCACGAGTTTCTGTCGCGCGCTTGATGCAAACTCGTGGATGGTCCGCCTTCGCGGACCATGACGATCCCTGAGAAGGATCGTCAGTTGCGTCCGCTGAGCAAACCCCGGGCGACGACCTGGGCCCGGCGGCGCCTTCGAAGGTCTCGAGAGTTTGCGCGTAGCAGTGGACGGGCGGCGACCATCACCGGATAATACAGCGTCGAGCTACGATCCTGCAGCGGACGATAGGGTTGGAGTGCATGGACAAACCGGTACCAGAATTTGTGATTCGGCTTGCGAGTGTGTCTATTGGTCGACCCGAGCTAGAAAGCGCGCTCGGGTTCGGTCTTGATAGGTTTGAGCCAACCCGAGAAGAACCTGGACACTATGCTCAGGTAAGTATGAGCGAGACTGCGGACCAATGGTCCGAAGTGGTTACTTTTCTTGAACAAGTCGGGCCCAAAATCGCAAGTCTCATCAGCCTGAATCTGATCGGTTCAGCCAGCATGGACTTTGAGGTCTTCATTCCGATTGAGGACGCCGCCAATTTCATGGTGCACGTTCCAGCGGAAGTTGCTTCGCTCGCCGGTCAGAATCGGCTCGCTGTCGAGCTGTCCATCTATCCATTGTTTCGAAGAAGAGGCTGACAGATCAGTTCCGCCCGCTCAGCAGTCCGCGGGCGACGACCTGGGCCTGGATCTCGGCGGCGCCTTCGAAGATGTTGAGGATGCGCGCGTCGCAGAGGACGCGGCTGATCGGGTATTCCTGGGCGTAGCCGTTGCCGCCGTGGATCTGCAGGGCGTTGTCGGCGTTGGACCAGGCGGTGCGCGCGGCCAGCAGCTTGGCCATGCCGGCGGGGATGTCGCAGCGGCGGTCGCTGTCCTTCTCGCGGGCGGCGAAATAGGAGAGCTGGCGGGCGATCATGGTCTCGACTGCCATCCAGGCCAATTTGCCGGAGATGCGCGGGAAGGCGTAGATCGGCTTGCCGAACTGGATGCGCTCCTTGGCGTATTTGAGGCCGAGCTCCATGGCGCATTGCGCGACGCCGACCGCACGGGCCGCGGTCTGAATGCGGGCGCTCTCGAAGGTCGCCATCAATTGCTTGAAGCCTTCGCCCTCGGCGCCGCCTAGCAGGTTCTCGGCCTTCACTTCGAAGCCGTCGAAGGAGAGTTCGTATTCCTTCATGCCGCGATAGCCGAGGACCGGGATCTCGCCGCCCTTCATGCCCTTGGCGGGGAAGGGATCGGTTTCAGTGCCGCGCGGCTTCTCGGCGATGAACATCGAGAGGCCGCGATAGTCGGTCGAGTTGGGATCGGTGCGCGCCAGCAGGGTCATCACGTCGCTGCGCGAGGCATGGGTGATCCAGGTCTTGTTCCCGGTCACCTTGTAGACGTCACCGTCCTTCGCGGCGCGGGTGCGCAAGCTGCCGAGATCGGAGCCGGTGTTGGGCTCGGTGAAGACCGCGGTCGGCAGGATCTCGCCTGAAGCGAGCTTCGGCAGCCAATGCTGTTTCTGCGCCTCGGTGCCGCCGAGGCGGATCAGCTCGGCCGCGATCTCCGAGCGGGTGCCCAAGGAGCCGAGGCCGATATAGCCGCGCGACAGCTCCTCGGTGACCACGCACATCGCGAGCTTGCCGAGCCCGGCGCCGCCGAAATCCTCCGGCACCGTCAGGCCGAACACGCCCATCTCGGCGAGCTGCTCGATCACGGCGATCGGGATCAATTCGTCTTTCAGATGCCATCGATGCGCATCCTCGCGATGCGCTTCGGCGAAGGCGTGGAACTGGTCGCGGACAATGGTGAGCGCCTCGTCGTCGAGCGCCGCTTCGCCGAAATTTCCGTCGGCGATCCGCGCGGCGAGGGCGGCACGGGCTTCCGCGGAGTTGCCGATCGAGATCAGGTCCGGGATCGCCTCCAGCGGATGCAGGTCGTTGCCCGTGAGGCCGAGGTCGGCGGGACGCACGATCTCGCCTTGGCTCATCGGGAAGCCGCCGCCGATCTGGGCGAGATACTCGCCGAAGCCGATCTGCAGGATCAGCGCCTCGGTCTCACCGAAGCGGGTTGTCTCGTTGAGGCGCTCGGCCCAGGAGAGCAGCTGCGCCAAGGCCGTCGCGTAGGTGGCGAGCCAGGCAAAGCCATGGGCGGCGAACTGCGCGCGGTCGAAGGCGGCGCTGTCGATCTTGCCGCCGGAGGTGACGCGCGCGGCGACGGTGCGGCGCGCGGTCTCGACGATGGTCTCGGCGGCGTTGAGGCCGACGTGACACCGTTCAAGCAAATTCGGCAGCAAGGGTGTGGCTGCCGCGCTATCGGCAGCCTTAACAGCCATTTGCGCCGACATCACTCTTTCCCCACTTAGTCTTCTTGGCAGTCTTCTATGGTGCGCCGGCCGGGCCGCTTGGCCTGGACCAGCACCGCCATGTTGCCGGGCTTGTGCTGGTTCTTCCACATCTTCATGTGGGCGAGCGGGATGTCCTCCCAGGAGAAGACCTCGGACATGCAGGGATCGATGCGGCGCTCGACCACCAGGTGGTTGGCCTGGCTGGCCTGCAAGAGGTTGGCGAAATGGCTTCCTTGGATGCGCTTCTGGCGCATCCAGACGAAGCGCGCGTCAAAGGTGATGTTGTAGCCGGTGGTGCCGGCGCAGAACACGACCATGCCGCCGCGCTTCACCACGAAGCAGGAGACCGGGAAGGTCGCTTCGCCGGGATGCTCGAAGACGAAATCGACGTCGATGCCCTTGCCGGTGATGTCCCAGATCGCCTTGCCGAAGGCGCGGCACTTCTTCATGTACTCGGCATAGGTCGCGGCGTCGTCGACATCGGGGAGCTGGCCCCAGCAGTCGAAGTCGTTGCGGTTGATGACGCCCTTGGCGCCGAGCTGCATGACGAAGTCGCGCTTCGATTCGTCGGAGATGACGCCGATCGCATTGGCGCCGGCGGTGGAGATGAGCTGCACCGCCATCGAGCCGAGGCCGCCCGAGGCGCCCCAGACCAGCACGTTGTGACCGGGCCGCAGGATATGCGGGCGATGGCCGAACAGCATGCGATAGGCGGTCGCCAGCGTCAGGGTGTAGCAGGCGCTTTCCTCCCAGGTGAGGTGCTTGGGGCGCTCCATGAGCTGGCGGCCCTGCACCCGGCAGAACTGGGCGAAGGATCCGTCCGGGGTCTCGTAGCCCCAGATGCGCTGCGAGGGCGAGAACATCGGGTCGCCGCCGTTGCACTCCTCGTCGTCGCCGTCGTCCTGGTTGCAATGGACCACGACCTCGTCGCCGACCTTCCAGCGCTTCACGCGAGAGCCGATGGCCCAGACGATGCCGGCGGCGTCGGATCCGGCGATGTGATACTCGGCCTTGTGCACGTCGAAGGGGGAGATCGGCTTGCCCAAGCCCGCCCAGACGCCGTTGTAGTTGACGCCGGCGGCCATCACCATGACCAGGACCTCGTCAGCCTCGAGCTTCGGCGTCTCGACCACCTCGACCTGGAACGACTTGTCGGGCGGACCATGGCGCTCGCGACGGATCGCCCAGGCGTACATCTTCGCAGGCACGTGCCCCAGCGGCGGGATCTCGCCGAGCTCGTAGAGCTCCTTCGGCGGGGGACCTTTCGGCGCTTCGCCCGCGGTCTTCTTGGTCATCGGAATGACGACGGCATTGTCACTCATTGAAGCCTGCTCCCATGGCCCAGAGACGCTCAAAATTAATTCGCAGGTGCGAAATCCGTTGCATCCTGCCTTCGCATTTGCAGAAGGGTCAAGTCCGAATCTTTACGAAACTGTCTCAAGCGCAGAGATAAATGTTCAAATGATGCGCGATCGATCGAAGGGATGAAATTAAATATTGCCCGCAAAGTGCGCGCCGCACCATGGACGACCCGGCCCAGTTCGGGCTCCGGCTTGACCCAAAAGAAAAGCGCCCGGCTTTCGCCGGGCGCCAGTCGAGGCATAAGCCTCAGCCACGAAGCCCAGGTCCGTGGGTGGGGAGACCGGGCCAGAGTTGGGCTTCGTCGGGCGCTTTTGCGGTTCCAGTCGGGGGTCCGAAACCGCAGCGCTTTTGATTATTCCATTCTCAACTGCTTCGCGTTCATCCTTCGCGGTGGATCCTCAATCGTCGCCGCAGCAGAGCGCGCCTGTGGCTGCACCCGCTGCACCGCCGATCAGCGCGCCGGCAACCGGTGCGCCGGTCAGCAGACCGATACCTGCGCCGCCCGCTGCGCCGATGGCGCCGCCGCTGACGGCTCGCTGTTCCCGGTTCGACATGCCTGAGCAGCCGGCCAGGAAGGCCACGAGTAGAACGCTCGCGATAACGCGCTTCATGGATAAGACTCCTTCTCACATTCCATGACCCGCGAGAGGTTCCCCCGTAGGGCGATTTCGCAGTGGAAAGGCCCTTCGGTCATCTCGCCTCAGTAAACGACCAAACGCGGCAAAAGTTCGCGGCCGGTGCTGCAAATTCGGAGCGAATTATCCGAGTCGTTTTTTCTGAGTTGAATTTCAGGCACTTAAGAGTGCGGATTCACGGCAGTGTGAATCCGCTCACGGCAGCCTGTGCCACAAACAAAAGCGCCCCGACCGCTGGAGCCGGGGCGCGTGTTGCCGCTCACGCAGAGCGCGGCGTCAGAGGCGGAACTGCAGGCTGATCGCCGGCTGCGGTTGCGGGACGACATAGACCGGCGGCGGCGGCGCGTAGTAGACGCGCGGCGGCGCTTCGTAATACACCGCCGGCGGCGGCGCGTAATAGACCCGCGGCGGCGGCGCATAATAATAGCCGTTGCGCACCACCACCGGACCCGGGCCCCAGCCGTGGCCGTGCTTCTTCCAATGCTTGCCGTGGTTCCAGCCGTTGCCGTTCCAGTCGTCGTCGGCCTGTGCGGTCGAGATGCCGGCCGCCATCAAAGCCAGACCGCCCGCGAGCGCGGCGGCGATCGTCTTCGATCCTTTCAAGCGCAACATGATTTCTCTCCACTCCTGTCGGGGGCGGTTCCTGCCCTGCGCAGGCCGCGATCCTCGTGACGGTGATCGGAATCGCGGTTCGTCCCCCTGCATACAACGCGCGAGCCTAATGAACCCAGCAGCCCGCCGCGGTCACTTCGCTGTGAAGGAGAGCCGCTAAGCCACTGGAGATTGCGGCAGAATCGTGGCGGGCCTGGCCGACGGGCGATCGATTTGACATTCCCGCGCAGGCGTGGATACTCGCAGCGCTTCGTGGCGATTTGAGCTCGGCTTGCGGCCACGTTAAACATGCAGCTAAAAGGGTCTGGGACACGCATTTTGCACCTCGACCTTGCCGGTCGGGGTGTTTTTGTGTCCGGAGGTTTTTGATTCCATGACGAGCAAACGCGAGATCAAGTCGCACTGGCGCAGCGCGACGCGGCTGGTGCATGCGGGCCAGTCCCGCTCGGGGTTCAAGGAAACCGCCGAGCCGGTCTATTTCACGTCCGGCTATATCTACGAGAGCGCGGAGGAGGCGGAAGCCGCCTTCAACAATTCGCAGCCGCGCTTCGTCTATTCGCGCTTCGGCAATCCGACCGTCGCCATGTTCGAGGAACGGATGGCGGATCTCGAAGGCGCCGAAGCCGCGCGCGGCACCGCGAGCGGCATGGCCGCGGTCTTCGCGGCACTCGCCTGCCAGGTGAAAGCGGGCGATCGCATCGTCTCGTCGGACGCCTTGTTCGGGTCCTGCCAGTTCATCCTGGCCGAGATCCTGCCGAAATGGGGCGTCGAATGCGTCTTCGTCGACGGGCGCGACAACGATGCCTGGAAGCAGGCGCTCGGCAAGCCGACCAAGGCGGTGTTCCTCGAGACGCCGAGCAACCCGAGCCTGCGGCTGGTCGATCTCGAGACAGTCAGCCAGCTCGCGCATGCGGCGGGCGCCACGGTGGTGGTCGATAACGTCTTCGCGACGCCGCTGCTGCAGCAACCTTTGAAGCTCGGCGCCGATGTCGTCGTCTATTCCGCGACCAAGCATATCGACGGCCAGGGGCGCACCCTGGGTGGCGTCATCCTGGGCACGCAGAAGTTCATCACCGAGATCCTGCAGCCTTTCCTGCGTCATACCGGCCCCAGCCTGAGCCCGATGAACGCCTGGGTGCTGCTGAAGGGCCTGGAGACGCTGGAGCTGCGGGTCACGCGTCAGGCCGCCAGCGCCGAGGCCATCGCGCGCAAGCTCGCCGGCCATCCCAAGCTCTCGCAGGTGCTCTACCCGACGCTGGAAGGCTTCCCGCAGCGCGCGCTGGCGCAGAAGCAGATGAACGGCGGCGGCACCATGGTCGGCTTCAGCCTGAAGGGCGGCAAGGCGGCGGCCTTCAAGTTCCTGAACGCGCTCGACCTGGTGCTCATTTCCAACAATCTCGGCGACGCTAAATCGCTGGCGACGCATCCGATGACCACGACCCACCAACGCCTCACCGCCGAGCAGCGCGCCGCGCAGGGCATCGACGATGGGCTGATCCGTGTCTCGGTCGGCCTCGAGGATGCGCAGGACTTGATCGAGGACCTGGAGCAGGCGCTCAGCGCGGTTTGACTTCAGTCGTCATGCCCGGGCTTGTCCCGGGCATCTGGTGCAGGTCGGCGCCAGATTGCCGGGTCGAGCCCGGCAATGACGGCGAGTTGAGATCACCGCGCCGCGGCCGAGGCTTCGGTGTCGTAGATCCCGAGGAAGCGGGTGATCTTGCCGTGCTGCACGGTGAAAACGTGCACCCATTCGCTCTCGAACACCTTGCCGGAGGAGCGCGCGGCGCAGCGTTCCCAGCCGAGCACGGTGACATGCGCACCGCCGGGGATGAACTCGCGCGGCTCGAAGGCCTGGATGTCGTCGGCGGCCGCGACGTCGGCGAACCACTGGGCGACCTGCGGCTTGGTGAAGCGGCCGGTATAGGCGAGGCGCTGCGGGCCGATGAAGCGCCAGTCGACGGCGTCGCTCAGCAGATCGACGACGGCGGCGATATCGCCGCGGCCGAAGGCATGATAGGCGGCGCGGACCACGTCCACGCCGGCATCGCTCAACAGCATGACTTCCTCCCCGTCGGGTTGTGCTGATCCTCCTTCGCCGCCGCTGCGACTTTGGATGCAGAGCAGGGGGCTTGCCGGAGCCCGGCCGGCCGGGGCAATATTGCACTGCACAATGATAAGAAGCCGTTTTGGGAGTAGGCGATGAGTGGCGAAAAGCGCGAGCAACCCTGGCTGTTCCGGACCTATTCCGGGCACAGCTCGGCCGCGGCCTCGAACGCGCTCTATCGCACCAATCTCGCGCGCGGCCAGACCGGGCTTTCGATCGCCTTCGACCTGCCGACCCAGACCGGCTACGACGCCGACCATGCGCTGGCCAAGGGCGAGGTCGGCAAGGTCGGCGTGCCGGTCTCGCATCTCGGCGACATGCTGACCCTGTTCGACGGCTTGCCGCTCGGCGAGATGAACACCTCGATGACCATCAACGCGACGGCGCCCTGGCTGTTCGCGCTCTATATCGCGGCGGCGGAGAAGCAAGGCGTCGCGCGGGCCAAGCTGCAGGGCACGGTGCAGAACGACATCATCAAGGAATATCTCTCGCGCGGCACTTATATCTTCCCGCCGAAGCCGTCGCTGAAGCTCATCACCGACGTCATCAGCTTCGCCTATCGCGAAGTGCCGAAGTGGAATCCGACCAACGTCTGCTCCTACCATTTGCAGGAAGCGGGGGCGACGCCGGTCCAGGAGCTGGCCTATGCATTGGCCACCGCGGTCTGCGTGCTTGACGGCGTGAAGCAGTCGGGCCAGGTGCCGGCGGCGGATCTGCCGCAGGTGGTCGGGCGCATCAGCTTCTTCGTCAACGCGGGCCTCAAGTTCATCACCGAGATGTGCAAGATGCGCGCCTTCGCGGAGCTCTGGGACGAGATCGCGCAGGAGCGCTACGGCGTCGCGGACCCGAAACTCAGGCGCTTCCGTTACGGCGTGCAGGTGAACAGCCTGGGGCTGACCGAGCAGCAGCCGGAGAACAACGTCTATCGCATCCTCTTAGAGATGCTGGCGGTCACCTTGAGCAAGAATGCGCGGGCGCGCGCGGTGCAGCTGCCGGCCTGGAACGAGGCGCTGGGATTGCCGCGGCCCTGGGACCAGCAATGGTCGCTGCGGCTGCAGCAGATCGTCGCCTTCGAGACCGATCTCCTGGAGTTCGACGACATCTTCGACGGCTCGCGCGCGATCACCGAGAAGGTGGAGGCGCTGAAGCGCGACGCCCGCGAGGAGCTGGCGCGGATCGACGCCATGGGCGGCGCAGTGGCCGCGATCGACAGCAGCTATATGAAGCAGCGCCTGGTGGAATCAAATGCGCGGCGGCTGGCGGCGATCGAGAGCGGCGAGCAGGTCGTGGTCGGCGTCAACAAGTTCACCGAGAGCGCGCCTTCGCCGCTCACCGCCGGCAGCGACGGCGGATTCATGAAAGTTGATGAGGCGGCCGAGAGCGAGCAGATCGCGCGGCTCAAGGCCTGGCGCGAGGGACGCGATGCCGCGGCGGTCGCAGCGGCGCTGCAGCGGCTGGAAGGCGATGCGCGATCCGGCGCCAATATCATGGAAGCCTCGATCGCTTGCGCCCATGCCGGCGTCACCACCGGCGAATGGGGCGCCGCCTTGCGCAAGGTGTTCGGCGAATACCGCGCGCCGACCGGCGTCGCGCGCGCCAGCGTCGAGATCGCGCGCAGCGATATCGGCAAGGTGCGCGGGCGTGTGGATGCGGTCTCGAAGCGGCTCGGCCGCCGGATCAAGATCCTGGTCGGCAAGCCCGGTCTCGACGGGCATTCCAACGGCGCCGAGCAGATCGCGGTCCGGGCGCGCGATGCCGGGATGGAAGTCGTCTATGAAGGCATCCGCCTCACCCCGGCGGAGATCGTCAACGCGGCGCTGGAGGAGGGCGTGCATGTGATCGGCCTCTCCATTCTTTCCGGCTCGCACGTCGCGCTGGTCGATGACGTGATGGCGCGGCTGAAGAAGGTCGGCCTCTCCGAGATCCCGGTCGTGGTCGGCGGCATCATTCCGCCCGAGGACGCGCAGCGGCTGCTGGCCGCCGGCGTCGCGCGGGTCTATACGCCGAAGGACTACGACCTCAACACGATCATGGGCGAGATCGTCGACCTCGTAGAAGCTCGCCGCCCCGAAGCCGCCTGATGTCCACACTTCCGCTCTATCGCCCGGCGCCGACGCCGCGGCATCGCGGCTTCGGCCATCCGTTCCAGGCGGAGCTCGCCGAGCTGCTGGCCTGGCGCCGCGACGTGCGGCATTTTCGGACCGACCCGATCCCCGAAGCCGTGGTCGATCGGCTGCTCGATCTCGCCTGCCTCGCGCCTTCGGTCGGCAATTCGCAGCCCTGGCGCTTCGTCGACGTCGCCTCGGCGGAGCGGCGCGCGGCGATCATCGCCAATTATCAGGCGGCGAATGCGGAGGCGCTCGGCGGCTATCGCGGCGAGCGCGCCGCGCTCTACGCCTCGCTGAAACTCTCCGGCCTGCAGGAAGCGCCGGTCCATCTCGCCGTCTTCTGCGATGAGACGACCGGGCAGGGGCTGGGCCTCGGGCGCAAGACCATGCCGGAGACCTTGCGCTATTCGGCGGTCATTGCGGTGCACACTTTGTGGCTGGCGGCGCGGGCGCGCGGGCTCGGCCTCGGCTGGGTCTCGATCCTTGATCCGCTGGCCGCGACCAAAAGTCTCGATGTTCCAGAGACCTGGTCCTTCGTCGCCTATCTCTGCCTCGGCTGGCCGATCGAGGACCAGGCCGAGCCGGAGTTGCAGCAGCGCGGCTGGCAGCCGCGCGAGGCCGCCTGCCGCCAGGTGCTGGCGCGCTGATCCGGCGCAAGCGGCGCTCTGGTCCGCATTTTCCCTTTAATCGCATAGTATTGTATGAATTTGCTGAGTGCCGCGCTTAGCGGTGCGTTAAAGTTTTGGTGATCGACTGCAATCCTGAAACCGGGGTGAGAGAGGGCTTCCCCAAAGGATGTCGGGCGCGCTGAACAGGGTGATGGAGCAAATCGGACCGGCGCTCGCCGTGCTCGGCCTGGGCACGGTCGCGCTGCTGTGCGGGATTGTGATCATCCTCATCGCCCGCAATGCCCGGCTGCGGGCCGCGGCCGATGAGGAGCGCGAACTCGCGCGCTTCCGCCAGCTGGCCGACGCGACCTTCAGCGGCGTCTTCGTCTATCGCGACAACGTCATTCTCGACGTCAACGTCGCGCTCTGCCGCTTCATGGGCTGCGAGCCCCAGGATCTCATCGGCCATTCGGTCTCCGGCTTCGTGGCGCCCTACGACCGCGAGCGCCTGGCGATGCGCATCCAGTCCGGCCAGTTCGAGAACGAGGAGTACGACGTCATCATCAAGTCCGGCGAGCGCCGCACTGTCGAGGTGATCACCCGCATGGTCGACTATCGCGGCGGCACGGCGCGCGTGACCGCGCTCCGCGACATCACCGACCGCAAGCGCGACGAGCTGTTTCGCGCCGAGGAGCGCCGCATCCTGACCGGCATCGCCGAGGACCAGCCGCTGAGCGACACGGTGGCGCAGGTCTGCAGCCTGGCCGAGGCGGCGATGCCGGAGGCGATCTGCTCGGTGCTGCTGGTGACTCCGGAGAACACCATGCGCACCGTCGCGGGACCGAAGCTGCCGCCGGAATACAGCGCCGCGATCGACGGCGCCATCATCGGGCCGAAGGCGGGATCCTGCGGCACCGCCGCCTATCGCGGCGAACGGGTGGTGGTCGAGGACATCGAGACCGATCCGCTCTGGGAAGACTACAAGCAGATCGCGCTGAAGCACGGCCTGCGCGCCTGCTGGTCGGTGCCGCTGATCGCCAAGAACGGGCGGGTGCTGGGCACCTTCGCCACCTACCACACGCGGCCCTATAAGCCGCTGCAGAGCGATTTCGAGGTGATCAACCGGTTGGCCTCGTATACCGCGATCGCGATCCATCGCAGCCAGCTCAATGCCGACCTGATCGCGGCGCGCGACCATGCCGAGGCGGCGAGTCAGGCGAAGTCGCAGTTCCTCGCCAACATGAGTCATGAATTGCGGACGCCGCTCAACGCGATCCTCGGCTTCAGCGAGATCATCTCGAGCCAGTCGTTCGGCCCCGACGCACAGCAGCGCTATGCCGAGTATGCCAGCGACATCCATGAGAGCGGCTCGTACCTGCTGCTGCTGATCAACGATATCCTGGACGTGGCACGGGTCGAGGCCGGCAAGGTGCGGATCAACCGCGAGCACTGCGCCGTGGCCAGGGCGGTCGAGGAGCAGCTTCGCGTAGCGCGCCGCGCCTATCCGGATTGCGCCCGGATCATGGTGCAGATCGGCGCCGACTGCCCCGACCTGCTGGTCGATCGGCGGGCCTTCGGCCAGATTCTGCTCAACGTGGTCGGCAATGCCTGCAAGTTCACGCCGCCGGAGGGCCAGATCACCATCTCCTGCGACTGGCAGGTCGCCGGCCTGCGGCTGACCGTCACCGACACCGGCCCCGGCATCCCGGCCAACATGATCGAAGAAATGGGCAAGCCGTTCCGCCAGGTCGAGAACGCCTACAGCCGCCGCCATTCCGGGACCGGCCTCGGCCTCTACATTTCGCGTTCGCTGATGCGCCTGCACGGCGGCGCGCTCGAGATCGCCAGCACGCTCGGCAAGGGCACGGCCGTTACCCTCAACTTCCCGGAGGATTGCGTGCTGCGGGCGCTGGACCTGCCGGCCCGCGCCGCGGGCGAGTAGCTAGTCTAGAGCCCGACCTGCCCGCGGTGTCGGAGCAGGTGATCCGCCAGCACCACCGCCATCATCGCTTCGCCGACCGGCACGGCGCGGATGCCGACGCAGGGGTCGTGGCGGCCGGTGGTGGAGGTTTCGACCTCGTCGCCGGCGACAGTGACGCTCTTGCGCGGGGTATTGATCGAGCTGGTCGGCTTCACCGCGAAACGCAGGACGATGTCCTGCCCGGTCGAGAGGCCGCCCAGGATGCCGCCCGCCTTGTTGGAGAGGAACGCGACTTTGCCGTTCTCCATGCGCATCTCGTCGGCGTTCTCTTCGCCGGTGAGTTCGGCTGCCGCGAAGCCGGCGCCGATCTCGACGCCCTTGACCGCGTTGATGCTCATCATCGCCGCGGCGAGATCGGCGTCGAGCTTGCCGTAGAGTGGGGCGCCGAGGCCGACCGGCACGTTGCGGGCGACCACCTCGATGACGGCGCCGGTGGAAGAGCCGGCCTTGCGGGTGGCGTCGAGATGGTCTTCCCAGGTCGCGACGATGGCGGCATCCGGTGACCAGAACGGGTTGCGCTCGGTCTCGGCCCAATCCCAGCGGTCGCGGTCGATCTTATGCGGGCCGATCTGCACCAGCGCGCCCTGGATCTCCACCGGCTTCGGCAAGATGTGGTTCAGGACTTCGCGGGCGACGGCGCCGGCGGCGACCCGGCTCGCGGTCTCGCGGGCCGAGGAGCGGCCGCCGCCGCGATAGTCCCGCACCCCGTATTTGGCCCAGTAGGTGTAGTCGGCATGGCCGGGACGGAACTGGTCCTTGATCTTCGAATAGTCCTTGCTGCGCTGGTCCTCGTTCTGGATCAGCAGCGAGATCGGCGTGCCGGTGCTCCGGTCCTCGAACACGCCGGAGAGGATCTGGACGGCGTCGGGCTCGCGACGCTGGGTCACGAAGCGCGACTGGCCGGGCTTGCGGCGGTCGAGCCAGTGCTGGATCCGCTCGGCCTTCAAGGTGATGCCGGGCGGCGTCCCGTCGACCACGCAGCCGATCGCCGGCCCATGGCTCTCGCCCCAGGTCGTGAAGCGAAACAGATGACCGAAGCTGTTGTGCGACATGGAAGCTGCTTCAGTCGCCGTTGCGGCCGCTGAAGTTCTTCAGCATCTCCGCGAGCTCGCCGGCGGAATCCGTGCGCATCATGCCGACCGTGTTGTAGCCGCCATCGACATGGTGCATCTCGCCGGTGACGCCCCGCGCGAGATCGCTGAGCAGATAGAGCCCGGCTCCACCCACGTCATCGATGGTGACATTGCGCTTCAGCGGCGCATTGAGCTCGTTCCAGCGCAGGATGTGCCGGAAGTCGCCGATGCCGGAAGCCGCCAGGGTCTTGATCGGGCCGGCCGAGATCGCATTGACACGGATGTTATCCGGGCCGAGATCGGCCGCGAGATAGCGCACCGAGGCTTCCAGCGCCGCCTTGGCGACGCCCATCACGTTGTAATGCGGCATCACCTTCTCGGCGCCGAAGTAGGAGAGGGTAAGGAGACTGCCGCCCTTCGACATCAGCGCTCGCGCCCGCTGGCAGACCGCGGTGAAGGAAAAGCAGGAGATGTCCATGGTCAGCGCGAAATTCCTGCGCGACGTATCGACGTAGAGCCCCTTCAATTCGTCCTTGTCGGAGAAGGCGATGGCATGGACCACGAAATCGAGGCTGCCCCAGCTCGACTTGATCGCCTCGAAGGTCTTGTCGATGCTGGCGTCGTCGGTGACGTCGCAGGGCAGTAGGATCTTCGCGCCGACCGATTGCGCGAGCGGGCGCACGCGCTTTTCCAGCGCTTCGCCCTGGAAGGTGAAGGCGAGCTCCGCGCCCTGGTCGGCGGCGGCCTTGGCAATGCCCCAGGCAATCGACCGGTCGTTGGCGACGCCCATGATCAGGCCGCGCTTGCCGGTCATCAGCCCACGGTTTTCCGTCATTTCTGGAACCTTGATGCGAGAGAGGAATCAGCGAGTTTATCGCCGCATCCTACACCATTAACGGTTCCGGTCAATTGAGCGGGGGGTGTTTCGGATGGCCGAGAGTGGCTGTTTTTCAATGGGTTATGGCCCGCAGCTTCATCGCTGCGCGTCACCCAAGGCTTGGCCGTGGGGGCGACGAGTTTCTATACTTGGGCTCGGTACCGGCTGCTCGAAACTCGTGGATGCCCGAGGCGAAGCCCCGGATCAAGTCCGGGGATTGGCGGGACGGCAGCGCGTGCGAAGCGAGCCTTAGCTTTTCGAGAACTTGTCCCGCACGTCCTGGTCGGCGGCGGCGGATTTGGCCCAGCGTTCGACCGCCTGCTCGAGCTCCGAGTCCATCTGGCGGGGCAGGACGACGACGAAGCGCACGTATTGGTCGCCGCGATGGCCCTTGGCGTCGACGACCCCCTTGCCCTTCAGGCGGAGTTGGGTCCCGGTGTTGCTGCCCTTCGGCACCTTCAGCGACACGTTGCCGTCGATGGTCGGGACGGTGATCTGGCCGCCCAGCACCGCCTCGCCGAGGGAGATCGGGCATTCGAGAAGAATGTCGCTGCCCTCGCGCTCGAAAAAGGCATGCGGC
Source organism: Dongia sp. agr-C8 (assembly GCF_054658695.1). Classification (NCBI taxonomy): domain Bacteria; kingdom Pseudomonadati; phylum Pseudomonadota; class Alphaproteobacteria; order Rhodospirillales; family Dongiaceae; genus Dongia; species Dongia sp. agr-C8. Next base: position 1,444,173 of record NZ_BAAGHZ010000001.1, read on the forward strand.
TTCACGGCGATCTCGACATAGGCGTCGCCGTTCGGCGCGCCGCCCTGGCCGGGGAGGCCCTGGCTCTTCAGCCGCAGGCTCTGGCCGTCCACCGTCCCGGGCGGGATGGTGATGTCGAGGGTCTTGCCGTCGCTCAAGGTCAGCCGCTTCTTGGCGCCGCGCGCGGCTTCCAGGAAGGCGACCTCGGCCTTGTAGGTGACATCGGCGCCGCGCATCTTCATGCCGGCACGCTGGCCCCCACCACCACTGGCGCGCTGGCCGAAATTGAAGAAGTCCCGGAACAGGTCCTCGGCGAAGGAATCGTCGACTCCGACATCGGCCGCGCGCGGTCCGCGCCGGGCGCCCGCACCCGCGCCGGTAGCACCGCCCCAGCCGCGCCCGCCCGCGCCGCCCCAGCCGCGCGGGTTGCCGTTCTCGTCGATCTCGCCGGCGTCGAACTTGCGCCGTTTCTCGGCGTCGCTCAGCAGGTCGTAGGCGGCGGTGGCCTCCTTGAACTGGGTCTCGACCTTCTTGTTGCCGGGGTTGACGTCGGGGTGCAGCTTCTTCGCCAGCTTGCGATAAGCCTTCTTGATCTCGTCCGCCGATGCGCCCTGGGAAACGCCGAGAATCTTGTACGGGTCAGCCATAAACTTCAGTCTCCTCCGCGCCCAAAGGTAAGGTCTACCCCATATCCCTACAAGGGGGAGGGTGGCCGGGCCTCCGAGGTTCTGGATGTTGTGTGCGGCCTAATCGCCGCTATTGTTGCCACGAAGTCGAAGGCAATATCCGCCCCAGAGAACGACCCCAGGGCAGTACCGAGTGAGCCATGACCAGCACCGAGACCGAGTCCACCGCCAGCATCCATTCCTGGGACGAGCCGTTCCGCCAGTTCGAAGCCTGGTTTGCCGAGGCCGAGAAGTCCGAGCCCAACGACCCCAACGGCATGGCCCTGGCGACCGTCGGCGCCGACGGCATGCCCTCGGTACGGATGGTGCTTCTGAAGGGCTACGACGAGCAGGGCTTCGTCTTCTACACCAATTATGAGAGCCGCAAGGGCAGGCAGATCCTGGGCGCGATGAAAGCCGCCCTGCTGTTCCATTGGAAGTCGCTCCGGCGCCAGGTCCGGGTCGAAGGCGAGGTCGAGAGCGTGACCGACGCCGAGGCGGACGCGTATTTCCAGAGCCGGCCGAAGGCGAGCCAGATCGGCGCCTGGGCCTCGCAGCAGTCACGGCCCTTGAAGGGACGCTTCGAGCTTGAAGCCCGGGTCGCGCAGTTCACCGCCAAATATGCGATCGGCCAGGTGCCGCGCCCGCCCTACTGGTCGGGCTTCCGGATCAAGCCGCGGCTGATCGAGTTCTGGGAGGACCGGCCGTTCCGACTGCACGACCGAACGGTCTATCATCGCAATGCCGCCGGGCCGGGGTCGGCGGGCGGCTGGACCACCGAGAAGCTGTTTCCGTAATGGCTGTTTCCGAAAAATCCGCATCCCTGATGCGCGCCGCCGGGGTGGCCTCGGTCAGCGTCGCGACCTTGCTGATCGCGATCAAGCTCTATGCCTTCATCGCGACCAATTCGGTCAGCATGCTCTCCTCGCTGTTCGATTCCGCGCTGGATCTCGGCGCGTCCCTGGTCAATCTCTTCGCCATCCGCACGGCGGTGACGCCGGCCGACGCCGAGCACCGTTTCGGCCACGGCAAGGCGGAGCCGCTGGCCGGCCTGGTGCAGGTCGCCTTCATCCTGGGGTCCTCGCTGCTGCTGCTGTTCGAGGTCGGAAAGCACTTCTTCTATCGCGAGGCGGTCGAGCAGGAAGGCGTCGGCATCGTGGTGATGGTGGTCTCGATCGGCCTCACGTTGGTGCTGATCCTGTTCCAGCGGCACGTGATCCGGCAGACCGAATCCATGGCGGTCCATGCGGATTCGGCCCATTACTTCACCGATTTCCTCGCCAACCTCGCGGTCATCGTGTCGCTGCTGCTGACCAGCCTGTTCGGCTGGTGGTGGATCGATCCGCTGTTCGGCCTGCTGGTCGCGCTGTTCATCGCTTTCTCCGCGCTCTCGATCGGGCGCGCCGCCCTCGACATGCTGATGGACCGCGAGATGGACGACCAGGACCGGGACCGCATCAAGCTGATCATCCGGTCCAATCCCGAGGTGATCGACCTGCATGAGCTGCGCACCCGGGTCGCCGGGCAGGATCGCTTCATCCAGTTTCACCTGGACCTGAAGCCAGATATCACCCTGAAGGACGCGCATCGGATTTCCGATGCCGTCGAGGCCAGCCTGCTCGAGGCATTCCCCGGCGCTGAAATCATCGTCCACCAGGACCCGCTGGGCGCGGACCGCGTCATTCGGCGGTTCGGATAGCAGGGGACCTATGAGCAGTTCATCCCGCAAGACCGTGGTCCTGACCGGCGCCAGCCGCGGCATCGGCCATGCCACCGTGCAGCGCTTCAGCGCCGAGGGCTGGAGCATCATCACCTGCTCGCGCGAGGCGATCCCGGAAGAGTGCAAGGCCGATCCCAACTGGACCCATCACATCACCGCCGATCTCGCGAACACCGCCGACACCGAGCATTTCATCGAGGAGGCGCTGAAAGTCCTGGGCGACCAGCCGGTCCACGCCCTGGTGAACAACGCCGCGATCAGCCCGAAGACCGCGTTCAAGGAGCGGCTCGGCTGTCTGAACGGCGACGTCGATGCCTGGCGCGAGGTGTTCGAATTGAACTTCTTCGCACCGCTGATCCTGGCCCGCGGCTTCGCCAAGCCGCTGCACAAGGGCAAGGGGACGATCGTCAACATCACCTCGATCGCCGGCCATGCGATCCACCCCTTCGCCGGTTCCGCCTATTCAACCTCGAAGGCGGCACTGTCGGCGCTGACCCGCGAGCTCGCCGTGGAGTTCGCGAACCTCGGCGTGCGGGTCAATGCCGTGGCGCCCGGCGAGATCGAGACCGCGATGGTCGGTCCCGAATACGAGGCGCTCATCCCACGGATTCCGATGGGCCGCATGGGCACGGTGGACGAGGTGGCGGGCGTGGTCTACCAGCTCTGCGGCTCGGATTTCTCCTACGTCACCGGGACCGAGATCTTTCTCACCGGCGGCCAGCATCTGTTCTAGCGAACACCCAACTGGCGGTCATGCCAAGGCCAAGACTTGGGATAACGAGCGAGTGTAAGGGCGACTGCGAGGAGAGCCTAGCTTGCCTGCGCCGCCAGCCGCTTGAACCAGTCCCTGCGGCCTTCGATTTCCGCGATCTCGTGATCCAGCCAGTCGACCAGCAACCCACCGCCTTCGGCATGGTGGGCGCGCAAATCCAGGAGGCGAGTCAATTCGCGCTCACAGGCTTCTTCCAGGGCTTCGGCCTGGAGGCGCTGCTCTTCCGGTGAAAGCGTCTCGAAGAAGTGCAGCTTCAGGGCGATGATCAACTTGTTGACCTCGCCCATGGGGCCGCGGAGGTTCGCGGTCATCAGACGGCGCAATTCGGCGCGGCCGGATTCGGTCAGCAGCATGACCTGCTGGTCATGCGGTGCTTTCGGGTTCTGCGCCTCTATCAGGCCTTCGACCTTGAACAGCTCCAGCGACGGCCCGAGCAATTCCAAGGACGGGCCGACGATGCGCTGGGCGAAATGCCGGATCTCGCGGGCGAGATCGGCATAGGCGCGCGGTCCCCTGGCCAGCAGGCCCAGGGCCGCGAGACGCACCGCTTCGGACGGGACCAGGCTGTTATCCTTGTACATGGCCTATTGTACCGTGCCGCCGCGCGCGGTGTCCAATGACGCTCCGGTGCGGCCCAACACCCGCGGCGCCGCCAGAGCCACGATCAGCATGGCCGCGGCGAGGGCGAGCAGCGCCAGGCGCAGGCTGAAGGTCTCGGCAAAGACGCCGATCAGCGGCGGGCTCAGCAGGAATCCGGCATAGCCGCAGGTCGCCGCCATCGCGACGCCGATCGCGGGATGATCGGGCACCGCGCGGCCGCCGGCGCTGAACATGACCGGGATGATGTTGGCGATGCCGATTCCGGCCAGGGCGTAGCCGAGGATCGCGGTCTCGACCGCCGGCAAGGCGAGGGGGATGGCGAGGCCGACCACCGCAATCGCCGCGCCGAAGGCGACCACCTTGGCGGCGCCGAGAGCATGCACGATCCGGTCGCCGACGAAGCGGCCGATCATCATGGTGACGGCGAAGCTGCCGTAACCCCAGGCGGCGACGGCCGTGGTCGTTCCGGTCTCCGTCACCAGATAGACACCGGCCCAGTCGGCGATCGCACCCTCGGCGAACATGGTGAGGAAGGCAAGGCTGCCGACCAGAAGTGCTGCGCGGCTGGGGAGCGCGAAGCCGACCGGGGCCTCGCGCGGTCCGGTGTCCGGCACCTGCAAGCTGCCGGCAAAGCCGATCACCAGCAAGGCGCCCCAAAGCCCGGCGCAGCTCATCGTCGCCATGGGGCCGAAGCCGGCGGCGAGGATGGCGCTGCCGGCACCGGCGCCGACCAGGCAGCCGAGACTGAAGGCGGCGTGGAAGGAAGACATGATCGGCCGGCCATGGAGTTTCTCCACGACCGCGCCATGGCCGTTCATGGCGACGTCCATGGCGCCGTTGCAGGCGCCGAACAGCAGGATCGCGAGGCTGAGAGTCACCAGATTCGGCATGAAGGCGGGGATCGGCACCACGACCACGAAAGCGAGACCGGTCAGCAGCGCGACGCGGGCCGAGCCGAAGCGGGCCGCGATATGCCCGGTCATGGTCATGGTGAGTATGGCGCCGATCGCGAAGGCCAAGAGCACCATGCTGAGCTGGAAGTCGGAGAGGCCATAGATCAGCTTGATCGGCGCGATGGTCGCCGCCCAGAGGCCGATGCCGCTGCCGTTGGCGAGGAACAGCGCGGTCACGGCGAGGCGCGGGCGCAGGGCGGATCCCGGCTTCGTCGGCTGAAATGTGGCAGTCATCGAAGCCTGCTTGCGAGACTGGATCGGTATCCGGGTTAAGCGGCGACCGGCAGGCTGAGTTCCCGCCAGACGCTGGAGAGCGCCGCGATCAGCTGCGCGACCTCCGCCTCGCCGTGCAGCGGCGTCGGGGTCAGGCGCAGCCGCTCGGTGCCCTTCGGCACGGTCGGGTAGTTGATCGGCTGCACATAGATGCCGTGCTGCTCCAAGAGGATCGCGGCGACGCGCTTGCAGGCCTTGGGGTCGCCGACGCGGACCGGGACGATGTGGCTCTCGCTTGCCATGACGGGGAGTCCGGCGGCCGCGAGCCGTTTCTTCAGGTCGGCGGCGATCGCTTGGTGCCGCGCGCGGAGATCGCTGGCGCCGCGGATCACCTTGAGGCTGGCGCGGGCGCCGGCCGCGACGGCGGGCGGCAAGGCGGTGGTGAAGATGAAGCCCGGCGCAAAGCTGCGCACGAAATCCACCAGCGGCGCCGAGCCGGTGATATAGCCGCCGATCAGGCCGAAAGCCTTGCCGAGCGTGCCTTCGATCACGTGGAAGCGGTGTGCGAGGCCCTCGCGCTCGGCGATGCCGGCGCCGGTCGCGCCGTAGAGGCCGACCGCATGCACCTCGTCGAGATAGGCGAGGGCGTTGAATTCCTCGCAGACGTCGAGCAGGTCCTTCAAGGGCGCGATGTCGCCGTCCATGGAATAGACGGATTCGAAAGCGACGATCTTCGGCCGGTTGGGATCGCAGGCGGCGAGCAGCTGGCGGAGATGCACCGCGTCGTTGTGGCGGAACACCTGGTATTCGCAGCGGCTGTTGCGGATGCCGGCGATCATCGAGGCGTGGTTCAGCGTGTCGGAGAAGACGATCGCCTCCGGCATGTGCTTGGCGAGCGTGCCGAGCGCCGCCTCGTTGGAGATATAGCCGGAGGTGAAGACCAGGCCGGCTTCCTTGCCGTGGAAGGCGGCGAGCTCGCGCTCGAGCTGCACGATCTCGTGGCTGGTGCCGGAGATGTTGCGGGTGCCGCCGGCCCCCGCACCGGATTTCGAAATCGAGGCATGCATCGCCTCGGCGAGCGCCGGGTGCTGGCCGATGCCGAGATAGTCGTTGCTGCACCAGACGGTGACTTCGCGCGCGGCGGCGTCCGGCGTCGCGCGATAGAGGGCGCGCGGGAAGCGGCCGGCGATCCGCTCCAGGTCGGCGAAGCTGCGGTAGCGACCTTCGGTCTTCAGGTCGTCCAGGCGTTCCCGGAAAAAGGAATCGAAATTGCGCATCACGCCGCGACTGCCTGGCTCTTCAACCATTCCTGCGTTTCCGCCAGGGCCTTGCGGAAGCGCTTGAACATCTCGCGGATCTGGCCCTCGGTGCAGATCAGCGGCGGGCAGAAGCAGATCGAATCCGCCACCGGCCGCAGGATCACGCCGTGATCATGGGCGATCCGGATCAGGTTCGGCCCGACCGCGAGCGACGGATCGAAGCCTTCCCGCGTCTTCTTGTCCTTCACGAGCTCAAGCGCGCCGATCAAACCGATGCCGCGCACCTCTCCGACCAAAGGATGGTCGGCGAAGCTCCGGAGCTCCTCCAGGAAGGCCGGGGCGATCGCGCGGACATGGTCCAGGATCTTGCGTTCCTCGTAGATCTTCTGGGTCTCGAGCGCCACCGCCGCGGCGATCGGATGGCCGGAATAGGTGATGCCATGCGCGAAGGAGCCGTGCTTGCCGGAGTTGTCGCGCAGGCCCTCGTAGACCCGCTGGCTGATCAGCACCGCGGCGATCGGCATCTGCGCCGCCGAGAGCTGCTTGGCCATGGTCATGATGTCGGGCTTCATGCCGTAGGTCTGGCTGCCCCATTGGTTGCCGGTACGCATGAAGCCGCAGATCACCTCGTCGGCGACCAGCAGGATGTCGTGCTTCTTCAGCACCTTCTGGATCTTCTCCCAATAGGTCTTCGGCGGGGTCAGGACGCCGCCGGCACCCATCACCGGCTCGGCGAACATCGCGGCGATGGTGTCCGGGCCTTCGCGCTGGATCAGCGCTTCCAGGCTGTCGGCCATGCGGGTCGCGAAATCCTCCTCGCTCTCGCCGGGCTTGCCGAAGCGGTAGTAGTGCGGGCAATCGGTGTGCAGGATGTTGGCGATCGGCAGGTCGAAATCCTTGTGCACCAGCGGCAGCCCGGTCAGCGAGCCGGAGCCGACGGTGACGCCGTGATAGCCCTTCACCCGGGCAATCAGCTTCTTCTTCCGCGGGCGGCCGAGCGCGTTGTTCAAATACCAGATCATCTTGATCGCGGTGTCGTTGGCCTCGGAGCCCGAGTTGCAGAAATAGGCCTTCGACATCGGGGCCGCCTGCGAGGCGAGTCCTACCAGTTTCTCGGCAAGCTCGACGGTGACCGCCGGCGCCTTCTGGGTGAAGGTGTGGTAATAGGGCAGGTTCTCCATCTGCCGGACCGCGGCGTCGATGATCCGCTGCTCCTTGCCGAAGCCCAAGGCCGCGCACCAGAGGCCGGACAGGCCGTCCAGGTATTCCTTGTCGTTCTCGTCGTAGACGAAGGGGCCGTCGCCGCGGACCACGACGAAGCCGCCTTCCTTCTCGTTCTTCACGGCGTTGGTGTAGCCGTGGAGATGGTATTGGGAATCGCGGGCGGCAAACGAGTTCGGCTTCGGGCTCGAAGTCATGACGGCAGGATCCTTATCGCACGGCTGGCGCGGGGCGATCTCGGTGCCTGAACTGCCTAGCCTTCATGGAGTCCCGGTAATATCCTATCCGGAATGACCTAAGTCAAAGGCGCGATTGTGGCCAGACAATTGGTCGCAAAATCTTGAGTTTAAGGGGAAATCATGGCGTTGCGAATCTGCATCGGCGGGGCGACCGGCTGGACCGGCTCGGCTTTGATCAACGGCGTCCGCGCGGCGGCCGACCTGGAGCTTTCCGGCGCGGTGGCGCGCAAAGCGGCCGGGCAGGAGGTCGGCGGGGTGAAGGTCGCTGCCTCGGTCGCCGACGCGCTCTCGGCCAACAACACCGATGTCTACATCGACTACACTCATCCTTCCTCGGTGAAGGCGAATGTGCTGACCGCGCTCGACATGGGGGTCGCGGTGGTGATCGGCACTTCCGGCATGAGCCCGGGGGACTACCGCGACATCGCGGCGAAGGCCGACAAGCAGGGCCTCGGCGTGGTGGCGAGCGGCAACTTCTCGCTGACCGCGGCGCTGCTGACGCGCTTCTCGCTGCTGGCGGCCGAGCAGGTGGCGGATTACGAGATCCTCGATTACGCGAAATCGACCAAGCCCGACGTGCCCTCCGGCACCGCGCAGGAGCTGGCCGAGCGGCTCGGCCGGATTCGCCCGAGCGTGCCCGGCGTGCCGGTGGACAAGATCATCGGGCCGAAGGAGGCGCGCGGCGCCGATGTCGGCGGCGGGCGGGTGCATTCGATCCGGCTGCCGAGCTACGTGCTGGCGGTCGAGACCATCTTCGGCGCCAACGGCGAACGGCTGCAGATCCGGCACGAGGCCGGCACTTCGGCCGAGCCCTATGTCGGCGGCACCCTGCTCGCGGCGCGACGGGTGGGCGCCATGAAGGGCCTGGTGCGCGGGCTCGACAACCTGCTGTTCGGCCCGCTGGCTTCGGAGAAGAAGGGCTGACGCCTAGCCGACGCTGACGGTGATGCCATTGCGCACGGCGAGGGTCGCGGTGCGCTGCCCGGCCTGGTCGAGGCGCAGGTAGAGCGTATGGGTGCCGTCGCTGTCGCCGGCGGCCCAGCGGCCGCTCTGGTCGTCGGAAAGGTCGAGCACGTCGCCGGGGCTGCCTTCGACGAAGAACACGGCCGCGGCGGCGGTCTGCGCCAGAACCGTGCCGCCGGTGATGTGGATGGTTTCCGGATCGCCGGCGAGACCGGAAGACGGAGCGGCGGCCATGGTGTCGTCGCGGGTCTGGATGGTGAGCTCGGCATGCTGCACGCCTTCGGGCGTGTCGAATTCCAGCTCGATCGCGACGCGGCCCCAGGGATCGACCACGGCGTCCACCGGCACACGCAGATAGCGACCGCTCGGGATGCCGTCCGGGTGGCGCCGCTCGATGGTGACGGATTCGACCTTGCCGTCGAGCCGATGGTCGTCGGTGCCCTTGAAGGACCAGCTCTCCGGATGGCGCACCAGCAGGAAGCGGACATCCGTTCCGTCCGACAGGTCGTCGATGCTGGCGGCAACGGCGATTGCGGATGACTTCAAGACGGGACGGAACCGTTCGGCTGGCTTGCGCCGGCGCATGATGTTTTCCTCATTCGATGTCGAGCAAGCTCAACATGGCATGAGTTTCCGGTCGCGTCTTCGCCCCGCGGCAATATTGCCGCGGGTGACCGAGATCAAACCACCATCATGGTGTATCCAGACGCACGTAGTGTATTTTAGGCAAATGCGGCGTCAGCCAAGGACCTGATCCAAGCCCTTGATCAGGCGGTCGATATCCTCGGCGCTGTTGTAATGCGCGATGCCGACGCGAACCACGCCGTCCTCCGGTTTCAGCCCCAGTGCCGTGATGCAGCGCCGCGCCCAGAAGTCGCCGTTGCCGATCGCGATCTTGTGCCGGTGCAGCTTCGCCGCGATCTCGGTCGAGGAGCGGCCGGGAATCCAGAAGCCGATCACCGGGGCGAGGCGGCCATCGCGCGTCGGCACGCGGCCGAGGATGCGGACGTCCTTCCGGCTCTTGAGGAAATCCTCGACCCGGGCGGCGAGCGCGGCTTCATGCGCGCCGATCACGTCGTAGACGCGGGCGACGCGGGTGTGAAAGGCATTCTCCGGCTGCTTGAAATGCGCGCGATAGAGGGCGTCGAAGTAGTCGGCGGTGCCGACCGTGCCCGCGGCATGCTCGTGGTTGGGACCGCCGGGCAGGAACTTGTAGGTGATGCTCTCGTCGCCGATGAAGAAGTGGTTCTGCGCCACCGCCTTCTCCAGCAGCGCGCGCTTGCCGTAGAGCACGCTCTGGTGCGGGCCGCAGACCTTGTAGAGGCTGAAGACGTAGAAATCGACGTCGAGCGCCTTCACGTCGATGGAGAAATGCGGCGCATAGGCCGTGCCGTCGATGAAGGCCAGCGCACCCGCGGCGTGGATCTGCTTCACGATCGTCGGCAGGTCGTGGACGATCGAGCAGACGTTGGAGCAATGCGTCATCGCGACCAGCCGGGTGCGGTCGGAGAGGAGCTTCGACAATCCGTCGGGAACCAGGGCGCCGGTCTCGCGGTCAACCGGCCATTCCTTGATGACCAGGCCGAGTGATTCCAGGCGGCGCCAGGCGCCGACATTGGCCTCGTGGTCCTGCTCGGTGACGATGATCTCGTCGCCGGGCTTGAAGGAGGGCGCCAAAGCCTGCGCCATCATGAAGACGTTCATCGTGGTCGAGGGGCCGAGGAAGATCTCGTTCACCTCGGCATTGATGAAGTCGGCCATCGCCTGCAGGCCGCGCTTGATCCGGTCGGTGGCGCGGACCGAAGAGTCGAATTCCCAGTTCGGCTGCACCTGGCTGTCGGACATGTATTCGACGGTGCGGTCGATCACCTGTTTCGGCACATAGGAGCCGCCGGCATTCTCCAGGAACACCCAGCCGTCTTTCAGCGGCGGGAATTGCGCGCGCACGAAATCGATGTCGAGTGCGGGCACGGCCGCAGGCTTCACCGTGTGATTCAAGATGCGACCGCCTTGCCGCCATGGGCCAGGGACCAAGCTTCGGGGTCCTCCAGGAAGGCGACCACGCTGGCCCGCGCCTTGGCGTCGAGCCGCCCGGTCTCGGTCGCGACGTCGAGCACGTCGCGCCAGGTGGCGAGGCCGTGCAGCTTCACGCCGCGTTCGGCCAAGGTCGCGGTCGATTGCGGGAAGGTGCCGTAGTGGAAGATGACCAGCGCATGCTCGACCTTGCCCTCGGCCTGCTTCACCGCATCGACGAAGGTGGCGAGCGAGCCGCCGGCGGTGCAGAGGTCTTCCATGACCAGGCAGCGCGCGCCGACCGGCATGCTGCCTTCGATCTGCGCGTTACGACCAAAGCCTTTGGGTTTCTTGCGCACGTACAGCATCGGCAGGCTGAGGCGATCGGAGAGCCAGGCGGCGTAGGGGATGCCGGCGGTCTCGCCGCCGGCCACGGCGTCCAGGCTCTCGAAGCCGATCTCGCGCTCGACCAGCTCGGCGGCGAGCTCGATCACTTTCCGGCGCGCTCGTGGGAAGGAGATGATCTTCCGGCAGTCGATATAGACCGGGCTGGCCCGGCCGGAGGTCAGGGTGAAAGGCTGGTCGGGGCGAAGATGCACCGCTTCGATTTCGAGCAGGATTCGGGCGACAACCGGGCCCGATGGGCCGGCCGAGACGGGCAGCGCCATGGCTTCAAGACTCCGCAACAGGTGAGTGACGGGGCCGGAGTATGGCCGGAGGCCCTGGTTGCAGCAAGCCGCGGCCGGGCGCAGCATCAATGAAAATTAACCAATCAGGCTTAGGATTTGCTAGATTTCGGGCCGGGTCTGGCCGGCCTTCCCGTCGACTCGGGAATGCGCGGGCCGGACCTGGGGACCAATCCTCACAGGATGCCGGATGTTGCCTTGCGCGGGCACGCAGGATCGGGACGGGGAGTGATCGATGGCGGTGCAGCCGTTCTCGATCGCCAAGCGCGTCCTGTTCGGCCGCAATCCGGCGCAACCCGGCAACGCCGTCGGCCCGGCGCCGCATGACAACGGGCCGCAGCCGGCACAGCGCCGTCCGCTGCGCATCCTGGCGATCGACGGTGGCGGTATCCGCGGCATCCTGCCGGCCATGGTGCTCTCGGACCTCGAACGCCGCACCAACCGCCCGATCATCGATCTTTTCGACCTGATCGTCGGCACCTCGACCGGCGGGCTGGTCGCCCTGGCGCTGGCCTGTCCCAACGCCGAGGGCAAGCCGCGCCATACCGCCCGCGACATCGTCCGGCTCTACGAGGTCGAGGGCAAGCGCGTCTTCTCCCGCTCGGTCTGGCACAAGATCCGGTCGGTCGGCGCGCTGGCGGAAGGCAAGTATCCCTCCGCCGGCATCGAGGGTGTGTTGCAGGACTATTTTGGTGAAGCCCGGCTGAAGGATGCGTTGGCCGATGTCGTGGTACCGGCTTATGAGATCGAGCGGCGCATTCCCTTCTTCTTCAAGACCGCCAACGCCAAGGCGAAGTCCTATTACGACTACCCGATGAAGAAGGTGATCCGCGCGGCGACCGCGGCGCCGACCTATTTCGAGCCCATGCAGGTCCAGATCGACGGACCGAATGACTATTACGCCTTGGTCGATGGGGCGCTCTATGCCTACAACCCGGGCATGTGTGCCTACGTGGAGGCCCTGCACCGCTATCCGGGCAATGACGGCGTCATCATGGTTTCCTTGGGAACCGGGAAGCTCACCAGGCGGTTGCCTTATGATGAAGTGAAGGATTGGGGCGCAGCCCGCTGGGCGCAGCCGGCCTTCGCGCTGATGTGCGACGGCATTTGTGACGTCGTTGACCATCAATTGCAGCAATTGCTGCCTGAGACAGAAGACGGGTTGCGCCAGTATTATCGCTTCCAGGCGCGACTCGATGTCGGCAACGACGACATGGACGATGCCAGCAACACCAATATCCGCGTGCTGAAGCTGCTGGCGGAGGACATGCTGCAGGCCAATCGCGCGGTACTGCGGAGTCTCGCGGACAAGCTTCTCATGTCTGCGCCGGAGCGGCCCGACGCCCCGCCACCCGACACGGCGGCCGATGCGCCGCCCCCCGCCATGACGCCGCAAATGGCGAAGCAGATGGCCGCGGCGGCCGGCGAGACCGAGTGAGCATCATATTTTCCGGCGCGACAGGCGCGCCGGCCCTTTCCGTCAGGCGACCGTCACCTATCTGTGTTAGATCGGCAGTGTAGTACGAGCGTGGGCAACCAAGCGTGGGGACGCAAAATGCCAACCGACAAGCGCGGCTTTCAGATTTCATATTCTGATTTCTGGCGTCTCTACCTCGATGCCCATCGCAGCCCGGCGACCCGCGGCATGCACTACGCGGCGACCCTGGTCGGCGCCGCCAGCACCCTAGCGGCCGCGATCCTGGGCGAGCTCCTGCTGGCCCCGCTCGGCATCATGATCGCCGTGGGCATGGCGGTGGGATCGCATCGCTTCATCGAACACAACCGCCCGCTGATCCGGATCAATCCGCTCTACGGCGCGATCTGCGATCTTCGCATGATGTGGCTGGCGATCACCGGCGGGCTGCCGCGGGAATACGCCCGGCTCGGCCTGGGCGCCGCGGCGCCGCGGGAGTCCGCTTCCGTCCTGAAGGCTTGACCGTCCTGAAGGCCTGATCGACCGGCCCTTGGCGATCCCGCCCCCGGCTTGATAGCATCCCCGCTATCGGCAGTGGGTGGAGGTGGCCATGCGGGGGTTGATGGCTGCGCTGGGTGCCGTACTGGTTTGCGGTGCTGCTGCGCTGGCCGGATTTGAGCCGGCTGAAGCCAAGGAGACCGAGGAGTTCAACATCGGTCAATGGACCGGGTTCTCCTATACCAATGACGACACCGGGCAGTTCACGGATTGCACGGTCTGGGCGTTCAACCGCAACAACGTCCAGCTCGGCGTCAGCGTCAAGAAGGACTGGAGCCTCGAGCTCTGGCTGAACAGCAAGTCCTGGAATCTGCCCGCCAACCAGTCCTATGCGATCAGCTACTGGATCGATCGCAACCGGCAATACACGGGCCGGGCGGAGACCAGTTCCGACAAGTACGTGGTCATTGCCGCGGAGTACGACCAGGATGTCTTCAACGAGCTGCAGAACGGCAGCCAGGTCACCTTCCGTGCCCAGAACGAGGACTACATCTTCGACCTCAGCCAGTCGCGCGCGGCGCTCAACCGCCTGCTGAATTGCGTCGACCAGTATTCCAAGCAGGCCTCGGCCAATCCGTTCGGCGGAGGCGAAGCTCAACAGGGTGGCGGCGGCCAGGGCGCGCAGCCCTTCGGTGACAGCCAGGGGCAGCCGAACGATAGCCAGCAGCAGGAAGCAAGCAGCGGCGATCAGGGCAGCGTGCGGCTTAAGGAGCTGACGCTTACCACCGACGACGTTCGCCGGTTCCTGGTCGATGTCACCGGCGCCAAGCCGTCGATGGTCAGCGCGGAATCGAAAACCAGCAAATTGGGCAATCCCTACTACGCGTTCTCGACGCCGATCGGCGCCGGACAATTCTGGCAGGAGCATCTCGGCAACGACACGTTGCGCGGCGTAGCGGACTTCTACATGAACGCCTACAAGGAAGAATGCGAATCCGACTTCAACCAGACGGTTCAGGATCCGGTCCAAGGCGACCGGGGCGCGATGATCGTTGCATCGGCGACTTGCTCAAACTCGCCTTACCAGAACGGCGGCGCCGAGGTCCTTTCTTACATCCTGACTGTGACCAGCGGCGACGTGATCTCGACCTACGTCACCTATGTCGGCGGCAATGCCGCCAAGGCGAAGACCGACAGCCTGGGCAGGCTGATCGCCCGGCGCCAGGAATCCGACATCAAGTAGAGCGGCCGGTTCCGAGATATTTGAACGTGCCTTCGGCGCGGGCGATGGTCTTGCCGTCGCTGGTGACTTCGGCCTCGGCGAAGCCGATGGATTTGCCGCCGCCGATCCTTTTCCCCCGGGCGATCAGCGTGTCGCCGAGCCGCGCCTGGCCGATGAACATGACGTTGATCGAAAGCGTCACGACCGCGCGCGGCTGGTCCGGGTCGTCAACGAAGGCGGCCGCGAAACCCGCCGCGCTGTCGAGCAGGGTGGCCAGCACGCCGCCATGCGGGATCGAGGCGCGGTTCAAATGCTGCGGGCCGACCTTCAGCGTCATTTCCGCGGTGCCGACACCGCGCGCTGTCAGCTTGTAGCCGAGCAAATCCGCAAAGCCACTATGGGCTCTCCCGATCTCCGTCATGCAAAGAGTCTCCTAGAATGCCGGCCGCACGATGCCCGAGCCGCGCGGCCCATGTCATCAGCTTTCGTAGGGGGCAGCTTTCCTTTGGGGGGTAAGCGAGCCTTGAACCCTTGCAAGGGCGGGGGAAATCGAGAAGACTGCCTTTCCCGTCCCGTTCCCTTTCAGCATAGCGGCATGATCGAGCTTTATTCGTGGACCACACCGAACGGCCACAAGATCCACATCATGCTGGAGGAAACCGGCCTGCCGTATCGGGTGCACAAAATCAATCTCGGCGCCAAGGAGCAGACACGGCCTGAATTTCTGAAGATCAATCCGAACGGCAAGATCCCGGCGATCGTCGACACCGAGGGTCCCGATGGGAAGCCGCTGGCGGTCTTCGAATCCGCGGCGATCCTTGTGCATCTCGCGCAGAAGAGTGGAAAGTTCCTTCCCGTGGAGCCGCGTGCGCGCTACGCCACGCTGGAATGGCTGATGTTCCAGATCGCCAATATCGGGCCGATGTACGGCCAGGCCTTCCACTTCCGCAGCGTGGCGCCCGAGCGCGTCCCTTACGCGATCGACCGCTACACCAACGAAGTGGGTCGGCTGCTGGGCGTGATCGACCGGCGGCTCTCCGAGCATGCCTATCTTGCCGGCGGTGAATACACGATTGCCGACATCGCCTCCTGGCCCTGGGTGCGCAACAGCCACAGCTTCGGCTTCAACATGGAGAACTATCCGAACGTCCAGCGCTGGGTGAGCGCGATCGCCGAGCGCCCCGCCGTGCGGCGCGGGTTGAAGGCACTCGAGAAGGCGGCGGCGTGATGGCGACGGATTCGAGCAACATCGGGGCCGGGATCGCGGTCTACACCTGGCCGACGCCGAACGGGCAGAAGATCCATATCGCGCTCGAGGAGCTCGGCCTGCCTTACACGCCGATCCCGGTGGACATCGCCAAGGGCGACCAGTTCCAGCCCGAATTCCTGAAGATCAGCCCGAACAACAAGGTGCCCGCAATCGTCGATCCCGAGGGCCCCGGCGGCCAGCCGATTGCGCTGATGGAATCCGGCGCGATCCTGATCTACCTCGCCGAGAAGACCGGAAAGCTCTGGCCGAAATCCGCGCGCGACCAGTCGGTGGCGCTGCAATGGCTCTCGTTCCAGATGGCGAATATCGGGCCGATGCTGGGCCAGGTGGTGCATTTCCGGCATTACGCGGCGGAACCGGCGCCCTATGCGATCGAGCGCTTCACCAACGAGGCGAAGCGGCTCTACGGCGTTCTCGACATGCGCCTTGCCGAGGTCGAATACCTGACCGGCGGCGGTTACGGCATCAGCGACATCGCGATCTTCCCCTGGCTGCGCTACTGGGAGAAGCAGGGCGTGCAGCTCAGCGACTATCCCAGCCTGGAGCGCTGGTTCAACGCGATCGCCGCGCGGCCGGCGGTCGAACGCGGCGTCGCCGTTCTCGCAGAGCTTTCGCGCACCCCGAAGCAGCTCTCGCCGGAGGAGCGGGATGTGCTGTTCGGCGCCCGGCAATACGAGCGGCGCTGACTGGCCCGGCGCCGTTTTCGGAGCCCCCGCCCGGGAACGCCGGTGGGGGTCGGACATTGGTTTCCCATGGGCGATGATGCGCTGGTTCCCCCCGAAACGCAGCGCTCCAAGCCGTCGTCCATCGATCCGCGATCGGCCCCTCTGACATCACAAGGCCGATCCAGATCCAACTCGCCTCGTCGCCCCTCCGTCCTCGTCGGAGGGGCGACTGCGTCTGCGGCCCGGAAATGGGGCTTGGCGCGGGCGGGGCGGTTTTCGGAGCCGGTTTGACATTGGGCGGCCCGGCCGTTACTAAACCCCCGCGCATACGCCGTGGCGCAAGCTGCTCAATAACGGACGTCTCTTGTGCGGAGGGGTGGCCGAGCGGCTGAAGGCGGCGGTTTGCTAAACCGTTATAGGGCCCTAAAGCCCTATCGGGGGTTCGAATCCCCCTCCCTCCGCCACTTCATCCCAGAACAACCCGCGACGCTTGCCGAAACCGTCATTCTGCCTTCGATGGGCATCGAATCGCGCCGGCCATCACGCGGTGCGGACCGGCCGAGAAAGCGTCACGGTTTCGTGTCATCTTCAACCTGCGGTAACCATTGCGGCGGCGCCTGCCGGGCGGATCTTGCCGTTAGCGCAGCGCGCTGTGGGACTTCTGGCGGATTTTTGCCGAGCAGCTCACACGCTGATCCCCGATCGCATAAAATTCTCGGTAAATACGTTAAAATCATCTGGCATCCACCTTGCACATACCAGATGGTTGAGGCTCTGCTATTGGCATCAGTCGAGGCTCTGACCCCAACTGTTATTTGTAGTCGAAGTGTAAAATGAAGACGACAAATCCAGGGGGCGCGGCCGCGCCGCCTGAAGCCTCAGTGCCACCGCTCTCTCCCGATCTCGTCGGGACTGAGGCGGTTCCCGTAACGGCGCCCATCCCCCTTATTTCCGAGTCCACGGATGCCCTGAGCCTGCCGCCTGATCCGGTATCCGAAAGCGTGCCTCACGAAACTGTGCCCGGCGAGGGCGCGACGGTCGAACCGACGGTAGCGACACCTCAGGCCAGCCATATCTTCGCCCCCCAGCCGCAGCCGGTTTCGCCGTCCGACGCCGAGCCGCGTGAACGCCGTTCGGCTGCGACCATGGCGCCGGCCGATGAGGATGATGACATATTGAGCTTCAGGTCCGGCGATCTCGACGTGCCGGTCGCGCCGCGCATCCACGCCTTCGGGACTTCCGCCGTGGCGGATCTCCATGAGTCCGTCGCGAGCGATCCCGTCCCCTCGAATCTGGACCGTGCCGACGCCATGCATCAAGCGCTCTCCGAGGCGATCGGCGGGCGTTACGCGATGCTCGATACCGGGCTGGCATCGATCGCGGTCACCGGGGAGGCGAGGGCCTCGGGTGGCGCAGCGACGGCCGACGGCAAATTCGTGGCGATCGATGCGACGGCCAAGGACGGCGACGGCGCGGCCTTGCTGAAGCAACTCGAAGCGCTCGGCCTGCAGCAAGGCGCCAGCTTCGGCGCCATGGCCGGCGGACTGATCCCGGTCGAACGGGTCGGCGAACTCGCCGGCATCGCCGATCTGGCTTTCGCGAGCCAGGCGATCATCATGTCCCATGTCGGCAACGCCACGACCCAGGGCGATCATGCCATGCTGGCCGACCTGGCGCGCGGCACCTATGGGCTGGACGGAACCGGCATCAAGGTCGGCGTCATCTCCGACAGCTTCAACTTCAAGGGCGCGATGGCGAGCGATATCGCCACCAACGACCTGCCGGCCAACACCACGGTGCTCAGCGACTACCTGCAGTCGGGCGCGTCCGACGAAGGCCGCGCCATGGCGCAGCTGGTCCATGACGTGGCGCCGGGGGCGTCGATCGCCTTTGCCACCGCCTATTCCTCGCAGGCGGCCTTCGCCAACGCGATCGTCAGCCTGGCGAACAACGGGGCGAAGGTCATTGTCGATGACGTGCTCTATTTCGCCGAGCCCGCCTACCAGGACGGCATCATCGCGCAAGCCGTCAATCAGGTGAAAGCGCAGGGCGTCGCCTATTTCTCCTCGGCGGCGAATGACGGGCATCTCGGCTTCGAATCCGCCTTCATCAACAGCGGCATCACCCAGACCGTGGTGGGCCGCACCGAGACTTTCGCGCAGCTGTCGACCACGGCGGGAATGCAGCAGTTCCTGACCGTGACCATTCCCGCCGGTCGCGGCGCCTATTTCATCCTCGACTGGGCACAGCCCTCGAGCAGCGTCAGCCCCGGCAAGGGCGCGACCAGCGATCTCGACCTGTTCGTCTACAATTCGGCCGGGACCGCGCTGTCCGCGATCGACCTCGCCGGCAACGAGCCGCCTTATGCGATTGCCAACAATATCGGCGGCAATCCCAAGGAGGTGATGGTCTTCTACAACGACCAGTCGACGGCGCAGACGGTCAATCTTGCGGTCGGCCTGCACAGCGGGACGCCGCCCGCCGCTTTCAAGCTGATGGTGTTGGACAACGGCGCCGGCTTCACCATGGGCAAGTCGACGGTCAACACCAACGACGGCACCGTCTATGGTCACGCCGCGGCCGAGGGCGCGATTGCGGTCGGCGCCGCCTATTGGGGCTCGACGCCGGTCTACGGCGTGACGCCGCCGGTGATCGAAGGCTACTCGTCGGCCGGGCCGACCAGGATCTACTACGACACGGCCGGCAACCTGTTCGCGACGCCGCAAGTGCGGCTGACGCCGTCGATCACGGCCCCGGATGGCGGCGCCACGACAGTCAGCGGATTCTCCAGCTTCTACGGGACCTCGGCGGCGGCGCCGCATGCGGCGGCGGTCGCCGCCTTGATGCTGCAGGCCAAGTCCGGCCTGACCGGCGAGGACATCCGCAACCTGCTGATGAACTCCGCCACCGACATGGACAACCCGGCGACGGCCGGGTTCGACAAGGGCTATGACGCCGGGACCGGCGCCGGCCTGATCCAGGCCAATCTCGCGCTGGGCTATGCGGTCACCGGCATCATCACCGCCGACGCCGCCCACCCGGTGATGCTCGGAACCCATTTCGCGGATGTCATGCGAACCGGCGCTGCCACCGACACGCTGACCGGCGGCGACGGCGCCGACGTGTTCGAGTTCGCCGCCGGCACGCTGGGCAACAGCACCGGCACGCGCGACTTCATCACCGATTTCAAGATTGGAACCGACAAGCTCGATTTCTCGGAGATCGATGCCAACATGCTGGTCGCCGGCATGGACGTCGGCTTCCGGTTTCTCGCCGACGCCGCCTTCGACGGCAAGGCCGGCGTGCTGCACACGGTTTACGACGCGGGACGCGACCGCACGATCGTCGAGGGCGACACGAACGGCGACAAGAATGCGGACTTCGGCGTCGAGCTCGCGGGGAAGCAGGCGCTCGGCTTGAATGATTTCAGCAGCGACAGCTTGTTGACATCGGTGGTGCTGAGCGGCGACGGCGGCGACAACACGCTGAACGGCAGCTTGGGAGACGACCAGCTCTCCGGCCTGGGCGGCAACGATACGCTGAACGGAAACAGCGGCGACGACATCCTCGATGGTGGGCTGGATGTCGACACCATGACCGGCGGCAAGGGCAACGACACCTACTATGTCGACAACACCGGCGACCAGGTGATCGAGACCTCGACGCCGGCCTATACGCCGCCGTCGGGCTTCGCGATCAAGGGCGTCGGCGATGTCGACGGTGACGGCCAGTCGGACGTGCTGCTCTATAACAGCACGACCAACGCCGCGCAGGTACAGATCCTCAAGGACGGCGTGGCGCAGACGCCGATCGCGCTGCCGTCCTGGGGCGGCTGGACGGTGGCGGGCTTCGCCGACTTGAACGGCGACAACAAGAAAGACGTGCTCTACACCGCGGGCACCACCCAGTACGGGATCTACATCAACGGGACCTCGGTGACCTGGGCCCCGGTCTCCGGCAAGACTGCGGATCCGATCGGGACCTTGTCCGGCGGCAACGAGGGCACGGACACGGTCATCTCGACCATAAGCTACTCGCTGGGGACAGGGCTCGAGAACCTGACATTGGACGGGGCGAACCCGATCAACGGCACCGGCAATGCGGTCGCCAACAAGATCATCGGCAACAGCGCCGCCAACGTGATCACCGGTGGCGCGGATGTCGACACGCTGACCGGCGGCCTCGGCGCGGATACCTTCGTCTTCGGCAAGGGCGACACGGGTGCCACGCAGGCGACGCGCGACCTCGTCACCGACTTCCAGGTCGGGACCGACAAAATCGACATCGCGGCGCTGGACCAGTTCCGCTTCCTCGGCACGAATGCCTTCGACGGCGACAAGGACGCGCTGCACACGGTCTCGTTGGGCGGCAACACGATCCTGGAAGGCGACATCAACGGCGACAAGGCCGCCGACTTCCAGATCGAGCTCAGTGGAGCCAAAACGCTCACCCAGGGCGACTTCACCGCCACCAGCCTGCTGCTGCCGCTCAACCTCACCGGTAGCGACGGCAAGGACGACACCCTGACCGGCGGCCGACTGGATGACGTGCTGTCGGGCATGGGCGGCAACGACACGCTCGCTGGCGGTGACGGCAACGATGAACTGAACGGCGGCACCGGCGCCGACAAGATGTCCGGCGGCAAGGGCGACGACAAATACTACGTCGATGACGCCGGCGACGTCGTGTCGGAGACCTCGACGCCGGCCTACACGCCGCCGGCCGGCTTCACGATCAAGGGCACGGCGGATCTGGATGGCGACGGCCAGACCGACGTGCTGCTGTGGAATCAGGCGGCGAACCAGGTCCAGGTGCAGCTGATCAAGGACGGGGTGGGCCAGACACCGATTTCCTTGCCGGCCTGGAGCGGCTGGTCGGTCATGGGCCTCGGCGACTTCAACAACGACGGCAAGAAGGACGCGCTCTACCAGAGCGGCGCCACGCAATACGCGATCTACTTCAACCTCAACGGCACCGCGACCTGGGCCTCCGTTTCCGGCAAGACCGCCGATGCGGTCGGCACGCTGTCCGGCGGCAACGAGGGAACCGACACGGTTTTCTCGTCGGTCAGCCACACGCTCGGCAGCGGGATCGAGAACCTGACCCTGTCGGGCGGTGCTGCGATCAACGGCACCGGCAACGCCGATGCCAACACCATGATCGGCAATACCGCGGCGAACGTGTTGACCGGCGGCAAGGGTGTGGACACGCTGACCGGCGATCTGGGTGCGGACACCTTCCTGTTCGGGAGCGGCGATACCGGCGCGACGCAGGCGACGCGGGACATCATCACCGACTTCCAGGTCGGCACCGACAAGATCGATATCGCGGCGCTGGACCAGTTCCGCTTCCTGGGGACGGCGGCCTTCGACGGCGACAAGGACGCGCTGCACACGGTCGCGTCGGGTGGCAACACGATCCTGGAAGGCGACATCAACGGCGACAAGGTGGCGGACTTCCAGATCGAGCTCACCGGCAGCAAGACGCTCTCGACGGCGGACTTCTCCGCCGCGAGCCTGCTGCTGCCGCTCAATCTGACCGGCAGCGGCACGCTGACCGGCGGTCGGCTGGACGATGTCCTGACCGGCCTCGGCACCGACGATGTGCTGAACGGGCTCGAGGGCAACGACACGCTGGATGGCGGCGCCGGCGCCGACAAGATGTCGGGCGGCAAGGGCAACGACACCTATAAGGTCGACAATGCCGGCGACCAGGTGATCGAGGACTCGACCCCGGCCTATACGCCGCCCTCGGGCTTCACGATCAAGGGCGTCGGCGACGTTGATGGCGACGGGCAGAGCGATGTCCTGCTCTATAACAGCACGACCAACGCCGCGCAGGTGCAGATCATCAAGGACGGCGTGGCGCAGACGCCGATCGCGCTGCCGTCCTGGGGTGGCTGGACGGTGGCCGGCTTCGCCGACTTGAACGGCGACAACAAGAAGGACGTGCTCTACACCGCGGGCACCACCCAGTACGGGATCTACATCAACGGCAGCTCGGTGACCTGGGCCCCGGTCTCGGGCAAGACCGCGGATGCGGTCGGCACGCTCTCGGGCGGCAACGCAGGGACGGACACGGTCGTCTCGACCATCAGCTATACGCTCGGCACCGGCATCGAGAACCTGACCCTCTCGGGCGGTGCTGCGATCAACGGCACCGGCAACGCCGATGCCAACACCATGATCGGCAATACCGCGGCCAACATCCTGACCGGCGGCAAGGGCGCGGACACGCTGACCGGCGATCTGGGTGCGGACACCTTCCTGTTCGGGAGCGGCGATACCGGCGCGACCCTGGCGACCCGGGACCTCGTCACCGACTTCGCGGTCGGGACCGACAAGATCGACATCGCGGCGTTGGACCAGTTCCGCTTCCTGGGGACGGCGGCCTTCGACGGCGACAAGGATGCGCTGCACACGGTCTCGTCGGGCGGCAACACGATCCTGGAAGGCGACATCAACGGCGACAAGGTGGCGGACTTCCAGATCGAGCTCACCGGCAGCAAGACGCTCTCGACGGCGGACTTCGCCGCCGCGAGCCTGCTGCTGCCGCTTAATCTCACCGGCAGCGGCACGCTGACCGGGGGTCGGCTGGACGACGTCCTGACCGGCCTCGGCACCGACGACACGCTGAACGGCCTCGAGGGCAACGACACGCTGGATGGCGGGGCCGGGGCCGACAAGATGTCGGGCGGCAAGGGCAACGACACCTATAAGGTCGACAACGCCGGCGACCAGGTGATCGAGGACTCGACCCCGGCTTACACGCCGCCGTCGGGCTTCGCGATCAAGGGCGTGGGCGATGTCGACGGTGACGGCCAGTCGGACGTGCTGCTCTATAACAGCACGACCAATGCCGCCCAGGTGCAGATCCTCAAGGACGGCGTGGCGCAGACGCCGATCGCGCTGCCGTCCTGGGGCGGCTGGACCGTGGCCGGCTTCGCCGACTTGAACGGCGACAACAAGAAAGATGTGCTCTACACCGCGGGCACCACCCAGTACGGGATCTACATCAACGGCAGCTCGGTGACCTGGGCCCCGGTCAGCGGCAAGACCGCGGATGCGGTCGGCACGCTCTCTGGCGGCAACGCAGGGACGGACACGGTCGTCTCGACCATCAGCTATACGCTCGGCAGCGGGATCGAGAACCTGACCCTCTCGGGCGGTGCTGCGATCAACGGCACCGGCAACGCCGATGCCAACACCATGATCGGCAATACCGCGGCCAACATCCTGACAGGCGGCAAGGGCGCGGATACGCTGACCGGCGATCTGGGTGCGGACACCTTCCTGTTCGGGAGCGGCGATACCGGCGCGACGCAGGCGACCCGGGACCTCGTCACCGACTTCGCGGTCGGGACCGACAAGCTCGACATTGCGGCCTTGGACCAGTTCCGCTTCCTGGGGACGGCGGCCTTCGACGGCGACAAGGATGCGCTGCACACGGTCGCGTCGGGCGGCAACACGATCCTGGAAGGCGACATCAACGGCGACAAGGTGGCGGACTTCCAGATCGAGCTCACCGGCAGCAAGACGCTCTCGACGGCGGACTTCTCAGCCGCGAGCCTGCTGCTGCCGCTCAATCTGACCGGCAGCGGCACGCTGACCGGCGGTCGGCTGGACGACATCCTGACCGGCCTCGGCACCGACGATGTGCTGAACGGCCTCGAGGGCAACGACACGCTGGATGGCGGGGCCGGGGCCGACAAGATGTCGGGCGGCAAGGGCAACGACACCTACTATGTCGACAACACCGGCGACGTCGTGTCGGAGACCTCGACGCCGGCCTACACGCCGCCGGCCGGCTTCGCGATCAAGGGCACGTCGGATCTCGACGGCGACGGCCAGACCGACGTGCTGCTGTGGAACCAGGCGGCGAACCAGGTCCAGGTCCAGCTGATCAAGGACGGGGTGGGCCAGACGCCGATCTCCTTGCCGGCCTGGGGCGGCTGGTCGGTCATGGGCCTCGGCGACTTCAACAACGACGGCAAGAAGGACGCGCTCTACCAGAGCGGCGCCACGCAATACGCGATCTACTTCAACCTCAACGGCACGGCGACCTGGGCCGCGGTCTCGGGCAAGACGGCCGACGCCGTCGGGGCGCTCTCGGGTGGCAACGAGGGTGACGACACGGTCGTCTCGACCATCAGCTACACGCTCGGCACCGGGCTCGAGAAGCTGACGCTGACCGGCGGGAACGCGATCAACGGCACCGGCAACGCCGATGCCAACACCATCCTCGGCAATACCGCGGCGAACGTGTTGACCGGCGGCAAGGGTGTGGACACGCTGACCGGCGATCTCGGCGCGGATACCTTCCTGTTCGGGAGCGGCGATACCGGCGCGACGCAGGCGACGCGGGACATCATCACCGACTTCCAGGTCGGGACCGACAAGCTCGACATTGCGGCCTTGGATCAGTTCCGCTTCCTGGGGACGGCGGCCTTCGACGGCGACAAGGACGGGCTGCACACGGTCTCGTCGGGCGGCAACACGATCCTGGAAGGCGACATCAACGGCGACAAGGTGGCGGACTTCCAGATCGAGCTCAGTGGAGCCAAGACCCTGACCACGGCGGACTTCTCAGCCGCGAGCCTGCTGCTGCCGCTCAATCTGACCGGCAGCGGCACGCTGACCGGCGGTCGGCTGGACGATGTCCTGACCGGCCTCGGCACCGACGATACGTTGAACGGGCTCGAGGGCAACGACACGCTGGATGGCGGCGCCGGCGCCGACAAGATGTCGGGCGGCAAGGGCAACGACACCTATAAGGTCGACAACGCCGGCGACCAGGTGATCGAGGACTCGACCCCGGCTTACACGCCGCCGTCGGGCTTCGCGATCAAGGGCGTCGGCGACGTCGACGGTGACGGGCAGTCGGACGTCCTGCTGTGGAACAGCGCGACGAACGACGCCCAGGTGCAGATCATCAAGGACGGCGTGGCGCAGACGCCGATCGCGCTGCCGTCCTGGGGTGGCTGGACGGTCGCCGGCTTCGCGGATCTCAACGGCGACAACAAGAAGGACGTGCTCTACACCGCGGGCACCACCCAGTACGGGATCTACCTCAACGGCAGCTCGGTGACCTGGGCTCCGGTCTCGGGCAAGACCGCGGATGCGATCGGCACGCTCTCGGGCGGCAATGCGGGGACGGACACGGTCGTCTCGACCATCAGCTATACGCTCGGCAGCGGCATCGAGAACCTGACCCTCTCGGGCGGTGCTGCGATCAACGGCACCGGCAATGCCGATGCGAACACGATCCTCGGCAATACCGCGGCGAACGTGTTGACCGGCGGCAAGGGTGTGGACACGCTGACCGGCGATCTCGGCGCGGATACCTTCGTATTCGGGGTCGGCGACACGGGCGCGACCCAGGCGACGCGGGACGTCGTCACCGATTTCCAGGTCGGGACCGACAAGATCGACATCGCGGCGTTGGACCAGTTCCGCTTCCTCGGCGCCGCGGCCTTCGATGGCCTGGCAGATGCTCTCCATGTGATTGCTTCGGGCGGCAACACGATCCTGGAAGGCGACATCAACGGCGACAAGGTCGCCGACTTCCAGATCGAACTCACCGGCAGCAAGTCACTCGGTCTTGGTGACTTCGCGGGCGCGAGTCTCCTGCTGCCGCTGACCCTGACCGGCGATGGCAACCCCAACACCTTGAACGGCGGTCGGTTGGATGACGTCCTGTCGGGCCAAGGTGGCAATGATACGCTCGTCGGCAATGACGGCAACGACACCTTGGATGGCGGAACCGAAGCCGACCAGATGTCGGGCGGCAATGGCGACGACAAGTACTACGTGGACAACGCGGGCGACGCCGTCAACGAGCTGGGAACGAGCGCCGCGGGTGTGGACACCGTGCTCGCTGCGATTGATTACAAGCTCGGCGCCAATGTCGAGAATCTGACGCTGATCGGTTCGGGAAACATCAGCGGCGCCGGCAATTCCACAGCCAATATCATCGCCGGAAATGCCGGCAACAACACCATAGCCGGTGGTGGCGGCGTCGATTCTCTTTCCGGCGGAAGTGGAGTTGACACATTTGTATTCGCGGGTGGCGATACCGGTTCCGCGCTGGGCGCCCGAGATCAGGTACTCGACTTTGCGGTGGGCGTCGACAAGCTGGATCTGGTCGCCCTCGGCACCTTCAAGTTTGCAGGCAACAATGCCTCCTTCGTCGGTTTCGGGAACGAACTGCACTACTGGTATGACCCAACGCGCGATGTAACCCTGGTGGAGGGCGACATCAACGCGGACCTCAAAGCGGACTTTGGGATCGAGCTCCAGGGCAACATCGCGCTGAAGGTCGCCGATTTCACATCGGGTAGTCTCATCACCCCGCTGAATCTGACAGGTGACGGCAACAACAATTCCCTCACGGGCGCCTCCACAGACGACACCCTGTCAGGCCTCGGTGGCAACGACACGCTGCGGGGCAATGCCGGCGACGACATGCTGGACGGGGGAACCGGCAGCGACACGGCCGTATTCGCCGGCAAGTTCACGGACTACCAACTCGTCTACAGCCTCGGCGGCGCTTATGTGGCTGACCTCAGCTCAGCCGACGGCTATGACGGGACCGACTTTCTCAAGCAGATCGAGCAGATCCAGTTCTCCGACAAGACGATCAACCTGGGGTCTGAAGTCACGATCAAGGGTGCCACCGCCGGTGACAACACCGGCTGGTCGGTGGCTGGTCTCGGCGATATCAACAAGGACGGCTATGACGATTTTGCGATCGGTGCCCCAGGTTCGGATATCAAAGGCGCCAATGCCGGGGCGGCCTATGTCCTTTTCGGCAGTGCGCAGGGGGTCCCCGCCGAGCTTGACCTCGGCACATTAAACGCAAGCAGCGGATTCCGGATCCTCGGCGCCGCAGGTGGCGACGCTGCCGGCTACAGCGTGCAGGCCGCCGGCGATGTCAACGGTGATGGCTTTGCCGATATCGTTCTCGGCGCGGCCTATGCCGACGCGCATGGAACCGATTCCGGCGCGGCCTATGTCATCTTCGGAAAGTCCGGCGGGTTCGGTGCCACGATCGACCTTTCCACGCTGAACGGCAGCGATGGCTTCAGACTGAGTGGTGTTGCATCGGGCGACCTCGCAGGGGGCTCGGTCCAGGGAGCCGGCGACATCAACGGCGACGGCTTTGCGGATCTAATCATCGGAGCCGACGGTTCGGACATTAAGGGTGCCAGCTCCGGCGCGGCCTATGTCGTGTTCGGTCATGGCGGTGCATTCACCGCGGACTTCGACCTTGCGACGGTCGACGGCTGGAACGGTTTCGTGCTCTACGGTGGCAAGCCGGGCGATCACGTCGGCTGGTCGGTTTCCTCCGCCGGCGACTTTAACCATGACGGCATGGATGACCTGCTGATCGGCTCGCTGGTCGACCCGACAACCAATGTATTTGGTGCTTCAGCTTTTGTCTGGTACGGACACAACGGCGCATTCTATCCATTCAATCTCGATCAGACGTCAAGCAACTACGGATTTATAATAGAGAGCGCCAATGGAAACGAGACAGAGTTTTTCACCGGATTCTCGGTATCGGGGGCCGGCGACGTCAACGGCGACGGGGCCGATGACATCATCGTGAGTTCGCCCTATGCCGGCGCCAATGGAACTGGAGCAGCTTACGTTATCTTCAATGGGCCTGGCGCCTATGGTTCGTACCTGAACGGTCTTAACGGCACCAACGGTTTCAAGATCTCCGGCATCGCCAGCGGAGACCAAGCCGGCTGGGACGTGTCCGCTGCGGGTGACGTCAACGGAGATGGCTACGCTGACGTCATCATCGGCGCGCCTCAAGCGGGAGGTGACGGTGGCGGCACCGCCTACGTCCTGTTCGGGCATGGAACGGCATTTTCTGCCACCATCGACCTCGACAATCTGAGTGCGGACGAAGGGTTCTGGATCTATGGAGATTCAGCCGGCGATACGGCCGGAGTCTCGGTCTCTGCGGCGGGGGATCTGAACGGCGACGGCTATGACGATCTGCTCGTCGGCGCGCCCAACGCCGGGCCGAATGGCGCTTTATCCGGCGCGGTCGAAGTCATATACGGCAGCGATCTTCTGGGGACACGCCCGGTGATGGGCAGTATCGGCAATAATGTCATAACAGGGACCGGCGCAAAGGATGTGATCTTCGGCTTGGCCGGCGACGACAAGCTGAGCGGTGGCATCGGAAACGACGAGATTGATGGTGGGTTGGGGAATGACACGATCAACGGCGGCGCTGGTATCGACAAGCTAACGGGAGGAGACGGCAGCGACACTTTCGTGTTCGCGAAAGGAGAAACCGGCGACAAGATTATGGACTTTGTGCCCGGGGTGGACAAACTCGACCTGTCGGCGCTCGGTACGTTCCATTTCGTCGGTCCGGTCAAGAGCGAGCGACCTTTGTTCGACGGCACGCCCAACGCCTTGCAGGTGGCTTACGCAACAACCAACAGCGCGACAATGATACAAGGTGATCTCGACGGAGATCGTGTTGCTGACTTTGAGATCACCATCGACCGCTGGATGACGGTTGGTCTCGATGACTTCACGGCGGGGAGCGTCGTACAGACTGGGCCGCGGGTATCGCATATCCAGGACAATGTCCGCGATCATATCGGAACCGATCGCACCGGCGGCTCAGTCTCCTCCGCTGACGTCAATCATGACGGCTTCTCGGATCTGATCATCGGTGCCCATGAGGCCGACGGAAACATGGGTCTGGTAGGTTATGTTTTCGTTGTCTACGGTGGCGCTCAAGGACTGCCTTCGAATTTCGACCTTTCCAAGCTCGACGGGACCAATGGTTTCACGGTTGTCGGCGCCAACCAATCCGATGGCGCCGGGTTCAGCGTGGACACCGGTGGCGATTTCAACGGCGACGGGATCGAGGACATCCTTGTCGGAGCACCTGGCCTCCAGAACTTCTACAACGTGTTCGCGCCGGATCCCGATCACGCCTATATCATCTTCGGCAGCACTTCGGGAATGCCGGCCCTGGACAAGCTGGCCGATCTGACCCCGTCAGAGGGCATCACCTTCCACGGCACGGGGATGGTCGGTTACGGAGTGTCTTCAGTGGGCGACCTGAACGGCGACGGTTTCGATGACGTGATCATCGACGCTCCGAAAACCGGCAACGCCTATGTTGTATTCGGCGCGACCAACATCAATTCGATGATGGAGCTGTCGGGTCTGAACGGTACGAATGGCTTCAAGATCCAGTCTTCTCCGACGCCCTTCGCGGGGCGCGCGGTGTCCGGTGCCGGCGATGTCAACGGTGACGGTTACGATGACGTTCTGGTAAGAGGCGCCGGCGGTCACTCTACCTATGTTGTTTTCGGTCATACCGGAAGCTTTGCGAACGTAAATGTCCCGTCGGCTATGGACGGCATCGTCGGGTTCACCGTGACGAGTCCCAATGACACGATCAATCAGTCGGCTGCTTCGGTTTCATCTGCAGGCGACCTGAACGGCGATGGGTTCGACGATTTTGTGATCGGTGACGCCCTCGCCTATGCGAAGGGAACCGCCGGTTTCGACAAATTGAAAAGCCGGGGTGCGGCCTATGTGGTCTTCGGGCATGGTGGCGCTTTTAGCCCGAGCATCGATATCAGTCAGCTCGACGGTCAGAACGGCTTCAGAATCGTGGGACCGCAAGATGTGGGTTGGGCCGGACGGTCAGTATCATCTGCCGGCGATGTGAACGGGGATGGATTTGCGGACTTGATCATCGGCGCGCCGAGCCAGGAGCTGCATACAAGCTATAACGGCTACAAATACGAAGCTGCAGCCTACGTCATCTTCGGTGGTGCATCAGGCTTCGGGTCAGTCATCGACTTGGCGTCGCTTAGCAGCACACAAGGTTTTAAGATTCCCGGTGCACTCGACGGGTTCTTTCCGAGCGGGAACGATCAGGCGGGTCGATCGGTCTCGAGTGCCGGCGATGTCGACGGCGATGGTTTCGACGACATCATCGTTGGCGCGCCCAAGAACGATCTAGGTAGTATTGGTGCCTGGAACTGGAGCTACGGCGGCGCTTACATTGTCTTCGGAGAAAATTCCAACATTTCAAAGATGGGCACGACCGGTGATGATACATTGAATGGAACGGCTGCCGCCGAGACCATCGTCGGCGCCCAGGGAAATGACACGCTGAACGGGGGTGGTGGCGCGGATAGCATCCGTGGTGGTTCGGGCGACGATCAGATTAATGTCAGCAATCATGCCTTCTTCCGTGTCGATGGCGGCTCCGGCAGCGACATCCTCCACCTCGACTTCGCCGGCGCGATCGACTTCGGCGACCTCGACGGCAATGCCGCCACCTCCGACCGCGGCAAGATCAGCGGGATCGAGACCATTGACGTCGATAACGGCCAGAGCAACGCCCTGTCGCTGCACCTCGCCGACGTGCTCGACATCGACGCCAACAACAGCAATGTCGGCGGCGTGGCGACGCTGGACAACGTGCTGAAGATCGACGGCAATGCCGGCGATACGCTGCAGCTCTTTACGGCCGACGGGTGGAGCGCTGCCGACAAAGGAACACTGGCGGGTTATGCGATCTATACCCACGACAGCGTCCGGATCGCGATCGATACCGACGTCGTGGTGAGCACGGTCTAGGCCAAGCCGCCAACAGGCGGACGGAGAGGGCTCATTCCTCGATCGTGAGGACGCGGCGGATCTCGTCGGTCTTCAGGCCGAGCGCCATCGGGCGGCGAATCTCCGGCAGCGCGACCACATCGTAGAGCTCGTGCACGATGCCTTCGATCTTCAGCCAGTGCACGGTCGCCCCGGACTTCAGGTCGATCACCATCAAGGCGCATTGCGGCCCGGAACCGCGTCTTGCCAGCGCGTCGTCCAGCGGCAGGCCGGCGAAGGTCTTGTTCTCGCGCGGCTGGGACAGGCCGACGATGGCGAACCGGTCGTGGAAGGTGAGGCCACGCAGATAGCCGGGACAGAAGGCGACCGGCTCGAACCGGCCGGTGCCGGGATCGACGAAGCCGAAATTGCCGGTGCCGGAATCGAGCAGCCAGAGCTTGCCCTGATGCAGCCGCGGCGAATGCGGCATGGAAAGGCCGCGGGCGACGATCCGGTCCGCGGCGACGTCGATCACGATCCCGCCGCCGACGCGCTTCTCGCGCCAGCCGTCGGCGACATCGGTCTCGCCGATCGCGGTCACGTAGCGCGGTTTCCCGTTTTCCATGGCCAGGCCGTTCAGATGGCAGCGGTCCTCCGGCAGCAGCCGGCTGATGAAGCCGGGGCGCCAGAGCGGCCGGAAGCTCTTGGTCTCGGAAGGCTGGGCCAGGCAGGAGAACAGTGTGTTGATGAAGACCGGTCGGCCGGCTGCATCGACCGAGATGTCATGGGCGTCGATGTCCCCGGTGGTGTAGGCGAGCTGCGGCACGTAAAGCCGGTCGTAGCCCTGGTAGATCTCGCTGGCCTGCAGCGCATTCTCGAACCGCCAGATCTGGTAGAGCGAGGTCATCCAGATCGTCTGGCCGTCGCTCCAGAGGCCCATCGAACGGTTGAACGTGCGCTCGAAGATCGAGAGACGCCCGCTCGGCTGCAACCCGATGAAGAACAGCTTTCCCGCCTGGTAGGTCGAGAAGCAGAGCGAGAGCCGGTTCTCCGCCAGCCATTCGGGAAACTGCCGCGAGGGCAGGAACTCGAGCGGCGGCGTGCCGGATTCCGTGGCGGTCTCGGACATCTTGCATCCCCGGTGACACTACCGAGGGTATAGGATGGGGGCGCTGCGGTGTCGAGGGCTGGGCCCGACGCCGGAGAGGGATCCGGTCAGGCCGCCGGGAACGACGCCGTGCTGCGCGCCGGCATCGCCCGCGATGCGCGGGTCCGACCAGCCCTGTCGAGCTCGCGCTGCAGCCCGCCGGTGACGGCGAGCCAGAACATGCGCAGATCGGCAACGGCGCCCCAGACCGGGTTGACCCGGATCATCGACCGGTTCTTCTCGATGAAGGCATGGGCGCCGATCGCGATTCCATAGGCGATGCCGATCCCGAGCAGGAATGCCGGCTGCAAAGTGAGCGCCGCGGTCAGCGCGGCGCCGACGCCTACGACCGTGGCGGCATAATGCACGGCGCGGGTGGTGGGATGGCTGTGGGCTTGCAGATAGAGCGGCCAGAACTCGCGAAAGGTCATGATGCCATCCGGCTTGAGGTCTTTAGGCTTCGTGGGCAGGCAATCGCGCATGAGATTGATCGCCGCCGAGAGTAACGCGGGCGGTGTCGACTGGTTCCGCGCGCCCGCTGGCGGCCGTGCCGCGGATCAAACCGGGCGTTCTCGGGTTGTTGGTTTAAATCCGAATTCTCGCGGGCATCGAGGAGAGAGCACATGCGCCTCAGCAATCACCGCCGCAGCTTCGCGCTGGCTGCGGCCGTCGCCGGCATCATGACCATGCCCGGGACCGCGACGGCGCAAAGCAAGATCTATCCGCCGGACACCGATTGCGCGAACCAGCCGACCATCGCCGAGCGACTGCTTTGCGGTCGGCAGGAGTTCCGCCGGCAGCATGGTCTTTCGGTCGAGCAGCCGGACGCGGCCACGCCGGACGAGCCGGGGCCGTTTCCCGACCAGCCGTTGCCGCCGGCCGAGCTGAGGCCGGCGCCGGGTCAGTCCGGGAAAATGCCGCCGAATACGGCAAGCCCGAATCACTGAGAGGTGCAGAATGGATGAATTCACTCACCGCCAACTGATGCAGCTCTCCGCAACCAGCCGGGTCGCCACGGCGGATGCCTCGGATTTCCCCGCCGATCCCACCGGCCCGGATCGCCCGCTGCCCTTGAGCGATATGCTCGAAATGGGTTTGGAGGCGCTGCTCAGTCAGTTCCGGCGGCGATAGCCGGCAGCGATCTCAGCCCTCATCCGTCTCGAACGGATGCGGTCCGGCGAACTCTCCGACATAGACCTGGTGCGTGACCAGCCGGCCTTCGGGGCGCCAGTGGTGGATCAGGAAGGCGGGTGGCTCGAAGTTGAAGGTGGCCGGTCCGTCCGGCCGGAGATCGAGCGTCACCTGGTGGGCGACGCTGGGCGCCACCTGCGCCAGGCTGCCGCCGAAACGGACCGTGATCGGGCGGTGCGCATGGCCGCACAGGATCCGCTCGACCTGAGGGTGGCGGCGGATCACCGCCTCAAAGGCATCGGGATTGCGCAAGCTGACTTCGTCCATATGCGCGATCCCGGTCAGGAAGGGCGGGTGGTGCAAGGCCACCAATGCCGGCCGGTCCGGCGCGGCCGCCAGGGCGCGGTCGAGAAAGGCCAGTCGCTCGGCACAGAGCTCGCCATGGCCCTGCTCCGGCACGGTCGAATCCAGCATCACCAGGCGGACCGGAAGTTGCTCGATCACGTAATGCACGAACGTCGGATCGGCGGCGACGCCGGGAAGATGGCCGAGCCGCGCCTTGATGCCCTCGCGCCGGTCGTGGTTGCCGGGGATGAGATAGACCGGCAGGTCGAGATGGCGCCGGATCAGGTCGGCGAGGATGTCGTATTCGGCGTCGGAGCCGCGATCGGTGAGATCGCCGGTCAGCAGCACGATGTCCGGCCTGGGTTCCAGCGCCGCGACCGCCTGGAAGGCGCGCTCGACGAAGGGGTTGGTGTCGACCACCCCATAGGCCAGCACGCCATGCGGCTGGACGTGGAGATCGCTGAGCTGGGCTATGAGCATGTCATTACGCCATGAAATCCCGGAGTCGGCGGCTAGATTGGCCGGCGGGCCGCGGCTGAGGCAACAGGAATCGCCCCATGGCATTCCACGCGGAAGATGCTAGCGTCCGGCGGTGAACGACGCACAGAAAGCTGAAACATTGCCGCCCGGCCGGTCGTCCGAGGAGGACTGGTCGGTGCTGATGGCCGAGGCGCAGCGGGGCGATGCGGCGCGCTATCGCCGGCTGCTGCAGTCGATCACGCCCTATCTTCGGGCGCTCGCCCACCGCATGGGGCTCAACGGCCCCGATCTCGAGGACGCGGTGCAGGACGTGCTGCTGACCCTCCATTCGATCCGCCACACCTATGACCCGGCCCGGCCGTTCGCGCCCTGGCTGACCGCTGTCGCCCGGCACCGGCTGCTCGACCGGCTGCGGCGGAAGGTGCGGCAAACCGGCCGGGAGACCGAATTGACCGAGGCGCATGAAACCTTTGCCGCGGTCGAGACGAATCACCCTGAACTGGCCGGCGAGGCGGCGCGGCTGCAGGCGGCGATCGCCAGCCTGCCCGAAGGCCAGCGTCGGGCGGTCGAGATGCTGAAATTGAAGGAAATGTCCTTGAAGGAGGCAGCCCAAGCCACCGGGCAATCGGAAACCGCGCTGAAGGTCTCGGTCCATCGCGCGATCAAGCGGCTGCGCGGCCTGCTGGGAGGAACCTGACATGGCCGCAACCGAGCAGCTGATCGCGACCCTCGCCGAAGGGCTCCAGCCGGTGCAGCCGCTGCGGAAGCCCTGGCTGCGCGCGGCCTCGTGGAGCGCCTTCGCGACGCTGGTGATCGCCGCGATCGCGGCGATCGGTGGCTCGCGGGCGGATCTTGCCCATGCCGTGACCGAGGCCAGCTTCCTCTTCCCGCTGGCCGGCAGCTGGCTGACCGGCGTCACCGCCGCGGCCGCCGCTTTCCATGTCAGCCTGCCGGACCGCTCGCGGCGCTGGCTCTGGCTGCCGGTGGTGCCGGTGCTGCTCTGGGGCACCGGTTTCGCCGTCACCTGCTTCGTCAACTGGGGCGATCTTGCCGGCAGCCTCGAACTCCTGCCGGAGAGCGCCTGCCTGCTGACCATCGTGCTGACTTCGGCCGGCCTCGTCGCGGTGCTGCTGCCGATGCTGCGCCGGGTGAAGACCCTGCGGCCGGGGCTGACCGCCTGGCTGGGCTGCCTCGCGGTGGCCGGCTTTGCCGATACCGCGCATCTCCTGGTTCACACCGAGCAGGATTCGCTGCTGGCCTTGACCGTCAACCTGGTGCCGGCCGTCGTGCTGGTCGTGTTCGGCGGGCTGGCGGGACGCCGCGCCGTCGCCTAAAAGGGGCGACCAACCAACTGCGGACGATTCCCCGTGCCTGATCTCATCTGCCTCGGCGAAGCCATGGTCGAGTTCAACCAGCAATCGGAGGGCGACCTCTACAAGGCCGGCTTCGGCGGCGATACCTCCAACACCGCCATCGCTGCCGCGCGCCAGGGCGCCAAGTCCGGCTATATCACCGCGCTGGGCAGCGATCGGTTCGGCGACCTGCTGATGCAGCTCTGGGCCCGCGAGGAGGTGGATGCCACCGCGGTGAGGCGCGATGACCAGGCGCCGACGGGAATCTACTTCGTCACCCACAGCGATGCCGGCCATCAGTTCCACTATTACCGGGCCGGCTCGGCCGCCAGCCGCATGACGCCAGCCGATCTGCCGGTCGACTATCTGCGCGGCGGCAAAGTCCTGCACGTCTCGGCGATCAGCCAGGCGATCTCGGAGACCGCCTGCGCAACCGTGTTCGCGGCGATGGACACGGCGCGGCAGGCGGGGCTGGAAGTCTGCTTCGACACCAACCTGCGCCTGAAGCTCTGGTCGCTGGAGCGGGCCCGCGCGGCGATCGACGGCGCCATCCGCCGCGCCGACATCCTCCGTCCGGCACTCGACGATGCCCGCACCCTGACCGGAATCGAGGATGCCGACGCCATCCTCGACCATTTCCTCACGCTGGGGCCGCAGCTCGTGGTGATGACCATGGGCAAGGAGGGCGTCATCCTCGCGACCAGGAAGGCGCGGCATCGGCTGCTGCCGCACAAAGTCGATGCGGTCGATGCGACCGGGGCGGGGGACACCTTCAACGGCTCCTTCCTCGCCCGGCTCATTGCCGGAGACGCACCGCTCGATGCCGCGCGCTACGCCAATGCCGCCGCGGCGCTCTCGACCACCGGCTACGGCGCGGTGGCGCCGATCCCGGGGCCGGCCGAGGTCTACAAGTTCCTGAGGGCGTAGCCGCTCAGAGTTGCAGCAGCGCGCGCATGGCGCTGCGCAGCACGTCGAGCATGGCGTCGCGGTCGAGGTTGGGGTTGCGGACGGTGCGGATCGACAAGCCGTCGAACAGCGCACCGATGACTTCGACCTCGGCGCAGGACCTGATCACGGTCCGGCTTTCGCGGGTCACCAACCTGGTGACGCTCTACAAGGTGCTGGGCGGCGGATGGCGCAGGCGGCTCCCGCTGCACCCTCACCTTTGTTGCAGCGCGAAACCAGCGGCGATGACGGGCGATCCGGGCTGGCCTGGGTTCATCTCAACCCCATGAAGGGCTTGCCATCGCCCGAAGCCGGTCCCAAATTGAACTTGGCAGGAGTGCAACAGCCGCGGAGGGAACGCGCGATGAATGTCGCAGCCATTCTCCAGGGGAAGCCCGAACGCCTGATCGGGTTGCCCGAAAGCAAGTCGCTGGCCGACGCCGCGAGACTTCTCACCGAGGAAAAGATCGGCGCCCTGGTCGTCCGCAGTGCCGGCGGCGAGATGATCGGCATCCTCTCCGAACGCGACATCGTCCGCGCGGTCGCGCGGGACGGCGCCGGCGTGCTGGAGAAGTCGGTCTCCACCATCATGACCCGCGACGTCATCTGCTGTGCGCCGCAGGATTCGGTGGCCGAAGTCATGGGGATGATGACCGAGCGCCGCTTCCGCCATCTTCCGGTGAGGAGCAACGGCAAGCTGATCGGCATGGTCTCGATCGGCGACGTCGTGAAGGCACGCGTGGAAGAGGCGGAAGGCGAAGCCGCGCAGCTCCGAGAGTATATCGCCTCCTAGACGGTCGCCGTCAGCGGTATCAGCCGCGAAGCGGGCAGGATGACGCGGACCGTGGTGCCGCGCTGTGGCTTCGAGGAGACCTCGATCCGGCCCTGATGCAGTTCGATCAGGTTCTTGCAGATCGAGAGGCCGAGCCCGGCGCCTTCCTGCTGCGGATGGGCGCTGCGGTTGACCTGGACGAAGGGCTCGAACACCCGCTCCAGGTCCTTCTCGCTGATGCCGATGCCGGTATCGGCCACCGAGATCACCAGGTTGCCGGAGGGCTCGACGCCGGCCGCGACCGTCACCGTGCCGCCGGCCGGCGTGAACTTGACCGCGTTGGTGGCGAGATTGAGCAGCACCTGGGTGATGCGACGTTCGTCGGCATTGAGCGCCGGCAGGCGCTCCGGGACATCGAGCCTCAGCTTCAAGCCGGCGCGGTTGGCTCGCTCCCCGATCATGTGAACGCAATGGGTGCAGAGTGCGTTGACGTCGATCGGCCCCTCGACCAACTGCACCGTGCCGGAATCGATCTTGGAATAGTCCAGGATCTCGCTGATCAGCCCGTAGAGATGCTGCGCGCTCAGAAGAATATCGGTGGAGTATTCCGCGACCTTGGCATGCTCCGGGTCGTTCCAGCGGTCGCGCAGGATCTGCGCGAAGCCCATGATCGCGTTCAACGGCGTGCGCAGCTCGTGGCTCATGTTGGCCAGGAACTCCGACTTCGCACGGTTTGACGCCTCGGCCGCACGCCGCGCCACCATCAGCTGGCGCTCGAAGTTCTTGCGCTGGGTGATCTCCTGGACGGTGCCCTCGTAGTAGAGCGCCTTTCCGGTCTCGTCCCTCACCAGGCGCGCATTCTCCTGCACCCAGATCCGCTCACGGCTCTTGTGGCGGTAGACTTCGGATTCGAAGTTCCGCACCTCGCCGTCGCGCGCCATGGCGTCGACGAACTCCTGGCGCCGTTCGGGGCGGACGTACCATTCCTTGGCGATGTCCTTGACCGAGAGGATCAGTTCCTCCGGCGAGGCGTAGCCATTGATCTCGGCAAGCGCCCGATTGGCGACGATCATCCGCCCGTCCAGCGAGCTGATGTAGACGCCCTCGAGCGCGTTGTCGATGATGCTGCGATAGCGCGCCTCGGCCTCGCGAAAGGCACGTTGCGATTCCACCAGATCGGTCACGTCGACCATGGTGCCGAGGATCGAGATGGTGCCGCCAGGTTCCTGGGCGAGGGTGGTGGAATCCGAGACCCAGAAGCGGCTGCCGTCGCGCCGCTTCATCTCGGTGACATGGGAAGCCACCCGGCCTGAGCGCTTCAATTCGGCGATATGCCAGTCCCGGTCGCTCTTGCGGACGTAGAATTTCTCGTTGTCGGACCCGGTGGCGGCAATGAACTCGGCCGGCGTCTCATACCCGAACATGCGGGCCATGGCCGAATTGGCCTGCACCACGCCGCCTTCGATCAACGTCTGGTAAACGCCGATATCGGACTGCTCGAAGATCGTCCGGTATATGTTCCCGTGGTCCAACGCTATCCCCTCGCTGCGCGGGCGAAATATTCTTAACCGGAACAACGGGGTTTAGGAAGCGCTGGCCCGACTGCCCCCGGACAACCCTGGCACGGGCCTTGCGATAACAGGCCTGGAAGCCTGTGGAGGCACCTGAACATGCGGTTTTCGACCCCTTATGCGACGGGAATGTCCGTGAACCCGGCAAGTCTTGCCGAGTGGAACGCCGTTTCACGCCGCGAAACAACGCGGGAGACCCGGAAATGACACCGGCCCTGTTCGCCAGCCAGCCGATTCGTGCCGGTGGATCGACCATCCAGCCGGACGTGCTTGCCAGCATCCAGAAGGCGAGCGCCAATACCGGCGTGGACTTCTCCTACCTGATGGCCCAGGCCTCGCGGGAGAGCAGCTTCGACCCCAGCGCCAAGGCCTCGACCAGCAGCGCCACCGGCCTCTACCAGTTCGTCGAGCAGACCTGGCTCGGCACCTTCAAGGAACATGCCGCGGAATACGGCTACGGCGATCTCGCCGACAAGATCACCAAGCGCTCCGACGGCCGATTCACGGTGGCGGATGCCGCGACCCGCAAGCAGATCCTCGACTTGCGCAAGGACCCGACCCTGAACGCCGCCCTGGCTGCCGAACTGGCCTCGGACAACAAGACCAAGATGGAAGCTGCCCTGGACCGCCCGGCGACGGCGACCGATCTCCATCTGGCGCATTTCCTAGGCCTCTCGGGTGCGCTCCGCTTCATCCGCAAGATGGACAGCGATCCCTCGGCCACCGGTGCCGCGATGTTCCCCCGCGCCGCCGCCGCGAATGCCAATGTCTTCTATGACGAGAACGGCAATGCCCGGACCGTGGCCGAAATCTACAACCGCATGAACACCAGCATCAGCAGCGACCAGCAGACCTTCGCCTCGCTCGCCACCACGCCGGCCGGCGGCACGTCGATGGCCAGCACCACCGCGGTCGCATCCGCCACGGACACGCCGCTGCAGGGCTTCAGCAACCCGGGCAGCATCCTTTCGCCGCTGCTCCTGGTGACGATCGCGGCATTGCCGCTGGCCAATGAGCAGGAGAAGGATGCCGCCAACGCGGCGAGCCATGGCGGCTCCCGTCACGGCGCGATCCGACCGACGGTCAACCCGATGGCGGCTTTGGGATTGGGCTAGGGCGCTGCTCGCGCACTGGATCTTCCCACCGCGCTAAGGCGCGGACACTCAGGCTGCAAAGCTACTCGCCGCGGCCCTCGAGCATCTTCCTTCCGGCCTCGGTCAGCTTGCAGACCAGCCAGTCGGGCTTCAGCGGGTTGGTGAACCAGGGCTCGGCCCAGCCGTGGTCGATGCAGAAGCGCACGGTGCGGGAGCTGACCTTCTGGCCCCATTCGTCGAACAAGGGGAGCTTGCCGCCGGGCTGCTTCAGCCCGCGCGCGAGCCAGGCGATCTCGACCGCATGGGGATGGTCGTTGCTTGCCGCGATCGTCAGTCCCCGTGCCATTTTCGCCCCCGTCGTTGATCCTGCGACGATACAGAAGTTTCTTTCAAAAGAAAAGACTTAAGCGACGTTCTTACGAAAGAAGTCGAGGTATCTCGATGGCCGGGCAGCGGTTCATCACGACCTTCAACCCGGCCGCTCTTGCAGTCTGCGCCGCCGTTTCATTGACGACGCCCAATTGCATCCAGATTGTTTTCGCACCAATCGCGATCGCTTCCAAGGCCGGCGCGGCCGCCGCGACGGAATTTCGGAAGATATCCACCATATCCACAGCGCCGGTCTCGCCTTGGGGGATCTCGCTCAAGGAGCGGTAGACCTTTTCGCCGTTCAGCAGCTGGCCTTCGAGCCCGGGATTGATCGGAATGACGCGATAGCCGCGGCGCTGCAGATAGCGCATGACACCATGGCTCGGCCGATCCGGCTTCGGGCTGGCGCCGACCAGGGCGATCACCTTGGTTTCCCGCAGGATGCCGCGCAGGAAGTCGTCGCTGTAATCCTCGCTCACCTCAGCAGCCCTTCCATTCCGGCTTGCGCTTGGCGAGGAAGGCGTCGATCCCTTCCTGGGCATCCAGCGCCATCATGTTTTCGGTCATCACCTGGCTGGCATAGTCGTAGGCCGCGGCGAGGCCGAGCTCGGCTTGGGCATAGAAGGCCTGCTTGCCGATCTTCAAGGTGAGCGGCGACTTCGCGATGATCTCGACCGCAAGGTCGGTCGCTTCCTCCATCACCTGCGGCGTCGGCGCCAGGCGGTTGACCAGCCCGAGCCTGAGTGCCGTCGGCGCGTCGATCGGCTCGCCGGTCAGCAGCATCTCCATCGCCTGCTTGCGCGGCACGGCACGGGAGAGCGCCACCATCGGCGTCGAACAGAACAGGCCGATATTGACCCCCGGGGTCGCGAAATGGCTTTCCTCGGCG
The DNA here is from genome assembly GCF_054658695.1 of Dongia sp. agr-C8. Lineage (NCBI taxonomy): Bacteria > Pseudomonadati > Pseudomonadota > Alphaproteobacteria > Rhodospirillales > Dongiaceae > Dongia > Dongia sp. agr-C8. The sequence continues at coordinate 1,485,214 of NZ_BAAGHZ010000001.1, forward strand.
GCGACCGCGAGATCGCAGGTGGCGACCAGCTGGCAGCCCGCAGCCGTAGCAATGCCGTGGACCGCGGCAATCACCGGCTGGGGCAGGGCGACGATCCGCTGCATCATCGCCGAGCAGAGCGCGAAGGTCTTTTCATAATGCGCCCGGCTGCGGTCGGCACGCAGCTCCTTGAGGTCATGGCCGGCGCAGAAGCAGGTTCCGGCCCCGGTGATCACCACCACGCGGACCCCCGCATCCGCCTTGATGCGGTCGAGCTCGGCGATGATCGCCTCCATCAAGCCGATCGACAATGCATTGCGCTGCGCCGGCCGATTGAGTGTCAGGGTTGCGACGCCGTTGCTGTCGGCGCGGAGCAGCGGATCGTTCGACGCCGCACCCACGTTTCCCGGGGTCATGATCCCAACACCCGCCGCATGGCGCGGAACAGCATGCCCTCGGGCTCGGCGATGGCGCGCGAGATCGAGAAGTGGTGATGGCCCGGCAGTACCATGTATTCGCTCTCCATCCCGGCTTCGAGCAGATGGCGATGGTACCGCGCCGACTGGTCGATCCATAGCGGCGGTTCGTCGCCGCCCACCGCGACCACCACCGGCGCCTTCACCTTGGGCTTCAGGCGCAGCGGGCTCAGGCGCTCGATGTCGGCGGGCGACAGCGCCACGTCCTCGCGCACCTGGATATGCGGAATGGGGGCGAGGTCGTAGATACCGGTCACCAGCACCGCGCCCTGGATGAAGCCGCCTTGGGCGCCGTCGTTCCAGCCCCGGCAGAGCATCATCGCGGCGAGATGCGCACCCGCCGAATTGCCGGCGACCACCAGCCGGTCGGGATCGCCATTGATGCCGCGCGCCTGGCCGCGGATCCAGCTGACCGCCTGCGCGCATTGCTCGACCACGCTCGCCAGCGCCACGGATGGGCAGAGGTCGTAATCGACCATCGCGACCGCGGCACCGGCATCGAGCAGGGGTTCGGCGATGAAGCCGAAGTGATCCTTGGACAGCGCCCGCCAATAGCCGCCATGGATGAAGACGAAGACCGGGCTGTTGGGCGCCTTGGCCGGGAAGAGGTCGATCAGTTGCAGCGGACCCGGCCCGTAGCGCTCGTTGCGTCGGTGCGGCAGCCGCTCGCGTATGGAAGCGCTCAGCGCATGGTCCTCGGCCAGCCAGGTTTCGTGGTCCGGCACGGCCAGCCGCGGCATGAAATGCTGCGCGAACTCCGCCTCCGTCAGTGCTCCGTACATGCATACTCCCCCGATTTTGAAGGCGATCTTCTCGACGGCAGGGGCAAAAGTCCATGATTCCGGGCAATTATTTGCCGGTATTATGATACCGCATGTGTAACTTATTGATTTTTTTGAATTAAGCTTCGGCTTCAATCGCGGCGCTGGTTGACATGCCGAAACGGCACCTCTATACACCGCCGCGATCCGCGGAGAGGGCTCCGCCGACCAACTGTATTCGAGTGAACCATGCGCCTTACAGAGCAAACCTCTTCGTCGAAGCCGTCGGAGGTCGCGAAGAAGTGGATCCTGATCGACGCCGAGGGCGTCGTTCTCGGCCGCCTCGCGTCCATCGTCGCCAACCGGCTGCGCGGCAAGCACAAGCCGACCTATACCCCGCATATCGATGACGGCGACAACGTCATCATCATCAACGCCGCCAAGGTGAAGCTGACCGGCAACAAGGCCGAGAACGAGAAGTTCTACTGGCATACCGGCCATCCGGGCGGCATCAAGGAGCGCACCTGGGGCAAGATCCTCGGCTCCGCGCATCCGGAGCGCCTGCTCGAGAAGGCGGTGGAGCGTATGGTCCCGCGCGGCCCGCTCGGCCGCCGGCAGATGAAGAACTTGAAGGTCTATGCGGGTACCGAGCATCCGCACGAGGCGCAGCAGCCGGAAACGCTGGACGTCGCCGCGATGAATCCGAAGAACAAGCGGGGTTGATCCAGATGGCTAACGAACCGACTCGTCTCACCGACCTGAAGGACCTCGGCGGCGCCCGCGCCGGCGTGGTCGCCGGCAAGGCGCTGGAAGCCGCCCCGCGCTATGAGCGCAAGGTCGACGCCCAGGGCCGTTCCTATGCCACGGGCAAGCGCAAGGACGCGATCGCCCGCGTCTGGATCAAGCCGGGCAAGGGCGTCATCACCATCAACGGCAAGGACAGCACGCAGTATTTCGCGCGTCCGGTGCTGCGGATGATCATCAACCAGCCGTTCGGCATCGTGAACCGCGCCGGCCAGTTCGATGTGATCTGCACCGTGGTCGGCGGCGGCCTCTCCGGCCAGGCCGGTGCCGTGCGTCACGGCATCTCGAAGGCGCTGACCTACTACGAGCCGGATCTCCGTCCGGCCCTGAAGAAGGAAGGCTTCCTGACCCGCGACAGCCGTACCGTCGAGCGCAAGAAGTACGGCCGCGCCAAGGCGCGCCGCAGCTTCCAGTTCTCGAAGCGCTAATTCTCCTCTCCTCTGGAGACCGAAAGGGCCGCAGTTCGCTGCGGCCCTTTTTGCTTTTGGGCCCGCGATGGCTCCTTGGGCGCGACTCAGCTAGGCTGGCCTGCATGAACCGCATCAACCGCTGGGTCTGGGGCATTCCGGCACTGCTGGTCCTGCAGATCGTGATCCTGCTCGCCATGGGACGGCCGCCGATCTGCACCTGCGGCACGATCCGGCTCTGGGAGAACAGCCCGCTTTCGCCGGAGACCTCGCAGCAGCTGTTCGACTGGTACACCTTCTCGCACATCGTCCATGGGTTTCTGTTCTACGGCGCGATCCGGCTGATCTTCCGCCGGCGCCTGAGCGTCTGGCAGGCGCTGCTGATCGCCATGGGCCTCGAGATCGGCTGGGAGATCCTGGAGAACACGCCCTGGGTGATCGAAGCCTATCGGCAGCAGGCCTTGGCCCAGGGCTATGTCGGCGACAGCACGCTCAACTCGGTGATGGACACCTTCTCGATGATGGCCGGCTTCGCCGTGGCGCGCCGCGTGCCGGTCTGGGTCAGCGTCGCCCTGGTGCTGATCCTGGAACTCGCGGCCGCCTATGCCATCCACGACAATCTGACGCTGAACGTCCTCAACTTCATCTACCCGATCGACGCCATCACCGAATGGCAGTCCGAGATCCAGCCGGCGCCCTCTCAGACCGAATAGAGATGGGTGAGCTGGAAGGTCTCCAGCAGACGCCTCGCGCTCGCCCGCTGACGGTCGGTTATCTTGTTGCGCCAGGATTCCCCCGGGTTCCCGCCGCTCAAGATCGCGCTGTGCTTGGCGGTCATCGCCGAGGGGCGCTTCATCAGCGCCTTGCTCTCTTCGCTGATCCGCCAGCCGAAGTAGTCGGCGAGCCTGGCGAACCCGGCTTCCGGGTCGGCGCAGATGTCTTCATACCGCGCGATATAGACCGGATTGCCGGGGGCAGGGGCGGGCGACGCCGTGTCACGGCGCGAGAAGTATCTCATCGGCACATAATTCTCGGCGCACCACAGGATGAGGTTCTTGTCGAACTCGTCCTCGGCGCGCTCCATCTCGGCGACGAAGGGCGAGAGATAGTCGTCAACCAATTCCTCCTGCTGGAGGAAGGTGTCGAGGCTGGTCTGCCAGCCGAGCGCCATGCGCGACAGCGCCACCGCGCAGGGATGCCGCGTGACGATGGCGATCGGGATCTCGGGGAAGGTCTTGTGCATCCAGGGCAGCAACAGTTGGATGCGAATGTCCTTGATCAGGCGGCCGCGCGGAAACACCTCGCCATTCAGCCGGTCGATCCAGTGGGAGTGCACCCGGCCGGAGAGAATGAGACTGGCGGGGTCGACATAGGTCGACCGTTGATCGTCCGGCCGCACATACTGCCGCCAATGCCAGTCGTGGATGACGCGGGTTTCTCTGCAGTGGAAGGGCTCGAACATCAGGCGGTAGTGCGAGATCGACCCCAGGACCTGGCCGACCCAGGTGGTACCGCTGCGGCCGCTGCCGCTGATGATCGCCGCTTTCGCGAGGTCGTGCCGGTCGAAGAAAAGCTTGTGCGGCACCTTGCCCAGGAGCTTGTCGAACATCGAAATTGTCCCGCCTGACGTAAGATATCCTTGTCAGCAATGAGCAAGACAGGTGAGCGGTTCATGACATCAATTAAGCGCAGCGCGCCTAGACCGCCGATTCGGAGGAGAGGCGACTTCGCGACCGCTCCGGCCGAAGCCCAGCGGGCAATTTATCGGCGGGATCGGCACACGCGGATGAGCATACCGGGATAGTCAGGCGGGGAATCCATGCGGGACGTGATCATCATCGGCGCCGGGCTGGCCGGAGCTACTGCGGCGCTGGAGCTCGCGAAGCGCAACTTGCGGGTGACCGTCGCCGAGGCGCGCGACCGTATCGGTGGCCGCGGCTACCTGCGCGCCTTTGCCGGCGGCGATATTGCGCTCGATTTCGGTGGCGCCTGGATAACGCCCTGGCAGCAGCGCATCCGCCGGCTCTGCGCCGAACATGGCGTGATGTTGCGGCCGCGGGAGCCCTTCACCGAGCGCCGCTGGTTCCGCGATGGCACGCTGCATCGCGACGGCGCTACCGCGAGCGGGGACCGCGCCGCCCATGAGCGCGCGATCGCCCGCATTGCCGCCGATGCCATCCTGCTGAAGAAAGGCGAGACCGAGGACGAGCAGGGCCGGGACCTCATCGCGATCTCCTTCGCCGATTACCTCGACCGCCTCGCAGCCCCGCAAGCGACCCGCGATCTCCTGGGCGCCTGGTGGACCGTCTCCGGCAATGGCGACAAGCATCGCGTGCCGGCCTCCGAGTTACTGGCGAGCTCGGCCTATTCGGGTGGATTGACCGAGGGCATGGCCGATGTCTGGGTCGAGACGCTGGTCGGCGGGGTCACCGCGCTCACCGCCCGGATGATCGCCGCCTCGCAGGCCGAACTGGCGTTGCAGGCGCCGGTGCGCGCCGTCGCCGTGTCGGAGAAGGCGGTTACCGTGACGACCGAAGACGGCCGTACTTTCACCGCCCGCGCGGCGCTGCTCGCCACCGGTCTCAACCCGCTGCGCGACATCGACTTCGACCCGCCGCTGGCCGCCGAGAAGAGCGCGGCGGCCCGGACCGGTCATCTCGGCCGCGCCGTCAAAGTCTGGGCCAAGGTCAAGGGCGTGCCGGTCGGTGTGCTGGCGACCGGCGGCGGCACCGGGCTCGAATGGATGTTCGCCGAGCGCGCCACCGAGGACGGCGCGACCCTGCTGGTCGGCTTCGGCGTCGCCGGCAATGAATGGGCGCCGGATCTGCCGCGTGACCTCGAAGCCGCGCTCGCGCGGTTCTTCCCGGAGGCCGCATTGATCGCCTGGGACTGGCACGACTGGAACGCCGATGCCTATTCCCGCGGCGCCTGGGTGGCGGCGACCGTGGGCGCGCCGGAAGCGGTCGCCGCCAAGACCTGGGCCCGCCAAGGCCCGCTCGCCTTCGCCAGCGCCGACTTCGCCCCCGACCAGGCCGGCTGGTTCGAGGGCGCCGTCGCATCCGGCGAGGCGGCCGCCGCCGAGATCGTCGATTTCCTGGCCCGAGCTGACGCAGAGCCGCCGCGCGGAACCGTCGCTTGATCCGTCCCTCCGTCTCCATTAGCTAGGACGGGCAGGTTTTCGGCAGGAAGGCTCCAGATGGCGGCGACAGCGCGGGTATTCATCGACGGTGAAGCGGGCACGACGGGTCTCGGCATCCGCGAGCGCCTGCTGACGCAGCCCGGGATCGAGCTCCGGAGCCTGACCGGCGAGAAGCGCAAGGACCCCAGCGCCCGCCGCGAGATCATGGGCGAGGTCGATCTGGTGGTGCTCTGCCTGCCGGATGCCGCGGCCAAGGAATCCGTGGCCCTGGCAGAAGGCCTCGGCAACGCCGCGCCCCGCATCCTCGATGCCAGCACCGCCTATCGCGTGGCGCCGGACTGGGTCTATGGCTTCGCCGAGATGGACCGCGGCCAGGCCAAGCGCATCGCCGAGGCCAAGCACGTCTCCAATCCCGGCTGCTATCCGACCGGCGGCATCGCGCTCATTCGCCCACTGGTCGAGGCGGGGCTGATGCCGGCCGACTACCCCGTGACCGTCAACGCGGTCAGCGGCTATTCCGGCGGCGGGCGGCAGATGATCGAGGCGCATGAGGCGACCGGCGGTCCGTCCTTCGAGCTCTATGGCCTTGGCTTCGAGCACAAGCACGTGCCTGAGCTGCAGCGGTATTCCAGGCTCTCCCGCCGGCCGATCTTCATCCCCTCGGTCGGGCATTTCCGCCAGGGCATGCTGGTCTCGGTGCCGCTGCATCTCGACACGCTGCCCGGCAAGCCCAAGGCCGCCGATCTCGAAGCCGCCCTCGAACGCCATTTCGAAGGCGCCGAGCTGGTGAAGGTGGTGAAGACCGCCCCGACCGATCGTCTTGAAGCCGAGCCCTTGAACGACACCGACAAGATGGAGCTGCGGGTCTACAGCAACCAGAGCCTCGGCCAGGCGCTGCTGGTGGCCCGGCTCGACAATCTTGGCAAGGGCGCCTCGGGCGCGGCCGTGCAGAACATCCGCCTGATGCTCGGTCTGGACAAGGCATGAAGCCGCTCGCCATGCCCGCCTTGATCAAGCCCTTCGAAGGCATCATGCCGAAGATCGCGCCCGATGCCTTCATCGCCGAGACCGCCGTCGTCATCGGCGATGTCGAGATCGGCGCCGGGTCCAGCATCTGGTATGGCTGCGTGCTGCGCGGCGACAGCAACAGCATCAGGATCGGCGCCCGCACCAACATCCAGGACGGCACCGTCATCCACGTGAACCACGAGCGGGAAGGGGCTACGGGCACCAAGACGACGATCGGCGACGACATCACCGTCGGCCACATGGCGCTGCTGCATGCCTGCACGCTCGAGGATGGCGCCTTCGTCGGCATGAAGGCCTGCGTCATGGACGGCGTGGTGGTGGAGGGCGGCGGCATGGTCGCCGCCGGCGCGCTGGTGACGCCCGGCAAACGGGTCAAACGCGGCGAGCTCTGGGCCGGCAGCCCGGCCAAGCTGATGCGCCTGCTCAGCGAGAAGGAACTCGCCTACTTCGCCTATTCGGCGGAGCACTACGCCGAGCTCGCGCAGAGCTATCGGCGATGAGATTCGCCGGGATCGCAATTCGGCCTGCGATCCCGAGCGATGCAGTCGAGCTCAGCCGGATGTCCCGGGAATTCGTCGACGAGCTCGACGCCATGCCGGTGGCGGACGCCATGCCGGAGATTCCAGAGCCGGACGACATCGTTTTCTCGCCCGAGATCCTGGCGCGCGACATTTTCTGCGCCGAGCCGCTGGCGCATGTCCTGGTGGCGGAGCAGGGCGGCGCGGCGGTCGGCTATCTCATGTACCACTTCGGCTACTGGCCGGCCGATGCCGCACCCTCGCTCCATGTCGTCGACCTCTTCGTGCGCCGGATTGCGCGCCAGGCCGGCATAGGCCAGGCGTTGATGACCGAGGCTGCCGCGGTGATCCGACGACGCGGCGGGCAGCGCCTGCTCTGGACGGTCTGGGACCAGAACCATGCGGCGATGGCGTTCTACCAGCGCCTCGGCGCGCGCTTCTTCACGGAGGAGCGGCTGATGACCTGGAAGGTGCCGCGCTGAGGAGGGGCGAGATGCGCGGGCAAGCCCGCGCATGACGATTCAGTTGAGACTCAGACCGCCTTCACATTCGCGAGGAAGCGCTCCACGCCCGCGCGCAGCGACTGCGACTGCGTGCTGAGCGCGCCGGTCACTTCGGTGAGGCGGGCGGCGGCGTTGCGCGATTCGCCCGCCGCGCCGACCACGGTGTTGATGCTTTCGGTCACCTCGCGGGTGCCGCCGGAAGCCTGATCGACGCTCTTCACGATCTCCTGGGTGGCAGCACCCTGCTGCTCGACGGCGGTCGCGACCGAGCTGGTGATCTGGTTGATCTGCTCGATGATGGCGGCGACGCTCTGGATCGCCGAGACCGAGCGCTGGGTCTCGTTCTGGATCGCGCCGACATGGCTCGCGATTTCCTCGGTTGCCTTGGCGGTCTGGCTGGCCAGGTTCTTCACTTCCGAAGCCACCACCGCGAAGCCCTTGCCGGCCTCGCCGGCGCGCGCCGCTTCGATCGTGGCGTTGAGCGCCAGCAGGTTGGTCTGGCCGGCGATCGCGTTGATCAGCTGCACGATGGCGCCGACCTTCTCGGCGGCGATCGCCAGGCCTTTGATCTGCTCGTTGGTCTGGCGCGCCTGGTTGGCCGCCTCGCCGGCGATCTGGTTCGACTCCGCGACCTGGCGCGTGATCTCGTTGATGGTGTTGGAAAGCTCGCCGGTCGCGTTGGCGACCGAGCCGACGCTGCTGGCGGTCTGGGCGGAAGCCTCGTTGGCATGGCCCGCCTCGCCCGCGGTCTCCTCGGCGCTCTTCGCCATCGAGCCGACCGCGTGCTGCATGGTCTGCAGCGACTGCGCGACGTCGCTCAGGTTCTTCGACATCTCGGCGTCGAAGTCGCGGCAGAGGTGCTCCAGCGCTTCGGCGCGGCGGCGCTGCGCTTCGTGCGCCTCGCCTTGCTCGCCGGAGAGCTGCTGAGCGCGGAGCGAATTCTCCTTCAGGACTCCGAGCGCGCCGGCCATGGCGCCGATCTCGTCCTTGCGGTCGCGGCCGGGAATCTCGGCCGAGAGGTCGCCCGCGGCGAGGCTGGCCATGGCGGCGGTCATCGCCTTGACCGGCCGGACCACGGAGCGCGCGGTCAAGGTCAGAACGGCGATCACCGCGATCACCGAGAGAGTGATGATGACGGCCAGGAGGATGAAGACTGTCCGGGTCTTGCTGTTGACCTCAGCCTGGATCGTGTTGGCGCTCTCCTGGATGGCATCGCCGGTGGCGCCCATCTTTTCTTCCAGCGTCTCGAACGTCTTGATGAAGTCGTCGAACCCGCGCTGGGCGGCATAGTTGTCGGTGAAGGCGGTGTCGACCATCTTCTTCGCGGCCTCGATATAGGGCGGCAGCACCGGGCCGAGGTCGTCGAGCGACTTGCGCGCTTCGAGAGGAAGGTCGAGTTCTTTGTTGGCCTCGACATGCTCCTCGAAATTCCTGATGTGGTCCGCGGTGTCGGCGGCGATACCCGGCTGAGCGTCCTTGTTTCCGGTCTTGCCCTCACGCAACGCGTAGAGCACGTCGGCGCGCAGCGCGTCGTGCATCATGTCCGCTTCCATATGATTGCGGACCGCGGTGGAGACGATGTTGATCTGCTCGCTGCCCTGGACGGCTTCACGGGTGCCCCAGACCCCCAGAATGCTGACCGCGGCCAGCGCGATGATGGCGATGACGCCGGCAATCAGGAAACGCTTACCAATGGTCACCGCCCGACTCCCCCTCTGGGTTTATGGGCCTAGGTTCTATCGCGGGAGAGGTTAACCATTCGATAAAGCAGAATATTTGAATTGCTCTAAAGCAAGCTGGCCGGGCTTGGCCCCGGCCCAGGGGCGTCGGCCCAAACAGAACGGCCGGGCTTTCGCCCGGCCGTGAGTTTCCGGAAGAGGGTCCGGCTTAGGAAGAGTAGTACATCTTGAACTCGATCGGATGCGGGGTGTGCTCGAGGGCGTAAACCTCTTCCCACTTCAGTTCGAGATAGGCGCTGATGAAGTCCTCGGTGAAGACGTCGCCCTTCAAGAGGAAGTTCTTGTCGGCTTCCAGCGACTGCAGCGCCTCGCGCAATGAGCCGCAGACGGTCGGGACGTTCTTCAACTCCTCGGGCGGCAGGTCGTAGAGGTTCTTGTCCATCGGGTCGCCCGGATGGATCTTGTTCTGGATGCCGTCGAGGCCCGCCATCACCATCGCCGCGAAGGCGAGGTAAGGGTTGGCGAGCGGATCCGGGAAGCGCACCTCGACGCGCTTGCCCTTCGGGCTCGCGACATAGGGGATGCGGCAGGAGGCCGAGCGGTTGCGCGAGGAGTAGGCGAGCAACACCGGCGCCTCGAAGCCCGGGATCAGGCGCTTGTAGGAGTTGGTGGTCGGGTTGGTGAAGGCATTGAGCGCCTTCGCATGCTTGATGATGCCGCCGATGTAGTAGAGGCACATCTCCGAGAGATCGGCATAGCCGTTGCCCGCGAACAGCGGCTTGCCGTCCTTCCAGATCGACTGGTGGACGTGCATGCCAGAGCCATTGTCGCCCTTGACCGGCTTCGGCATGAAGGTCGCCGTCTTGCCGTAGTTGTGGGCGACGTTCTTCACCACGTACTTGTACTTCTGCATCGCGTCGGCGCAGTTCACCAGCGTGCCGAACTTGACGCCGAGCTCATGCTGCGACGGCGCCACCTCGTGGTGATGCTTCTCGACTTCGACGCCCATGGCGGCGAGCGTGGTCAGCATCTCGCCGCGGAGGTCCTGGGCGGAGTCGAGCGGGGCGACCGGGAAATAGCCGCCCTTGATCTTCATGTGGTGGCCGTGGTTGCCCTCTTCGAACTTCTTGCCGGTGACATACGGCGCCTCTTCCGAGGTGAACTCGACGAAGGTGCTGTTCATGGTGACGTCGTAGCGGATGTCGTCGAACACGAAGAACTCGGCTTCCGGGCCGACATAGATCGTGTCGCCCACGCCGGAGCTCTTCACGTAGGCTTCCGCCTTCTTGGCGATCGAGCGCGGGTCGCGGCCGTAATTCTGGCCGGTCAGCGGCTCCAGGATGTCGCAGTTGATGACCAGCGTGGTCTGCGCCGCGAAGGGATCCATGATCGCGGTGGCGCAGTCGGGCTTCAGCACCATGTCGCTCTCGTTGATCGCCTTCCAACCGGCGATCGACGAGCCGTCGAACATGACACCCTCGGTCAGCATGTCTTCGTCGACCGTGCTGACATGCTGCGACAGGTGATGCCAAAGGCCGAGCGGGTCGGTGAAGCGGAAATCGACGTACTTGACGTCCTGGGCTTTGATCAGCTCCAGGGTTTTCTTGACGCTGGACATGGTCTCTCTTCCGATCGTTTGTTGTTGGTTTCTGGATCGCTCTCCCCCAGCGATCCCCAGGGTATCCCCCAAAAGGGGGTCACTCAGTGCGCGGACGCATAGACCTTTCGGTTGCCATGCGCCACTTAGAAATCAGAGCGATTGGTCTCTAGATCGCATCCGGCCCGCGCTCGCCGGTGCGGATGCGGATGGCTTCCTCGACGTTGATGACGAAGATCTTGCCGTCGCCGATGCGACCGGTCGCGGCCGCCTGGCGGATCGCCTCGATCGCGCGCTCGACCAGATGGTCTTCGAGCACGACCTCGAGCTTCATCTTCGGCAGGAAATCGACGACATACTCGGCGCCGCGATAGAGCTCGGTATGGCCCTTCTGCCGGCCGAAGCCCTTGGCCTCGGTGACGGTGATGCCCTGGATCCCGACTTCGTGGAGCGCGTCCTTCACTTCGTCGAGCTTGAACGGCTTGATGATGGCTTCGATCTTTTTCATGCGTTCTCCAGGCCTTTCCCTGCCATAGGTTCCTCGCCCAATCAGCAAAGCCCGTGCCAGCAGCTAAGCGGCTGGGAACGCAATATTAATTTGTAGGTGCGCTGCGATAATGCCGGTTTATTGGGCGTGTCTGCGCAATAATTAGGCAGACTTCCGTCGCGGCGCCAAGCTGCCTTCTTCGATCCGGATCCGCCAGTAGAGGGCGGCGGCATTCAACGCCGAGAAGACCAAGGCCAGTGTCCACGACCCGAGCGCCAGCGGCAACAGCGCCATCTCGAAGGCCACCACCCAGTAATTCGGGTGGCGCAGGAACCGATACGGCCCGCGTCGCACGACCGGTGCGGAGGGCGGCACGATGATGCGTGTGGTCCAGTAGCGACCCAGCGTCGTCATCACCCAGACACGCGCGATCTCCACCGCCCCGTAACCGGCGACGGCCGGTGCCCAGAGCGTGGCCTGGCCGGAAAGCGTGAAGGTCCAGAGCGCGGCGAGCCATGACGTGTGCAGCAGCACGAGCAGGGGATAGTGACCGGCGCCGATCTCGACGGCGCCCTCGGCCAGCAGGCGCCGCGTGTTGCGGCGCGCGATCACCAGTTCGATGAGACGCTGCAGCGTGACGAAGATGAGCAGCGCGACGCTCATGCTTCGAGGATCTGGAAGCCGGCGGTGAAGCCCGGCCCGAGTGCCGTCATCAATTGCCTTCCGGCGAGCCCGCGGCGCAGCATGCGTTGCAGCACGAAGAGCACCGTCACCGCTGACATGTTGCCGTGCTCGCGCAGGACGTCGCGCGCTTCCTGCATCGCCCCGGCCTCGAGATCGAAGGCCTCCTCCAGCGCATCGAGCACCTTCACGCCGCCGGGATGGCAGACGAAGCCGGCGATGTCGCGGCGGGTGAGGTCGAAGCGCGAGAGGAACTCATCGGCCACCGGCCGGAGATCGTCGCGCACCAGGCTCGGGATGTCGCGGGAGAACAGCACGCCGAGGCCGTCGTCCTCGACATGCCAGCCCATGACGTCGAGCGAGTCTGGCCAGGTATGCGAACCGGACGGGCCGAAGCGCAGGCCATTCGAGCCCGGGCGCCCGATCACCATGGCCGACGCGCCGTCGCCGAACAGCGCCGCGGCGACGATATTGCTCTTCGAGAGATCGCCCTGGCGGAAGGTGAGGGCGCAGAGCTCGACTGCGAGGAACAGCACATCGCCCCCATGGTCGTCATGGTCGAGGCCGCGCGCCAGCGCCACCGCATGACCGAGGCCGAGCACGCCGCCGGCGCAGCCGAGGCCGAAGATCGGCAGGCGCAAGATGTGCGGCGGCAGGCCGAGGCGATTGAGCAGCAGGGCATCGAGGCTCGGCGTCGCGATGCCGGTGGTCGAGGCGACCACGACGGCGGCGATGTCCTTCGGCGTCCGGCCGGCTTCGGCGAGTGCCTTCTCAGCGGCCTCGGTCAGCAGCTCGACGGCATTGTCGAGATAGAGCTGGTTGCGCTCCCGCCAGCCATGGGGCTGGAGATACCAGTCGATCGGCACGCAGGAATAGCGCGTGCCAATGCCCGCATTGTCGAAAACCGGCATCAAGCGATCGATCTCGGATCTTTGACGGTCGAACAGACGCGGTGCGATCGCAGCGACCTCGCCCTGATGCAGCCGATGCTTCGGCACGGCCGTCGCTACGGACAGCAGGGTCGGCGGATCGTTCTCGAGAACGCGGAGGGCGGCAGAGCGCATGTCGGGGGAACCTGGCGAGCGTGGCGGGTTCCATCTCAGCTAATCGCTGCATTGCAGCGACCGCCAATCACGAAAGCGGGAGGCGTCGATTCACTGTCGGAGAAAGGGTAACAAACAGAAACGCGCCCGACTGCGGTCGGGCGCGTTCTGTCAGCTTGATGTCGGATAGGTCAGGCGGCCTTGCGCTTGGCGAGGAAGCCGCCGATCCGCTTCATCGCCTCGGCGATGTTCTCGATCGAGTTGGCGTAGGAGATCCGCAGGTAGCCTTCGCCATAGGCGCCGAAGCTGGTGCCGGCGATCGAGGCGACGCCCGCCTCGTCGAGCAGCGCCACTTCCAGCGCCTTCGACTTGAAGCCGGTGCCCTTGATGTTCGGGAAGGCGTAGAACGCACCGAGCGGGGTGATACAGGACACGCCCGGGAGCTTGTTCAGTTCCGCCACCACGAACTTCCGGCGCTCGTCGAAGGCCTTCATCATCTTGTCGATCTCGCCGCGCGGGCCCTGCAACGCCGCGATGCCGGCCCACTGGGCCGCGGCGTTGACGCAGGAATGCACGTTGATGCAGAGACGCGTCGCATGCTCGATGAGCGACTTCGGCCAGACCGAATAGCCCATGCGCCAGCCGGTCATCGCGTAGGTCTTCGACCAGCCGTCGAGCACGATCAGGCGGTCGGCGATCTCCGGGTACTTCAACAGGCTGGTGTGGACGTTGCCGTCGTAGAGCATCTCGGAATAGATCTCGTCCGACATGATCGCGACGTCCGGATGCTTGGCGAGGCCGGCGACCAGCTTGTCGATCTCGGCCTTGACGCAGATGCCGCCGGTCGGGTTGGCCGGCGAGTTGATGATGATGAGCCGGGTCTTCGGCGTGATGCGCGAGAGCACGTCCTCGGCCTTGAAGCCGAAGCCGTTCTCTTCCAGCAGCGGCAGCGGGACGGGCGTGGCACCGGTGAACTTGATCGCACTCTCGTAGATCGGGAAGCCGGGATTCGGGTAGATGATCTCCGCGCCGGGCTCGCCGAACATGGCGATCGCGAAATACATCGTGACCTTGCCGCCGGGGACGATCAGCACGTTGGCCGGATCGACATTCACCCCGTGGCGCCGGTGGAGGTCGGCGGCGACCGCCTCGCGGACCTGCGGGATGCCGTTCGCGGGGGTGTAGCCGTGATGGCCGTCCTTGAGCGCCTTGATCGCGGCCTCGACGATATGGCCCGGGGTCTGGAAGTCGGGCTGGCCGATCGAGAGGCTGATGATGCTCTTGCCCTGGGCCTCCAGCGCCTTGGCGCGGGCCAGAACTTCGAAAGCGGATTCGGTGCCAAGGCGGCCCATGCCGCTCGCCAGGTGAAGCATGAAAGATCCCTCAGTAAGGGCCCCTCAACCGGGGCCGGGTCGGGCCGGGAGTTTAACGAAAGACCACACGGCCAGCGGGCCGAAGCCGACAGGAATTTGCATGCCGACGACAGCGCGGGACAAGGTGGAGAAGGGGGGATAGGCCCGGCGGCCCCCGGCCGAATCCGGGCGACTTGACGGTTCTGGCCCCCTCGGTTACATCCTCGCCGTTCTGACGGCCGGTCTTTGGCGGCCCGATGCGCGATGGCGGACGTAGCTCAGTTGGTTAGAGCGCCAGGTTGTGGTCCTGGATGTCGGGGGTTCGAGTCCCCTCGTTCGCCCCAGCGCCCTTCTCCTCTCTTTTCGCATTTTGCATCACTCCATTCGGCCTCGCACGGCTCGGCTTGCGATGCATTTGACGCAATTCACCATATTACGGCACTGTTATTCCAGGGCGTGATCTCGTATAACCCTGTCAGGGATGGGCAGTCGGTGGGAGAACGACTGATGCGTTTCTTGTTGATCGCTTCGGTGATCGTGCTGTCGGGATGCAGCACCGTCGAAGGCTGGTTCGGATCAAGCAGGCCGGATTCGAAGGCGCCCGCTGCGCAGGCCGCGGCACCCTCCGGCGCCAAGGTTACAATCACCAAGGCCACCTGGGCGGCCTTTGAAAACTATAAATATTGGCTGACGCCGATCGCCTGGCATAAGCCTATGGGCCAGGGCTACTTCGCCGTGGCGCAGGATGGGCGGAGCTGGGGCCTGACCGGCTGCCCGGTCAACGAATGCGTCGCCGGGATGCCGGTCAGCCAGGACGCGGTCGACATCTGCCAAACCCGGAGCGGGGGAGTTCCCTGCGCGGTGTTCGCCAAGGACGAGACGATCATCGTTCCCTACGAGGTCACCGACTGACCGCTGGTTACAGTAAATCCATAAGAGCCAATAATGTTGCCCTAAAACGGGAATAAGACGCGTGACACAATTCGGGGATGTGAGTACCGTCCCCTTCCCTCGGACATAACGAATCCGAGGCGAGCGAGCCGAGGAGCACAGTCCAAGTTCTGGGAGGGACAGCGCCGAAAGGCGGCAGCTCACAAAATACAGGGGACGCTACACTTCAAAGAGGCAGCCGCAAGGCCGCCTCTTTTTGATTCCGGCCAAATTCGTCATGCCTGGGCCAGGCCGACGAATGTCCGCATACGCGACGGGACCCGGGCATCTTCATCCGGCGGCCCGAGATCGCCGGGTCAAGCCCGGCGATGACGAGACTAGATGTACTTCATCCCCTTCTTCTCCGCCGTCATCCAGGCCGGCTTCAGCTTGGCGATCTTCTTGTGGACCGGGCAGTCGGGGGTATGGGCGCCGGGGAGATAGCCGATGCTCATCAGGAACTCGCCGACGATCTCGCCGCCGGTGAAGACGAAGGTCTTCTTGAAGAGCTTCATCCATTCCGGCTTGGTCAGCGGATGCTGCGCTTCGAGCCATGCGGCGAAGGAGCCGTGGCTCTTCTGCAGCGCCTGGATCCGCTTCGCGTTCTCGATCGCGGCGTTGACCTTGAGCTTGTTGCGGATGATGCCGGCATCGTTCAGCAGCCGCACGCGATCGCGCTCGCCGTAGCGTGCGACCTTGGCGATCTCGAAGTTGTGGTAGGCGTCGCGGAAGCCCTGCTGCTTCTTCAGCATGGTGAGCCAGGAAAGACCCGCCTGGTTGATCTCCAGGATCAGCCGCTCGAACAGCTCGTTGTCGTCGGCGATGGGATAGCCGTAATGCTCGGCGTGATAGGGCCCGTGCCATTCATGGCCCGGCGCGATCCTGCAATATCCGCTCATGAAATCCCCCGCGGTCCGCGACTACTTCGCGTGCTCGAGCATGGTGAGCGACAGCCCATAATGCCAGAACAGGAAGACGCCGATGCCCCAGAGCACGAAGGTGATCAAGGTCGTCGCGAGCAGCTTCTGCTTCAGATGCGTGACTGCCGGCGCGCCGTGATCGTGACCGGCCTCCGGGTTCTCGTTGCGCCGGACGCCCCAGGGCAGCACCGCGAACAGCACCACCCACCAGACGACCATGTAGATGAAGAAGGATCCGAGCCAATTCATTTTATTCGATTACGCCTGTTCGAGCTCGATGAGCGTGCCGAGGAAGTCCTTGGGATGCAGAAACAGCACCGGCTTGTCATGGGCGCCGATCTTGGGCTCGCCGTCGCCGAGCACGCGGGCGCCCGAAGCCTTCAACTGGTCGCGGGCGGCGAGGATATCGTCCACCTCATAGCAGACATGGTGGATCCCGCCCGCCGGATTGCGCGCCAGGAAGCCGGCGATCGGCGAATCCGCGCCCAGCGGCTGCAGCAGCTCGATCTTGGTGTTCGGCAGCTCGACGAAGACGACGGTGACGCCGTGCTTCGGCTGCGCGACCGGCGCCGAGACCTTGGCGCCGAGCGCGCCGCCATAGAGCCCCGCCGCCGCGGCGAGGTCGGGCACTGCAATCGCCACGTGATTGAGACGGCCGATCATCGATGGTATCCGGTCATAGCTAAGGGGCGGCCATGTTGCAGTGCACGTGCCCTGGGTGCAACCTCTCTTCGGTGGGAGGCGACGGCGCTGCCGCGTCACAACAGCGCGATGGGAAATGGGAAATGAGCGCCGATCTCGCGGCCTTGGAATTCGCCAACGACGCCTTCTATCAGGCCTTCGCCGCGGGCAGCCTGGAGGCGATGACCGCGGTCTGGGCCGACCAGCCCAATGTCTTCTGCGTTCATCCCGGCTGGCCGCCGCTCACCAGCCGCGTCGAGGTGCTGGCGAGCTGGCGCGAGATCCTCGGCAATGCCGGTCCGGTTCCCGTCAGCGCAGTCGCGCCGAAGCTGACGATCTTCGGCGATGTCGGGCTGGTCTGCTGCTACGAGCGATTCGGCAACCAGCACCTCGTCGCCAGCAACCTGTTCATCCGCGCCGGGAGCGGTTGGCGCATGATCCACCACCAGGCCGGTCCGTTAGCCCGCGTGCCGGACGAGGCCAAGGTCCCGGACGCGCCGGCACCCCGGCATTGAAGGGCGGCATTGAAACTGCATCCGCCGGACGGCGACGCATTGCGCCCATCGGTCCAGGGCGGCATATTGGCATCATGAATCGGATTTTTCCCTTGCGACTCAACATGAAGCTGGCCGCGCTGGCCTTGACGGGCATGCTCGCCGCCGGCACCGCGGCGATCGCCGACTACAATGCAGGGCTCCAGGCCTTCAACGCCGGCAACTACAAGGCGGCGATGAAGGAATGGAGCGCGCCGGCCCAGGCGGGCAACGCCCAGGCGCAGCATGGGCTCGGGCTGATCTACGAGACCGGTCGCGGCCTCGACAAGCCGGACATCAAGGAAGCGATCCGCTGGTATGAGGCTTCGGCCAAGCAGGACTACGCGCCGGCGCTGAACAACCTGGCGATGCTCTATGCCAGCGGCCGCGGCGTCGCCAAGGACCAGAAGAAGGCGATCGAGCTCTGGAAGCAGGCGGCGGAGAAGAACAACACCACCGCCGAGTTCAATCTCGGGATCCAATACATGCTGGGCGAGGGCCTGGCGAAGAGCAACGAAGAGGGCGCCCGCTGGATCGCCAAGGCGGCCGAGGGCGGCCTGCCTTACGCCCAGGCTTACATGGGGCAGCTCTACTACCAGGGCGTCGGCGTCCAGAAAGACGAGAAGGCCGCGCGCGACTGGCTGGAGCGCGCCGCCGCCAATGGCAGCAGCGACGCCAAGCGCTATCTGCAGCAGATGGACGCGTCCAAGTCGCAAGCGGCCGCGAGCGAGCCGGCGAAGACCGAGCCCGCGAAGACCGAGCCTGCGAAAATAGAAACGCCGAAGATCGAGCCGGAAAAGAAAGAAGCGGAAAAGACCGAGCCGCCGAAGGTCGAGGCGCCCGCCGCGACAGAGCCGGCGAAAGTCGAGACCGCCGCCAAGGCCGAGACGCCGGGATCGGATTCGGCGAAAACGGAAACCGCCTCGACGACCAAGCCGGTGGATGAACATGCCGCGGCTGCGCCAGTCGCCGAAGCCGAAGCGGGGGCATCCGCGGCGTCCCACGGCACGACCGGAAGCAGCATTCTCGACAGCGAGCCGCAGACCGAGCCTGAACACGTGGACACGCCGCCGCCGCCCGCGAGCAGCGCGGCGACCTCGGTGCCGAAAGCCGAGGACCACGCCGCCGAAACGCCGAAGCCCGACGAACCCGCCGCGACCGATGCCCCGGCCGAACCGAAGCCGGCGGAGGCCGACACCAAGGTCGCCGAAGCCACGGTACCCGCCGAACCCGCCACCGCACCGGCCGAAGCGACGGCCGACACGCATGCGGAAACGCCGCCGCCGGCGGAAGCAGGCCATGGTGACGCCACGCCCGCTCCCGCGGAGCCTGCGGATCCGGCGCCGGCAGCCGCCCACGACGATGCTGCCGCCGCGCTCGAGGAACATCTGCCGACCGCGGATTCGCTCACCGCGGGCAAGCAGATCTTTCACATCTGGCTCGGCCAGGACTGGGGCCAGGATCAGGCGGCGCGCAAGGCCTTCGACGGCGATGGCGGCGCGAAGACGAAGTTTGCGCCGCTGCTGGACAGCTACGCCCTGGAAGTCCGGCAGTTCGCCAGCGGCACCAACACGGCCTATCGCGTCTATATCGGGCCGGTCGAAAGCTTGCAGAAGGCGCAGGAGCTTTGCGCCAAGATTAAGGAACGCGACGGCGGACAGAAGTGCCGGCCGGTAATTAACTGAGCAGCCGGCGCCAAGCCGCGCCTTCCTGCCTGATTGAACCCGAAATATGAGGAGACCAAACGTGACCGCGCGCAGCATCAAGGAGCGCCTGAAGGCCGGTGAGAAGGTCCTGGCCGGCTGGGTCTACGGCCTGACCCCGGTGACCGCCGAGATCATGGCGATCGCCGGCTATTCGGCGCTGCTGATCGACCAGGAGCACGGCCCGACCGAACTGCAGATGATCCACAGCCAGACGGTCGCGGCGGAATCGCGCGGCGCGCAGGTGATGGTGCGGGTGCCCTCGCACGATCCCAACCACGCCAAGCGCCTGCTCGACATGGGCATCTCGACTCTCATGTTCCCGATGGTGGATTCCGTCGCCGATGCCGAGGCGGTGGTCGCGGCCTGCTATTACCCGCCGCGCGGCCGTCGCGGCCTGGCGACCGGCGGCATCCGCGCCTCCGGCTATGGCCACGACACCAAGGGCTATTTCGACAGCATTCCGGTCCGCCAGATGGTGATGGCGCAGATCGAGACCCTGGGCGGCCTCGACGCGGTCGAGAAGATCGCCGCGGTCGATGGCGTCGATATGCTGTTCGTCGGGCCGAACGACCTGTCGACCTCGCTCGGCCATCTCGGGCAGGGCGATCACCCGACCGTGCGCAAGGCGATCGACCGCATCATCGCGGCGGCCAAGGCCAAGGGGAAATGGCTGGGCACCGTGCCGACCAAGGAGCGTGACGCGAAGGCTTTGTTCGCGCTCGGCTTCGACCTGGTGATCTCGGGCTCCGACGTGGCGCTGCTGCGCGAGGCGGTCGCCAACCACGTCAAGGCGCAGAGTCCTTCCTAGTGGCCCGGGGCTGAGATGAAGCTGTGCTGGCATCGACACGGCCGCTCGGCCGAGGAGATGGCCGGCCTTCGGGTCGTGACCGCCGCCGAGATGCGCGCGGCGGAAGCCGCGCTGTTCGCCCGCGGCACGCCGAGCTTCGACGTGATGGCGGCGGCCGGCCGCGCCGTGGTCGAGGCGATCCGCCTGCGATGGCCGACGCCGTTCAAGCGGGCGTTGATTCTCGCCGGTCCCGGCAACAACGGCGGCGACGGCTTCATCGTCGCCCACGAGCTCAAAGCGCTCGGCTGGGAGGTCCATGTCGCCGCGATGCAGGGGCGCGAGCTTTATAGCGGTGATGCGGCGCGCGCCGCTGCGCTCTGGGATCGGCCGATCGCGAAACTCGAGCCCGGCGCCCTGGCGAAGCTGGACGAGGGCGACTGCGTCGTCATCGATGCGATCTTCGGCATCGGCCTCGCGCGACCGGTGGCGGACGCGGTGAAGGCGGTGATCCACGGGCTGCACGGCCGGCCCTGCCCGGTGGTCGCGGTCGATGTGCCCAGCGGAATCAACGCCGATACCGGCGAGGTCCTGGGTGCCGCACCCCGTGCCGCGCTGACCGTGACCTTCGGCTGGCCGAAGCGCGGCCACCTGTTGCTTCCGGGCCGGGAATGGGCGCGCGATCTGGTGGTGGCGGATATCGGCTGCCACGACGAGGACCTGCCCGATCTCGCGCATGTTCCGCGGGTGAACGGCACCGCGCTCTGGCGCAGCCATCTGCCGCTGCCCTCGGCGGCGGATCACAAATACACCCGCGGCCACGCGCTGGTGGTCGGCGGCGCCACGATGCCGGGGGCGACGCGGCTTGCGTCGCGCGCGGCCCGGCGGGTCGGCGCCGGCATGCTGACCGTCGCCGCGCCAAAGGAGGCGCATCCCTATTATCTGATCGACCAGCCGGGCCTGATCGTCCGCGCGGCTGCCGATGCCGCGGCGCTGCAAGCCCTGCTCGAAGACCGGCGTTTCACTTCCGTGCTGGTCGGATCCGGACTGCCGGCCGATGACGCCACGGCCGGCGCGGTCAAGACCGCGGCGGCCTCCGGCCGTGCGCTGGTGATCGACGGCGGCGGCCTGACCGCGTTCGCCGGCGGCATCGATGCGCTGGTCGAGGTCGGTCGGGCGGACATCGTGCTGACGCCGCATGAAGGCGAGTTCGCGCGCCTCTTCCCGGAATTGAAAGGCGACAAGCTCACCCGCGCGCGCGCGGCGGCCCGCCGCGCGCGCTGCATCGTGGTGATGAAGGGCGCCGACACGGTGATCGCCGCGCCGGATGGAAGGGCGGCGATCAATGCCGATGCGCCGGCTTGGCTGGCGACCGCCGGTTCGGGCGATGTGCTGGCCGGGCTGATCCTCGGGTTGCTGGGGCAGGGGATGCCGGCCTTCGAGGCGGCGGCTGCCGGGGTGTCGCTGCATGGCATGGCGGGGGCGGCCTTCGGGCCGGGGCTGATCGCCGAGGACCTGCCGGAGCTGATTCCGGAAGTCCTCAGGCGGCTGAGCGAGGTGGATCCTGAATGAGCTTTCGCCCGACCTGGTGATCCGGCCGGCCGTACCGGAGGATCATCCCGCCTGCGCCGCGGTCTTCCTCGCGGCCTATCGGCAGGCCTTTCCGCTCCACCCGCCCGAGTATTACGTGCCCGAGCGCTATTTCGAGAGCATCACCGGCGAGGAGCAATGGGTCGCGGTCCAAGCCGGGAAAATAATTGCTGTATTATCAATATACTGGCCGGAAAACTTCATCCACAGCCTGTACGTCGAGCCCGGGGCCCAGAACCGCGGGATTGGCCGGCGCCTGCTGGAGGCGGTGGTGGCCCGGGCCAAGGGCATCTGCGAGTTGAAATGCGACAAGGTCAACAAGCGGGCGGTCGCCTTCTATAAGCACCTCGGCTGGCGCGAGGTGGGCGAGGGGACGGCGGAGACCGGGCCCTGGGTAAGGCTGCGGAAATAGTGCGATTTCCGGACCTTGAGCCCCAGGCCGAATTTGCTTGTAAGGGTGGGTTTCGTGGGATAAACCCGCGCCCTGATTTCACCGGATTTTCCCCTGGGATTCCTGGGGGTCGGAAGGCGCTTCTGAGCGGCCGGATCGTGGCCCCTGAACCGGTTCGCCGAACCCCTCGGGAGTAACTTCGGGCGGGCGTGGCGGAACTGGTAGACGCGCGGGATTTAGGTTCCCGTGACGCAAGTCGTGGGGGTTCAAGTCCCTCCGCCCGCACCAAAATCCGGCTCGGCGCAGTCTTTGGATCAATCAGCAGAGCAGAGTTGGACGGATCATGCAGGTTACCGAAACCAATACCAGCGGCCTGAAACGCGAATACAAGGTCGTGGTGCCCGCGGGCGACCTCAAGTCGAAGGTCGATGGCAAGCTCGTCGAGCTCGGCCAGAAGGTCCAGCTTCCCGGCTTTCGCCCCGGCAAGGTGCCGATGACGGAGCTGAAGCGCCGCTACCAGAAGAACGTGCTGGGCGAGGTGATCAACGAGGCCGTCAACGAGGGCTCGCACAAGCTGATGCACGAGAACAACCTGCGCCCGGCGGGTCAGCCCAAGGTCGAGATCACCAAGTTCGAGGAGAATTCCGACCTCGAGTTCAGCGTGGCGATGGAAGTCATCCCGGAAATCAAGCCGATGGACTTCAAGACCGTGAAGCTCGAGCGGGTGAAGGTCGAGGTTCCGGACAAGGAAGTCGATGACCGCCTGGAGATGCTGGCCAAGCGGCAGGGCAGCTCCGAGGTTGCGGCCGACGATCATGCCGCCCAGAAGGGCGACATCGCCGTCATCAACTTCGTCGGCAAGGTCGATGGGGTCGCCTTCGACGGCGGCAGCGCCGAGGGCCATTACCTGGAATTGGGCTCGGGCCAGTTCATCCCGGGCTTCGAGGACCAGCTGATCGGCATCAAGAAGGGCGAAGCCCGCGTCGTGAAGGTGACCTTCCCGGCCGAGTATGCCAACAGCGATCTCGCCGGCAAGGCGGCCGAGTTCGACGTGACCGCGACCGAGATCCGCGCCCCGAAGCCGGCGGCGCTCGACGACGAACTGGCCAAGTCGCTGGGTCTCCAGGATCTCGCCGACCTCAAGAAGCAGACCAAGGAGCGGATGGAGGGCGAATACGGCCAGGTCGCCCGCGCCCGGGTGAAGCGCAAGCTCCTGGACGTCCTCGCCGACAACCACGAGTTCACCCTGCCGGAAGGCCTGGTGGATATTGAATTCCAGGCGATCTGGCGCCAGATCGAAGAGGATATGAAGAACGACCGCCTCGACGACGAGGACAAGGGCAAGGGCGAGGAGCAGCTCAAGCAGGAGTACCGCGACATCGCGGTCCGCCGCGTGAAGCTCGGCCTCTTGCTCTCGGAAGTCGGTCGCCTAAATAACATCGAGGTCGCCCAGGAAGACCTGACCCGGGCGCTGATCGCCGAGGCGCGCCGCTATCCCGGACATGAGAAGAAGGTGTTCGAGTATTACCAGAGCTCGCCGGAGGCTCTGAACCAGCTGCGTGCGCCGCTCTATGAGGAGAAGGTCGTGGACTTCATCCTGGAGCAGGCGAACATCACCGATCGCGCGGTGACCCCGGAGCAGTTCGCCAAGGAAGGCGAAGAGGAACTGGCGGCGCTGAAGAAGTAGGTGCCTGGCCCTCTTGCTGCGTACACGCAAGGGATATCGGGCGCTAAGATTGGAGCAGGGCCGAGTCGGCTTATATGAGTCGAACGGCGCAATGGAGTAGAGCAGCACCATGATCAGAGACCGCGACCCGATCGAAACCTACAACAACATGCTGGTGCCGATGGTGGTCGAGCAGACCAACCGCGGCGAGCGCGCCTATGACATCTATTCGCGCCTCTTGAAGGAGCGCATCATCTTCGTGGTCGGCCCGGTCAACGACAACATGGCCAGCCTGGTCTGCGCCCAGCTGCTGTTCCTCGAGTCCGAGAATCCGAAGAAGGAAATCTCGCTCTATATCAACTCCCCGGGCGGCGTGGTGACCTCGGGCCTCGCCATGTACGACACCATGCAGTATATCCGCCCCGAGATCGCGACCGTCTGCGTCGGCCTCGCGGCCTCGGCC
Organism: Dongia sp. agr-C8; assembly: GCF_054658695.1. Taxonomy (NCBI): domain Bacteria; kingdom Pseudomonadati; phylum Pseudomonadota; class Alphaproteobacteria; order Rhodospirillales; family Dongiaceae; genus Dongia; species Dongia sp. agr-C8. Next base: position 1,509,333 of record NZ_BAAGHZ010000001.1, read on the forward strand.
GGCTCGCTGCTGCTGACCGCCGGCCGGAAGGGCAAGCGCTACAGCCTGCCCAACTCCAACATCATGATTCACCAGCCTTCCGGTGGCTTCTCGGGCCAGGCGGCGGATATCGAGATCCACGCCCGGGAAATCCTGAAGACCCGCGACCGGCTGAACAAGATCTACGTGAAGCATACCGGGCAGGACCTCTCGAAGATCGAGAACGCCATGGACCGCGACCGCTTCATGACTCCGGAAGAGGCGAAGGATTTCGGCCTGATCGACGAGGTCGTGTCCGAGCGTCCGCGCACCGGGGACGACGACAAGAGTTCCTGAGGGGTTCGCCCGAGGATTGAGGGGTATTGAACGGGCTCGGAACCCGCCTTGGAACCCGCTCGCCCTTAAGCTTTTCTCAGGAATATCGGGCTAGGTTATGCTCGTCGTGGAAGGCACGTTGCACTCCTGCCGCAGCGTGCCGCCCGGTGTGCGAAAAGGCCAGAAACTCGTTGTGTGACCGGGAATTAACGGTTTAACATGATTGTCGCGCAGCGAATCCCAGGCGCGACGCAGATAGGTCGGCGATGAACAAGTCCACCAACGGCGACTCCAAGAATACCCTCTATTGCTCCTTTTGCGGCAAGAGCCAGCATGAGGTCCGTAAGCTCATCGCCGGACCGACGGTTTTCATCTGCGACGAATGCGTCGAGCTCTGCATGGACATCATCCGTGAAGAGCACAAGACCACCCTGGTCAAGTCGCGCGACGGCGTGCCCAGCCCCCGGGACATCTGCAAGGTGCTCGACGACTACGTGATCGGCCAGGACCACGCGAAGAAGGTCCTCTCGGTCGCGGTGCACAACCACTACAAGCGCCTCTCCCACGCCGGGAAGCAGAACGACGTCGAGCTCTCGAAGTCGAACATCCTGCTGGTCGGCCCGACCGGTTGCGGCAAGACGCTGCTGGCGCAGACGCTGGCGCGCATCATCGACGTGCCGTTCACCATGGCCGATGCGACCACGCTGACCGAAGCCGGCTATGTCGGCGAGGACGTCGAGAACATCATCCTGAAGCTGCTGCAATCGGCGGACTACAACGTCGAGCGTGCGCAGCGCGGCATCGTCTACATCGACGAGGTCGACAAGATCAGCCGCAAGTCCGACAACCCGTCGATCACCCGCGATGTGTCGGGCGAGGGCGTGCAGCAGGCCCTGCTGAAGATCATGGAAGGCACCATCGCCTCGGTGCCGCCGCAGGGTGGCCGCAAGCATCCGCAGCAGGAGTTCCTGCAGGTCGACACCACCAACATCCTGTTCATCTGCGGCGGCGCTTTCGCCGGCCTGGAGAAGATCATCGCGCAGCGCGGACGCAGCGGCTCGGCGATCGGCTTCGGCGCCGATGTGCGCGGACCCGATGAGCGCGGCGCGGGCGAGATCCTGCGCGAGGTGGAGCCGGAAGACCTGCTGAAGTTCGGCCTGATCCCCGAGTTCGTCGGCCGTCTGCCGGTGGTGGCGACCTTGACCGACCTCGACGAGCCGGCCCTGATCAAGATCCTGACCGAGCCCAAGAACGCGCTGGTGAAGCAGTATCAGCGTCTCTTCGAGATGGAAGACGTCCGCCTCGAGTTCGCCGACGACGCTCTTTCCGCCATCGCCCGCAAGGCGATCGCGCGCAAGACCGGCGCCCGTGGGCTGCGCTCGATCATGGAAGGCATTCTGCTCGAGCCGATGTTCGAGCTGCCCGGCCTCGACGGAGTCGAGGCCATGGTCATCAGCCGCGAGGTGGTGGAGGGGAACGCGCGCCCGCTCTACATCTACACCGATCGGGCCGGCGGTGCGGCCGGCGCATAGCCGGCCATTCACCGACCTAAACGGCTCGTTTCGCTGAACTATTCTTTCGCGACTCGTGGACTGAAAAGTGCATGTCATGACCCAGATCATGGCAGCGATTGCCGCGTCCCTTGATAAAGACCGCGACGTGACCAAATAAGTTAACGAGTTGGACTGGCGGGCTGCGGCGCTCGAACCGCGGATGTCCTTTCGGCAAAGCCTATCAATCACTTATCCACAGCCGAATCCGAGGCGAGAGCGAAAAAAGCCCCGAACCGCGTCGCGGTGCCAGGGTCAATGATTGCAGTGTGGCAGCGGCCGGGACTAGTCTGGCCAAAGCCCTGGAGAACCTGAAGAATCATCATGGAAAACAATCCCGGTCCATCATCCCAGAACTATCCGGTGTTGCCGCTACGGGACATCGTGGTCTTCCCGCACATGATCGTGCCGCTCTTCGTGGGGCGCGAGAAGTCGGTGAAGGCGCTGGAAGACGTGATGAAGGATGACAAGCAGATCCTGCTGGTCACCCAGAAGAACGCCGCCCAGGATGATCCCAGCCCGGCCGACATCTATTCCGTCGGCACGGTCGGCACCGTGTTGCAACTGCTGAAGCTGCCCGACGGCACCGTGAAGGTGCTGGTCGAGGGCGGCTATCGAGCGCGGATCAAGAAGTTCGCCGAGAACGACCAGTTCTTCGTGGCGGAAGCCGCGGCCTTGACCGATGCCGCCGATCCGGCCGGCAAGGAAGTCGAGGCCTTGGCGCGCTCGGTGGTCTCGCAGTTCGAGCAGTATATCAAGCTGAACAAGAAGGTGCCGCCCGAGGTGCTGGTCTCGATCAACCAGATCGAGGACCCGTCGAAGCTCGCCGACACCGTCGCCTCGCATCTCTCGCTGAAGATCGCGGAGAAGCAGGAGCTCTTGGAGATCGGTTCGGTCTCCGAGCGGCTGGAGAAGATCTATGCCTTCATGGAAGGCGAGATCGGCGTGCTCCAGGTCGAGAAGCGGATCCGCAGCCGTGTGAAGCGGCAGATGGAGAAGACCCAGCGCGAGTACTACCTGAATGAGCAGATGAAGGCCATTCAGAAGGAACTCGGCGAGGGCGAGGACGGCCGCGACGAGATCGCGGAGATCGAAGAGCGGGTGAAGAAGACCAAGCTCTCGAAGGAAGCGCGCGAGAAGGCCCAGGCGGAAGTGAAGAAGCTCCGCACCATGAGCCCGATGTCGGCGGAAGCCACCGTCGTGCGCAACTACCTCGACTGGATCCTGTCGATTCCGTGGTCGAAGCCGACCAAGGTCAAGCGCGACATCCGCCTCGCGGAGAAGGTGCTCAACGAAGACCACTATGGTCTGGAGAAGGTCAAGGAACGCATCCTTGAATATCTCGCCGTGCAGCAACGCCAGAAGCGGATCAAAGGCCCGATCCTGTGCCTGGTCGGCCCCCCGGGCGTCGGCAAGACCTCGCTCGGCAAGTCGATCGCGCGTGCCACCGGCCGTAACTTCGTGCGCATCAGCCTCGGCGGCGTGCGTGACGAGGCCGAGGTGCGCGGTCATCGCCGGACCTATATCGGCTCGATGCCGGGCAAGGTCATCCAGGCGATGAAGAAGGCGAAGTCCTCGAACCCGCTGTTCCTCCTCGACGAGGTGGACAAGCTGGGCCAGGACTGGCGCGGCGATCCGTCGTCGGCATTGCTCGAGGTCCTCGACCCCGAGCAGAACTCGACCTTCGCCGACCACTATCTCGAGGTCGACTACGACCTGTCGGATGTCATGTTCATCACGACCGCCAACTCGCTGCGGATGCCGCAGCCGTTGCTGGATCGCATGGAGATCATCCGCATCCCCGGCTATACCGAGGATGAGAAGGTGGAAATCGCCAAGCGCCACTTGATCCCGAAGCAGGTCAAGGACCACGGCCTGAAGAAGGAAGAATGGGCGCTGTCGGATGACGCGATCCGCGACCTCGTGCGTTACTACACGCGCGAGGCCGGTGTGCGTAACCTGGAACGCGAGATCGCCAACCTGGCGCGGAAGTCGATCAAAGAGATTCTGATGAAGAATCTCGATAAGGTGACGATCACCCGCAAGAACCTCGGCAAGTATGCCGGGATCAAGAAGTTCCGTTACGGCGAGGCCGAGCTGACCGACATGGTCGGCGTCGTGACCGGCTTGGCTTGGACGGAAGTGGGTGGTGAGATCCTGACGATCGAAGCGGTGACGGTGCCCGGCAAGGGCCGTGTGACCGCGACCGGCAAGCTCGGCGATGTCATGAAGGAATCCGTGCAAGCGGCCGAATCCTTCGTGAAGTCGCGGTCGGTGGAATTCGGCATCAAGCCGACGGTCTTCAACCGTCGTGACATCCACGTGCACGTGCCCGAGGGTGCCACGCCGAAAGATGGACCTTCCGCCGGCGTCGCCATGGTCACAACGATCGTCTCGGTGCTGACCGGCATTCCGGTGCGCCGGGACGTCGCGATGACCGGCGAGGTCACCTTGCGTGGCCGCGTTCTGCCGATCGGCGGGTTGAAGGAGAAGCTCCTGGCCGCACTCCGGGCCGGCATCAAGACCGTGCTCATTCCATCTGAGAATGAGAAGGACTTGGCCGACATTCCGGACAACGTGAAGAAGGGCCTCGAGATCATCCCGGTCGAGAGCGTCGATCAGGTGCTGAAGACGGCGCTCACCAAGCCGTTGACACCGGTCGAATGGATCGAGCCGGCGGAGATCGAGACGCCGGCTTCCAAGGACGGCGAGGACGAGCGCGGTGTGGTGACGCACTGACCCGCGCTAGGTCAAAAGTCGTGTAAGCTGCGGAAAACCCCGGGGATTTATCCCCGGGGTTTTTTGCGGTTATGATTGACGCCCGTCATTTCTGCACTAGAATCCGCGCCGATTTCGCCCTGGCGCTCCCAGCCGGGCATTCACCCAGAAGAATGAAGAGAGAAGGGGGTCCCCCGTGAACAAGAACGACCTGATCGCCGAAGTGGCGGACGATACCGGATTGTCGAAGACCGATGCGGCGAAGGCGGTCGATGCAGTTTTCGATTCCATCACCCGCGCGCTGAAGAAGAACCAGGAAATCCGCCTGGTCGGCTTCGGCACCTTCCATGTCGCCAAGCGCGCGGCCTCGAAGGGCCGCAACCCGCGCACCGGCGAGGAGATCGAGATCCCGGCTTCCAAGCAGCCGAAGTTCAAGGCCGGCAAGGGCCTCAAGGACGCGGTCAACTAAGCTCGGTCGATCGACCGATCACTGGCCGGCCGCCCGGGAAACCGCGGCGGCCGGTTCGCTTTTGGAAGCTCAGCGCATGTCACTCGGACGCTTGGCGCCCGTCGCCTTCATCCTGCTGTGGTCGAGCGGCTGGGTCGCCGCCGAGTTCGGCGCGATGGTCTCGGGCCCGCTGACCTTCCTGGTCATCCGCTTCGCCGTCGCGATCCTGTTCTTCGTGGCGATCGCGCTGCTCTCCGGCGCGCGCTGGCCCAGGAGCCGGGCCGCGCTCGGCCATACCCTGTTCTCCGGTGTGCTGCTGCATGGCGGCTATCTCGGGCCGGTCTGGTGGGCGATCGGGCAGGGCGTGCCGGCGGGGATCTCCGGCATCATCGCCGGGTTGCAGCCGCTGCTGACCGCGCTGGCGGCGCCCTATGTTCTCGGCGAACGCTTGAGCCGCCTGCAGCGGATCGGCCTGATGCTCGGCTTTCTCGGCGTGTCGCTGGCGGTGGCGCCGAAGCTGGCGCATGCCGGTTCCGGCGGCATCGCCTGGTTCCCGGTCTTCGTCAACGTCCTCGGCATGGTGTCGGTGACGGCCGGCACGATCTACCAGAAGCGCTATCTGCAGAAGGTCGATATCCGCGTCGCCGCGACCCTGCAATATGTCGCGGCGCTCTTCGTCATCCTGCCCTTCGCCTTCCTGCTGGAGACGTTCCATGTCGAGTTCGGCTGGCAGTTCGTCGCCGTGCTCGCCTGGTCGGTGCTGGGGACCTCGGTGGCGGCGATCCTGCTGCTGCTCTATCTGCTGAGCCATGGCCAAGTCTCGCGCGTGGCCGCGCTGGTCTATCTCGTGCCGCCGCTGGCAGCCCTGCAGGCTTTCCTGTTCCTGGGCGAGGAACTGACCGCGCTCACCATCGCCGGCACCGCGATCGTGGTGGTCGGTGTCTATCTGGCGAATTATAAAGGCAGGGAACCCGCCGCCGCGCCTTCGCCGGCGGCGGAATAGGGGAGTTCGCATGTCCAACGACAACCGGATCGTCGAGGTCCTGTCCAAGGTCACGACCGCGACCATCACCACCATCCTGCTGAAGAAGGGCCTGAGGAATGTCTGGCTGCGCGGCGTTGCCCCGCTCAAGGCCGATCAGCCGCGCAAAGTGGGTCGTGCCTTCACGCTCCGCTTCGTGCCGATGCGCGAGGACCTGGCGACGCCGGAATCCTGGTCGGCGCCAATCTCGACCCGGGTCGGGATCGAGCATATGCCGGAAGGCTGCATCGCCGTGGTCGACGGTAACGGCGTCACCCATGCCGGCATCTTCGGTGACATCCTCTGCGCCCGGATGAAACAGCGCGGCGTCGCCGCCCTGGTCACCGACGGCGCGGTGCGCGACGTCGCCGGCGTGCGCGAGACCGGGCTCGCGGTCTGGAGCCAGGGCATTGCCTCGCCGCCTTCGGTCACCGGCCTCACCTTTGTCAACTGGCAGGAGCCGATCGGCTGCGGCGGGGTCGCCGTCTTCCCGAACGACATCATGGTCGCCGACGGCGACGGCGTGGTGGTGATCCCGGCGGCGCTGGTCGATCACGTGCTGGAACTCGCACCCGAGCAGGAGCAGCTCGAAGCCTGGATCATGCAGGAAGTGGAGAAGGGGACCCCGCTCCCCGGCCTCTACCCCGCCAACGCGGAGACCAAGGCCAGGTACGAGGCCTCGAAGAAGAAGTAGGTTCCCTGGAGGCAGATGCGCGGGTCAAGCCCGCGCACGACGGTTTTAAACTACCGTCATCGCCGGGCTTGACCCGGCGATCTCGTGCCGCGTGAGGCTGGTGGGCGATGAGGGACTCGAACCCCCGACATCTTCCGTGTAAAGGAAGCGCTCTACCAACTGAGCTAATCGCCCGGCATCACCCGTTTAGTTGAAATCGCGCCCTTCCGCCAGTCCCGACCCAGCCCCCACATGTCCGCCAATCCTGTCTTCGCCCGCCACAGCCTCGGCATCCTGCTCTATCTGGTTGGGGTGGCGTTCTTCGCCCTGAACGACGCGCTGGGCAAGTATCTGGTGGGCGACTACAGCGTGGCGCAGCTGCTGTTCGTGCGCGGCATCGGCGCCGTGGCGGTGCTGGTGCCGGTGATGCTGACAATGCGCGTGAGCTTTCGGCTGACCGGCCCCTGGTGGCTGCACGCCACCCGCATCCTGCTGCAGACAATGGACAGCTACTGCTTCTATTTCGCGACTTGGCATCTGCCGCTGGTCGATGTCATGACCTTCTACATGTCGGCGCCGATCATCGTCACGGCGATCTCCGGCCTGTTCCTCGGCGAGCGGGTCGGACCCTATCGCTGGAGCGCGGTCATCGTCGGCTTCGTCGGCGTGGTGATCGCGCTGGCCCCGGGCAGCGAGGAGGTCTCGGGCGACGCGCTGCTCGGCTCGGTCATCGCCCTGATCGGTGCGGCGAGCTTCGCCGTCTCTCTGGCCATGACGCGACAGCTCCGCGACAACAATCCCTTCGTCCTCGTGGTCTCGCAGTTCCTGGTCGGCGGCCTCGTCGGCGCGATCCTCCTCCCCCTGGGCTGGGTCTCGCCCGGCGCCATGGATTTCGGCCTCATGCTGGTGCTCGGCATCGTCGCGGCAGGGTGCTTCCTGCTGATTGCGCGGGCGGTGGCCCTGGCGCCGGCCTCGCTGCTGGCACCCTTCCAGTACAGCGCGATCTTCTGGGCGGCGCTGTTCGGCTGGATCTGGTGGCAGCATGAGCCGACCCCGCGCATCATCCTCGGCAACGCGATCCTGATCGCCAGCGGACTCTTCGTCTTCTACCGCGAGCGCCGCCTCGCCGTGCATGTCAGCGACAAGGTCGAGCAGATCCCCTGAGTTGCGCGCTTGACGGCCGCCGGAGCCTTGCAGTGATAGAACAAACCAAGTACAATTTCCTGTTCGGATCCAGGCCCAAGGCAAGCGCACTGCCTCCGCGCCACCCGGACGGGGCACGGACGGGTTCACGCAGACGAGGCGCCCTCACGCAGACAGGACGCAGACAAGATGCGGAATCCCGGCCCACGCAGACGGACCGCGTCAACCCGGACAGGACCCGGACAAGATACGGATCTGGCGCACGCGGACGGACACAGACAGCAGGAGATTCATCGATTGCAAACAACGCTTTATCGGTCGGCACCGGGTCGGAACGCGGGCGCGTCCGTCCGGGTCGGCGGGGTCCGCTTAACCGATCAGCTTGGCGAGCAGCCGGGCCAGCTCGACGGCTTCCGCGGGGCGCAGCTTCTCGCCGACATGCCGGGTGATGGCCGGGCCATAGACCTTCCAGATCCGCTTCTGCTGGGCGCGGCCCTCGGCGGTGACGGCGATCAGCTGGCCGCGCCCGTCTTCGGGATGCGGCAGGCGCTCGACCAGGCCGGCCTTTTCCATCCGGTCGATCAGGCGCGAGGCGTTGTACTGGGCGAGCAGGGTGCGGCGCTCGAGCTCCAGCGGCCGCAGCCGGCCGCCCTCGGCGCGCCCCAGCTCCAGCAGGACGTCGTACCAGGCGAGCGGGGGCAGGTCGGCCGCCTTCAGTTCGGCTTCGATCGCGTCGCGCAAGGTCTGCCCGGCCCGCACCAGGCGCGCCCAGGCGGTCACGGCTTCTTCGGAAGGCATTGATTTCGTGTCGAGTTTCACCAGGCCACGCCTAGCATAAAGATGCATATGCATCAACCTTGACAACATGCATGCAGATGCATTTATATGGATGCAGTTGCATCTATATAGGAGAACGATCATGGAATCGCAACGTCAGGCGCAGGGCATCGCATTGCTGCGGGTTGCCCTCGGGGTCATGTTCCTCGCCCACAGCATCGTGCTGAAGCTGCTGACCTATGGCCTGGACGGCACGGCGCAGTTCTTCGTCGGCGTCGGCCTTCCCGGCTGGCTGGCCTATGCGACCTTCTTGGCGGAGGCGTTGGGCGGGCTGCTTCTGGTGCTCGGGATCTGGACGCGGCTGGTGGCGCTCGCGCTGACCTTGCCGCTGATTGGCGCCATCGTCTGGGTTCACGGCGGCAACGGCTGGGTGTTCACCGCGCCTAATGGCGGCTGGGAGTATCCCGCATATCTTATCGTGCTCTGCGTCGCGCAAGCTCTGCTCGGTAGCGGCGCCTGTGCGGTCCGCGTCGGCGCCATGACGGCGACGCCGTCGCCGAAGGGTGCGTGACATCATGACCAGCCTCACTTTGGTCAGCCATCAGCTCTGCCCCTATGTGCAGCGCGCGGCGATTGCGCTGGCGGAGAAGGGCGTCGCATACGAGCGCGCCTATGTAGATCTCGCGAACAAGCCCGACTGGTTCAAGGCGCTCTCGCCGCTCGGCAAGACGCCGGTGCTGCAAGTGGAGGAGACGTCGATCTTCGAATCCGCGGTCATCCTGGAATACCTGGAAGACACCCAGCCCAATCCGCTGCATCCGGCGGATGCCTTGCGCCGCGCCGAGCACCGCAGCCTGATCGAGTTCGGCTCGGCGATCCTGAATGACATCTGGGCGCTCTATTCGGCGCCCGATGCTATTGCCTTCGACGTGAAGAAGCAGCAGCTCGCCGCGCGCTTCGCCTGGCTGGAGCGGCGGCTGGTGGCCGAGCCCTGGTTCGACGGTGCGGCATTTTCGCTGGTGGATGCGGTCTTCGCGCCGGTCTTCCGCTACTTCGACGCCTTCGACCGGATCGCGGATTTCGGCATCCTCGCCGGCCTGGAGCGGATGGCGCGCTGGCGCGGATCGCTGGCGGTGCGGGATTCGGTCAAGATCGCGGTCGCCGCCGATTATGACGAGCGGCTCCGTCACTTCCTGCTGGCGCGCGGATCGCATCTCTCTCGGCTGATGGAGGAAAAGGCCGCCGCCTGACCGTCACCAAGCGGTCCAGCCGCCATCGACGACGATGTTCTGTCCAGTCACGTAGTTGGAGAGATCGCTGGCGAGATAGGCCATGGCGCCGATCATGTCGTCCTCGCGCCCCATGCGCCCGAGCGGCGTGCGGGCGACGTAGCGGTCGACGAACTCCTGCGGCTGGCCGCGGGCGATGCCGCCCGGCGTCAGCGCATTGACACGGACCTTGGGTGCTAGGCTGGTGGCAAGCCAGCGCGTCAGCTGGATGAGCCCGCCCTTGCTGGCGGCGTAGGCGGCGGGATTGCCGAGTTCGGTGCCGTGGTAGAGGCTCAAGTCGGGGCCGACCAGGCCGTAAATCGATGCGATGTTGATGACGCTGCCGCTGCCGGATTCCGCCAGCAGCAACGCCGCGGCCTGCGTCAGCGCGAAGACGGCGGTGAGGTTGACGTCGATCGCGCGGCGCCAGGTCTCGACCGACTGCTGCTGGAACGGCACCGCCCAGCCCTTGAGCGCGCTGGTGCCGACGAAGGCGGCATTGTTGATCAGGATGTCGAGCCGGCCGAATTTCGCTTTGACGGCACCGGGCAGGGCGGTCACCGCATCCGGGTCGGCGAGATCGGCGGGGAAGGGCGCGCAGGCCTTGCCATGCGCATCGGCCGCTTTCGCGGTCTCGTCCGGATTGAGCCCATGCACCGCGACCCGGGCCCCCATCTCCACCAGGGCTGCAACCATGGCACGGCCGAGATGCCCGCTGCCGCCGGTCACCAGCGCCACCCGGCCATCGAGGTTCATGAGGTCTGAAAGGCTGGTCATGTGTGTTGCGATGCTCCGCGGCGCGTTCGAGTCACGCGGCGCTCAGCAGAATGTGCTTCCCGGACGCTGCCGATTCCCGCGCGGCGTCGATGATCTGCAGCGTCTCGATTCCATCGGCCAGCCCGACCCGCGTCGGATGCCCGGACTGCATCGCGGCCAGCAGGTCCGTCAATTCGGCACTGTAGAGCTGATTGCGGTGTGCAACCGCCGGAAACGGGATGAGCCTGCTGCCGTCGCGGTGATGAAGCATCAACTGTCCTGCAATGAAATCCAGCTCCAGGGTTCCTTCGGATCCGATCACGGTGAACTTGCGCCGCGCCGGCCGCTGCAGCAGATCGAGATGAATGCTCGCGATCATGCGTGCCCCACCGCGATTGTGATGCAGCACCATCTCGACCGTGTCCTCGACGTCGATCTCGAGATCCCCCAGCCGGTCGAGGCTTGCCACTACCGACACTGGCATGCCGAACAGCGCACGGACAAGATCAATCTCATGGCTGAGCTCGAGCAAGGCGCCGCCGCCGAGAGCCTGCTGCGCCGAGACCGAGCGCCGATAGTCCATGCCCGGCCGCCAGTCGGGCAGGTATTGCCCGACCTCCGCGCGGACCGAGAGCGGCCGCCCGATGGTGCCGGCGGCGATCCGCTCCGCCAAAGCCTGGAAGCCGGGGTGATAGCGCAAGGTGTAACCGACCAGCACCGGCAGCCGCCCTGACTTGCAGATCGCGGCGAGCTCTGCGCAGCCGGTGAGGGTGTCCGAGACCGGCTTTTCCAGCAGCATGGGAATGCCGGCTTCTGCGAGCCTGCGGGCAAAACCGACATGGGTCGGCGCCGGAGTGGCGATGACGGCAAAGTCCGGCTTGGGGCTGATCGCGGCGGCGAAATCGCTGACCACCCGATCGAACTGCGTCACGACCGACGCTTCGAGCTCCGGCGGGTTCGCCTGTCGCAACAAGGTGACCAGGACTTGCGGCAGGGTTTCGCGGATCACCTGTAAGTGGCGGCGCCCGATGCTGCCGGATCCGATCAGGAGAGCGTGCTTGATCACTGGGAGAGCACCCAGTGGTAGCCGAGGGTGGGCAGCGGCATTCCCGCCACATCCTCCAGTCGACTCTCCGAGAGTCGCCGGCCGCCGCAGCGCTCGTAGAAGCCGCGGCCGGCGAAATTACCCTCCAGACACCAGATCACCGCCTCAGTCATCCCGCGGCGGCGGAAGGCGTCGAATGCGGATTCGATCAGCGCGCGGCCGACGCCCTGTTCGCGCCAGTCGGTCTCCACATAGAGCGCATAGACCTCGCCGCAGCCGGGCCCCCGGCGACCGCGCGCCGGTCCGATCACCGCATAGCCGGCGACCTCCCCTTGCGCATCGGCGACCAGGGTGCTTTCCACCCGGCTGGAGCGGCTCCAGCGCGCCGCCTCGATCTTCGGGTTGAGCCGCGCGAGATAATCGGCGGGCAGCAGCGCGGCATAGGCATCGCGCCAGGCTTCGACATGGATGCGCGCGATCTCCTCGGTGTCGTCAGGACGGGCGGCTCGGACCTCAAAGCGATCGCCGACCTTCATGGCCGGCCGCTCTGCTGCAGCAGGAACTCCGCCAAGCGGAAGTCCATCTCGGTGTCGATGTCAACAGCACGCTCGCGCGGGATCTCGATCGTGGCGTTGCGCCCGCCCCAGATGCTCTCCGATTCCCGGATATAGGCCGGGCTGGTCACATAGACCCCGGCGATGATGTCGTAGACGGTGGGCGCCTTCTGCCGGCCATGCACCACCGCCTCGGGTGGCTTGGTGAGCGAAGCCTCGCCGGTCGGAGCGAGCTCGACCATGTTGTAATAAGGATTGGCGTGCGACGGCGTCACCGAGAAGACGATATCCGCATTGCCCTTGCGGTAAAGCGCGATCGCCCGGGCGACATCATGTTCGTTGCGCAAGGGGCAGACCGTCGGCACCGAGACGAAGATGTCGATCGGCTTGGCATTGGGCTGCTTCTCGATGAAATCCACTGCATGACGCCAGGCCTGCCATTCGCGCGCGGTATCCGAGGCGAGCTCAGGGGGACGCAGGAACGGCACCTCGGCGCCTTCGGCCCGACCGGCATCGGCGATCTCCTGGTCGTCGGTCGAGACCACGACGCGCTTGATCTCCGGCACCGCCTTGGCGCAGCGGATGGCGCGCGCGAGCAGGGAGACGCCGCCCAAGGGCCTGAGGTTCTTGCGCGGCACGCCCTTGGAGCCGCCGCGCGCGAAAATGAAGGCGACGACGTTGGAGCCGGTGGACTTGGAAGCGGTCATCCGACGCTCGCCATCACCTGTCCGAGGCTCTTGGCCAGCTTCTCGACGATCTCCACCAGTTCTTCCTGCGTGGCGATGTAGGGCGGCGAGAGGATCACGATATCGCCGCGCTTGCCGTCCACGTTGCCGCCGACCGGATAGCAGATGAGCCCGTTCTCGAAGGTCTGGCGCGTCACCTTCTGATAGAGCATGCGGTCGCGCGGGTAGGGTTCCTTGGTTGCGCGATCCTGGACCAGCTCGACGCAAAGGAAATAGCCGCGGCCGCGGATGTCGCCGACATAGGGGCGGTCGCCCAATGCATCGCTCAGCATCCGCTTCAGCAGCAGCCCATTCTCGCGCACCTTCTCGAGCAGGTTGTCGCGCCGCACGATCTTCTGCACCGCGACGCCGGCGGCGCAGCCCAGCGTATGGCCGCTGAAGGTATGGCCGGTGAGCAGGCCGCCGAAGCGCTCGTACATCGGGCCGCGCAGGCGCTCGTGGTAGATCGCGGCCGAAAGCGGGACATAGCCGCCGGCGAGACCCTTGGCGACCGCCATGATATCGGGCTCGACGCCGTCATGCTGCAGCGCGCGCCAGGTGCCGGTGCGGCCGGCGCCGCACATCACCTCGTCGGCGATCAGCAGGACGCCATGGCGATCGCAGATCTCGCGCACCCGCTTGGCATAGCCGGGCGGGGCGGGGACGCAGCCACCCGCGGCGCCGACCACCGGCTCGAAGATGAAGGCGGCCACCTTGTCGGCGCCGAGCCGCAGGATTTCGTTCTCCAACTCCCGCGCGCAGAAAGCCGCTACGTCCTCCGGGAACACACCCTCCGGCGGGCGGTAGACATTGGCGGGCGAGATCAGGCTGGCGGGGGCCAGCGCGCCTTCGAAGGCGGCGCGGCGGTCCAGGAAACCGGAGATCGAGAGCGCGCCCAGCGTATTGCCGTGCCAGGAACGCTCGCGGGCGATGAAGCGGCAGCGCTCCGGGTGTCCGAGCGACGCGTGATACTGGAGCGCGATCTTGAGGCAGGATTCGATCGCCTCGGAGCCGCTGGAGCAGAAGGTCATATGCTTCAACCCGCCGCCACAGGACTCTGCGATCATCGCGGTCAGCTCCTCCAGCGGATCGCTGCTGAAGGTGTAGCGGTAGCCATGGGCGATGCGGTCGAGCTGGTCCTTGATTGCGGCATTCACCTCGGGATGGGAATGCCCGAGCGCGAAGACCGCCGGCCCGCCGGAACCATCGATATAGCGCTTGCCGTCCTGGTCGAAGACATAGCAGCCCTGGCCATAAGCCACTTTCGGGAGCTGTTGTTGCGTCTCCCAAGTGGCACGAACCGGTTCCGGGATGGCCGGTGTTTCGTCCCCCTGGGTTGCATGACTGATGGCCTGCGCGCTAGACATGATCTTCCTGACATTCGGTGGTGAGGGCAGTGAAGCCCGCCCGGCCTGCAGGAGTCAACTTCGGCGCCCTGGAGTCTCGATGACGATCCTATATGCGGCGGATCCCGCGGAGTCGGAAGCCTGGATCGGCAGACTGCACACCCTCGATGCCCAGCTGGATTTCGTCAGCTGGCCGGATTGGGGCGATCCTGACAAGGTCGATTTCATCATTGTGGGCGGGCGCTCGCCGGGCGATCTCTCGATCTTCAAGAACGCAAGGGCGATCCAATCGACCTGGGCCGGCGTCAACCATCTGCTCAAGAGCAATTTTCCGCCCGGCGTCCCGATCGCGCGGATGGTCGACCAGGGGCTTTCGGCCAATATGGTCGAGTACCTGGTCTACTGGGTGCTCGATGCTTTGCGCCAGGGGCGGGAGCTCCGCGCGGCGCAGCGCGAGGGCAAGTGGCTCGACCTGCCGCTGCGCTGGGCGCGCGATTTCCCGGTCGGCGTTTTGGGCCTCGGCACTTTGGGCGTCGCGACGGCGGAGAAGCTGGTGGGCCTCGGCTTCCCGGTCTCCGGATGGAGCCGCACGGCGAAGACCGTGGCCGGCGTCCGCGCATTCCACGGTGCTGATCAGCTCGGCGATTTCCTCGCCCCGTTGAAATTGATGATCTGCCTGCTGCCTTTGACCAACGACACCGAGGGCATTCTCGACGCGAAGCTCTTCGCCGGCCTACCCGAGGGTGCCATCCTGGTGAATGCCGGGCGCGGCGGGCATACCAACGAGCCCGATCTCCTCGCCGCACTCGATTCCGGCAAGCTGGCCTATGCGGTGCTCGACGTCTTTCGCGAGGAGCCGCTGCCGCCGGACCATGTCTTCTGGCGCCGCAAGGACATCGTGATCACGCCGCATGTCGCGGCGATCACCCGCGCCGGTACCGGGGCCGAGGATATCCTGGAGAACTACCGGCGGGCGCTGGCCGGCAAGCCGCTGCTCAACCCGGTCGATCCCGCGCGAGGATACTGAGAGCGATCACGGGCCATGGCTTGCCCGCCCACGCGGGAGTTGGTAAAAGACGCCATCCGTGTCTTGCAGGAGTGGGGAAGTCGGTGCTCAGCCGTCGCTTCCATGACCGAACCCGTGGACCTGTTTCCGCCCCGCGCTTTTCCTCGCGGGGCTGACTAGGGAACGCATCGCCGTCTCATCGTCAGCCTCTCCGGCGCATTCTTCAGCGCCCTCCTGACCGGATGAGACTGCAATGTCCCTGATCACCATCAAAGACCTTTCGCTGACCCGCATCGAACCGCTGTTCGCCGGGCTCAATTTCTCGATCGCCAAGGGCGATCGCCTCGGCCTCGTCGCCGCCAACGGGCGCGGCAAGTCCTCGCTTCTTCGGATCCTCGCGGGCGAGGAAGAGGCCACGGCGGGCGCCGTCACCCGCGCGCGCGGCGTGGTGGTCGCGGTCGCGCCGCAGGATCCGCCCGAACGCCTGCTGGACCTGAGCTTCCACGACGCCGTGCGCGACGCGCTCGACCCCGAGACGGCGGAGATCGAGAGCTGGCGGATCGACGTCCTGCTCGACGATCTCGCGGTGGATGCGGCCTTGCGCGATCGACCGGTGCGCAGTCTCTCCGGCGGGTGGCAGCGGACCATGTTGCTGGCGCGCGCGGCCGTGGTGGAGCCGGACGTGCTCTTGCTCGACGAGCCGACCAATCACCTTGATATCGGCCGGATCGGCGTGCTGGAGCGGTTTCTCGCCGCCTTGCCGCGCGATGGCGCCGTGGTCGCGGCGAGCCATGACCGCGCCTTTCTCGATGACGTTACCAACCGCACCTTGTTCCTGCGCCCGCAGGAAAGCGAGGATTTCGCGCTGCCGTATTCCCGCGGCCTGCAGGCGCTGGAGGAGCGGGATGCCGCCCGCGACCGCCAGTTCGAGAATGACATGCGCAAAGTTAAAGCGCTCCGCCAGCAGGCGGCCAAGCTCAAGAACATCGGCATCAATTCCGGCTCGGATCTCCTCGTGGTGAAGACCAAGCAGCTTTCCGAGCGCGCCGACAAGCTGGAGGAGCGCGCCCGGCCCGCGCATCAGGAGCGCTCGGCCGGGACGATCCGCCTCGCCAACAGCGGTACCCATGCCAAGGCGCTGATGACGATCGACGGCGCGACGGTCGCGGCGCCCGATGGGCAGTTGCTGTTCCGCACCGGACGGCTCTGGATCGAGAAGGGCGATCGCGTGGCGCTGCTCGGTGCCAACGGCTCGGGCAAGTCCATGTTCGTCGGGCGGATGCGGGCGGCCCTCACCGGTTCGGATCCGGAGATCCGCGGCGCGGCGAGCCTCAAGCTCGGCTATTCCGACCAGGCGCTGTCTCAACTCGAGGCGTATGCGACGCCTTGGGAAGGGGTGAAGCGGTCAAGCGACCTCTCGGACCAGCAAGCGCGCTCCCAACTCGCCGGTGCGGGCATCGGCATAGACGCCCAGACGACGCCCATCGCCCGCTTCTCGGGCGGTCAGCGGGCACGGCTGGCTATGCTGCTCTTGCGGCTGGCGCAGCCGAATTTCTATCTGCTGGACGAGCCGACCAACCACCTCGATATCGAAGGACAGGACCTGCTGGAAACCGAGCTGATCGAGCACGGCGCGGCGTGCCTGCTGGTCAGCCACGATCGCGCCTTCGTACGGGCCGTGGCGACGCGGACCTGGGTGATCACCGGCAAGCGGCTGGTCGAGGTTGACGATCTCGATCCGGTGTTTGATCGGTTGATGACCGGGTGAGCCGCGCGGCTAGGCGCGCCCGGTCAGATGATTGTCCCATTGCGGCAGGCTGTTTGCCGGCCGCTCCAACACGCGTGCGCTGATGCCTCCCGGTGAAGCCGTGGCGAGGATACGCGTGCCGGCACCCGAGGTGAAGAGGAAGCTGCCGATCTCCTCCGCCGCGGCGATGCCACAGCCATCGCGCAATTCCACCAGCCCGAGATAGCGGCGGTCGGGGAGGTTCCAGAAGGCGGCGACGCCGCCATGCGGCGATGTCGCGGCGGCGATCGTGCCGCTGCGATCGACGGCGGCGCTGCCGCAATAGCCGCGAAGTCGCATCAGTTCGTCGAGCGGGAGTTCGAGAAACTCGATTGTACCGTCGCGGGTGAGCAGGCCGACCATCGGCCGCCAGTCGGTCGCGGCATCCTGATCTTGCATGACGAAGACGATCTCGCCGGCCGCACTTCGCGCCAGGTGGCGGATCGAGAGCGAGACCAGGTCCTCGTCAAGTTCGTGCTTGGCGATCAGCGCGCCCTCCTGCGCGTCCAGCAGGACCAGGCTGGATTCGATCTCCACTTCCATCGCCAGCTTGTCGCGGATGCCGCCGTTGCCGATCGCAAGGCTGCGCTCCGGCTCCGCCCAGATCAGTTCATGCGGCTCGACACCATGGGTCGGGAAGCTTGCGACGCGCGTTCCGTCCGCGACATCGAAGACGGCGATGCTGCCGGCCTGGTCGCCGTCGCGGCTCTCGGTCGCGTAGAGCAGGGTGCCGGCACGGTTGAAGACCGCATGGCCGTCGAAGCTGCCGCCCTCTGGCGCCGTGATCCGGTTCAGGATGGCACCGTCCGCGGCGCGGCAGAAGGTGATGGCGGCGCCGGGCTTGCGGTCGATGATGGCGCAGAGCGTGCCGTCGGGGCTGAGCTCGAGGGTGTGGCCGCGCGCCGGCATGTTCCGCTGCCAGACGAGCCGGCCCTTGGCGTCGAGTCCGGCGGCGCCGTGGCCCTCTGGTCCCGGCTTGAAGTTGCAGGCGCTGAAGTAAAGCGGCGGTTCTGATTTGCGAGAGAACAGGCCCATCTCAGCCTCCGTCGCCGTCCATCTCGTTGAAGCCGAGCGAGATGCCGAGGGCGGCCGGCACCTTCTGGTTCAGCACGTCGCGCAGATGGTTGACCGCGATCAGCAAGGAACCGACTTTCTTGCGGCCTTCGGCATCGGTGACGGCCGTGTCCAGCGGCTCCGGCGCGGCATCGACCGCGGCGAGGGCGGCGTCGAAGGCCTTCGATATCTCGTCCTTGAGTGCCGCCTGGTCGGCACCGAGCAGATTTGAGAAACCCGATGTCCCGGCCATCGCATCGCGCAGCGCCTGCAGATTGAGCTTGATGTTCTTGAGCGACCGGCCGGCGCGCCATTGTTCGGCGGATTTCGGCTTCGCCTTGTCGAGGGTCTGGCCGCGCGGTCCGGCGATCTTCTGGTCGCTGACGATTTGCAAGCCGGACATCAACCCGGCATAGAGCTGGGCGGCCGCTTCGTTCGGATCCTGGGCGAAGAGCTTGGGATCGGCTTGCGCCTGCTCCCAGGCCGCCGCCAGCTCCTGCGCGACGTTGTCGAGGTTATGCGCGATCGCCTGGATGACGGCGATGCGCGCCTTCTGCTCCGGCCCGGCCGAGAGCACCTGGCGGGCGGTATCGCCGTAGAGCAGGCGCTCCAAGGCGGGCAGGCCCTGCACGGCAACGCTGGCCTGGGCGAATTTGTCGGCGGCAAGCGTGGCGGGGTCGGCCTTGGCCAGCAGAGTGGCGAGCTGCTTGTCGATGATCGGCCGCTTCTCCGGCCAGTATTCGAACCGCTCCGCGCGCTGCTGCGCGCCGAGCGGACCGAGGCGGAAGAATTGTGCCTGCATCCATGCGTCGGAAACGGAATCGAAGGTGATGCGCAAGGCGGCGAAACCATCCTGGCTCGGCTGCGCGGCAAAGTCGTCGGCAGCTTGCGCGAGTTTCCTGGTCTCGCCGGCCAGGGCCTTGAAGGCCGGCGTCACCACGTCGCGCGCATAATTCGCGTTGAAGGCGGCGAAGTCCGCGGCCTGAGCCGGTGCGGCGATGACGCCGAGCCAGGAGGCGATGAGCGCGATGCGGCTGACGAGACCTTTGATCATATGTCTGCTTCCTAGAGCGAACCGATGAAGTCGATGAGCGCCTGGCGGTCTTGCGCCGAGAGTTGCTCGACATGCTGCCGCGCCTTGGCGGCCTCCCCGTCATGCCAGAGGATCGCCTCCAGCACGTTGCGTGCACGGCCGTCATGCAGTAGGCCGGCGTTGTCGGCGCGCAAGGCCTGGCCCATGCCCCAGAGCGGCGCGGTGCGCCAATCCTTGCCCGAGGCTTCGCCTTCCTTCATGTGGTCGGCGAGGCCGAAGCCCATGTCATGCAGCAGCAGGTCGGTGTACGGCGCGATCTTGCGGCCGTCCGCGAGCTCGAAGGACGGGCGGTGGCACTCGGTGCAGCCTGCATCGCCAAAAATCTTGCGGCCGGCCTCGGCATTCGCCCCGGGCTTGACCGGCGGCAGCATGGCCTCGCGGACGAAGCGGTCGATCAGGCGGGTCAGCGAGGAAGGCACTTCCAGCCCTTCGAACTGCGGCGAGGCGCCGGTCGGCATCTTCAGGCAATCCGGCTGCTGCTTGGTACAATCTCCGAAGGCATCGCGATAGACCGGGTTGGAAAGGCCGATGTCGAGATCCAACGCCTTGGCGTCCTGGACCTCGAGGCTCGGCGCGCTCGCCTTCCAGCCGAAACGACCGAGCTCGCGCTCACCTGTGATCGGATCGGTGACGTAGTTCGGCTTGCCGCCGCCCGATTGGGCATTCGCGAGGATCGCGGCATCCGGAATCTGCTCGAGCAAACCGATGCCGTGGATTGCCGTAGCCAGCCGCGGGCTGATCACGGTCTCGGCCGAGAGTGCGCCGTAAGCGAGCCTGTCGAGCTTCGGGACCGGCTTGCGGAGCTCGACGGTCGTGTTATCTGCCAGAGTTACATTGTGGGTTTCGAAGCTGACATCGGCGGAGGCTTCGGCGCCGATCCCGGCGACGGATTGGGTCTGGATCTGCTGGCCGTAGATCGGGTCGCCGGCAGCGGTCCTGTCCGCCTTGTGCGCGCCGAGCCGGAACAGCAGCGCCGGGAGGGCAGCTCCGAGCTTGTCGAACGGCACGCCGCGGCCGCCGCCGGGATGGCAGGAGACGCAGGCCCGCGCGTTGAACAGGGGCCCCAATCCGTCCGCCGCCTGGGTCGAGGCGGGGGCCGCAGCCCAATGCCGCTCGAACAGCGCGCGCCCGATCTCGAAGTCGAGCCCCTTGGCGTCCTGCGGCAGCGCGGGATCGCGCACCACATCCTGCACCGGATCGGCCAGCGCGGGGGGCGCGGCAAGGGCGAGCAGGATCGCGAGCAGGGGTTTACGCCACCAGGACATATCCCATCATACCGGTTTCCTGATGCTCGATGATATGACAGTGAAGCATCCAGGCGCCGGGATTGTCGGCGACAAAGGCGATCTTCAAGCGCTCCTTCGGAGTCACCAAGGCCGTGTCGGCGAAATGCGGCAGCACTTGGCGCTTGTTCGAGGAGAGGACCTTGAACGTATGCCCGTGCAGATGGATCGGATGCGGGTGAGGCGTCGCGTTGATCACTTCAGCGACGATGGTCTTGCCCTGCTGGAGCGAGGCCAGCGGCGGTGGCAGCCGGCCTTCCTCCATCGAGGGCCAGGTCTGGCCGTTCATGGCCCAGAAGGTGCGCTGGGTGAGGCAGAGGCTGTCAGCCAGCGGCAAGGTTTCGCCATTCGGCAGCTTGAGATCGCCCGGCAGCGGGCTCGGTGCGGAAGCGGCGCTCAAACGCAAGGTGAAGTCGATCGCGTCGCCGGGCTTTGGCTCCGGGATGCGCGGCGTCTTCAGCTGCGCCGGTTCGAAAGTCGGGCGGTCTAGCGGCGCACCCTCAGCCTCGAAGGTTGCGAGCACGATGGGTTCCGCGGCGTAGTAATTCATCAGCTTGACCGTGCCCGACTTCGGCGCACGGAAGGTGAGGTCTAGCCGCATCGCCGGTCCCATGCGCCAGGGCTCGAGCCTGGTCGGTTCCAGGGCATTGCCGTCGGTCGCGATCATCCAGCCGTCTGCGCCGTCGAGTCCGAGATCGATCAGCCGCGTCATGTCGACATTGAGAAAGCGGACGCGGATGTCGCCGTTGGCCGGCACCTTGAACATCGGCTGATGCTGGTCGTTGACGGTCTGGAAGCTGCCGAAGGTGCCGGCGGTCCCGGCGCCCTTGTTCGTGGTGAGCGCGCCGAAGCTGCCGTCGTCGTTCACCCGCCAGTCGCGGTAGAGGCAGACGAGATCGGCGTCATAGGGCCGCGTCTCGTCGCCCTCGACGATCAGCACGCCGGCGAGGCCCTGGCCGAGCTGGGTGATGGTGTCGCAATGCGGATGAAAGAAGAAGGTGCCGGGATCCGGCGGCTGAAAGGCATAGGTGAAGCTCTGCCCCGGCAGGACCGGGTCCTGGGTCAGGTAGGGGACGCCGTCCATCGCGTTCGGCAGTCGGATGCCGTGCCAGTGGATGGTGGTATGCTCGGCGATTTCGTTCTTGAGTGTCGCGCGCAGCCACTGGCCCTGCTTGATCCGCAGCACGGCCGGTCCATCGCTGTAGCTCAAGCTGGGCGTGGGCTTGGCGGGCGCGGGCAGCAATCGCCGCGGCCGCTGCTTCGCGGTGAGCGTGACATCGACGATGTCCGCGCCTTCGGGCGGCGAGGGTGCCATTGGATAGCGCGGCGCGGCGCTGAAGGCGCGCCCGGTCAAGCCAGCAGCGCCGGCGATGACAAGGCCGGCGCCGCCAAGCCCGAGCAGCCTGCGTCGCGAAAGGTGTGGGGTTTGAAAGCTGGCTGGCAGAATTGGCTCGCTTTCGATTGTCTGGTTACTGGCCGACCGCCGAGGGGTTGTCCAGGCTGTCCGAACCCTCGACCGTGATCTTCAGCCCGAGGCTGCCGACGGCGGCTTCGAAGGCGTGGGCCTGGGCGACCAGGGTATCGACCACGTTCTGGACGATCTTGTTCCCTTCCGGATTGTTGTCGCCAATCATCTGGTCATAGGCCTCTTTGCCGCTGTCGGCGGTCTGCTTCAGCACGTCCATCGCGCCATTGGTCGCCTTCATCGCATCGACCACGCGCTGCGCCACCTTCATATCCGTCGCCTTCATCAGCGCACGCAGGCTCGGGCCCTTCACTTCGCTGCCGTCGGTCCGCTTGTAGCTGCCGTTGTAGATGTCCCACATACCAACCTGGTCGTAGTAATGGGAATTGTGCGTATTGTCGCTGAAGCAGTCATGCTCTTCCTCGGGATCGTGCAGCATGAGGCCGAGCTTGGTGCGCTCGCCGGCCAGCTCGCCGTAGGAGAGACTGCCGAGGCCGGTGAACATGGCGGTGAGGCCCTCCTGCGGGTTGGCGAGCAGACGGGTGCGGCCAGGACCGCCCGCGGCGAAGACCGCTTCCATCTTCTTCAGGTCGTCGATCAGCAGGCTGGTCGCGGCGCGCAGATAGTCGGCCCGGCGGTCGCAATTGCCGTGGGTGCAGTTGGCGGTGTCGTAGTCGCTGGCCGGGCGGTTGCCGGCGCCGGGACCGGTGCCGTTTAGGTCCTGGCCCCAGAGCAGGAACTCGATCGCGTGATAGCCGATCGCCACATTGGCCTCGTTGTCGCCCGCCGATTGCAGCGAGGCAATCAGCTCCGGCGTGATCTTCGACGCGTCAACCGTCTTGTCGGCCATTTTCAGCGACGGGTTAGCAATCACGTTCAGCGTGTAATAGGGGTTGCTGTCCGAGGTTGTGCCGTAGCCGCTGTCGACATAGTCGATCAGGCCCTCATCCAGGGGCCAGGAATTGACATTGCCCTCGAGGTCGTCGATCTCCGGATTGCCGAAGCGGAAGACCTCGGTCTGCATGTAGGGTACGCGCGAGGCCTTCCAGGCATCCTTCGCGGCGGCCAGGGTCGCGTCATTCGGCGTGGCGAGGAAGGCGTCGATCGCCGCCTTTAGCTTTTCCGCCTCGGTGACCGAGTCCTGGTACATCGCCTGGCCGATGTCGGCATAGGTGGTCAGGATCGCCTTTGGATCGGGACCGGCAGCCCATCCTGCAGAAGGGGTTGCAGCAAGGCCGGTGCCGCTCAATAGGATCGCGGAAAGGACCAGGGTCAGACGGCGGTGCATCGCAATGGGCTCCGGGATGGCAAAGGGGTTGGCGCGTGGCCATCTCTGGTAATGCAAGTCATTCGCAATTGCAAGGCGCGTCCGGTCGCACCCGGAGCGCGGGCTCCGGCCGGCCAATTGCCAGCGTCGCTAACGGGACTTTGCGAGTTCTCCGACCAGAGGATTCGGCGTCGGGCCGGCGACCCGCCGGAGCGTGTTGGTATCGCGGTGGTCGAAGGCGGGGGTCCGGCCGCGCAGCGCGAGATCGGTCCGCGTCACGTAGCTCCAGCGGTCATCGCCGTGAAAGGTGATGTCGATGCGGTAATAGTCGGTGCGGAATGCTTCCTCGAGAAAGGGCGTCGAGCAGATGCCGAACTTGGTGTCGCCGCGCCGCGCCTCGACGGCGATCGTGTTGTCGCCCGGCGTCGCCTTGCCGCCCGCCAGCACCACCTGGCCGCGCGGGATGGCGATCGTCTGCATGATCAGGCCGGTGGCCGGCTCCCACAGCCAATAGCCGACCTGGTCGTGGAAGGTGGTCGCTTCCTCCGGCGTGTTGATATGGGTGTGGTAGCGCAGACCATAGAGCAGTTGCGGGCCATTGGGCTGCGGGTCGATCGGCTCCATGCGGGTGACCTCTCGAAACACGCGGCGCTCGGGTCCCTCGGCCTTCGGGTTGATATCAACGCCGAGATCCGACTGCCAAGTGCCGGCCAGACGCCGCAACGGTCCTAGATTCGCCAGGGTGTCCGGCGAGATATCCTCGGGTTCGGTGAAGATGTCGTCTGGAATGGCCATGATTCCCCCGCAATGCCTAGGCGCTGAGAATGCGCATTCGGCGGGATGAAGGCAACCAGCGCGGAACCGTTGGATCGGCTGATGACTATCAATTTGCAAGTCAGGAGCACCGGGAAACTATCGCCAATCCAGTGAGGATGGTCACAGACGGATCAAGCGGAGGAGCGTCAGTTGGTTGGACGAACGGGAATCAAGTGGCTGCGTAGCGCTCGCGGATGCGGGTCTTGGCGGCCGGGCCGGGGCGGAGCACGAAGTCCTTGTCGGTCATCGGCCGGCCGGTGAGGCGGTCGGTGAGGATGGGATCGGCCGGCCTGCCGGTCTTGGCATCGACCAGGAGCAGCGCCTTGCCCTCGGGCGTGAAGTGGCGATTGCCCCAGGCCATGAGAGCGAGGAGCACCGGTCGGAAATCCCGGCCCTTCTCGGTCAGGACGTATTCGTAGCGGGGCGGGCGTTGATGGTAGAGGCGGCGTTCGAGAAGGCCGGATTTGACCAGCGAGGCGAGGCGCCGCGCCAACATGTTGGGCGCGATGCCGAGGCTCTGCTGGAACTGATCGAAGCGGACGTAGCCGTGCAGCGCGTCGCGGAGGATCAGGATGCTCCACCATTCGCCGACGCGTTCCAGGCCGCGGGCGATCGGGCATTGAGTATCGCCGATGCGTTTTTTCTTCATCAAAGGAATCTAGGCAAATGACTATCATGCTGCAAGTCAAGGACGAGGCCGTGCCCCGGATGCCGGAAACGACCAGGACAGTCGGTCTCTATCTCGAGGACATCCATGTCGGCGACCGCTTCTGCGGCGGCGCGATCGCGGTGACGCCCGAGACCATCAAGGCCTTCGCCCGCGAATTTGACCCGCAGCCATTCCACACCGATGAAGTGGCGGCCAAGTACAGTTTCTTTGGCGGGCTCGCCGCCAGTGGTTGGCATACGGCGGCACTGACCATGCGCTTGCTGGCCGAGTTCGGGCCCCATGTTGCCGGCGGGCTGATTGGCGGCAGCTGCGAGGTGGCCTGGCCGCAGCCGACCCGTCCCGGCGACGTGCTGCATCTCGAATGCGAGATACTCTCGGTGACGCCGTCACGCTCCAAGCCGGAGCGGGGCAGTGTGCTGATGCGCAGTGAAACGAAGAATCAGCGCGGTGAGGTGCTGCAGGTGCTCACAGCAAAACTCGTGGTCCCCCGACGAAAGTAGAAGAGCACGCGAATTTCGGAATCTGTACCCTCCGTTGCGATTGTAGAGCGGTTTCCGCAAAAATCGACGATGGGAGGCAGGAATGGCGTTCAGCATTGTCGGCGCACTGCAGCGTCGAGGGGCTCACAGGGCATCGAAACTGGTCGGAGCGGCCGCACTCGCGGTCGCGCTCACATGCACAAGCGTCGTCGCGCAGGCCGATGATTGGATCGGCACCTGGACCGCGAGCGTCCAACCGGTGTGGGAGCCGGACTTCCCGGTGCCGACCAATATCCCGCGCAATCTCTGGAACCAGACCGTCCGGCAGACGGTGCGCGCCAGCATCGGCGGCAAACAGGTGCGGGTCATATTCACCAATGAATACGGCACCCAGCCGCTGCTGATCGGCGCCGCGCATGTGGCTTTGGCCGACAAGGGTTCGGCCATCGTCGCCGGCTCGGACCGTAAGCTCACCTTCGGCGGCAAGAATTCGATTGAGATTCCGCCCGGCGCACCGGCGATCAGCGATCCGGTGGCGCTCGACGTGGCGCCGCTGGCCAGACTCTCGGTCAGCCTGTTCGTGCCGCGCACCGAGCCGACCAGCTCGATGCATTGGGACGGACACGACACCGCTTATATCGTCGCCGGCGACCAAACCGCGGCGGCGGATTTCAAGCCCGACAGCAGCATCGTCTCGCGCATCTTTTTAAGCGGGGTGATGGTCGATGCGGCGGCGGATGCCCGCGCCATCGTGACCTTCGGCGATTCCATCACCGACGGCGACGGCTCGACCGTCGATGGCTTCGACCGCTGGCCGGATAATCTCGCCGCACGCCTGGTGCAAGCGGGTGGCCCGCCGGTTGCGGTGCTGAACCAGGGCATCTCCGGTGCCATGATCCGGAAGGACCGCATGGGCGTGAACGCGCTGGCTCGCTTCGACCGCGATGTCCTGAATCAGCCGCATGTGACCACGGTGACCCTGATGATGGGGATCAACGACATCGGCTGGCCGGGCTGCGGCCTCGCCCCGAATGACAAGGAGCCGACCGCCGAGGAGATCATCGCCGGCTACCAGCAACTGGTGACCCGGGCGCATCTGCACGGGCTCCGGATCATCGGGGTGACCCTGACGCCGTTCGGCGATTCCTTCGCGGGCACGCCCTTCGAAGGCTATTACTCCGAGGCCAAGGAGAAGATCCGCGTCGCGGTCAATGAATGGATCCGCAACAGCGGCGAGTTCGACGGCGTCATCGACTTCGACAAGGTAGTCCGCGACCCGGCGAAGCCCTCGCATATCCAGGCGCAATACGACAAGGGCGACCACCTGCACCCGAACCCGGCCGGCTACAAGGCGATGGCCGACGCCATCGACCTCAACCAGTTGCTGGGGAACAAGTAGGCGGGCAGGGGCGCCGGCGGGCCGGCGCCCCTCCGCAAGCTTTCCGACCACCGCTTGACTCCTGTCAATTTCCCGGCAAATCTGTCAGATATCAGATGTCAGACCAATTTAATCGGTCTGGCTGGGGGAGCGGTGATCGAGATCCATTCCGGCCTGAAGCCTCTGCCGAAGTCCGACCGCGCGCGCAGCGTGATGACGGCAATGGCCGACTTCATCGCTCGGTCAGGCTTCAAGCCCGGTGACCGGCTGCCGGCCGAGCGGGAGTTCATGGAAGGCCTGGCGGTCGGCCGCTCCACGGTCCGCGAGGTGATCCGCCAACTCCAGGCCCTCGGCATCGTCGAATCCCGGAAGGGCAGCGGGACCTATCTCCTGCGCGGCGTCTCCGCCGACACCGTGCACATGCCGCTCTCTTTCGACAGCGCGCGGTTGCGCGATGCGCTGCTGCAGACCCTCGACATCCGCCGCGGCTTGGAAGCCGAGGCGAGCGCCATCGCCGCGGTCCGCCGCAGCGACGACGACCTCAAGGAGATCGAGGTCAAGCTCGAGGCGATGGAGGCGGTGCATCACTCGGAAGGCACCGCGGGTCCGCAAGACCTCGCCTTTCACCTCGCGGTCTATGACGCGACCCACAATCCGCTCTTCCCGCAGCTCCTCGAGCAGATGCGCGAAGCCTTCGAGAGTTTCTGGGAGCAGCCGTTCGAGCGATCGGATTTCGCGCGCCGCTCGTTTCCATTCCACCGCGAGCTCTATGACGCGATTGCCGCCAGCGATGCCGAGACGGCGCGCAAGAAGACTTTGGCCATCCTCGACATCGTCGAGGAAGACATCAAGGAAATGTCCAAATGAATGGTAACGGCCCCCAGAAAAACGGCGTTGGGCCGGAAGACGCCTTTGCGGAAGCCTCCATGGCTGTGGTGCATGACGAGGCCAATCCTTACGACGCGGTGGTGCCGCCGATCGTGCAGACTTCGCTCTTCACCTTCTCGTCCTATGCCGAGATGGAGGAGACCTACAAGGGCCTGAAGAACCGCCCGACCTATTCCCGCGGCCTCAACCCGACGGTGCGCGTGTTCGAGGAGAAGATCGCCGCACTCGAGCATACCGAGGATGCGCTCGGTTTCGGGAGCGGCATGGCGGCGATCTCTTCGACCGTGCTCACTTTCGTGAAGCCGGGCGACCGGATCGTTGCGGTGAAGCATCTCTATCCCGATGCCTATCGCCTGTTCCAGACGCTGCTCCAGCGGCTCAACGTCGCCGTCACCTACGTCGATGGCAAGGATCAGGACGCCGTTACCGAGGCGCTGCCCGGCGCCGCGCTGTTCTACATGGAAAGCCCGACCAGCTGGATCATGGAGCCGCATGACGTCCGCGCCCTGGCGACGCTGGCGCAGCGGCAGGGCGTCGTCAGCGTCATCGACAATTCCTGGGCGACGCCGATCTTCCAGCGCCCGATTACGCTGGGCGTCGACTTGGTGCTGCATTCCGCATCCAAATATCTGAGCGGCCACAGCGACGTGGTTGCCGGCGTGGTCGCCGGCCCCAAGGCCCTGGTCGACAAGATCCGCAAGCAGACCCTGCCTTATCTCGGCGGCAAGCTCTCGCCCTTCGATGCCTGGCTGCTGACCCGCGGCCTCAGGACCTTGCCGATCCGCATGAAGGCGCATGAGGTCGCCGGCCTCGAGGTCGCGCGCCGGCTGCTGGCGCATCCCAAAGTCGCTTCGGTGCAGCATCCCGGCCTCGGCAACCGCCTGCCGGCCGGGCTCGACGGCACATCCAGCCTGTTCTCCTTCATCTTCAAGGAGGGCGTCGATATCCCGGCCTTCGCCGACCGCCTGAAGCTCTTCAAGCTCGGCGTGAGCTGGGGCGGGCATGAAAGCCTCGTCGTCCCTGCGCAGGTCGTGCGCCAGCAGGCGGCGGGCCCCAATTCCGCGCTCGATTTCGGCATCGATGCGCGGTCGGTGCGTCTGCATGTCGGCCTCGAAGGGGTCGAGGCCTTGTGGAACGACTTGAAGGAGGCGATCGAACACGCCTCGCGATAGTGCCGAGAAGTAACCAACAACAAGTCAAACATGGAGGAAGGTATGTTGAAGAAATTGCTGATCGCCGGCGCCGCCTTCGCGGCGCTCTCGGTCGGATCCGCTTCGGCGGAGACGCTCAAGCTGGTCGAAGTGATCACCAGCCCCGAGCGCACCGAGACCCTCAAGGGCATCGTGAAGTCGTTCGAAGCCGCCAATCCCGGCACCACGGTCGAGATCATCTCGCTGCCTTGGGGCGAGGCTTTCGAGAAATTCGCAACC
The DNA here is from genome assembly GCF_054658695.1 of Dongia sp. agr-C8. Classification (NCBI taxonomy): domain Bacteria; kingdom Pseudomonadati; phylum Pseudomonadota; class Alphaproteobacteria; order Rhodospirillales; family Dongiaceae; genus Dongia; species Dongia sp. agr-C8. The sequence goes on from NZ_BAAGHZ010000001.1 coordinate 1,538,265, forward strand.
ATGGTCTCCGCCGGCCAGACGCCGGACGTCGTCGAGATGCCGGACACTTGGCAGGCGCTTTACGGCAACAACGGCCAGCTCGAGGATCTCGAGCCCTGGGTCGCGAAATGGGACCAGGCCTCCGACCTCAGCCAGAAGGCGCTGGACATGGGCCGCATCGTCGGCGGCAAGACCTACCTGCTGCCCTACGGCTTCTATCTGCGCGCCATGTTCTACAACAAGAAGCTGTTCGAGCAGGCCGGCGTGAAGGAGCCGCCGAAGACTCTCGACGAGTTCCTGGAAGCCTCGAAGAAGGTCTCGGCCATCCCCGGTAAATACGGCTATTGCCTGCGCGGCGGCCCCGGCGGCCTCAACGGCTGGGTGATGTTTGGCGCCATTGCCAATGGTGACAACACCTTCTTCAAGGAAGACGGCACGTCCACCTTCGCCGATCCGGGTTGGGTAAAGGGCATCACCTTCCTCACCGACCTCTACAAGAACGGCTATGCGCCGAAGGACAGCGTCAACTGGGGCTTCAACGAGATCGTGGCCGGCTTCTATTCCGGCACCTGTGCGATGCTCGACCAGGATCCGGACGCACTGATCGCCATCGCCGAGAAGATGAAGCCGGAAGACTACGGCGTCACCACGATGCCGAAGGGCCCGAACGGCAAGACCTTCCCGACCATCGGCTATGCCGGCTGGTCGATGTTCGCCAACAGCCAGAACAAGGACCTGGCCTGGAAGCTGATCGCGACCTTGGAGGGCAAGGAAGGTAACGTCGCCTGGAACAAGCGGACCGGCGCGCTGCCGGCCCTGAAGTCGGCGGCGACCGACCCCTTCTACGACAGCCCGCAGTTCAAGGGCTGGTTCGATGAACTCGGCGACAAGGACGTGGTGCCGACCATCATGCCGACCTATCTCGAGGAATTCGCCTTCTTCAAGGACAGCCTGGTGATTAAGACCAGCCAGGAAGCCTTGCTGGGTGATCGCACCCCCGAGGACGTCGCCAAGGAATGGGCCGACTACATGACCAAGGCCCAGCAGAAGCATCTGAAGAAGTGACGCGCGTGCTCTGATGCGTCGAGCGTCTCGCACCCCCACCCTAGCCCTCCCCCGATTCGGGGGAGGGGACTACACCGAGCCCGCCTTCTCCCTCCCCCGATTCGGGGGAGGGTCGGGGTGGGGGTACGAGTCACCGCTTCAATGACCGCAATCGCTTCTTCCGACAGATCACGCAGCACCCCTCTGCTGCGCCGGCTCGCCGTCGCCTCCGAGCCCTATCTCTACAGCGCGCCGGCGCTGATCCTGATCGTCGCGATCATGCTGGCACCGCTCGCGCTCGGCCTGTCCTACGCGTTCCGGGACGTGAAATTGCTGAATCCGTTCAGCGGCGGGTTCGTCGGCCTCGAGCATTTCCGCGCGCTGATCGATGACCGGACCTTCGCCCGCGCCTTGAAGAACACCTTCTTCTGGGCCGGTGCCTCGGTGGTGCTGCAATTCGCCTTCGGTCTCATCCTGGCACTGCTGCTCAACCGCCCGTTCCGCGGCCGCGCCATCGTGCAGGCACTGGTCTTCCTGCCCTGGGCGGTGCCGAGTTTCCTCTCCGGCTTGAACTGGGCCTGGATGTTCAATCCGGTGATCGGCCCGATCCCGCACTGGCTGTTCGCTCTGGGCCTCATGGACGCGCCGAACAACATCCTCTCCGATCCCCGCAATGCGATGTGGGGGCCGATTATCGCCAATGTCTGGTGGGGCATCCCGTTCTTCGCCATCACCTTGCTGGCGGCGCTGCAGGCGATCCCGCGCGATCTCTACGAGGCGGCCTCGATCGACGGCGCCAATGCCTTGCAGCGCTTCAAATCGATCACGCTCCCGTTCCTGGCGCCGACCATCGCGATCACCATCCTGCTGCGCACGGTCTGGATCGCCAATTTCGCCGACTTGATCGTGGTAATGACCAACGGCGGTCCAGCCGACCGCACCCAGATCGTCGCCAGCTACATCTTCACCCAGGCCTTCCGGCGCCTGGACTTCGGCTATGCCTCGGCGATTGCGGTGGTGCTGTTGCTGTTGCTGATGGCCTATGCGCTGCTGATTGTGCTGCTGCGCCAGTCGATGCTGAAGAGGGCATGATGCGCAGCACCATCATCGGCACGCTCCTGCACCGCCTGGCGATCCTCGCCTATGTCGTCTTTGCGCTGTTCCCGCTCTATTGGCTGCTGAAAGTCTCGGTGACGCCGGACAACCTGCTCTACAGCGAGGGCGTGCGGATGTGGCCGTCCCGAGCCAGCTTCGCGAACTACGGTTTCGTGCTGGAGCACAGCGACTTCCCGAAATTCTTCAAGAACAGCGTCATCGTCTCGGCGTCGACCGCCTTCATCGTGACCATCCTGGCCTCGCTCGCCGGCTATGCGCTGTCGCGCTTCACCTTCCGCGGCAAGTATTGGATTGTCGTCCTGATGCTGCTGACCCAGATGTTCCCGCTGGTCATGCTGGTGGCGCCGATCTTCAAGATGCTCTCGCCTTTGGGGCTGACCAACAGCTTGACCGGCCTCATCATTGTCTATGTCGCCTTCAATGTGCCCTTTGCCACCTTCCTGATGCAGTCCTTCTTCGACGGCATCCCGAAGGAACTGGAGGAGGCGGCAATGATCGACGGCGCCACGCGCTTCCGCGCCTTCCGCCAGATCATCCTGCCGTTGACCCTGCCGGGCATCGCGGCGACCCTGGGCTTCGTCTTCACCGCCGCCTGGAGCGAGCTGCTGTTCGCCCTGATGCTGATCTCGGGCGCCGATTCCAGTACCTTCCCGGTCGGGCTCCTGACCTTCGTCTCCAAGTTCGCCGTCGATTTCGGCCAGATGATGGCGGCGGGCGTGCTGGCCCTCATCCCCGCCTGTCTCTTCTTCCTCATGATACAACGCTATCTCGTCCAGGGCCTGACCGCGGGCGCGGTGAAAGGCTAGGAGTTCGCCATGGCTTCCATCGACATCGCCGCTATCCGCAAGAACTACGGCTCGATCGCCGTGCTGCACGGGGTCGATCTCGCGATCAAGGATGGCGAGTTCGTGGTTCTGGTCGGCCCTTCCGGCTGCGGCAAGTCCACGTTGCTGCGCATGATCGCCGGCCTGGAGGAGATCAGCGCCGGAGAGATCCAGATCGGCGGCGTGCGCGTCAATGATCTCGAGCCCAAGGACCGCGACATCGCCATGGTGTTCCAGTCCTACGCGCTCTACCCGCATATGACTGTCGCCGGCAACATGAGCTATTCGCTGCGCCTGCGCCGCGCCGCCAAGGAGCTGATCGCCGGCAAGGTCTCCGCCGCCGCGGCGACCCTGGGCCTGGAAAACCTGCTGGAGCGCCGGCCGCGGGCGCTTTCCGGCGGCCAGCGCCAGCGCGTCGCCATGGGCCGCGCCATCGTCCGCGCGCCCAAGGCTTTTCTGTTCGACGAGCCGCTCTCCAACCTCGACGCGCGCCTGCGCGAAACCATGCGCGGCGAGATCAAGCGCCTGCACCAGTCGCTCGGCGCCACCTCGATCTACGTGACCCATGACCAGATCGAGGCGATGACGCTCGCCGACCGCATCGTCGCCATGAATGCCGGGCTGGTGCAGCAAGTGGGATCGCCGCTCGATCTCTACGACCGGCCGGCCAATCTCTTCGTCGCGGGCTTCATCGGCTCGCCGGCGATGAACATGTTCGGCGGCACCTATTGTGCCGCGGAAACGGTCTTCGTCGCCCACGACAACACGCGGATTCCACTCGGTCGAGCCTACGCCTGCGCGAATGGCGCGCCGGTGACCCTCGGGATCCGTCCGGAGCATGTGCAGGTCGGGGGCGGGCAGGGCGTCGCGGCGCCGGTCGATCTGGTTGAGCCGACCGGCTTCGGCACCATCCTGCACTTGCGAGCTCTGGGCACCGACTTGAAGGCCTTCACCCTCGAGCGCAGGGTGGCGCAGGTCGGTGAGACCACGCAGGTAATCCTGCCGCCGGAGCGGCTACACCTGTTCGACGCCAGCGGCGCGCGGATAGCTTGATTCAAGTCGTCATGCCCGGGCTTGATCCGGGCGTATGGTTCGTTCTGCGTGAGATTGCCGGGTCAAGCCCGGCAATGACGGCAGAGCAAGGTCGGGCGCGCGGATCGCCTAGCCGCGACCGCCGCTCTTCCGGAATTCCGACATCCGCGCCAGCATCATCGAGATGTGGTTGCGGCGCACGTAGCCGACCGCTTCGAAGTCGTTGACCTCCAGCGCGCGCAGGGTCTCCTGCACCTCGTTGTAAAGGAACTCGACCTCGCGCTTCGGGTCGGTCTGGTCCATCCAGCCGTACCAATAACGATCGGCCTGATGGTAGAGCACCTCGATGAAGTGCTTCAGCATCGGCGAGCCGATCACCTTGTTGACGAGGTTGTGGAACACCTCGCAATGGGACGAGAACAGCGCGACGTCGGGCTTGCCGGGTGCGGCGAGCATCCGCTTCAGGTCTTCGCCGACCGCGCGGATCGCCGCCATGTCGGCCGCCGAGATCGGCCGCGGCGCCGCCCGCCCGATCAGGGCGACCAGCTCGAGGCGCAGGAGATAGATCTGGTCCAAGGCCGCGTCATCGACTTCGGTGACTCGCACGCCGACGCCGTTGCGGATCTCCACCAGGCCTTCCGTCTCGAGCTGTTGCAAAGCCTGGCGTACCGGCGTGCGGCTGACCCCGAACTCGGCGGCAATCTCCTGCTCTTTCAGCCAGGCGCCCGGCGGGTAGTGCCGGATCGCGACCCGCTGCCGCATCGTCTCGTAGATCAAGAGGGCGTTGGAACGGAATCCTGGATTCTCGGCCGCACCGCGCCCGTTCTCCTCGCCATTGGGAGTCTGCCCGCCGGTTGAATCGGGTGCTAGGATTGCGGTCTCCGCGGGAATCTGCGACACCTTGGGAGAGGGACGGCTCGGGGCGGGCATGTCGCTGTGTCGTGCTCCGGCTTCAAGAGTGGCAATGGGGAACGCGGGCTAGTGTATAGGTTCGCCGCCGTCGTCAAACAAGCAGGATACCGCGGGATCGAGGCGCCGCTGCCAATTCTACGTCGCTGGGAAGTCCGCTACTTATAATATTTGCCATTCGCCTGCATAAGACCAAAAATGGCTGGTGGATGGGGTGCGCGTGTCGGGGACGGGGCGAATGGCGCGGTCGATTGAAGGTCTGCTGGCGCGGATCCAGCATCCGATCCTGAAGCGTATGGTCGCGTTCTGGGATGGCAAGCGCGCCGGCCGCGACTGGCCCCTGCGCAACGATTTCGATCCGCTCGAGTTCTGGTTCGCGGTCGGTTATGTGAGCCTGATCGACGTGCGGTCGTCGGAAACAGGACGGCGCCGCTATTTCTTCCGTCTCGACGGCACGCGGCAGGTCGATCTCTTCGGCGTCGACTTCACCGGGAAGTTCCTGGACCAGGTCTACGACGCCGAGAGTCTGCCGCTCGCCGAGGCCTCCTACGGCGCCGCGGTCGAGCAGGGCGAGCCGCAATACTACGCGCGCCAAGTCGAGTTCCACGAGCGGCCGATTCAATACGAGATCGTCATCCTGCCGCTGTCGCGGACCGGTCCCGCCGTTGACATGTTGATGACGGTCGTCACGCGCAACGAGGAGAACTGAGCCGCCGGGCATTTCCCCCAATGCCGCTGTGCTCTGCGTCACTGCCCTTGGCGCTCGGGGCGGCTATCTTGCCGAGGCCGACATGGATCGGGGAGTTCGGGACGGGCGGATTTCGGGGGCGGGATGCGTCATCAGGGCAGTATTGCTCACCGAAATTTGTGTGTTCGAGCGGCTGGGCCTTGGCCGTATAATTGGGTTGGTGGGTCAGGGCCTGATTTCCCGAGCAATGCCGGCGCGACAAAGCGTCTGACAGCCGCTTTTTTGAGCCATGTCAACGCGCGCCGGGCGGAGCCCGGATCGTATATGTGGATGAACGAAAACACGCCCTCGCGGGACAAAGCTGTCCAAGGGCGTCTTGGAAAGGGATAGACGATGAAGCGCTTTTTGGCAGTTGCGGCTACGCTCGGGGTTGCCGCGGTGGCTTTGGCCGGCTGCACCGCCACGAGCCAGCCGATCGTGGACACTAAGGGTGTCGATTCTCAGCAATTCGCGCAGGACAAGTACGAGTGCGAGCAATACGCCGACAACGCCAACGTGGCGGGTGACGCTGCGGTCGGTGCGCTTGGGGGCGCCGCGGGCGGCGCGGCCCTCGGTGCGATCACCGGCGCCCTAGTCCCCGGCGTCAGCGCCGGCAGCGGTGCAGCGCTCGGCGCGGCCACCGGCGGTGTCGTGGGTCTCGGCGGCGGTGCCTATAGCGGCATCGAGCAGAAGCGCGAGATCTACCGGAACTGCATGCGCAATCGCGGCTACAGCGTCTTGAACTAGCTTTTTTGCGCTGCAGCATTTCTGGCTTTTATTCGCCCCGGACCGGGAGTATATCCTGGCCCGGGGCTCGCATTTTCGGCCCCTGGTCACGCCCTGCATTTCTGCCCCGACACCCCCGGGGCCGCCCCCGGACGAGGGCGTTTTGAGGAGCACTGAAGATTGGATCTTTCCAAGGTCAAGACCGGCCAGAACGCGCCCTATGACGTCAACGTGGTGATCGAGGTGCCGCTCGGCGGCGTGCCGGTGAAATATGAGCTCGACAAGGATTCCGGCGCGCTGTTCGTCGACCGCTTCCTGCATACCGCGATGTTCTACCCCGGCAACTACGGCTTCATCCCGCACACCCTCGCTGACGACGGCGATCCGGTGGATGTCGTGGTGATCGGGCCGACCCCGGTGGTGCCCGGCGCCATCGTTCGCTGCCGGCCGATCGGCGCGCTGATGATGGAGGACGAGGCCGGCGGCGACGACAAGATCATCGCCGTGCCGGTCGACAAGCTGCATCCCTATTACGCGAATGTCGGCTCCTATCGCGATCTGCCGGAAATTCTCCGCGAGCAGGTGAAGCATTTCTTCACCCACTACAAGGATCTCGAGCCCGGCAAATGGGTGAAATTCTCTCGCTGGGCGGAACCGGAAGAGGCGATGGAACTGATCCGCAAGGGCATCACGGCGCATCGCGACAAATAGCGCGTAAAGCCAAGCGTAGCGCGGCTCTTGGATTCGGAGAAGGCGGCCTTATCCACCGCTTTTCTCTGCCCTGCGACATCGACCGCCTTGACGCTTGGCGGATCGAGGCCTAGCTTTTGAGGTGACAGCCAAGAGCTGCTGCGACTTCCGGAAAGTGCTTCTTGCGAAGCGGCACCGGCAGTCAGCGCTGACCGACGATCGGTCGCTGCGGCAACCCCTCGTCGGATTTCGCAACCGCCAACAGGAGGGTGTCCAAACAACATGACTCCACCGGCGATAAAGAGCGACAATCTGGCTACGACAGCAGATTGAATGCCCGGTTTACCGACTGGGCAGCGGAACGCCGTGGGCCATAGCGCCCCATTGCACCGCACCTGAATGGTCGGACTGGCGGCAACTCCGCAACAATCCATCAAAGCCCCGCTCGTGCTCAGGCACGGGCGGGGTTTTCAGTTTCGTTCTTCCCTGCCGAACCCGGGCGGAGTGTCGCCCGTCACAAGCGGCGTTCCCGCGCATGGCGCCCCGCTTCCTGCGTGCTAGATTCACGTCGATCAACGCGGGAATACCGATCATGCTCAAAGCTTGGCTCCTTTCCCCCTGCGCGGCCTTCGCCCTGATCCTCTTGAGTTCGGGCGCCGAAGCCGCGGATGCCGCGGTCATCGGCAATGCGACCCAGTTGAAGCCCGAGGCCGGCGCGCGGTTCGAGGGCAAGTCTCGGGAACTCGCTGTCGGGGCCGAGGTGCATCGCGACGAGCAGGTCTGGACCGCAAGCGGCGGCCGCCTTGACATCAAGTTCGCCGACGGCAGCAGCATCACGCTGGGCGAGAATGCGCGCGTCGTGCTGGACGAGTTCGTGATGCCGGAAGGGGCGGGCGGCGGCAGCCAGGTGGTCCGCAGCATCACCGGCGCCCTGCGCTTCGTTGGCGGCACGGTGGACAAGTCCGGATCGACCAAGATCGTGACCCCGATCGCCACCATGACGGTGCGCGGCACGGAATTCTTTGCCGGCCCGATCGACGGTGCCTATGGCGTCTTCGTCTTCGACGGCCAGGTCGATGTCGCGACCAGCGCCGGCTCGGTCACATTGAAGAAGGGCGAGGGCACGACCTTGACCCAGAGCCGCATCGCGCCGACACCCCCCAAGACCTGGGGCGACGCCAAGATCGCCCGGGCCGAGAAGCTGGTCGGGTACTAGACACCGGGCACCGGCTTGCGACATCTTGCAGGCCGCATGTCCCAATTCTCCCTCGCCAACCAGATCGCGATCGTGACCGGCGCTTCCTCCGGGCTCGGTGCGCATTTTGCGCGCGTGCTGGCGGAGGCGGGGGCGAAGGTGGCGCTGCTGGCGCGGCGCAAGCGCCTGGCGGAGGAGATCGCCGCCGAGATCGACCATGACGGCGGCCGCGCGCTCGCCTTCGCCGCCGATGTGACCGACGCCGACAGCCTGCACCAAGCGCTCGCCGACATCGAGCAGCAGCTCGGCATCCCCGACATCCTAGTCAACAACGCGGGCGCCCATGCCGGCGACATGGCGCTCGACCTGAAGACCGCAGACTGGGACCAGATGCTGGAGACCAATCTGAAGGGCGCCTGGATGCTGACCCAGCAACTGGCCCAGCATTGGGTCGAGAAGCAGCATGCGGGCTCGATTATCAACATCGCCTCGATCCTCGGGATCGGTGTCAGTCTCGGCGTCATGCCCTATGCGGTCTCAAAGGCCGGCCTCATCCAGATGACCAAGGCGCTGGCGCTGGAATGGGCGCGCTACGGCATCCGGGTCAACGCCATCGCGCCCGGTTATTTCCCGACCGACCTCAACCGCGACTTCCTGGCGAGCGAGGCGGGCGAGGCGATCAAGAAACGCGTGCCGATGCGGCGCTTCGGCGCATTGGCGGATCTCGACGGCCCGCTGCTCTTGCTTGCCTCATCCGCCTCGGCTTACATGACCGGCAGCGTCATCACCGTCGATGGCGGCCATCTCGTCTCCAGCCTCTAAGGCACGCAGCCCATCATGGATTTTGCCCTCTCGCCTGAAACCCAGGACACCTGCAAGCGGATCAGCGCCTTCCTCGACCGGCATGTGATCCCGCTGGAATCCGACCGCGCCAACTACGACGAGGGCGAGAACATTCGCCTCGATCTCCTGGCCGAGCTCAGGAAGAAGGCGCGGGCCGAGGATCTCTGGTGCCTGCAGATCCCGAAGGCGGAAGGCGGCAACGGCCTGCCCAAGGGCCAGACCATCACCCATATGGCGGCCTGCTACGAGACCATGGGCCGCTCGATCTTCGGACCGGTCTGCTTCAACAGCGCCGCACCCGACGACGGCAACCTCTATCTCCTGAACAAGGTCGCGACGCCCGCGCAGAAGGAGAAATGGCTCAACCCGATCATCCGCGGCGAGGCCCGTTCGGCGATCGTCATGACCGAGCCGGCACCGGGCTCCGGCTCGGATCCCGCCGGCATGATGAAGACGACGGCGACGAAGCATGGCGACACCTGGGTGATCAAAGGCCATAAGTGGTTCATCACTGGCGCTGGCGTCGCCGATCATTTCATCCTGCTGGCGCGCACCTCGGACGATCCGCGGCGCGGCCTCACCACCTTCCTGTTCCACAAGGACCAGCCCGGCTGGAAGCTGATCCGCCGTGTGCCGATCATGGGACCGGAGGAGCATGGCGGCCATTGCGAACTCTCCTTCGACGGGCTCGAGATCAAGGACAGCGATCGCCTGATGGAAGTGGGCGAGGGCTTGAAAGCCGTGCAGATCCGCCTCGGCGTCGCGCGGCTTACCCATTGCATGCGCTGGCTCGGCATGGCCAAGCGCGCCATGGAGATCGCTGGATCTTATGTGAAGGAGCGTGAATCCTTCGGGATCAAGCTGATCGACCACGAGGGCGTGCAATGGATGCTGGGCGAGGCGGCGATGCAGATCGAGATCGGCCGGCTTCTGACCATGCACGCGGCCTGGCGGATCGACCAGGGTCATCGCGCGCAAAAGGAAGTGGCGATGGCGAAGATCGCCGTCGCCGACGTGTTGCACAAGGCGATCGCCACTTCGATCCAGCTCTGCGGCGCCCGCGGCTATTCCAAGGACACCCTGCTGGAATGGATGTACCGCTACGCACCCCAGGCCAGGCTGGTCGACGGCGCCTCGGAAGTGCACAAGATGCTGCTGGCCAAGCACTTCATGAAGGACGGCAGGGATTTCTGGCAATGGGGATGAATACCGTCCCCGTCATCGCCGGGCTTGACCCGGCGATCTTTCTCCCACGGCACCAGATGCCCGGGTCAAGCCCGGGCATGACGGTACTGATATGAGTCTCGCCGCCCAGTCGCAGGCCGTCGCCGACTTCATCGCCCAGGCGGCCGGCGCGAAGAGCGTCACGGTCACCATCCTGAACCGGCTCGGCGGCGGTGCGATCCAGGAGAACTGGGCGCTCGACGTCGACGTTGCCGATGGCCTGCAAGCCGGCCATTACGAAGCCGTGCTGCGCAGCGACGCGGTCTCCGGCATCGCCGAGAGCTGGTCGCGCGCAAGAGAATATGCGTTGATCGCCGCCGCTCATGCCGCCGGTGTGACCGTGCCGCAACCGCTCTGGCTGGAACCGAGCGGCAATGTCATCGGTCGGCCCTTCTATGTGATGCGCCGCGTGAAAGGCCTGGCGCAAGGCCGCCGCCTGCTGCGCAGCCTGGAAGGTGAGGCCGGCGACCAGCTGGCGACCCGCCTCGGCGCCGAGCTCGCCAAGCTGCACCGCATCCGGCCCGCCAGCGCGCCGGAGACGCTTGCCTTCCTGCCGCAGGCGAGTGCCGATCTCATCGCGCGCCGCGCCGGACATTATCGCCAATGCCTCGATGCGCTGCCCGAGCCGCAGCCGGTGCTGGAATGGGCGATCAACCGGATGGAAGACCTGGCGCCGCCGATCGAGACGATCGCGCTGGCCCACCGCGATTTCCGTACCGGCAACTACATGGCGGATGACGGCCAGCTCACCGCCATCCTCGATTTCGAGTTCTCCGGCTGGAGCGATCCTTACGAGGATATCGGCTGGTTCTGCGCCCGCTGCTGGCGCTTCGGCGCGGTCGACCGCGAGGCCGGTGGCATCGGCAGCCGGGAGGCTTTCTATGCCGGCTACGAGCAGGAGACTGGCCAGCCGGTCGACGACGCGCGGGTGCGCTATTGGGAGGCGGTGGCGCCGATCCGCTGGGCGATCATCGCGCTTCAGCAGGGCGAGCGCCATGCCTCGGGACAGGAGCCGTCGCTCGACCTGGCGCTGACCGGGTTGCGTGCGATCGAATGCGACTACGACCTCCTCGCTGAACTGCCCAAGCTCAAGAAGGGTGCGTGACATGCTGCCGAGACCGGGCGCCGCCGATCTGCTGAAGCTGGCCGAGCAGGGCCTGCAGGACCATGTCGTCGGCAAACTGGAAGGCGAGGCGAAGTACCACACCTTGATGGCGCTGCGCGCCATCGCCATTGCCAAGGCCGAGCTGGAGGAGGGGGCCGCCGCCGACGCCGCGGAACTGAAGCGGATCCAGGCGCTCTATCCGGAGCCCGTCGGCGATCTCGCCGCGGCGCGCAAGCGCCTCGCCGCCGACATCCGCGCCCGCCGCTTCGAGCCCGGCACGCCGCGCGAGGTGCGCCTGCTGGATGCGCTGACTGCCACCACAGCCACGCGGCTCCGGGCGGTCAACATCAAGTACATGGTGCGGCGCGGCCGCGGTGCCGAGAGCGCGGTCTAACCAGATAGAATCCGCCATGCCCGGGCTTGACCCGGGCATCTGGTCCCGGCTCGCAAGAGGTCGCCGGGTCAAGCCCGGCGATGACGGTCTGGTAGCTTACTGCCCCAGCACACCCAGGCGGCTGATGATCGCGCTGATCTCGGCCTGATGCGAGACGTCCATCTTGCGGTGGATACTTTTCATCTGGGTGCGGATGGTCTGCGGCGAGAGCGCGAACTCGGCGGCGATCTCCGGCGCGGTTGCATCGCCATGCGCGAGGCGCCGCGCCAGGCGCGCCTCCGCCGTCGTCAACCCGAACAACGCCTTCAGCGCCTCGAGCGCCGGCACGGCATTGCGCTCCGGATCGTCGATCAGGATCATCGCGCCGCCGGCGCCGCCGATTCCGGCAAGCTGGGCTTCCGGCAGCGGCGCCACCAGGACCTTGAGCGGAGAGCCTTCGCTGCGCCCGACCCGCAAGGCATTGCCGGCGCCGTTCGCGTCGATGCCGGGGCGCCGCGCCGCAGCTGAGATCATGCGGCGCAGCCCGTGCTGCTGGTTGGGATCGTTCACCGTCAGCCGGTCCAAGCCGTCGAGCACGATGCCGTCGCCGCGCTCCAGGATCTCCTCGGCGATCTTGTTGGCGATCCGGACCTTGCCTTCAGGCGAGCAGATCACGACGCCGATCGACAGCGCATCGAGGCTGGCGCGGGCATGGGCGAGGTCGAGCTGCAGCCGGCGAAGGTGATGCGTCAACTGGAGCGAGCGCCGGAGATGCGGCAGCAGGGAATCCAGCCCGGCGGCCTCGCTCTCGTTGTAGTGCTGGTCCTGCTTATTGCGGAGCACGCCCAGCATGCCGATCTGGCCGTCGCTCAACGGGATCGCGGCGCCGAGACACCAGAAGAAGCTGCAATGCGGCTGGACGAAGTCGTTATAGATCTCCGACTGCTCCCAGACGTCGGGCGCCACCAATCGGTGCATCAGCAGTGCGCGGTTGCCGCGTTCCGGCGTCGCCATCTGGGCCCAGAGATCGTGTCGCACATAATGCTCGGCATAGGCGGCCATATTCAGACCCTCGCAGCCGGGTGTTGCCAGCAGCTGCGAGCGGCCGACGCGCATGTCCGCGATCTGCAGCACGCAGCCCTTGGCGTCGAGGATCTGCATGAACTGCTGGCCGACGGCGGACCAAGCTGCGGCGCTCTGGTCATAGGCCGCGTCGTAGAACAGGCCGACCGCCAGCTCGAATGCGCCCTGGTTGCCCAAGCCCGACATTGCCGATCCCCTTCATGCCCGATCCCCAATGATCCGGGCGAAGGTGGCGCGGGTCAATGGCCCGCGGTATCTGGCTTGGTATTCGCCGCAGCGGAGGGTGCAGGCGTTGCCGTCGATTCCGGCTTCTCCGAAACCGGCTCCGGCGGCCGTTCGATGCCGAGCGAGGCCTCGATCGCCGTTACCGCGGCGGTGCCATACTCGATCAAGGTCTTCAGGGTCGTGGCCAATGCGCTGCCCGGCACGGCGCCGGCGACCGATAGCTTTCGCGCTGCGTCTTCATACTGGGCGTGGAAACGGAGCAGCGGTACGGTCACCTCGACTGGCAGCAGATGCAGCCGGTCGGGATTGGCGCTCCAGAAGGTGGTGCTGGGCAAGGCCAGGGCGGCGCTGATAGCGCCCGGGATCGGCCGCTCTGCCGGATGGGCCGAAACCTGCTCGATCAGCCGGCGTGCCGTCGCCAGCACGATCTCGACCTCGGCGGCCATGGCGAAGGAGAGAGTCGTGCGCTGCTCCTCGCGCCGTTTGGTGCGCTCGACGCGGTCGCGGCGCGCTATCGAAAGTTGGGTGATCGAGACGGCGAAAACCGCCAGGATCAGGAGCGCAAAGCCGGCATAGTTCAAGACCCGCGCTTTGTAGCGGTCGGGCGCCGCCGCCTGCGGATCGGCGGCCCGCTCGGGCGGCTGCCAGAGGCCGACGTTCTGCTTGCGTGCCAGGGCTTCGGCCGCGTCGTATTTCTCGGCGAGGGCCTGCTGCTCGCCGTCATTGAAGTTGCCGCTGCGATAGACCGCGGCCAGCCCACGCGCGACCAACTCCAGTGCAGGGTCCTTGCCGCCGATCTCGCATTGCGCGACCGAGTCGCCCTGCGGCGTCTTGTCGAACACCTTGCAGCTGACCCGCTCGCCGCCGATCAAACCATCGAGTGCTACCCGTGCCTCCGGCCCGATCCGCGCGGACATGTCCGGCGCCGCGATTCCATAGAGCCGCACCAGGGAATCCCCGACCCGGATCTCGTCGCCGTCGACGGCCTGGGCGGTTCCTTCCAGCTTGGTCGGACCTGGAGGGACGAGCGCTTCCGCATCCACTTTCGGGACCGGCACGGCGGGCGGCGCGGGCGCTTCTCCCTTGGTCGTCTTCGCCAGAGCGGGTGACGAAAGGAGTAGCGCAACAACAACGGCTTGCAGCGCGATAATAAGGCTTTTTGGCAAGACTCGATTCCCCCTCGGCGGGCCTGACGAAGGGCTAGACCCCGATAGTTAACGTGTCAAACGGCAATTGGGTTGCTGCCCCTGAGAGCCGGCGGCCGCGTCTGGACAGGTTCGCCCGGCGTCGATATATTTTGAATGAACGTTCAAATAGTAGATCGAGACCACCGGGGCGGCAAATGGCTGAAAGCTATGATGTGATCGTGATCGGCGGCGGGCATAACGGGCTCGTGACCGCCGCCTATCTCGCCAAGGGCGGCGCGAAGGAGGGCAAGAACAAGCTCAAGGTCCTGGTGCTCGAGCGCTACAAGAAGGTCGGCGGCGCGGCGATGTCCGAGGAGATCTATCCCGGCTTCACCTATTCGACCTGCTCCTACGTCTGCTCATTGCTCAGGCCGGAGATCTTCCGCTTCCTCGACCTGCCGCGCCATGGGCTCCAGGTGATCCCCTATGAGATCAACTCCTCGCCCAACCCGGAAGGCGAGGGGATCATCACCTACAAGGACCACGACCGCACGCGGGAGAGCCTGCGCCGGCATTCGATCAAGGATGCCGAGGCATACGATCACTATGCCGCCGAGATCAGCCGGCAGTGCCGCTTCATCAAGCCGCTGCTGATGCTGACTCCGCCGGACCCGACCCAGCTCAACCCCTTCGCCCAGAACCGCATCAATCCCTGGGGCAAGCGCGAGGACTTGGACGGCTTGCTGAAAATCGCCGCGGAGTTCAGCCGCATGGGCGAGAAGGAGATGTACGAGATCATCCGCTTCTGGACCATGTCGATCGGCGATTTCCTCGACGAGTATTTCGAGAATCCGCGCTGGAAGGGCTTCTCCGCCGCCTCCTCGATCATCGGCACGGCGCTGGGGCCCTACTCGCCGGGCACGGCCTACGTGCTGTTGCACCACTATATGGGCGAGGTCGACGGCCAGATCGGCGCCTGGGGCTTCGCCCGCGGCGGCATGGGCTCGGTCTCCAAGGCGATCGCCAGCGCCGCCGAAGAAGCGGGGGTCGAGATCCGCGTCAATGCCGAGGTCGCCAAGGTGATCGTGAAGGGGGGGCGCGCGGTCGGCGTGGCGCTCAGCAGCGGCGAGGAGATCTACGCCAAGGCGGTGGTCTCCAATCTCGATCCGAAGCGCACCTATCTGAAGCTGATCGAGAAGTCGGACCTCGACGCGATCGATCCCGACATCCACGCCTATGCCAAGAACTTCAAGATCCGCGGCTCGTCGGGCAAATTGAACATTGCGTTGGACGGCTTGCCGCAATTCGCCGGCTGTCCGAAGGAGAGCGCCTGGGGCACGGTCGATATCGGCGGCGACTTCGATTACATCGAGCATGCCTTCGACGACTATAAGTACGGCTCCTGGTCGAAGCGACCTTTCCTCGACATTGTGATCCCGACCACGGTCGATCCGACCATGGCCCCTCCGGGCAAGCATTTCATGTCGGTCTTCGTGCAATACGTCCCCTACAAGCTCGCCGAGAGCGAATGGACGCCGCAGATGAAGGCTGCCTTCGAGAAGGACGTGCTCGACACGATCGAGATGAACGCGCCCGGCTTCCGCAACCTGATCCTGCATTGTCAGACCCGGACACCCTGGGACATCGAGAACGAGGTCGGTCTCACCGAAGGCAACATCTTCCAGGGCGAGCTGACCCTCGACCAGCTGCTGTTCAACCGGCCGTTCCCGGGCTTAGGGCAGTATCGCGGGCCGTTCGACGGCCTCTACATGTGCGGCTCCGGCACCCACCCCGGCGGCGGCGTCATGGGTGCGCCGGGCGCCAATGCCGCGCGCGAGATGCTGAAGGATTTCAAGCACGGGGTGATCCGATGAGCGGCAAGGTCTGCGACGTCGCCATCATCGGCGCCGGCCATAACGGCCTGATCACCGCGACTTACCTCGCGAAGGCGGGGCAGAAGGTCATCGTCCTCGAAGCCGGCGACCGCGTCGGCGGCACGGCCGTGACGCGCGAGTTCGCCCCCGGCTTCAAAGTCTCCGGTGTCGCGCATATCCTCCATGCGCTGCACCCGAAGGTCGTCAGCGATCTCGGCCTGAAGCTCGAGACCACGGCGATCGGCACCTCGGTGCTGCTGCCCGAGGCGAAGAGCATCGAGATATCCAACGACGCGGCGGCCAGTGCGGCTTCGATCGCGGCGATCAGCAAGTCCGATGCCGAAGCCTGGCCGCGGGTCACCGCGCGTCTCACCAAGCTGGCGTCGGCGCTCGGCACTTTCCTGACCCGCACGCCGCCCAGCCCGGCGATCACGGCCAACGACTTCCAGACCAAGCTCGCGCTTGCCATGTTCGCGCTGCAGGTGCGGATGCTGGGCAAGAAGGACATGCTGGAGCTGACCCGTATCCTGACGATGAACGTGGCCGATCTCGCCAACGATTTCTTCGAGAGCGATGCGATCAAGGGGTTGCTCAGCCTCGACGCCACGCTCGGCGTCTATCTCGGGCCGCGCTCACCGAACACCGTGTTCAATCTGCTCTATCGCCTGTCCTCCTACGGCAAGCATGGGATGGGCGGACTGTTCCTGCCGAAGGGCGGCATGGGTGCGGTTGCTGCCGCGCTGGAAGCCGCGGCCCGCAACGCTGGTGTCGAGATTCGCACCGGCGCCCCGGTCGATCACATCCTGATCGAGAAGGAGATCGCGACCGGCGTCGTCCTGAAGGGCGGGGAGGAGATCCGCGCCGCCAACGTCGCCTCCAGCGCCGACCCGCAAACCACGCTGCTGAAGCTGGTCCAGCCGGGGAATCTCGACACCGAGTTCATGAAGCGCATCCGCCATCTCCGCATGAACGGCTGCGTGGCCAAGGTGCATCTGGCCCTGGACGGCTTGCCCGACGCCTGGAAGGCCCGTACCGGACGGATGGTGGTCGCACCGAAGATCGACTATGTCGAGCGCGCCTTCGACTGTGCGAAATACGGCCGCGTCGCCGACAAGCCGGCGCTGGAAGTCGTGATCCCGACGCTCGCCGATCCGAGCCTCGCGCCTTCCGGCAAGCATGTCGCTTCGATCCTGTTTCAATACGCACCCTACAAGCTCCGCGAAACCGCACCGGACGAGGCGCGGCGTCAGGTGCTGGAGCGCACGATCGACGCGCTCGATCTGCTGGCGCCAGGCTTGCGCACGCGGGTGGTGGGTTCCGAGGTACTGACGCCGCACGACCTCGAGGCGCAATACGGCCTCGCTGGTGGCCAGTGGCACCAGGGCGAGGTAACCCTGGACCAGATGTTCTTCCTGCGCCCCGCCGGCCAGTACCAGCAATACCGGATGCCGATCCCCGGCCTCTGGCTCTGCGGTGCGGGCGCGCATCCGGGCGGCAACGTCTCCGGTGCCGCCGGTGCCAATGCCGCGCGCGAAATATTGAAGTCATTGAGGCAGAGGAGGGCGGCGTGATGGTATCGGGTTTGTCGTCATCCGCGGGCCCCGTCCGCGAATGCGGACCTTCGCATCCGTGGACCCGCGGATCTCCCTCCGCACCAGAAGCGCGGTTCAAGCCCGCGCATGACGGGGGAAAAGCATGACCCACGTCCAGCACCTCAAGCCCTTCCTCAAGAAGACGCCGTTCCATGAGTCGATGGAAGCGCTGATGCACGGCAACGGCTGGATCCGTTGGATGGGCACCTACTCGCCGGCCTTCTTCGATTCCGTCTCGGCCGAGTATTTCGCGGTCCGCACCGGTTGCACGCTCTACGACGTCTCGCCGCTGATCAAATATTCGATCCGCGGCGCCGATGCGGCCAAGTTCATGAACTTCCTGGTGACCCGCGACATCACCAAGGTGAAGCCGATGCAGGCGGCCTATACCGCCTGGTGCGACGACGACGGCAAGATGATCGAGGAGGGGACCATCTTCCGCCTCGGCGAGAACGACTTCATCCTGAACGCCGCGTTGCATCAACTCCACTGGCTGCATGAAAGCGCCTACGGCTTCAATGTCGAGATCGAGGAGATCTCCGAACGCGTCTGCGGCCTGGCGCTTCAGGGCCCGACATCGCGCGATCTCCTGAAGGTCATGGGCGTCGGCGGCATCGAGAGCCTGCCGCATTTCGGCATCATGGAAACGGTGGTGGACGGTCATTGGATGCGTATCGACCGCGCCGGTTTCACCGGCGATCTCGGCTACGAACTCTGGGTCAAGCCGGAGAGCGCGCCATGGCTCTGGGACACGCTGATGCGGCTCGGTGATCCTTACAAGATCGCGCCGATCGGCAGCCAGGCGCTGGATATGGTGCGGATCGAGGCCGGGTTCATCCTGGTCGATGCCGACTACATCGGCGCTATGCATGCAATCCGCCCGACCCAGCGCGAAAGCCCGATCGAGGCCGGGATCGGCTGGGCGGTGAGCCTGAAAAAGGACGCCTATTTCGTCGGCAAGCGGGCGCTGCAGCAGGAGAAGGCCAAGGTCAGCTCCCGGCACATTCTGATGGGGATCGAGGTCGAGGGCCGGAAACCGGCCAACGGCGCTTTCCTCTACGCCGATAAGGCGGCCAAGCAGGAAATCGGCCTTACCACCTCCGGGATGTGGTCGCCGATCTTGAAGAAGAGCATCGCCTTTGCCAGAGTGCCTCCGCCTTACGCGAAACCGGGCACTGAGGTCTGGACCGAGATCTGGTATCCGAAGGAAAAGAAGATCGAGCGCTTGATGGCCCGCTGCACCGTGACCAACCGCATGTTCTTCGATCCGCCGCGCAAGAAGGCGTGAGGGTGCCGGCTTGAGCACCTTCAAGCGCAAGCGCCGTGCCCTCGGCCAGAACCCGGCGATCCGGGCCAGTCGTCGCAAGGAGCTGATCGAGGCGGCGATCCATGTAATCGCTCAGCACGGCTACGCCGGCTGCACGGTCGGCAAGGTCGCGCAGCGCGCCGGCGCCTCGCAGGGTTTGATGAACTTTCACTTCAAGTCCATCGACCTGCTGCTGGAAGCGGCCTTCAACCACTTGGCCGAGGAGTTCGACCAGGCCTGGAAGACGCGGGTGGCCGAAGCGGGGTCGGAGCCTTGGGACCGCATCACCGCGATGGTCGATGCCTATTTCGGCGCCGAGGTCTTCACTTCCGAGAAGCTCGCGGTCTGGTTCACCTTCTGGGTAGATTCCGGGTTGCGGGACGCCTTCCGCAGTTCGGCAGTCCGGGTCGAGCGCCGCTATCACCGCGACCTCGAGGCCGAGATACTGCGGATCGTGCCGTCGAAGAAAGAGGCGGCGACCCTGATCGGCATGCTGAGCGCGCTGGTCGACGGCTACTGGCTCCAGGCGCTGCTCTATCCGAAGACCTTCAAGTCGAAGCACGCTGTACAATCCTGTTTGACCTGGCTCCGCCAGGCGGTCGAGAATGCGCCGAAACAGGGAAGAGGAAGTCAATGACCACGATTCCGTCGGCCACCGGCCATTGCCTCTGCGGCGCCGTCAGCTTCACCGCGACCGAGATCGACCCGCATATGCATGTCTGCCATTGCGGCATGTGCCGCCGCCATGCCGGCGGGCCGACCTTTTCGGTCGGCGTCGGCGGCATCACGTTCAAGGGCGAAGGCGATATCCTGCGCTACAAGTCCTCGGACATCGCCGAGCGCGGCAGCTGCAGGAAATGCGGTAGCCATCTCTTCTACCACCTGTTCCAGCCCGACATGTACATCATGTCGATCGGCGCCTTCGACGATCAGTCGAAGTTCACCATGGGCGGCGAGATCTACATCGACGCGAAACCCCAGGGCTACACCTTCGCCGGCGATCACCCGCGCGAGACCGAACACCAGTTCCTGAAGCGGATCGGCGTGATTCAGTAGAGTCAGGCTTCCAGCGCGATCAGCACGGCGCCGCCGCCGATCAGCGCGATGCCGAGCCAGCTCAGGCCGCTGAGCCTTTCGCCAAGAAACACGACACCGAACACCGCGACCAGCACCACCGAGAGCTTGTCGATGGGCGCCACCTGCGCCGCCTGGCCGATCTTCAGCGCCCGGAAGTAGCAGAGCCAGGAGGCGCCGGTCGCGAGGCCCGAGAGGATCAGGAACAGGTAGGTCTTGCCGGAGACGCCTCCGAACGGCTGCCACCCCCCGCTCATGGTCAGGATCGCGGCAATGACGGCCAGGATCACCACGGTGCGGATGAACGTGGCGAAATCCGAGTTGATACTCTCGATGCCGACCTTGGCGAAGATCGCGGTCAGCGCGGCGAAGGCGGCGGAGAGCAGGGCCCAGAACGGCCAGGCCGAAAGCAGGGTTTTCATTTGAGTTTCCCCGGTTCATCAAAGGCGCATCAGCCTAAGCCGCGTCAAACCAAAGTCCAATATGCCGCCCTTCTTTTCTTCCTATGGTGGAGGCAATGCCGATGCGCAATTCGGCAATTGGGAGGAGAAGGGGAATCATGACATCGCGCATCATACTGGCCGCGACGGCGCTGCTCGCGGTCGCTGCTTTTGGGAGTTCCGCCATGGCCTTGGACGTGAAGAAGAGCTTGGACGTTGCCGCTGCGCCCGACGCGGTCTGGAAGGCGATCGGCGATTTCTGCGGCATCGGCTCGTGGCATCCGGCGGTCGAGAAATGCGAGCTGCAGCAGAAGGACGGCAAGACCTTCCGCCTGCTGTCGCTGAAGGGTGGCGGCTCGATCCTGGAAGAGCAATCGGCCTGGGACGACGCGGCACATTCATACGGCTACACCATCGTCGAGAGCCCATTGCCGGTGCAGAACTATGCCTCGACCCTCTCGGTCGCGGCCAATGGCAGCGGCTCGACCATTACCTGGGTCGGCAAGTTCGACGCCAAGGACGCGCCGGACGAGAAGGCGATGGAAGTTATCGGCGGCATCTATGACGCCGGCCTCGCCGGGATCGCGGAGAAGGCGAAATAGTCACGCCCGCGCCGGAACCCTGTCCCGGAGTGCAGCGCGCCAGCGGGCGCGCAGCACCGCCGGGCGTTCCGGATAGCGCTCCTCGAGGAACTCCGCCGCGGTGATGCGATCGGTGCGGAAGTGGCGGAAGTCCTGCCGCATCTCGCACCAGGCGACCATCATGCGCACGGTCTCGAGATAGCCGATCGCGATCGGCCAGACCTTGCGCGCCGTCACCTCGCCCTTCTCGTCGCGATAGCCGAGCTGGATCTTGCGGCTGGCATGGATCGCGCGCCGCACCTCGACCATGTCGATCATGTCCGGCGGGATCGGCAGCCGGTCGCTGCGCGTGCGCGTCGAGGGGTCGAGGACCAATGGCCTGAGGCGCTCCGGCACCGCCGCGGCGATCTTCGCCACCAGGTCCTCCGCCGCGCGGACCAGGCCGGGATCGCCCCGCGCCATCACCCATTGCGCGCCCAGGACAGCGGCCTCGATCTCCTCGGGGGTGAGCATCAGCGGCGGCAGGTCGAAGCCGGCGTCCAGCACATAGCCCATGCCGGCCTCGCCGCGGATCGGCACCCGTTGCGCCATCAAGGTGGCGATGTCGCGATAAACCGAGCGCTTGGAGGTCTCGAGCTCTTCCGCAATCGCCTCTGCCGTGATCGGCTTCCGCGCGCGCCTGAGGATTTGAATGATCTGAAACAGACGGTCCGCTTTCCGCACTCTGCACCTCCTGATGCCAGCATGCTGCCAGATCGCTCCTGACAGCATGGTGGCAGCAGGGCGCGGCGCTGCTGACAGCAGGCTGGCAACAGGGGATGATTATCACCGGGGTCAGGCAAACCAGCGAAGGAGACCCCGCGATGATCACCCTCTACGGCTTCGGCCCCTTTCTCGGCATGCCGGACGGCAGCCCCTTCGTGATGAAGGGCGAGATCCTGCTGCGCATGGCCGGGCTCGCCTACACCAAGGCGGTCGCCAACGGCGGCCCCGACCAGGGGCCGAAGGGCAAGCTGCCCTATATCGACGACGCGGGCGAGATCGTCGCCGATACCAGCTTTATCCGCGCCCATGTCGCGCGCAAACACGGCTTCGACTTCGATCGCGGCCTCGATGCGGTCGAGCGGGCCGAGGCCTGGGCGGTCGAGCGGATGATCGAGGATCATCTCTATTGGTGCTGCCTGCATATGCGCTGGGGCATCGAGGAGAATTTCAACAACGGCCCGGCGCATTTCTTCGACAATGCCCCCGAAGCGATCCGCGACAAGATCCGACAGGGCGCGCGCGCGAAAGTGCTCGGATACTTGCAGGCCCAGGGCATGGGCCGCCACACGCCGGAGCAGATCGCCGAGCTCGGCGGCCGGACCTTGGAATCGCTCTCGGCCTTGCTCGGCAAGCGCGCTTGGCTGATGGGCGACCAGCCCTGCGGCACCGATGCGGCGATGACCGGCATGCTGGCGACGCTGCTCAACGGCGCGCTGGACTCGCCCCTGCGCCAGATCGGCCTCGCGCAGGCCAATCTCGCCGCCTATATCGACCGCGCGGTGCCGCATTTCTTCCCGGAACATGACTGGACGCCGGTCGCGCGCAAGGCGGAGTCTCCGGCGCTGGCTTTCGCATGAGGCATTGAACCCGGCGCAGGCTCCGGCCAAACTCCGGCTCCCCCGGATCGAGACGGAGCCTGCCGCCCCATGCCATCCGAGACCCTGATCAAGCCGATCCGCAGCGATGACGTCCCCTGGACGGCGTTCGACGACATGCCGAACTTCAACATCCGCTACAAGCACCTGACCCTGGCGGCGATGGGCGAGGGCTATCACGTCGGCGTCGCCATCGAGGAACTGCCGGCCGGGATGCGGACCGCGCCGGCGCATTACCATTTCCTCGAGGAGGAGCATGTCTTCATCCTCGAAGGCGCGTTGACCTTGCGTCTCGGCGCCGAGACCCACCCCATGCAGGCCGGCGACTATGTCTGCTTCCCGGCCGGGCAGAAAGCGGGCCATACGCTGATCAACGAGGGTGACCGGCTCTGCCGCTATGTCATCGTCGGCGAGAACAGCCCGAACGAGGTCGTGGTCTACACCGACACCAACAAGGTGCTGGTGCGTCCGCTCGGTCGCCGCGCGCTGCTCGATCTCGCCGCCACCCGCAACTACTGGGACGGCGAGGACACCGGGTTGCCGGCGGGTGAGCGGCCGCCCGCCGATGCCAAGGTCGAAGCGGACGACCCGGACCTCACTCCAAAGCCACCGATCGCTTCGGATTCCGTGGCCTGGGAAGATAGCTCGACCGCCGAGAAGTTCGGCGGGCGGACCAGGCACCTGACCTATGCGGCCGTCGGCGCGGATTACCATGTCGGCATGGTGATCGAATCCCCGGCGCCGGGGAAACGGCTCTTCCCGCGCCACTATCACATGCTGGAGGAGGAGCAGGTGATCATCCTGGAAGGCGAGGTCACGCTCCTGCTCACCAGCCCGGACAACGGCGACGAGCGCCACGTCATGAAGCCCGGGGACTATGTCTGCTTCCCGGCGGGAAGGAAGGTCGCTCACTCCTTTCTCAACAGCGGCAGCGGCCCTTGTCGCTATCTGATCGTCGGCGAGCGCAAGCCCGCCGACGTCTGCGTCTATCCGGATTCCAACAAGCTGGCCGTGCCGGTGCTCGACGAGCGCCAGCACGTCTTCGACAAGGCCGCGACGCGCCGCTACTGGGACGGCGAGGCCTGACCGGTTACTGGACGCCCAAGGTACAGCTGCCGCCCGAGCAGCTCGCGGCAGACTTCAGGCCGGGGCAATCCTTTTTGCCGGGGCTGCCGAAGGCCAGCTGCGCCTGGTTGGCATCACCGACCAGTTTCTCGACAGTGATCTCGAACGGCGCCACCTTGTCGCAAGCCTGCGGCGAGCGCACGCTCACGAAGGCGGCGGCGCTCGCGATCCGCGGCTGCTTGTTGCCGAACTGATCCTGCGGGATGGTGAGCAGGCCGATCTGCCGCCCGTTGCTGCCATCGGCATCGGACACCCAGGCACCCCAGGCTCCGTTGTTCGTGATCCAGAGCCGTAGCTTGTAGGGTTTGTCCAGCACCCAGGCCCAGGGGAGGCTGCAGACCACCCAGCTTCCGATCTTGTCGTCGGGATTGGCCAGGAAATCGCTGATGCCGCCCGTCACCGGGTAGTCGAGCATGCCGCGCTCTGTGCAACTGCTCGGCGTGGCGCCGCGGATGCCGAAGACGAGGCCGGGGAAGGAGCCGTTGTAGTCGAGCGGGAACTTCAGGACGCTGCCGTTGGGCAGGGTCATCGCCAGTCGCTCGGGAACCTGCGGCACGAAGGCGATGAAGCCGGGATAGCTGAAACGTTGATCCAACTGAGTGATCGGCGCAGCGTTCATGGTGAAGGACAGTCCCGCCATGCCGGCGAAGGTCGAGGCGCTCTTGACCGTGACGGTGGCGTCGATGTTGTAGAGCGGTGCGTCGATGAAGCTCTTGCCGCTGCGAACCAGGGGCACGGAGGCGACGATTCCGAGCGGCACGCGGATCTCGAAATTGGCATAGGTCGGACTCGCGTTGGCTGCGTCCCAGAGGACGTAGCTGGTCCAATCCGAGGCCCGAACAACCTGCTGCAGCCCGAAGACCTGATTGGCTTCACCCGTCATATAGAGGAGCTTGCCGGTCCAGCTGTTGCCCTTCAGCTCGGCGATCTGCCAGGCGGTGGAAGCCGGATCGTTGGGATTGGCCGGCCGGAGCACGAGGCGCGGATAGGAATCGGAGAAAGCCGTGCCGATCCCGGCCTTGTCGCCTGCGGATTGGCGCTGCCAGACCGGCGTGCCCGGCGCGAGATACTTGGTGCCGGCCACGTCCTCCTTGCCGTCGAGATAGACACCCTGCCAGGCAGTGCCGTCCTGGGCGGTGGCCGCGACGGTGCCGAGCACCCAATCCTGGTCGTTCGTCACCTTCGACGCATCCTCGATGGTGCGGTGAATGACGAAGCAGGGCCGGCACTCCGGAAGCGTCGTGGCGAGCTGCTCGAGATAGATGCGATTGACGGCGGAGGGAGTCTGCGATCCGACGAAATCCAGCTCGTAGGTCTTGAAATTGCCCCAGCGGATCGGCGGGATGGTCAGGATTGCGTCGTCCACGCGGGTGTTGACGCCGTTGACGCTGGCGATCTTCGTCGCCTTCACACGGGTCGAGTTGTTGAGCACGAACTTCCCGTTGTGCGACGAAACGGTGGCGAAGAAGCGCGTGCTGTCCGGGAGATCCCTCAGGCCATTGGGGCTGAGCAGCTTGGCGGCGACGAAGGAGTCGTTCTGCGACTGCGCAACCGCGACTTGTTCGCACCAGGATACCGACGCAACGACCGCAAGCCCTGCCAGGATGCTTCTGAACAGCATGGTGTATTCCCCCATTGTTGATGGAAGGCGAGATCGCCCAGACGCCAAGCCGGTTACTGACTCAGTAGGAATGGATGTCTGCGTATCACAGATGGAGACGGCGCATAAGCCAAAAGTCGACCGATGGTAGAAGTTCTTCTCGCACGCTTGACGGGTGTCATGGGCGACATTCCGGGTGGGGCATACAGGAGTGTGCGTGCGGTCACGCCGAACGAAAGCCGGGCCACACGGCAGTCACGCGCTACAGCCGGTAGTGTTTACCGACTGCGCTTGGCACCACCGCGTTGCCATAGGCGTCACTGAGCGCGTTGATCGCGCGCCAGCCGGTGCAATGGCCGGCGGCGATGAGCTTCAGGTCGAACGGCTGGAGCGCGGCGACCGTCTCCGGGATGATCGCCTCGGTGAGGCCGGAGAGGTGGAAGCCGCCGAACACGCCGTAGAGCGGCACCTCCGGGAAGCGCGCCTGTGCCGCGAGCAGCACGTTGATCAGGCCGGCATGGGAGCAGGCGGTGAACACGACCTGGCCCTTGCCGGCGACGTGGACCGAAAGGAAGCGCTCGTCCGGCAGCAGCTCGTCCTTCTCCCAGCTGCCATCCGGCTTCTGCCGATGCTGGCCCGGCATGCCGCGCTCGAAGGGCGTCACCCGCGGGATCTCGCCGCTGATGTAGAAAGCCTCGCCGAGGATCCGCTGCTCGTCACGCGTCACGATCACGTCGCCGCCATTACCGGCGAGCAGGTCGACGCTCGGCACTTTCTCCATCGGGAAGATGCCGCCGTCCTTGGTTCGGGTGCCGCGCAGCGCGAACATCTCCGGATGCAGGTAGACCGGGATGTTCCTGCCGCCGTTCGCCTGGGTGATCATCTGCAGCGCCCGCGGCATCGCGCCGCCGTGATCCCAATGGCCGTGCGACAGCATCATCGCCTCGACGCTGCCGAGCTCGGCGCCGAGCCGGGTCGCGTTGCGCTCGAACACCCATTCGTCCGGCCCGGTGTCGAACAGCAATGTGCGCGACAGGCCGCCGATCTTCGCGGTGATCAGGCAGGAGAGGCCGTGGGCCGCGCAACAGAGGCATTTGCCCGACAGCCATTTCATCCCGTGCCGCCGCAGGAAGGCGAACTCGGTTTCGACGAAGTCCGGGTTGGTGGAGAGGGAATCCGTCGTGTTGTCGACGAGGATGGCGATCTCGAGCTGGTCGACCGGGTTCATGGAGCTGCCTGTGCCGGGAGCCGCCGCGGCTCAAGTCACCGCCGCAGCCATGCGGAAGGAGAGGGGCTGGCGGCCAAACCCTGCAAGATCGGAAGTCATTTCAGAATCCGTCGGGGTCCTGTCAGGGGTGGGCCCTGTCGGGTCCCGTCGGGAGGTGCAATGAGAGTGGCGGCGGCTGGCGACATCCAACAATTGTACCGCATACGTTCTTTAGGGGCAACGGCATTCGCGCGTTCGGCTAGCTCTTCAGCCCGACGAACTTAAGGACCGTCTTCAACCGTCCCGGTCCGCCATCCCCGTCGCCGGCAAGGTCGCCGCGCAGGGCTCGGAGGGCGTAGCGTTCCTGGTTGATCTCATCGGCGGTCCTGAACCTGAGGCGCCGCAACACCGGCACGGGCGGGCACCAGCCCTGAACGGCATGCTGGAGCAGGAAGGCGGTCACCAGCGCCGGCAGGACCAGCCAGCGCCGGTCGCCGGTCGCGCCGAGCACCACGCCGGTGAGGGCGAGCGTGGACGCGTTCGCCTCGATCGCCCGCTCGATGTCCCATTCCCGATCGAGCTCAGCGAGGCGTTGTGGGATCTCGTCGGGATGGTCGGCGTAGTGATGGATGCGCTCGATCATGTCGTGCCGGATCCGCGCGTTGACGTCGGAACTCGTGTGCTTGGGAACGCGACGGGCTGTCGAAACCATGGGAAACCTCTTGCTGCAGCGCCGGGAGGACGAGCGCCTTCGGCCGCGCCTTGGGCGCAGAGAACGGCACTGACATCGTCAGCCAACCGGCGCGCGGTCGCGTGGTTCCATGAATCGGATAGGCCATGCGCCATCAGCGGAAGCCGGCGCGATGGGGGACGAGGTGCGGCGATCGAGGCCAGCGCCGATCGCCGCTCACCGGATCTCAACGCATCTCGAGCAGCATTGCCGGGCTTTCGCTGCCGGTTGCCGGCTTGCCGCCGTTTGCGCCGCCCATCGGCAATGCCGGCTGCTGCAGGAGCTGCACGGCGTCCTTGCGCGGCTTGATCGGACGGCGATCGGCGACGCAGTTGTTGTCGTCGCACCAGACCGAGGTGCCGCCGCCCTTGCCGTCATGCACGAAATAGCCGTTGACGCCGCCGCCGAGATCGCCGACCGGCATGCAGTCCTTGTTCTTCTGGCAGGCCTTGTCCCAGGTCGCCCTGGTGCCGCCGACCTGACGCGCCTCGGCGAGTGCGGTGGACGAAGCCAGACAGAGACCGATCAGCAGGCCGGCCGCGAGGGCGGCGGCGTTGCGTGGACGCAGGTTGCATACCATGTTGCTCTCCCTTGTCAGCCCGGCGAGATGAGCTCGCCCGGAACAACAGACGTGTCGCGCCGTGCCGAAACGGCGTTCAACGCATTGCGCGACGGCGGCATCGCAAAGCGGTGAGCGGCAATTGCCTCAAATCACCCGAAGAAGCTGGGTGAACGGCGCGCCCTGGCCCCGGCCCCGGCGATTTGCCCGGGTGGGACGATCCACCTATGATGGTTGCCTGCTCGATCATCCCGCGCACCGGCTTGGCCCGACATGGATCATGCGACCGCAGGCGGCGAGGGCGCGCCTGATTTCATCCGGCATCCGAAGCTCGCCGACTTGTTCCGCTATTGGCGGGGGCTGAGCCGGGACGGCCAGGTGCCGCGCCGTCGCGACATCGACCCGCTGCAGCTTGGGCCCAGCCTTCCGTATGTGCAGCTGCTCGATCTCGGGCCGACGCCGGACGATCTCCGCTACCGCCTGGTCGGCCAAGCCATCGTCGACGCCTTCGGCTTCGAGCCCAGGCACCTCACCCGCGGCGAGATCAAGCGCCGGCACGTGCGGCCGGAAAATCACGCCGCCTTCGACGAGACCTCGCGCCAGACCCACGCCGTCGCCGTCCGCGGCCTCGCGGCCTATACCCACGACCATATGACGTCCTACGCCCGCGAGTTCCTCGCCTATGCGCGCCTGCTGCTGCCGATCTCCGAGGACGGCCGCACCATCACCGGCGTGTTCGGCGCGATCTACTATTCCGGCGACCGGGACGATTTCTGGCGCGACTTCCAGGAGCTGCATGTGGAGCGGCCGATCGCGGCGTTTGGGATCGGCGTGGTATGAGGCGGCGCCGGCGTTGCTCCCGGCGCCGAAATTCCAGCAGGCTCAAGCCAGTACGGTGTTCCCAAAGCCCCCAGCGGCCGGGTTGAAGCCGCCCTGCGGTGCGGTCAGGAGTTCGACCTGCAGGGAGGGGCAGAGGAGCTGGCGGCCGGCCGTGTTGGAGTTGAAGTCCAGCGTGATCGAGCCACCGAAGTCGATCCACCAGTCGGCGCTGCAGGCGACCTCGAAGACGACGATCCGGCCGGGATCCACAGCGATGTTGCTGCAGGAGAGGTCGAAGGCCCCGGTAATGTCCACGGAATTGATGCTGCCCGGCGCGCCGAACTCCGAATAGCCGGCCTCGGTGTAGACCTGGCCCATCTGCTTCTGCTGCGTGCCTTGGTAGTTGATCGTGGTCGAACCCATGTAGACCGTCAGCCGCGCCCAGGCTTCGATCCAGGCGCTGCCGGGGAAGAGCCAGCCCGGCTCGGCGGTGTCGATGAGGAGGCCGTTGGCAATCAGGCTGGTGCTGCAGTTGATGACCGCCAGGAAGTCGGAGTTGTTCTGCCAGGAGAAGAAGAACTTCGCTACCACGCTGTCATAGGCGGTGTTCCGGTCGCTGGTATAGAAGAACTTGGCCCAGTTGTTGAACGGCTCCGTATGTGTGTCGCTCAGCATGCCGACCGGGGTCGCGTAGATCAGGAAGGGCGTGCTGATCGGGATCGTCGTCGTGAGATGGGGCTGGTAGCGGATATGCTCCAGCGCCTTCCTTGTGTTGGCGATACCCTGGCGCTGTTGCTTGACGATCGGCGCCATGCGCTTTGCCGCCGCCGCGTCGGCCTTCTTCAGGACGGCGCTGAGCTCGGCCTTGTTGCCGGCCAGGACCTTGTCGATCTTTCGGACATCGAAGGCGGCGCCCGCGAACTCGGCCCGCAACTGCTTGCCGAGCTTGCGCCGGAGCTTCGCCTGCTTCGACTGGCGAACCATCTGGAGCAGCTGGAGATCGGGCTGCTTGCGGTCCTGGATCTTGGTGATGAGGGCCTTCAGCTCGGCCTTGTCGACCGGCGCGATGGCCCTGGTCTTCGCCGTCTTGGCTCGCTCGAGTTTGACCTTCTTCATCGCACTGTCCTCCCGCTGACCGATGTGAAAGGCTCCAGAACGAAGGGCGGCTGGACGCTGGGGCCGGGTGGCGTCAGCAGCTCGATGTTCAGGGCCGGGCAGATGACCGAGCGGTCGCCGCTGGCGAAATCGATGTCGATGCTGCCGTCGTCGATCGAATAATCGGCAACGAAGGCCACCTCGAACACGGCGATCCGGCTGCCCTCGACCTGGATATTCGCGGCGCTGAGATGGGTGCTCGCGACAACGTCCCGGTCGCCGACGGCGCCGACATCGAAGATGCCGCCGCCCTCGGCGCTGATGGTGTCGATATCGGCCTTCTGGCCCTGCTGGAAGGAGATCGTGAGCGGGCCGACAAAGATGTTGAGCTCGGTTCGCAGCTTCACCCTGGCGGTGCCGCCGGTGAAGATGCCGTCGTCGGCCAGGTTCTTCACATGGCCGTTCACGATCACGTCGGCGCTGCAGTTGAGCACCGCCAGGAAGTCGATCGGATTCTGCCAGGCGAAGTAGAAGCTGATCTTGGCGCTGCGGCCGTCGGTGTTCTGCGAGACATGCAGCGAGGGCTTCGCCACATTGTTGAACGGCGCGATGCTGGAATCCTCCAGGAACCCTGCCGGCCGGGCGCCGATGAAGAAGGGCGTCGGCACCGGAATGTTGGTCGTGAGGTGCGGGATGCCGGCGAGCTGCTCCAGCGCGGCGCGGGTGTTGGCGAGTCCCGCCAGGCGCTGCTTATGCGCCTGCGCATATTGCTTCGCGTTGGCCGCCTGCTCCCGCGCGAGGCTCTTCTTGAGTTCGGCGTGATTGAGCTTGAGCGCATTGTCGAGCTTGCCGAGATCGAGGCCGGCGCCGGCGAACAGCGGCCGCAGCTCCTTGCCGAGCTTCTTGCGCAGCTTCCCGCGCGCCTGCACACGGGGCGCCGAGAGCATGGGGTGTTTCCGATCCTTGATGGCATCGATCGCGGCTTTCGCCCCCGCCCGATCGAGCGCTGTGTGTTTGTCGAGTGTGATCGCTGACTGCCTGGACATTCCGCTCTCTCCCTGAACTCGTGAACCGAGAAGCGCTCCCCAAGGGGAGGCTGAGACTGAGACGACGCGCAGCACGAGGTGCGATGCTGCGAGCCGTTGCAGGTTCGGTCAAGCGAGCGTGCTCTCTGGAGTGATGTCGGTCACCCGAGGTTGGCGGTTCACACACAGCGGAGCGTGTCGGAGGCGAAACAGGTTAGCGGCGGCGTTAAGGAGAATATGCGGCTATGCGCTTTGTGTGTGCGCCCGGCGGGCAGACTTGCGTGCCGGGCCTTGGTGCAGGGCAGACGGCGCCGGCGCGGCCAATCGCGGCGTCTGGGAGCGGGACGGGGTGAGGCGACGCAATGACCCGGCCTTTGCCGGGTGGGCCCGCCCGTCCGAACACGGACGGCCAGCAACACGGACGCCCTTTACACAAGCGGCTCCAAACACGGACGGCCGCGATCGAAGGGGGTGACGCGCGGCTTGCCAACCCCTTGCCGTGAAAGGCTCGCCGCCACGGCGCGGTGGAAAGCGATGCTCGATTCTGTCCGGGTCCTGTCCGGGTTTTGCGATCCGTCTGCGTCCGGTCTGCGTTTGCGCGATCCGTCCGGGTCCTGTCCGGGTTTGTGCGATCTGTCTGCGTCCGGTCTGCGTTGCGCGATCCGTCCGGGTCTGGTCCGGGTTGTGCGATCCGTCTGCGTCCGGTCTGCTTGGCGTGATCCGTCCGGGTCCGGTCCGGGTCTTGTCTGCGTCGCATCGGTGACGCATCGTCCCATCGATGGACGCAGCCTCAGTTACTGCTTAACAATTTCAATCAGCGCTCCACCGTCGCGCTCTGGGGCTGCGGTGGAGTGGTCCGGCATTGCGGGAGATTCACCTTCGCTTGGGCGTCGGTCGACAGCTCGGCGAGTGGATACACCCTATCACAATCGGCGGCTCTTGTCGCGTGCGAGCAGGTTTAGTGCGGTGGAGAAGCGCTCGGCTGAATTCGAGGTCGTGGAAGCGGCGCCGGCGATGGATCTGCCGCGCCGGCGATGGTTCAGAATTCTGGCGAGGGCATCTGCGTCTGCATCGACAACGACCGATCGCGCACGCCGGGGTTGATGCAGCGGTGGTGCTTCAGGCGGGTGCCGGGTGGAGGATCCAGCGCGGGTCAGACGGCGCTTCCGAGCTCGCGCGCGATGACGTGCAGGACGCCGTCGATGTTCTGCAGGACTTCGTTGTTCCAGAAGCGGATCACGCAGTAGCCGCGCGTTTCCAGGATTCGGGTGCGTGAGTCGTCTTCTTCCTTGCGCCAGTCGTGCTGGCCGCCGTCGACTTCGATGATCAGCTTCTGCTTGAGGCAGGCGAAGTCGACGACGCAGGCGCCGATCGAGACTTGGCGGCGGAAATGGTGACCGCCCAGCTGTCGCAGGCGGATGCGGAACCAGAGTTTCTTTTCGGCATCGGTCATTTCCGCGCGAAGGCGTTTGGCGCGCTTGAGGGTGGGCGGGCGGTTGCGGCGGTCGGGCATGGGGTGCAGGGTAGCATGGTGGTTGGCACCCGGCGCTGGATCTAGAGCGCTCAGGCTGCATCAACCCCCACCCCAGCCCGCCCCCATCTTGGGGGCGGGAGCTTCTTTTAGAGCCGGCTCTAGCCAGCACGGCGACAAACAAAAGCGGCGCCGGAGTTGCCTCCGGCGCCGCAGTCTCCAGATCGTAGTCCGAGACGTTACCCGCTGATGCCGGGCATCAGCTTGTTCTCTTCGTGGCGGCCGCGGGCGAGCTCGTCGAGGGTGAGATCCACCGCTTCCTCGAACTTCTGCAGCGTCTCTTCCAGGCACTTCGCGTCGTGCGCGGAGGAGATGAACCAGGGTTCGCGGCTGTCGGGCTCGCACATCACGCCCATGTCGATCAGATAGCCGGCCATCGTGTCGTAGAAGGTGTAGTCGCTGAGCTTCCAGTTCCGGTAGGTGGTCGGCGCCTCGGCCGAGAAGAACAGGCCGGACATCGAGTGGTGGCCGGTGAAGCTGTGCGGGATGCCGCGCTTGGTCAGCACCTTGTGCATGCCTTCCTGCATCGCCTTGCCGTAGTTGGCGATGACCTCGAGCGCGTCGGTGTCGCGGAGGATGGTCAGCGTCTTTTCGGCGGCGGCGAGGCTCATCGCCTGGGCGGTGTAGGTGCCGCCATGGGCGACGCCCTTGCCGTATTTGCGCATGATCTCTTCCTTGCCGCCGATCGCCGAGATCGGGTAGCCGTTCGCCACGGCCTTGGCGACGGTGAAGATGTCTGCCTCGATGCCGTAGAGCGCCTGGGCGCCGCCGCGGCCGACGCGGAAGCCGGTCTTCACCTCGTCCACGATCATCAGCACGCCGTATTTGGTGCAGAGTTCGCGCACGGCCTTGATGAATTCCGGCTTCGAGGGGATGCCGCAGCAATTGCCGAGGATCGGCTCGATCAGCACGGCGGCGATCGAGTCACTGTGCTTCTTCAGCACGTCCTCGAGGCGCTGGGCGTCGTTGTAGGGGACCTGCCAGAAGAGGTTGCGCACCAGCGCCGGGATGCCCTGGCCATAGGGGATGACCTTCGGGTCCTTGCTCTGGTCCTTCATGTCCTCCGGATCGGCGGTCCACATCGAGGCGTCGAACAGGCCGTGATAGGAGCCCTCGAAGGTGACGTAGTTGTCCTTGCCGGTATAGCCGCGGGCGAGGCGGAGCGCCGCCATCACGGCCTCGGTGCCGGAATTGGAGAAGCGGACCAGCTCGGCCGCCGGCATCATCTCCTTGATGAGCTTGGCGACGGTCACTTCCTTCTCGGTGCCGAGCGCGAAGACGGTGCCGACATTCTGGCCCTCGCGGGCGGCGGCATCGACTTCCGGGTGGCAGTGGCCGAGGATCGCCGGGCCGTAGCCCAGGCGGTAGTCGATGTATTCGTTGCCGTCCAAGTCCCAGAGGCGGGCGCCCTTGCCGTGCTTCACGAAGACGGTCTCGTCCTCGCCCCAGAAGCGGAAGTTCGAGCTGACGCCGAGGGGCAAGTGCTTCACCGCTTCCTTGAAGTGGGCGCGGGACTTGTCGAGCTTTCGACGCTGCACCTTGATCGACATTTTTCTTCTCCAAGTTTCTAAAAATACCCGGCTTCAAAAAGGCTCGCCGGGCTTGGCATCCGGCCATCTGATAAGCGATTCGATGGCGGCCGCCGTTGAATGGATGTATAGTGATGCTAGCCCTGGGGACGGCTGGAAGGCAAGCTGTTGAATGCGTATTTAATCTCGCAGGCGCGGCAAAGTTATATTTTTCAAGGCATTAACTATGATTCTCTCATCCGTTTCGCGAAGGAATTAACGCTTGGCCAAAGCAGAGGCCGTTAAGGAAATCCGCCGAAAACAGCTGATCGACGCCACGATCCGGGCGATCGGCCGCTATGGCTATACCAGCACGACTCTGACCCATGTTGCCGGAGAAGCCGGGCTGTCGCCGGGCATCGTGAACTTCTATTTCAAGTCCAAGGACCAGCTGCTGCTGGCCACCCTGGAGCAGATCGCCGAGGAATATTCGGCCTTCTGGCAGGCGGCGATGAGCAAGGGCAAGATCGCCCCGGCGGCCGGGCTCGAGGCGATGATCGAGGCCGACTTCCACCCCTCGGTCTGCAATCCGGAAAAGATCTCGATCTGGTACGCCTTCTGGGCGGAGGCGGGGAACAACCCGGCCTATCAGGGCCTGGTGCAGCGGCTGGAGACCGACTACACGAGCCAGACCATCGAGCTCTGCAACCGCATCATCACCGAAGGCGGCTACGGCATCGACGCCCGCACGGTCGCGATTGGGCTCAACGCCATGATCGACGGGCTCTGGTTCGACTGCCTGATGGAGCCGAAGGTCTTCAACCGCAACGACGCGAAAAGGGTCTGCCGCTCCTATCTGGCCGCGGTGTTCCCGGCGCATTTCGCCGGCGGGCCGAAGCGGACCCGCGTCGCCGCCAATGAGGACGAGCCGCCGGTGGAGCTGGTGACGGACCAGGATTTGCAGGGGCGTGATGCGCATCGTTCGCGCGTGGCCGCGGCACTCCGCAAACGCGTCGATCCGGTCGGCACGATCCGGCGCGAGGCCCTGGCGGCCAGCGTCGGGGTCTCGGCCAAGACCTTGGAAGGCTGGCTGGACGGGCGGCAGGAGCCGAGTTCCTGGCAGCTGGGGCGGCTGATCGTCGCCACCGACAGCCAGCTCTGGATGGAGATCTACGGGCCGCTGCATGAAGAGATGCAGCGTCGCTTCGAAGCCAAGCTCGTCCAGCAGCGGGCCGAGGCCGACCGCGAACGCGCGGCACTCGACGCGCTGAAGGGTGCGCCGAAGGCGACGTGATCGGGCGGGGGCGATGAACCGGATCCTGGGGGGGAAGACCGCGCACCGGCTGGCGCCGCTGCTGACGCCGAAATCGGTGGCCCTGGTCGGCGCCAGCCCGAAGCCGGGGACGGTCGGGCGCGGCATGATCGCCTCGGCGACGATGGGAGATAAGCAGCCGGCGCGGATCCATCTCATCAACCCGAACTATCCGGAGATCGCCGGGCAGCGCGCTTATGCTTCGCTGGCCGAGCTGCCGGAGACGGTCGATATGGCGGTGCTGGGCGTCGCCAATGCGCGGCTGGAAGCCGCACTCGCCGATGCGATCAAGCATGGCGCCAAGGCCGCCACCATCTTCGCCAGCGGCTATCTGGAGGACGACCGGGAACCGAAGCTGACCGCGCGGTTGAGCGCGATGGCCAAGGAGGCGGGAGTCGCGGTCTGCGGCGGCAACTGCATGGGATTCTACAATCTGGAATACGGCCTCCGGGTCTGCGGCTTCCCGCCGCCGGACTGGATGCGCGCCGGCGGCATCAGCTTCATCACCCATTCGGGGAGCGCTTTCTCGGCGCTCTGCCATAACGACAAGCGGCTGGGGATCAACCTCGCGGTCTCGGCCGGGCAGGAGCTCGCCACCAATGTCGCCGACTATCTCGACTATGTGCTGACCCTGGACAGCACCAAGGTGGTCGGCCTGTTCCTGGAAACCGTGCGCGATCCCGAAGGCTTCCAGGCGGGCCTCGCCAAGGCGCAGGCGAAGAACATCCCGGTGGTGGCGCTGAAGGTCGGCCGCACCGCCGAGAGCGCGGCGCTGGCGGTCAGCCATTCCGGCGCGGTCGCGGGCAACCACGCGGCCTATGAGGCGCTGTTCGACCATTACAACGTGGTCGCGGTCGACAACATGGACGACCTCGTGAACGCGCTGCATCTCTACGCCGGCGGCCGCGACCTCGCGCCGGGCGGGATCGCGACCATGCATGACAGCGGCGGCTTCCGCGAACTCGCCATGGATCTCGCGGTCGCACGCAAGGTGCCGTTTGCGAAGATCGGCGCCGACACCACGGCGAAGCTCGCCGCGCGGCTCGACTACGGGCTGGAGCCGATCAACCCGCTCGACGCCTGGGGGACCGGCAACGACTGGGAAGGCATCTTCCACGACTGCATGAAGGCGCTGATCGAGGACCCGGACACCGCGCTCGGCGCGCTCTGCGTCGAGACCCGGGACGGCTATTCGCTGACCGAGGGCTATTGCGAGATGCTGCGGCAGATCCGCGAAGCCACAACCAAGCCGGTGATCCTCGCCACCAACGTCGCCAGCAATTCCAGCGACGACGTCGCCGTGCGGCTGGCGCAGGACGGGGTGCCGGTTTTGTCGGGGGTTGCCTCGATGCTGACCGTGGTGCGCAAGGCGATGGACCGGCGCGACCGCGGCACGGTGGCTGCCGCGCCGGAAGCGCCCAAGGGTCTGCGCGAGAAATGGCGCGCGCGGCTCGAGACCGGTGCGACATTGGACGAGGCGGAGAGCCTGGCGCTGCTCGGCGACTACGGCGTGCCGGTGCTGCCGCACCGTGTCGTCGAGACCGAGGCTGACTTGCTGAAGGCAGTCGCCGGGTTCGGCACGGTCGCGGTGAAGACCGCGATGCCCGGCATCCTGCACAAATCCGATGTCGGCGGGGTGAAGCTCGGGCTCAACAGCGAGACCGTCGCCGCCGCCTATGCCGATCTGAAGCAGCGCCTGGGGCCGCGCGTCATCGTGATGCCGATGGCCCATGGAATTCTAGGGGGCAAGGGCGTGGAGCTTTCCTTCGGCATGACGCGCGATCAGCAATTCGGGCCGATCGTCATGGTCGGGGCCGGTGGCGTGCTGATCGAGATGCTGAACGACCGCCGCTTCGCGCTGCCGGCCTTCGGGGCCGAAGAAGCGATGCGGCATCTGAATGCGCTGGCGCTGCGGCCGCTGCTCGACGGCAAGCGCGGCGCGCCGCCGGCCGATCTGCATGCATTGGTGCAGGCGCTGTCGAGTTTCTCCGTTCTCGCGGGAGACCTCGGCGATTTGATCGCCGAGATGGACGTCAACCCGCTGATCGCCGGACCCCAAGGCTGCGTCGCATTGGACGCACTCATCGTTCCTAGGAGCTGAAATGGACCTCTCGCTGTCGAAGGAAGACCTCGCGATCCAGGCGCGCGCCCGCGCCTTCGCGGAGAAGCATCTCTTCCCCCATGAAATCGCCTGCGACGAGCGCAAGCTGAAGGAAAAGACCCTGGTCGAGGTCCGCAAGCAGGCGATCAAGCACAAGGTCAACGCCTATAACCACACGAAAGAGGACGGCGGCCAGGGCTACACACCCTTGCAGCAGGTGCTGGTCTGCGAGGAGATCGGCAAGGCGACCTGCGGGCTCTGGACCGTGGTGTTCAAGGCCTCGACGCCGCTGAAGCACGGCACCAAATGGCAGCGCGAGAAGTTCCTCCTGCCGTTCAACGCCGGCAAGGGCCGTTCCTGCTATGCGATCACCGAGAAGGATGCCGGGTCGGATCCGAGCTACGTCAAGACCACCGCGGTCAGGAAGAAGGGCCAGTGGGTGATCAGCGGCGAAAAGTGGTTCGTCACCTCCGCCGATGCCTCATCGGTCGTCATCGTCCATGCCCATGTGGACGGCGACCCGAAGAAGCCGACCTTGTTCATCGTCGACAAGGACGCGCCCGGCGTGAAGGTGAAGCGCATTCCGCAATTCATGCATTCCTATGTCTACGAGCATTATGAAATGATCTTCGACAAGGTGACGGTGGACGACAACCGGCGCCTGGGCGAAGTGGGCCAGGGCTTCGACCTGACCAAGGAATGGTTCACCGAGACCCGGATCGAGATCGCCGCGCATTGCCTAGGGGCGGCGATCCGGGCGACCGAAGTCGCCAACAAATACGCTTCGGAGCGGGTGCAGTTCGGCAAGCCGATCCGCGACTTCCAGGCGATCGAGTTCATGCTGGCCGACATGGCCGTGGAAATCATGGCGGCGAAGTCGCTGCTCTACCGCGTGGCGGCGGAGGTATCCGAGGGGATGGATCCCAAGCTGGTCCATGCGCGGGCGAGCGCGGTGAAGCTCTACAATTCCGAGATGGCCGGGCGCGTCGTCGACAAGGCGTTGCAGATCCTGGGCGGGCGCGGCTATATGCGCGAGAACCCGGTCGAGCGGCTCTACCGCGACGTTCGCGTGGACCGGATCTGGGAAGGCACCTCGGAGATCCAGCGCATGGTGATCGGCGGCCAGATCAAGAAGCGCGGCCTCGGCATCTACACCGGCTGGGGCGGCTGAACGGCAGGATGAACAAGACGCAGGCGATCCCCGCGCCGGAATCGACCGGCTTCGTCGAGGTCGAGGGCGGGCGCATCTGGTATCGCAGCAACGGCGATCGTTTCGGCGACCGGCCGGCGCTGGTCGGCGTGCATGGCGGCCCGGGCGTGCCGCATGATTATCTGCTGCCGCTGACCGCGCTTTCCGGCGAGCGCCGCGTCATCCTCTACGACCAGCTCGATGTCGGCAAATCCGACAAGCCCGGCGAGCCGAAGAACTGGACGGTCGCGCGTTTCGTGACCGAGATCGACGCGCTCCGGCAGGCGCTGGGACTGGCGCGAATCCATCTGTTCGGCAATTCCTGGGGCGGCACCATCGCCGCCGAATACGCGATCGGCCGGCCGCCGGGTCTCTCCAGCCTGACCCTGTCCGGCCCGCTGCTCTCGACCAGCCGCTGGATCGCCGACAACGACGACTATATCCGCGCGTTGTCGCCGGAGGCGCAGGATGCCTTGGCGCGTTCCGGCGGCCGCGGCGCCGAGCATGATCCGAAGGTGGCGATGGCGGTCGCCGAGTATAACCGCCGCCATCTCTGCCGCGCCGATCCCTGGCCGGATTTCCTCGAACGGGCGATGAACGGCACCAACACCGAGGTCTACAACAGCATGTGGGGCCCGACCGAGTTCATCTGCACCGGGACCTTGCAGCGCTACGACTGCACCGGGCGCCTGAGCCATATCCAGGCGCCGACCCTCATCATTTGCGGCCAGTATGACGAAAGCGCGCCCTCGAGCTGCCATGAGTTCAGCAAGATGATCCCCGGCGCGCAGCTGGCAGTCATTCCCGGCGCCTCGCATCTGCCCTTCATCGAGCGGCCGGACCCCTTCATGGTGATCCTGCGGACCTTCCTGAAGGAGTGCGAGTAGGGGAGATGTTCGCCGTCAGGCGGGGATGAAAGGCACCATGTCGACCGCGCCGTTCTTCTCCGCGACCAGCAGCTGATTGGGCGGCACCTCGTTCCAGGTCCGCGCATCGTCCTCATCCAGCGGCTCCGATACGACGAGGAGGTGATCCTCGGCGCGCGACCAGTAGAGGCTGGGCGGCGCATCATCGGTGGAATAGCGGATGGCATAGACATTCCGGCCATCGGTGAGCGTGGCGGTCAGCCGGAACGGCGCCTCGATGCCGAGCGCCTCGCGGTCGCGGTTGATCCGCGCGACGGTTTTGGTGAGCGCGTCGATCGGGCCCTTCTCCAGCCCGTCGCTGAACATCAGGTAGAACAGCGCCTCGCTGTCGGTGGTGCCGAGCCGGTACTGGTAATAGTCGTCGTCGATCAGCATCTCCAGCTTGCGGCGCAGCTTGTCGTAGCCGCCGATCTGGCCGTTATGCATGAACAGCCACTTGCCGTGCGAGAAGGGATGGCAGTTCGAGCGCGCGGTCGCGGTGCCGGTCGAGGCCCGCACATGCGCCAGGAACAGGCCGGAGCGGATCTGGTGCGACAGGCTCTTCAGGTTGTGGTCGTTCCAGGCCGGCAGGATGTCGCGATAGACGCCCGGCACGCCCCGCTCGCCGTACCAGCCGACGCCGAAGCCGTCGCCGTTGGTGGTGACATGGCTGTGCCGCGCGTGGAGGCTCTGGTTGATCAGCGAGTTCTGCGGCTCGAACAGCACCTTGTCGAGATAGATCGGCGCGCCGCAATAGGTGAGCCATCGGCACATGAGGTCAGATTCCTTCGGCGAGATGCGGGTTGGCGGGGGCATGGCTGGGCTGGGCGAGGGAGGGATCCCAGATGCCGTCCGTCATGAAGGCGCGGATCTTCTCGGCCCAGGGTCCGATGTGGAAGCCGTTCTCCGCGAGCCAGGCGTCGTTGTAGTAGGAGCGCTCATAGCGCTGCCCGCTGTCGCAGATCAGCGTCACGATCGAGCCCTGCCGGCCGGCGGCCTTCATCTCGGCGGCGAGCTGCAGCACGCCCATGAGGTTGGTGCCGGTCGAGCCGCCGACGCGGCGGCCGATGATGTCGGACAGCGCGCGCATGGCGGCGAAGCTCGCCACATCGGCGACCTTGATCATGCGATCGACCAGCTCCGGGATGAAGGAGGGCTCGACCCGCGGCCGGCCGATGCCTTCGATCCGCGAGCCGGCGGTGCCGACCAGGTTGCGGTTGCCGCCGGCATAGAAGTCGAAGAAGACCGAGCGGCCGGGATCGACCACGCAGAGCCGGGTCTTGTGCTGCTGGTAGCGGATGAAGCGCCCGATCGTCGCGGAGGTGCCGCCGGTGCCGGCGCCGCAGACCACCCAGCTCGGGCAGGCATGCTCCTCGCGTGCCATCTGCTGGAACAGCGCCTCGGCGATGTTGTTGTTGCCGCGCCAGTCGGTCGCCCGCTCGGCGTAGGTGAACTGGTCGAGATAATGCCCGCCGGTCTCCTCGGCGAGGCGCGCGCTCTCGGCATAGACCGCGGCCGGGTCATCGACCAGGTGCGACTGGCCGCCATAGAAGGCGATCTGCGCGATCTTCTCCGGCGAGGTGGTCTTCGGCATCACGGCGACGAAGCGCAGGCCCAGGAGGCGGGCGAAATAGGCCTCGGAGATCGCCGTTGACCCCGACGAGGCGTCGATGACGGTGCTGCCCTCGCGGATCCAGCCGTTGCAGAGGCCGTAGAGGAACAGTGAACGGGCGAGGCGGTGCTTCAGGCTGCCGGTCGGATGGGTCGACTCGTCCTTGAGGTAGAGCGTGATGCCCGGAAGACCGGGCAGTTCCAGGCGTTCCAGATGCGTATCGGCCGAGCGCGTGAAATCGGCCTCGATCTTTCGTATGGCCTGGTCGGTCCAGTCCCGGTCGGGCATTCACATCTCCCCATTAAATTATTGATATCCCGGAGCTTAGCAGAGCTTTGCCTGCAACGCGCGCTGGGCTCGGTTCCGGCATCTGCAGATGACCATAGTATGCTTGTGGGATAGTGTCGGGGTAGGGTTAGAGGAAATCATGGACGATACCGCAGACTACACCACGGTCCTGAAGTCAGCCTCGGCCGCGGATCCGGACCTGGGCGACCTGGCGGGGCTGCTG
Source organism: Dongia sp. agr-C8 (assembly GCF_054658695.1). NCBI lineage: Bacteria > Pseudomonadati > Pseudomonadota > Alphaproteobacteria > Rhodospirillales > Dongiaceae > Dongia > Dongia sp. agr-C8. Next base: position 1,579,823 of record NZ_BAAGHZ010000001.1, read on the forward strand.
CAGCTCTGGGAAAGCCGGTGCAAGGAAGGTCTCCTGCCGGCGCGCGGCGATTTCGACCCGCTCGACCTGAAGAAGTTCCTCGGCCGCATCGTGCTGTTCGACGTGCTGGAGAATCCGCGGCGCTTCCGCTTCCGGCTGGTCGGCACCGACTGGGTGCTGCGCTTCGGACTCGACCCGACCAACACCCTGGTCGATGACTTTCCGCGGGCGCAGTCGCGGCCGTTCATCAACGAGGTGCTGGGCAAGGCCGTGGACGGCCGCGCGCCGCTCTGGGTGCGGCGCGCGATCCTGATCGAGGGCCGATACTATCACTACGGCATGCTGCTGATGCCGCTTTCGGCGGACGGCAAGTCCGTCAACATGATCATGGCCGGCTTCGATCTGGAGATTTAGGCGGATCTAGCGGGGCGGCGGCGAGAGGGAGGGGCGTCGGTTCAGCGTCTCCGGATCGAACCCCGCCATCACCTTGTAGCGGGTCGCGATGTCCTCCAGCTCGGCGCGGGGGATGACGCTGTCGATGGTCTCGAACCCGTCGGGCGCGCGCTCCTCGGCCATCTGCATCACCTGTTCGGGGCCGTTGCCGCGATTGGCGAGCACAATCTTCGCGGTGGGTGGGCGCCGCGCGGATTCATACCGCGCCAGTGCGGCATCGATATCCGGTGCGGTCGCCAGCGCGTGCGCCAGGACGCGTGCGTCGAGGATCGCCTGCGAGGCGCCGTTGGAGCCGATGGGGAACATCGGGTGCGCCGCGTCGCCGAGCAGGGTCAGCCGGCCGAAGGTCCATTGCGGGATCGGGTCGCGATCCACCATGGGGTATTCGAAGATCTGTGCCGCATCGCGGATGATGGCCGGGACGTCGAGCCAGGGAAAGCGCCAGGTCTCGAAGGCCGGCAGGAAGTCGGCGAGATTCGCCGGCCGGTTCCAGTCCTCCCGGCGCCAGAGATGGCCCTCGGGAAAGGCGAGTTCGGCGATCCAGTTGATCAGTGTCCGGCCGTTCGAGATGCCGATGGGATAACAGACGAACTTCTGGTTCTGGTGGCCGGCCATGACCATGGTGCGGCCGCCGAGATAGGGATCGCCCTCGGTCACGCCACGCCAGAGAATGCGCTGGTTCCATTTCGGCGGGCCTTCCTCGGGATAGAACTGCGCCCGCCCGGCGGAGTGGATGCCGTCGGCGCAGACGACGAGATCGGCCCGGATGCCGTCATCCTCGAACCTGACGTCGGCCGCGTCCGGCGTGGTGGCGAACCGTGCGGCGCGTTTTCCGAGGTGAATATGCGCGGAGCCGAGCCGTTCCACTGCGGCGTCCAGCAGCATCATCTGCAGTCGGCCGCGATGCAGCGAGTATTGCGGCCAGTGGTAGCCGGCGGCGAGGCCGCGTGGCTCGCGCCAGATCTCCTGGCCGAAGCGGTTGGTGTAGCGGAGCTCGGCGGTCGCGACGCCGATCGCGGCCAGGCGGTCGGCGAGGCCGAGCTCGGTCAGTTCCCGGACGGCGTGTGGCAGGAGATTGATGCCGACGCCGAGCGGCTTCAGCGTGGCGACGGATTCGTAGACATCGGCGGCGATTCCGGCGGCATGGAGGCTGAGCGCCGTGGTGAGCCCGCCGATTCCACCGCCAATAACGGCAACGCGCAAAAGGCCCGCTCCCAGAAGACGATTGTATTATTATGTATGATTGATATACATTCTGCACCGTTTGTTCCTGGTGTCAAGGGGGAGTGGAGGCGGCGAAATTGGCATCGCGCGGCGGACGGGCAGCAGGCCAGGGTGCGACCGAACCGGGAGAGGTCTTCGCGCAGTGGCCCGAGGGCGTCGATTTCGGCCCGCTGGCGGGACTGATCGGCTATGCGTTGCGGCGCGCCCAGATCGCGATCTATCGCGACTTCTTCGCGACGGTCGCCGATCTCGGATTCACGCCGCAGCTCTTCGCCGCGCTGGTCCTGATCGACCGCAACCCGGCGCTCAACCAGTCCGATCTCGGCCGCGTCATGGGGGTCAACCGGGCGGCCGCGATGGCGCTGGTCAAGCGGCTCGAGGCCATGAAGCTGGTCGCGCGCCAGACATCGGATACCGACAAGCGGTCGAACAGCGTCGGGCTGACCCGGCTCGGCCGCGCGCGCCTCGCCACCCTGGTCGAGAAGGTCCAGGCGCATGACCGGCGCGCCGCGCGGAATCTGAACGCGGCGGAGCTTGAAATGCTGCGCCGGCTGCTTGGGAAGTTCTGATGCTGACGCCCGGCTTCGACTACATCGCGACGTTCGAGATCGATGTGGGGCCGGCGCTCGAGGCCGGTCCTGGCTGCCGCGTAATCCCGGTGATCGGCGGCCGGGTGCGCGGCCCGCGCCTGAGCGGCACGATCCTCGCCGGCGGTACCGACTGGCAAAACGACGTGGCGGACGACACCGTGCGGATCGGCGGGCGCTGGATCTTGGAGACCGATGACCTCGTGCGGCTCCAGGTCGAGACGCCCGGCATCCGGCAGGCCGATCCGCAGGTGCTCGCCGCACTGCGATCCGGACGCGACGTCGATCCGGCGTCCTACTATTTCCGCGTGGCGCCGCAGTTTGTCGTCGCGGACCCGGCCTATGCCTGGCTGCAACGGGCGGTATTCGTCGGCACTGGCGCGAAACGACGGCAAGGTGTCGCGATCGACGTCTTCACGGTGACGTAGAGGGCCGCCGGGCGCCGCTCTAAGCGGCCTCGTCGGCGACCATGTGTCCACCGCCCACATCCTGCAGTGCCACATACTCTGGCTGGTAGTCGACCGGCCGGAACGGGCTGGGGACCTCGCCTTCGGGCGCCTCGCGGGCGAGGTGACGGCGCGACGGGTCGGCGATCGGCACGGCGCTCAGCAACTTCTTGGTGTAGGGATGGCGCGGGTCGCCGAGCACCGCCTGGGCCGGCCCTAGCTCGACGATCTGGCCGAGATACATGACGGCGACGCGGTGGCTGACCTGCTCGACCACCGCCATGTCGTGCGAGATGAACAGGTAGGCGACGCCGAGCTCGTCCTGCAGCTCCTTCAGCAGTTCCAGGATCTGCGCCTGGATCGAGACGTCGAGCGCGGAGACGCATTCGTCGGCGACGATGATCTGCGGATTCAAGGTGAGCGCGCGGGCGATGCAGATGCGCTGGCGCTGTCCGCCGGAGAATTCGTGCGGATAGCGCGACATGTGGTCGGCGGCGAGGCCGACGCGCTCGAACAGATTGGCGACGCGGTCCCGGATCTCCGAGCCCGACGCGATGCCGTGGATCACCAAGGGCTCGGCCACCAACTCGCCGACGGTCATGCGCGGGTCGAGCGAGGCCATCGGGTCCTGGAAGATCATCTGCATATGGCGGCGCCAAGCCTTGACGTCGTTGCCGAGGGCGGCGCCTTTCAGCGCGACCGCACCATGGCTCGGCACCAGCTTCAGCAGCGCCTTGCCGGTGGTGGACTTGCCGCAACCGGATTCGCCGACCAGCGCCAGGGTCTCGCCGGGCTTCAGGTCGAAGGAGATCTTCTCGACCGCATGCACCCGCTGGGTCACGCGCGGGATCAAGCCGCCGCCGCGCACGTCGAAGCGCACGACCAGGTCTCGGACGTCGAGCAGCGGCGCTTCAGCCGGAAGCGGTGCCGGTGCACGGCCGCCATCGGCGAATTTCGGCACGGCGGCAAGCAGCGCCTTGGTGTAGTCGTGTTCCTGCTGCCGGAAGATGCGGCTGACATCGCCGGTCTCGACGGCGCGGCCACGGCGCATGATCACCGCGCGGTCGGCGGTCTCGGCCACCACGCCCATGTCATGGGTGATCAGGATGATCGCGGTGCCGGTCTCGCGCTGCAGGTCCTGCATCAGTTTCAGGATCTGCGCCTGCACAGTGACGTCGAGCGCGGTGGTGGGTTCGTCGGCGATCAGGATCTTCGGGCGACAGGCCATCGCCATGGCGATCATCACGCGCTGGCGCATGCCGCCGGAAAGCTCGTGCGGGTATTGCTTCAGGCGGCGCTTCGGCTCGGCGATGCGAACAGCGTCGAGCATCTCGACCGCGCGCGCGGTCGCCGTATTGCGGCTGAGGCCGAGATGGCGCATCGGGCCTTCGATCAGCTGGTGCCCGATGGTGAGGATCGGGTTCAGCGAGGTCATCGGCTCCTGGAAGATCATCGCGATCTCGTGGCCGCGGATCGCCGCCATTCGGCGTTCGGAGAGCGCGAAGAGATCGGCGCCGTCGAAGATCGCCTTGCCGGCGGCGATGCGCCCGCCCGGCTTCGGCAGCAGGCCCATCAGCGACAAGGCGGTGACGGACTTGCCGGACCCGGATTCCCCGGCGATGCAGAGCGTTTCGCCGGCGTTGAGATCGAAGCTCAGGTCCTCGACCACGCGGACGGCGCCCTTTGGCGAGGCGAAGTCGACGCTCAAGCCTTCGACGCGAAGGAGGGGCGCGCCGCCGTCCGCCGTCACTCTAACACGATCCGCGGGAAGTAGAACGACACCACCCAGTTCGGCATGTCGACGATCTCGCTGATGCGCAGGTCGCCGCAGACCGAGCAGAGCATGTAGGCATCGACGGCTGAGATGTTGTGGCGCTTGGAGAGGAGGTCGACCATGCCGCTGACGGCAGCCTTGGCGCCTTCCATGAGATCCGTGCCGATGCCGGTGGTGACGTCGTAACCCTTCTCGTCGAGATGACGGGTCACCGGGCCGGGGGTGCGGAAGCGCGGGAAGGTGAGGTTGGCGTTCTTGACCAGCTCGAGCTTCACGGTGACGTCGAGCTGGCTTTCAATCGCCGTGCCGCAGACCTCGCCGTCGCCCTGCGCCGCATGGGTATCGCCGAGGGAGAAGAGCGCGCCTTTGACCTCGACGGGCAGATAGAGCTCGGAGCCCTTGGCGAGGTCGCGGATGTCCATGTTGCCACCGACCCGGCGCGGCGGGACCACCGAGTGATGGCCGGGCTCGGCGGGGGCGAGGCCGATGGTGCCGGCGAAAGGCTTCAGCGGCACCCTGGCCGGGCCGAACATCGCCGGCGCGAGGGTGTTCGCGTCGTATTTCCAGATGTTGATCGCCGGTTCCTTGAACTGGTCGGCGAGCAGGCCGAAGCCCGGGATATTCGCGGTCCAGCCCCAGCCGCAGGGCTTGAAGTCGATGAGGGTGACCTTGATCGCATCGCCCGGCTCGGCGCCGTCGATCGCGATCGGCCCCAGCGTCGGGTTCACCTTGGAGAAGTCGAGATTGGGAATGTCCTTCGCGGTCCAGCTCGGGGTGATCTGGCCGGCGGAGGAGTCCTTGCATTTCAGCTCGAGCGTCTCGCCGGAGCCGACGGTCATGATCGGTTTCAGGGAATTGTCCCAGCCGAAATGATGCTGGTGATCGTGGATGGTGTGGCGTGCGGACATGATGGATCCCGGATTGAAAGAGAGCGGCGGCCGGGGCGAGGCCCGGCCACCGTCGTTCGGGTTTACTGCGCGTCGACCGCGTAGACCTCGTCATAGTTGACGGGGATGTGGATCGGATCGGCGAAGATGCCGTTCGGACCCGCGACCCGCTTGGAATGGATCACCACCGCCTTCTCGTTGAAGACCGGCGCCCAGGGCGCGTCCTTCATGAGATCGACGAAGATCTTGCCCCATTCGGCGGCGCGCGCATCGGCCTGCGCGGGATCGGTCATCGCATTCGCCTTGTCGGCGCGGGCATCGAGATCCTTGTTGCAGTACCAGGCCCAATTCCAGCCGCCATCGACCGCGCCGCCGCAGCCCAGGATCGCGGTGTAGAAGTTGCTGGGATCCGGGAAGTCGGCGATCCAGGCCATGCCGCCGGACCAGATCATCGGCGCGCCGTCCTTCTTGCCGCCGGCGGCGATGACGGTGCCCTGGTCGAGCGACTTCAGGTTCGCCTTGATGCCGATCTTGGCGAGGTCCTGCTGGATCGCCTGGGCGATGCGCGGGTTGGGATCGACGTTCATGACATAGAGGTCGGTCTCGAAGCCGCTGCCGACTCCGGCCTTTTCCAGGAGCTTCTTCGCCTCGTCCACGTTGTAGGCATAGCCGGTGTAGCTCTTGTCATAGCCGGGCATGGCCGGCGGCAGCGGCTGGTTCGCCGGTACCGCGCGGTTGTTGATCAGCTTCACGATCGCGTCCTTGTCGATCGCCATGTTGACCGCCTGGCGCACTTCCACTTTGTCGAAGGGCGCGATGTTGACGTTCATCGAGACATAGCCGGTCTGGAGCTGGTCGGTGATGGTGACGAGATCCTTGGTCGCCGGGTCCGCCAGCACCTCGGCGTATTTCGCAGGCGGGATGCCGTCGCCGGCAATGTCGATCTCGCCCTTCTGCAACCGCAGCAGCGCCACGGTCGGGTCCTGGCCGATCTCGAAGGTGATCTTGTCGAGATGCGGCAGTCCGGCGCGGAAATAGTCCTTGTTGCGCTCGAAGACGATCTTCTGGCCGCTGGTCCACTCGCTGACCTTGAAGGCGCCAGTGCCGACCGGCTTCTTGCCGAAATCGGCGCCGGCCTTCTCCACCTCTTCCTTCGGCACGACGAAGGAGAAGTTGAGCGCCATCAGATGCAGCATGGTGGAATCGGGATGCGAGAGCTCGATCTTCACCGTGTAGTCGTCCGGCGTGGTAATGCCGGCGAGCTCGGTCGCCTTCTTGCCCTGGAAGTCCTCGAAGCCCTTGATCGCGCCGTAATAGCCGGCGCCGGGGCTGGCGGTGTCGGGGTTGCAGGTGCGCTCCAGCGAATACTTGACGTCGGCGGCCTTCATCTCGCGGCCGTTGTGGAATTTGACGCCCTTGCGGAGCTTGAAGGTGTAGGTGAGGCCGTCCGGCGCCACTTCGAAACTTTCGGCGAGATCGGGAATGATCTCGGTGGTGCCGGGCTTGTAGTCGAGCAAGCCGTCGAAAACGCTCTTGATCATCGACCAGTTCTTCCAGTCGTAGCCGATCGCGGGATCCAGCGTGGAGATGTCGTCCTTGAAGGTGACGGTCATCTCGCCGCCCTGCTTGACCTCGCCGGTGGCGGCCGGCGTTGCGGCAGCCTCCTGGGTGGCTGCCGGTGCCGCCGGTGCTGCAGCCGGGGCGGCGGCGGGCTCGGCGGGCGTGGCAGCGGATTCCTGGGTGGCCGCGGGCGCGGCGGGTTCCGCCGGCGCGGGTGCCGGCGCCGGGGCGGTCTGGGTCTGCTCGCTGGAGGCCTGTTCTTCCTTCTTCTCGCCGCAGGCGCCGAGCGCCAGCAGGGCGACCACAGATACTGAGATCAACAGCCGGTTCATGTTCATGTCCCTCTCCGTCGTGTTTTTCGTTGCTTGCTTACTTGAGCTTGATTACTTGAGCTTGATTCTGGGATCGATCAGCGGCGCCACGAGGTCGGCCAGCAGATTGCCCAGCACGATGGCACAGGCGGCCACCAAGGTCACCCCCATGATAATGGGTATGTCGATGGTCTGGATCGCCTGCCAGGCCAATTGGCCGATCCCCGGCCAGCCGAACACCGATTCCACCACCACGATCCCGCTCATGAAATAGCCGATGTCGAGCCCGATCATGGCGATGATCGGCAAGAGGCCGTTGGGCAGCACGTGAATGAGGACGATCCTCGCCCGGCTAAGGCCCTTGGCGCGGGCGGTGCGCACGTAGTCCTGCCGCAGCACCTCGATGATGCTGGAGCGCATCATGCGGCCATACCAGCCGCCGCCCAGCAGCCCCAGCGCGATCGACGGCAGCACCAGGTGCCGGAACGACCCATAGCCGCTCAACGGGAACCAGCCCAGCCAGTTGCTGAAGACATAGAGGAGGGTATAGGCGACCAGGAATTGCGGGGTGGAGACGAAGAGCAGGGCGCCGATCATGACGCCTTGGTCGAAGGCGGTGTTGCGCTTGAAGGCGGCGATCGTGCCGGCGGTGAGGCCGATCACGAGCTCGCAGACGATCGCACCCAGCATCAGCAGCAGGGTAGCGGGCAGGCGTGCCGCGATCAGCGATGCGACCTCGGTGCGCTGCACGTAGGAGCGGCCGAGATCGCCCTGCACCAGATTGGCGGCGTAATGCAGATACTGCTCGTGCAGCGGCAGATCGAGGCCGAAGGCGTGCCGGACCTGCTCGACCTGGGCCGCACTGGCGGTGCGGCCGGCGATCTGGCGCGCGGGGTCGGCGGGCAGCGCGTGGGTGATCAGGAAGGTGATGATGCTGATGCCGATCAGGGTCAGCAGCATCTGCACTAGGCGGCGGAGCACGTAACTCACCATCGGGGGCTGCCCATCAGTGCCGCCCCCGCAAGGTCGGGTCGAGCAGGTCGCGGAGCGCGTCGCCGATCAGGTTGAAGGAGAGCGCCAGGATGCCGATGCAGGCGCTGGGGAAGAAGACCAGCCAGGGCGCGGATTCGAAATAGGTCTGGTTCTCGTTCACCATATTGCCCCAGCTGGGGGTCGGCGGCTGCACGCCGATGCCGAGGAAGGAAAGCGTCGCCTCGGTCAACGAGGTGGTGGCGATGCCGAGCGTCGCATAGACGGTGATCGTCGGCACGAGATGCGGCAGCAGATGCCGGAACAGGATGCGGCCGGCACTTGCGCCGAGGCTGCGCTCGGCGGTGATGAACTCGCGCTCGGAGAGCGAGATGGTTTCGGTGTAAGTGACGCGCGCGACCTGGACCCAGTTCACCATCGCGATCACGATGACCACGATCCAGAGGCTGGGGTTGAACATCGCGGCCAGCAGGATCGCCAGCAGCAAGGCGGGGAAGGCGGTCATCAGGTCGGTGAAGCGCATCAGCAGGCTGCCGGCGATTCCGCGCAGGTAGCCGGCGGTGACGCCGACCAAGGTGCCGATCGCGCAGGCGATGGTGTTGGCGATGATGGCGACGATCAGGGTCGCCTGGGCGCCGAAGATCAGCCGCGAGAGCAGGTCGCGGCCGAGCGTATCGGTGCCGAGCCAGTACTTACCGCCGGGCGGCAGCGGGCTGCCGAAATCGGTCAGCCCGTCCTTGTGCATCTCGGCATAGGGGAAAGGCGCGATCCAGGGCGCCAGCAAGGCCAGGAGCACGAAAGCGACGATGACGATCAGCCCGAGCAACGCGAGCTTGCGCTTGAAGAGCGCCTTGAGGATCGTCATCGCCTTGAAAATCCGCTGTCACGAAAACGCCGCAGCATAGGCTGCGGCGTGACGCGGTCAACTGATTGAAAAGGGGAGGGCGCTGGAGAGGGACCCGCGGGTCAAGCCCGCGGGTGACGGAACTCGGATCAGCGCGCCGCCGGCCTGCGCTCGGTCATCTGCAGCGCGCGGCGCTGCTCGCGGGCGAAGAATTCCGGCGTGTGATCGCCGAACGGCCCGCCGTGATGCTCGCCGTGGCTCTCGGCATGGGCATGCGCCCGGCGCTCATGACGGTTCTCATGGCGATTCTCATGCCGGGAGTTGGCATAGGTCTGGCTCGGCAGCCCGTCCGAAGTGACCGGGCCCACCACGCCACTGGCAACGCCCGCGACGACGACCGGTGCGATCGGGTGATCGGCCACCACCTGGTCGGCGATCTCCGGCAAGGCGGTCGCGGATGCCAGCTTGTCCTTGCGGTGCAGTTCGGCGGCGGGATGTGGGATCGCCGCGTCGATCGCATCGACGCGCGATTCCTGCGGCTGCTCGCGGTCGCGACGCGGGCCGCGGCCATTCGACCGGCCGCCGCGCTCGCCTCTACCGCCGGTGCGCTCGCCGCGCTCACCGCCGCGGCCACGGCCACCGCTGCGGCCACGCCCACGGCGCGGCGCTTCGTCCGAGAGCTCCTGGGTGGTGATTCCCTCGATGTTGACCCGGGGGATTTCCTTGCCGATCAGCTTCTCGATCGCCTGCACCGCCTTGCCGTCTTCCGGCATGGCGAAGGTGAAGGCGCGGCCCTCCTTGCCGGCGCGGCCGGTGCGGCCGATCCGGTGCACGTAGTCCTCGGCGTGATGCGGGGTGTCGAAGTTGAAGACGTGGGAGAGGCCCTTGATGTCGATGCCGCGCGCGGCGACATCGCTGCAGACCATCAGGGTCACTTCGTTGTTCTTGAACTTCTCCAGGGTTTCGGTGCGCTTCGACTGCGGCATGTCGCCGTGCAGCTGGGCGGCATTGAACCCGTGCTTGCTGAGCGAGCGGTAGAGGATATCGACGTCCTTCTTCCGGTTGCAGAAGATGAGCGCGTTGGTCACTTCTTCCGACTTGATCAGGCGGCGCAGCGCTTCGCGCTTGTCCAGCTCATCGCAAACCACCAGACCCTGGGTCACCGTGGTCGCGGTGGTGGCCGGCGCGGAGACGGTGATCTCCTTGGGGTTCATCAGGAAGGCGTCGGCCAGCCGCTTCACCTCCGGCGCCATGGTGGCGGAGAAGAACAGGGTCTGGCGGATCTTCGGGATCAGCGAGACGATGCGCTCGACATCGGGGATGAAGCCCATGTCCAGCATGCGATCGGCTTCGTCGATCACCAGGATCTTGACGTCGTTCATCAGGATCTTGCCGCGCTCGAAGAGATCGAGCAGGCGGCCCGGCGTGGCGATCAGCACATCGACGCCGCGGTCGAGCTTGCGTTCCTGGTCGGTGAAGCTTTCGCCGCCGATCAGCAGTGCCATCGAGAGCTCGATGTTCTTGCCGTACTTCTCGAAGTTCTCGGCGACCTGCGCCGCGAGCTCGCGCGTCGGCTCGATGATCAGCGAGCGCGGCATGCGCGCTTTCGTGCGGCCGTGATTGAGGATGTCGATCATCGGCAAGACGAAGGCAGCGGTCTTGCCGGTGCCGGTCTGTGCACAGCCGAGCACGTCGCGTCCCATGAGGACGGTCGGGATGGCCTGAGCCTGGATCGGGGTTGGGGTCTCGTAGCCGGAATCGGCGATAGCGCTCAGGAGTTCGGGGCTAAGCCCCAGATCTGCGAATTTCATGTTGTCCGATGCGGGCGATTGCAAAGGCTTTCGAAGCGACGGTTGCCCGCGAGTCCAAGTCACTTAAGCCGCCGGAAATATAAGAAAAATCGCTGTTTTGTCAATGTGAAGGGGGGTGCGCTAAGGTCGCATGGCTCGATTATGCGAGAGGTCCCGGCATGCTGCTCGAACGTGCGAAGTCCCTGTTATTGCTGGTGGATATGCAGGAACGGCTGGTTCCCGCCGTGGTCGATGCCGCCGATGTGACCGCGCGTTGTGGCGTCCTGCTGCGGGGTGCTTACGAGCTGGGTGTGCCGATCCTGGCCTCGGAGCAGTATCCGAAGGGGCTCGGCGCGACCTTGCCGGGACTGACCGGTTTCATCACCCGGCGGCTGGAGAAGATGGAATTCTCGGCCTATGCGAACCCCACCATCCGGGATGAACTGAAGCGTGCGGGCCAGCCGCAACTTATCCTGGCCGGGGTCGAGGCCCATGTCTGCGTGCTGCAGACCGGGCTCGACTTGATCGAGGCGGGCTACCAGGTCTTCGTGGTGGCGGACTGTGTTTCCTCGCGGCGCGCGGAGAGCCGGGAAGTGGCGCTGCACCGCGTGGCCCGCGCCGGCGCCACGCTGATCACCGCGGAAATGGCGTTGTTCGAGTGGCTCCGGAGCGCGAGCGCCCCGGAGTTCCGCTCGATCAGCAAGATGATCCGCTAGCAGTTCGGAAAGAAGCAGGGCGGATCGCGGTTGGGATCGACCCGCGGGAAGAGCTGGACCGTCACCTGGCGCAGGAAGCTCTCGAAGCGGGGATCGCTCGGACCCCGGATGTCGTCCACCGAGCCGATCAGGTAGGTCGTGGCGCTGCCGCCGCCGCGGCAGAGCGCGGCGACCACGGAGATCGTGCTCGACATCTGCTGGGTGCCGCCCATGCTGCAGGCGGAGCCGCGATCCGCCGCCGTCGGGCCGAAGGCAATGTGGACGCGGACACCCTGGCCGGTTTCGGCCTTGGCGGACGAAGGCTGGATCGCGTCGTTCACCAGCCGCTGCAGGTCCTCCTGCGGGATGCCGAATGGATTGCCGGAAACGTCGGCATAGAGCGGTCCGGTGTAGGGGATATGCGCCAGCGCGGTCGGGTCGTAGCTGGAATCGACGTGCACATAGTTGACCGTTCCGGGCGCGCAGCCGGCCAGCAGCGCGAGCGCGGAGAGGAAAGCGATGGATCGGCGAGACGCCGAAATCGGGGACATGGCCAAGAGCTCCTTCAAAGGCTTGATGCCGGCCCTGGCCATCCTCTAAGCCAGAGCCTTCAAGCCGCAAACGCTTGCCCCACGGAACAGCGCAAAGTCTTTCGCATGACCGTTCACCTTGTCAAATTATGCGTCGGCATCGAAAGCATCGACGAACTGGCCGCGTGGTTCGACAGCGACGACTGCAGGAAAGCCAGGAAACGCAAGGGTCTCAGGAGCCCGAGCGAGCACGCGCACTGGACCCGGATGAAGCCGAAACGGCTCGCAGAGGTGCTCGACGGCGGCTCACTCTATTGGGTGATTCGCGGCCGAATCTGCGTGCGGCACCCGATCCTGCGCCTCGACGATGTCCAGGACGAGAAGGGCAATGCCTATTGCGCCATCGTCTATGAGCCGAAGATGATTCTCACCGAGACGCGGCCGCGCCGGGCGTTTCAAGGCTGGCGCTATCTCGAGGAGGAGGACGCGCCGGCGGATCTCGCGGACCAGCGCGCTGCGCTCCGCGCCGCGCGCGCCGAAGCCGATCTCCCGCCGAAGATGGTCGCCGAGTTGAAGGCGCTCGGTTTGCTATAGGTGGCTGCTCAGAACTGGATTTTCCGCGGCTTTCCGCGCATGCATTTGCGTCAGGCAGATATGCATTCGGCGCGAAATCTTTTCTGCTTTACATCCCGGAACGACTCGCCTAAAAACCGCGCCACCCGAGCGGGGCGCCTTGCAAAAGGCGAAACGCGAAGGGGATCGGCGGTGCGTCTCGGCGCAACCTTTCGGTTGAGGCTGAGGCGCTTGAAACGCCTCTCTAAAATAACTATAGTTGGGGTTTCGTCTCGGGCCGAATCGCCTGGGCGTCTCCTGCGGTTCGCCGCACGCTGTTTGACATTGTAATATTGACGAGAAGGGATACGCGGGCGGCGGGTCCTGGGACAGTTCTTCGGAACTGAGTTCTGGGCTCTTGCTGTCTTCGTTATCTCGAGACGTTGCGGTTCTTTGGCTGAGCGATCGGCTGGAGGGCATGTAGCGTTTCATGCAGTAAGGAAGACGCGTTTAAGCAAGGACCAACGTTGACGGATCGACCGGAGCTTCGGCTCTGAGAGATCAGGTTAACCTGAGAGTTT